>NZ_PNYA01000003.1 GCF_002879885.1 Trinickia dabaoshanensis
CACTTAACCTGCCCGCTACTACCCGGATGCACCTGCGTGGAGTTACTAACCGGCGCCGGCCCTTGCGAATCCAGAGGCTTCTCCGTCACCCCACCCCCAATCGGCACAGCCCCAACCGTAGCCTGCGAATCCGCCGCTTGCTGAGCCGAACTAGGCGCACTAGCCGCCTGCGACGCCGTCGCCGAAACAGCCTGCGCCTGTTCCGGCTGCACGTACTGGAACACCTTCACGACGCTTTTCACACCGGGCACATTCGCCGCCACGGCCGCCCCGAGGTTCCCTTCATGCTCCGTGACGAGCCCCATCAAATAGATATTCCCGGCCTCCCCAACAACCTTGAAGTCATTGGCCGAAATCCCTTTCTCGGCGATGAGCATCGTCTTCACGCGGGTCACGAGATACGAATCATTAGCCCGATCCGAAAATTCGGTAATGGGCCCGACCTTAAGCTCATTAACGATCGCCTCGACATCCCCCACCCCACGCGCGATCTGCTCAGCCTGCTGCTTGACAGCATCGCTAGGCACCTCACCCGTGAGCAGCACCCGCCGGTTGAACACCGTCACATCAACATGCGACGTATTTCCAAGCTGGTTGGCAATCTGCGAGTAAGCCTTCACCTGAATCTCACGGTCGGCCGTTTGCGTGCCGAGGGTGCGTCGATCGGTCGCCATCAGCGCCCCGCCGCCCGCCGCGCCGGCTACCGCCAGCACACAACCCTGCAACGACGTGATCAATGCTGCCGCCGTCGCCACCGCCAGCGTGCTCCGCACAAGCGTCTTCATGACGCGATTTGCTGTCATCAACGAACTCCCCTTCGAAGTCAATCTTCCCCGAGCAACATGGCATCGATGCCGTCGCACAAGCAGTGAATGGCCAACAGGTGCACTTCATGAACGCGCGCCGCCCGCTGCGACGGCACGCAAATTTGGATATCGGTGTCGACGAGCGCTTCGCCCACCTTGCCACCGCCGCTGCCCGTCAAAGCGATCACGAACATCTCGCGCTCGTGCGCCTCGCCGATGACTTCCAGCAACGTAGCCTCATCGCCCATCGAAGCCACGACGATCAGCACATCCCCCGCATGCCCCAACGCGCGAAGCTGCTTGGCGTACACGGCATCGAACCCGCCGCCGGCGCTGAGCGCCGTCAGCACGGTGGAATCGGCCGTCAAAGCGATCGCGGGCAAGCTGGGCCGCTCGCGCTCGAAGCCCGCGGTGAGGTGCGAGGCAAGGCGCTGCGCGTCGGCCGCGCCCGCGCCGTTGCCGCACGTGAATATACGGTTGCCGTTCGCCAGCGCGCCGAACATCGTATCGATGGCCGCCGCGATCGGCATGGAAAGGGCGTCGAGCGCCTCGAGTTTCAATGCCGCGCTTTCGCGAAAATGCTGTTGAATCCGTTCGACTGACATTGTTTCCCTGCTCTACCGGCCCCGCCTATCCGCGGCCGTTTCGTCAGCGCGCAAGTTTACCGCACTCCCCATCCCCAGCCGCACGTTTCAACTGCCGTCCTCTCTAAAAGCATCGCGCAGCCAAACCAGCCGCGCCCCCTCGAATACGACGGCGTCGAACCGGCAAGGGCTCACGGCGCCCGCCCTCACCGACAAAAAGTGCCGCGCCGCAAAGAGAATACGCTGACGCTTATGCAAGCCGATACTCGCCGCCGCACCGCCATAGCGGCCACCGGCCCGCGCGCGCACTTCGACGAAAACCAGCACGCCGTCCGCGTCGCGCATGACAAGATCGATCTCCCCGCCGCGGCACGTCACGTTGCGCGCGACGAGACGCATGCGTTGCCGCCGCAAAAACGTCAACGCTTGATCTTCGAATGCGGCGCCGATCCGTTTCGACTCGCGCCGCCCGGAAAAGTTGTCGGCAGCCTCGCCACGCTGGTTAGGCCGCGTAGGGCGCGGCCCCGCCATAGCCGTCTCTTGCCGCCGCGCGTGGCACAATGACGGCCTTCCCCCGCTCGTTCGCGTCTCTCGCTTCATGTCCAACCTCCTCGATCTTGCGCAGCGACAGCAGTACCCCGCCGCCACGCTGTATGTCATTGCGACACCGATCGGCAATGCCGCCGATGTCACGCTGCGTGCGCTGCACGTGCTTGGCCTCGTCGATCGCATCGCGGCCGAGGACACACGCAATACCGGACAATTGCTCGCGCTCTACGGCATCTCCAAGCCGCTGCTAGCCGTGCACGAGCACAACGAGCGCGAAGCCGGGGCACGTATCGTCGATTGCCTGCGCGCCGGCGAACGCGTTGCCTATGTCTCCGACGCAGGCACCCCCGGCGTCTCGGACCCCGGCGCCAAGCTCGTCGATGCGGTGCGCGACGCGGGTTTCGCCGTCGTCCCGCTCCCCGGCGCAAGCGCAGTCACGACAGCCATCTCGGCAGCGGGCGATTTCGTCGGCGAGTTCTCGTTCCTCGGCTTCTTGCCGACCAAAGCCAAACAACGCGCGGCTCAGTTGCAGACGCTCGCGGCGCACCCGTTCGCGATGGTCTTCTACGAGGCGCCGCATCGCATCGTAGAAACAGTGCAAGCACTCGCCGATTCGCTCGGCGGCCATCGCCAATTGCTCATCGCTCGCGAACTGACGAAGCTACATGAGGCGATTCATCGGTGCACCTTGGCCGAAGGGCCAACATGGCTGGCGGCCGATCCGAACCGGCAACGCGGGGAATTCGTGCTCGTCGTTCAAGGCGCGCCCGCACAGGCGGAGCACGACGAGGCGGCGCACGATGCGCTGCTGTCGATGTTGCTTGAGGAGGTGTCCGTGAGCAGCGCCGCGCGGCTGGCCGCGTCGATCACGGGAGCGTCTCGCAACACGCTCTACACAAGGGCCTTGGAGCTATCTAAGCGGGAAAGCTGAGCGTCACCGGATGCCTATCTTAAAAGCTAGGCGCAACATCATGGCCCGCATTACTTAGCAGTCCTGAATATTCTCACCAATGCAAAAACGGCGCCTCGAAAGGCGCCGTCTAGGCTAGGTCCGTGCGATCCGTCGAGCTGAACCGAAAGAGATTGCTTAGTTGCCGCCATCCTTCGACGGGGTGTTGTTGCTGGCCAGCATTTCCGCCTGCTCGGCACGCGCTTCTTGCTGCGTCAGCCCTTCGATCTGCACGCGCCCCGTACCGGCGTGCTGCAGACCCAGCAGCTTGGCGGCCGCATACGACAGATCGATCACGCGGCCGCGCACATATGGCCCGCGATCGTTGATCTTCACGACGACGGCCTTATGGTTCGACATATTCGTCACGCGAACATATGACGCGAGCGGCAGCGTCTTGTGCGCGGCCGTCAGCGCGTGCATGTTGTAGCGCTCGCCGCTGGCCGTGCGGCGACCGACGAAGTGGCCGCCGTACCACGAGGCGCGACCCACCTGCTTGAAATCCGAGATATCGGGCGTGCCGTCGTCGATCGGCTTCGCGTCGGCGAGCGATTTGGACGTGTCGCCGGCGCCCGGCACCGCCGAGGCAGCACCGAACGCAACGGGCGCATTCGCCCCCTGTGCGACGGCGGGAACGCGGCTTGCGCTCCCAGTTTGGGTCGTCGGCTGCATGGCGCAACCCGTGAAGGCGCCGAAGACAAAAAGGATCCCCAGCGATCGACGAAATCGATGTTTCATATGACGTTTAGCCAATCTGTCGAGCCGCGGCAACAGCGTTTGACTGTGCATGCGGCTCGGGCGACCAAGCGCAACACGCCACGCACGCTCAAAGCGTGTGTCACGAGACGGCACTCGGCTGCGGCCATATTCGGCCGCGTACTGCCCGGTTGGTATTCACGTCTGGCGCGGCTGTCCCCTTCAGCTTGACCAGACCCCACACGCCGCCATCGAACATGGCATCCACGTTCTTGCGCGCCCAAAGGCACGAGGAACGGCGGCGTAGGCCTGCCCAGCGTGACGGCCGATGGCCGTGTCAGGCGCGCGGCGCCTGGCTGGGCAAGACGTGTGCATCGAACTTCGTCGACACGGATAAGAAGCGCGCGACACGCGCAACTTCGAACTTCAATTGACTGCGACGGCCGCGCGTAAGTTCACGCAAGGGCCAGATCGCCGGTAGAGCTGCGCGAGCATCCCTCGCGCGAAAGCTGAAGCATTATAGCAGAAAGATCGAGCAATCCCGGTCGAACGCTCCATCCCCCGATTGATTCTGTCTATGGCCGCAACAATGCGAATCACCTATCGGGCTTTCGGCCAAGCAGCGCGGGCTTCACGCGGCTGGTACCATCTTCTCTTTTGCCGTCCGGTCCCATCGCAATGAAGGTTTTCATCATCCCCGTTACGCCGTTCCAGCAGAACTGCTCGCTCATCATCTGCGAAGCAACGCAGCGTGCGGCCATCGTCGATCCCGGCGGCGATCTCGAAGCGATCGAACGCGCCGTGTCCGAGAACGGCGCCACCGTCGAAAAGATCCTGCTCACGCACGGTCACGTGGACCATTGCGCCGGCGCCAAAACGCTCGCCACCCGTTACGGGGTGCCGATCGAAGGCCCGCAGCGCGATGAGCAATTCTGGATCGATCAATTGCCGGATCAAAGCGTGCGCTTCGGTTTTCCGGCGGCGCAAGCGTTCGAGCCCGACCGCTGGCTCGTCGATGGCGACACGGTCCAATTCGGCGAGGAAACGATGGACGTCTACCACTGCCCCGGCCATACGCCGGGCCATGTCGTGTTCGTCAGCGCGCGGCATCGGATCGCGTTCGTAGGCGATGTTCTGTTCGCCGGTTCGATCGGCCGTACCGACTTCCCGCGCGGCAATCACGGCGACCTCATTCGTTCGATCCGCACGAAGCTCTGGCCGCTCGGCGACGACATCACGTTCGTGCCCGGCCACGGCCCCACATCGACATTCGGCGAAGAGCGGCGCACGAACCCCTACGTCGCGGATGGAGTCAGCGCGTGAGCTCGGAAATCTACGTCAGCACCGATATCGAGGCCGACGGCCCGATCCCCGGCCCGCATTCGATGCTCAGTTTCGCATCGGCGGCCTACACCGAGGACAAACAGTTGATCGCCACGTTCTCGGCCAACCTCGAAACGCTGCCCGGCGCCGAAGCCCATCCGGTGCAAGCGGCCTGGTGGAAGACGCAGCCCGAAGCATGGGCGGCCTGCCGCTCCGATTTGCGGCGGCCCGAGGAGGCGCTCGTCGCCTATGTCGAATGGGTCGAGGCGCTACCGGGCAAGCCGGTATTCGTCGGCATGCCGGCCGGCTTCGATTTCTCGTTCATGTTTTGGTACATGATGCGCTTCGCCGGCCGCTGCCCGTTCTCGTGGTCGGCGCTCGACATCAAGACGCTCGCCTTTGCGATGACGGGTCTGCCCTATCGCAAATGCATCAAGCCGCGCATGCCGAAGCATTGGTTCGACGATCACCCGCATACGCACGTGGCGCTCGACGACGCAATCGAGCAAGGCGCCCTTTTTTGCAACATGCTCAAGGACTTACGCGTGTTGCAACAGGCGTCGGCCGCGGTGGCCGAATCGAACGCGCGCGACGCCGAAGCGGCCGCCAAGGGATTAAGTCAAAACGACGCCGAGAGCCCGCCAAATTAGGGAAAATCCCTCGCTTTCCCGCCATTCGATTGCCTTTTGTTTCTTCCGCCACTACTATCGGACGCAGTGGCTGTCGTAAGGGAGGCGCGGATGGCGCTCGACACGTTTTCTCAAAGAATCCTGCGCCTCTTGCAGCTCGATGCGCGACGCTCGGTGCAGGAAATTTCCGACCAAGTCGGACTGTCGAGCACGCCTTGTTGGCGGCGCATCAAGGACATGGAGCAATCGGGCATCATCCAGCGCTATACGGCGCTGCTCGATCGCGAAAAACTCGGGCTCCACGTTTGCGCCCTCGCCCACATCCATTTGACCCGGCACACGGAAGGCGGCGTCGAGCAGTTCGAGCGCGAGATCTCCACCTGCCCCGAAGTGACCGAGTGCTACAGCACCACGGGCGAAGCCGATTACATCCTCAAAATCGTGGCGCCCGACATCAAAGCGTACGACGCGTTCCTGCACGACCGGATCTTCAAGATTCCGGCTGTCGCCCAAGTGCGCACGAGCGTCGTACTGCGCGAAGTGAAGTTCGACACGCAATTGCCGCTCTAAATGTAAAGGCTCGGCTCGCTCGGGCCGATTGTAGCCCCAGCGGCACCTGCCTATACGTGCCCCGGCTCGCCCACTTTCGCGGCGCCGATCTCGCGCTGAAGCGTGACGTTGCGCGCACCCAATCTCGCTTTCAATGCACTCAAATCGACGCGTTCGGCAAGCTGCGCATCCTGTTCGCGGCCGCTCAGCGGATCGGCCGCCAGGGTGATGTCGAGGTCGAGGCCGGTGCTCAAGTAATGCACATTCAATGACGAAGCGCGCAGGCCGTACTTCGCAAGCTCGGCATCGACGAGCGCGGCCACGGCGGCCCGCGCAGGCAGGCGCGTCGGGGGATGCGCGACGGCATCGTTCTCCGGATCGACGTGAATGAGCGCATCGAGCACGCGCTTGTCCGTCATGACGCGCGCACGCGCCGACTCGGCGATGTAATGCCCTTCCGAGACGGAGATCAGCGGGTCGACGAGGATATGCGCGTCGACGAGCGCGAGGTCGCCCGTCTTGCGCGTGCGCAGTTCATGCACGTCGCGCACGCCGGGCGTGGCCATCAGCAACTTGCGGATGTCCCCCGTCGCGGCTTCGTCCAGCGCCCGGTCCGAAAGGTCTTGCAGCGCATCCCAGCCGAAGACCCAACCCATGCGCGCCACGAGGAAGCCAACGATCGCGGCCGCGATCGGGTCGAGCAGACGCACGCCGAACAAGCTCCCCACGATACCGACCGCGACGACGAGCGACGAGGCGGCGTCCGATCGCGCATGCCAGGCGTTCGCGATCAGCATCGCCGATCGCACGCGTTCGGCTTGGCGCAGCATGAATCGGAACAACGCTTCTTTCGAAATCAGCACCAGCACGGCCACGACGAGCGCACTGACGTGCACGGCCGGGATGTTCTCCAAATCGGCGAGCCGAGTGCCGGCACGCCAAAGCATGCCGACGCCGACGGTCACGAGCAGTGCGCCGAGGAACAGCGAGGCCACGGTCTCATAACGGGCGTGACCGTAGTTGTGGTCGGCGTCGGGTTTCTCGGCGCTCGCCCGATTCGCGATGAGGACGATAAAGTCGGAGATGAGGTCGGCCAGCGAATGAATCCCGTCGGCGATCAAAGCCTGGGAATGCGCAAAAAACCCTATCGTGACCTGCAAGCTCATCAGGACGATATTGACGCCAACGCTCGCAAACGTGCTTTTACGGGCGACGGCTTGTTTTTCTCCGGATCGGAGTTCTGTGTGGGCGTGAGAGTGCATCGGCTACGCTGAGCAACGGAATGTTTACCGCTCGATTGTATCGCGCACGGCGCGGCGGCGCTGTGACAGCGTTGGCGATTTTTCCTTTTCAATCAGGAAGTTATGAGAACGCGACGTATTCTTGTTCGCGTCTCGTTTCCTCTCGCTGCGCCGCTTTATCGGCTCGCCGCGAGAGACATTGTCCTGGTGAACTAACCGTTTAGTTAGACGAATAAAAACCGCGTACCCCAATGGGTTACGCGGTTCTCATTTAGGCTGCTGCCGACAATAGAGCCGGCGCGCCGACTTGCTATGTCGATCGGCCTATTACTTTTGAATCAGGAACTGATCGCGATCCTGACCGGCAATCCACCGGGGCGGCTTGCCGCGGCCCGACCAGGTATTGCCGCTTACGGGATCCCGGTATTTCGGCGCAACGCCGGCACGCGGACGGCCAGCCTTCGCGTGTTTGCCGCGGCCGCCGCCGAGTTCGGCGAGCGTAATGCCGTAGTCGGCCATTTTCTGTTTGATCTCGTTCAGCACTTCAGCGTATTCACGCGCCTTCGCCTCTTCGATCTGCTTCTCCAGCTTCTCTCGTTGGGCGAGAAGTTCCTTGTAAGAAGACATATGTTCCCTTGTGGTTTCAGTAAATGGCGCCGATCTCCTGCCGGTTTAGCCACCTCAATGCTAGGTGCCTCGGATATTTCGGAAGCGAGATTAGCACAAAAGACAAGCGGACGAAAAGCCCGAAAAGACCTTTCTCTTAAAATAACTTCATTGAATTGTTTCACTCATTCGTCATCCGCCTGCCGATCTCAATTTACCCAATGCAACTGCTCATCTCATATTTCCACCGAAAAACGAACTGAACGGCCTGATAACTTTCAGATTATGAGATCGATTCCACGCGCATCGCGAAAAGTTTTCATGGAATGAAAGGATCTCGCACCGGTGCGGGTTTCCAGGCGATCGCGGTCCGAAAACTTACGGCCGTATCAGCATTTCCCCTATTACCGCATAAGGCGCGAGCTAATCGGCGTGATCCGAGATGCAGCGGGCGAGTGCCGCTTCGAGCGCCGCCAAATCCGGTTTTGCGGAATCGAACACATAGCGCCGGCGCTGTCCCTCCACTTTCAAATCGGCCCCATGGCGATCCACGCCCGCCAAACGCACGAGCGCGGGACGGCTCACGTGTCGATCGAAGTATTCGATCAGCGCGGTTTCGTCTTCATCGGTTAATGGCTCGAGCGGATCGAGCTCCTCGGCGGCGAGCCACCCCATCGCACCGAATCCCCCGATGTATCGCATGCGCTCGATTTCGAGTACGCGAAACGAAAAATCGCCGAGGGCGAGATAGCGTTCGGCGTCCGGGTGATAGCGCAAGTACCGCCGCACGAGGGGAGGTTCGAGTCCGCCCGGAACGAAGCGGCCCAGCAAGGTCAGACGCTCGCCGTTCAGCACGTCCTCGTTCGGCGGCGTATCGACCACGAGAAAACCGGCGCGGGCATCGGCTTCCAAATTACGCGAGTGCTCGGCCAAGCGGCTCACGAGCACGACCGGCCGGTGGCGCGCATCGGGCGCGAACGGCAGCGCCGTCGGATACGGGAAGCCGAGCGGCTCGCGCGCGTGAGTCGCCAGCGCGCCCGTGGCCTTACGGTGCAACAAATGCAGCGGTGCGTGTGCGGAAATGTTCATGGCTTCTTTGCTCGGTTGCGGGGGCGTGGGCCCCTCAGCGAGGTGTCAAGGCGTCCGTTAGAATCGGCGATTCCCATTCATCGTAGCGTTTGCGCGCGGAACCGGATGCCCGGATTTTCGCTCCTTCGCGCCCTTTTTTCAGTTTCGCACAACGCACCCGTGTCCCAGTCCACTTCGTCGCCCGCCCCCGCCGCGCATCGAAACCTTGCTCCGGCCGCACGCGAGCGTGCCCGCTACGCCACGATGGCCCTATTTTTCATCGCCGGGATGGCGTATGCCTCGTGGGGGGTGCATGTACCCACCGTGCGCGACAAATTCAACCTCCAACCGGCCGCGCTGTCGCTCGCGCTGTTCGTACTGACGGGCGGCTCGATCGCCGCCACCGTCGGCAATGCGAAGTGGATCGCGCGCGCCGGCACGCGCCGGGCATGTCTCGCGGGCGGCCTCGTGATGTCGGTGAGCATGGCGCTGATCTTGGTCGCGCCGACGTACGCGCTGATGCTACCCGTGCTCGCCGCGTTCGGCGCGGGGATGGCGACGATGGACGTGGCGATGAACGCGGAAGCCAGTGCGGTCGAGCAAGCGCTCGGGCGGCCCATCATGTCCTCGCTGCACGGCATGTTCAGCATCGGCGGCATGATCGGCGCCGGCATCGGCGGGGTCGCGCTGGCTCACGGCATCCCCAGCTCGCTGCATATGCTGCTGGCGGGACTCGTATGCGCGGGCGTGCTCGTCTTGGCCTGCCCCGTGGTATTGCCGCATATCGCGCACGCCGAAAGCCATCACGAGGGCTCGCGCTCGAGCCGCTGGCGCTCGCCCGTGCTGTGGGCGCTGGGCGCCGTCGCCTTGATCGCACTGATCGCCGAAGGTGCCATGTACGACTGGGCGGCGGTCTATATGCGCGACGTCGTGCGCTCGACGCCCGCCTTCGCGAGCGCGGGCTATGCGGCGTTCACCGGCGCCATGGCCGCCGGGCGCTTTGCGGGGGACGCCGTCCGGGCGCGCTTCGGTGCCGTGCACTTGGTCTTCGCGAGCGCTTCGGTGGCCTGCGCCGGCATGATCGGCGCGCTCGTGCTGCCGTTCTCGGTGACGGCGCTCGTCGGGTTCGCCATGATGGGTCTCGGCCTCGCGAACATGATGCCGGTGCTGTTCGCCGCCGCCATGCGCGTCAAAGGGATTCACGCCGCGGAAGGCCTCGCGCATGTCGCGAGCATCGCTTACGTCGGTCTGCTTTTCGGCCCGGTCCTGATCGGCGGCGTGGCGCAAGCGACGAATCTATCGGTCGGGCTCTCGGTCGTCGCGCTATGCGCGGCGCTCGTCGCCTTCATCGGGCCGCGCGTGCTCAAGCGGCTCGGCGTTTGAGCGGTCAAGCGGCCACGCCGTAATGCCATAAAACAAAACGGGCGTGTACGCAATCGCGTCCACGCCCGTCCATGCGCTTCTTATCTCGGCCGCGCAAACCGCCGAAGCAGTTTGCGCGCGTCGATCGAAAACGCTTACATCTTGACTTCGTTCAGCAGCGACTTCTTGCCATCCTTGTAGTCGTACAAGGAGATGACGCCGTGCTTCAGGTCGCCGTGCGAGTCGAATTGCGTCTCGCCGATCACACCCTTGTAGTCCGTCGACGGCATGGCCGCGAGGATCTTCGCCGGATCGGTCGAGTTCGCGCGCTTCATCGCATCGACGATGATGTAGACGGCGTCATACGTGAACGGTGCGTAGATCTGGATCGGCACACCGAAACGAGCCTTGTACTTGGCTTGGAATTCCTCGCCGGCCTTGCCCATCTTCTCGAGCGAGCGGCCCGCTTCCGAGCACACGACGTTATCGGTGGCATCGCCGGCCAATTGCGCGAGCTGGTCGGTACAGACGCCGTCACCCGCCAGGATCTTCGCCTTGATGCCGAGCTGCTTCGCTTGCTTGGCGAACGGGCCGCCCGTGGCGTCCATGCCGCCGTACATGATCGCGTCGGGGCCTTCGCCCTTGATCTTCGTCAGAATCGCGCGGAAGTCGACTGCCTTGTCGTTCGTTGCGTCGTGCGACAGCACTTGCATGCCGAGCGACTTAGCCGTCTTCTCGAATTCGTTCGCCAAGCCTTGGCCGTAAGCCGTAGCGTCGTCGACGATTGCAACCTTCTTGAGCTTCAGATCCTTAGCTGCGTAGTTTGCGAGAGCCGGGCCTTGCTGCGCATCCGTCGCCACGACGCGGAACGTCGTCTTGAAGCCTTGCAGCGTATATTGCGGGTTCGTTGCCGACGGCGAGATCTGCACGATGCCTGCATCGCTATAGATCTTCGAGGCCGGAATCGTCGTGCCGGAGTTCAAGTGGCCAACCACGGCGACGACCTTGTCGTCGACGAGCTTTTGCGCAACTTGCGTAGCCGTGCGCGGGTCAGCCGCATCGTCTTGCGCGTCCAGTTGCAGCGTGACCTTTTGGCCGCCGATCACGAGACCCTTCTTGTTGATTTCTTCGACCGCGAGGCGAGCGCCGTTTTCGTTGTCCTTGCCGAGGTGGGCGATTTGGCCCGTCAGCGGCGCAACGTGACCGATCTTGACGATTTCGTCAGCCGCGGCACCCGTTGCCATCGTCGCGAACAACATTGCAGCCGCGGTGATCGGCAACAGTTTTTGCATCTTGATATTCATGTAAGTCTCCGGTTTCGGTCCCAAAAACGACGTGATCGCCCGAATCCCCGCCTTCCCTCTTGTCTCTGTCGAAGGGGCAATTACGTCGGATGCATCGTCATGCACTTGGTGGTACACGTTAGCCGGCGAGTTCGTGACTAGCCTTGCCTCCGTGCTGCGCGCAAGTGTAGGGCAACAAATTAAAGTTGGGGATATTTTTGAGAAAGTGGGATGACTACTAATAGCGCCGACAGCAAAAAAGGCTTGCGGGAAACGGGGTTACCGCGCGGAAACCCACTGAGCATGCGGGTTTTCGAGCAGTCGATCGTGCGGCGGCGACGCAACAGTGTGCGGCTCAATTGTGAAACCGAGAAGGCTAAGCAGTTGAGCCGGATCAAAAAAACGGTTAAGAAAACATACAAACACCATTCGGTCGTTCAGTCCATCCGTGGGCGACTCGCTTTAAGGACGCCGATCCCTAGAGGCTTTATTCGGTCATGCCGATGCGTGAAACGGCGTGGACCGCGGCGCGCCATTCGGCATCGAGCGCGTCGATGAGTTCCGCGGCGCCGCCGATCACGGGCCGTCTCCGCAGCAGCGGGGCGCCCTGGCCCGACCACAGCGAGAGGTACTCGCCCCGGTCGGCCTTCGCGGCGGCTTGCCGCAGTTCTTGAGTCAGCGCGTTTTGCACCGGGTACGGCGCGACGTTGCCGGGGGCGGCCTCCAGCCGCTCCATCAGCGTGTTGCGTATGCCGCGCGCGTAGCGTCCCGTGATGGCGCGCGTCACGGCGGTGGCCGTATCGCCGCTCTCGACGAGCCGCTTGCGCCAATCCTGGGCGGTCGCGCTTTCGGCACACGTCAAGAAGACGGTGCCGAGTTGCGCGGCTTGAGCGCCGAGCGCGAGCGCGGCCGCGATCCCCCGGCCGTCCATGATGCCGCCCGCCGCCAACACGGGGATGTCGAGCGCGTCGACGAGTTGAGGCACGAGCGCCATCGTGCCGATCAGCGGATTTTTGCCGGCGTCGATGAAGGTGCCGCGGTGTCCGCCTGCCTCGGCCCCTTGCGCGCAGACGGCATCGGCACCCGCGTCGCGCCAAGCGATGCCCTCGGCGACATGCGTCGCCGTGCCGATCACGTAGCTGCCCGCCGCCTTTAGGCGCGCCACGTCGGCCGCGTCGAGCACGCCGAACGTGAAACTCGCGACGGGCACCCGCAACTCGATCAACCGGTCGAGCTGCGCGCGAAACGCCGGCGCATAGCGCTCGGGCGCGCGGCCGGGCGGCAATCCCAGCTCGGCGCGCAGCGGATCGATCGAATCGAGCGCGCGACGCACCATCGCCTCGTCGGGCTCGTCCGGCTCGAGCACGAACAGATTGACCCCGAACGGGCGCGTGCTCGCCGCTCGGATTTCAGCCACTTCCGATGCGAGCTTATCGGGCGTCATGGCGCCGGCGCCGAGGCAGCCGAGCGCGCCCGCATTGGAAGCGGCGACGACCAGCGCCGTCGTCGTTGCGCCCACCATCGGCGCCTGCACGAGCGGCAGACGCAGATCGAAGCGTTCGGCGAACGCCGTGGCATAACGGCTCGATGCTCTCGTATTCATCTGGATTCTCCCGGCTGCGTTCGGACCTGCGAGGGCGATGGCGCCACTGTACGCCGACACCCTCCGCCTCGAAAAATGAATTATCGAGATCGTTCCGTTCGCGTTCGGTGAACGAGTGATCGAGTGAACGTGTGATCGAGCGATCGAGGTTTGCGCTGTCCGCGGCTCGAAGGCGCCGTCTGCAGAACTCGCGAATCGGTGCCACACTGGCAACCCCTACGAAATGGCGAGACGAGAGGTCTTCAATGAGTGTGACAACGCGATGGATCGATATCGACGCCGGCGGCGGCGAGCACTATGACGGCTACCTGGCGCTGCCGCGTGCCGGCAAGGGCCCGGGGGTCATCATCGTGCAGGAGATTTTCGGGGTAAATGCGCATATCCGGTCGGTGGCCGAACAATACGCGCTCGCCGGTTATGTCGCGCTCGCGCCCGACATCTTCTGGCGCAGCGAGCGGCGGGTCGAACTCGGCTATGAAGGCGCCGATCGCGACAAGGCGCTCGCCCTGCTCAAGCAGGTGGATGCCGACCAAACCGCGGCCGATCTCGGCGCGGCGGCAAAGGTGCTGCGGGCGCTACCCGAAACGAGCGGAAAAATCGGCGCGGTGGGTTTTTGCTTCGGCGGCCAGTTGACCTACTTGATGGCGGCGCGCGGCAGCGTCGATGCGGCCGTTGCCTACTATGGCGGCGGGATTCAAAACAAGCTCGACGAAGCGGACAAGGTGCGCGTGCCGATGCTGTTCCATTATGCCGAGCACGACTCGTCGATTCCGCAAGCGGCCGTCGCTCAAGTGCGGCAGCGTTTCGCAAGTCACGCGAACGCGGCGTTTTACGACTACGCGGGCGTGGGACACGGCTTCAACTGCTCAGACCGCTCCGCCTACGATCAGCATGCCTCGGCGCTCGCGCACGGCCGCACGCTCGAGTTTCTCTCGTCGAATCTGTAAGAAAAACGCAATCGGCGCGGCGTATCAGGCCGCGCCGGGGAGTGCCGGCTTCCGACGGACGCCGGCTTGCTCGGACCTTCGCTCAGGCCTTCTTCGAATACGCGCTGCACCAGCCCTTGCCGTCCACTTGCTTGCCGCCGAACATGGGACAAGGTGCGAACGCATCGGCCGGCTTGCCTTGGAAGAACTGGCAGTTGCTGCAGGTTTCGCCCGCGGCGTACTTCGGATACTTCGCCTTGTCGACCTTGGTCGCGTCCATCTTGTAGCCGAGCGCAACGGCGGTCGGATCGGTTTCCGCAACGTGCGGCGCATCGGCCAGGGCCTCGCGCGAAGCCAAAGCCAGCGCGGATACGGCGCCCAGACTCGTGATCAGAAACGTGCGACGGGACGTTTTCATGGGGACTCTCCTGTATATGGTCCTACTCACCGCTGCTTCTCGCGGCAGCAGTGGGCAAGCATAGCAACGAAGCGCCGATAGCGCAGCAAGCTTGACCAAATGTCGCGGATAAGTGAACGCGCCGCGATGCGCCCTTACGCTCACTCAAGCGCGTCCCACGAGTTCGCACACGCGCTGCGCGATCGCGAGCGATGCGGTCAACCCGGGCGACTCGATGCCGAACAAGTTGACGAGTCCGCGCACGCCATGCGCGGCCGGGCCTTGAATGACGAAATCGGCCGCGCTTTCTCCGGGCCCCGACAGCTTCGGCCGGATGCCGGCATACGCGGGCTGTAACGCGCCGTCGGGCAGCTCGGGCCAGTACTCGCGGATGGCCGCATAAAACGATTCGGCACGGCGCGGATCGACGTCGTAATTGATCGTATCGACCCACTCGACGTCGGGACCGAAGCGAGCCTGCCCGCCGAGGTCGATCGTCAAATGCACGCCGAGACCCGCTTCGTTCGGCATCGGATAGATCAGACGCGAGAACGGCGCGCGGCCCGACACGCTGAAATAGTTGCCGCGCGCAAGATAAAGCGGCGGGACGTGGCGCGCGTCGAGGCCGCGGATCTTGCGCGCGAGCGCATTCGCGTGCAAGCCCGCACTGTTGATCACGCAAGCGGCGGAGAGCGTCGCGGGCGACTCGCCGCCGACGGTCACGACGAACCGCCCCGCCCGCGCCTCGACCGCTTCCACGGGCGAGTGAAACGCACATACCGCGCCCGCGCGTTCGGCGTCGCCTTGCAGCGCGAGCAGTAGCTGGTGACTATCGACGATGCCGGTTTGCGGCGAAAACACGGCGGCCTCGCACTGCAGCGCCGGCTCGAGTTCCTGCGCGTCCGCGCCCGAAAGCCGGATCAGATCGAGCACGCCGTTCTCTTTGCCGCGCGCTTCGATCGCGGCGAGTTGAGGCAATTGATTACGCGCGGTGGCAACCAAGAGCTTGCCGCAACGCTGATGCGGCACGCCGCGCGCGGCGCAGTACTCATAGAGCATCTCGCGGCCACGCACGCACAGCGTGGCTTTCAACGAACCGCGCGGATAGTACAGGCCCGCATGTATCACTTCGCTATTGCGCGAACTCGTGCCGGTGCCGATGGCTTCGGTCGCCTCGAGCACGATGACTTCGCGGCCACGCTCGGCGAGCGAGCGCGCGATCGCTAGACCGACCACGCCCGCGCCGATCACTACACATTCGATCTCATCCATGTTTTGTGGTCACGGCCCGCTGGGCCGCGCTTCTCCGTCCGCTGGCAACTTCGGTGGGACTTCTTCGCGAGCGCAAGAACGTCCTGTCTCGCATCGTCGCGACAACGATCCGTAAGATTCATTGTACGACGCGAAGCCGGGCGGACACCGCACTCCGGGAGCGAAGCGCCGTCCTAAAGGCCGAAAGCAACGGGTTTCAGAAGCCGATCGGCCGGCGGCGCGCGCCGCGTTCCGGGCGGATGTCGTCGGCACGCACGGCGTCTCGTCCGTCGATGCGGGCCTCGCCGAACGCATGCAGAATCGCGCGGCGCATGTCGCGCGGCGAAGCGCGCGAGAGCGCTTCGAGGGCATCGTCGCCGAGCCGCTCCGGAAAGCGCCGGCCCCATCCATGGGCCGTGCGCACCTCGTCGTATATCGTCTGCGCGATACGGCGAGCGCCATCGCGATCGGGCGGTGCGATCTCGTAGATGCTCATACGGCTCAGGATCGGCTCGGGGATCGCACGCTCGTCGTTAGCCGTCGCGATCCAGATCACTTGGCCCGCGTTGATCGGCACCTCGGCGAACTCGTCGATGAAGGCCTGCGCGGTTTCATGTTCGAGCAGCGCGTACAGCGCGCCGAGCGGATCGTATTGCGAATCGGCGCTTGCTTTGTCGATTTCGTCGACCACCATGACGGGGTTCGCATAGCTGCCGTTCACGAGCGTTTCGAAGACTTTGCCGGGTTTGGCGTTCTTCCACTGCGAGGAAGCGCCCGATAAGATCCAGCCCGCCGTGAGCGAACTCATCGCCACGTATTGGTGCGACGTGCCGAGCAGTCGCGCAAGCGCTTTGGCGAAGTGCGTCTTGCCGATGCCCGGATCGCCGAGCAACAAAATGGGCATCAACTCGAGCCGGTCCTCCGTTTCGACGCAGAGCGCCATTTGCCGGCGCACGTCTTCGAGCGGGTCTGCGAAATTCGGCAGCGCATCGATGAGCGCATCGATCGCGGGCATTCGGTTCGGCTTGACGCAAAACCGCAAGTTGCCCACCTTCAGCATTTTTTCGTAGGTCGTGCGCAGCGCCTCGTTCGCCCCTTCGGTCAACTCGTTCAGCGCCGTCTCGACCTGCTCGAGGTCGTACACCTTGCTGAACGACGCCACTGCGATTTCCTGTTTCACCACGGCTGTCGTCATCGCTTACCTCCCATGCCATTGCCAAGCGCATGTGCTCTCCGAGCGCGCCCCGTCGTTCCTTCGTAGTGCTTCGCGTCCGGCCTGGGGCGGCGCCTCGTTCGCTACTGTGCGATTTGAGTGTATCCAAGCAAGTTCCATGCGAAAAGCCAGCAGCGCGATGCGCGTGCTGCTAATAGAGCGGCAGGGCACACAGAACCCAAACGATAGGCAAACGCGACCCTTGCGTGCGCCCGCCATATCGATAGGCGTAAGATGGACGCTTGTCGTCTCGCGCGGCGAGCATGCGTGTTCGCGCGAAGGAGAAGGGGTCGATGACGCGTTTCACCCGCCTTGCCGCCGGTTTCCCCGGTTCCCTTGCCCGCATGATGGGCACGTTCGCCGCGCTCGCGCTCATGAGCGCCTTCGCCGCCGGGAATGCGGCTGCAGCGGCCGCCGCAGCCGATGCGGCCGCGAGCGCCGCCGCGCCGGCCACGCCCGCCGCGAGCAATCTAGACGACACCCCGACCGCCGTCGCCTGGAAACTCGACGTCGTGCGCGACGGTCGGACGATCGACACGTTCGAAGCCACGACGATGGTCGGTCAAACCTTCAACGAGACCCATCACCACCCGATGCAACATCGCGTTGGCTGCAAGGACAATCCCGCGGGCGGCATCGATCTTGCAAGGACCGTATCGGTTTCGCCCGTCGCAGCCGATGTCGGCGGTGTGACGCTCGCCCTCGATACCGACGAAACGATCGAGGACGACACGGCCCCCACCACACCGGAAGGCTGCGCGCTGCCGCCGCAGCCGCGCCGCGTCAATGCGAGCCACCCCGGTCTGCTCGTGCCCATGGGCGAGTCGGCCGACTGGACGTTGATCGACAAGAACCCGACGCTCGTCTATCGCGTGCATGCGAGCATCGCGCCTCATTAACGGTTACAACGAAGCGGAAACGACGCTGCATGCGAAACCCCGAAGAATTGACGGCGGCCACCACGCATAAGAAAGAGTTCATCGCGGTGAGCTGGAATTTGCACAAGGGCCGTACGCCGCTCGGCTTCACCGCATGGAAAGCGATGCAGCGCTGGGTCGAATCGACCCATGCGGACGTCTACTTCCTGCAAGAAGCCATGGCTCGCCGCATGCCGGGCCCGGTGCTCGCGACGAGCTTCGGGGCGCCGGTGCATGAGCCGCTCGCCGATGTCTGGGAATGCCAGGCAACGGAAATCGCTCATGCGCTCGACCTCGAAATCGCGCTCGGTCCCAATGTCTTCAAGCCCTCCTGGCGGCATGGCAACGCGATCCTTTCGCCACACCCGCTCGATCTGGGCGGACGCTGGGATATCTCCGCGCACCGGTTCGAGCGGCGCGGGCTGCTCGTGGCGCGCGCGGCCTTCGCGGGGCGCTCCGTCACGTTGCTGTGCGCGCACCTGGCGCTCACGCGCTCGGCTCGCGTGCGTCAGATGAATTGGATCGCGCACTGGATCGCGCGCGAGGCGCCGGACGGGCCGCTCGTGCTCGCCGGCGACTTCAACGATTGGCGCAACGACTCGGTGTCGATCTTCGGCGAACACGGGCTCGTGGAAGTGGCAACGCTGCTCGGACAGCCCGTGCGCACGTTCCCGGCGTTTTCCCCGGCGCTCGCGCTCGATAAGATGTTCGTGCGCGGCATGCACCCGATCGCTTGCGTGCAGCCCACGCAGGAAACGGCGTGGCTTTCCGACCACTTGCCCTACATCGCTCGGCTCGAATTGAAAGACTAGGCGGCGAAGTTGCGTTAGATTAGGTCTTTTCGCCGCGTGCCAAAGTGATGCACTACCTGCCTATCCTCGCGCAAATCGCCGTGATTTACCTCGTCGCGGCAGCCAGCCCCGGGCCGAATTTCTTCATGGTCACGCAGCTATCGCTCGCGGGCAGACGCGCGCTGGGCGCCGCTTCCGCGCTCGGCGTCTGCACGGCCTCCATGCTATGGGTCACGCTCGCGATGCTCGGCTTGGCCGCCGTGCTGCAACGCTTGGAATGGCTCTACACCGGCGTGCGTGTGGCCGGGGCGCTGTATCTGATCTATTTCGGCATCAAGCTCCTGCGCTCGAGTACCCGCCGCAGCCTCGTGCCGCACGCGCCGGGGCACGGGATCGAGCCCGTTGCGCACGATGCGGCCGCGTGGCTGCGCGCCTATCGCTCGGGATTCGTGACATGCGTGACGAATCCGAAATCGTGCGCATTCTGGACGAGCGTGTTCGCGGCGATGTTCCCCAAGCACCCGCCAATATGGTTCTACGGCGCCGTTTTCGCGACGATCGGCTCGCTCTCGGCAAGCTGGTACTGCGGCATGGCGTTCATGTTCGCCACCGAGCGCACTCAGCGCGGCTACCGCAAGCTGCGCCGTCCCATCGACGCGTTTTGCGGCGCGGCGCTCGTCGGGCTCGGCGCAAAGCTCGTGGCCGAACGCTGAGCCTCGTCGAGGAATGCGCCAATGAATGCGCCGATAGGTGCGTCGATGGGTGCGTCGATTGAGCGCGGATAGCGGGACAAAAACCCTACAAAACACCGGCCCGTCCCAAGCGCGGTAAAATGCCCGGTTTCGAGCGTCGTGAGACGCATCCCGCGACAGCCCTTCGCCCTAGCCCGGCCCCCGCCGGCCGGAGCGTTCGTGTGCCGAGCGCTTTGGTGCCACCCCTTCGCACTTTGACGTAGCCATGAGCAACCTGAACCCGCAAACCGTCCTCTCCGTCCACCACTGGACCGATACGCTGTTCAGCTTCACCTGCACCCGCGACGCGTCGTTTCGCTTTGAAAACGGGCAATTCACGATGGTCGGGCTGGAAGTGGACGGCAAGCCGCTGATTCGCGCCTACAGCATGGCGAGCGCGAACTACGAGGAAAATCTCGAATTCCTGAGCATCAAGGTGCAGGACGGCCCGCTCACTTCGCGCCTGCAACATTTGAAGGTCGGCGACCAAGTGCTGATCGGCAAGAAGCCCACGGGCACGCTGATGGCCGACAACCTGCTGCCGGGCAAGACGCTATGGCTGCTCTCGACGGGTACGGGCCTCGCGCCGTTCATGTCGATCATCAAAGATCCTGGCGTGTACGACCGCTATGAGAAGGTCGTGCTCACGCACACGTGCCGTTTCGTCGACGAACTCGCGTACAAGGAATACATCACGGACCATCTGCCCGCTCATGAGGACATCGGCGAGCTCGTGCGCGAAAAGCTCGTGTACTACCCGACGGTCACGCGTGAGACGTTCCACAACCGCGGCCGGATCACCGAACTCATCGACACGAAGAAGCTGTTCGAGGATCTGAACGTTCCGCCGTTCTCGCTCGAGAACGACCGCGTCATGCTCTGCGGCAGCCCGCACATGCTGCGCGACACGCGTGAGCTGCTCGACGGCCTCGGCTTCAAGGAAGGCAGCAACAACGAGCCGGGACATTACGTCGTCGAAAAGGCGTTCGTCGGCTGAACCCCCGCGGGCCGAGCGCCGCCAGGCGGCCCGGCCCTGCCCTTGCGGGCGCGCGCCACGGCGAGCCCGCCCCAATGACCGGAGCCATGCGCGCTCCGGTTTTTTTATTCTCGCGTGGCGGATTGTCACGGCATGCTGTTACATTTACCCGCCGATCACGCGCATTTCCTCGTAGGAATTTTTCCTACATCCAAAAACGCCAAGGCTGTCAATCCGGGCTTGTCGAACCGTTGTAAGGCGCGCTCTGCGGGAATTTTCGCCAGTTTTGAGATATTATCCGCCGCGAAGAAGGGTCGAATGGAAACGGTTCGATTCCGCCAATGATGTGTTACCAGATGTAAATTGCATTACGCGGCACGTCATCTTTTCCGGCGCCGCGATGGTCAAAATTTGAGGTTGTGTCTTCGCGATGAGTCAACGTCTGGCCAATTCCGCCCGGCAACATTCACCCTCGGACGTCTCGACGGTCGTGCCCCTCGTCACCGGTGCGATATCGGCGGCCGCACGCGAGGCTGAGCGTCCGCGCCAACGCGGCGAACGCCTGCACGTCGCCCAGCCCGCGCCCGGCGGTTTTTCGGCGGAACGCAAAAGCACCGGTGCCGAGCGCAACATGCGCGAGCACACGGCCGACATGGTCGAAGCGCGCGAGGAACTGCGGTTGCACGTGGCGCGGGAACTGCACGACGGCCTCGGCGCGGAGCTGACGGCGGCGCGTTTTGCGCTGGCCAACGTCGAACACGCGCTCAAGCAAGGCGCGGACACCGCCGCCGCCGCGAGCGCGCTGGCTTTGGCGCAGCAATCGCTGGACGCCGCCTGCGAAGCGGGCCGCCGCCTGATCCAAGAGCTGCATGAGCCGAAAGTGGAAGGCGGCATCGTTGCCGCGCTCGGCGAGTGGACGCGCGCATTTTCCGAGCGAACGGGCTTGGCGACGAGCTTCGTGTGCGCCGCCGACGTGCGCCTCACGCAATTGCCCGACGATGCCGCGCTCGCGGTGATGCGGGTGGCCCAAGAAGCGCTGAACAACGTGGCCAAGCACGCCGACGCGCGCTGCGCCGACGTACGCATCCAGACCGACGCAAAGCGCCTCGTGCTCATCGTCGAAGACGACGGGCGCGGCATGCCGCCCCGAGCCCGCCGCGCCGGCGCGCCCGATTCGATCAACGCGCGCGGCTTCGGCCTGCCCGGTATGCGCGCCCGGTGCGAAGGGTTCGGCGGCGCGCTGCGCATCGCCTCCCGCCTGCGCGACGAATCGTCGCCTCCGTGGCATACGCCGTGGCCGGCGGCCGCGGGCGACGACGGCGCACCGGCCTCGCGCTCGGGCACGACCGTGCGCGCCCACTTCCTGTGGGCCGCGATGGTGCACGGCCGCGACGCCTTGACCGGCCGGGCCCCGAACCGCGTCAGGCGCGCGAGGTAAAGCGATGACGCTCAAAATCATGCTGGTCGACGACCATGCCATCGTCCGTCAGGGCA
Organism: Trinickia dabaoshanensis; assembly: GCF_002879885.1. GTDB lineage: Bacteria > Pseudomonadota > Gammaproteobacteria > Burkholderiales > Burkholderiaceae > Trinickia > Trinickia dabaoshanensis. Next base: position 21,945 of record NZ_PNYA01000003.1, read on the forward strand.
TCCGTCAGCTTCTGCTCAATCATGCCGTCGCACGCGAGGTCGTTGAAGCGGACAGCGGCGCTCAGGCACTGGCCAGTCTGGAAAGCGATCCGTTCGACATCGTCTTACTCGATATCTCGCTGCCCGACATGAACGGCGTCGAGGTGCTCAAACGGCTCAAACGCCGGCAGCCCCGCACGCCGGTCATGATGTTTTCGATGTATCCGGAAGACCAGTACGCCGTGCGCTCGCTGAAGGCGGGCGCTTCCGGCTATCTGTCGAAGACCGTCACGGCCGCGCAAATGATCGAGGCCATCCGCCAAGTCGCGGCGGGGCGCAAATACGTGAGCCCCGCGCTCGCCGAGGCGCTGGCCGATTACGTCTCGTTCGATAGCGACCAGTTGCCCCACGAAAAGCTCTCCGACCGCGAGTACCAAACGCTGTGCATGCTCGCCTCGGGCAAGCGGCTGACCGACATCGCCCATGCGCTCTCGCTTTCGGTGAAGACGGTGAGCGTCTATCGCGCGCGGTTGCTCGAGAAGATGAAGCTGAACAACAACGCCGAACTGACGTTCTACGTCATGAGCAACCGGCTCGTCGACCTGAATCCGGCCATGACCGGCTAAGAAGCAGGTGTTAATAAGGCATTAATAGGGCATTAGCAGCCGTTCCTCAGACTTCTCCGATTTCTCCGGTTGCACCCGGCCGCGATGGCCGGATCGGCTAGAATCTAGGGTTTTTCCACACAGAGTTGCACCATTGGGTGCAACCACCTGGAGACCCTCGCTTTATGTCCCTCTTCCGCAAGAAAAACGTCGAGCAGATGATTGCCGGTGCCGAGCGCACCGGCTTGAAAAAAGCGCTCGGCGCGCTAGACCTCACGTTCCTCGGTATCGGCGCGATCATCGGCACCGGCATTTTCGTGCTGACGGGCACGGGCGCCGTGCAAGCCGGCCCGGCCCTGATGATTGCCTTTCTGATTGCCGCCGTGGCATGTGCATTGGCTGGTCTGGCCTACGCGGAATTCTCCTCGACGATCCCGGTCGCCGGCTCCATCTACACCTACTCGTATGCCACGCTCGGCGAACTCGCGGCTTGGATCATCGGCTGGGACTTGATGCTCGAGTACGGGCTGGCCACGTCGGCCGTCTCGGTCGGCTGGTCCGGCTACCTGCAGTCGCTCGTGGCCGGCTTCGGCCTGAAGCTGCCGGTCGCGCTTAGCGCGGCGCCCGGCGCCGTGGCCGGCGTGACCACGTTTTTCAACTTGCCCGCGTTCCTCGTCATGATGGTCATCACGACGCTGCTGTCCGTCGGCGTGCGCGAATCCACGCGCGTAAACAACATCATGGTCGGCATCAAGGTGCTGGTCGTGCTCGCCGTCATCGCGGTGGGCGTGTTCCACGTGCAGCCGGCGAACTGGCATCCGTTCATGCCGCACGGCTGGCACGGCGTGTTCGGCGCCGCCGCCGTCATGTTCTTCGCGTTCATCGGCTTCGATTCCGTGTCTTCGGCGGCCGAGGAAGTCAAAAACCCGAAACGCGACCTGCCGATCGGCATCATCGCGTCGCTCGCGATTTGCGCCGTGCTGTACGTTGCGGTCGCCGCCGTCGTGACGGGCATCGTTCCGGCTCCGCGCTTCGCCGATAACATCGCCCACCCCGTCTCGTACGCGCTGCAAGTCGCCGGGGAAAACTGGGTGGCCGGCTTCATCGATTTGGGCGCCGTGCTCGGCATGCTCACCGTCATTCTCGTCATGAGCTACGGCCAGACGCGGATCATCTTCGCGATGTCGCGCGACGGCCTGCTGCCTCAAGTGCTCTCGCGCGTGCATCCGCGGTTCGCCACGCCAATGACGACGACCTGGCTCGTCGGCATCTTCTTCGGCCTCATCGGCGCATTGGTGCCGCTGAACGTGCTCGCCGAGCTGATCAACATCGGCACGCTGGCCGCCTTCTCGATGGTATCGATCGCCGTGCTCGTCCTGCGCCGCACGCATCCGCACCTGCCGCGCTCGTTCCGCTGCCCCGGCGTGCCCGTCGTGCCGCTGCTCGCCGTCGCCGCCTGCGTGTTCTTGATGGTGAACTTGCAGTGGATCACCTGGGTCGCCTTCGCCGTGTGGCTCGCGATCGGTTTGGTCGTCTACTTCGGCTACTCGCGCAAGCATTCGCTGCTGGCCCGCGACAAGCACTAAGTTCGCAGCCCCGCCCCCTCTCGGAACGGCATCGCCGGCGCCAGCCGCGATGCCGTTTTTCTTTGCACACGGCTTGCTGGCTTCACGCCCGTGTGGCCGGGCGAACTTGCTCGCGCTGCGAGGTCCATAATGATTGAGTTCCGCTGACAACGTCCGACGCTCCGTTCGCGGGCGCCGGCTTCCCTACGAAGGAGGAGCAACGCAATGGAATTGACGGAAAGCTATACGCTGCCTGTGCCGCCGCAACGGGCCTGGGAGGCGCTGACCGACGCGGCTATCTTGCGCGAATCGATTCCCGGCTGTGAAGACATTCAGGCCGACGGGGAAAACGGCTTTACCTTGGCCGTCAATCTGGGGGCGGATGGGGTCGGTACCCGATTCAAGGGCCGGGTTCGGCTCACCGAGGTGGATTCGCCGGGCGCGCGCACGCTTTTGTTCGAACTCGATTCGCCGGGCGCGGGCGCGGGTAACGGCGGCGGACCGCACGGAGCAAGGCTGCGGCTCGAAGCCGACGGCGATGCGTCGAGCACGTTACTCTATACGGCGTATGCGCAAACACTGCATGCCGACGGGACGAGTCCCGCCGATTCCGTCGTGCGCCAAGTCGCCGACGAATTCTTCAAGCGTTTTACGGCCCGTTTGAACGCTTTCGATAAGCCGTTGCCGAGCGATGCCCCGCAACCGGCCGGACCATCGGGGCAGCATGCGGCCGTATTCGAGTCGGCACCGGCCGGCAAGGGAGGCAAGTCGTGGAAAGCATGGACCTCGAGGTCCTGAATACGAGCGCACGTTGGCTGGCCGAAGGCCAGCGCGTGCTGATCGCTACCGTCGTTCGCACTTGGGGCTCGTCGCCGCGCCCCGAGGGCGCGATGCTCGCGATCCGGGGGGATGGTCTCGTCGTCGGCTCGGTGTCGGGCGGGTGCATCGAGGACGATCTGATCGACCGCTTAAAGCGCGGCGAGATCGATATGGCGCGGCCGAGCGTGGCGCGTTACGGCGTGGCGGCCGAAGAGGCTCATCGCTTCGGCCTACCGTGCGGCGGCACGCTGGAACTCGTCCTCGAACCGCTCGGACGGGCGAGCGGCATCGATGCGCTATGCGATGGCCTCGCCAATGGCGCGTTGATCGCCCGTACGCTCGAGATGGCCACGGGGCGCGCGTCGCTCGCCCCCGCGGCCGCGACCGACGGCGTGCGATTCGACGGCGAGACGCTCGTGACGGTGCATGGCCCGCGCTATCGCATGCTGATCATCGGCGCGGGGCAGTTGTCGCACTACTTGGCGTCGATGGCCGTGGGGCTCGATTATCGGGTGACGGTTTGCGATCCGCGCGAGGAATACACCGACGAGTGGAACGTGCCGGGCACCGGCATCGTGCGCTCGATGCCCGACGATGCCGTCTTGGAGATGAAGCTCGATCCGCGTTCGGCCGTGGTCGCCGTCACGCACGATCCGAAGCTCGACGACCTCGCGCTGATGGAGGCGCTCAAGACGCCCGCGTTTTACGTCGGTGCGCTCGGCTCCCGGCGCAACAACGCGGCGCGGCGCGAGCGGCTGCGCGAGTTCGATCTGAGCGAAGCCGAGCTGGCGCGGCTGCATGGGCCGGTTGGCATCTATATCGGCAGCCGGACGCCGCCGGAAATCGCGATTTCGATCTTGGCCGAGGTGACGGCCGCGAAAAACGGCGTGTCGCTGCCGACGATGCTGCGCGTGGAAGCGGCGAAGGCCGCGCGGGAGCGCGCCGTTTGCGGGGTTTAATTCGGGGACAGCGTCGATAACCCTGTCATTCGGTCCTATTTTCAGTCCGAATAGGTCCGGGTCGCGACCCGGACCTTACCATCGGATCTGCCGTTGCACCGCCCAAGCCGTGGACCGCGCAGATCCGAAGTCGCCAGTCAGCTATTGGCCGGATTGCAGCGGGCCGCCTCGATCGCTTATGGAACTCCGGTCAATTTCTCCGACGGATCAATCGTTGGCCCAGTTATTTCAATTGTCCACGCGGAAATCATCTTGAGCATCGGAGAACTGATCGGCCTACGTAAAGCCGCTTGCGTCGGCATCCATGAAAATCGAACAGAGGTAAAACGGCTCGCCGCCGAACTGTGGCTCTCTGAATTTGTGGATAATCGGAGCGGACGCTATGTTGAACACGCATGACGAAATCATTGGAGCCGCACGGAGTTATGTTCGAGCGCAGATGCCCGAGGATTACACCGGCCACGACTACCTACACGTGGAGCGCGTGTGGAAGCTCGCAAAACAAATTGCAGCCGAGTGCGGTGCTAACGCGACGATAGTGGAACTTGCGGCACTGTTCCACGACATTTCCGATTACAAACTGAACGGAGGGAGCGAGACGGACGGACCGGAAAAAGCCCGATGTTGGATTGAGGGCGCCACGAGGTCCCCGTCGATAGCTGATAAGGTAGCGCAGATCATCCTCGACATCCCTTTTCGAGGAGCCTTGTCACCCGCAGGCCCACCGCTGTCAATCGAGGCTCAATGTGTGCAGGACGCAGACCGTCTCGATGCGATCGGCGCAATCGGCATCGCACGGGCCTTCGCATTCGGCGGCGCTATGAAACAGAAGATGCTGAGTGCCGACATCAAGCCCGCACTTCACTCGTCATTCGCACAATACAAGAGAAAGAATGGCACGACGGTCAACCATTTCTACGAGAAGTTGTTGCTTTTAACCGCTCGGATGAATACACCGGCCGGGCGCCGAATCGCCGAGACGAGACATGCTTTGATGCTCGAATTTCTCCGGCAGTTGAGCGATGAAACGGGGATGGAGTTCGGCATACCGGATGAAAACTGACACGCGACGCGCTACGGAGGCATCCGCGAACTCGAAAATGAAGACCGGTGCAAGAGTTCGCGTGATCGCCTCAGCCCGGTAACCGCGGATAGCTCGAACTGTTTGGCGGTGGAGCGTCTGCCGCGCTCGTTGACGGCGCCGCTGGCTCGCCAGCTGCTGCCGCCTCCTCATCCGCCACCCCGCTCTCGAGCCTGTACAGCCAAGCCAGCAACTCGGCCACCGCCTTGTAAAGCTCGGGCGGAATCCGCGAGTCGAGATCGACCTGCATCAGAAGCGACACCATCTCCGGCGCGCGATGCACGTAAAGCCCGGCTTCCTGCGCGCGCTGGATGATCATTTCCGCCACGAGCCCATAGCCCTTCGCCACGACGCGCGGCGCCTTATCGCCGCCCTTCGCGTCGTAGGCCAGCGCCGCCGCGCTCGTGCGACGTTCGCGCCGGCTCATGATCCGCTCCATTCGAACGGATCGTCGAACAGGCGATCGATCGGTGACGGCACGGGGCCGCCGGCCGCCGGCCCACGCCTGGACTGAGATCCAGCCTCGCCGCCCGACACCGCGCCGGCATCCAATCCGCCCTCGCGCACTTCCACGTCCGAGACGTCGGAGACGTCCTTGGGCGCCTCGGCCTCGGCCGCCGCGCGAGCATAGGCCGATGTGGCCGCCGATGCGCCGCCGCCCGGCGCCGCGGGCGCCGTTCCGCCGATCTCGCGGATTTGCAGTCCCGCCAATTCGATTCCCGCGGCCTCCAACCGGCGTCCGAACGATGCGCCGCCCGCGGCAAGCTTGGCGGCGCCGCCAGGACTCGCTTGCACACGCACGATCAGTTGGGTGCCGTTCAGAACAAGGTCCGCATCGACGGTACCCAAGGTCGGCAAGGCCAGCGTCACCCGCGTACGCCAAGTCTGCTCGGCACCGTCGCTCTCGCCCGACGGCGCGCGCCGTTCGCGTTCCGGCTCGATCGTCCAATCGAGCTTGGCACCCGGCCAGACCTCCCCGGTCCAGCGAAATTGCTGGGTGGCCAGGACGTCCAGTTGCTGACGCACGAGCGGAATGGTGGCGGGATGAATCGAGGCGGCGATCGACGCGCGCACATCCGGCGGAAGGTTCGCCCCGTGAGCGGCGCCCGAACGACCGAAGGCGGCTTCCTCGAGCAGCGTCGTCTGCGCGCCGTGCCACGAGGCGCCGTCGGCGCCCGCGCCGGGATAGGAAGACGTGCCCGCGTGCGCGGCGGCGCCGAATGTAGGCAGCGAGAACTGCGGCGGCAACTCGTGCGGCAGCCAGCCGCCGCCCGCGGGGACCGACGCGTCGGCTCCCGCCCAGTTGGGCGCGCCCGCCGCTCCATCGCCGGATCCCGGATTGCTCCAATCGAGCGGCAGTTGGATGGCTTCGGCGGCGAGCCGTGTTTGGGGTTCGTTCGCGAGCGCCTCGGCCGAATAGCCGCCGGTTAGCCACTGCGCAAGGTGAGATTCGTAGAAGATGCCCGACCCGTTAACGGTCTGTTCGAGCGCATCCGCCAGCGCCTGCACCGGCATTGCCGTCGCCGCCGCGCCAATACCGGCCGAGGCGGCCGAGGCGGCCGTCGAATCCGCCTGCGCGGCACCGGTCGCACCGGCCGCGGCCGCGTTTGCCGCCGTCGTGCCCGCACCGGCTGTCGCGGCCGCATCGCTCGCACCTCCGGCGAACAAACCTCCGCCGGCAGGCGTATCGATCGAGGGAGGCGAGGGCCAAATCGGGGCATCGCCGATGACCGCGGGCGTGGCCTCGCCGCCGAAGCGCGAAATGGCGTCGAGCGTCAAGGCAACTTCGGACAAGACGGCCTGTGCGGAGGCCGGAGGCGGGGTATCGGCCAGCGCCGCGGCCGCATCGGGCGGCGCCGGCACATCGACGGTCAGCCCCGTGGCACCCGATTGAGTCGGGCTCGTGCGCCCACCGGCGCCGACGCTGTCGAGCACGCTTTCGATGCGGCCGACGAGCATCGAGGCGAGAGCTGAGTCGATTCCTGTCATGCCGCGTCCTTGCGCCCTCGTTCAGGCGCCTACCCTCTTTCGCGCGGGCGGTGCGCCGCAGGCCGGGAAAAATCGTTGGGTCAACCGCAGGCGCTCAACGCGCGCCGAACAGTTCCTTGAGTACGTGCGCCGGGCGCCGTGCCGAAAAAAAAGCGGACAAACGGGCGACGCTCGGATTCACCAAATCGCGAATCGCAGCATCGTCAGCCAAAATCTGGCGAATGAGGTCGTACTTACGCGATCTTTCGTGTTCGTCGAGCGGCAACCCGGCGTCCACCTCGCATAGCGCATCGACGAGCACGCGATATTCATCCTGCAACTCCGTCAATTCGTTCCAGAGTGCATCGCGTGCCGCCGAGAGCATCCGCGACGAGACAGCGGCAATCGCCTCGTAGCGGGCAAAATAGTCTGCTTTGGAATTCATCGCTGCGTGTCCGCCTGCCCCTGCTGCGCCATCATCCGCGCCGCTTCGACGCCAATGCCGATCCACGCTTCCTCGAGCGTCGCGAGCAGACCGTCCACTTCGATCAGCATCGCTTCGCTCTGAGCGATATTCGCCTCGAGCAATCTGCGCATCATGTAACTGTAGAGGGCGTCGAGCCGCAAGGCGATCTCGCCGCCGACTTCCTTGTTCAGCGATGCCTGCAAGCCGCTGCCGATGATCCCGATGGCCTTGCTGATCGCCTCGCCGCGCGGGCCGATGTTGCCTTGCTGCAAATGCATGCGCGCCTGAGCGATAGCCTTGCGCGCGCCTTGGTACAGCATGAGGATCAATCGATGCGGATTTGCGCCCATCACCCCTGTCTCGACGCCGACGCGCGCGTATGCACCCGCTCCAGCGTGTCCTTGGGAAAACATCGGCGCTTCTCCTTGTTGGTCGTGAATTAGCGAAACTTCAATCGGCACGACGGGCGCTCGAGCGAATCCGCCCCCGTCGGTACCGAGCGCGCCGTCGTACGAACGCGCAGGTCTTATCGCGGTTATCGGATCGCCTCGGGCAAAGCTTTAGCCACCCGGGCGCACGAATTACGCGACGCCAAGCCCAGCCTCAAATCGACATCTGCATGATGTCGTTATAGGCGGCCACGAGCTTGTTCCGGACTTGCAAGCCGAACTGCAGACCGATGTTCGCCTTTTGCATATCGACCATCACGTCGCTCAGCGACACGTTCGGCGAACCGAGTTCGAACGCCTTCGATTCCCCGTCCGCCTTGTTCTGATCGTCGCTGATCTTATCGAGCGAGCTCTTGAGCGCGGTGGCGAAGCTGCCCGCCGTCGCCGCGCCCGACGTCTGGCCGAGCGTCGCGGCCTTCGATTCGCCGGCGGCTTCGGCCGCCATGGACTGCATCTGCTGCAGCGCCGAGGTGAGCGGATTGACTGGAACGGTCATGGTTTCTCCAAAAAAAGGGCCAAACACCGGCGCCTGACGAATGCGCGGCGCACTGACCCATCACGGAGAGTGAGCATAGCAGCGGCCCTTTTAGCAAACCCGTGAAACTAGGGGGAAAACCCGCTTCTATTCGACTGATTCAGTTGCCTAGCCGTATGGATAATCCCCATCGTGAAAGTGTCCCGCCCGTCCTGACGCGGCTTCCCGCCCATCGGACTCGCCGGCCGGACACCCCCGCATTCCGGAGAAACCCGACGCATGGATTCGCAGGCTAACTCTTTGATCAACCCCGATGCCCGCATGGGCCTCGCCAGTGCACAGCCCGGCGCAGCCGCGGCCGGCGCGCTGCAAGGCGCAGGCGTGGGCGCGGCAGGCGGCGCCGAATTCGGCGGTTTCGCCCAGCGGCTTTCGTCGCTCTCGCAGATGCGCGGCAACCCGCGCGCGCCGCTGATCGTTGCCGTGGCGGTGGTCGTGGCCATCGTGACCGCGCTCGTGCTCTGGAGCCGCACACCCGATTACCACGTGCTATATAGCGGTCTGTCCGATCAAGACGGCGGCACCATCATTGCCGCACTGCAGCAAGCGAACGTGCCCTATAAATTGTCGGAAGGCGGTACCGCCATCCTGGTGCCGTCCGATCAAGTCAACGACGTGCGCCTGAAGCTCGCCTCGCAAGGCCTGCCCAAGAGCGGTTCGGTCGGCATGGAGTTGATGGACAACGAGAAGTTCGGGATTAGCCAGTTCGCGGAGCAAGTGAACTATCAGCGCGCGTTGGAAGGTGAACTCGAACGCACGATTCAGTCGATCTCGGTCGTGCGCCAAGCGCGCGTGCATCTGGCGATTCCGAAGCCCACCGTGTTCGTGCGCGACCGCGAGGCGCCGACGGCATCGGTGCTCGTCAATCTCTACCCGGGCCGTGTGCTCGACGAAGGGCAAGTTTCGGCGATCACCCATATGGTGGCGTCGAGCGTCTCCGATCTGCCGGTCAAGAACGTCACGATCGTCGACCAGGACGGCACGCTGCTCACGCAAAGCGCCTCCCTCGCCGGTCTGGACGCCTCGCAACTGAAATACGTTCAGCAAGTCGAGCACAACACGCAGCAACGGATCGACGCGATCTTGGCGCCGCTGTTCGGCGCGGGCAACGCCCACGCGCAAGTGAGCGCCGACATCGACTTCTCGCAGCAAGAACAGACGGCCGAAGTCTACGGCCCGAACGGCAACCCGCAGCAGGCGGCGATCCGCAGCCAGCAAACGAGCCAAGCGACCGACATGACGCAAAGCGGCGCCTCGGGCGTGCCGGGCGCGCTGTCGAACACGCCGCCGCAACCGGCATCGGCACCCCTGGCCGTGGCGAGCGGCGCGCAAGCCACCGCCGGCGTGACGACGACGCCGATCAGCGAACGCAAGGACGCCACGACGAACTACGAGCTCGACAAGCACGTGAGCCACGTCGAACAAGCCAAGGGCGGCGTGAAGCGTCTGTCGGCCGCGGTCGTCATCAATTACCAACGCGTCGTCGACGCCAAGGGCCACGCGAGCATGCAGCCGCTCACGCCCGAGAAGCTCGCGCAGGTCACGCAGCTCGTGAAGGACGCGATGGGCTACGACGCCAAGCGCGGCGACTCGGTCAACATCGTGAACGCGACGTTTGAAACCGAAGCGGACCCGCTCGCGAACCTGCCGTGGTGGAAGCAGCCGCAAATCATCTCGCTGGCGATCCAAGCGGCGAAGTGGCTCGGCATCGGTCTCGTCGCACTGGTCTTGTATCTGTTGATCATCAAGCCCGCGATGCGCCGTGCGTTCCCGCCGCCCTCCGAAGCGCAAGCAGCCGAGAACTCGGGCGTTGGCAGCATGCTGGACGGCCCCGGCGAGCCCGTGCTGCTCGACGGCGGCTCGCCTTCGCCGGTCACGACGGCGATGGAACTCGACAACGACATGGAGCAAAACCTCCTGGCGTTCGAAAGCGAGAAGCACAAGTTCGAACGGAACCTCGATTACGCGCGGACCATCGCGCGCAAGGATCCGAAGATCGTAGCGACGGTTGTCAAGAATTGGGTGTCCGATGAGCGCTGAAGGGGTCACGAAGAGCGCGCTTCTGCTGATGTCGATCGGCGAGGAAGAAGCCGCTGAAGTTTTCAAGTTTCTCGCACCGCGCGAAGTGCAAAAGATCGGTGCCGCGATGGCCGCGCTCAAGAACGTGACGCGCGAGCAAGTCGAGCACGTCTTGCAAGACTTCGTCAAGGAAGCCGAGCAGCACACGGCGATGTCGCTCGATTCGAACGACTACATTCGCTCCGTGCTCACCAAGGCGCTCGGCGAAGACAAGGCCGGCGTGCTGATCGACCGCATCTTGCAAGGCAGCGACACGAGCGGTATCGAAGGCCTCAAGTGGATGGACTCGCCCGCCGTGGCCGAGCTCATCAAGAACGAGCACCCGCAGATCATCGCGACGATTCTCGTGCACTTGGACCGCGATCAAGCCTCGGAAATCGCGGCTTGCTTCACGGAGCGGCTGCGCAACGACGTGCTGCTGCGTATCGCGACGCTCGACGGCATTCAGCCGGCCGCGCTGCGCGAACTGGACGACGTGCTGACGGGCTTGCTCTCGGGCAGCGACAACCTGAAGCGCAGCCCGATGGGCGGTATCCGCACGGCGGCCGAAATCCTGAACTTCATGCCGAGCATGCACGAGGAATCGATTCTCGAGAACGTGCGCCAGTACGACGCCGATCTCGCGCAAAAGATCATCGACCAGATGTTCGTGTTCGAAAACCTGCTCGACCTCGAAGACCGCGCGATTCAGTTGCTGCTCAAGGAAGTGGAGTCGGAGGCGCTCATCATCTCGCTCAAGGGCGCACCGCCCGCGCTGCGTCAGAAGTTCCTCTCGAACATGTCGCAACGTGCGGCCGAGCTGCTCGCCGAAGACCTCGACGCACGCGGTCCGGTGCGGGTCTCGGAAGTGGAAACGCAACAGCGTCGTATCTTGCAGATCGTGCGCAACCTGGCCGAAAGCGGCCAGATCGTAATCGGCGGAAAGGCGGAAGATGCATATGTCTGATTCAGGCCGCTCGGACAAGAAGCCCGTCTCCGCGTACCAGCGCTGGGAGATGGCTTCGTTCGACCCGCCGCCGCCCCCCGATCCCGTCCGCGAAAACAAGCTCGCGCAGGAAATCCAGCGCATTCGCGCGGTCGCTCACCAGCAAGGGCTCGCCTCCGGGCACGTCGCCGGTCAGGCGATCGGCTACCAAGCCGGTTTCGACCAAGGCCACGCTCAAGGTCTGGAGAAGGGCCGGCAAGAAGCGCACGCCGAGGCGGCGCGCCTCGCCGGCCTGGCCGATTCCTTTAAAGCCGCGCTCGACGGCGCGCAAACGGAAATGGCGGAATCGCTCGTCGCGCTGGCGATCGACATCGCCCAGCAGGTGGTGCGCCAGCACGTCGCGCACGATCCGGCCGCCGTCATCGCGGCCGCCCGCGAGGTGCTCGCGGCCGAGCCGGCGCTGGCAGGCGCCCCGCAACTGATCGTCAACCCGGCCGATTTGCCCATCGTCGAAGCGTATTTGAAGGACGAGCTCGAAACGCTCGGGTGGAACGTACGGACCGACGTCGCGGTGGAGCGCGGAGGATGCCGCGCGCAGGCCGCCACCGGCGAGATCGACGCCACGATCGGCTCGCGCTGGCAACGCGTCGCGGCCGCGCTTGGGAAGATAAGTCAATGGTGAACCCGGCCCCTACCGTCGAATCGCTGCGCGCAAGCGGGCTCTCGCCGCTCGAGGTCGAATTGGCGCTCGCCTCGTTCGGTCCCGAGGCCATGCAGCAGGCGCAGGCAAAAGCCGACTCGAGTACGGGTGAAGGCGCCCCGCGCGGCTTCGATGCGGCCGGCGAGTGGGCCGCCATCGACGCGATCGACGCCATTACCAAAGTGGCCGCGAGCGAAGAAACGCCGGCCGCGCATGCGGCGCAATCGGGCGCGAGCGCATCGCGAGCCAGTGCACCGGCCGCGCCGTTCACGCCCGACCCCGCGCTGGCGAACAACCGCCACTTGATGGCTTGGCGCTCACGCCTCGATACGTTGCGCGAACGCAGCGCGATCGCGCGTCCGCTGTCCGCCTGCGGCCGCTTGACGCGCGCCGCCGGGCTCGTGCTCGAAGCGGTGGGCATGCGCATGGCCGTCGGCGCGGAGTGTCTGATCGAGCTGCCGCCCGGCAGCACGCTGCCGACGGCCGAAGCCGAAGTGGTGGGTTTCGCGGGCGACCGGCTCTTTCTGATGCCGACGACCGAATTCGCGGGCTTGCTGCCCGGCGCACGCGTCTACCCGCGCGAAAGCGCCCCGCTCGCCGATCCGCTCGCGGGCGCCAAGCGCCTGCCGGTCGGCTGGGGCATGCTCGGACGCGTCGTCGATTCGTCGGGCCGCCCGCTCGATGGCCTCGGACCGCTCAATACGGGCGCCGATGCCCCCCTCTCGGCCCCTTCGATCAACCCGCTGCAACGCGAGCCGATCCACAAGGTGCTCGACGTCGGCGTGCGTGCGATCAACTCGCTGCTCACCGTCGGGCGCGGCCAGCGCATGGGCTTGTTCGCCGGCTCGGGCGTCGGTAAATCGGTGTTGCTCGGCACGATGGCGCGCTACACGAGCGCCGAGGTGATCGTGATCGGGCTCATCGGCGAACGCGGCCGCGAAGTAAAGGAATTCATCGAGCAGATCCTCGGCGAGGAAGGGCTCGCGCGTTCCGTCGTCGTGGCGGCGCCCGCCGACGTCTCCCCGCTCATGCGGATGCAAGGCGCCACCTATGCCACCTCGCTCGCGGAGTATTTCCGCGACCAAGGCAAGCACGTGCTGCTCTTGATGGATTCGCTCACCCGCTACGCGATGGCGCAGCGCGAAATCGCCCTCGCGATCGGCGAGCCGCCCGCCACGAAAGGCTATCCGCCCTCCGTGTTCGCCAAGCTGCCGGCGCTCGTGGAGCGAACCGGCAACGGCCCGGAAGGGGGCGGTTCGATCACGGCCTTTTATACCGTGCTGACCGAAGGCGACGATCAGCAAGACCCTATCGCCGACTCGGCGCGCGCGATTCTCGACGGCCATATCGTGCTGTCGCGTACGCTTGCCGAGGCGGGCCACTATCCGGCGATCGACATCGAAGCCTCGATCAGCCGGGCGATGACGGCGCTCATCGACGAGAATCATCTGGAACGCGTACGGCTGTTCAAGCAGATGCTTTCGCGTTATCAGCGCAATCGCGATTTAATCAACGTCGGCGCCTATTCGAGCGGACGCGATGCGCTGCTCGACCGGGCGATCGCGCTGTATCCGCGCATGGAAGCATTTTTACAGCAGGGCTTTCGCGAATGTGCACCGTTCGACTCAAGCCTCAATATGCTAGATGCGCTGTTCCAATGAGGAGTCCTAAGCGATGGCGAATCATTTTCCGATCAAGACCTTAATCGATCTCGCGCAAAACGACGTCGATGCGGCGGCCAAGCAGCTCGGCCGGGCGCAGCGCGAGCGCGCGGACGTGCAGGCCCAGTTGGAATCGCTGGTGCGCTATCGCGACGAGTATCACGCGAACTTCTCGGCTTCGGCCCAGGCCGGCATGCCCGCCGGCAACTGGCGCAATTTTCAGGCGTTCATCGATACGCTCGACGCGGCGATCGAACAGCAGCGACGCCTGCTCCAGGCGGCCACCTCGCGCGTCGAGGCGGCCAAACCCGAGTGGCAGCGTCAAAAGCAAAAGCTGGGCTCATACGAAGTCTTGGAGGCCCGTGGCCAAGCGGCCGAGGCCCGTATCGCGGCGCGGCGCGAGCAGCGCGACGCCGACGAGCACGCCGCCAAGATATTGCGTATGCGCAGTGAAAGCTTGAATTGAACCCGAATCGAACCGGCCGGCACGCGCCCCGCGCGCATCGCTAGGCCGCAGCACATAAAGGCATCGTCATGTCGCCCATTTCTCTTCTCGGCGCGCTCTCGGGCACACCGAACACCTCGTCCGGCGGCGCCGCTTCCGGCGCGAACACGCCGGCCGTCGCGCCGTTCTCGCAGACGTTGCAGCAAAGCGTGAACGCGCAGCAACAAGCGGCTCAGACAGCGCAATCGGCGCATTCCGCCGCGAGCGCTTCGTCGTCGAACAATGCGCAAAACGATGCCGCATCGCAGTCGGCGTCGGCCAAGCCGACGAGCAACGGCGCCGATGCCGCGAACGGCAACGCGCCGAGCAGCGCCCATAGTGCCGATAGCGCCGCCAACGGCTCGACCGACCCGGCCTCGGGCAAGGGCACGGCGTCCTCGCAAGCGAGCACCGGCACGAAGAGCAGCGACGCGTCGTCGAACGCCGAGCAGCAAGCGAGTCAAGATCAAACTGCGGCCGCCGCTGCCGGCAGCGCGCAAGCGCAGGCTCAGGCCGCGGCCCAGGCTGCCGCCCAAGCCGCGGCGCAACAGGCTCTGGCCGCCGCGGGCACGGGTGGTGCGAGCACGGCCGCCGGCGCTGCGAGCGCGACCGGCGCCGTGACCGGATCGGGCAAAACGGCCGAACCGAAAACCGTGCGCGCGGCGCTCGAAGCCGCGCTCTCGGCCCAAATGGGTATGCAAGGCGCGGTAGCCGGCGCAGCCGCGGCAGGCACGCAAGTGCTCGGCAACAGCGGCAATACCGCCGGCGCGGGCAACCTCGGCAACGGCATGGGTTCGCTGCCGCTGAACTCGAAGCTCGTGAATACACTGACGGGCGACGGCAAGAACGCCAACGCGCAGGCGATCAGCGCCGCCACCGAGCAAGCCGCCAAAGCGGGTGCGGGCGCCTCGCCCGACAGCGCGGCGGTTGCCACCGCCCAGGCTCTCGCGGGCGGGGGCGACGCCACCGCCGCGATCGCGACGCTCAAGGACAACGCGGAAGCCGCCCGCTCCGCTCTGGCCGCCACGCAAACGGCCTCCGCTGCGAGCATGGCCAGCGCGAGCGCCCAGGCTGCCGCGACGACGCCGAACGCGGCAGCCGCGGCGGCCGCGGCCTCGCTCGCGCCGCAAGTGGGCACGCCCGATTGGGAAGATGCGCTGAGCCAGAAGGTCGTCTTCCTGACGAACTCGCATCAGCAAAGTGCGGAACTCACGCTGAACCCGCCCGACCTCGGCCCGCTGCAAGTCGTGCTGCAGGTGGCGGACAATCATGCCCACGCCCTCTTCGTTTCCCAACACCAACAGGTGCGGGAAGCCGTCGAGGCGGCGCTGCCCAAGCTGCGCGATGCGCTCGAGGCCGGCGGCCTCGGCCTCGGCAGCGCAAGCGTCAGCGACGGTTTCGCGCGTCAAGCGAGCCAGCAGCAAGCCGGCAATCAAGGCAGCGGCGGTGGCAACGGCCGCCGTGGCGGCGCGGGCTCGGGCGACGGCGGCGCCGACACGTCCGTGACGGCTTCGGCATCGATCCCCGCGCGACGCACCGTCGGCCTCGTCGATACGTTCGCGTAACTAGCCGAATGGACTGTCCGGGCCTGATTCGGGCCCGGCGGTATCGACCGGCAAAGCACGCTCGCCCCCGCCACCGGCGCGGGCGAGCTTTCAATCGTTGCACCAACGGTGTGCCCTCGACTCGGCCGAGACGGTACGCGGGCCGTGGCGCTCCCCGGATCGCCCCCCGTTTTTCAGCCCGAGCGCGCCTGCCGCCGGCTTAAACGGATGAGATGGCGTCGAATGTCCCTTCTTTTCGGCTTATCGCTAAAGCCCGGGATAGCCAACAATTCACCCTACCGCATTCACGCAAAGCATTGTCATGGCATCCACGACCGCAGCTCAGCAAACCGTCGACGTTCCCGCGAAATCGGGCAAGCTCAAACGCATCATCGTGATCGCGTTGATCGCCGTCGTCGCGGCAGGCGCCGCCGCAGCCGGCATGTACTTTTTCCTGCTCAAGCACGGTGTCGGCAACGGCAAGCCCGTGCCGCCGCCTCCGCCGCCCCCGCCGGTGTTCTTCGCGCTCGACCCGATGACGGTCAATTTGCTGTCGGACGACGGCCAGCATTACCTGCGCGTCGGCCTCTCGCTCAAGCTTGCCGACGGCAAGGTGCAAGAGGCGCTCACGCAGCACATGCCGGAGATCCGCAGCCGCATCTTGCTCGACCTGTCGAACAAGCATCCGGAAGATCTGCAGACGCTCGACGGCAAGCACGCGTTGGCGCAAGAGTTGAAGACACTGATCGAGAAGCCCACGGACGCAAGCGAGCCGCCGGTGCACGTCGAAGAAGTGCTCTTCACGGAATTCGTGGTCCAGTAGTGCGGGGCGCCCGGCGTCTCGCCGGGCCGAACGTGCCACTTCAGGCGTTACTCACAACCGTAATACAGGGACGAGCAAAGCGATGGGCCACGAAGAGTTCATGTCCCAAGAGGAAGTCGATGCACTCCTCAAGGGCGTAACCGGCGAATCCGATGCCGATACCGAAAGCCGCGATAAGGCGGGCGTACGCCCGTACAACATCGCCACGCAAGAGCGGATCGTTCGCGGCCGGATGCCCGGCCTCGAAATCATCAACGAGCGCTTCGCGCGCCTCTTGCGTCTCGGCATCTTCAATTTCATGCGCCGCACCGCCGAGATTTCGGTCGGTCCGGTCAAAGTACTGAAGTACAGCGAATTCACGCGGAATCTGCCGATTCCGACGAACCTGAATCTCGTACACGTCAAGCCGCTGCGCGGCACGTCGTTGTTCGTGTTCGATCCGAATCTCGTGTTCTTCGTCGTCGACAACCTGTTCGGCGGCGACGGCCGGTTCCATACGCGCGTCGAAGGGCGCGACTTCACGGCCACCGAACAGCGCATCATCGGCAAGTTGCTGAGCCTCGTGTTCGACCATTACACGACGGCCTGGAAAAGCGTACGCCCGCTGCAGTTCGAGTTCATGCGTTCGGAAATGCACACGCAGTTCGCCAACGTGGCGACGCCGAACGAAATCGTGATCGTCACGCAGTTCTCGATCGAGTTCGGACCGACCGGCGGCACGCTGCATATTTGCATGCCGTACTCGATGATCGAGCCGATTCGCGACGTGCTGACCTCGCCGATCCAGGGCGAAGCGCTCGAAGTCGATCGGCGCTGGATCCGCGTGCTGTCGAAACAAGTGCAGGCGGCCGAGGTCGAGCTGACAGCCGATCTGGCCCAAATCCCGGTCACGTTCGAGGACATTCTGAACATGCGCGCGGGCGACGTCCTGCCGATCAACATCCCAGAAAACATCGTTGCCAAGGTCGACGGCGTGCCCGTCATGGAATGCGGCTACGGAATCTTCAATGGTCAATATGCGTTGCGCGTGCAAAAAATGATCAGCGCAGCGGAAAACACGATTAAGGAAACGGATTATGAGTGATCTGAACGCGACGCCGGGCGAAGGCTCGGCCCAACTCGACGCGCAAATGGCCGCCATGGGCGCCGAGACCGCCAAGAGCCCCGCCATGGCCGCCGACGAAGAAGCGAGCCTCGACGACTGGGCGGCCGCGCTGGCCGAGCAGAACACGAATCCGGCACCGGCGCCCGCTGCGGCCGGCGTGTTCCAGCCGCTGTCGAAAGTCGAATCGACGACGACGCGCAACGACATCGACATGATCCTGGACATCCCGGTCCAGATGACGGTCGAGCTGGGGCGCACGAAAATTGCGATCCGCAATTTGCTGCAACTTGCGCAAGGTTCCGTCGTCGAACTCGACGGGATGGCCGGTGAGCCGATGGACGTGCTCGTAAACGGCTGTTTGATTGCACAAGGCGAAGTCGTCGTGGTCAACGACAAGTTCGGCATCCGGCTGACCGACATCATCACGCCGGCCGAACGCATTCGAAAACTGAACCGTTGATGAAATCACGCTTGCACCGTGCGCCGCGACCGCGGCGTGTGGCAGCGATTCTCTTAGCGGCGTGCAACGCCGCCGTACTCGCGGCTTTCGCGCCGGCCGCGGCCGCCGCCGACATGAACGCGGTGAACAACGCCGCGAAGATCGCCTCGAACGTCGGGGCGGGTACCGCCGTGCCGTCCGTCGGCGTGGGCGCGGTCCTGCAAACGCTCGTCGGCTTGGCCGTCGTCGTGGCCCTCGTGTTCGCCTGCGCATGGCTTGCCCGGCGCCTTGGCCTGCAGCCCTCTGGGCGCGGTCAACTGGTGCGCACGGTCGGCGGCGTGTCGCTCGGCGGCAAGGAGCGCGTGACCGTGGTCGAGATCGGCGACACGTGGCTCGTGCTCGGCGCGGCCCCCGGCAGCGTGCGGCTGCTCCATACCATGCCCGCGGCGGCGAGGGGTGTGCCCGGCGGTGAAGCCGATTCGCCCGACGGCGCCCTGCCCGGCACGTTCGGCGCGCGTTTTCGGTCCGCGCTCGGCAACGAAGCGAAAAAACGATTCTCTCGCCCCTCGGGCGGAGGCCAGTAAATGTCGTCCAGTCCCATCGTGCGGCTCGCGCGCGCCGTCGCGCCAGCACTGCCCTTTTTGATCTTCTCGCTGCTGCCGCACCTCGCGCACGCGCAAACGGCGCCGAACGGCTTGCCGGCCTTCACGACGAGCCCCGGCCCGAACGGCGGGACGACCTACTCGTTGAGCGTGCAGACGATGCTGCTGCTCACGATGTTGTCGTTTTTGCCGGCAATGGTGTTGATGATGACGAGCTTCACGCGCATCATCATCGTCCTTTCGTTGCTGCGCCAGGCGATGGGCACGAGCACGACGCCGCCCAATCAGGTCCTCGTCGGACTGGCCCTGTTTCTGACGCTGTTCGTCATGTCGCCCGTCATCGACAAGGCTTACACCGACGGCTATAAACCGTTCTCCGACGGCACCATCTCGATGGAGACGGCCGTGACCCGAGGCGTGGCGCCGTTCAAGCAATTCATGCTGAAGCAAACGCGCGAATCCGATCTCGCCCTGTTCGCGAAGATCTCGCATTCGCCGCCGCTGCAAGGGCCGGAAGACGTCCCGCTCTCGCTGCTCGTTCCCGCGTTCGTCACGAGCGAGCTCAAAACGGCTTTTCAGATCGGTTTCACGATCTTCATTCCGTTTTTGATCATCGATATGGTGGTGGCCAGCGTGCTGATGTCGATGGGGATGATGATGGTGTCTCCCATTACGATTTCATTGCCGTTCAAGCTGATGCTTTTCGTGCTCGTGGACGGCTGGCAGTTGCTCATCGGCTCGCTCGCGCAGAGCTTTACCTGAGCCCGCCCCACGTTATTCGAGGAAGCGCTTCGCCATGACGCCCGAATCCGTACTCACGCTCGCGCACCGCGCGATGTACGTGGCCCTGCTGCTCACCGCCCCGCCGCTGATCGTCTCGCTCGTGGTGGGCTTGCTCGTGAGTTTTTTCCAGGCCGCCACGCAGATCAACGAATCGACGCTTTCGTTCATTCCGAAGCTGATGGCCGTGACGATCACGCTCGTGATCGCGGGACCGTGGATGCTCTCCATCGTGCTCGATTACATGCGGCAGATGCTCACGAGCATCCCGTCGCTCGCGGGATAGCGCGCCGCCGCGCGCAGGCCCCGATCCGCCGATGTTCACCGTTACTTATGCGCAGTTGAACGCCTGGCTGACGGCCTTTCTCTGGCCGTTCGCGCGCATCGCTGCGCTCGTCGCGGCCGCGCCCCTACTCGGCCATCGGTCCATTCCCGCCCGCGTGAAGATCGCCCTCGCGGCGTTCACGACGCTCATCGTCGCCCCCACGCTGCCCGCGATGCCGCAGGCCACGGTGTTTTCGGCCGCGGGCGTGTGGATCATGGTCATGCAGTTTTTGATCGGCGCGGCGCTCGGCTTCACGATGCAGCTTGTTTTCACTGCCGTGGAGATGGCGGGCACGCTCGTCGGCTTGCAGATGGGGCTCGGCTTCGCGACGTTCTTCGATCCGAACTCGAATGCGTCCGCGCAGGTCATCTCCAGCTTCTTGAACATGATCGCGATGCTCGCGTTTCTCGCCTATAACGGGCATGCGCAGATGATCGCCGCGTTGGTCGAATCGTTCCAAACGGTGCCGATCGGGTCATCCATGCTCGGACCGCCGGGGTTTCGCGCGCTCGCGCAATGGGGCGGCGCGATCTTTGCGTCCGGACTGCTGCTCTCGTTGCCCGTCGTTGTCGCCCTGCTCGTCGCCAATCTTTCGCTCGGCATCCTCAATCGCGCCGCGCCGCAGATCGGCGTGTTCCAAGTCGGCTTTTCGGTCACGCTCATGGTCGGCATGCTGCTCTTGATGCTGATGCTGCCGAACATGATTCCGTTCTTCGCTCACCTCGTCGATACCGGTATCGATCAGATGGGGCGAGTGGCCGCCGCGCTGCACTAACGCCCTTCCGCGCTCCAGCTTTTCTGGACTTTGCGTTCGCCGCATCGGCGACGTCGCTCACGCACACCTTCTGAATGGACCAAACGGTCGAGAAACACCGTTAAAGCGTCTGAAAATCTCCGGCAATCACGCGTTACCCGTCCCTCCGCCCCGACCATCGTGCCGCGCAACCGATGCGCGAACTCGACAAGTGCGGAGGAACAATGAACCTGAGATCGTTTGCCTATGTGGGTATGTGCATCCTCGCGATCGTCACATCACCCGCCGCTGTCGCCGACAGCGCGACTGACGTATCGCCGATATGCACCACGGTCTTCAGCGAAGCCGGGCCGAGAACGCTGCTGGGCCGCGGTTCGCATTGCTTTCGCTCGGAGGTCATGGACTTTAGAAGCGACAACCCGGAGCGAACGAATCCCACAAAAGTCGACGTGGAGGCCTACACGTACTCCGACAATGCCCTTAATCAATTGTCGTGGGACATCAAGATGCGCTTTCGCGCCAACCCAAAGGAAGGGGAATGGGTGCCCCGCTCCAGTTGAAGCCGTACATCGAGTGCGGAGGCCAATGCACGGCCACCTCAGCACCGACAATCGATCTGGTACCGGGCGGACTCACGAACGAGGTCACCATCACGCTGACGCCGACGATGGGGAGCGAAAACCGTATGACTTTCCAGCCTCTTGTCGAGTACCGAATCGTGCGTACCGGAGAGTCGTTGGAGGACGGGCAATCGATCTCTAAATTCCGCGGCGGTGCGAACTCATATATTCCGGAAATTCGCTGCGATGTCGGGCTCGCGCGTCGCGGTACGAAGGGCTGCGTCTATTTGAAAGCGCCCGCGGTATTCAGCGGAATTAGCGTGAGCGATCCCGATGTCGATGAGTCGGCCATTCACATCCGGGAGGCGCAAGCGGCTGGCAGACCGGGCAAGTTCGTTGCGGCCGGCGACGGCAGCATCCTTCCCGGTTCCGACGCAAGCGCGCTGACGCGGACACGCAGTCAAACACGCATTAAGGACAACAGAGACGCAGCGCGGAAGCGCTATGTGGAGCAATACGCGGAGGAGCCCGTATGCGAGCTGACGACTGATCCGGATGATGCTCCCGGCCCGTGCAATTGCGACGAGTACCCGTTCGCCTCGACAAACGAAGGCGCGTCACAAGCAGAGTTTTCGGTCAAACGCATCGACGCCAGAGACAATCAGCGAGCCGGCGCCCGGCTGGGGAATTTCTTCACGTCACAGCGTGTATTAGAGAACGACGAGTTCTACGTGAACATCACCGACTAACGGCTGAATGCCTTTACCTCGAACCGACGCTCATCGCATGTCAGATTCTTCGAAAACCTCGACGAACATCGTCCGTCGACGCCCATCGCGGCTCAATCGGGTTGCCGAGCCAGGCGATCCGGCCGGGCAAGACTATGAACGCGGCGCCACGCTCGTCGCGCGCGGCACCCGCATCACGCCGCAGATGCAAGCCGTGCTGATCGCCGCCGGCGTATTCACGGTCCCCGTGTATAGGGCCCCCCGTGTGGGAGTGGTGTTGAGCAGTTACGATGCGGTGCCGCCCGGCAACGTGGAGCACGCTTGGCAGCGGCCCGATTCGATGACCGCCTACGTGCGCTCGTTGATCGCAGGCTGGGGATACGCGGCGCCGACGGTCGAACAGTTGACCCCATTGCCTCCGACCGATGCTGGGAGCACCGCTCACGACGCCGAAGAGGCCTATCGCGATCGATTGCTCGATCTGATGTCGCGCTACGACTTGCTGATCGGCGTCGGCATGCCGACGGACGGGGCCATGCTCGGCAACGGTCTGGGCGGACCGGTTGCCTGTTTTCCTCACGGTCAGGAACGAGCGCATTTCGACAACACGAAAGAACGCGGCTTCATTTGCGGTCTCGGCGACGACCGCTCCTCCCCCGTGGTTGGCAAGCGCCCCCATTACAAGCCCAGCGCGCCGACCGAGATTTTCCGGTATGACGGCTTTTTCATTTTCGACAGAGCGATCGTACTCAACGTTCCGGGAGATACGCCCGAGGTGGCCACCGTGATGCACTTGTTCGCGCGCCGCATCCTCGATTTCATGGAATGCGTCGCAACGCCGGGGCCCGTTTGGCGACGGGGCACGTTGGAGGCCCCACTCACGAGGCACGCGACGGAAAATCGCTTTCTCTGGGGTGTGGCGCGCACCGATGAAAGCGGCCGTGTCGTCATCCAGATCAGCGACGATCAGAACCGTCAAAGCCTCGCGCCCTTCGCGGCGTCGAACGTGTTGGTGACCATCTGCAACGGCACCGAGCCCCTCGCTGCCGGCGAATGCGTCGATTACTTATCGCTCGACTAACGCGCTCGTTTCTTCGACGAAAAAAAAGCCGAAGTCCCGAGGAGATGGGGCTTCGGCCTGATGGCACGCCCTCGCGGGCGTGTGGCTTCGTCAATCGTTAAGTGGGCGTCAACCGCCGATGTATTGGAACAGCGACATCCCCTGCATCTTCACGAACGTCTGCTGAGCGGCCTGCAATGCGCTTTGCGTCTGTTCGAACTTGGTGATCGCCGTAACCATATCGACGCCGGTCAGATCCGCCAAGTTGCTTTGGGTTTGCGTGGAATTCGTCCGCGTCGTCGTTTGCAAGGCCTGCAACTCTTGCTCGCGCCCACCCACCGACGCCTGCACCACCGTCACGTTCGTCAGCGAGTTTTGGAAGCGCGAGACGGCGGTCGTCAGCGCGTTCGACTGGGTGGCCGTCGCGGTCGGATTGTTGTTCGCCGGCTGTTGCAACGCCGAAATGATCGCATCGAGCGTCGCGAACACGCTGCTGTTTTGCGGCGTCGTCGCGGGCGTGACCGAGAACGTATCGCCCGGAGCCGGCGCGCCCTTGATCGCAACCTGCATACCCGAGCCCAGCGCGATCGGCGTGTTTGCGTTGAACGCGGTGGCAGCCGTCGTGGTCGGCGGTACCGCCGTGTTGTCGGTCACCGTATAGGTCGGCGCGGCGGGCGTGCCACCGAACGTGATCGTGTAGTTGTCGGCGTTGGTGGCGATCGCCGGGTTCGTGATCGACGGCGCGCCGATGAGGCCGGTGCCGGTGTTGCTCGCGGCGCTGGCCGCCACGGGCGAGGTGCCGACCGCGGGCACCGTCAGGAACACGCTGGAGCCGGAGTCGTTCGTCGCGACCTGGCGCGTGTCGGTCACCTGCGCCTCGCGAATACCGTTGTCGCCCTGGTAGTTCACGCCGCCGCCCACGGCGTTCGTGAACGGCGCCGTCGTCGCTTGGAAACCCGAGAACAGGTAGTTGCCGGCCCCGTCGCTCGTGTTCGCGAGGTTCAGAAGCTGGCTGCGATAGCCTTGGAGCGCTTGGGCAATCGAGGCGCGATCGGTGTCGTTCAAGGTGCCGTCGCCCGCACGCGTGAGTTCGGACACGATGGTCGTCATCGTGTTCGTCACGCTCGAGAGCGTCTTGTCCTCGAGTTGCAGCGACGAGAGCGCCGAGTTTTGATTCGACTGGTATTGCGTCAGCGTTGCCGAGGTCATCGTCAACTGAACCGCCTGCGCCGCGGCCAGCGGGTTGTCCGCGGGCGTGGTGAGCGCGGTGCCGCTCGAGAGCTGCTGATAATACGTACCCAGCTGGCTCTGCTGGTTATCCATTGTCTGGATGTTCTGGTTATAGAACTGCGAAGTCGAGATGCGCATCATCGCTCGTCACCTTAGTGGAAGATGCCCATCAGGGTCTGGAACATCGACTCGGCCGTCTGGATGACCTTGCTGTTCGCCTGATAAGCCTGCTGATATTGCAACAAGTTCGACGCCTCTTCGTCCAGGTTCACGCCCGAGACGGCTTGTTGCGCCGAGGTGATCTGCGTGACGAGCGCCGATTGCGACGTGCTCGCCGCCTTGAGCTGGCTCGCCGCGTTGCCGATATTGTTCACGTAGGACGCGTACGCGGCCGTCATCGTCGAGGTGCCGCCGTTCATCGACGCATTCGACACGAGCTTGGACATCGCGAGCGCATTGCGGCCGTCGAACGTGCCGGTGTTCGGCGCGATCGTGAAGGTGTCGCCGTTCGCGGGCGTGCCGCTCAACGAGAACGTCACGCCGTTCGTGATCCCGGCGGGCGTGGGCGTCGTCGTGCTGTTGATCGTCAGCGTCGCGCCTTGGGCCGGGTTGTACGGGACCGTCGTCGTTGCCGCGGTGATCGGAATCGTCGTCGGGGGCGTACCCGCCACCGTGATCGTCGTGCCGACCTGGAAGCCGCTCAGCGTATTCGTGCTCGAGTTGTACGCGATCGTCGTCGAGCCGGAAATCTGATAGCCCGCCGTGACCGTGCCTTGCGTGATCGAGCCCGTGCCCGTGTTCGAACTCGGCGCCGAAGCGAGCACGGGCGCGGAGGCCGCGATCGAGGAAGGGTTCGAGGTCGTCAGGCCGAACGTGTTGAGCGCGCCGCGCGTGGGCTGAATCGTGAACGAATCGCCCGCGTTCATCGAACCGGAGGTGATGTTCAGCACCAGCCCGCCGATCGGCGTCGTGCCGTTGGGCGCCGTGGCGGAGGTGCCCACGACGCTGCCCGTCGTCGTATCGGTCAACGTGTAAGTTCCGCCCGCGAACGAGAGCGCGTAGTCGTCGTTCGTCGGCTGCGCGCTGTTCGCGAAGCCGACCGTCAGGTTCGCGTTGCCGGTGTTGGCCAGATTCGAGTAGACCGTGGGCGAGCCCACGTTGAACAAATTGCCGCCCTTGTTGCCGGCCAGATCGATGCCGAGCGCGTTCTGCGCGTTGACCTGGGAGGCGAAGCTGGTCGCGATCGCGCCGAGTTGCGATTCGGCGGGATCGAGCGTTTGCGTGCGGAATTGGAGCAACCCGCCCACGGTACCGCCCGTCACCGCCGAAGGCGGCAGGTACTCGACCGGCGGCGGCGTGGTCGCGCCGTTCAGCCCGTTGTAGGTCACCGAAAGCTCGCTCGGATCGCTTTGCGAGTTGGCCGTCCCGAGCTTGAAGTTGTTGCTGGCGACGACGAGCGGCTGCCCGTTGCCGATGAACACGCTGTAGCCGCTCGAGTTTTGCACGACGGACACGCCGACGAGCTGCGACAGGCTCGCCACCGCTTGGTCGCGCTGATCGAGCAACTGGTTCGGCGGCTGGCCTTGCGCGGATGCCGCGGCAATCTGGCCGTTCAGCGTGGCGATCTGCGACGAGTAGGTATTGATCGAGGCAACGGCCGTTTGCAGTTGCTGATTCACGCTCGTGCGCAACTGATCGTACTGCGCGCCGGCGGCGTTGATCTGCGAGGCGAGCGTTTGGGCGGCGCTGATCGCGGTCTGCCGGAACGCCACGTTGTTCGGCGTGTTCGCGACATTTTGCATGCCCGTGAAATACGAGGTGATCGCAGCCGAGATACCGGTGGTCGGGCTACCGACGAGGTTGCTCAGTTGCGAGGCCATCGCGTAGTTGGCCGTCAGCGCGCTGTTGGTCGACGTGGCCGTGTTGAGCTGCGCGCTCAGGTACTGGCTGTAATTGCGCTGGACCGTGACCGTGTCCACGCCCGTGCCGAGATAGCCGGAGCCGGTGTACTGGCCGCTCGCTTCGGCATAGACGGGGTTCTCGACCGTGTAACCGGGCGTGGCCGCGTTGCTGATGTTCTGGCTTGTCGTCTGCAGGCCCCATTGGGCAGCGTTCAGACCGGACAACCCGATGTTGAAAATATCGTTGGACATGCGTCTTCCTGAAGGGCGGACGCCATGGGGCTGCCCGCCTCGTTGAGGGAACACATGTATAACGGCCGCGCGCGCAGAAATTTAAGGGGGCGGCATGCACCGGCCCCGTTTATTTTTTTACGCTTTGACGAGCGAGCGGCGGCGCATTTCGAGCTGGGTGATCAGGCGCTGCAGCGTGTTCTCCGCGCTGCCGGGCAAGGCGACGAAACGCATCCCGAGTTGGAAGCGCCGGCCGCCGTTCGGCAGCTCGGTCGCGCGCATCGAAACGAGTTCGAGATCGAGCGAGAGCATGCCATGGCCGTTCAGGTGCACTTCGACGTCGGGCAGCATGGCGCCCATCGGCAACTCGGCCACGCGCTCGTCCGTCGTGCGCAACCCGATCCCGCCCAGCGAGAGGTCATGCACCTCGAACCGGAACGTATCGCCCTCGGGCAGACGGCCGCGGCAAAAGTACGGGTCGAGCACGGGTGCATCGACACGGAAGTACTCGCGCCGTTGCACGTAGTACAGCACTTCGGGGAACGGGGCTTCGAATGCGGGTAAACCCTCGAAGCGCGTTTCTTGCGGCGTGACGGTGGAAAACTCGACGCGCACGCCTTCGGGCGACGCGCGGAAGGTGCAACTCGCCGAAGCCAGGACGCCTTTGTTCTGCTCGGGCAGTGCGCCCCAATCGAACGAGAACGTACGCGCGCGCACGTCGACATCGAGAATTTTCGTCACGAGCTGCCCGTTCTTGTATTGAACGGTCAGAAAATCGCCGCGATTGGCCAAATTGCGGAGCTGAACGCCGATTTCGAGCGGATTGCGGCGGCCGAAATCATGATCGCTTTCGGCGGTATCCTCCGTCGGGCCATTCGACTGATTGGTATCCATGGGCTCGGGTATGCAAACTTGCGCGGCACGCGATACGCACCGGCGCCAATGCTTTCGGACGCATTACAGCGATCCGAACAGGGTCTCGTCTGATTAGCGGCATCGGACGTGCAAAGTTTAGAGGTAGTCTCGAAATATTTTTTTAGTTTTCGAGCAAACACTCGGTTATCGGCTCGCGCCGGCAACCGTTCCTCTAACGCCCAATTCGGCCATCGGCGCCATTATCATGCGCCTGATGCGGCTCTGTCCATCGCGGCTCGGCCGACCGCCTTTCGGCGGCCGGCCTTGTACCGTCTACTTCTCGCTTGGCCCCGTCGCGCTTTAATGCGCTCCCCGTGATATACCCGTTATGCCGGCGTGGATCCGCGCCGGTCAAACCATTTGCTTCATGATCGAAATCAGTTTTTTCGCGTAGTGCGGATCGGTCGCATACCCGGCCTTTTGCATGCCGTGCGCGAAACTGGCCGCATCGTGCGACGTCGAGAGCACCGAGGCGTAGCGCGGGTTGTCGCGCAACATGCTCGCGTAGTCGGTCATCGCCTCGGCGTACGAACTGTAGGAGCGGAATTTCTCGACGACCTTATGCGCTACGCCGTGAATGTATTCGGTCGTCACGGTGGCGACCGTCTTACCGGTCCAGTCGCTCGTCGCTTTGATGCCGAACACGTTGTGGCTCGGCGAGCCGTCCGAGTTCTTGATTTCGCCCTTGCCCCAGCCCGTCTCGAGCGCGGCCTGGCCGACGATGAAACGCGCCGGAATACCCGTCGCCGCGCTGGCCGCTTGGGCCGGCGCCGCCATTTTTTCGACGAACGCATCGACCTTCGGCGATTCGCCCTTGCCGTGCATCGGCGGCGTCAGCGCGCTTTGCGCCGTATAGCCCCTGCCCGCAGCAAGCGCGCCGTTCGCTTGCGCGTTCGAGTAGGCGCGTGCGAGCGCGCCCATCATGGCCGCATCGCCCTCGTTGCCGCTGGCGTCGGCGGCCGAGCCGCCGCCGAGCAAGCCGCCGAGCGCGCCGGACGAGGCGCCGCCCGCGCCGGCGTTCGCCTCCGCGCCACCGAGGTTGCGCGAAAGCTGCTTGATCAGTGCATCGGCCACGCCGACGCCTTTCGACGAGAGTTGCTGCGAGAGCTGCTGATCGAGCATCGACTGATACTGCTTGCCGTCGTTCGAATCGAGGATGCCGTCGGCCGGCGTCGCATCGCGCATGCTCTTGAGCATCATCTGGATGAATACGGCGTCGAATTGCTTCGCCGTCGATTTCAGCGCTTTTTGAGGATCGGCGCCCGCTTGAGCGCGCAGCGCGTCGAAACCTTGGACGTCGAGCGCGAAGCGCTGCGAGACGTCGCTGCCGGTATCGACTTTGCCGCTGTAGACCGTGTTGGCGTTCATCGGGACACCCTATCCTTAGATGATCTCGAGATCCGCGCGCAACGCGCCCGCGGCTTTCATTGCTTGCAGGATCGACATCAGATCGGCCGGCGTCGCGCCGAGCGCGTTCAGCGCCTTCACGACATCGGCGAGGTTGGCGCCCGCCGTGACGAGCTTGAGCGCGCCGTTGTCCTGCTTCAGTTGAATCTGCGACTGCTGCGTCGCCACCGTCGAGCCGTTCGAGAACGCGCCGGGCTGGCTGACCGCCGTCTGCGTGTTCACGACGACCGACAGGTTGCCGTGTGCGACGGCGCAGCTTTGCAGCGTCACCATCTGGTTCATCACGATCGAGCCGGTGCGCGAATTGAGGATGACCTTCGCGGCCGCTTGCGCCGGGCGCACGTCGAGGTTTTCGAGCTGCGCCATGAAGGCGACTTGCTGGCTCGGATCGATCGGTGCGCGCAATTGAATCGTGCGGCCGTCGAGCGGCATGGCCGTGCCTTGGCCGAACGCGTTGTTGACCGCTGCCACGATACGTTGCGTCGTGTCGTAGTCCATGTCGTTCAGCTCCATCTGCACCGTGCCGCCTGCCTGTGCGACTTGCGTCGGCACGGCGCGCTCCACGATGGCGCCGGACGGAATCCGGCCGGCCGCGAGCTGGTTCACTTGCACTTTGCTGCCGTTGGCGCTCGCGCCCGCACCGCCGACGGCGACGTTGCCTTGAGCCAGTGCATAGACTTGGCCATCGGCGCCCTTGAGCGGCGTGAGCAGCAGCGTGCCGCCGCGCAAGCTCTTGGCGTTACCGAGCGACGAGACGGTGACGTCGATCGCCTCGCCGGGACGCTCGAACGGGGGCAGCGTCGCCGTGACCATGACGGCCGCGACGTTTTTCAACTGCATGTTCGAGGCCGCACCGCCGCCATTCGCTTGGCCGCTGTTCAGCGAAATGCCGAGGTTGGCCAGCATGTTCGTGAGCGTTTGCGTCGTGAACGGGGTTTGCGTCGTTTGGTCGCCCGTGCCGTCGAGGCCGACGACGAGGCCGTAGCCGATGAGCGGGTTGTCGCGCACGCCTTGGATCTGCACGAGATCCTTCAGGCGCTCGGCATGCGCCGGGCCGGCGCATACGAGCAAAATGGGCAGCGCGGCGAGCGCGAGGGTACGGCGCATGGCGCGCATGATCGAAGTCGTCATCGCGATCACCACGGCGCTATGTTCAAGAAGAATCGCTGGAGCCATCCCATCGTTTCCGCTTCGTTGATATAGCCCTTCGCGGAGTACTCGATGCGCGCATCGGCGACCTGCGTGGAGAGCACCGTGTTTTCCCCGGAGACCGTGTTCGGATTGACCACGCCCGAGAACCGCACGAACTCGTTGCCCTGGTTGATCAGCATCTGCTTTTCGCCGCTCACGACGAGATTGCCGTTGGGCAGCACGTTCGTCACCGTCACCGTGATGGTGCCGTTGAACGTGTTCGATGCATTCGCGCCGCCCGAGCCGCCGAACGTGTTCGCGCCCGATGCGCTCAGATCCATGTGGTTGAACAGGCCCTTCAGGAAGCCCGCCGTCGGCACCGACAAACTCGAGGTGCCGTTGCGCCCGGCGGCCGCCGCGGACGACTTCGTCGCGTTGATGTTTTCCGCGATGACGATCGTGAGAATGTCGCCCGTGTTGCGCGGACGCTGATCCTCGAACAACGGATGACCCGCGTAGCCCGGGTTGTAAATCGAACCCGGCGGCTGCAATTGCGGCGGCACCGGCGGCGTCGCCGTCATCGGCTGCTGCACGATGGGCTCGCGGTGCTCGATCTGCGCGCAACCGGCGAAAGTGCCCGTCAGCACCCCTGCGAGCGCGCTCGCATAGGTCAGCGTGGCTGCCGCGCGCAACCCGCGCACGCGAAAGGGAATTCGGCTCGTCTGCGACATCTTCGTTTACCGCCTGCTCATCAAATTGCTACTACTGTCCTACCGGAACCTTAAACCGACATCTGGCTCAAGGTCTGCAACATCTGGTCCGAAGTCTGGACGGCCTTACTGTTGATCTCGTACGCACGCTGCGTCTCGATCATGTTCACGAGTTCTTGCACGACGTTCACGTTCGACGCTTCCAGGTAACCCTGGTTGAGCGTGCCGGCGCCGTTCAGGCCCGGCGTCGTGACGTTCGGCGCACCCGACGAAGTCGTTTCTTCCATCAGGTTCTCGCCCTTCGACTCGAGGCCGGCCGGGTTGATGAACGTCGCCAGTTGGATCGTGCCGATGGTCTGGCTGTTCGTCGAACCGGCCACTTTGATGCTGACCGTGCCGTCGGAGCCGATCGTGAGCGAGGTCGCGTTTTGCGGAACCGTGATCTGCGGCATCACCGGATAGCCGCTCGAGGTCACGAGCTGGCCTTGCGCGTTCGTTTGGAACGAGCCGTCGCGCGTGTATGCCGTCGTGCCGTCGGGCATCTGCACTTGGAAGAAGCCGTTGCCGTTTATGGCGACGTCCTTCGAGTTGCCCGTTTGCTGCATGTTGCCCTGCGTGTACAGGCGCTCGGTCGCGACTTCCTGCACGCCGGTACCGACTTGCAGGCCCGAGGGCAGCTCCGTTTGCTGCGTCGAGTTCGCGCCGGGTTGGCGCAGGGTTTGGTAGATGAGGTCTTGGAACACCGCGCGCGAGCCCTTGAAGCCGGTCGTGCTCACGTTCGACAAGTTGTTCGAAATGACGTCCATCTGCGCCTGCTGCGCGTTCATGCCGGTGGCGGCGATGTAGAGCGAGCGGTTCATGGTGAATCTCCTGGTAATTGCAATCCGGTTCGGGCGTTAGCCGCGAGACCGGTCAGGTGAACGACAGCAGTTGGTTGGCCGTCTGATCGTTTTGGTCTGCCGTCTGCAGCAACTTCGTCTGCATCTGGAACTGGCGCGCGTTCGTGATCATCGAGACCATTGCCGCGACGGAATTCACGTTGCTGCCCTCGATTGCGCCTTGCGCGACGGTTACGGTCGGATCGGCGTCGGCCGGCTGGCCGTCCGCGGTCCGGAACAAACCGTCGTCGCCGCGTGTCATCGTGGCGGGGTCGGGGTTCACGAGCTTGAGTTGGTCGAGCACGACGATTTGCGAGGGCGAATCGCCCGCGCCGAGCGCCGAGACGGTGCCGTCCTTGCCGATCGTCACGGTGGCGCCGGGCGGAATCGAGATCGGGCCGCCCGTGCCGAGCACCGGCTGATTCGTCGCCGTGACCAGTTGGCCGTTCTCGTCGGTGTGCAAGTTGCCGGCGCGCGTGTAAGCCTCGTTGCCGTCGGCCGTTTGCACGGACAGCCAGCCCGGACCGGTGATCGCGACGTCGAGCGGATTGCCCGTCTGCGAGATCGGCCCGGACGCGAAGTCCGAGCTCGGCGTCGCCGTCAGCGTGAACGTCCGCGTGGTGTCGTTGTTCACCGTCGAGCCGTCGCCGAAACTGAGCGGCACGTTGCGGAAGTTCGCGAGCTGCGCGCGAAAACCCGTCGTCGACGTGTTCGCCAAGTTGTTGGCCACGACGGCCTGCTGTTCGAGCGCCTCGGCGGCGCCCGTCATCGCGGTATAGATCAGTCGGTCCATGACTCGCCTTATTCTGCGGTGCTGGCTAGCTCGCGTGCTTACAGGTTGATCAGCGTTTGGTCGACGGTCTGCTGCGTCTTGATCGTCTGCGCGTTCGCTTGGTAGTTGCGCTGCGCCGTGATCAGATCGACGAGTTGGCTCGTCAAATCGACGTTCGAGTTCTCGACCGCGCCGCCCGTGAGCGTGCCGTGGTTCGTGCTGCCCGGTGCCGAGACCTGCGGCACGCCCGAAGCCGACGTCTCCGCGTATTCGTTGCCGCCGAGGTTTTGCAGGCCGTTCGGGTTGTTGAAGTTCGCGAGCACGATCTGACCGAGCGACTGCGTGCGGCCGTTCGAGTACGTGCCCGAAATCGTGCCGTCCGCGCCGATCGAAAAGTTCGTGAGCTGGCCCGATGCGTAACCGTCTTGCTTCAGGTTGTTCACGCCGTCCGCGCCGCCGTACTGCGTCGTGCCGGCCAAATTGAGCGTGAGCGATTGCGGCGTCGCGCTGCCGTCGGTGTTCGGCACGCTGAACGTGATCTGGCCGGTGGCGGGCGAAGTCGCGGGTGCCGTCGGCGTGGTCGAGGTCAGTGCGCCGGCCGTGCTGAAGCCGACCGAGCCGACCTTGCTGATCGCGCCCGAGGCCGGGCCCGAGTAGACGTCCCAGCTATTCGTCGCGGTCTTCACGAAATACATGTTGACCTGTTGCGAGCCGCCGAGCGAATCGTAGGTCTGGATCGACGTCGAGTAGTTGTACGTCTGCGAGTTCGTCGACACGAACGGCGTCACCGCCGGCACCGCATCCTGCGCGTTCAGGTTCAACTGCGCGGTGATGTTTTGCGTGGCGATCGGGGCGATGTTCGTCGTCGGCACTTGGATCGGCACCGTTTGCGCCGAGTTGATGACGCCGTTCGCGTTCGCCGCATAGCCCATCAGTTGCAGGCCTTGCGAGTTCGTGATGAAGCCGTTCTTGTCGAGCTGGAACACGCCGTTACGCGAATACGTGACGGTACCGTTGTTCGACATCTGGTAAAAGCCCGTGCCGTTGATGGCGACGTTCAGCGCTTGGCCCGTCGTGTTGAACGTGCCCTGCTTGAAATCTTGCTGCACGCCCGAAAGCTGCGTGCCGATACCGATTTGATCGTTGACCGACGTCGCGATCGTATTCGCGTACAAGTCGGCGAACTGCGCCGTGCTTTGCTTGAAGCCGACGGTGTTCGAGTTGGCGATGTTGTTGCCGATGACGTCGAGGTCGTTCGACGACGCGGACAAGCCGCTCAAGCCTTGCTGGTAGCCCATTTAGCGGTCTCCCTTCGGATGAATTCGTTGGTTCGTAACAGTTACAGGATGGCGGTCACGCTGGTCATGCCCACCGTGGTGCCGTTATTGAGCATGAGGCCCGTGCTGCCGTCGCTTTGCTGGACCACGCTTTGCACTTGCGCGCCCGTGAGCGCGGTGACTGCCGCCGTCGCGCCCGTGCCGCCCGTGCCCGCGGCGGAAATCGAGTAGGTGCCGTCGGGCAGCGTGTTGCCCGACGAGTCGACCGGCTTCCACGTGACCGGCACCGTGCCGGCTTGCTGGGCGCCGAGATCGAGCGTGTTGACGATGTTGCCCGACTTGTCCTTGACGGTGACCTTCAGATCCGAGACCGCGGACGAGAGCGACACGCCGAAGCCCGTCGACGCGCCGTTGCCCACCGTCGTCGTCGCGCCCGTCGCTCCGGCGGGTACGAGCACGTTCTGGCCGATCAGCAGCGACGCTTGAGCGCTTTGCCCGGCCGAGAGTTGCGAGGCCAGCGAAGTCAACGTCGTATTCAGTTGGCTGATGCCCGTCACCGTGTTGATCTGGGCAAGCTGCGAGGTCATTTGCGAGCTGTCCATCGGGTTGCTCGGATCTTGGTTCTGCAACTGCGTGACGAGCAACTTCAAAAAGGTCGTCTGCAGCGAGGTGCTCGAGTTCGACGACGACGCGCTCGAACTGGAATTCGACGAGGTGCCGTTGATGGTATCGAGCAGTTGCTGCGAAACGGTGCCGCCGCTGCCGATGGTCGTATTGGATGACGTCACGAAAATCTCCTCAGGTGCCGATCGTCAGGGTTTTCAGCATCAGGTTCTTGGCGGTGTTCAGCGTCTCTACGTTGGCCTGGTACGAGCGCGAGGCAGAGATCATGTTCACCATCTCCTGCACCGGATCGACGTTCGGCATCGTCACATAGCCGTTCGAGTCTGCCGCGGGGTTGCTCGGGTCGTAGGTGGTCTTCATCGGCGTGGGATCGTCGATGACGTTCGTCACCTGCACGCCGCCCACCTGCTGACCGCTCGCGGTCTTCTCGCCGCCGAGCGGCTTGACCCCGAACACGACCTGCTTGGCGCGGTACGGCTGACCGTCCGGGCCCGTCGTGCTGTTCGCGTTCGCCAAATTCGACGCGGTCACGTTGAGCCGCTCCGATTCGGCCGACAGCGCCGAGCCCGCGACGGTGAAAATGTTCATCAATGCCATGGCTGAGTGCCTCTTTCGATCGACGCTTGAATGATTCGAAAACGGTAATAAAAAAGGGCCGCGCGGCGCTTAGCCGCCCGAGGTGATCGCGGCGAGCATCTGCTTGATCTCTTGCGTCATCGCGGTCATGCCCGATTGGTAATGCACGGTGTTGTCGGCAAATTGCACGCGTTCCGAGTCCAGATCGACGGTGTTGCCGTCGAGCGAGGGCTGAGTCGGAATCCGGTAGGCCAGCGTGCCGTAGTCCTGGCTTTGGCCGCCCGTCGGGATCAACTGCACGTGGCCCGTCATATGGCCGCGTTCCGTGGACGCCATCGTCATGCCGCTCGTCACGCCGGCCGGCTGCGCCATCGGCAACGGTGCCGTGCCCGAGCTGGCCATCGCGCTCGAGCCTTGCGCCGCGCCGCTGCGCTTCAAGGCGACGGCGAGCGAGGCGCCGAAATTCACGTCGCGCGCTTTGTAGCCGGGCGTGTCGGCATTGGCGATGTTCGACGACAGCAGCTCCTGCCGGTAAGCGCGTACATCGAGCGCTTCACGACCGAAGGCAAATTCGGCATCGAGTTTGTCCAGCATCGGGTTTCTCCGTAACTCAAGCGTCGGCCGCTTGGTGCCGCTTCTCGGCTGCACCCCGGTTCGGGACGAGGTGCACTGGGAAGGCTTTTTTGCATGACGTGCATCTTAGGGGCGGCAGGCAAGAGCCAATCGGACGAATAACCGGGGAAGCCGCCCTCTATTCAACGTTTGCGCGCCTCGCGCGAGCCCTAGAATTCGTTTCGTCGTTCGAATTGTTCCGATGGAGAAATCGATGTCCGTATCCGCCGTTTCCGATCCCGCGCGCCGCCATGGCCCGCGCGCCCTCGGCCGGCGGCATGCTCGCCTCGCGCGTGCGGCGGCCGGCTTGCTCCTCACCGCCGCGGCGCTGGCGCCGTTCGGCGGGGCGCACGCGCAAAGCGCGGGCGCGAGCGCGAGCGCGAGCGGACAGATCTATATTCCCGGCCCGGGCGAGACGCATGCGAGCGCGCCGAGCGGCACGATGATTTCGATTCCCGGCCCAGGCGAATCGCGCGGCGCGGCACCGGCCGGCGCGGCACCGGCCGGAATGATCGTGATTCCGGGGCCCGGGGAAACGGCTTCGGCTTCCGCCGCGGGCGCAGGCCAGAGCCAGAGCGCCGTGGTCAATATTCCGTCCCGAGCCAGCATCCAGCCTCGGCCCGTGGCCGTCCCGGCGGTCAATCGTCCGATGCCGGTCGTCGTCACCGCCCCGCAGCGCACCGTCCGTGGGGTACAACCGATCGCGATGGAGCAACCCGCCGCCCGTCTCAACGCGGCCGCGGCAAGCGCTCCGGCCGGTGCGCAAGTGTCGCCCGCCACGCCCGTCGCGGCTGCCGTGGCGCCGGCGTCGAACGCTCCCGCCGGTCAAGAAGACGGCGAAACGATCCGGCGTGCTGCACTCGCTTTCCTTCAGCAACAAACGCTCGGACTACCCGGCAAGATCACGATCACCGTGGCCCCGAGCTTCCCGCGCGGCCTAGCCGCCTGTGCGACGCTCGAGCCGTTCATGCCGACGGGCGCCCGGCTCTGGGGCACGACCTCGGTCGGCGTGCGCTGCGCCGGCGCCAAGCCATGGACGCTGTATCTGCAAGCCCGCATCGCGATCGAGGCCACCTATTACCTGGCGGCCCACCAAATCGAGCCCGGCACCCTCATCACGCCGCAAGATCTCCTGGCCCGCAACGGCGATTTGTCGAATCTGCCGCGCGCGATCGTCACCGATCCGTCGCAGGCGGTCGGCTCGACGGCCATCACGCGCATCGGCGCGGGCGTCCCGCTGCGGCAGGATTTGCTCAAGAGCGCCAGTGCGGTCACGATCGGCCAAACGGTCAAGGTCGTCGCGCAAGGGCAGGGATTTTCGATTTCGTCCGAGGGCAGCGTCATGAACAACGCGTCGCCGGGACAGCAGGTACGCGTCAAGATGGCTGGGGGACAGATCATTTCTGGCACAGTCGTGGATGGCGCGACCGTGCAGGTGCAGATGTAGATGTAAAAGTAGAAGTGACAGGCTGACCGGGCCGATGGGCCGAGACGGCCGGTGCGTGGAGGCGCCGGGTGGATCGACCCCAAAAGCCCGGGCAGCGTCGACAGGTGTTCTTCCCGATTGCGCTAAAGTTTCGCCGAGTGTCGCCGTTATCACACTCAAATCGAAATCGTTCGGGAAGCTATCGTGAAAGTCGATTCCACCTCCACTTCGAGCCTGACCTCGCCCAAGGGCGGTGTGCAGGGTACCCGTCAAGGCGGCCAAGCCGCGGCCAGCGCTGCTCCGACGGGCGGTAACGCCGCGCCGGCGCAAAACGCCGGCGGTGACGCCAATGTCAGCCTATCGGGGCTGTCGTCGCAATTGCGCTCGCTCGCAGCATCGGGCGAGGCCGACATCGACGTCGCGCACGTCGAGTCGATCAAGCAAGCAATCGCCGACGGCACGCTGACGATGGATGCGGGCAAGATCGCGGACGGCATTCTCGCGACGGCTCGCGAATTGTTGAAAAATCAGTCGACTGGCGGCTGACACGGCGGCATTGGCTGCCGTGCGTGCCCTATCGGCTTCGTTTGAGCGCGCGCACGCGCACCTGAGTTTTTGGCGGATGAAATGAGAGACGCCCTACTTGCCACCGTGACCGAAGAACACGCGACGCTCGAAGCGTTCGCGTCCTTGCTGATGTACGAGGAAAAAGCGCTCGCCGCGGTATCGCCGCTCGAGACGCTGCCCGGCATCGTCGAGAAGAAGACTGAACTGACCGAAAAGCTCGCGGCGCTCGAAAAGACGCGCGACGAGCAGCTTCGCCAGATGGGCTTGCCGGCCGGCTGGAAAGGCATGGAGCTCGCGATCGCCGATGATCCGCGTCTGGGCACGCAGTGGCAGCTCCTGCAAGCCGTCGTGCAACGGGCGCGCCGCGCGAACGCCGCGAACGGCTTGATGATCCGAATCCGGATGAACTACAACCAGAGCGCGCTCGCGATCTTGCGCGGCGGCAATACACGTCATGCGGCCAGCGTTTATGGGCCGGACGGGCGGATGGCGACCGTTTGATTCGCCCGCGGTAGGACAAGGACGCAGAAAAACCGGACGCTTCAGGGCGTCCGATTTTTTTGGAGCTTGGTTGTCGTCACGCCGGACCGACGTATCATCGCCGGCCTCGACGCCAAACATCCATCACACGGCAGTCGCCTGCATCCGCAAATGGTGCGCGAGTCCAGGAGGGGGAATCGTGAAGCTCTTCGTCATCGGCGATCGGCACGCAGTCGTGACCTACGATCCCGACATCGAAATGTTTAGAGGCGAGTTCGTCGGTCTGAACGGCGGAGCCGATTTTTACGCAGGCGAGATTGCATCGCTAAAAGTCGAAGGGGCGAAGTCCCTGGCAGCATTTTTCCAAGCCTGCAGGGAAAATGGCATTAGGCCCGAAAGCCGCGACTGAAGCACATCAACCCGCCCGCACTCCACCCACGATCTCATCCGTCGTTCGCACCGTTGCGTAATCCATCGCGAGATTCGCCAACGACAGCGCGTGCACGTCCTCGGCCGGCCAAAGCCGCCCGCTCGAATCGCGCAGATCGAACGTAAACGCCGCGTCCGACGCCACGGTCGCCTCGAACCCCAAATTCCCCGCGCTTCTCGCCGTCGCTTCGACGGAATTGTTCGTGATCACCCCGGCGATCACGAGTTGAGCAATGCCGCGCACGCGCAGCCACCGTTCGAGACCGCTCGCAGCGAACGCGTCGGGCACGTTCTTTTCGACGACGTGCTCATGCGCCAGCGGCGCGAAACGCGGCTGGAACTCGGCACCGCTCTGGCCGGGCCAGAAGATCGACTCGGGCGAGCGGGAAATATGGCGGACATGGACGATCGGCCTGCGCGTCGCGCGCCAGGCGGCCAACAAGGCTTCGATATTGTCTTCGGCGTCAGGATTGTTGCGCCGGCCGAGGTTCGGCCGGTTGATGCCGTTTTGCATGTCGATGACGACGAGCGCGGCGTTCTCGGCTAGCGGACTCATCGTCTATCGCCCCTCCGATCCGGCAAAGTTCAGCTCGACGCCGTTACCGGCCGGATCGACGAAGAACAACTGCCATTGATCGAGCACCGGCACATGACCTCGCCGGAAATCGACGCCGCGCGCCCGCAAGTGCGCTTCGAACGCGGCCAAATCCACGCATTCGAAGGCCACGTGATCGAACGTGCCGCCCACGTGCGGCGAACGCTGCTCGTGGGACCGCGCTTCGGACAGATGCAACACGGCCTGCTCGCCGATGTAGAGCCAATAGCCGAAACTGCCGAACGGCGGGCGCGATCCCACGCGCAAACCCACTACGTCGACGTAGAAGTCGCGCAAAAGATCGAGCATGGCTCGATCGGCACGTAGGTTGTAGTGGCTAAAGCCCGTGACAGGCATGCGATGCTCCCGCGGCGGTGCCGGCCTCGGACGAAGCGGCAATGCGGAAGATATTAACGCGAGGCTCGATCGGACGTGCGTGATGCATGCATCGAACGCGGGTCGATCGCTTTCACGCCTCATGCGTGGGGCGGACGGGCATGGGCCGCCGCCGTATGGCTAGGTGCCGCGCGAGTCGGAATCAGTCGACGCTCGCCCAAGCCATTTCGCGCAGCTTCGCGCGCAGCCGAGCCACGGCTTGGCTGTGCAACTGGCACACGCGCGACTCGCTCACTTCCATCACCGCGCCGATCTCGCGCAGGTTCATCCCGCGCTCGTAGTAGAGCGACATCAAGAGCTTCTCGCGCTCCGGCAATTTCTCGATCGCCTCGACCAGCGCCGCGCGCAAGCTCTCGTCGAGCAGCGCGGAGAGCGGGTCTGTGTGATCGACGCAGTACCGGTCGAGGAACGGCTCGTCGTCGGCGGAGCGATCGAAGTCTTCGTAATAGATGAGCTGGCTGCCGTGCAGATCCTGCAGCATCGACTGGTACGCCTCGAGCGGCATCTCCAGATGATCGGCCACCTCGGTCTCGCTCGCGGACCGGCCGAGACGCTGCTCGACATGGTGCACGGCCGATTCCACTTCGCGCGAGGTCTTACGCAAGCTGCGCGGCAACCAATCGTTGTTGCGCAGCTCATCGAGCATCGCGCCGCGAATACGCTGGCTCGCGTAGGTTTCGAATTGCGCGCCTTGATCTTCCTTGTAGCGGCTCGCCGCATCGAGCAAGCCGATCATGCCGGCTTGAATCAAATCGTCCAAATCGACGCTCGCCGGCATTTTCGCCACGAGCTGCAGACCCAATCTGCGCACGAGCGGCGCGTATTGCGTCAACACATCCGTCTGGGACATTTTCCCCTGAGCGTTGTACATCGAGGGCCCCCTTCTCCTTGTCCCTAACGTTTCAAGCATGTTGGCGTTCGACCTCACCCGCGTCGGCAATCGCCGACGCCGGTCTAGCCGAGCGCACCGTGACTTCAGAGCGCGGCGAAACCATCGCCGGGCGCATCGGCCAATACAACATTTCCGCGGCAACGTGCCGAAAATCCCGCGCCGACTGAGCCGACGGGAATGCATCGACGACGCACCTCCCAAGTTCCAGCGACCGCTCCATCAGCGAATCGGCCGCCACGCATCCGGCATCTTCGATCGACACGGTCAGATAACGCGCCGCCACTTCGGCGAGGTTATCGAACGTCGTGTGCGCATCGGCAAGGCTCGATACGTGATTCACGAGCACGCGGAACTGCGCGATCGCGTGTTCGAAGTGCAAGCGCTTCATGCAGGCATACGCTTCCGTGATCGCGGTAGCCGCCACGCGCGTGACGATCAGGACATCGTGCGCTTGGCACGCGAGCGGCGAGAGCGCGCCTTGGCGGTCGAGCCGCGCATCGACGAGCACCACGTCGGCCGGACCGGACAGCAGCAAACCCAGTTGCGCCGCGCTATAGCCCGCACAGTTCTCGCGTGACGCGGCGAGTACCGAAAATCCCAACTCGTGACGCGCGCACGCCTGGTCCAGCGCGATCTCGCCGTCCATCAGCGCGCGCAGCGAGCCCGCGCCGTGCAAGCCGCCCAGCATCGCCGAGACCGACCGGCTGCCGAGGCGCTCGTCGATCACGAGCACGTCCTTGCCGAGCGCGGCCAGCGCCGCCGCCAAATTGACCACGGTGGACGTACAGCCGACGCCCACGGGCCCGCCCGTGACGGCCACCACGCGAGAGCCGCTCTTCGCGAGCAGCCGGCGCAGCCCTTCTGCCTGATCGGTGACTTGCTTAGCCAAAGCGAACCTCGTGAAGTTCGGCGCTCGAGCGGCTCGACAACGCCGAGAGCAAGGCGGGAATTTCGTCGTCGTGCGGGACGAACGGCGAGCCGTCGCGCGGAATGCAAAACGCGCTTTTGATCAAAAACTTCTTCGTTGCGACGTACAAGTTCTCGGGCACCTTCTGTCCCGTCGACACGTAGTGCACGGGCAGCTTGTAGCGGATGACCGTGTCGAGCACGCCGCCGAGGTTCGTCGCCTCGTCCAGCTTCGTCAGAATGCAGCCGGCCAGCTCGGGTTGCCCCGGTGCGCTGCGATAGGCCTGCACGACTTCGTTGAGCGTGTCGCCGTGGCTCGTCGCGTTCAGCAGCAGCAGCCGCTGAACCGGCTGGCCGGCGCCACACAGCATCGCGATTTGATCCGAGACCGTACGATCGCGCTGGCTCATGCCGATCGTGTCGATCAGCACGATGTGCTTGTTGCGCAGCTCGGCGAGCGCGAGTTGCAGATCGGCCGCGTCCTTCACCGCATGCACGGACACGCCGAGGATCTTGCCGAAAATGCGCAGTTGCTCGTGGCCGCCGATCCGGTAGCTGTCGGTCGTGAGCAGCGCGACCTTGCTCGCACCGAAGCGCATCACGCAGCGCGCGGCGAGCTTGGCCGTGGTCGTCGTCTTGCCGACGCCCGTCGGGCCCATCAGCGCGAACACGCCGCCGCGCTCCATCAGCGCGTCTTCGTTCTCGAGCACGGGAAGATTCGAGGCGAGCACCTGGTTCACCCAGTCCATACCCGCATCGACGTGCTCGACTTCGGGCATGTTCTCCACCACCATCCGCACGAGTTGCGCGGAGAAACCGGCCGAGAACAGCGCCTTCGTCACCTCGCCGTTCACGGGGCTGCGGCGTTGGCGCTCGCCCCATGCCAGCCCGGCGAACTGCTCTTCCATCATCCCGCGCATCGCCGAAAGCTCGCTCATCACCGTTTGGTTGACGATCTCTTCGATGCGCGCACGCACGGCATCGGCCATCGCATGCGCTTCTTGCTCACCGGCGCCTTCGAAGGCCGGCTTCACGCGCGGCACGGCGCGGCGCGCCGCGACGCGGGCGGCTTCATGCGCCCAGTCCGGCAGTTGCGTCTTCTCGTGTTCTTCTTCCGCCAACACGCGGCCCGGCGTGCCGAGGCCCTTGGCGGCGGCCGCCGCGGGCGTCATCGTATGGGCGCGCGAGCTGTGGGCCGCGCGCTCGCTTTGCGCGGCGATGCGGCGGGCGTGATCGATCAACCAGGGATTCGTCTCGGCCATCGTCAGCGACGCATCGGCGGCCTCGGCGGCGCTCAGGTTCGGGGCGCTCGGGGCGTTCGGGGCGCTCGCCGGTGCGGTCGAGCGCGTGGCGAAGCTCGCACGTTCACGCTCGGCGAGACGCGGCGCAGCGATCGAGGCGCCGTCAGGCAGCGAGGCACGGCCTTCGTCGGTTGCGGCGGCGCCCACTTCGGGGCTCGCGCCGAATACCGCGGAAAACACGTCCGGCATTCCGTTCGCGTAGGGGTTCGAGGCCATCGCGCCCGACGCCGGAGCCGAATACGAGGCGGCCGGCTGCGCAGCGGTCAAGCTCGCATAAGGATTGGCACCCGGCGCGGGCAAGCCCGGCATCGCGCCGTGCGAAGCGGCGTCGCCGGCATCGGGGGCGATCTGCGCGAAATCGGTATCGGCGAGCGCGACGATTTCCACACTGCCGTCGTCATTGGTCCGGTTCGACAACACGACCGCGTCCGCACCCAGGGCCTCGCGCACGAGACGCAGCGCGTCGCGACTCGTTGCGCCGATGAATTTACGAATGTTCAAGCTTGACCCCCGATGAGGTTAACGACTTTGATCGTGCGGGTCTCGGGCACTTCGGCATACGAGAGCACTTTCAATTGAGGCAGGCTGCGGCGCAGGAATCGCGCAAGCATCGCGCGCAGCGCGTGCTGCACGAGCAGCACCGGAGGCAGCCCGGCATTTTGTTGACGGTTGATCGCCTTTTGCGTCGCCGCCAGAAGGGTGTGCGCGAGGCCGGGCTCGAGCCCGGGGTTGGCGCCCGTCGCGAGCGCTTGCGACAGCACGCGCTCGAGGTTCGAATCGAGTCCCATGACCTGCATTTCGCTGATGCCCGGGTACCACTGCTGCGTGATCGCGCGGCCCAGGGCCAGACGCACGCATGCGGTCAGGTCGTACGCGTCGGTCAGCTTGGCGGCGTGCTCGGAGAGCGCCTCGAGGATCGTGCGCATGTCGCGGATCGGCACGCCTTCCTCCAGCAGGTTTTGCAGCACCTTTTGCAGCGTCGTGAGCGACAGCGTCTTCGGCACGAGGTCTTCGACGAGCGAAGGCGCGTCCTTGCCGGTGCGCGTGACGAGCGCTTGCACTTCCTGGCGGCCGAGCAATTCGGCGGCATGCTGCACGACGAGATGGTTCAGGTGCGTGGCGACGACCGTGCTCGCATCGACCACCGTGTAGCCGTATACCTGAGCTTGCTCGCGCAAGTTCGTGTCGATCCAGATCGCCGGCAAACCGAAGGCCGGATCTTGCGTGGGCTGGCCCGGCAGTGCCGCCGAGACTTGGCCCGGATTGATCGCGAGCCACTGGCCGGGATACGCCTCGCCCACGCCCACCTCGACGCCCTTGAGCGCGATCCGGTAACCGTTCGGGCGCAGTTCGAGGTTGTCGCGAATGTGGATGACGGGCGGCAAGAAGCCGATTTCCTGCGCGAACTTCTTGCGGATGCTCTTGATGCGCTTGAGCAATTCGCCGTCGGTGTTCTTGTCCACGAGCGGAATCAGGCGATAGCCCACTTCCAAGCCGAGCGTGTCGATGAGCGTGACGTCGTCCCAGCTTGCTTCGTTGTTCTCCGCCAGGGCCGTGACGGCCGGGGCGACATCGACGAGCGAAGCACCGCTCTTGGCCGCTTCGGCGCGCTTTTTCATCGTGCGGCCGAGTTGGATCGCGCCGCCGCCGAGCAGCAAGAACGCGAAGTGCGGCATGTTCGGGATCAGGCCGAGCATGACGATGATCGTGCCCGTGATGATCAGGACGCGCGGATTCGTGAACAGTTGGCCTGTCAGCTGGGTACCGATGTCCTCGTCGGTTGCGACGCGCGAGACGATCACGCCGGCCGCCGTCGAGATGACGAGCGAGGGGATCTGTGCAACGAGGCCATCGCCGATCGTGAGCAGCGTATAGGTCTTGGCCGCGGTGCCGATGTCCAAGCCGTGCTGGGCGACGCCGACGATGAGCCCGCCGAGCACGTTCACGACCATGATGATGAGACCCGCGACCGCATCGCCGCGCACGAACTTCGAGGCACCGTCCATCGCGCCGTAGAATTCGGCTTCCTGCGACACGGCCTGGCGGCGTTTGCGCGCACCGGCTTCGTCGATGAGACCCGCGTTCAGGTCGGCGTCGATCGCCATCTGCTTGCCGGGCATCGCATCGAGCGTGAAGCGAGCGGCCACTTCGGCGATCCGGCCCGCGCCCTTCGTGATCACCATGAAGTTGATGACCATCAGGATCACGAACACGACGATACCGACGGCGAAGTTACCGCCGACGAGGAAGTGACCGAACGATTCGATGACCTGGCCGGCGGCGCCCGGGCCCGTATGGCCTTCGAGCAGCACGACGCGGGTCGAGGCCACGTTCAGCGACAGGCGCAGCAGCGTCGAGAACAGCAGCACGGCCGGGAACGCCGCGAAATCGAGCGGCTTTTGCGTGTACATGCTGACGAGCAGCACCATCACGGACAGCGCGATGTTGAACGTGAACAGCAGATCGAGCAGGAACGGCGGCAACGGCAGAATCATCATGCCGAGGATCATGCAGATCAGGATCGGACCCGCGAGTGCGCGCAGGTTCGTGCCGCTCAGGGCTTGCCCCTTGCCGAAAAGACTTCCGACGCGCGCGTTCATGCCGATGCTCCTTCATTTGCGTCGCCGAGCGCTTCATCGGCTTCTTCGCGTTCGTCGGCCGCGGAAATCGGGCCCTTCGTGTC
Source organism: Trinickia dabaoshanensis (assembly GCF_002879885.1). Lineage (GTDB taxonomy): Bacteria > Pseudomonadota > Gammaproteobacteria > Burkholderiales > Burkholderiaceae > Trinickia > Trinickia dabaoshanensis. The sequence goes on from NZ_PNYA01000003.1 coordinate 66,876, forward strand.
CATGTCCGCCGGCACCTCGAGTTCGGTCGGAGCGGCCGGAACGTCGCCGCCTTCCGCGCGGAACTTGCGCAGCTGATACACCCACGCCAGCACTTCGGCCACCGCGTTGTACAGCGTGCCCGGGATTTCCCGGTTCAATTCGACGTTGTGATAAAGCGCGCGAGCAAGCGGCGGCGCCTCGAGCAGCGCGACGTTGTGCTCCGTGGCGATTTCGCGGATGCGGGCCGCGACGAGGTTCACGCCCTTGGCCACGACCTTCGGCGCGCCCATTTCGCCATCGGCGTACTGCAGCGCAACGGCGTAATGCGTCGGGTTGGTGACGACGACGTCGGCCTTGGGCACCGCGGCCATCATGCGGCGCCGGGCGATCGCGCGCTGCTGCTGGCGAATCTTGCCCTTCACGTGCGGATCGCCTTCGCTTTCGCGGTGTTCGCGCTTCACTTCTTCCTTCGTCATGCGCAGCTTCTTGTGGTACTGCCAAAGTTGATAAGGAACATCGAACGCCGCGAGCAGGAACATGCCGGCAACGGTCGTCGCGCAGCACACGGCGACGATCGACATGCCGTGTCCGAGCGCCCGCAAGAGCGGCTCGCCGGCGAGCCCGAGGATCTGATCCTTGCGCTGCCACACCGCCGCGCCGCCGATAACGCCGACGAGCAGCGTCTTGACGAGCGACAAGCCGAGCTGGACCACGCCGTTGATCGAAAACATGCGGCCGACGCCGGCGATGGGGTTCAAACGCTCCAGCTTCACTTCGAATACTTTCGGCGACAGCAGCCAGCCGCCGAGCGCCATGGGGGCGGCCACCGCCGCCAAGCCGGTCAGGGCGAGAATCGGCACCACCGCCATCAGGCCTTCGCGCCCCTCGTTCGCCGCGCCGATCAACATCCGGTTCGTGTCGTGCAGCGTGGCGTGGTCGAACATGAACGCACCGCGCATCAAGTGCTGCAGGTGCATGCCGATCGGACCGGCCAGGCCCCAAGCGCCGAAGAAGCCCGCGGCCAGCAACGCGAAGGTCGCCAGCTCACGCGAGCGCGCGACCTGCCCTTCCGAGCGCGCCTTTTCCAGGCGCCTGGGGGTCGCTGCTTCGGTTTTCTCGAGGTCGCTGTCCTCTGCCACAGGGAATTTCTCCGCAAGAATCACGGCGACATGCCGTTATCCAGTGAGAGCGATTATTCCCGGACGGGTCAATGGACGATCGACGGATAAGGCGGGGGAAACGGGTGCATTTCGAGTGATCGGCGCCCGGGCCGGTCGCGCGCGAAAGCGAACGCGCCGAATTCCGGCGCGCCGTCGAGAGAAGCGCAGATGCGGGTGATTTGGCCCCGAATGATTCGGGGCCGCGAGTCAGAAGGCGACGAACGGGCCGGCACCACCGGAGCCGGACTGGTCGAGCCCGTAATAGACGTTATGGCCGTAGAAGAAAGGCATGCCGATATCGACGAACGCCGCGCCGCCTAGGTTGCCGGCCAAGTCGTCGAGCGCGAAGTTGCCGTTGGCCAGCAAGTTCGTTGCGTTGGCGACCGCCATCGATACTGCGGGACCGCCCGGCGCGCCCGAGGTGGACGCGTTGTAGCTCGCGACGTTGACGGTGCGGGTCACGGTCGACGGCGGGCAGTAGAACGACGAGGCGGCGCCCGAGCAGTTCGCCAGCGTGCCGTCGGTGAAGAAATACGCGTTCGATCCCGAATCGAAGAAGGCCGTGGTCGCGCTGCCCGCGAACGTCGCATTGACGTCGCCGTATGGGTTCGTCGTGAACTTCGTCGCCGAGCCCGGCAGGGCGTTGTTCGACTGCGTATTGATCCCGAATGTCAGCGTTCCGGTGGCGGTGGCCTGTCCGCTGGGCCCGATGGCCGGCATCGACAGCATGATGCCGTTGTTGTCGGAGGGGAACTTCGGTACCGGATTGGTCACTTGCTGCGCGATCGGCATCAGGGTTTGTACGCAGTTCGTATTGCCCGGACAGGCGTAATAGTCGCTGTTGCCCACGGGCGATACCGCGCATCGCGCTCCACAATCGCTCGTCGCCACGCCGATGCCGAGAATCCCGTTCGCGCTCAAATCAGCGGGCGTCAATTCCAAGACGCCCGACGCGCACCCGCCGGTGACGACGGCACTGGGCGACAGGTCGCCGATTACCTGGATCGGCAAGCTGGCGGCCGACTCCCCGCCGATTTTTACATCGGCGGTACGCACGCTGCCCCACGTATGGCCGTCGGCAAACGCCGTGCACTCGGCGACCGGAACCCCGGCAGCCGCTTCCTGCGGCAACGACCCGAGCACTTGACTCATCGCCGAACTGGCCAGCCGCAGACCGAACGATTCGGTGTCCACCTGCACATTGTCCACCGTTTGACAGACGCTCGAACCCGGCACGCAGATCGTCACGCTGACGGTCGGAATATTGGCGACGCGCTGCACGCCCTGTGCGACGGTGACCGCCACCTGATTCGCCGCCACTTGGCCGCCGCCCCCGCCCGAGCTCGACGAACTGCTCCCGCCGCCTCCGCCGCAGGCGGCCAGGAGCACGGCCATGGCCGCCACGCCGAGCGCGCCCAGCGCCCGTACGACTGTGCTGTGAGTACGCAAGATGGTTCTCCCTATTCGCTCGGTTATTTGACGTCGGCGCCGGTGATGCCGGCCGGCAGTGCGCTCGGCAGCCATGCTTGGCCGAAGAACGAGCCCATGTGGCCGCCCGAATGAACGACGAGATCGGACGACTCCACGGCGACCGGCCCTCGGCTATGGCGGGCCGCATGGATGGCCTTGACGCCGCTTGCGTATTGCGGGAAGTAATTCCCGAGCAGCCCCTGTAGATCGGGCATGCTCGGGCCGTTCCATGCGATGGCGAAGACGTTGCCGTCCGCGCCGACGTACTCGCGCACGGTCGTTCCGCTCGAATAGGTCGTGATCCGGACGGAATACGCGGCCGAAGCCGGAGCGCTTGCGCTCGAACCGCCTTGCATCGCCGAAGCCGCACGCGTGACCGGTGCCGCCATGGTCGCCGTGGCGTTGGGAGGAGTAGGCATCGGGGCGCCGCCCAACACGGCCCAAGCGGTTTGCGTCATGCCGAGCGCCGCGCAAAGTACGAGCGCCGCCGGTCCGGCCGCGCGTAAATAACGTTTCGACATCGGATCGGCTCCTCCAAGAAGGTTGTTGTAAGCGCGTGGCTTTTGCCTTGCCACGCTCGGGCGATCTCCGCCCGCATCTGAAATCTAGTACATGCGACGGCGGCCCATCGAGCGCTTTTTCGGGGCAAAGTTCGTGCCTGAGCCGGCCGATGAGCAGCGGCCGCCGATGCGATCAGTCAAGGCGGGGCGAAGACGCGAGCCGCGCACTCGCGGGCGGCGCGAAGGATGGAGCGGAGAAAGGAAGAAGGGAGGAAGAAAGGGCTCGCGCGGCGCCCCCGGACGAAACTCGACCAGACCCGGTGGGCAACCGCGCTGCCGGTCATCCGCAGACGGCGGGGCCGCCGGCGGATGAGCTTTGCTAGACGACGCGGGACTTAGAACGCGAAGAACGCGGGCGTGGCCGAGCCGAAGGTATTGGTCGACGAAGGATCGTAGTTCACGTAGACCGTGCGCCCGTAGAAGAACGGCATACCGAAATCGAACGCGGCGCTCGTGCCGGAATTGCCGCCGACGTTCTCGAACGCGAAGCCGCCGCTATTGAACAAGTTTTGGGCATTGGCAATACTGACCGGGATCGACACATTCGTGCCGTTGTAACCCGTCGCGGAAGGCAGCCGCGACACCGGCGAACTCGGACAGAAAAAGCCCGTGCTGATCGTGCAGCCGGCGATCGAGCTGTCAGGGAAGAACAGACCGTTCGAACCGGTGTCGAAAAACGCGGTCGTCACGCCGGTGCCGGAAAGCGAGGCGCTTTGTGCCGTGCCGAAATGGTCGGTCGTCACCGTCTGAATGCCCGAGGTCGGCAACGTGTTGTTGCTTTGCGTCCCGAGCCCGAACGTCAGCGTGCCCGTCACGGTCGTCGCGCCCGTGGGTGCGACGACCGGCATGTTCAAGATCACGCCGTTGTTGTCGGTCGCGAAGAAGGCAATCGGGTTAGCCACCTGCTGTGCAAGCGGAACACCCAAATCGCCGCAACTGGTCGTGCCGGACACCGTGGTGCAGCCAAAATATGTGCCGTTCGGGGCACTCGTACAGCCTCGGCTGCCCGAACCGCAGTCGTATTTTGCCGTCCCGATACCGAGAATCCCGTGAGCGGCGATTTGCGACGAGGCCACGTTCAGCGTGCCGCTCGCGCATAGGTTGCTCGTCCCGCCGGCCGCCGATTGAGGGAGGTCGCCCAAGACTTGCACGGGGATGTTCGACGCGGTCTCTCCGCCGATCGTCACGTCCGCCGTCCGTACGGTGCCCCACGAGTTGCCGTCGACGAAACTCATGCATTCGGCCACGGTCTTGCCGCTGACCGATTCAGTCGGCAGCGCACCCGACATCGTGCTGTTCAACGCATCTTGGGTCAGCCGCAAGCCGTCCGAGCCCGTGTCGAGTTGGATGTTGTCGATCGTCTGGCAGGTGCTCGTGCCGTGGACGCACACCGTCACGCTCACCATCGGCATGTTCGGGGCATGCCCCGTCAAGCCCGACGACACGACGACGGCCGCTTGATTTGCGGCCAGCGTGGTTCCCGCGGTGCTGCCCGTGCTACCGGTGCTGCCCGTGCTGCCGGTACTACCCGAGCTGGTCGACGCAGCCGTGCTCGATCCACCGCCGCCACCACCACCGCCGCACCCGGCGACGAGAGCGACAGCCGCTGCCAAGCCGAACGCGCCGAGCGCCCGGGCCAATTTGCTTTGAATACGCAACATGGTTCTCCTCGAGCTCGTTCGTTAACGGATGTCGGCGGCGCTGACGCCGGCCGGCAACGATTGCGGCAAGTAGGCCTGCCCCGAGAACGCGCCCATATGGCCGCTTGAACGCACGACGAGCCCCGGCAATTCGAGATCGAGCGGACCCCGGCCCGGATTGGCGGCCCGCAAAGCGGCACGCGAGCTGTCGAATTGCGTGAAATAGGTACCGAGCAGTGTGGCCAAATCGGGCATGCGCGGCCCGTTCCAGGCGATACCGAACACCGTGCCGGCGCTGGACACGTACTCGCGCACGACGGTGCCGGAGGCAAGGGTCGTTTCCGTAACGGAGTACGACGCCGTAACCGTGGCGCTTGCCGCGCCCGATGCGGCGTGCATGACCGCGGTGGGTCCGGCGGAAGTCGCCCCCGGCGGCGGCGGCGTGGGCGTCCCGCCCAGTGCCGCGAAAGCGGGGGTGGCCATGGCCCAAGCCCCACAGGTCAGCGCCGCGCAAAGCACGGCGCGCATCGGTCGATTCGACATCGCAAAAAGCCTCTTATGGTTGGTTTTTATTGCGCCCCTCGGCGCTTTTTTGTCCGGCACCATCTTTTGAAACCATCGATGCCGATAGGCCGGCACCGAGCGCGCGGGGGATGGGCCGAACTACGCCCCGCTCGACACGCAAAGAGGCGGCGCCGCGCACAGGCGGGCCGCCTCTTGTTACTCGAAACAAAGGAATTGCGTCAGAAACCGAGGCTTGCGAGCAGATCGTCGACGTCGGATTGATCCTGCACCACGTCGGTGCGCCCCTCCGGGTTGATCTGCGGCCCGTTCAGCAAGTGATCGGGCGTGGCCGTCGGATTGGGATCGGCAGCCAAGGATGCCGCCGTTTGCGCGAACTGTTCGCGCCGCTCGGGGGCGATGTTCTCGACGAGCACGGTCAGCAATTGCTGCTCGATCACGTAGACGACGTCCATGATCTTCTTGATGACCTGGCCCGTCAGATCCTGGAAGTCTTGCGCGAGCATGATCTCGAGCAGCTTCTGGTTCGTCGTCGCCGTCGCGTCGGGCACGCGCGACAGGAATGCGCGCGTATCGGTCATGAGCGTGCGCACTTCCTCGCGCTCGATCGGGGCGGCGAACCAGCGCTCCCAGCGGCTATCGAGTTCCGCGGCATCGGCCTGCAGCTTCTCTTGCAGCGGCTTGGCGATGTCGATCGCAGTCAGCACGCGTTCGGCGGCCTGCTCGGTCATGTTCGCCACGTACTTGAGCCGATCGCGCGCGTCGGGCACCGCCTCGGCGGCGAGCTCGACATGCTTGTCCAGACCGAGCTCGCGCATCGAATCGCGCAGCGTCTTGGTAAGTTGACCGATCCGCGCAAGGATGCGATCGGTAGTCAGATCGGGGCCGTCCGCGCCGTCCGAATGCGCATTGCTCTGTTGATCCACATCAGCTCCCGGTCTTCGCCATCTTTTCGAGAATCTTCGTGAGCTTTTCGTCGAGCGTTGCGGCGGTAAAGGGCTTCACGACATAGCCGCTCGCGCCGGCCTGCGCCGCCGCGATGATGTTTTCCTTCTTCGACTCGGCCGTCACCATCAGCACGGGCAAGTGCGAGAGCGCGGCATCGGCGCGGATACGCTTGAGCATTTCCAGGCCGTCCATGTTCGGCATGTTCCAGTCGGAAATCACGAAGTCGAAGCCGCCGCCTTGCAGGCGCGACAGGCCCGCCGCGCCGTCTTCGGCTTCGTCGACGTTCGAGTAGCCGAGTTCTTTCAACAGGTTGCGAACGATCCGGCGCATCGTCGGAAAATCGTCCACGACCAAAATCTTCATGCTTTTGTCCATCTTTCTTCCCTTTAACCCTAATTGGTCGGCGCAAGAACCGGCCTGCCGCCGGTCACACGCGCTGCACTCGATCGCCCATCGCCGCCAGTCTCGTCATCACTTTGCGGCTCATTTCCGATAAAGGCGCGACCTCGTCGGCGCCGCCGAGCGCGATCGCCTCGCGTGGCATGCCGAAAACGATGCAACTCGCCTCATCCTGCGCGAGAGTGTATGCGCCTGCATTTCTCATGTCTAACAGTCCAGCGGCTCCGTCGCGGCCCATACCCGTCAAAATCACCCCAATGGCGTTCTTGCCGGCATGCTGGGCGGCCGAGCGGAACAGCACGTCCACCGAGGGCCGGTGCCGGTTCACGGGCGGATCGTCGGAAAGATGCGCGATGTAATTGGCACCGCTGCGCGCAAGCAACAGATGTGCATGGCCGGGGGCGATGTACGCATGGCCCGGCAACACCCGTTCGCCATGTTCCGCTTCCTTCACCGTAATCCGGCACAACCCGTTCAGGCGCTGCGCGAACGACTTCGTAAAGCCGGGCGGCATATGTTGCGCGATCAAGACGGCCGGCGCATCGGGGGGAAGCGGCACGAGCACTTCACGGATTGCTTCGGTGCCGCCCGTCGAGGCGCCGACGATGATGAGCTTCTCGGTACTGACGAGCGGGTTGTTGAACATCGGTGCATGCGTCACCGCGGCCTGCGCCGCGCTCGCGCCCGCGGCCGGAGCCGGCGCCGCCGCGCGGGCCCGAACCCGCGCGCGCGCCGCGGCCCGGATCTTGTCGGCCAGCTTTTCGGCGTAATCGAGCATGCCTTCGCGAATGCCCACCTTGGGCTTGGTGACGAAGTCCACCGCGCCCAATTCGAGCGCGCGCAACGTGATTTCGGAGCCGCGCTCGGTCAGCGAGGACACCATCACCACCGGCATCGGCCGCAGCCGCATCAGCTTCTCGAGGAAGTCGAGCCCGTCCATGCGGGGCATTTCGACGTCGAGCGTCAGCACGTCGGGGTTATGCTGTTTAATGAGTTCGCGTGCGACGAGCGGGTCCGGCGCCGTCGCGCAGACCATCATGTCGGGCTGACTATTGATGATCTCCGTCATCAAACTGCGAATCAGCGCCGAGTCGTCCACACACAATACTTTGATCTTCTGCAAGGTACTACGCCTCCTCTACGGTCTTGGCGCTGTTGATTGGCGTCGCGGCGCGCATGGGCGTGCCCGCGAGCTCGGGGCGCGCTTTCGCGGCGGGCACGCCGAACAGTTCGATACGCGGTTTCTGCGTTTGGCCGTTGGCCGCGAACAATTCGGCATGGCCGCTCGCGCGCGCCGCGCGAGCGTGACGGGCCGCCCGCGCTTGCTCCACTTGTTTGGCAAGCGCCTGTTCGCGCTCGGCCACGGTCGGATCTTGCTGCAACCGCAACTTCTTGACCATAGCCTGACCGGTATCGGGCATGAACGCGACCTTACGGGGATGCACGCCCTGCAAATCTTCCGCGACGATGCGGATCTTCTCGAGCCCGAGATAACGACGCACGAACTCGGCGTTGCGATCGCCGATGTTGATCGTGGTCATGCCCGCGAGCACCGCCGCCCCGCCGAACACCTTCGCTTCGAAACGCTCGCGGCGGCCGCCCATTTTAATCAGTTCGTTGATGAGCACTTCCATTGCGTACGCACCGTAGCGCATCGAATCGGAAGCCGCTTGATTGGGCTGCTCGCCGTCGTCGGGCAGCATGAAGTGATTCATGCCGCCGATACCGGCCGTACGATCGTGAATACAGGCCGCCACGCACGAGCCGAGCACGGTGACGAGCACCATGTCCTCTCGCGTCGTGTAGAACTCGTTGGGCAGCAGCTTCACGCCGCGCCGCCCGAAATGATTGTCGAAATACAGATTCGTCGCGATCGGCAGTGCGCTCATACCGTCACCTCCTGGTGCGTTTGAGAACGCGATGCGCGGCCGCCCGCTTGCGAATCGCGCGCAAGCTCGTACACCGTCTGGCCACGCAAACGAAACGCCTGCGTCACATAGGTGAAGTTCTCGGAGTGACCGGCGAAGAGCAGTCCGCCCGGCTTCACGAGCGGCTCGAAACGCGAGAGCACTTGCGACTGCGTCGGCTTGTCGAAGTAGATCATCACGTTACGGCAAAAGATCGCATCGAACGGCTGACGCAGTCCGTAGTCGGCATCCGTCAGGTTCAATTGCGCGAAGCGGATCATCGAGCGCAGTTCGGGACGCACCTTCACCAAGCCCGCGTGCGGGCCCGTTCCCTTCAGGAAAAAGCGCTTCAGACGTTCCTGGCTCAGTTGCTTGACTTGGTCGAACGCATAGACGCCCGCTTCGCCCTTGGCGAGCACTTGCGTGTCGAGATCGGTCGCGAGGATCGTGGCTTGGCGCGCCTGCGACTCGCCGAGCGCCTCGACGAGCGTCATCGCGATCGTGTACGGCTCCTCGCCGGTCGAGGCGGCCGAGCACCAGATTGAAACCGGCTGCTGACGACGCTTCACGAACTCCGCGAGGATCGGAAAATGATGCGATTCACGGAAGAACGCCGTCAGATTCGTCGTCAGGGCATTCGTGAACGCTTCCCACTCCTCGGGGCTGTTTTCGGCTTCGAGCAGATCGAGGTAGCGGCGGAAGTTGTCCAAGCCGCGCGCGCGCAGGCGTCGTGCGAGACGGCTATAGGCCATGTCGCGTTTGTGTTCGGACAGCGAAATACCGGCGCGCCGGTGAATGAGCTCGCGAATGCGGGCGAAATCGGCGGACGTGAACTCGAAATCGCGATCGGCGAAGCCGGAGCGATCGGCAAGACCGGGCCGCTCGTCGGCGCGGTCGCCGAGTCCGCTGGGCTCGGTCCGTTCGGCCCGAGAAAATGCGCGCGCTGTCGTCATGGTCCTTCTCTCACTTCGTGATGGCCGGCGCGAACCGGTGCAACGCTGCACCGGCCGCCGGCACGGGCGCTTGCGCGCCTAGCATGGGCCGTCCCCGTCCGCGCGTGGGCCCGCGCGGCGCATCGATTTGCCCGATCGCGGGCGGGGTGCCGAAACGCCACATACTCTTTGCCTTCCTACTGGCGGCGCGCCATGCGGGCGCGCCACCGCCTTAAAACGTTTCCCAATCGTCGTCCGACTTGCTGCTCGATACAGCCACAGCCGGTGCCGCGCCGGCCATTGCCGCGCTGGCGCTCACTGCCGGTTTCACGGCTTTAGCCGCGACCGGCTGCGCGCGCTTCACGGGCGGGACGCTTTTCGCCACGGGCGCGGCTGGCGCGGCCGGCGCGGACGGTGCAGCTTGGGCGCCGGCACTCTGCGCGGCGGCCGGCACGCTCGGCGCAGCCGCGGCGGCGCTCGATGTCTCGGCTGCGGGGCGCGGCAAGCGCGGCGCGCTCGAACGCGTCGAGGCACGCTTCGAATCGATTTTGTGCGCGGAGACGGTGCTGACGCTCGGCTTGGCAGGAACCTTCGCTACCGCGCGCGTGACCGGTGCGGCCGGCGCGTGCGTGCCGTCGATACGCCACTGCGCGATGACCGACTTCAACTGGCGCGTCTGCTCCTCGAGCGATGCCGCGGCCGCGGCCGCTTGCTCGACGAGCGCGGCGTTTTGCTGCGTCACGTCGTCCATCTGCGTGAGGGCGCGATTCACGCCTTCGATACCCGTCGACTGCTCTTCCGAGGCCGCGCTGATCTCACCCATGATATCGGTCACGCGGCGCACGGCTTGAACGATTTCGTCCATCGTCGTGCCGGCTCGGCCCACGAGTTCGGAGCCGCTCGCCACCTTGTCCACCGAGTCGCCGATGAGCGCCTTGATTTCCTTGGCCGCCGCCGCGCTGCGCTGTGCCAGGCTGCGCACTTCACCCGCCACTACGGCAAAGCCGCGGCCTTGCTCGCCGGCCCGCGCCGCTTCGACGGCCGCGTTCAACGCGAGGATGTTCGTTTGGAACGCGATGCCTTCGATCACGCCGATGATGTCGACGACCTTGCCCGAACTCGCCGCGATGTCTTGCATCGTCGTGACGACTTGGCTCACGACGTCGCCGCCGCGCACCGCGATATCGGACGCATTGACCGCTAGCTGGCTCGCTTGACGCGCGTTCTCCGTGTTCTGACGCACGGTGCCGGTCAATTGGCCCATGCTCGTCGCCGTTTGTTGCAGCGACGCGGCTTGCTCTTCGGTACGCTGCGACAGATCGGTATTGCCGATCGAGATTTCGCGTGCGCCGACGTCGATGGATTCCGTGCCGGCGTGCACCGCCTTGACCATCGTCGTCATCGCCTGCTGCATGCGGGCGATACCCGCGTAGAGCCGGCCGATTTCGTTGGTGCCGGTGCCGCGCACCGAGCGCGTCAGGTCGCCGGCCGCGATGTGTTCGAAGTGCGAAACGGCGTCGTTGATCGGTTGAACGATGAGGCCGCGCAGCGCGAAGCGCACGAAGATCACGAGTACGACCGCCAGCACGGCGAAGGCGATGATCAGCGAGCTCATCAAGCTCACGTGCGCGCTCGACTGGGCATGCATCGTTTCCGCATGCTCCTGGCGCTCCTTGATCACGGCCGCGGCCGCCTTGTCGAAGGCGACGAACATCGGGCTGATCTTGGTATCGGCGATCGCGTGGTACGCCGCGAGATCACCGGCTTGCGCCGCCGCGAATTCGGGGGCGACGCCCTCGTGCAACACCGTCTCGTGTTGCGTATTGAGCGTATCGACGAGGGACTGATCGAGTCCTTCCTTCGGCGCGCTCATGAACGTTTGCCAAGCTTGGTTCGAGGACGCGAGCAATTCTTGCGCGCGCGCCAGCACCTTCTTGGCTTCGTCGGCGTTGTTGGCCTCCGACAGCGCGCGGAAACGATCGAGCGCGACGCGCGAACGCAACAAGTAGCTGCCCGTGTCGTCGAGCGCGTGGATCGCCGGTAAATCGCCGCGCGCGAGCGTGTCGAGCGAACTATTCGCGCTGGAAAGCGCGGTGAGCCCAAGCACGCCGACCGCGACGGTCAGCGCGACGAACACGGCACCGATGGCCGTCAACGTCGTGCGGATCGACCAGTTCTGCAACATCATGAATCTCCGGTAGGGTGCGCTCGAGCCCGCTCGCCTTATTGGGCGAACGTTTCGATGAGCGCCATTTCCTTGCTGACCATCAGTTTTTCGATATCCATCAGGATCAGCATGCGGCCTTCGACGGTGCCGAGGCCCGTCAGATACTCAGCGGTCAGCGTCGCGCCGAACTCGGGCGCGGGCATGATTTGATCCGCTGTGAGCGTGAGCACGTCCGACACGCCGTCGACCACCATGCCGACGACGCGATGCGCGACGTTCAAGATGATGACGACCGTTTGATGGTCGTACTCGACGCGGCCCAAGTGGAACTTGATCCGCATATCGACGATCGGGACGATGATGCCGCGCAGGTTGATCACGCCCTTGATGAACTCGGGCGCGTTCGCGATACGCGTCACGCTGTCGTAGCCGCGGATTTCCTGCACTTTCAGGATGTCGATGCCGTACTCTTCAGCGCCGAGCGTGAAGATCAGGAACTCTTGACCGGCCGCGTCGGCTTGCTGCGCGTCGCGGCGCCCGCCTGCGACGAGCGCGTTCGCGTTGTTGGATTGGACTTCTGCCACGTTAGCCCCCAAACGGTTGGGAATTACGAAAAGTTCATGGCGCCGTGCGACGCACGGCTCTCACGGTTTAGTGCCGCGACGTCCACGATCAGGGCGACGCTGCCGTCGCCGAGGATCGTCGCCGCCGAAATGCCGCGCACCTTGCGGTAATTCGTTTCGAGGTTCTTCACGACCACCTGCTGCTGACCGACGAGTTCGTCGATGAGCATCGCGAAGCGCCGGCCCTCGGTCTGCATGATCGTCACGATGCCTTGCGTCGGCTCCGTGCGCGCACCGTCCACCGAGAAGATTTCATGCAGCGGCACGAGCGGCAGGTATTCGCCGCGCACGCGCACCACGCGCTCGCCGTTGGCCACCGTGTAGATGTCCTCGGCAACCGGCTGCAGCGACTCCATGACGAAGTTCAGCGGCAGGATGAAGATTTCGTTGCCGACCTTCACGGACATGCCGTCCAAGATCGCGAGCGTCAGCGGCAAGATGATGCGTGTCGTCGTGCCCTTGCCCGCGTGCGAGGTGATCTCGACGTGGCCGCCCATCGATTGGATGTTGCGCTTGACGACGTCCATGCCCACGCCGCGGCCCGAGACGTCCGTCACCTGCTCCGCCGTCGAGAAGCCCGGCATGAAGATGAGGTTCCAGACTTCCTCGTCGCTCATCGATTCGCTCACCTGCATGCCTTGCTTCATGGCCTTGGCGAGGATCTTGTCGCGACGCAGGCCCGCGCCGTCGTCGGACACTTCGATGACGATGTTGCCGCCGTGGTGGGCCGCCGACAGCACGAGCTGGCCCGCGCCGTCCTTGCCCGCCGCGCGCCGCGCCTCGACGGTTTCGATGCCGTGATCCAAGCTATTGCGCACGAGGTGCGTCAGCGGATCGATGATGCGTTCGATCAGGCTCTTGTCGAGTTCGGTCGCTTGACCGAAGGTGACGAGCTCCACTTCCTTGCCGAGCTTCGCCGCGAGATCGCGCACGAGACGCGGGAAGCGGCTGAAGACGTAGTCCATCGGCATCATGCGGATGGACATGACCGTTTCCTGCAGATCGCGCGCGTTGCGCTCGAGCTGCGCCATGCCGTTGAACAGCCGATCGTGCAGCGCCGGATCGAACGTGCTCGTCGTTTCCGCAAGCATCGCCTGCGTGATGACGAGTTCGCCCACCAGGTTGATCAACTGATCGACCTTTTCCACGCCGACGCGAATGGAGCTGCCTTCGGCGCCCGCCGCTGCCGCGGCCGGGCGTGCCTTCTTGTCCTCGCCGGCCGGTGCCGGCGCGCTGGCCACGACGCTCTTGGCCGGCTCGGCCTTCGGTTCGGGTTCGGGCGCGGCTACAACCGGTGCGCTCGCCGCCGGCGCGGCAGGCGCCGCCGGAGCGGGCGCCGGCGCAGCCGGTGCCGGAGCGGCGGGTGCGCTTGCCGCCGCTGCCGGTGCCTCGCCGCCAGCGCCGGGTGCCGTGCCGCGGCCGAGCAAGATTTGACTCTCGTCGATCACGAAACAGCACACGGCGGTGATGTCGTCGGACGGCACGTCGGTCTCGAGGTAGACGATCAAGTCGCCGCCGCTCTTCACCTGTCCGACGATGTTGCCCAGGTTGCCCAATTCTTCGATCAGGAGCGCCTGGTCCTTCTCCCCCACCCCCCGTAGCGTAACTTTCAGGTGAGGCCCTTCATTGTTCGATTCGCTCGATGCCGTTTCCGCCGCGCCGTGCGCGGCCTCGACGGCCTGCTCGACCACGTGCTCGGGCGTGCCGCTCGGATGCTCGACCACGACCGGCGCGCTCGGCGCCGCCTCGGCGGGAGCGGGCGCGGCGGCCGCCGGCGCGCCGTTGCCCTCGTCGCGCAGCCGTTCGAGCTTCGCGCAGATCGCGCTAGCCGCGGCGGCATCGGGCTCGGCGCTCGCGCGATACGCGGCGAGCTGGTCGGCCAACACGTCCTTGGTCTCCAGGAACGTATCGATCATGTCCTTGCGCAGCGTCAACTCGTTGTTGCGCGCGCGATCGAGCAGCGATTCGAGGATGTGCGTGGTTTCGGTCAGTGCCGTGAAGCCGAACGTGGCCGCACCGCCCTTGATCGAATGAGCCGCGCGGAAAATGGCCGCCAAATCCTCCGGATCGGGCGTGCCGACGTCCAAGTTCAGCAGTAGCTGCTCCATCTGCGCGAGCAGCTCGTCCGCCTCGTCAAAGAACGTCTGATAAAACTGGGTAATGTCGAGTGTCATGCTTCAATCACCGCTAAGAGTCGTGCTTCGCAGGTAGCGCGTTGTGTGTCCGTTTGCATGCGCGCGCCGTGCGCCGCAAATGCCCTATCTGTTGCCTCGCGGCGCCGCTTTGGCTCAATGCGTGCGTCGCCGCCATCCGTTTTGCCGCCTTCGCGCGAGCGCTTTACGCGTTGAGCGCGTCGACGAGTTCCGTCAACGTATCGGGATCGAGCGGCTTCTCGATCCAACCAGTCGCACCCGCCGCGCGCGCCGCGTCCTTGAACGCCACGCCGTCTTCGGTCGTCAACACGAAGATCGGCGTCGCCGCGTAGGCGGGTTGCGAGCGCAGCGCGGCGATTACGTCGAGCCCGCTGCGCTTGGGCATGTATTGATCCGTCAGCACGAGATCGAACGTGCGCGCCAGCGCGCTTGCGAGCCCTTCGTCGCCGTCCGCCGCCACGGTCACTTCATAGCCGGCCGTGCGCAGCGTCGCCGCGAGGATTTCGCGCATCGCGGCCGAATCGTCGATCGCCAATATGTTTTTGATCATGAATGCCTCACACCGCACTCGGGTTCGCCGCGCGCTGGCCACCCTCGTGGCCGCCGCTCGCGCACCTGTTCATTTCCCCGCCGCCGGCACGACGACGCCCGTCGCCGTAGCCGTGGTTTTCGTCGTGCCCGGCACCGAAGGTGCGCTCGCCGCCACCGCCGCACCCGGCGCGATCTTGCCGACGAGCGGCGCCGCGCTCGCCGCATTGTCCGAGAGCGTCGTGGCGGTCGAGTCATCATGCATCAACGCGTCCTCGGACTTTTTGTTGAGAACGATGATACTTATGCGTCTATTCTCCGGATCGAGCGGATCGGCCTTGTTCAGGTTCTGCGTGGAGGCGAGCCCCAGCACGCGCATCACCTTCGACTCGTCCATGCCGCCGCCGATCAATTCGCGCCGCGACGCGTTCGCGCGGTCGGCCGAGAGTTCCCAGTTGCTGTAGCCCTTGCCGCCGCCCGCGTAGGGCACGGCGTCCGTATGGCCCTGCACGACGATGCGATTCGGCACATCGTTCAGCGTCTCGCCGATCGCGCGCAAGATGTCGCGCATGTATGGTTCGACCTCGTCGCTGGCGGTCGCGAACATCGGCCGCTTTTGCGTATCGACGATTTCGATGCGCAAGCCCTGCAGCGTCGAATCGATCCGGATTTGCTGCTTGTATTGGCGCAGCGCGGGGTTGGCCTCGATCGCGGCCATGAGCTTCACCTGCAGATCGTGCAGCCGCACCTGCTCGCGGCGCTCGAGCGCGCCTTGCAGTTGATTCATCGCCTCGTCGTCGGCCTTGACCGCCGAGTGCGTCGCTTGCGATGTCGTGCCGTCCGAGCGGCGCGTCACGCCCTGGGCGTCGGTCGAAATATCGCGGCCGCCGCCCTCGATGATGCTCGACTCCTGGGCGCTGCGTTGCCCGCTGCCGAGCAAGGCGGCCTTCAACGGCTGGTTGAAATATTCGGCGATCCCTTTCAACTGCACCGGCGTCACTGCGCTCAGCAGCCACATCAGCAGAAAGAACGCCATCATCGCGGTCATGAAGTCCGCGTACGCGAGCTTCCATGCACCGCCGTGGTGCCCCTTCTTCGAAGGCGCCACGCGTTTGACGATGATTGCCCGGTCCTTGCCTTTAGTCATGGGGCGCTGTCCTCGTTTGCCTGGCCGCTTACTTGGCCTTCACGCGGCGCACGTGCTCTTCGAGCTCGGCGAACGACGGACGCTCGGGAGAGAACAGCACCTTGCGGCCGAACTCGACGGCGATCGCCGGCGCATAGCCGTTCAGGCTCGCGAGAATCGTGACCTTGATGCACTGGAACATCTTCGTCGACTCGGCCACGCGCTGTTCCGCGAGGCTCGAGAGCGGCCCGATCAGGCCGTACGACAGCAAAATGCCGAGGAAGGTACCGACGAGTGCCTGGGCGATCATCGCGCCGAGCACCGCGGGCGGCTTGTCGGCCGACGCCATCGTGTGGACCACGCCCATCACGGCGGCGACGATCCCGAATGCGGGCATCGCGTCGCCCACGCGCATCAGCGCGTGCGCCGGGCCTTCGCCCTCCGCGTGGTGCGTCTCGATCTCTTCGTCCATGAGGCTTTCGATCTCGAACGCATTCATATTGCCGCCCACCATGAGGCGCAGGTAGTCGGTCAGAAACTCGACAATATGATGGTTGGCTAAAATCTTCGGGTATTGCGTGAATATCGGGCTCTTCTCGGGGTCGTCGATGTCGGCTTCGAGCGTCAACGTCCCTTCCTTGCGCGCTTTTGCAAGCAAAACGTAAAGCAGCGCCATGAGCTCCATGTATACATCCTTCGTATATTTGGAGCCCTTGAAGAGCGTCGGCAGCAGTTTGATGGTCGCCTTGATCGTCTTCATGCCGTTGCCGAGGATGAATGCCCCGACGCCGGCGCCGGCGATCATGAGCCCCTCTTCGGGCTGCACTAGCGCGCCTAGATGGCCGCCCGCGAGCGCATAGCCGCCGAAGACGGACAATACGGTAACGAGTGTTCCAACGAAAATCAGCACTGCCGGGTCCTCACAAGAGCGACGGGGAGACCGTCGTTAAACTGGTTTACGGCAGGTGAGCCGAAAACTTTGGGGGGAAAAAGGGATCGGTGACGTCGTGTAAACCAGGACGCCGCGACGGCCGCGGCGCGGCCGGCAAGGACCCGCGGCGGCCCGGTAGCGCGACGAGCGGCCGGAACCGTGCGGCCAATCGTCAGGCGGCGAGCTCGGCGACGTCCGGCCCGTCGCCCGCACAGCCTTGCCCCGCCTTGGCGGCGGCGGATTTCTTGGTCTTGCCCGCGCGCGAAGGCGGCTGGCAAAGCCCGCAGACGAAGCTGTGCTGCGGATCGTGCGCATGAGCGACGAATTGCCCGCGGCAACGCGAGCAGGACGTGAGTTGCAGCATCCCCGATTCGAAGAAGCGCACTAACGTCCAAGCACGGGTCAGGCTCAAGAGCGGCTCGTCGCCGTTCAGCGCCGTGTGCTCGAGATAGAGCCGGTAGCTTTTGACGATCGACTGGATGCTTTCGCAGCCCCCGTGCTCCGCCATGAACCGGTAAGCATTGTAAAAAAGCGACGAATGGATGTTCGGCTGCCAGGTCATGAACCAGTCCGTCGAAAACGGCAGCATGCCCTTGGGCGGCGAAACGCCTTTCAATTCCTTGTAAAGCTTGATGAGCCGGTCGCGCGACAAGCTCGTCTCGGCTTCGAGCAATTGCAGGCGCGCGCCCAATTCGATCAACTCGATCGCCAGGGTGATTTCCTTGACTTCGAGCACGACGCTCTTGGTTGCCATATCGGCCGTTTGCCCCGCTTAACTGATGGCTGATTGGTGACCGCGCTCGTGCTCGAGCCGGCTCGTAGGCGTCCGAGCCGTCAATTGACCGATTCGACCGGTTGGCTGGCCATCAGGATGGCGCTGTGGGACCCGGCCAGCGATGCGGCCTTGCTCTTATCGGCAAGCGCGGAGAGCACGGCGTGGTCGTCGAAGCGGAAACGGCAGAGCAGTTGGTTGGACGCGGCGAGCTTGACCGTCTGCGCGAACGACAGACTGGCCAGTACGTCGGCGAGCTGATTGTTGATGCCCATGCGGAACATGCCCATCGCCTTGTCTTCCCGCAGCAGGCGTTGCGCAAGCAACAGATACGAGAGATTGACTTCTTTGATCTCGCTGAGCATTTCGCTTGTGGCGCTCATGATTCCCCCGGTCAATCGATAGTGTCGACCCCGGCGCGGGCTTTAGCACTTGCGCGGGGGTTCCAATCCAAACCCAAGTGGTTCGGAAACGTTTGCTCGGCCGCGCGCTTGTCGATGCGCGATACCGCCGTTCTCTGGTCTTGGGCAAATTGTGTCGAATTGTAAAAAGGGTGGAAATAGGACGAGCACCGGCGATGCATGCCGGAAATGTCTTGAATGCGTGTAGGAATTTTTCCTACAACGAGCGCCCGCGTGGATTTTGGGGCGACCCGCGCGAAAGAGGGGGGAGCAGGCACGAGAAACGCTCACCGACGCAACGTTGCGCCGATGCACCGGGTCCCAATTATAGGAAGCCGCGTCATCACGTCGCAACAAATGCCGACCCACCAAAAATCGGAGTGTGTGTTTTTACCGGAATGCGCGAAAGCGTGCGGTACTTGCTGTTTCGGCCTGTAACAAGGATTAAGGCTTTGAAAACCCTCTCAGCCGAGCGGGCCTCGTTCCCGATAATGGCAAGGCAGCCCGGAGATGGCCGGCGGCGAAGCGCCGCCCCTTAAGCAACCACGCCCGCTCGAAAGGAGATTGACCCATGCGAATCGCACAGATCGCGCCGCTTTACGAAGCCGTACCGCCGAAGTTCTACGGCGGCACCGAACGCGTCGTGTCGTATTTGACCGATGCGCTCGTCGAGCTCGGACACGACGTCACGCTTTTCGCAAGCGGCGATTCCATTACGAAGGCCAATTTGAATGCGGCCTGGCCCCGGGCCTTGCGGCTCGACCCGACGATTCGCGATCCGCTCGCGCCGCATATGCTGCTGCTCGAAAAGGTGCGTCGCGTCGCGGCGGATTTCGACGTCCTTCATTTCCACCTCGACTATTTGCCGTTCTCGCTCTTCGCCGATGCGAGCACGCCGGCCGTCACGACGTTGCACGGGCGGCTCGACTTGCCCGAATTGCAGCCCGTCTTCGACACCTTCTCGGACGCGAACGTCGTTTCGATCTCGCAATCGCAACGTCAGCCTTTGCCGCAAGCGCGCTGGCGCGACACCGTCTATCACGGCCTGCCTGAACGCTTGCTCACGCCGCAGCCGCACTGCGAGCCCGAGTATCTGGCGTTCCTGGGCCGGATCTGCCCGGAAAAACGCGTGGACACGGCGATCAAGATCGCTGCGATGAGCGGCCTGCCTCTAAAAATCGCGGCCAAGGTCGATAAAGTCGATCGCGACTACTTCAAGCAAGAGATCGAGCCGCTGCTTTCGCAGGCCCATGTGGAATTCGTCGGCGAAATCGACGAAGCGCGCAAGCCGGAATTTTTGTCGCGAGCCAAGGCGCTGCTGTTTCCGATCGACTGGTGCGAACCGTTCGGTCTCGTGATGATCGAGGCGATGGCATGCGGCACGCCCGTGATCGCCTTCAATCGCGGCTCGGTGCCCGAGGTGATCGATCACGCGGTGACCGGTTATATCGTCGAGGACGTTCAAGGCGCCGTGGCGGCGCTACAGCACCTGGACGATCTCTCCCGCGACGAAATTCGCGCGCAGTTCGAACGGCGCTTTACGGCCCGAACGATGGCGCGCAACTACGTGAAGTGCTATGAGAAGCTACTGGAACAAGGAGCCGGGCGTACGCATTTGCGTAGCGTAGCCGCGGGATAACCCGCATCTCGGAAGGCATTGAGGCCGACTGCAATCGAACGGCGAAACGTCGATGAAACGTCGATTAGAGACGCGAAAAAATGTGTCAAAAAACGTCTTTCGCATTGCTCGGCGTCAATGTCGTCCGCGTCAATGTCCTCGTTTCGCATCGAAAACGGCCGGATTCATTAGCGCGCCGGCAAGCGCGCTCCATCGATCCAAATCCGGCGGCGCGGCATCACGCGCCGCGCCCGCACCGGCCAAACCTTACTGAGCGATAAGAAAGCGATCGCGATTCTTTCCGACAATCCACTTCGGCGGCTTGCCGCGACCGCTCCACGTATTGCCCGACTTCGGATCCTGATACTTCGGCGGCAGCGGCGCCTTCTTCGGCGGACGGCCGCGCCGCGCGCCTTCGGCGTAGCCGAGGTCATGCGCACTCAGACCGTACTCCGTGATCTTTTGTTTGATTTCCGCAATCACATTCGCCACTTCGGCACGGCGTGCCTCGTCTGCTTGAGCCTGCAATTTGGCGATCTGCGCCTTCAGTTCCGCGTATTGGGACATCGTGGTCTCCCTTGATTGAAAAACATGTTGCTCCGAGGTTAGACGGAACAAACGCCACTGGCAATGCCGAATTTACCCGATATGCCATGAAATCGTATGATAATTCTTAAAAACATGTTCACCGTGCGTAATCCCTCATTACCGGTCGAATAGCCGTGCTTGGCGCGCTGCCATTAGGGCGAATCCGGGCCGACTGACCTCGCCGCGGTAACTTGCCGTAAGAAAACCTCGAATAAGAATGCGCTGCAACCGCCATTCGGCCATTCATCGTTCACCCTCGGCCGTATCCCGCGCCGGCTCGAAACGACCCCGACCGGCTATGACGGTCGTTAGCATTCCGAAATAATGAAATGCCGAGCATCGAGCAAAAAGCGAGCACGATGCAGGCACGAGGCGCGCTGCTAGAATCGACTGGCGATCAAGGGCCTATTCCGGGTTCATCGCCGCTTACGGGAAGAACGCATGATGGGCCCGAATCCTCGATGCAATAAGAAATCGACAGCGGACCGACACGGCCGCCGGCCGCATCGGCCGGCCGGGCGGCGCCGGCTGCTGTATTGCGGCGCCTCGCTGCTGGCGGCCGCGCTCGCCGGCGGCCCCTCGATGGTATTGGCGGCGTCCAGCGCGCCGGCGCGGATCGAAACGCTCGTATTCGTTCGCCACGGCGAAAAGCCCAGAGGTGGGTATGGACAGCTCGACTGCCAAGGACTGAACCGAGCGCTGGCATTGCCTGCGGTGATCGCCGCGAAATTCGGCAAGCCCGATGCGATCTATGCGCCTAATCCTTCGATACAAAAAGTGGATTCGGGAACGTCATACGCTTATGTCCGGCCGCTCGCCGCGATCGAGCCCACGGCCATTCAATTCGGTTTACCGGTCGATACGGCCTACGGATATTCGCAGATCGACGTACTCGAACGAGAACTCGTCAAGCGGGAGCAGGCGGGCAAGCTCATCGTCACGGCCTGGGAGCATCACGAAATCGAGGATCTCGTGCAGGACATCATGACCCGGTACGGTGACGACGCAGGGCAAAAAGTGCCGCAGTGGCAGAGCGGCGACTTCGACAGTATCTACGTGGTGAAGCTCGCATGGGACTCGCCGAGCGCCGCACCGCACGCCACCTTCGCGCTCGATCGCGAAGGGCTCGACGGGCGTTCCGTCGATTGCCCATGCGCCGCATTGCCCGATGCGGCGCCCGCCGCGGGCCACTGAGCGCATCGGCGGCTCGTGGCGGATTTACGTCGGCGTGAGTTCGTCGGCGATCGAGAACAATTTGCGCAACTGATGCGCAACCCCGGCCTCGAAGTTGTTGCCGATCCGCGGCACGCCGGGTAAGCGGGCGATCAAATTCGGATTGGCGTTATTCATCATGAACGGATGCCCGGCCGTCTCGAGCAGATCGATATCGTTCATGTTGTCGCCGAACGCGACGCAATGCGCGGCATCGATCCGTAGGCGCTCGAGAACGACCTGAAGCGCGCGCCCTTTCGATACATTCGCGGTCATGACCTCGAGGCAATCGGGCAACGAATACGTCACGTAAAGCGTATCGCCGAACTCATGCGCCAATCGTTCCTCGATCAGCGCGAGATCGGCTGCCTCGCCGATATAAAGCACCTTCGCGATATCGCTCCCGTCGTGCGCGCGCGTATCGATCACTCGATAGTGAAAGCCCGAATCCTGGTGAAATGCCAGCAACTCGCGGGCATCCCGATCGATGAACCAAGCGTCGTCGGCAAACAGGTTCACGATAACGCGCCCGTGGGTGCCGACGATTTCGGGCTGCACGAGCCGGCGCACGACTTCGCGGGGCAGATCGCTCGCGTGGACGACCGTATCGTCGGGCGCATGCACGCGCGCTCCGTTCGAGGTCACGAGATAGGCGCGAATGCCGAGGATGTCTCGAATGCCGGCCACGTCGCAGTAATGACGGCCCGTCGCGATCACGAATTGAACGCCCGATTGCTCGAGCCGGCGCACGGTCGCCACCGTGAACGGGTCGAGCTGGTGATTGCTGTTCAAGAGCGTTCCATCGAGATCGGTGGCGACAAGCTTATACATGGCGGGAGACAAAGCGATGGATGAGAACGTAAGAAGAAGAAAGACTAGACCGCTATTTTATGCCGCCCCGCCCGAACCCTGCCCGGCGCTCGCATTCATTCGCCGGGCAAGCGCCAACGCGCCATGCGCGGAATCGGCCAGCGGCGCGCGCAACCGGGCGCGATGCGAGGCGGGAACGTACTGCGCGAGCGGCTCGGCCAATCCGCCGCACAGCGCGACGGGCAACCGGCCCGGCGCATCGAGCGCATCGACGAGCTTGGCAATGTCGCTGCCCGCTTGCGCCAGCAGCGCCGCGGCCACGGGGTGGGTGCGGTGAGCCAGCACCACGGGCGCGAGCTGCGCATAGGCCGTCTGATTGGCTTCGCACAGCCAGACGACGAGCCCGTCGCGATCGGCAACGCTCATCCGCGCGAGCAGCGCATCGGAAAACGCGTCGGGCCGAGCCCGCCCATCGAGCGCTTGCTGCGCGTGAACGACCGCACGCAGGCCGAGCCAAGCCCCACTCGCTTCGTCGCCCGACGGAAAGCCGTAGCCGCCCGCGATCTTGCAGCCGCCGTCACGATCGAGCATCGCCGCAATACTGCCCGTGCCCAGGGCAACGATGACACCGGGTTCGCCGCCGTGCGCGCCCAGCACGGTCGTGTAGGCATCGCTTCGCACGTCGAGGGCGGCCAGCTTCGGCGCCCGCGCGATGAATTCGGCCAGCCAATCGCGGTTGTTCACGCCGGCCAAGCCGCAACCGAGCGCGCAATGCGCCCAGTCGAGCGTCAACCCGGCCGAGGCGAACGCCTGAACGCAGGCCGCCTCGATCGCCGCCCAGGCGCGCGTCACGCCGAGCCCGAGGCCCGAGGCACCGCCCGTTGCGTGCCCGAGTTCGACGCCGCGCGCGTCGGCCAGCACGACCCGCGTGCCGGTACCGCCGCCATCGACGCCTAGCCAATACTGCACTGCTTCCATATTTGCCACCCGCGGCACCGCGCCGCCTCGCTAACGAAATCGAACGTCCGAAGCGTATCGGCTTCGGACGGCGCCGCCAATTACCCGAACGGCCGAGTTGCCGCCGCCAAGCGATCCGCTATGCTTGCGAGCAATCGAACCGCCGGGCCACGAGAGGCATCCATGACCGAACGCTGCAACTGGGTAAGAACCCCTGCCGACGCGCATTATCACGACACCGAATGGGGCGTGCCGTCGCGAGACGATCGGCATTTGTTCGAAATGCTCGTGCTCGAAGGGGCGCAAGCCGGCTTGTCTTGGTCCACCATTTTGAACAAGCGCGAAAACTACCGCCGCCTCTTCGAGAATTTCGACGTCGAAGCCGTCGCCCGCTTCACGCCCGCGAAAATAGAAGCGTTGCTGCAGGACCCCGGCATCGTGCGCAATCGCGCCAAGGTCGAAGCGGCCGTGCTCAACGCGCGCGCCGTCTTGCGGATTCGCGAGGAGCACGGATCGCTGGCCGCTTTCGTTTGGTCGTTCGTGGACGGCGAGCCCGTGCAAAACGACTGGGCGCTCTATAAAGAGCATGCCCCCGCTTCCACGCCGGCCTCGGACGCCCTGAGCAAAGCGCTCAAAGGCTACGGCTGCAAATTCGTCGGCTCAACCATCTGCTATGCGTTCATGCAGGCCGTCGGGATGGTCAACGACCATCAAACGAACTGCGCCTGCCGAGATCGCTGCGCCGCACTCGCCAAACGCACCCGCAAGCCCAAAGCCACAGCCAATCCCAAGAGCGTTGCGTAAGATTCACGCAACGCTCGGCAAAAAATGCTTGATCGACGCTGACGGCATAGGGAATATCCCACAAAGACTGTAATTTCGCCCATCAAGGCCGTTATAGCAGTCACGAGTCACGAAATATGTGCTGCATCCCGGCAGCGATCAAGATCATGAAAAATTTGCACTTCCGCACGCATCAGGAGCTGTTCGACCACGCCGTCGATCACCTGTTCTCCCAACAGCAAGCGGCGCTGCTGCCTCGCGGCGGCGGTGCTTACAACGGCTACCGCGGCGGCTGCCCGATCGGCCGACTGATCCATCCGCGCGACTACATGAGCGCGATAGAAGGCGTTCCGGTGCGCTACATCGATAAGCCGGCAACGGTGGTGCCCGCTTATATGGATGCGGGGGTGGCCGCGCTGAAGAAAGCGCTGCTCAAAGCGCGCGTGAATATTTACGACCCGACGACCGTGAGCCTGCTCAGCTGCCTACAGAACGTGCACGACGCGTTCGGCGTGTGGGAATGGCGCGAACGGCTCGCCTCGATCGCTCGACAGTTTGCCTTATCCGCCACGCGGCTAGAGAAGCACGCGGCCTAACTCGCGCGGGCGAGGAACGCGCGGGCAAGAGGTGCTCGCGCGCCTGCACGCGCCCGCTTGCGCGCTCGTCGTAACCGTCGATCACATCCGAAAACGCCAACGCAAACGGCGGTGAGGCTTCTTTCGAAGCCCACCGCCGTTTGCTTTTCCAGGCTTTGCCGCCTCGTCGAGACGGCACCGCTAGGCTATTAGTGCAGCTTCTTCGGCAGCATTTGGCTGCGCAGACGCTTGTGCAGGCGCTTCACAGCAGCGGCCTTCTTACGCTTACGCACAGCCGTCGGCTTTTCGTAGCATTGGCGCTCGCGCAGCTCGGCGATCAAGCCGTTCTTTTCGATGGCACGACGAAAGCGGCGGATCGCCACTTCGAACGGCTCGTTTTCCTTCAGAAGAATGGTCGTCATGGATTTCCCAAAGTTACGTTCAAATGCGTAGCGCGCTTTCGCGCACGCGCCGGTCCGGCGGCTATCGCCGCCATGCCGCACATCGTCTGATGCGCGGAGCGGCCATCGAAACGGCCGGACAGGCCTGAAAAGAGAGAGCGGAGAGTTCACCGCGCACGCCGGCCGGCGCATGTGGCCGACGCCGCGTTTGGCTGCCGGAGCTGAACCTGCCTGTTGCCAATACCACTCGCGAAGCACCGCGAGCCCGTCGCGAGGCGGCCATACACATACAAGCGTAGACCGAACCGGAGCGACGAAAGGCGGCAGATCTCAAATGAAAACGGCAGCGATCTCAATTCGACCCGCGATGATATCAGAGAATCGCGAGGCGAACCACCCCCTCGTTCGCGACGCGATACGATCGCGAAACCGAACCGTCCCGGCGCGTTCGCTCCTCGCTGATGTCCCTTTATGCAGGCTTCAGGGTCGATTCCCAACACGTTTCGCAGTCCTTCTTCGAATGACCGAGCGTTCCCCGCCCACACTTTTCGAAGCGATTTCGCAAACGTTTAGTTTTCTTTGAAGCCTTATTCAGCAAGGCGCTCAGCCCAATTTCGACTTCAAAACACACGAATTCGTCGTTCGCTCCCTAAAGTTTTTTCCAACCCTCGCCGACAACCAGGACAGGCGGGCAGCGCCACTCGCGAAAGCGCGACGCCGAACCCCGAACCAGCCAAGTCCCTGGATCAGTTTTTCCCAAACGAGGAAGCAAAATGCTGAACATCAACACCAACATTCTGTCGCTGCAGACGCAAACGAACCTCGAAGGCTCGCAAGGCGCCCTGTCGCAAGCCATCAACCGCCTCTCGTCGGGCAAGCGCATCAACACCGCTGCCGACGACGCTGCCGGCCTCGCAATCGCCACGACGCAAACGGCGTCGATCAACGCGCTGAACCAAGGCGTGGCGAACGCAAACGACGGTATCTCGATGGTTCAAACGGCCGCCGGCGCGATCTCGTCGACGGTTGCCAACTTGCAACGTATCCGCCAGCTGGCAGTTGAGTCGGGCGACGGCTCGCTCGGCACGGCCGCTCAAGCGAACCTGCAAACGGAAGTTTCGACGCGTCTGACGGAAATTAACCGCGTCGAAGCGCAAACGACGTTCAACGGTCAAGCCGTTCTCGGCGGCCTGGGCAGCGTGAACTTCCAAGTTGGCGCGAGCGCCAACCAAACGCTGACGGCCAACTTCGGCACGACGTCGTGGACGACGACGGGTCTGGGCGTGTCGGGCGTGGACATCTCGACGACGTCGGGCGCGCAAAACGCGATCACGGCAATCGACGCAGCGCTGTCGCAAGTGAACAACTTCCAAGCAACGCTCGGCGCAACGCAAAACACGTTCTCGGCTGCGATCACGAACACGCAAACGGAATCGACGAACCTGTCGGCTGCTCAGTCGCAAATCGTCGACGCCAACTTCGCGCAAGAAACGGCCAACCTGTCGAAGGCGCAAGTGCTGCAACAAGCCGGTATCTCGGTGCTCGCGCAAGCGAACTCGCTGCCGCAACAAGTGCTCAAGCTCCTCCAGTAATAGGTTTGAGCCACGCACGGCGAGGTGCTGTTCGATCTCGCCGCGCGGCCGGGCCCGCAGGAAGGCTTTATCTCGCATGGGTCCGGCAACACGATGCGAACGCAGCGGGAGGCATGCCTCCCGCTACGCATTGGTAGTGAGCCGTCGATCGACGGCATTTATCGGATTCATCTTTCCGCGGCAATAGACGGAGCCTCGCATGAGCACAGTAAGCGGCACCAGTTCGGTCCTTCAGCAAGCAGCACAGTCCATTCTGAGCGGCGTGACGAACTCGCAGCTCGACGTGAACACGCTGGTTTCAGCGCTCGTGACGGGAGCGACCGCCGCGCAAGCCCAAACCATCGCAATCGCAGCGAACAGCGACAGCACGCAGTTGTCCGCGCTCGGCTCGATGCAATCGTCGATGTCCAATTTGCTCAGTTCGCTGGGCGGCCTCGCCGACGGCAGCGCCTTCACGCAACTCGCCGCCACCATGAGCGGCTCGGGCATCACGGCCACGACCTCGACCGGTGCGGCCGCGGGCTCGTATTCGGTCAGCGTGCAGCAGATCGCCACCGCCAACCAAATTTCGTCCAAAGCCTATGCGAGCGGCGCCACGCTAGGCACCGGCAACCTGAACATCGGCGTCGGCTCGAGCACGATGACGATCGCGTTGACGTCGTCGAACAACACGCTCGCCGGCATCGCTTCGGCGATCAACAGCGCATCGAATAACCCCGGCGTAACGGCTTCCGTCGTGACGGCCACAGACGGCCAGCACTTGGTGCTCACCTCGACGCAAACGGGCGCGGCCAACACCGTCGCGGTCACCGCCGACCCGACCGTCGACACGGGCATGGCCACGGCCAACTTCACTCAAGTGACGGCCGCTCAAGACGCCAAGCTCACGATCAGCGGCAACGCGGTCACGAGCGCCAGCAACAACGTGACGTCGGCTTTGTCGGGCGTTACGCTGAGCCTCACGTCGGCCGCCGTCGGCACGACGCAGAATCTATCCGTCGCAACGAACACGTCGGCGATCACCACGACGCTGCAGAACTTCACCACCGCCTACAATGCGTGGGTCTCGACGGTGAAGTCGCTGTCCTCGTACGACTCCACGTCGCACGCCGCCGGCCCGCTGCTCGGCGATGCGATGCTGAACTCGGCCGTCAACGGGATCGCCTCGATCATGGCGAGCGGCGTGACCGTCGGCGGTACGACGTACAGCCTCGCGCAGCTCGGCGTGAACTTGAAGGACGACGGCACGGTCAGCCTGGACTCGTCGGCCCTGCAATCGACGCTCGCCTCGTCCCCCTCGATGGTGTCGAACACGTTCAACAGCACGAACGGCATCGGCGAGCAATTGAGCTCGTTCATCAGCTCGTACACCAGCGCCGTGACGGGTCAGATCGCGCAGCGCAACACCACGTTGCAATCGGACCTCACGGCTCAGCAGCAAGCGCAATCGAGCTTGGCCACTTATCAAGCGAATCTGACGTCGCAGTATCAGGCCGAGTTCACGCGGCTCAATGCGATCATGTCCCAGACGCAAAGCAATACGACTTATCTGAATCAGTTGTTCGGCGGCAACGGCAGTGCCGGCACGCTGAACAAGTCGTCGTAATCGAAGTATTGGAAATAGGAGTTCGCCGCCATGTCGAACGAATCTCTCGCGCGCGCCTACGAAATGACGCGTACGCTCCTCGCCGCGCTCGATGCGGGCGACTTCGCGTTTGCCGCCGATCTGGCCGAGGAACGCTCGCCGCTTTTGATGTCGCTCGAGCGCGAGCAGACGGACGAAGACCTGGCGATGATTCACGAGATCATGGCGCTGAACGAATCGATCGTAAGTAAAGCGTCGGCTGCACGCGACGCGGTTGCCGCAACCCATACGGATGCGCGCGAGCGCGTGTCCGCGGCGCGCGAATATCTTGCGGCCGGGCGGATGCGTTAAACCGCTGTACGAGATAACGAAGAACAACCGCATGCAGCAGGTGCGGTGCGTCATGCTCCAAGCCGCAGCAATGCGGCTTTATTTTTTTAGCGAACCCTTTCCCGTGCGCGACACGCATGCCATCGATGCGGTAGCGGCCGAACTAGGCGGTAAACGTCGCACTGTTCGAGCCATGCCGCGCAGGCACGGGCGGGCACACTGTCTACTCGCCGCCGTGCGTCCGCGTGGCTCGCGGCTCGCACAAGCTGCGCCACGTACAATCGATCGAGACTGATTCATGCACTTTCCGTCAAGCCCCCTTGCCGGCCCCCGCCGCGTCGAAATTCGTCAGATCTTCTACTCGGAGGAGACGCGAGCGCAACTCGATCCCGGCTTCATCCCGCTCGACAATTGCGGCGGACGGCCGGACTGGCGCGAGTATTGGCCGATGCGCAACTTCTTGCAGAAGCACACGCTCGACGAAAACACGCTCTACGGCTTCTTTTCCCCGAAGTTCGGCAAGAAGACCACGCTCGATTCGAAGGCGGTAAACGAATTCATCGCCAGCGTGCCGCGTGACGTCGACGTTATCGGCTTCTCTCCGTTCTTCGATCAAGGCGCCGTGCATTTGAATGCGTTCGAGCAGGCCGCGATCAATCACACGAACAGTTGGCCCGTGTTCGAGCAAGCGGTCGCCTTCGTCGCGCCGGGCATCGATCCGCACAACGCCGTGATGGATTCGAGGCACATCATCTTTTGCAACTACTTCGTGGCGACACCGCCGTTTTGGCGGCGTTGGCTAGCGGTCAACGAAGTCTTGTTCTCGGTGGCGGAAGCGGGCACGAGCGCGCTCGCGCAATTGCTCAACGGCTCCATCCCGTACGGGCATGGATTCGTTCCGGCCAAGGTATTCGTCCAAGAGCGCGTCGTCTCGCTGCTGCTACTCGGCGAGCGGCACTGGCGCGTACGACATTTCGATCCGATGCGTCTACCGATGTCGGGCTCGATCATCAGCCCCTATCCGGCGGATCTACTCGTGCTCGATGCGTTGAAGACCGCCGCGATCGAACACGGCAGTCAAAACTACTTGAAAATTTTCCAGCAAGTGCGCAATACGCTGATGGATACGGCGAGGCGAGCGAACGGGTTAGCGTAGTAGGCCGCGCTTTTGAAGGCCGGCCTCAGTGCGCGCGCCACATCGCAGCGAACTGCGCTTCGAGCGTCCGCGCGAACCGCTCGGGCGTGCACAGCGCCGAGGCCAACACCCGTTCCCGCAACCCGCCACGTAACGCCGCCAACGCCGCGCGATCGCTCGCGAACGCGACCGCCTTCGCCACGTAGTCGTCATCGTCGCGCGCAATCCAGTCGCCGAGGTCGACGCTTTGCACCACGCTCTCGCACAAGTGGCCCAGGAAACGATCGCCGTGGCGGCACAGCACCGGCACGCCCATCCACAGACTTTCAGCGGTCGTCGTGCCACCGGGATACGGGAACGGGCTCAACGAAATATCGACGCGGTTGTATGCCGCCAGGTATTCATCGCGCGACGAAGGCCCCTCTAACGACAACCGGTCGGCGGCCACCCCGTGCGCCCCGAAGCGCGCGACGATCGCAGTACGCTGCGCTTCATCGGCCAGTTGCTGGGCCTTCAAAAAGAGCCGTGCGCCCGGCAGCGCGCTCAAAATGCGCGACCATGCGGCCACGACGCGATCGTTGACCTTCACGAGGTCGCTGAAGCAACCGAACGTCAGCGGCCGAACCGGGTCTGCCGTATCGATCGGCACGGCCGGCTCGGGCGGAGTAAAGCACAGGTAGCCGTGCGGTAGACGCCATGGCCGCTCGATGAAGTGCGCCGCTTCTTCTTGCGGCAACACCCATTCGTCGCCGAGCACGTAGTCGATGGCCGACAGCCCCGTCGATGCGAAATAGCCGATCCAACTGACCTGCACCGGCGCCGGCTTCCAAGCGAAGACCGGCAAGCGGTTGGCATCGGTATGCCCCGACATGTCGAACAAGATATGCACGCCATCGTTCCGGATCATCGTGGCCGCGGCTTCGTCCGTGAGCCCGACCAAGCTGCGCCACGCCGTGAAACGCGGCTTGAGCCGCTGTGTCAGCGCATCTTCGTAAGGACGTGTCGAATAGGCGACGAGCCGCACGCGCGACGGATCCAGATGCGCGAGCACGCTTTCGAGGAAGAAGCCGACCGGGTGCGTACGGAAATCGCCCGAGACGAAGCCGATGCGCAGCGGGGCGCCGGGCATTCTGTCCACGAGCCAATTCTTGAAGGGCCGGGCCGACTGACTCGCGACTTCGCCGAACGCGAGCGCCTCGTCCAAGTACTCCTTCGGCGCGACGTCTTGGGCGAAACTCAGCGTGAACAGCAGATTGCTCCAGGCTTCGCCCCACGCCGGCCTCAATGCGATCGCGCGCCGGAACGCTTCGATGGCCGCTTTGTGCTCACCCGTCTCGCGCAGCACGATGCCGAGATTGAGCGCGACCTGCGGCTCTTGCGGCAACAAGCGTTGAGCCTCGACGTAGCAAGCCGCCGCCTCGGCGAGCTTGCGTTGCGTCTTCAGCGCGTTGCCGAGGTTGTTGTATGCCTCGCCGAACATCGGTTGCAGTGCGATGGCGCGCCGGCAATGCGTTTCGGCCGCCTGTGCGTCACCAAGCTCGCGCAGCACGTTGCCGAGGTTGCTATGCGCTTCGGCGAACTGCGCATTGATCTGCACAGCCTTGCCGAAACTGCTCGCGGCCGCGGCCGGTAGACGCATGTGCAGCAACGCCATGCCCAAATCGTTGTGCGCGCGGAAATGATTCGGATCGAGCGCCAGTGCCTGCTCGTAGCTTTCCACCGCGGCCTCGAGCTTGCCCCAACTGCGTAGCGCGTTGCCCAAGTTGTCGAAGTACGCTGCTTGCGGGCTGATCTCGATCGCTCGACCGATCAAATCGAGCGCATCGGCGTGGCGCTGCTCTTGCATCGCGATTACGCCAAGCAGATGCAACGCATCGGCATGACGAGGCATGCGGGCGAGCGCCGCTTCATAGCGGGCACGCGCCTCTTGCAAACGGCCACCGCGATGGTGGACGAGCCCGTCCTCGACGAGCGCGAACGCGGCCCGATCAGTCGCGGTCATTGCTCGAACTCCTTCGTTTTCGTTTGCCACATCTGTTCGATTGCCATCATCCAATGGGCGGCGAAGCGTGGTGCGTCGGTGAGCGGCGAGCGCTCCACACGATCGCGCAACTGAGCGCGCAAAGTCGCAAGCGCAGGCAGATCCGCCGCCGCCGCGATCGCGCGCGCGACATAATCTTCTGTGTCGGCCGCGATCCACTGCGTGAGCCCCACCGTCTTCGCGACGAGCTCACCCAAATGCGAGAGGAAACGATCGCCGCGCCGCGTCAGTGCGGGTACGCCCATCCAGAGCCCCTCTACGCTCGTCGTACCGCCCGGATAGGGGAACGGATCGAGCGCCATGTCCACGCGTCCGTAGGTGGCGAAATACTGCTCGCGCGAAGACGGTCCTTCGAGCATCAAGCGTGTCTCGTCGATGCCGTGCGCGGCGAAGCGGGCATACGTATCGCGCAGGATCGAAGGCTCGGCCAACTGGTGGTTCTTCAGCAGCAGCCGGGATCGAGGCACCGCATGCAAAATGCGCGCCCAGGCCGCGAATACGCCATCGTTGAGCTTCTTGTGATTGTTCAAGCAACCGAACGTGACATAGCCGTTCGCGAGCGCGGGCAACGGGGCCACCGCCACAGGCTCCGCCGGCAACGTGAAGCACAGATAGCTATCGGGCAATCGCCAGAGACGTTCGGTATATTGCCCTTCCTCTCCAGCCGGCACGACATGCGGATCGGCCAACAAGAAATCGATCTCGGCGAGGCCCGTCGTCGCGAAGTATCCGAGCCAACTCACCTGCAACGGCGCGGGCCGCCACGCGAACATCGGCAGCCGGTTGCGGCCCGTGTGTCCGGACAGATCGATCAGCACGTCGATACGATCGTCATGGATACGTTTTGCAAGCGCTTCGTCGTCCATCTCCGCCACGTGACGCCAGAGTGCGAAGCGCGGCTTGATGCGCGCCGTCAACTCGTCGCTGTGGACGGCGTTCGAATACGCGATCGGCTCGATGCGCGCGCGATCGAAACGCGCCAACACCGATTCGAAAAAGTAGCCGACGGGATGCTTGCGCAGATCGGCCGAGACGAAGCCTACACGCAACGGCCGCCCGGTCAACGGGCGATCGCGCAACGCAGACCATTGCGTAAAGGGCGTGGCGCGGGCACGCATGCGTTCGCCGAAGTAACGGGCGTCGGCCAGGTGCGTACTCGCCGACCAGTTCGAAGCGTACGATTGCCCGAACAGCACGCAGGTGTGCGATTCACCGAATTCGGGATCGAGCGCGAGCGCGTCGCGATAGCACTGCAGCGCGGCGTCGGGCTGACCGAGGTCGGCGAGGATCGTGCCGAGATTGTTGTGGAACGACGGCATATCGCCGCGCAACTCGATCGCGCGCCGCGCATAGCCGAGGGCGCGTTCGGGCGCGCCCAGACGCCGCAGCGCATTGGCCAGGTTGTGATAGGCGTCGGCGAACTCGGGCTCGAGGGCGATCGCGCGCTCGTAACACGGCACTGCTTCGGGTACGCGCGCAGCGCCGTTCAACGCGTTGCCGAGCGTGTTGTATGCATGCGCCGATTCCGGCGTGAGTTCGACAACGCGTCGATAGGCATCGATTGCGCCGGCGATATCGCCCCGATGCATGAGCAGCCCGGCGAGCTTGTCCTGCGCGGCCGCCAGTTGCGGCGCGAGCGCCACGGCATCGCGCAAACATTCGAGCGCCGCGTCGCCGTGCCCTTTCGTCTGCAGCACCACCGCTAGGTTCAAATGCGCCTCGACGAACGTACGTTTGGTGGCGATCGCTTTACCGTAGGCGGCGATCGCGGCGTCGAGTTCGCCCAGATCCTTCAGCGCGTTACCCAAGTTATTGAACGCCTCGGCATAGCCTGGCCTCAATTCGATGGCGCGCGCGCAACTCGCGAGCGCGGCGGCGGCATCGCCGGTCTCGCGCAGCGCATTGCCGAGGTTGTTGTGCGCATCGGCGTAATCGGCCTTGAGTTCGACTGCGCGACGGTAAGCGGCCACGGCATCGTCGAGCTTGCGCGCGTCGCGTAGCGCATTGCCGAGGTTGTTGTAGTAGATCGGGCTCGCATGCGCCGCGATCGACTCGCGCATCAAGGCGATGCCGGCCTCGCCCTGACCGATCTGGCAAGCGAGCAAACCCATGAAATGCAAGGCGTCGGGGTGCTTCGGCTGAGCCGACAGAATGCGCGCATAAAGCGTCTTCGCATCGGCAAGACGGCCCGCTTGATGGTGTGCCAATGCCTTGTTCAGCAGTTGGGCGGTGTCTTGCATGTTCGATCCGGTCATGGGAAAAAAGCGGCAATGCGCGCTAGCGCGTCGTCATGCCTTGGCCACGCTCGGCGTCCGAGCCAAGCGCGCGATGCCGTCACGCCACATCGCCTCGAAAGCCGCTTCCAAGTGACGCGCATAGCGAGCCGCGTCGCACAGCGGCGAGACGAGCAACGAGGTGCGCGACTCGCGGCGAAGCGCGGCAAGGCGCGGCGCATCGGCCGCGAAGGCGACGGCCTTGGCGACGTAGTCCTCGTCGTCCCTGGCGATCCAATCGGCCAAGCCCGCCGAATGCAGCATGCTCGTGCAGATATTCGACAAGAACCGATCGCCTTGGCGGCACAGCACCGGAACGCCCATCCACAGCCCTTCGACGCTGGTCGTGCCGCCCGGGTACGGAAACGGGCTCAATGCGATATCGACCCGGTTGTACGCCGCGAAATACTCGCCGCGCGGCGAGCGGCCCTCGAGGATCAGGCGCGACGGATCGATGCCTCGCGCGGCGAAACGCTTGCGCGTGGCTCCGCATGTCGGCGCGTCATCGAGTTGTTTCGCTTTGAGGAACAAGCGCGAGCGGGGCACCGCGTGGAGGACGCGCGCCCAGACATCGACGACGCGATCGTTCATCTTCATCAGATGATTGAAGCAGCCGAACGTCACGAGGCCTTCGCGCTCGAGCGGTAGCGGCCCGACCGCGACCTGCTCGGCCGGCGGCGTGAAGCACAGGTAACTGTCGGGCAACCGCCAGAGCCGCTCGGTGTAATGCGCTTGCGCGTCGGGCGGCAGCACGTAGGGATCGCCGAGCAGGTAATCCATCGCAGGCAAGCCGGTACTCGCGAAATATCCGAGCCAACTCGCCTGTACCGGGGCCGCGCGCCAAGCGAACAGCGGCAGGCGGTTGTAGTTCATGTGCCCCGACAGATCGAGCAGCAAGTCGATACGATCGTCCCGAATGCGATGCGCCGCCTGCTCGTCGCTCATCGAAGAGAGCGGTGTCCAGGCCGAAAAATACGGCTTGATACGCGCGGTCAGCGCATCTTCGAAGCGACGTGTCGGATAGGCCACGAGCTCGATCCGGCGGCGGTCGATATGCGCCAGGAGGCTTTCGAGGAAATGGCCCGTGGGATGGATCTTCAAATCCCCCGAAACGAGCCCGACGCGCAGCGGGCCGTCGCGGCCAGGCGCTGTCGGTGCGAGCCAGTGGCGCCAAGGCTTGGCCCCGGCCGTGGCGATGCGTCCGAATTCCTTGGCTTCGGCGAGATACGCCGCTTGGTCCAAGTCCTCGCGGTAGCTGAGGATGAACAGCAGGTTGCTGCGCGCCTCCAAGAGGTCCGGTTTCAGGGCAATCGCGCGGCGATACGCTGCGATCGCCGCGTCGAGATCGCCGAGATCGACAAGCGCATTCGCGAGGTTGTTGTGGGCTTCGGCGTATTCGGGTTGCAATGCAATGACCGTCTTGAAGCATTCGACGGCCTCGGTGAGACGGCTTTCCTCGCGTAGCAAATTACCCAGATTGTTATGCGCGTGCACATACCCCGGCTTGAGCGCGATGGCTTGCCGAAAGCTCTCCATCGCCGCCGCGCGCATGCCGCGGGCGGCGAGCGCATTGCCTAGGTTGCCGTAGAAGATCTCGCTCTCGCGCCGGGCCAAGGCAGCCATGATGAGTTCGCACGCGGGCGCGTACTCGCCCCGGTGGTAAGCGATGAGACCGAGCAAGTGCAACGCATCGGCATGGCCTGGATCGGCGGCGAGGATCTCGCGATAGATCGCCTCTGCCTCGGCGAAGCGGCCCGCTTGTTGATGGGCAAGGCCGGCTTCGACGGGGGGCGCGGGGCGAACGGGCACGGCCGCCTTTGCGGCAGGGGCCGTGCCGGCGCCGCGTCCGGCCACGATGGGCGGTGTCACGAACCGGATCCCCGTTGGCGCGGACGGCGCTGCCGTCGCGCTCCCGGTGGGCGTCGATTCGCCCCGCTCGTCCGTGCGCCGTCCCAGCTGTTCAACCGGATCGGTGAAAAGACGGCCCATGCTCATTGGCCATACTTGCGCAAATAGCGTTCGTAGCCCGCGCGCCACGGCGGCGTATTGAACGCCCCGGCGCTCTCGTGCACGACGCTGATCGGCCAGGTACCCATCTTCAAGCCCTTCAGTTCGGCTTGGCGGCACAAGTCCATATCGTAGAAATGGAACTCGAACTGTTCGTCGAAGCGCACGCCACTTTCGATCAACCGCTCGCTATCGGCAACGAGCATCAAACCATCGAGCAACTTGCATTCGACGCCCGACGGGCCGAAGTACGAGATTTCGGTGCACGGAAAGCCTTTGCCGTGACCAACGGTACCGCTTAAATATTCGGGGCGGTCCCATTTGAAATCGGGCGTCTCAAAGGCCCAACCCGGTTGCATCGGCGACCGGCGCCGATTGCCCGCCAGCCCGACGACGTCGAATTGCGCCAGCGCTTCGCGAATGCGCGTCATCCAGAAGTGATCGGCGATCCAAACGTCGTCGTGCACGAATACGAGAATGACCGGGCTGGATGCCGCCTGATCGATCGCGGCGTTATACAGCGTGGGCAACCCGGTCGAATTGTTATCGAACAACAGCAATTCGGGCGGTTGCGTGTTGCGCTGGACGGTTAGCGAACGGCCAAGCGCCGTCTCGCGCAGAAATTCCTCCTGAGAATGCCGCGTGGCGCACACGAGCCGGATCGGCCGATCGTCGAGCGAGCGAGCGCGCCGGGACTGCGGCTGGGACTGAGGCTGAGCAGCGGCAACAGCCGGAGCCGCGGCCGGGCGAGCGGCCTGCTCGCCTCCCTGCGCGGCGAGGGTCGAGGTATCGGGTTTGACGAAAAGGAAAAGCGGTTCGTTCGTGTCGACGCCCCAAGCCTGACTGTCGCCCTCGCCGAATACGTCCGAGTGCGGAAAGAGGTCGCCGACGAAGCCGGCCCCGCGAACGTGCTCGGCAACGTCCGCCCCGAACAGGCGCATGCGGTCCGGCTCGCCGAAACAACGCATGGCGAGCGGCATCGACGGCGTGGTCGCGAGTTCGAACGTGTATTTCAGCATCGGCGCATATTGCGTCTGCGCGATTAGATGGCCACCCGGTTTCAGACAACGGTGCAGTTCACCGATCGCTCTGGCCGAGTCTTCCACGCGGTCGAGCACGTGGTTGCAGATGATCAGATCGAAGTAATCGCTCGGAAAATCGAGTCGTTGCGGATCGACGCCATGCTGGCTCGCACCGCTCCTCACCCGTTCGTGCGCCTGATACTCGAGCGGGCCGAGCCGGCGAATGCGCGCCTCGATGGCCTTCTCGGGTGCGATATGAAGGACCCGCATCGCCGGGGCCGCTTCGAGCAATCCCGTCACCGCGATATAAAGCCACAGGTGCCGATCGGAACTACCGCAACCGCATTTCGGGCAGAGGGTGCGCGCGGAATCGAGCGCCGCGATTTCGCCGACCAATCCGGCGGACGGCGCACGGCCGTCCGGCACCCAGCCGTCCACGCCCTGCTCGCAAATGACGCACACCTTCGCCTCCTGAACGGGGACCGCGGTGCCGTCGGATGCGACGGACGGTTGGGCCGTTGGCTCTTGGACGTGGCTCGCTACGATCCCATCCGGCGAGACGGCCACCGGCGCATTCGCATACACCGCCTCCGAGGCCGATTGCGACGCGTCTTGCGCATGCCGCGCCACGCGCGCCGCCACGCTCGAACGCGCATCGGCCCAATCGGCGCGAAAACGCGCGTTGTCGAATAGCGCCTGCGGCGCGCCCGCCGTCAACTCGTCGAGATTGGCCAACAACTGGCGCAGTTCAGGTAGCTCGCCCGCATGGGTCGCATAGTGCCGGCGAAGGCGGTTCGCCACCGTGGCCAGCGATTGTGCATCGAGCACACCCGCCGCCGCTTCGCCCCGCGCGAACAGTTCCCATTCGTACAGGCCGGCGCTGAAAGTCGGCTTCGACTGCGGGTTCGCTTGCTCCGGATGTTGGCGCAGCATGCTCCAATAGCCGCCGGCAACGACCAGCGGGCCGTGTTGCGCAAGATTCAAATACGTTGCGACGTCGGCGAGATAATCGAGCGGCAGCGAGCGATACGAGAATAAGTCGGCACTCGTCGCTCGTTCGCGGTCGATTAGGACGTTGCTCAGTTCGCCGACGAAATTGTCCAGTTGCCCGACCATCTCGCTCACGAGTAACGAGCGTTCGATCAGCGCCCGCTCGCCAACCTTCGCAATCAGGGGCGGCGCATGGACGACCTCGTCGTTCTCGTTGACGAACACCCGCGCATGAAATGCGAGCGCCGATTCCGGATGAGCGCGCAGCGCATCGACCAGCAACTCGACCGAGGCCGGCATCAGCATGTCGTCTTCGGCCAGCCATTTGACGTACTTGCCGCTCGCACGCTGCCACAGCGCCTCGGCGTTGCGGCGAGCGTCCTCGAAACCGGTATGGATGTACTGCACGCGCGGGTCGTCCAACCCTTCGACGATCGGCTGCAACGCGGCGTCGATGGTATCGTCTCCGACTAGGATTTCGATATCGTCGAACGTTTGCTGCCGCGCGCTGACCAGCGCGCGGCCAAGATACTCGGCTCGACGCGCCGCGATCAGAATACTAACGGTTGCCATGAGATCGAATTGTTCCTTCTGCTGACTGAGCACTGCTCGAAACGAGCGGCTGGGAGCGCCCCGGTAACGAACGGGCCGCCATCCCGACGCGCGGCGCGCATGCGAAATTCTCGACTTCGCCAGCTTAGCGGCATGCCCGCAAGCCCAATCGACGGAACAGCGCACCGTTTTCGCGTCTTTTTGTGCGATCGCGTGCCGGCCGGGCGGGATGACAGGAATTAGACAGGGATCGGGGCTCTGTTTCTCCGATTGCCCCCTCGCCGACGATGCTAAATTGCTTCGATACGCTACGGCCCGAATGCCGCGCGACATCGCCCCACCGCACCGGTGTGCTCGGCGTGCCGCGCCCCGGGCCGGGCCCGGCTGCCTCGCTATGAGCGCTGCAACGTGAAATTCAATTGGAGCTAGACAACTTCATGGCCACCGTCAGCATTTTGATTCCGGCTCATCGCCCGCAATTCGTGGCGGAGGCGATCGCCAGCGCGCTTGCTCAAACTTTCGCGGATATCGAAGTCCTCGTTGGCGACAATACGTCGAACGGCGCGCTCGAGCCGATCGTGCGCCAATTCGAAAGCCCGAAGCTGAAGTACTTCCACCACGGTTTCGACAACGGTGGCGATAACGCGCGCGCGCTGTGGGCGAAAGCGAGCGGGAAGTACGTGAAGTGGCTGTATTACGACGACGTGCTCATGCCGACGTCGGTGGAAAAGCTCGTACAGGCCATGCAGACTTACCCGCAGGCGTTGATGGCATTTCACGAGCGCGCCTTGATCGATGCGACGGGAGCCGTCGTGCAGACGCCACCGCATCTGTTGAACGACGGCCAAATCGGGCTCATGGACCGCGATTTCCTCGTACGGGGCATGATCGCGAACATGCACAATTTCGTCGGCGAACCGAGCTTCATCATGCTGGACAAAAGCCGTATCGATTTGGACGACATGAGCTTTTACAAGGGTCACGCGCTCGAGTTTCTCGGCGATGTCGGCGCGTACCTCGCGGTCGCCGAGCGAGGCCCGATCGCCGTCGTCGGCGGCTATCTGGGCGGATTCAGGAAGCACGGCGCGCAGGAGTCCGCGACGGAAAGCCCGATTTTCTCGATGGGACTGGTGGAGTGGGAGCTCTTTTTGCGCGGCGAGGCGGCGGACGGTAGATTCTCCGTCAAAGAAATTCTCACGGCGAAGCAACGCCTCGAACAGCTCTACACCGGCTTCGCGCCCCGCCTTCCGGAGCTTCATGCTTTTATCGAAGGCCTCGCCGAGCTCATCGACGAACCGGTCCATACGCTTCACGCGTCACCGCGATTCCAGGCGAATCTGGCCCAGGTCAGCGCCGTCGTGAAGACGCGCGTCGCCGCGGCCCGGGTCGCACGCGCCGCAATCGCCGCTTGATCGTGCATAGACCGATAGCGCTCGAACGGCACTGCGATCGGCCTATCTTGGGCGCGCCGCCCCCGGTATGACGCTTAGGGTGGCAAAGCCACGAACTCGATGACTGCCACTTCGATACCCGGCGATACTCCCCTCGCACTCGCCGAAGCCGAACGAGCCTACAAACAAGCCCTGACGCTTCACCCGCAGGACGCCGAGGCGCTCGGCAATCTCGGTCGCATATTTCGCGCTCAGCAGCGGCTGCCCGAAGCCGCGCTCGCCTTGCATCTCGCCATCACGATCGAGCCGCACGATGTCCAGGCGCGCGTCGAACTCGCCTTGGTGTTGGCCGATTTAGGCCGCTTGTCCGAAGCCGAGGCAACGCTGCGCGCCGCGATCGCCGAGCGCCCGGATCACGCCGACGCCCATTTCAACCTGGGTCTCGTACTGGAAAACACCGCGCGTCTTGCCGAGGCCGAAGCCGCTTACCGCAAGGCGCTCCAACTGCGCCCCGGCGCGGTCGCTGTCTACAACAACCTCGGCAATGTCCTGCAGCGAACGGGCCGGGCACAGGAAGCGGTCGACGTCTACCGGCACGCTTTGTCGCTCAACCCTGACGTGCCCCCGAGCCACTACAACCTCGCGACCGCGCTGCGCGCGCTCGATGAGCCCTACGAAGCCGAACCGCATTACCGGCGCGCCCTCGATTTGCAACCCGATTACTTCGATGCGCGGTTCGGTCTCGGCACCTTGCTGTTGAGCCTCGGCAAGTTCGAAGAGGGCTGGCCTCTGTTCGAATCGCGCTACGCGCTGCCTCGCTTTCTTCATCACAGGACGAAAGCTGCGTTACCCCTTGTCCAGTGGCAAGGCGAATCGCTCGTGGGCCGCTCGCTGCTCGTCTGGCAAGAAGACGGACTGGGCGACGTGATCCAATTCGGCCGCTACCTGCCGCTGCTCAAAGCCGCGGGGGCCAAGCGGATCGACATGGTATGCGCGGCATCCCTACATCGGCTATTCGCGCAGGTCGACGGCCTCGACGCATTGCTCACGCATGACGAGGCTCAGTCAAAATTCGACGACTACGATTGCTGGACGAGCTTGCTCAGTGCGCCCACGCATCTCAGCACGACGCTCGATACGATTCCGAGCGCGGACTATTTGAAAGTCGATACGGCGAGAGCGGCCTATTGGCGCGAAAGACTTGCGAACGCCTTGCCGCCCGGGCCTCGGATCGGACTCGTATGGAGAGGTAATCCGCGCCACCACAACGACGCGCATCGTTCCCTGGCGTCGCTAGCGCAGCTACTTCCGCTCTGGAGTATCCCGGGCGCTTCGTTCGTGAGCCTGCAAAAAGGGCAAGACGAAGACGAAGCGCAAAGGCCGCAGGCTTTTCAGCCGGTGCTCGCGCTTGGACATGAGTTGAGCGACTTCGCCGATACCGCGGCATTGATCTCCCAACTCGACCTCGTTGCGAGCGTCGATACCTCCACGGCACATCTTGCCGCCTCGATCGGCACCCCGTGCTGGGTGTTGTTGCCGCATCACGATCCCGATTGGCGCTGGCTGCATGGACGCAGCGATTGCCCGTGGTATCCCGGCACGATGCGCGTGTTTCGCCAGCCCCGCGCCGGCAATTGGTCCGCCCCTGTCGAAGCGTTATTGCAAGCAGCCCTGGCGCGATTCGGCCAGGCTTCATAACGATCGAAGACGCCACATAAACTAACGCCGGTGATGGACTTCGCAGCCCGTCACCGGCGTTTGGCATTTCGCGTTAGATATGCGCCCCTCGCTTGAAACGCGGCGGCCATCGTCAACCTATGATCGTTAGGGCTTATTCGATGCGCCGTCCGCCTGCGGCGCCGGCACTGGCACCACCGGCGCAGGCATCGCGATCGGCTTCACCGCATTTTGCAGCGCGGGCGCTGCCGACGCCGCGTCGTTGATCGTCGCCGTGCGGCCGCCGTCGCGATAGAACGCCAATTCGGCCGCGCGGTTCATGACGAGAATGCTGATGCGGCGATTCGTCGGGGCATTGGGATCGTTGCCTTGCAGCGGCTGCACATCGGCAAGACCGCGCACCTGCAACACCTTCTCGATCCGCAACCCGCCCGAGACGAGTGCGCGGCGTGCCGCGTTGGCCCGGTCGGACGACAACTCCCAGTTCGTATAGCCGTCCTCGCTGCCTTGATACTGCACGTCGTCGGTATGCCCGGCGATCGAGATATGGTTCTCGACATCGTTCAGCGCCGAACCGATTTGCGTGAGGATCGTCACCGCATACGGTTGCATCCGTGCACTGCCGGAGGCGAACATCGGCCGGTT
Source organism: Trinickia dabaoshanensis (assembly GCF_002879885.1). GTDB lineage: Bacteria > Pseudomonadota > Gammaproteobacteria > Burkholderiales > Burkholderiaceae > Trinickia > Trinickia dabaoshanensis. The sequence goes on from NZ_PNYA01000003.1 coordinate 109,279, forward strand.
TTGCGAATCGACGATTTCGATACGCAGCCCTTCGGTCGTGATCGAGATCCGGATCTGATCCTTGTATGCATTGAGCGCCGGCACGTGCTCGATCAGCGAAGTCAGCTTCTGCTTCAACTGCTGCAGGCGCTGCATTTCATCCGAGGCCAATTGCGGCGTGGTGACCTGCACCGGTGGGTTCGGCTGCGTCATCGCGCCGACGCCCGGACGCGTATCGGCAATGTTCTTGCCCCCGCCTTGCACGATGCTCGACGGCGTCGCGGGACTCGACTCGGTACCGGAAAACAACGCCGACAGCGGCGTATTGAAATACTTCTCGATCCCTTCCTTGTCGTACTTGGAAGTCGAGCCGAGCAGCCACATGAGCAGGAAGAACGCCATCATCGCCGTGACGAAGTCGGCGTACGCGATCTTCCATGCGCCGCCGTGATGGCCTTCGTGGTCGCCTCCGCGCTTGCGGCGCACGACGATGCTCATCGGCCGCTTTTCGGCCGTCTCGCGGGAAAGTCTATCGCCCATCTCGTTCTCGATCGCCGGTTAGGAAGCAGCCGCCGGCTTCGAGACCTTCGTCGCGCGCACCGTGTCGTCGAGTTCTTGGAACGTAGGCCGATCGCTCGTGAAGAGCACCTTGCGGCCGAACTCCACGGCGACCGAAGGCGCATAGCCGCTCAGCGAAGCAAGCAGAACGGCCTTGACGCACTGGAACGGCTTGGCGGCCGCGCGCCCCTTCGCATGCAGCAGATCGGCGAGCGGCCCGATGAATCCGTACGACAGCAAAATGCCGAGGAACGTGCCGACGAGCGCGGCCGCGATCATCTCGCCGAGCACCGCGGGCGGTGCGCCGACCGAGGCCATCGTATGGACGACACCCATCACGGCTGCGACGATCCCGAATGCCGGCAAGCCGTCGGCCATCTTTTGCAGCGCGTTGGCGACAACCGATTCCTCGGCGTGATGCGTCGTCAATTCTTCGTCCATCAGGTCCTGCATTTCGAGGACGTTGATGTTGCCTGTCGACATCATCCGCAAGTAGTCGGTGATGAAGTCGAGCAAATGGTGATCGCCCGCGATGACGGAATACTTCTGAAAGAGCGGACTTTGATCGGGCGCATCGACGTCGGCCTCGAGCGCCATCATCCCTTCCTTGCGCGCCTTTTGCATGAGCTCGTAGAGCAGCGCGATCAACTCCAAGTACTTCGCCTTGTCGTAGCGCGGCCCCTTGAAGCACGCGGGCAGGCTCTTGATCGTCTTTTTCAGCGTGGCGACGGGGTTGGCGACCACGAACGCGCCGAACGCAGCCCCGAAAATACACATCAACTCGAACGGCTGAATCAAGGCGAACAGATGCCCGCCCTCACCGACGAAACTTCCGATCACGGCGCCCAGCACCATGATCCAACCGATTGCGACAAACATGAAACTCTCCAAAAGCGATAGGCCGCACATCACAAGCGCAACGACGCGCGCAGTCGCGACGGACGATCAGTTCGTAGTCCTATCGGTTCGGGTAGCGGAAGACGGCTCGGTAGAGCGTATGACGCAGGACCACTCGCGACGAGGGCTGTTGATGCGGCCTCGTATTCGTTCATGCCTGGCTAACGGCTCGATCTGGCGATAGCTAAAGGGCAACCGATCGTTTTTTAAAAAGGGGACAAGTTGGCGCAAGCAAGGCGATCGGCTAAGCTCGCCGATCGCGTGTCTTCGTTGATTTGAATCAAATTCCCCGGCAGGCTTTGGGGTACATGGGAATCAGTTCGATTTCACCCAGACTCCGCCGTCGCTTGGCACGTTGCCCTGAGTCCACCACTGGGCACAGTACTTCGCGCCTTGGTACATGACGCAACTGCCTCCCGAATAGGCGACCGATGCCGACCAATTCGGTGTGGCGCCGGAGACGAGCTTCCATACCGACGATTGCCCCGGCACGTCACCTTGCGTCCACCATTGCGCTTGATACGTCGAGCCCTGATAGGTCACCTGCATGCCGGCGGTATAGACCTGCGACGCCGACCAAGGCGCGGCCCCCGAACCGCCCGTCCCTCCGCTCGAGCCGCCGCCGTACGAGGGATCTTTCGTCACGCCCGATCCCCAATGATCGGCGAAGCGCTCGAAGATTGAGGCGAATTGGTAGGGCGTCTGCGCTACGCCCGAACAACTCGAGGAGGCCGAGCCGCCAGGCGTTGCGCATGCGACATCGCGCCCGGCCGACCAATTACTGAGGAGTCCGTAATTATTCGCGATGCCGGTATTCGTTACCGTCTGCGCGTCGTCGAGCGTGAAGGTCTCGCCCTGGGTATCGTTGACGCCGATCATCGGTGTCACACCCACCATCTGCCACAGTTGCGCGCTGGTTTTCGTCTGACCGGCGGCCTTGAAGGCCGTATCGAGTTGCGCGTACAGCGACTGGGCCGCTTGTATCGCGGCTTGGCCCATCTCCACGCCCGACGGGCCGTAGTCCATCGCCATGACGTTGACGACGTCGAACGCGGTGTGATTTTGAATCGCCGCGTTGAGCACGTTCATGCCTTCGCCGGTCAAGCCGGAAGCGAGGACCGGAAGCGTGAGCGTCACATGCAGCGTCTTGCCTTTGGCGGCCATTGCCGTCTGCAATTGGGTGACGGCTTGGAAGTTGCGCGCGAGCGCGGCCAGATCGTCCTGCGAGGAGCCTTCGATATCGAAGTCGATATGCGCGAGGCTATAGGTGTCTACGACGGTTTGAAACGCCGCTTGCAGCGAGGGCACGTCGGTGCACGCTTGCATCAGGGGCGTGCCGTTCGCGCCGCCGAACGACACCGCCACCTCGCCGCCCTTCGCCCGATAGTTGGTGATGCCGCCGGAAATCGCGGTCAACAGATCGGAACTGATGCCGGGCCCGATGGCTTGCACGCCGCCCCATGACGGCACGCAGCCGCCCGAGCCGGCCACGACGAACGCGAGCGTGAATTGCTGGATACCTTGCTGCACGCCGATCTTATCGAGGATCGGCGTGGGCCATTCGGTCATATCGACGTACGGTGCGTAGATGTTGCTCGCTTGCGAAGCCATCGCGGCCAGCGAAAAAGCGGTTGCCGCGAGTACCTTCGTGATTGTTCGCTTCATGGGTCTGCCCTCGTTACGTTTGAAGGTGCCGGTCGGCGAGCCGTGCATCCTTCCGCTCGAGTCCGGCGGCGATGAATCGCTCCGTATCGTAGGAGATCCTCAGCGATATTGGTACTAAAGCGGTCCCACCAAAAATGGTGGGTATTGGCGACTTAAACGATCAATTGGAGGGCGATCCCGAATGGTGCGCAAGTGGCCGGAAAATTGCGGTGCGTGCGCGCTTGCCCCTTTACGCTAAGGGTTAAGGGCACTTGCATGAGTGCGGCACATGGCGCTCGACGCTTTGCTGCGATCGGACGATTGCACGACGAGCATGCGATGTGAAGAGACCAATCGATACCGGAACTCGGAGCGCTCCGGCGACGGGTTCAGGCGAGGAGCGCATCGTGCGCCGGGGCCGCACGATGCGTCGATTGGATCGCGCTCGAGTTAGCCTTCGATGGCGGCGAGCACGTCGCCGGTTTTGCGCACGTGCCCGAGGCGCGGGAAGATGAAGCGAGTCGATGCTTCGTGCTGCTCGATCGAGGCGCAGCTCATGGCGTCTTCCGCGAAGACGATCGCGTAGTTGCGTTCGAACGCGGCGCGCGCGGTGGATTCGACACCGATGTTGGTGGCGATCCCCGCAAGCACGATCGTCTTGATGCCGCGCCGGCGCAACTGCAAATCGAGTTCGGTGCCGTAAAACGCGTTCCATTGACGCTTCGTGATCTGAATGTCGCGTTCGCTCACTTCGAGTTCAGCGGGGAAGGTCCACCAATTCTGCGGCAACCCGCCCGCCGGCACGGGCGGGGCTTGATCGACGCTTTGCCGCAAGACGTCGCCGAAATCGGGGCTCGGCCCGACGCGCACGAGCACGACGGGTGCGCCTACTTCACGAAAGCGCTTGGCGAGCCGCGCGCCCGCGTTCAACACGGCATCGGCCGCGTGCGGCGCTTTGCCGTAGGGAAGGATGCCTTCTTGCAAATCGATGAGGACGAGCGCGGTGGTACGTGGATCGATAGTGTCCATGATGGGTCCTTGATGTCCTTGGCTGCGGCGTTGATCGCGTGGGGCCGAGCGCGCATCGAATCTGCTCCGCTCGATAATCGCGTGACGGCGTCCGCCGGCAGGCCATTGAGCATGGCCGGCAAAACGGGTCTAATGAGAACGACACCTCACGAATGCGAGGATGGCCTCACAAAATGGAGTATATGAGGATGGCCTCACGAAATGCAAGTCATTCCGACGATGACGTCCGTGCGGACGCGAAGGCGCCTCGCCGCGAGCGCGGCCGCGCGCGTGTCGCGGCACTGCTCGAAGGGGCTGGTGCGGAATTCGCCGAGAAGGGTTTCGACGCGGCGACGATGACGGCCATCGCGGCACGCGCGGGGGCCTCGATCGGCTCGCTGTATCAGTTCTTTCCCACGAAGGATGTGTTGGCCGATGCCCTGCTTGAGGCCTATTTGGCGACGTTGATGGAGGGCCTCGGTCAATTGCGCGAGGCGGCGCCGACGCTCGATGTCGCGACGTTGGCGCATCGGCTGACGCGGGCGCTGGTGGCATTTCGAGCAGCACATCCGGCGTTCGCGCCGCTCGTTGAGACGCCGGGCCGTTCACTGCCGGCGGTGGTGGGCGTACGAGAGCGGATTCGCGCGGAGATCGCGGCAGTCTTGCGTGCAAAGGCGCCGGGTATGAAGGCGGCCGAGGCGCAGGTCCGCGCGGCGGTGGTTCAACAATTGATGAAGGCCGCGGTGGCGATTCAGAGCGAAGCATCCTTCGCGCATCGAGGGGCCGTGATCGACGACTTGGAACGCGTGATGATGCGGTATCTGGATGAGACGTTCGGAGATCCGGGGGCGGGGGCTTCGCGAGGGAAACGTTAGAAGTAGTTTGTCCCCTACCCATGGACAGCTAATCTCGATCGATACGACACTGGGCCGAATACCTCTCTCAAAAAGACCTAACGTCGCCGCGTGTGAAAACCACGCGAAATCCGGGCATCGGGCGCCGGCACAAAGACTCGCCTATTGAGCCGATTTTCGCCCATTTCTTACTTATTTTCCGCGAAAGACGCCTTGTGTTCCGCGAACATGCCGATTGCGCTCGGGGGAGCAATCCTGCCCCTCTCGGGTCAGACGGTGCGGCTCTTTATACTTTGCTCCTCTCCTGGACCGTCACGGCCGCAACCCATGCCTCCTCGCTACGACTGGCCTTGTGCACGCTCGAACCGGAATGGTTTGACGATGAGCTGCCAATCTCTCGCAACAATGTCGATGCAGCAGACGTACTCGGCATGGACCACATTTCCGACACGACCCTGGTGCATCTTTGCGGAGCGCCCCGCAATGCGACGGTCGATATGTACTCCGACGGGCAGGCGCTCATTTTCGAGGTGACCCATCCGTCGCTGATCCCGACGCGCAATCACATCGAGGTGCGCGTCGCCCCTGACCGACAATTCTACGTCTACCTCAAGCAGATTCATTACGGCGCCAATGCACCAGCCGGGATCGGGGCCGCGATGCTGTGCCGGATCGTGCGCGCGTGCCTTGCGCTTCGGATCGGTTCGATTCACGCCTACGCGATCGGCGGCCGCAAGACGGCCACGCCGAAAGGAATGCAACGTTTCCTTGGCTATTACGCGTGGCCGCGTTATGGCTTCGACGGGGCGTTCGGAGGACGGGACGACGAGCCGCTAATAGCGCATTATCCGCACTTGCCAGCAGGCGTCGCCGATGGCTCCGTGCAGTCCCTGCATCAGCTACTAGATCGCGAGGGTGGTACGCAGTTCTGGTTTGTCAACGGGACGGCCCGCAGCGTGCGTTTCGAGGTTGCAGTGGACAGCCGTTCGATGCTAAGGTTGGTCAAGTATTTGACTGATAAGGGAATTCTGGATTATGGGTTTTAGGGTCGATCCACACCGTCCGCGACCGCGGCGTGCCGGTCGCCCGCAAGCGCGGGGCGAGCAACGCGTCGGGCCGGACCTTCCCGAAGTCGTACGGGCGGAAATCGCACAGCAGCTGCACGACGCCGTGCGGACCGAGGTAGTCCGGCAGTTGCACGAGCCGCAATGTCACACCGGCGCACCCAACGCCCGCCCCTCGTCCATTTCCCAGCAGGATCTATTTGAAATTCATGAGCTTCAGAACCCCTCGCAGCGCAACGTCGGAAACCTGCCGACCGACACAGCGGACGGGACGCGCAGTCCGTTGCGGCCGACGGATCCACGAGCCATCCAGGAGCATATGCGGCGGGAGACGCTGGCTGCGTTTGGGCTCGATCCTGACGATCCGTCGCTTTAACGCGATAGAGGTTAGATCGCCGGTAAAAAGACGCCATGCGGATGCCACGAGGCGCGACTAGTCTCCCCGCACGGCTCGATGTATATCCCACACTTATACCCCCTACTCCCCCGCCCTCTCCACCACCTGACGCACGAGCTTCGACGACACATAGTGCGGGCCGTCGAAAAGATAAACGCGATATCCGCGATAGGCCCGCAGTTGCGGCGTCAATTCCGCCGCCTTCGCGGCGCGAAATTTCCCACCCGGCAATCCGCGAAACGCCTCGGCGATGATCCTCACCCGCGCGGGCCCCAAACGCTCCGCCAGCGCCTGCGCATAGTCCCGCGCCACCGCGGGCTCGCGCACGTAGTCGCCGCACCCATCTTGGAAGAACACCCCGACGTCGCGCGGCAACCACCCGTCCAGCCAAGCCGCCAGCGCCGCTCCGCCGATGTTCGAGTTGTCGTAGACGCTGATCCAAAGCGGTTTAGGCAACCGCTCGAGCAATGGCGCCAGCGCCTTCGCATCGGTCCAAGTCGGGTCCACCTCCACCGGAAAATACCAACCGGTAACGTGCATCGGCCAAGGCGCCGAGGCCAGCGCGAGCGACTGCGCCGCGAGATGAGCGAGTCGCCTGCGCGCCTGCGTTTCATCGAAGCGCCCGGCAAGGCCGACGATGACGTCGCGCGCCCAAGGCTCCTGGCCGATGCGCTGCCAATCGGGCAATCGCGATGCCGTTTCCAGCCCGGGCGCCGGCACGAGCGCTTCGTCGTCCACGGCCGTCCATTGCACGAGCAGATCGCTGACGCCGAGCGCATCCCAGTCGCCGCGCGGATTCGCATGGTCCTCGTCAGGCTGCCAAACGATCCCTTGCGCCAGCGCCGGCTGAAGCGGTTCCAATCGCATCGCCGCGGGCGGCGCGGCGAATGCCGCACCCACACCCATGCTCGACAATGCCACCGCCCACCCGGCAAACGCGGCCGCACGGGTCCAGCGCCGCGCACGCTCAATCGATCTACCGTCCATTGCCAGGTGCCGCCGGTTCCTGCATGGCGAGACGATATTCATCCGCGAGACGCGCGCGGTCGATCTTTGCGTTGATCGTCAACGGCAGCAACCGGCACGCGATGAGTTCGGAAGGAATCATGTAAGGCGGCAAGCGATCGCCAAGCCGCACGCGCCAATCCGCCGGCAACGAAAGCCGAGCCCCCGATTCGTCGTTGGCGCCGGTTTCGACGAACGCAACGATGCGCGCCACGGTACCGTCCGCACGCCGCAGCGGCACCGCCGCCGCATGCGCCCCGCCCGGCAATGCGGCCAGCGCCGCGTCGATCTCCGCCAGTTCGATGCGATAGCCGTTCAGCTTCACTTGATCGTCGATGCGGCCGTCGCAATAGAGCAAACCATCGGCATCGGCACGCCCGAGATCGCCGGTGCGAAAGGCCCGCATGCCGTCGCGCTCGAACATCTTCGTCGCATTCAGGTCGGACCGGTTCAAGTAGCCGCGCATGACATACGGCCCCGCGATGCATAGTTCGTCCCCTTCGACGAATACCTCGCCGCCGCGCCGCGCGAACCCGACAGGCAAGCGCTCGGGATGCGCCGCGAGCAGCGCATCGTCGACGACGATCCACGTCGCCGCCACCGTCGCCTCGGTCGGGCCGTAGGTGTTGATGATGCGAGCGTTCGGAAACCGCTCGCGCAAACGCTGGGCGAGCGACACGGGCAAGGCCTCGCCGCAAAACAAGAAGGTCGTTAGCGACGGCAACGATGCCTGCGTCAGTCGCGGATCGAGCAACTGCTGCTGCGCGAACGACGGCGTCGACACCCAAGTGCTCACCCCCGCGTTCGCTAGCGCTTCGATGAAGGCGGCCCCGGGCAAGCAGGCGGCGCGCGACATCATCACGATCGTGCCGCCGAGCGCGAGCGTACCGAACACCTCGTACATCGATAGATCGAAGCTGAACGGCGCTTGATTCAGAAAGACCGGCGCGAGCCCGAGCGCGAAGTCCTCATGCATCCACTGCGCGAGCGAAGCAACGCTTTCGCGCCCTATCTGCACGCCCTTGGGATCGCCGGTCGTCCCGGAGGTGAACTGCACGTAGGCGAGATCCGTTTCGCGCAACACCGGCGCGCGGGACCCTGCCTGCATCGCTTCGCCATTCGCATCCAAGCGCTCGAAGCACCCTCGGCGTGCATCGAAGTAAACCGATGCATTGAGGGTGCGCGCGATGCGCCGCATACGCTCGTCGGGATAGACCGTATCGACGGGCACGAACGGCGCGCCCAATAGCAGCGCCCCCGTCAGTGCCACGAAAAACTGAGCTTCCTTGTGCCCGCGCACGATGACGGGCGTGTCGCGCTCGAAGCCCTCGGCCAACGCGGCGTCGCGCCAGGCGGCGGCGGCATTGGCCAACTCGCGCCAACTCAGTTGACCGTCCGCGGCGATGACCGCCGGCGCATCGGGGCGCACGTCCGACTCGACGAAGCGGCTCTCGGCTAAATCGAAACGCATGCCGGCCGCCTATCGATGCGTAGTGTTGTCGGCGATGTAGGCGGCCAATGCCGCCACGCTCGCCAGATGCTCGCCCAACTCGGTCGGCGGCACTTGCACGCCGAACGTCGTCTCGACGCGCAATGCGATCTCTACCGCAAGGACCGAATCCACCAGTGCCGATTCGATCAGCGGGGTGTCGGCGTCGAGCCGGCGCATGACGACCGATTCGACGAGCGCCCGGACTTGCTCCACGAGAGCCGCCGCGGGCACGGGATGTTGGATTGAGGTCATCGAGATCTCCCTTCGAATGAAAGCGGTCACAAAATCAAAACTGGAAATACAGGAAGCGCACTTCCCCATGCAATTGCGCGGCGCACACGAGCAAAAGAAGCACCACCGCCGCCGTCCATTGCCACGAAGGCGACCAAGCGAGCCGCGCCGGAACCGCACCCGAAGCGCGCTCGAGCGCGGGCGAGAAGCGCCCCATCCATTCGTGCGAATTCGGCGCGAACCACGCGATGGCGAGCGCCAACGCCAGCAGCGGTGCCGGCATCGCGCGGCCTACGGCAAGCCTGAGCCAAGCCGGTCCGTACACGCCCGCATCGAGGGGCGGCCACGCGCTCGAGCCCAACCCTTTCGCACCGGCCATCGCCTCGAGCATGGCGAGCGCATCGCCCACCCCATGTGCGCGGAAAAAGACGAAGGCGACGAGCGCGGCGGCGAAGGTCGTCAATACGCTCATCACGTGCCCTGCCTTCGCTCCAAAGCCGGACGAAGCCGGCGGGCTCGCGTGCCGAGACGCGCGCCTGTTGCGCCACGCGTGATTCACCGTGAGATAGGCGGCATGCAGCAAGCCGTAGATCAAGTACTGAACACCAGCGCCGTGCCAAATCCCCGCCAGCCCCATCGTGTAGAACGTCGGCACGGCGACGGTCGCCGCGAAGCCCGAGGGCGACGACTGCGCGGCGCGTCCGATCGGCAAGCCGCGTGCGGCACGCCGCCGGTTGATCCGCATCGACAACGGGTAGTACAGATACGCCGTCAGATAACGCGTGAGCGTCATATGCCAGCGCTGCCAAAATTCTATGATGCTGGCGGCCTTGAAGGGCGAGTTGAAGTTCAAGGGGAAGCGCACGCCGAACATCTTCGCGAGGCCGACGGCCATGTCCGAATAGCCGGAGAAATCGAAGTAAAGTTGCAGCGCGTACGCAAGCGCTGTCCCCCAAGCGGCCCAGGCGCCCAACGCGCCGGGCGCCGCGAAGCCCGCATCGGCGTACGGTGCGAGCGCATCCGCCAACAACAGCTTTTTGGCCAAGCCGATCGCGAAGACGCTCGCGCCCACCGAGATGTTCTCGGCCCTCAGCCGATACGTTTCGGGCTGCGCGAACTGGGTCATCATCTCTTTGTGATGCAAGATGGGGCCCGCGATCAAATGCGGGAAGAACGTGACGAATTGCACGAAGCCCAAAGCATCGGAACGCTTGACGATGCCCGCGTTGCAATCGAGCAGATAGCCGATCTGCGTGAACGTAAAGAACGAAACGCCGAGCGGGAGCACGACGCCGGCCGATGGTTGAGCCAGCCACCCGTGCGGCGAGAGGCCGAACCACTCGATGAGCGCGCCCGCCATGGCCGCCCAATACTTGTAACGCACGAGCAGGCCGATATCGACGCAGATCGCCGCGGCGAGCCATGTTCGACGGCCGCGCGAGCGCGGTGGCGAGGCGAGGATCGCGCGGCTCATGCCGTAATTGAAAGCGATCGAGGCCACGAGCAAGCCGACGAACGCGGGCGCCCACGCGCCGTAAAAAACAAACGACGAAAAGCACAGCCACGATGCGGCCAGCCGCGGCGAGCGCGAGCCCAGCGCATAGTACGAAGCCAGTGCGAGCGGTAGGAAGAGCGTCAGGAAGACGAAGGAGTTGAAGAGCATCGGTATCGGTCCCTCAGTCTCGCCGGCTTTGATCGGCACGCACGGCGAGCGGCTCCGATCGTTGCTCGGGCGGCTCGGACAATGCATCCTCCGACATCTCCCATACCACGACCTTCAACGAGCGCGGCCATGCGGCGCGCCGCGCCCAGATCGAGGCGAACGCGCGATCGAAGCGGCCGTCGTCCATGCTGACGTTCCATACCTCCTGGCCGAGCGCGCGTCCCAAGCGATCCGCGAAGCCGCTGCGGCGCGAGAACGAACTGCCCGCGAGCAGCACTTGGGCCGGCGGCGTCTCGTCGAGCAAGCCGCCCGCATGCTCGGCGCGAACCGTCTCCGGCACCTCGACGTCCACGGCGGGCCGCCAGTTCTCGGGCACGTTCGCCAAACCGGCCAGTTCCAACAAGTCGCCCACGCGCGGGCGGACGCCGGCGACCGGCTCCACGGAGAAGCGAGTCGGGCCGCGTCCGCCGACGTGCGGCAGGACGACGGCGGCCAAGGCATCGGCAGCCGCTTGCGCGCCTCGCGCATTCCAGTGAACGTCGGTGCGATAGAAGGACGGTCGCGCGGCCGTCAATGGACCGAGCAGGTCCGCCTGCACGATCCCCTCGCTCGCGAGTGCGCCGCGCCACGCGTCCCAGCGTGCCGTCATTCGCGCGTCCTGATGCAAGCCGCACAGCGCCTCGGTTTCGACGCGCGACTTGTCGGGCACCGTCGCGACGATGAGCGTGATGCCCTCCCTGCGCAGCGCATCGGCATACCGGTGCATCGTGTCGATCTGCTCGCGCAGCGCGACCGGTGCCGGCGCCTGCGCTTGCGCCGACGGCCGCGGGCGCAGGCCGTCCGTATAAAACAGCCAGCCCGGACAACCCTCGCTGACTTGCGGCCCCAAGTCGCCGAAGAGGCGATAGCGCACAGCCGCGCTCGCCCGCCGCAGCGCCGCGCCATAGGGCACGTCGATCGCACGATCGACGGCGCGCATCGCATCGCCGTTGCGCCACGCGTTCATGTCGTCGAGCGCAAACGCCGCGTCGGTCTTCGCATGTTTGCCGAGCGAGGCCAGCGCAAGAACGAACCCCGCGAGCAGTAGCGCGGCGATACACGCGGCCATCGCGGCGTGCGCGCGTTGGGGTTCGCCGGGCGCGTGAGGCGACTCCTCTCGGCGCCGCGCCTGTGCGCTCGTCTCGTGTCGAACGGCGGCCTCGCTCATCGCGCGAGCGCCTTCTCGACTCGATCGAGCCACGCCCCCTCGGCCATGATCGACGGCGCGTCCCACTGCCCCGACGCACCGGGACCATAAGCCATCTGCCCTTCGTTGAACTGCCACACCAGGGCCTGCGGCTTTTGCGCCGCAAAGCCAGGCGACTCGAGATAATTGAGCAGCGTCTTCCAAGGCCCCGTATCGCCGAAGGTCCAGGTCAGCCCGACCGGCCGCGCCAGCGTATGCGCGAGCCGCTGCGGGAAACCGAGGTACGGCTGCACCATGCTGTTGCCGACCACCTGCACGACCGGAGTCGCATCGGCGAGCAGTCCGCCGCCGTCGGCTTGCTCGCGCACGATGAACCGGTCCTTGCCGATCGCTCGCCTGCGCTCGGGTGCCAGCAACGTCGCGAGATCGCCGAAATCCATCGTCTCGGTCCATTCGCCCAATGCGGGCGGCGCGGCAAGCTCGCCGGGCAACGTGCCCGCGGCCAGCAGCCGATCGGCCGCCGCATCGGCCACCGCTTCGGCGGTATGTGCCGACCAGTGATAGTCGGCCCGGATGTAAGTGCTGTCCTGGCTCGTGTCGACGTTGCCGAGCGCAGCCACCGCATCGACGAAGTCGAGGCCGGCTTGCTTGCCATGCGCGAGCATCGACGCGTAGCGCTGCGCGAGCGCGGGAGAGAGCGCGTTGCCCTCTGGCAGCTTGTCCGCGGCCGCGCGTGCCTTCAGCGGTGCCACGACGATCGTGCAGCGAATGCCGTGCGCCGCCAGCTTGCCGGCCGCGGCGGCGATCAGATCCACGGTTTTGAGGCACGCAGGGGTGTCGTCGTCCACATAGCTTTCCCAGCCGGGAAACAACCACCGGTCGCGCCCTTCGATGACGGCTTGGCGCGCCGCGAGCGCCGCGCGCGGCACGAACGAAAGGCCGGCCGCGAACGGTGCGGCCGCCAAGGCGAGCAGCAAGCGCCGCCGCCGCAATGCGGGCGTGGTGCCCGCGTCGATAGAACGATTCGATTGCATGGCTGAAATGATTTCCAAAGAACGCGTCACCGTGCCGCTCACCGCGCGGGCCAATCGAGCGCGTCTATCGCGCCGCTGAGCACCGGATGCGCGGTGGTGCCCGATAGGAACAAGCTGAAGCTTTGCCCGGCCGCGAGCCGCGGCAGTGCGAACGGCTGCGACAGCCCATTGCCGCATACCGCGACGAGCGTGGCCGCAACCGGATTGATCGAGCGCGATGCCACGTGGCCCGGCGCGACGGCCGTGAATACCGCTGTTGCAGGGTTCTGCTCGAGCGCGATCTTGGCCTCGCATCCGTCCACGAAGTTGAACGCGCGCAGTTGCGCCCGCAACGCATCGGCGCCGGCCGCCGCGGCGGCGATGGGCTTCGCTCGCCAGCCACCCGCGGCGTCGTGCTCGAGCCCCACGGTGACGGTCTCGCCCACGGTATCGGCACCGGCCGCCGGTGCGAGGCCGGTCTGCCCCGCCGCCAAGCCGCCATCGACCTTCACGCGCAACGCCGTGCCGGGTCGTACCACTTCGAGCCGCGTCGCCGCGCCGGGCGCGAGATCGATCGGCTGCGCGGCGCCCGGCAACGAAAGCTTCGCCGCGCGCGGGGACAGGTTGACCACGCGCACATAGGTGGCGTCGGCCGGCGGCTGAGGGCCGTATAGGCTCGCGACGTCGTCCGCGCCGGCATACACCGCGCCGGACACGGATGCGAGCGCCAACGCCAGGGCGGCAGTTCCATACGTTCTCGCGCGGCTCGCCGTCGCGAGCACACGCCGAGGCAAGCGTGAGGTTCGTTTCATCATCGTTCCGATCTTTTCTTGAGAAGTCCTAAACAAGGTCGTATGTCCTCGGGCGGCCGCGGTCAGTAGGAGAAGATGGCGCTGCAAAACACCCCGCGTGCGCGCTCGTCGCCGACGAGCTTCCATCGGTACTGCACCGACAGTTCGACCGACGAACGCAGCGTGTCGTAATGACCATCGCGAAACGCATAGCGGGCGGTCATCCCCACGCCGGTGCCGATCGGCACGCTTCGATCGATGGTCGTGTCGTAATCGGCTGCGGCCACGACGTACGGAAACACCGTGAAGCGCGGACTCACGCGGTCGATCCGATAGGTGCGCCCCGCTTCGAGCACGGCCGTGGCGTAATTGGACGAATGGACGATGTAGTGCCCGCCCTCCGCATACGCGGACACGGTCCACCACGAGGGCACGTCGACGCGCCGCTCGGTACCGACGCCGCCCGAATACGCCAGTCGCGCGAGCCAATCGCCTTGCGCTTGCGAGCCGATCGGCACGATGCGCTCGAACGCGGCGATGGCGTCGATGTTCGCGAACGGCTTGCCGCGCACGCCGAAGGCCGCTTCGAGCGAACTCGCGCCGCTCGCGCCCCCGCCGGACGCCACGCCGAACGTCTCGTAGCCGCGCGCATACAACTCGAACATGCGCTCGCCCAGGCTGCCGAACGGGCGCCAGTACACTTCGCTGCCGGCTTGCCAGCTATTGCTGGCGGTGGGCCGCGGTGCGCTCGCGTAGCCCGATTGAAGGCCGGCGCCCCGATAGTCGAGCGAGACGTCGAAGCCCCATCGGCGCGTCGCCTCCGAGTGCGCCGCGCGCAAATCCTCGAGTTGCTGAGCGGCCGCGCCCTTCGCCGCGCCGTGCAACGGGCGCCGGCTTTCCGTTGCGAGCTTATCGATCGCTTGCTCGAAGTAGCGTGCGGATTGCGCATCGCGATTGGCGGCCTCGGCGGCATAACCGGCATCGGCCAGCGCGTCCGCGGACAACTTGCCTTGCGCGCCGGCCTGCTTGAATGCCGCGAGTGCCCGCGCGTTGTCGCCCGCGCGCAGTGCGATGTAGCCCGCCTCGAGCGGCGGCAGCGAGTCGAACAGGCCGTCGGCGATCAGCGCTCGCGCGACGTCGGCGGCTTCGCGCGTGCGCCCCGCGTCGTCGAGCACATCGACCACCTCGACGCGATGCTGCGCGCTATCGGGCGCTAGCGCGACGGCCTCGCGTGCGTAGCGCAACGCGGCTTGTTTGTCGCCGCGCTCGCTTGCACGCGCCTGCGCGCTCGCCGCGGCATGGCCCGGATCGGCCGGCCATACGTCGCAGCTTTCGCCGAAGTCGGGATCGTTCTCGCAATCGACGATCGGACGCGCCGCGGCCAAGGCCGGGACGGCGGCATGCGCGGCGGCGAGCCTGCGGCGCGCGCGTCCCAAGCGCTCGGCGACGAACGCATCCGTATCGTCCCCGGTCGGTGGCACCGCCGCGAGCCGGTCCGCGGCCTCGCGCGCACGGTCCTCGGTCATCCAAATATCGGCGGCGATCGCGCGCGCGCTATTGAGCGTCGCGCGCGTCTCGTCGTGATCGCGGAAGGCCACCTGCAAGTCCGCATCGGCTTGCTCGGTATGCTGCTGCGCCACGCGCGCGTATGCGCGGAACACGTACGGCATCACGGCCGTATCGTCGTAGCCGATCGCATCGCTCGCCGCCGCCTCGAGCCCCGCCCAATCCTCGGCGGCGATCAGCTTGTCGAACAGGGCGACGCGGTAGTCGGTGTTGTCAGGGGCATACGCGACGGCTTCTCGTCCCGCCGCGATCGCGGCGCCAAGGTCGCCTGCCTGGCGCGCGGCGAACGCACGCTTGGACGCTTGCGGCGCAAGGCCGTTGCCGATGAACGTGCGTCGCAGCCGCAGATCGTCGCTGTCGCCGAATTGCCGCACAGCCTGCACGTCGGCTTGCCAAGCGAGTAGGTCGTTGCCGGCCGCGCTCGCCGCATCGATGAGCAACAGCCGTAAGCGCAACACGTCGGGCCTGAGCGCGATCGCCTGCTGAGCGCTTTGCGCGGCATCGGCGTAACGCTTCTCGGCATACGCGCGGTAGGCGCTTTGCGCCGCCGCGAATGCATCGCCCGTCAAGGCGTCGGCAGGCAGCGGCGCGGTCGCGCTCGTCCGGACGACCTTCGCGGCGGCTGCAGCCAATACGTCGATCTGAGCCCGGCGCTTCACGAGCGGGCGCAGCGGCCCGAATGCCTTGATGGCATCGGCGAGCGCGCGGCTCGCCGCGGCATAGCCGTGCTGCGCGGCCAGCGCGTTCGCGAGCAACAGGCGTAGCTCGGGCACGTCGGGCCGCTGCCGGATTGCCTCGCGAGCCAGCGCGACGGCTTGCGCGTAGTCGTGACGGCCATAGCCGGCATACGCTTGCTCGGCCACGCGATAGGCGGCGCCGGTCAGCGGCGGCGGTGCGACGGGGTACTCGGCGGCGTGCGCGGCCGTTTGCGCGAACGTGAACGACACCGCGCAGGTCAGCGCCGCCAGGCGCGCCGCGCGTACGCCCGGCCGCGACGCACCTACAGGACGAAGAGGGCCGCTCATGCGATCCCCCCGGCCGCCCCGCTGGCGCGCCGCTGCTCGCGTACGACCTCGTCGATGGCTTCGCGCGAGACGACGCCGCGCTCGACCATGAAATCGCCGATGCGGCCATGCCGGTCCGGAAGGTAATCGGTCAACGCGGCTTCGAACGCTTGTCGACGCACATGACCCCGTTCGATCAGCAAGTCGCCGAGCAACGGCACACGCACGGGCTGCCCGTGCGCACGTGCGTCGTCCGCGCGTGCCGTGTCGATGCGCGTGCGCTCGCCGGCCTGCGCACCGGCGACGCCGCGCAATCGCCGCAGCCCCAGCGCGATCTCGCCTTCCCGCACGATCCGTTGCTCGAGTTTGCCGCCGAGCTGCGTCTCCAGTTGATCGATCAACGCCTCGCCGAGCGGGCTTGCCGTCAGCACGACGGCAAGCCCGTCGGCGCTCGCGCCTTGCGGCAAGACGCGATAACGCACGATCGTATCGAGCGGCAACTGCGCACGATGCCGCTCCAGCGCGGCCATGTCGAGCGCGCCGCGTGCAAGCTCGCTCTGGAACGCGATCGCTTCGGCGAGCGTCTCGTCGTCGAGCCACCCTTTGGCCATCAGCACGCGACCGAGCGGCGCCTCGCGGGCATGCGCCTCGCCGAGCGCGCTTTGAAGTTGTTCGGCATCGATCGCCTGCCACGAGATCAGCAGCTCGCCGAGACGCTGGCGTCGATCGAGCAGCCCGTCGGCCGATGGAAAATCGTGCATCGTCTTGTCCCACGCGAGCCGCTTGCCCGTGGCGACGTGCACGAGGAACAAGCGCCACGCGCGCGTGACGGCCAGAAAGTTGATGAAGTTCGCCACGACCATCCGCGGCGCCGACAACAACCCATGCTCCCATCCGTACAAACGCGTGACGAAGTACATGCGCTGCACGGCGCGCAGCATGAGCGCGACCGCGTTGATCCATAGCAGCGCCCGAAACCAGCGCGCATCGGCGAGCGGCGAGGCGGCGAAAGGCGGGGCGATGCCTAGCGCGTCGGCGAGCGCGAACAGCAGAAACTGCGCAACGAGCACATAGGCGAGCATGCCGACGATCGCCGTCACCGTGCCCTTGCGATCGCGCAGCAACAGATAACGATTGGCGAGCGAACCGGAAAAACCCGTCTGCCGCCATCCTTGCAAGCCGATACCGAGCGTCCAGCGCGCGCGTTGCCGGTACGCCGTACGCAGCGTATCGGGAAAGAACTCGCGTACGCAAAGCGGCATCGTCAGTGTGAATTCGCGCACCGGGCCGAGGCCGAACCACGTCTTGCGGCGCGCCGCGAACGTGACGGGAAAGCGCGCGAAGATCGATTGCATACCGAGCTTGGCCAGGCGCGCGCCCACGTCGTAATCCTCGGTCAAGCTCTCGGTGTTGAACGGCTGATTGTCCGTTTGCGCGATCAACGCGAGCAGCGCCCGGCGCGAGAAGCACGTACCCACGCCGGCCGACGGCACCGCTCCGGCCAGGCTCTCGCGCACGACGAGATCCTTCGCGTGCCACTCGGCGAATTCGTCCATGTACGTGCCGGCCACGAGTTCGAACCAGTGCCGCTCCAGCGAAGCGACGGGCAACTGGATCATGTCCTTGCGCGGCAGCAGGTAGTTGAAGAACTTCAACTCGAGCGGGTGCAATACGTCTTCGCTGTCGTGCAGTACGACGCCGGCGAATTCGAGATCCGCCTCGCGCTCGTACTTGAAGATGGCCTGAATGACCCAGTTCAAGCAGTCGGCCTTACAGGTGGGCCCGTCGTGCGGCACCTCGACCCGGCGCAGTTGCCGGTAGCGCCGCCGCATACGCTCGACTTCCTCGATCGTGCGCGCATCGTTGCGATAGGTGCCGACGAATACGACGTATTGCCGATAATCCAACACCCGCACCAGGTCCTCGAGCATCGCCGCGATCACGTCGTATTCGAGCCAAGCGGGAACCATGATCGCGAGCGGCTGCTCCTCGCGTGCTTGCAATTGCTCGGCCGTGAGCGGGCGGTAGCGCCGCTTGACGGTGAACAGCCGCAACGTTTCGCGCGACCAGTACCAAAGATCGACGAACAGATCGTCGAGACTCGACACGAAAATGGCGACGGCGACCACGGCGGCCAGCAATTCCAGCACCGTGAAGTAGCGGCCCATGGCATAGCCGCCGTACCAAGTCCACGCCGCGAGCGTCATTGCGCGTCGCCCTTCGCGCGATGGCGGCGGCGCTCGATGCCGGCGATCGCGAACAAAGCGAGCAACGCGGCGACGATGCCCGTGGCGACGAACCACGGCAACCGGCGCGAGAACGCATCGTCCGCTGCGCGATCGGTGACGACTTCGCCCGGATGACGCGAATCGAATAAACGCGCGACGCCATCCGCCGCAATGAGCGCGACGTCGCCGCGCGCGAGCCGCAACGAGGCGGGCACCAGAGACGGTTGCTTACCGAGCGTTTGGTAAGCGATCCCCATCGCCCCGCCCGCACGGGCGACCTGCATCACCGCAAGGTTGGAGAGCCCGGAGACGTCTGCATACGCGCGGTCCGAAGCGTCCACGAGCGTCAGCCGGTTTTCCGACCATCGCGCGCGCGCCGCTTGCTCGCCCTGCAGCGCCACGTCCATCGCCAGGAACGGCCCCGTCGGCGCGGCACCGGCACCGGCCGGCACGATCGATAACATCGAGCGCGTCGGCGCGATGCCGGACACCTCGGCCAAGCGGCCGACCCGCGTCACCGTTTGCGTCGCATCGTCGAGATAGGCCGCCGGCACGACGATGTTCGCCGTCGTCGCAAAGCGCGCGAGCATGCCGAGGAAGTCGTCGTCGGCCTCGGCGCGGGCGAGCGTCATATGGCTCGTGGGCAGGATCGCGACCGGATAGCCCTGCGAGCGTGCTTCGCAATCGCCGTCGGGGCGGCGCTGGAACACCACACGCAGCACGTTCGCCGGCGCAAGCGCGTAGCGCGGCACATGGGCCGCGATGCGCTGAGGCTTACCGCTTTCGTCGAGCATCTTCGAGGCGATCAGCACCCCGTTCAGGTAGACCGAGGCGATGTTGCCGTCGTGACGCGGGGTCGGCGCGGCGGCCACATCCAACACGACCTGGTCGGGCAGCTTGCCGTTCGCGGCCACGGATGCGAGATCGAAGCTCGCGTCCCACGTCGCTCGCCCCAGCACGTCCAGCGTGCGCGGCTCCCCGCCCAGCGCCGACAGCGCGATACGCTTGACGTCCGGACCGAGCGCATCGTCGAGCCGGTGCACGACGTACCGGTCGGCGACGCCGATGGGCCTCCAGTCGCGCACGAGCGCTTGCGCGGCGGTGCGATCGCCGACGACGATCGCGGCGCGGCCCGGCAAGTGCGCGATGCGCAGCTCACCCGTGGCCAAGGCGCTCGTGATCGGCGCGAACACACGAGCGCGCCATGCGTCGAACGCGCTGGCGCCGTCCGGCGAGAGTGCGGCGATCTGCTGGCGCAGCGCGTCGAGCGCCTCGTTCGCTTGCCGGCGCGATGCGTCGTCGGCGACGATCACGTCCGGCGCGAACGCGCTCGTCGAGGCGAGCACCAGCGCGGCGCCGACCTGCGCCGCATCGGCGAGCTTCACGTTGCCGCCGGACGCGAGTGCCGCGAAGGCGGGCACCGCGCGCAATGCGGCGGGCACGTCGGCCGGATCGAGCGCGACCGCCTGGCCCACCTTCGGCCAAGCCCGCACGACGGGGTGCCGGCCCTCGCGCTCCATCAGCGTATCCACGCGCCAAGCGGTATCGAACGCCGCATCGCCGATACGCTCACCGGAAATCGCGATCTCGGGTGCCGCCGGCAGCGCGCTCCAGGCCGTGCGTACGTCCGCAATGGCGCTTGCGTCGAAGCGGTAGGTCAAACGCGAGCTGGGCGCGACGCGCAGCACGTTGCCGATGGCCGTTTGATCCGTGCAAAGCCGATCGTCGATGATCGACGACCATTGCAGCCCCACGCGCACGAAGCCGCTCTTGCGCGGCGAGCCGTCCACGCCGATGCTCGCTTGCGCGTTGCCTTGCGGGTCGGTAAAGCCGCGCGCCAGGACCGGCGAGCCGTCGAGCGATACGAGCATCGTTTCGCGGCCGCCGTCGGCATGCAGATAGCCGCCGTCCAACTGCAGCGTCGCATCGTCGATCGGCACGCCGGCCGGCACCGGCAGATAGAGCTCATGGCGCGTATCGGGTGCGGACAGCACGAGCGGGTCACGCAGGCCGAGATCGGCAAGCGACACAGTGCGCGCGACCATGCGATGCTCGCCCAGATGCGCGAATGCATCGCCCAAGGCGGCTTCGGCCGCCACCCCGGGCGTCGAATGAGCGAGCAGCAGAGCAGGCACGGCGCACAAGGCGGCGCGAAAGCGCGAGACGGCGCGCGCGGAAGGATTGGGCATCACGATGTTCGGGTTGAATACGCGAAGTTGAAAGGGCCCGGGCGAGTTGCAGGCGATGGTCATCGCTTGCGCCGGGGCGCATGACCGGGCTAGGTGACGAGCATCAAATCTGCGCGGCGGCCTCGATGGGATCGTGTGCCCGCTCGCCCGCGCCGCCGCGCACCGTGGTGGCGAACTCGTCGAAGGGAGCGCCGACGATCGCGGCGACGATGCGCTTCGCCGCGAACCCATCGCCGTAAGGACTGATCGGCGTACGCACGCAGTCGCCTGCGCCGATCAGCTCGCGCACGCTGCGCACGATCGTCTCCGTATGCGTGCCGACGAGCCGGACGGCGCCCGCCTCGAGTGCCTCGGGCCGTTCCGTCACCTCGCGCATGACGAGCACCGGTTTGCCGAGCGCGGGCGCTTCTTCCTGCACGCCGCCCGAATCCGTCAAGACGATCGCGGAGCGCTGCATGAGACGCACGAAGCCGAGATAGTCGAGCGGCTCGATCAAATGCACGCCCGGCGTCGCGCCGATGCGCGCGCGTGCGGGAGCACGCACGTTCGGATTGAGGTGCACGGGATAGACGATTTGCACGTCGCCGCTGCGCGCCAGTTCGTCGATGGCGTTGCAGATCGAAGCGAAACCTTCGCCGAAGCTTTCGCGGCGGTGTCCGGTCACGAGCACGATGGGCTTGTCCGGCTCGAGTAACGGCAACTGGGCGTCGAGCTTGGCGCGCAGCGATGCATCGGCGTCGATGCGCGCCGTCGTGGCGTAGAGCGCATCGATGACGGTGTTGCCTGTGACGACGATACGTCCTTGCAGCGCCTCGGCCATCAGATTGGCCTTCGCACTTTGGGTGGGCGCGAACATCAGATCGCTGATGGCATCGACGATGCGGCGGTTCATCTCCTCGGGCCACGGGCTCGACAAATCGCCCGTGCGCAACCCCGCCTCGACGTGGGCGACGGGAATACGCCGGTGAAATGCCGCCAAGGCAGCGGCGGCGGCCGTCGTGGTATCGCCGTGGACGAGCACGTAATCGGGCCGCTCTTGAGCGAGTACGTCGTCGAACGAAAAGATCAACCGGGACGCAAGACCGTTGAGCGTTTGGTTCGCCGTCATCAACGCGAGGTCGTATCGCGGACGAATGTCGAACAGTTCCAGCACTTGCTCGAGCATCGACCGGTGCTGGCCGCTCACGCAAACGATCGACTCCAGTCCGGGGGCATCTTCGAGCGCTTTGATGACCGGCGCCATTTTGATCGCCTCGGGGCGGGTGCCGAAAACGGACAGGATCTTGAGCGACATGGTGTGACTTCCCCGTGAATGCATAACCGCGCAATGAACGGCGGCTTGGTCGTATGGTCTTGGGGCGCGCACGCGGCAATCGGGCAACGGATATCGAGCCGTTCCCGCGATTCAATCCCACGCTATCGCACCGGAAACGAATTTTCTGAAATCCCGGGAAGAGTCATCCAAACAATCGTTAAATTGTTTAAAAACAAACGTGAACCAAGGTAAGCCACTCGGACGCAAACGATTGACTTATGTTTGTTTCAGAATTGCTGTCGCGTATTCGCTACAGGCGAACAAAATGCGAAGACGGATAAAGCGCGAGGGGACCGCTGCTGAAAACAGCCTCGTCGGGATGACGCGTCCTTAATACGACCGACACATTCGGCCTGTCGTTCTTCAGTTCGCCCGCAGCGAATCGAGCGCATTGCGCACGGCGTTATCGAACACGGTGCGGATAAAATCTCCGGTGCGCCGATCGACCGAAGCGGTCACCAGCGTCAGCGGACATAATGGCGAGCATTGCCCCGTCATATCGACGAGTTGTGGCAAGCCGTGAAACGCATTACAAGCGTCCGAATGGACGATCCAGCGTCCGCCTAGATGTTTGCGGAAAACCTCTCCCACATAACGGGCCATGCCGTCGACTAATCGGGCTTCGCGACGCCGCTTGATATTTTCGATACTCGGATAACGCGCCAGCGCGAATCGCTCGATGGCGCTCAGCGAGTCGCCGGTAAAATCCAGACGAATCGCGACGTCGGCGGGGAGCGATTCGCGCAGTGCTTCGATCGCGCCGCCCATCTCCATCAACCAATTCTGAAACCGGTCCTCGTCGATCCGCATCGTCAATTCCAGCCGTCGGTTTGGCAAAGCGGCGTGCCGCTCGGCGTGGCCGCGAGGGCGGGACCTGCCGCCACGTCAGTTCGAAACGCGCGCTGAAAGTCGCCGGCGAGCGCGCCATGACATGATAGCCGCGGTGCGCCGGGCGCTCTTCCCAACTCGTCCCGCCCCACCGCGAGCAAGGCTTTTCGCAAGTCACTACAATAGCGCACGACGCTCTTCTCGAGGCGGCCCTCGGGCCGAGCGCAACGATTCCGGTCCTCGAGCCTGGCCCCGCTTTTCGCTGCTTCGATGACGCCCGATCTTTCCGCTCCTTCCTTTGCGCCGCCGCGCAAACGCAATTCGCCGCGCTTTTTGCTGCTGCTGATCTGTCTGTTCGCATCCGCCGGACAACTCGCCATCGACATTTACGTCCCGGCGCTGCCGGCCATGGCGCGGTTCTTCGCCACGTCGCCGCAAGCGATTCAGTCGAGCGTATCGGGCTATATGGCGGCTTATGCGCTCGGCCAACTGATCTTCGGGCCGATCGCCGACGCCTACGGGCGCAAGCGCGTACTCGCCTTCGGCCTCGTGATTTATACGATCGGTTGCTTGCTGTCGCTCTCCGCGCCGAACCTCGAAACGTTCATCCTCGCGCGCTGCCTGCAGGGCTTCGGCATCGCGGTGACGAACTTGCTGGCCAAGGCGATCATCACCGATTCGTTTTCCGGCCAAGCGCTGATGCATGCGTTCACCTACATGTCGATCGCATGGGGGCTCGCGCCGATCGTCGCGCCGGTCATCGGAGCGCATTTGCAGACGTGGTTCGGCTGGAAAGCGTGCCTGGTCTTTCTGCTCGTCTATTCGCTGCTGATGTGGGCCATTCTCTGGCGCTACCGCGAAACGCTGCCGTCGCCGGTACACTTGGAGCCCCGCACGCTCGTGAAAAACGCACGCATGGTGCTCGCAAGCCCCGTGTTCCAAAGTTGCTTTCTCGCGCAAGGGCTGTGCTACAGCATTTTGCTCGTGTTCAACATCGTCGGGCCGTTCATGGTCCAAATTACGCTGCACAAAGAGCCGACCTATTTCGGCTACCTCGCGCTGGGCATCGGCATGATGTACTTTCTCGGCGGGCTATCGAACCGGCTCCACGGTCCGCGGCTTCCCACGGCCGAGACGCGTCTGCGCGTGGGTGCATGGACGATGATTGCGGCCTCGCTCGCCATGTTCGCGCTCGCATCGACGATCGGCCTAAAGGTTTGGACGCTCGCCACGCCTGTGCTGGTCATGGGTTTTTGCGCCGGCGCGATGTATCCGACGTTGATGGCCAAGGGCAATTCTTTGTTCCCGCATATCGCGGGTTTGACGAGCGCGATTCTCGGCTGCGCGTTGCTGCTCGTTTCGTCCGCGATGATGGGACTGGCCGGCTTCGTGTCGGTGCATACGCTGGTGCCCCTCGCGGCCTTTTTCGTCATTCTCGCCGGTACGGTCGTGGTGATGGTTACGAAACTGCTCCGGCATTTGGCGCTATTGGAAGCGCGCGGTCATCACGCGTAAATCGACTGCGCGTGTGCCGGTCGGCTTCCGCGCGGCTAGACGGCTAGTCGCGCTTTGCTGCAAAGGAAACTGAATGTATGGCTTTTTGAGAGAGAGCCATTAAAGCAAATCCGGTCGGTTCTCATTAAGCCAGCGCCTGAGTTCCGAGAGCAATGACCTTGCGCAAAGGAGGCACTCTCGGGCAGTGGCATCCGGCACTGGATCTCCATCGTAGTCTGCCAAATTCCGCTGCTTACGCAACGCGTCGAGGACGATCATCTCGTCGTTGGCAAGGCCAATGGTCTGCGGCAAAGTCTGGATCGCTGTTTGATGATGGCCGGGCCGGCTGGTCAAAGTGCGATACCCATTGGCATGGAGAGCTGTCATCGCGCATTGCATGATCGCTTTGTACGCTACGTCGAAACGGTTCTCCGCGCTCAAGGCCGAGAGTTCTGCGTCGGTCAGATTGCGTTCGGCGGCAGCGAGGAGCCGTTGCACCGCTTCACGGCTCGGGACCACCGCATCCAGCGTTCTACCCAACAGGTTCTCTAAGGTCATGCTCGTTTCCGATCAGAAAAATCTTTGGCTTCGCAAGTACGTCGCGAGCGAAAGTATCACCGACCAGCAACTTGCTTTGCCACTCTGCCGAACTGTATATCTTGGGGTTCACTTCACGACCGAGCGCAGTTTGGGCTGGATGCAAGAGACGTACGACTTCGACAAAACCGACGTCGCCGATGACAAGGACATCGACATCGCTACCCGCCCGCTCCGTTCCCTTCGCGACTGAGCCGAAAATAGCCGCGGCCCGAACTTTGTCCGCGACCGGTGCCAAGGCCTGCGCGAGAACGTCGGCCACGCCGGATGTCTTGCGAAGGATGCTAGCCAACTCTTCGAAAATCGGACAGTCGCGATCGGCGCCGTAATAAACCTGTTTTCCCTGCACGGTGCGCCTCAAGATCCCAGCCTGGGCCAGACGCGATAGCTCCTTGTGAAGCGTCCCCGCCGAGGTCCCGGTCTGGCGCGCGATCTCGCGCACGTGACAATTCAGTTCGGGTTGCAAGAGCAAGAGGCCCAGCACGCGCCGACGATACTCATTAAACAGAAGGGTGGACAGTGATTGAAGCATAATTGGCTACAAATGTAGCTTTTTTAGCTACGATCCGCAAGCCCCTCCGACAATGCGACCCCGATGGCGCAAGCAAGGACGAAGGCTGCCCTCGTCAAAACAGAAAGCGAGAGTCGAATATCACGTCGAAAACCGGTTGAAGCATTTTCAGCTACATACGAAGCCCAATGCGCTACAGCGGGACGCCCAACACAAGCACTAACCCTCCACAACCCCGCCGTCCTGCGCGGCCGCCAGCCCGAGCACCGCATCGCGCTTGGCAAGCAAGTGCGCGCGCAAAATCGCCGCCATCTTCTTGCCGTCGCGCGCCTCGAGCGCTCGAATCATCTCCTCATGATCGCGGACCGCGCTTTCCCATTTCGACGCCGAATAATTCGATCGAAACCGCATGGCCTGCAACCGCCGGTTGGTCGCCGCGTAAATCTGGCGTAGCGCCGAATTGCGCGCCGCCTCGTTGATGCGATCGTGAATCGCGCGGTTCCGCGCGTAATAACCGGGCAAATCGTGCTGCGCGTGACAGGCGAGCATTTCGTAATGCAGCACCTTGATCTCGGCCAGTTCGGCGGCCGTGATGCGCTCGCAGGCCAACTCGCCCGAAAACGCCTCGAGCCCGCTCATCAACTCGAACATCTCGCGAATCTCGACCTCGCTCATTTGCGACACGATCGCACCGCGATTAGGCAGCAGTTCGACCAAGCCCTCGACGGCCAGGACTTTGAACGCCTCGCGCAGCGGCGTGCGCGAAACGCCCAACCGCTCGCACAGCTCGCGCTCGTTCAGCTTCATGCCGGGCGCGAGCAGCCCCTCGACGATGAACGTTCGCAAATGGTCGACGACCGTGTCGTGCAACTGCTGACGCGCCACCTTCGGCAAAAGGGGTACGACATCGGCGCTTGGTGCGCTCGTATTTTGCATGCAAACCTCCCTACTCCGATGACAGAAATTTTACCGTAGCGCCGCGCGCCGCCGCGCGCCTTTCAGGCCGTACGCTGACCGGTGATTACCCTGCCCCATTTTTCTCTTCCCTCCGGCGCCAACCTGAGCTAAAGTTTTTTGCATTCAAAATGCAAAATAAGGATGCGACTCATGTTGAAGCTCGACTTCCACCCGGCCGGTCGTCACTTTTTGCAGATTCCCGGGCCGAGCCCCGTACCCGATCGCATCTTGCGCGCGATGAGCCTGCCCACGATCGATCACCGCGGCCCCGAGTTCGGGGTGCTCGGTTTGAAGGTGCTCGAAGGCATTCGGAAGATTTTCAAGACGACGCAACCCGTGGTGATCTATCCCGCCTCCGGCACGGGCGCTTGGGAGGCGGCGCTCACCAACACGTTGAGCCCCGGCGATGCCGTGCTCATGTACGAAACCGGGCATTTCGCCACGCTCTGGAAGAAGATGGCCGAGAACTTGGGCCTCAAGCCCGAGTTTCTCGGCTTGCCCGGCACCGAAGGCTGGCGCCGGGGCGTGCAGGCCGATCGGATCGAAGCACGTTTGCGCGCCGATGCGGGCCACACGATCAAGGCCGTGTGCGTGGTGCACAACGAAACATCCACGGGCGTCACCTCCGATATCGCCGCCGTGCGGCGAGCGATCGACGCGGCCGGGCACCCGGCGCTGCTGCTCGTCGATACGATCTCCGGGCTGGCCTCGGCCGATTACCGGCACGACGAGTGGGGCGTGGACGTTACGGTGTCCGGTTCGCAAAAGGGCTTGATGCTGCCGCCCGGCATCAGCTTCAACGCCGTTTCGCCCAAAGCGCTCGAAGCGAGCAAGACGGCCAAGCTGCCGCGCTCGTTTTGGGGCTGGGGCGAGATCATCGAAATGAACAAGCAAGGCTACTGGCCCTACACCCCGAGCACGAATCTGCTCTATGGGCTGGCCGAGGCGATCGACATGATTCTCGCGGAAGGTCTAGAGAACGTCTTCGCGCGCCATCAGCGACTGGCTGGCGCCTGCCGAGCCGCGGTCACGGCCTGGGGGCTCGACATCCAATGCGCCGATCCTGCCGTCTATTCACCGGTGCTAACGGGCGTCATGATGCCCGAAGGCATCGATGCCGATGCCGTGCGCAAGCTCATCTACGAACATTTCGACATGTCGCTCGGTACCGGCCTCGGCAAAGTCAAAGGCCGCATGTTCCGCATCGGGCATCTGGGCGATTGCAACGACCTCACGCTGATGGCCACGCTCTCGGGCTGCGAAATGGGGCTGCGGCTCGCGGGCGTAAAGCTCGCCGGCAGCGGCGTCGTGGCCGCGATGGATCATCTGACGCGCCACGCCGTGAAGCCCGCGCTCGGGATGGCCGCATGAGCACTCCGTCGAGATACGCGACGCTCGTAGGCGAGCCGACCGAGCGCTTCGAGGGCATGGAACGCATGGAGCGCATCGAACGATTGGCGCGCATGCTGGCAAGCGCGCGAGCCGCGGGCCCCCACGCGCGCATTGCCGAATTGCCCGATGATCTGGCGCCAGCGAGCGAAGATGAAGCCTACGCGGTGCAGGACGCGATACTGCGTGCGATGAATCAAGCGGCGGGCGGCTGGAAGATCGGCGCCAAATCGGCCGGCGGTCCTGCGCAAGGCGCGCCCCTGCCCGCTTGCGATGTTCACCGCGGCCCGGCGACGCTTGCGCGTGCGGCCTATGCGAAGCCCGGACTCGAGCTCGAGGTCGCCTTCGTGCTAGGCAGCGGCTTTCGCGCCGACGCCGGCCCGCCGAGCGAAACGGCCGTGCGCGACGCGATCGCGAGCGTGCATGCCGCGATCGAAGTCGTGGCGAGCCGGTTCGCCGGGTGGCCCGATATCGACCGCCGCCGTCAACTCGCCGACTTGCAAAACAACGGCGCCCTCGTCGTCGGCGAGGGCGTGCCGTACGACGCCTGGTTCGACGCGCACTTCCCGTTCGTCTCGCCCTCGATGCGCTTCACGTTCGACGGCATCGACATCGCGCAGGCGCCCGCCGCCAATCCGGCCGGCGATCCGCGCTGGCTGCCGTACTGGCTCGTCAACCACTGTATCGCGCGCGGGCTCGATCTCGCCCCGGGCACGGTGCTCACGTGCGGCTCATACACCGGCATGCACTTTCCCGCGGGCGCGGGCGTCGCGCGCGGAGAGATCGACGGCCTGCCCGCCGTCGAGTTGACCTTGACCTGATCCGAAGCGCCGTCGTACCCGAGCCGTACCCGAACAGTGACGTACTTGATCGAGTTGTAGCGGACGCTCCGATGCGTCCGTCCACTTAAGGAGACCGATGATGTTTCGTCGAGCCACCATGCGCGTGCTGTTGCTGTTGTGCGTGATGTACCTCATCACTTACGTCGACCGCGTCAACGTGAGCACCGCGGCCAGCGCCTTCGGCGCCGAGCTGCATCTCACGCACACGCAAATCGGCGTGGTATTTTCCGCCTTCGCCTATCCGTATTTGATCTTCCAAATCCTCGGGGGCTGGGTGGGCGACCGGTTCGGCCCGCGCCGCACGCTCGCGGTCTGCGGCATCGTCTGGGCGGGCGCGACGATCTTGACGGGTCTCGCCACGGGCTTCGTGTCGATGATCGTTGCACGGTTGCTGCTGGGCCTCGGCGAAGGCGCGACCTTCCCGACGGCCACGCGCGCCATGTCGAACTGGATGCCCAGTGAAAAGCGCGGCTTCGCGCAAGGCATCACGCACGCCGCCTCGCGCATCGGCAATGCGGTCGCCCCGCCCTTGATCGTCTGGCTGATGGTGTCGACGAGCTGGCGCGGCGCTTTCATCATCACCGGTATCGGCAGCCTGATCTGGGCGCTCATCTGGGCTTGGTACTTCCGCGACGATCCGCGCGATCACCCGCGCATCACCGACACGGAATGCGGCCAACTCGCCGCCTACTCCGGCAACAAGGAGCGCGAGCCAGCGCCATGGCGGCTACTGTTCGCGCGCATGAGTCCGGTCACGGCCGTCTACTTCTGCTACGGGTGGGTACTCTGGCTGTTCCTGAGCTGGATTCCGCAATACTTTCTGCACAACTATCATTTGCATCTCCGCGAATCGGCGCTGTTCGCGTCGGGCGTCTTCTTCGCCGGCGTGCTCGGCGACTGGCTCGGCGGCTCGGTCACCGATGCGATCCTGCGCAAGAGCGGTAACGTGCGCATGGCGCGCAACGTCATGGTCGGCGTCTGCATGCTGCTCACGTTGATCTCGCTCACGCCGATCTTGCTGATGTCGAACATCTCGATCACGGTGGCGGCACTTTGCTTGAGCGCCGGATTCTTCTTCAACGAGATGACGATCGGCCCGATGTGGGCCGTGCCGATGGACATCGCGCCTAAACACTCGGGCATCGCGAGCGGCATCATGAACTGCGGCTCCGCGCTGGCCGCCATCGTGAGCCCCGTCATCGGCGGCTGGCTCATCGATAAAACCGGCAATTGGAATCTGCCCTTCATCGTATCGATGGCGCTGATGGCGATCGGCATCGTGCTGTCGTTCACGATGTCCCCCGACCGATCGCTGGGCGCGGAACGCGGCGACACGAAAACGCCGGGAGTCGGCAAACTCGTCTGAATCGCGCCGCACCTCGATAGCGCAGCGCTTACATTCAGTGCCCCGGATCGTTCCGGGGCACTTTGCATTTAAAGACGCATAGCCAGTGCAATTGAATTCTTGCCCAATGAAGAATTTTTTTCCGAATCACAGCATCGATTGAAAGGATCGTCATTCGAATTTCACATAAAACTTCCACATATTGGAATCCGACGCTTTTTTTACGTGTTAACCATTAAGTTTTCACCCCCGCTGCCGATTATCCGCGCAGCAATGCGCCCGCCGCGGGTGCCCCAACGGCACTCGGGCGACGGCCTATGAGGAACCCGTCATGTTGAAGAAGTTGTCGATTAGGGCATCACTTACGTACTTTGTCGCTTTCGTCGCGATCGTTCTGCTCATCGGCGCGGCGGGCGGTCTGCTTTCGCTGCGCGCGAGCAATGCCTCGCTCGAACAGATGTATCAAGTCGATACGCCCGCCGTGGCCGATTTGGAGGGCAGCGCCGAACAATTACTGCGTTTGCGCCTGGCATTGGCGACTTATTCGTCGCTAACGGAATTGAACGATTCGACCGGCGCAGCGGCTGTATTGACGCGTTTCGATAGCTATTTGAAGCAATCGAATAGCCTGCTTTCGCATTACGTCAGCATCGCCGGCGACGACGAGGACGGCAAACGCCTGCTCGACCAGATGAACGAAAAGCGCGACGCCTTCTTGCAACAGGGCGTGGAGCCGGCGATGGCCGCGCTCAAAGCCGGCGATAAGAATACGTTTTTGGAATTGCAGTCGCACAAACTGCCGTCGCTCTACAACGGCTACGAAAAGGCGATGCAGGCGCTCGAGAAGCTCCACCTCGCCCATGGCGAGCAACGCTATAGCGACGCCGAACAACGTTTCACTTACGTGGCCGCCGGCGTGGCGGTCGGCATGGCATTCGCACTCGTCATGTCATGGCTTGCGCGCGCGATGCTGATGCGCGCGATCGTGCAGCCTGTCGATGAAGCGATCGAGCAATTCGAGCGCATCGCGGCAGGCGATCTCACGCGCCGCGTCGAAGTAACGAGCGGCAATGAAATGGGCCGGCTGTCGGCCGCGCTGCGCAAGATGCAAGAGTCGTTGATCGCAACCGTCGACGGCGTGCGCCGCGGCACGATGGCGATCGACACGGGCGTGAGCGAGATCGCCGCGGGCAACGCCGACTTGTCGCAGCGCACCGAGGAGCAAGCCGCATCGCTGCAAGAAACGGCGGCGAGCATGGAGCAACTGACCTCGACGGTCAAGCAAACGACCGACAACGTCAAGCATGCGAGTTCGCTCGCTCAAGGCGCGTCGGGGCTGGCGACGCAGGGCGGCGATCTGAACCGCGAGGTGGTCGATACGATGCAGCGCATCGTCGGCGATTCGCGGCGCATCGGCGAGATCGTCGGCGTCATCGATGGAATCGCGTTTCAGACCAACATCCTCGCGTTGAATGCCGCAGTGGAAGCGGCTCGCGCGGGCGAGCAAGGGCGTGGCTTCGCGGTCGTGGCGGGCGAGGTGCGCTCGCTCGCGCAACGCAGCGCGGCAGCGGCCAAGGAGATCAAGGATCTGATCGACCAATCGACGGTGCGCATCGAATCGGGCGCGCACCTCGTGGAGCGCTCGGGTACGACGATGACGGAGATCGTCGATTCGATCGCGCGCGTGAGCTCGATCATGAGCGAAATCGCATCGGCCGCCGACGAGCAAAGCACGGGCATCGATCAAGTCAATCGCGCGGTCACGCAGATGGATCAGGTAACGCAGCAAAATGCCGCGCTCGTCGAGCAGGCCGCGGCCGCGGCGGGTTCGCTCGAGGAGCAGGCACGGCGGTTGTCGGAGGCGGTCGGGGTATTCAGGATCGCGGGCTGAGCGGTGGCCGAGGCGCCCCGCCGCGTCAGCGGCGCGGGACCTGCGGCGCCGCGAGCAACGCTTCGGCGGTCCGGATGGCCATGACGTCGTCCGATTGGTAGGCCGCCGCATAGGCATACGTGCGCCATGCGGGATCGCCCAGCGCATAGAGGCAAACCGCGGCCAGCGCGGTGCCTCGCGAGGACAGCACGCCGTCGCGTTCGACGCGCCGCAATTCACCGAGTCCTTCCCCCCAGGCGCGTGCGCGCACGTGCCACCAGGCCATTACCTCGCGCGTCTCGCCGCTTTGCGGATGCAGCACGGCCAGCGCGTCGATCAGATCCTGCACGTCCGCAAACGTGTCGAGCGCCGCGCCCGCCCAGAGCACATCCATCATCCCGGCAACGATCTCGTTGCCCTTGTTCCCGTTCATCGACTCGATCATCTCGTTCTCCGCGCTTTTTTTTCGAGCAATACGCCAATCCATACTTGAGCGGGTACCGCCCCCTCACCGGCCGTGCGCGAGCGCACGCGCCTCGGCGGCGATCCCGGTCAGCGAAAGCTGGTCGCGCACCTGATCGATGAAGACGGCCGCCATCAGCGCGAGCATCAAGATGGTCAGCGCGCCTTTGACGGGTTGCGCGAGCGACGGCAGATCCAGCTTCTGCGAGACCTTCCCCGTAAAACCGAAGCCGATGTCGATGAGCAGGAGCAACAGCATCATCGGCGTCGCGAGCTTGGCCACCGTCTCCATCAGCGAATCGGTCTTCATCAGCACGAATGCCTCGAGGATCGTGCCGCCCGCGGGCATCGCACCGTCCAGCGGCCACCATGTGTACGACTCGTAGATCGCGCCGAGCAGAAACGTCATGCCACCGAGACACCAGAACGCGGTGATCGCGAATTGGCTCAGAAGCGTCGAGGTGAGCGAAGTTTGCTGACCTTGGCTCGGGTTCTGCATCTGCAGTTGATTGAAGCCGGTTAGATCGTCGACGTAGGTACCCACGCTTTCGGCGGCCCAAAACACCGTCGATGCGGCAAATCCCAGCCCCACCCCGATCAGCGCTTCCTTCAGGCCGATGGCGACGAGCACCATGGCATCGCCTTGCTCGAGCAGCCCACGCTGTCCGTATGCGACGAAGCTGCCCCACAGCAGAGCGAGCGCAGTGCGCACGCGGCCCTGGATGACGTTCTCGGACGTCGGTGGGAAGACCATCATCAAGACCATCAACCGTTCGCTGCACAGTCCGAGCACGATCATGAACCGCACGAGGTCATGGCTCGATTGGATCGTCGCGTAGGAAATCTCGCTCATGTCGCTTGCCTGTCGTTTTCGTCATCGTTGTTCGGCCGGGCGTTCGCCACGCCCAGGCGCCGTCCCCGTCAACGCGCCGGCGGCGGCCGGCGCATCTCCGACGTTTCCTCGTCCTGCGCATCCTCGATCGCCAGCTCGATCGCTTTGACGAGCGCGTCGCGCCGCTTGTCGTACACGTCGATCCGCGCGCGATTGCGCAATATCTGCGTGCGCGCATCGGCGATCTGCGCCTCTTTCGCGGCCAATGCCTGCGCCGCTTGCGCGGCCTGCGCCTCGAGCGCCGCATGCTGCTCGGCCGAATGCGCGCGAAACTCGCACAGCTTCAGGTACTCGTCGGCGCGGAACGAGGCCCCGCCGAGCAACGACCCGATCTTGCCGTCGTGGTGCGCGAGCTCGGCCGCGTGCGCATCCACGGCGCTTGTGCGCTCCTGGAATGCGCCCGCGAGCGCCTGCGATTCACCGCGCAGCAGCCCAAGCGTCGCATTGAGCTTGCGATCGAACTGGCGACGGCGCGAAAGCACCCGCTCGAACGCGGCCACACGGCGGTCTTTCATCGTCGTTCTCCGCGCTACGACTGAACGAGCTCGCCCAACATGCCGAGCGTTTCACCGGGATCGACGAGCAGCTCGGTCGGCTGACCGAGGAACGCTCGGATCGCCTCGATCTTCGCGATCGCCTCGTCCGCGAGCGGGTCGGTGCCGCTCTGGTATTCGCCCACCTGCAGCAAGAGTTCGACCTCCTTGTGCTTGGCCATCAAGCGGCGGACGTGACCCGCCGCCGCCACGTGCTCGCGCGAGACGACCTGCGTCATCACGCGCGAGAGGCTGCCGAGGACGTCGATCGCGGGGTAGCGGTTCTGCGCGGCGATCTCGCGCGACAAGATCATGTGACCGTCCAAAATCCCCCGTACCTCTTCGGCGATCGGATCGCCGCCCGACTCGTCTTCGGCCAGCACCGTGTAAAGCGCCGTGATCGAGCCGCGCTCGGAGCGGCCGGCGCGCTCGAGCAGCCGCGGCAATTCCGCGAAGATCGACGGCGGGAAGCCGCGCCGCGTGGGCGGCTCGCCCATCGCGAGACCGATTTCGCGCTGGGCGCGTGCGAAACGCGTCAGCGAATCCATCATCAGCAGCACGCGCATGCCGCGATCGCGAAAATATTCGGCGACGGCCGTGGCGGCGTAGGCCGCTTTCGCACGCTCGATCGAGGAGCGATCCGACGTCGCGCAGACGACGACAGAGCGCGCCATCCCCTCGGGCCCAAGGATGTGCTCGCAAAATTCCCGCACCTCGCGGCCGCGCTCACCGATCAACGCAATCACGTTGACGTCGCAGCGCGCGCCGCGCGCGAACATGCCCATCAACGTGCTCTTGCCGACGCCGGCCGGTGCGAAGATCCCCATACGCTGGCCTTCGGCGAGCGTCATCATCCCGTCGACGACGCGCACGCCGGTGGGCATCGGCGTATCGACGACGGGCCGCGACATCGGGTCGGGCGGATCCGCGATGACCGGCTGCCACTCGTCGCACTGCAGTTCGCCCTTGCCGTCGATCGGCTCGCCGAGGCTGTCGATCACTCGGCCGAGCAAGCCCATGCCGATGCGCAGCGAAAGCGGCCGTTTGAGCCCGACGACGCGCGTCGCCCGCGAGACGCTGCCGAGCCGGCCGAACGGAGAGAGCAATGCGACGTCGCGCGAGAAGCCGACGACTTCCGCGCGCTGCAGCAGCTCGCCGGCGGGAGAGCGCAATTCGCAGAGCTCGCCGAGCGTCGCATCCAGGCCCGACACGCGCACGAGCGTGCCGATCACCTCCTGCACCTTGCCGCTCGCCGTGGGCGGCGTACGCCCGCGCAACTCGCGCTCCATCGCATCCATCAACTCGGCGAAGCGGCGCGGGGCTCGCGGCGCCGCAAGCGTGTCGTCCGCTATCGGATCGTCTGCGCTGTCGATCATGGCGTTCGTTATCCTTTCAAGGCTCTGTGGTACGGCAGCTCGCCCATGCTCAGGTCGGCACGGCGTCCAATTCGGCGGTGTCGGCAATGGCTTCGGCTTGCCCGTTTTCGGTCGTGCCGCCCTCTTCCTGCTCGCCGCCCTCGCCGTTTTCACGGCCCACGGCATCGGCCGAGTCGGTCTCCGCCAGGCTACGCACCGCGCGCGCCAGCGCATCGCGCATCGCGGCGAGGTGCAGCGATAGGCTCGCGTCGAGCGTGCCCAGATCGGTCTCCGCGAGGCACGCGCCCGGCGCCAGCGTCGCATCGGCGGTCACTTGCAGCCGCACCGCGCGCCCCGCTTCGCGCCAGGACGAGGCGATTGCTCGGAAGGCCTCGCCCGCAGCCGCGGCATCGGCGGGATGCACGCGCAGATGCACCGGGCTGCCGTCGGCGACGATCTGCTCGACCGTTGCCGCCGCGCGCGCGAATAGGGCCTTCGGATCGGCAGAGGCGACGATTTGTTCGACCGCCAGCGCCACGAGTTCGGCCAGCCGGTCACGCGCTTTGCGCTCGAGCGTGCTGGCGTCGGCGTGCACCTGCGCCGCGCGCGCGTGCCAATCGGCCAGGCCACGCTGCAAACCCGCTTCGTAGCCGCGCCGCTCGGCATTCGCGTAATCGTCCTCGGCTCGCGCGACGAGTGCGCCGGCCTGCGCGCGCGCCTGCTCGAGCAGGGCGTCGGCGCCGGCGCGCGCCGCGGCCAGCGCCGCCTCGCATTGGCGTTGCATTTCGGCATAACCGTGATCGAGCTCAACGATCGTGGCCAAGCCTTCGCGGCGCAGCACGCCGTCTCCGATGCCCACGCCAAGGCCCGTGCCTTCGGCTTGAGGGTTGCGTAACCAGATCACCATGACCACTCCGGAAACAAGTCGGGCAGTTGCGAAACGATCGAAAGGCTCGCATTCGGCCCCTCCTCCCGAGCTCGCTCGGACAGCGGCGCGGCAGTGTCCATGCCGGGCGCAAGCGCAAGCTGCATCAGCGCGAGCGGGCCGTCGACCGCCCAGCGGCATTCGCGCTCGAACAGGCGAAAGCCGAGCCAGGCGAGCGTGTCGCCGTCGGCCGCGTCGAGCCCCGCCGCCCTCCCGGGTGCCGCGTGCCGCGAGCGCGTCGCGAGCTGCCGCGCGTCGCCCGCGAGGCCGCGGCCGCGCCCCAACAGCAGGCTCACGCCGCGCGCGCCGATCCACTCGGCCAGCAAGGTGCGCCGCGGCCGATCGATCCAGGCACGCAACTGCTCCGTATGCTCCGCGAGCGCGCGCAGCCGAAACACGCTCAAGCATTCGGGCGCAGGCAGCAAGGCCAGGGCGGCGCCCGGCGCGCGGAACGCATCGAGCGGCGGCGCCGGCATGCCGAGGGCGTCGAGAAAAGCATCGGCGAGTTGAGCCTTCCGGGCCGCCCCGCACGTCGGCAAGCGATTCACGCACGGCACGTCGGCCAGACGCTGCGGATGCATCCATTCGAACAACGTGCGGCGGCGATGGTGGTGCGCCGTCAGCCGCGCCGCCCAAGCCTCGGGCGTGTCGCCCCCAAGCGCCCCGACGGCCGCACCGGCGCACACGTCGCCATCCACGCGCTCGCTGAGCTCATCGGTTGCTTCGGAGGCGCTCATCGCCGGCTCGCTCGCGGATGGCCGATCACGCCGGCGCTTTGGGCGGGCGCGCCGCGCGATCGCCGAACAGCGCCGCGAGCGGACCGCGCTTGAGCTTCTCGACGTTGCCGCGCAGCAGCGCGAAGCCGGCCGCGATCAACAACAGCAGCACGCCGAGCGCTCCGCCCGCATAGAGGAGCGTGCCGTCGCGCTGCGGGCGCTTGGCCTGCAAATCGAGTGCATCGGCCGGCACGCTCGTCACGCTCACCTGCTCATAGGTGAGTCCCTCGATGCTGTGCACGACGAGATTCTTGATCGCCGGCGTCAGGCGTTCGACGTCGGCATCGGGCCGGTACTTGATGAAGACCGAGGCCGACGAAGGCTTGACCGACTGCGCGAGCGGATCGTTGTTCGGCAATACGATCTGCACGCGCGCCACCACGACGCCGTCGATTTTCGAAAGCGTGTCGTCGAGTTCCTGCGACAAACCGTAGATGAAGCGCACGCGTTCCTCGGTCGGCGTCGAGACGAGGCCGTCCTTCTTGAACAGCGCGCCGAGATCGTCGTACTTCTTGCTCGGAATGCCGCGCGCGCGCAGCACCTCCATCGCGTGCACGATCTGCTTGTCGTCGACGCTGACGGTCCAGGTCTTGCCCCCGTCGGGCGTGCTCTTTTGCGCATCGACGCCGTACTGCAGCAGCGCGGCGACCATCTCGTTGCAATCCGTTTCGCTGAGCTGGCCGTACAGTTCCTGCTTGCAGGCGGCAAGCGAGAGCACGATCGCCATCGCCGCGACGAGACGCCAGGGCTTGGCCTTTGAAAGCGCGAGGTTCGATTTCATATCACTGATTCTTCATGAGCGTTTGCACGGCATCCTTGGACGACTGCACCGTGGCCATCTTTACCTGCAGGTCGGCGTTCAGGCTCGCGATCTCGAGCTGGATCGTCATATCCGCGGCGGCGAGCCGTTCCATCGACAGTGCGCTCATGTGCTGGGTCATGTAGAGCACGTCGTTGGGCACCTGCCGGTAGTAGCCGGCTTGCTCCTCCACGGCCTTCGTCACCAGATCGGCGTGCTCGGCCGGCGCGACCTGCTGCGCCTGATGATCGGCGTGAGCCATCATGGCCTGGAACTTGTCGACGAGATGCTGCGAGACGGCGTCGGTGTCCGGCGCGGCCGGCGAAGTACCGGTGACCTTTGCAAGCTCGTACTGGAGATGCTGCGATGCAGTCATGATGCTCATGGTCTTTCTCCTCGTGAACGCGACGGCTCAGATGCGCATGTATTTCATCGCCAGGAGCATGTCGCTCGATGTTTGCGACGGCGTCGCGACAGCGCCACTGTCCTCGACTTGCGCGTCCTGTTCGAATGCGAGAGCGGAATCCGGCGCAACGAAACGCCCGGTTCGCTTCGCGGTCGCTACCGCCTGCTTCAACTCATCGCTCGCGAGCAACACCTTCGCGAGCCGTTCGACATCCTCGTTCCCGCCTTCCTCGAGGAGCTTGCGCGCTTCTTCCTGCCAGCCGAACTCTTGCTTGGCTTTCAAGCACTGCAGCAACATCCCCTTACTGGCCGGCAGGCAGATCGCGCGCTCGACGAGCCCGCGAAAAACCCATTCGGCCTCGCTCCATTCGCCGCGCAGCATCAGCAGCCAGCCGTCGAAGAACACGAACTCGCTCGATTCCGGGCGCAGCAGATGAAGCGCTTGAACGAGATGCTCGATATCGTCGATATCGACCTGCGCGGGCGTGCCGGCGCCGCCGAATGCGACCCCGACGAGGTCGACGATCGCACCGACAACTCCTGACGGGCACTGCGGCAGATCCTTCAGAACGTCCATCCTTTCCCCCAAGGAAATCAGATTCGACCGATGGCCCGCGATGGTTGGGGCGGGGCCTTCCGTTGACGCTAAGTTACGCATCCGCGCGCTCGCGCCACCGCCGAGGCACGAAGTCTCAAAACGAATTGCGAAGCTGCGCGCCTGAACTTCATCGAGAAAGACACGAGTCGCGCCGGCCGCCCGCCGCGGGAACCGGCGTCGCTTCGCGCGAGCCGCCGTCGCTTCGCATCGCCGCGCCCGCGCTTCGCACGGACCGCTAACGTTGCGTCGGGGCGCCTCATCCGATGGCGCCCGCCGACGAACACGGAAGGACGCGCGTCATGAGCGACGAAAAAACCGAAGAGCCGACCGATAAGAAGCTCGAGAAAGTCCGCGAGGAAGGCCAGGTCGCGAAAAGCTCCGATCTCGTGGAAGTGGCTTCGCTCGCCTCGATCGTGCTCGTGCTGACGGCGGGCGAGCGATATCTCGCCGATACGATCCGCGCGGGCGTCAAGGAAGCGATCGACTTCACGCATGGGGAACGCTCGCTGGAGGACTTGTCGGTCGCGCTAACCCATATCGGCATGCACGCGCTGACTCTCGTTTGTGCCATCGCGGTCGTCGCACTCGCGGCGGCCCTACTCGCGCTGGCGCCGCAGACGGGACTGAAGATTTCGATGAAGGCGGTCATGCCCAAGCTCGCGTCGGTGAGTCCCGGCTCCGGCTTGCAGCGCATCTTTTCGATGAACTCGGCGATCGATCTCGTCAAGATGGTCGTCAAGGCCGCGGTCCTCGTCGCCGTCATGTGGCAGACGATCAAGGGCGCGATGCCGGTCGTCGCGAGCGCGCTCGATCAATCGGTGCCGCAGCTCATCGGTGTGCTGTGGTCGGTGCTCATGCACGTGGTGGTCGTCGCGCTGGCGGTATTCATCGTCATCGGCGCGTTCGACTACAAGCTGCAGCAATGGCTCTTCGTGCGCAAGAACCGGATGTCGAAGGACGAGGTCAAGCGCGAACACAAGGAAAGCGACGGCAACCCCGAAGTCAAGGGCGAGCGCAAGCGCCTCGCACGCGAATTGTCGGAGGAAGGCCCCAAGAGCGGGGTCGCGCGCGCGAACGTCGTCGTCGTGAACCCGGTTCACTACGCGGTGGCGCTGCGCTAC
Organism: Trinickia dabaoshanensis; assembly: GCF_002879885.1. Taxonomy (GTDB): domain Bacteria; phylum Pseudomonadota; class Gammaproteobacteria; order Burkholderiales; family Burkholderiaceae; genus Trinickia; species Trinickia dabaoshanensis. Next base: position 149,062 of record NZ_PNYA01000003.1, read on the forward strand.
GACCCGGATGAATTCCCGCTGCCCGTCGTGGTCGCCAAAGGCGTCGACGAACAAGCGCTCGGGATACGGCGCCAGGCGATGCATGCCCGCGTGCCGATCGTGGCCAATCCGCCCGTCGCGCGGATGCTGCACAAAGTACCGCAGGGCCAGCCGATTCCCGAAGAACTGTTCGAGGTCGTCGCCGCGATTCTTCGCTGGGTAGACGGCCTCGCACCTCGAACCGCCATCACGGAGTAGTCAGATGCTCAAGACCATGAAACTTCCGGGCGTGGGCGAAGCCGGCATCGCCATTTTGCTCGTTGCGATCGTCTCGCTGATGATCCTGCCGCTGCCGCCCGCCGTCATCGACGTCTTGCTCGCGATCAACATCACGATCAGCATCACGCTGCTCATGGTGACGATGTACGTCGGGCACATCGCCACGCTCTCCGCGTTTCCGTCGGTCCTGCTATTCACGACGCTGTTCCGGCTTTCGCTGAACATCGCCTCGACCAAGTCGATCCTCTTGCACGCCGATGCGGGCGAGATCATCGAGAGCTTCGGTCAGCTCGTGGTCGGCGGCAATCTCGTCGTCGGCCTCGTCGTGTTCATCATCATCTCCGTCGTGCAGTTCATCGTCATCGCCAAGGGCTCGGAGCGCGTGGCCGAAGTCGGCGCGCGCTTCACGCTGGACGCGCTGCCCGGCAAGCAGATGAGTATCGACGCCGATCTGCGCGCCAACATCCTCACGCCCGAGGAAGCGCGCAAGAAGCGCGCGCGGCTCGCCATCGAAAGCCAGTTGCACGGCGGCATGGACGGCGCGATGAAGTTCGTCAAGGGCGATGCGATCGCGGGCCTCATGATCACGATGATCAACATCGTGGCGGGTATCGCGGTGGGTGTCGCCTACCACGGCATGACGGCCGGCGATGCCGCCAACCGCTTCTCGGTGCTCTCGATCGGCGATGCGATGGTCTCGCAAATTCCCTCGCTGCTGATCTGCGTCGCCGCGGGCGTCATGATCACGCGCGTCGACGAGGGCGGCGATCACGGCGAATCGTCGCTCGGCGAAGACATCAAGCGCCAGTTCACGAGCAGCTCGCGCGCGCTCTACTTCGCGGCGCTGTTGCTGCTCGGCTTCGCCGCCGTGCCCGGTTTTCCGGCGCCGCTGTTCCTGCTGCTGGCGGGAACGCTCGGTTTCGTCGGCTACCGCCTGCAAAAGCAACAGAAGGGCTCGGCCAAGGGCGGCGGCAAGCCCGTCGGCGCCTTGCAGCGCGCGGGTGCGAAGGGCGACGCGCCCTCGATCCTACCGCGCCCGCCGCAGTTCACCTGTCCGCTCGGCGTGCGGCTCGCCGCCGACGTCAGCGCCCGCCTAGCGGCCGACGCGCTCGACCGCGCATTCGACACGCAGCGCAACGCGCTGCAGGCCGAGGTCGGCCTGCCGTTCCCCGGCATCATGATGTGGACCGACAGCACGCTGCCCGAGCATTGCTACGAAGTGCTGATCTTCGACGTGCCCCAAGGGCGCGCCTCGCTCGCCGAGACCGGCGCCACGGCGGCAGGGGCCAAGGCGGGCGAGACCACGCCCGAAGCCGTGATCGCGCGGCACACGATCGATCTTTTGCGGCGCAACGCGCATCTTTTCCTCGGGATTCAGGAAGCGCAGTGGATTCTCGACCAGCTAGGCGAAGACTATCCGGGCCTCGTGGCCGAAGTGCAAAAGGCGCTGCCGCTGCAGAAGATGGCCGACGTACTGCGCCGGCTGCTGGAGGAGGAAGTCCCGATCCGCAACATCCGCAGCATCACCGAAAGCCTCATCGTCTGGGGGCCGAAGGAAAAGGACATGCTGATGTTGACCGAGTACATCCGCATGGAGCTCGGCCGGCTCATCGCCTACCGCGCCACCGGCGGCCCGCGCGACTTGCCCGTCGTGCTCGTCGACGTGCAGGTGGAGCAGCACATCCGCCAATCGATCAAGCAAACGCCCACGGGCAACTTCCTCGCGCTGCCGCCCGACGAGATCGCGGCGCTCGTGGGACGAATCGAGCATATCGTCGGCGACACGCCGCGCAAACCGCTTGCGCTGATCGCCTCGATGGATATTCGCCGCTACCTGAAGCGGATGATCGAGGCGCGCCTGCCCTGGCTGCCCGTCTACTCGTATCAGGAGTTGGGCGCGCACATCGACCTGCAGCCGGTCGACCGCCTAACCATGTAAGCGATCGCGCCACACCATGCATTCGTTCGCATCCCACCGCGCCCGCATCCTCGCCTCGCCCGCGCACCACGAAGAGACGGCGGGCGATACGCCGCCCGCGCAGCTGAGCCGTCAAGCCGCGTTGTTCCGGCGCCTGCGCGAGGGCACTGCGCGAGCCGCGGCCGCCGATCCGGACGATGAACGCGCGACGGCGTCCACTTCCACGGAAGCGCCGCTCGCCGGCAGCGAAAGCGACCCGTCATACGGCCTCGATGCGGTATTTCGCGAGCCGCCCCAGCAAGACACGCGCGACGGGCAAGGCAGTCACGGCGATCGCCGCGATGGCGGCCATAGCGGCGGCGGCAACGCAAGCAGCGGAAACGGAGACGAAGGCGAGGGGCACGCGAGGGACGACGGCCACGGCGCAGCGGCTCTCATGCAGATGCAGACGCAGATACAGATGCACTACGCCATGCCCATGCTCGCGATACCGCAGGTGCCACTGCCTGCGCCGAGCGCCGCGCCGCCCGCGCACGCGGTGAGCAGCGTCGAACGTGACGCCATGCAGCGGCTGACCGAATCGATCGTGGCCGAAGTGGGCGAGTTCTGCGCCAATCCCGCCGTCGTGCAAAGCGGCAACTGGCAAATCACGATCCCGATCGACTCCGCGCTGCTGCCGGAGTGCACGTTGAGCCTCGCGCTTTCGCATTTCCAATTGACGCTTCGCTTCGAGACCGCGTTGGAGAGTTCGCGCCAATTAATCTCAATGCATGTACAGACGCTTCACGCAAGCCTTACGCAACTGATGCAAAGCCGCTTGGACGGCACGCGCAGCGTCGAGATCACCGTCACGTAAAAAACATGGACCACACACGCATGCTACCGACAGACGAGGCCGCGCAGGCAGGCCAGGCCCACGCAGTCGCCGTATCGCTCGACGCGGCTCGGCTGCCGGCGCTGGCCGCGACCACCGCGCGCCAGCACCGGCTCGCCGTCGACGAACGCTTGGCCGCCCTGCTCGCTTATACGGTCGGCGTGTCGGGCTGGTCGGTCGGCACACGCGCGCTGATCGAGCCCGCGCGAGCCGCTTCGGTCGGCTTGCGCTGGGGCATGGAGACGGCATCGATACGCATCGACATCGCGCAGCATCCGGCGCTCGCGAGCGTGCTCGCTTCCGACGATGCCGAGGGCGCGGGCGCGCGGCTGCGCCACGCCGTGACTGCCATTTTGCTCGATCCGCTACTGAATGCGCTGCGCTCGCTAGGGTTCGAAGGCGTCGAAGTCGCCTCGCTCGAGCGCCCCCCCACGGTGCCGCCTGCCGGGCCGTGCTGTGCGATCTCCCTGCGCCTGGGCGACGCACGCTTCGACGTCACGATCGACCATATCGACGCCGGCTGGCTCGACGCGCTCGAAGCGCTCGTCACGCGGCAATGCACGCCGTTCGCGACGCACGTCAGCGAGATCGCCGTTCCCGGCCGGCTCCAGATCGGCGAGAAAACGATGAACGTGACGACGCTCGATTCGCTGCGTCCCGGCGACGTGGTGCTGCGCGCCGTGCCGGACGTCGTCGCGGCCCTGCTCCGAGGCGAGGCCGCCACGGCCCGCATGCAAGTGGTCTGGGGCCGCTATGGAACCCGGCAGCTTCGCGCCCACGCCGACCTGAGCCACCACCTTCTTACTTTGACCGAGGACCCCACCATGAGCCATGACACGCAGTTCGGCGCACCGCTGACCGATTCGATCGACACGCCCGTCGAGATCAGCCAACTCGACCTTCCGCTGAAGCTCGAAATCGACACGGTGTCGATGCCGGTCGCTCAGCTCTCGGCGCTGCGCGCGGGCTACGTGCTCGAGCTGCCCACCGCCGTGCCCGATGCGCGCATCCGGCTCGTCACCTACGGGCAAACGATCGGCTTCGGCGAACTCGTGAGCGTGGGCGATCATCTCGGCGTGCGGCTCGTTCAGGTTTCGCACGGCCATGGTTCAGTTTAGCGATCTCACCGGGCTGCTGATCACGGTCATCGCGATCAGCATGATCCCGTTCGTCGCGATGGTCGCGACCTCGTACGCGAAGATCGTCGTCGTGCTCGGTCTGTTGCGCAATGCGCTCGGCGTCCAGCAGGTGCCGCCGAACATGGTGCTCAACGGTATCGCGATCCTCGTCTCGGCTTACATCATGGCGCCCGTCGGCATGCAAGCGATGCAGACCATGCAGACGATGCACCACTCGGGGGGCGATACCTCGATGGTCGTGCTCGACGCCTTCGACGCGGCCAAGGAGCCGTTCCGCGCGTTCCTCAAAAAGCACGCCCACGAACGCGAAAAGCGCTTTTTCGTGCGCTCGGCCTCGGTGGTCTGGCCGAAAGACATGGCCGCGAAAATACACGAGGACGATCTGATCGTGCTGGCTCCGGCCTTCACGCTGACCGAAATGGCCGACGCGTTCAAGATCGGCTTCCTGCTCTACATCGCCTTCATCGTCGTCGATCTCGTGATCGCCAACGTGTTGATGGCCATGGGGCTGAACCAGGTTCAGCCGACCAACGTCGCGATCCCGTTCAAGCTGCTTTTGTTCGTCGTGATGAGCGGATGGTCCACGCTGATTCACGGCCTCGTCATGACCTATCGCTGAGCCTTACGCCATGGAAACCGATACCCTCGTTCGCATCACCTCGCAGGGCCTGCTGCTCTGCCTGTCCGTGTCGATCCCCGTCGTGGTGGTAGCGGCGCTCTCGGGCCTCGCGATCTCGTTCGTGCAGGCGATCACCTCGATGCAGGATCAAAGCATTTCGTATGCGGTCAAGCTCGTGGCCGTCGTCGCAACCGTGCTCGTCATGGGCTCGTGGGGCGCCGCCGCGATCCTGCACTTCGCCAATGAAATCGTCACGCTCGCGGTGCCGTCATGAACGCCCCCATCCGCAACGACCGCGCGCATTCGGCCGATCTCGCGCAGCAAGCGCAGGCGAGCGCGGAGCACAACGGTCAGACCTTGCAGGTGCGCGGCTTCGCGCGCCTAAAGGTGCAGCACACGAAAATGCAGCGTGCGCGGATGCAGCACAACCAGATGCTGGCCGCCGCGTTCTACCGGGGCAAGCGCTTTGCCGAAGGCAATCGCAAGCCGCCGCCCCCCTCGGCGCAAAAACTCATGCGCGAATTGGGCCAGCGTCCCCGCCCGGGATCGTCCACGAAAGGCCGAGGCAAGGAGGGCGCCGCCCAGGAGCGGCCCGAACTCGCGCACGGTCCCGAGCCGAAGCATGAGCACGAGCGCAAGCACGAGGAAGGACAGCAGCAAAAACACGGTCAACAGCAAAAGCGCGACCGAGAACACGAACACGAACAAGACCAGCAACAACGGCAGCACCACGGCGGCCATGAGCACGGCCAGCAGCAAGATCAAGGCGGCGACGGCCGGCAACCGCAGCAAAACGCCCCGCGCGACGGCCAGCAAAAGCGCGAAGGCCAAGATTCGCGCGAAGGCCGCGACAAGCCGCGCAAGTTCGCGGTCGGCAAGGCCGGCCGCGCCAAAGCCGCGGCGCGCAAGCAGCCGCTCGACACCGTCATGCAAGCGCTCGCGCAACACAAGCTCGGTGCGCCGGATTTGCCGTCGCAGCTCGCGCACGCGTGCACGAAGGAAGTGCTGCGCCTGACCAAGCAGCTCGAACTGGGCTCTTTGCTCGCCGTGCCGCTGCTGATGAGTATGACTTCGCCGATGGCGCTGCGGCGCAACGCGGCGCGGCTGCAGGCGCACCGCGGCGCCGCGCTCGCGCAGCACGCCGCGTCGCCGGGCAAAGCCGCCGCGACCGCGGGCCTCATCGGCGTGTCGCTCGACAACACGCTCGCGCGGCAAAGCGCCGGCATCGAGTATTCCGACGACGACCAATCCATCGCGATGATCAAGCAGCGCATCCTCGACGCACTCGGGACGCCGCCGGCCGCGGCGGGCGGGAGCGCAACGAGCGCGGCGAGCGCGAATACCGGCGCTTCGGATAAGGCGCTCGAAGTTCGCACGGCGCAGACGGGGCCCGGGGCGAAAACCTAAACTGATATCGACGAATCAAGCACGGCGGCGCGGCGGCGGAAATCCCCCGGCCGCCGACGCAATAGCGGATCAGCGGATACACGGAAACCACGATCATGAAAGCCCTTCGAGTACTGACCGGAACCCACGCAGGGGCGCAGGTGCGGCTCACGAGCGGCAGCTATCGGATCGGCGTCGCCGAGGATGCCGACATCTGCATCAGCGACTGGGCCGTCGAGGAAGTCGTACTCGTGCTCGGCGAAGACGGTGTCGCGCGGCTGCGTTCGGCGAACGGCGACGAAGTGCTCGTAGCCGATTTCGTGGCCGTGCCGTTCGGCGACGTCGTGTTCTGCGTCGGTCCCGACGGTGCCGCTTGGCCGAGCGATCTCGAACTGCTGGCCGGCCTTTGGAAGACGGCGGAGCCCGCATCCGTGCCCGATACGACGCCCGGGAATGCCGCGACGCCAGCCACGGCGCCGGGCGATGAGAGCCAATCGACCGCGGCGAGCGACGCGCCGCTTGAGCCCAGTGCACCGCGCAACGTGCGTTGGCGCACGGCAGCGCTCGCGCTGGCCTGCACGGCCGTCATCGGCGGCATCGCCGTGGCCGGCATGATGCTGGCCGGCACCGAACCGAGCGAGGCCGCGAGCGTGCGGTTCGATCCCGATTCGCTCGCCAAGCAGCTCGAGCAGGCGCTGCACCGGGAGGGACTCGGCGACTTGAGCACGACGGTGAAATCGGACAGCGTGGCGGTGCAAGGCATCGTGGCCACGGCCGACGACAGCTCCAAGGCGCAGCGCATCATGGACAGCCTCGCGCGCGGCAAGGCGCGGCGCGAGTACGACGTCGCGCAGCAAGACGTCGACAACATTCAGCAGTCGCTCGCGGGCACGGGGGCGGCGGTCCGCTACGCGGGCCACGGCGTGTTCCACGTGAGCGGCAACGTGCAATCGATGGCCACGTTCCGCACGCTGATCGCGGGCGTGCGGGCCGATCTGGACGGTAACGTCAAGCGCGTCGACGTCGACGTGAAGGAAGCGCAGATGCCGGTTCCCGACGTGGAGTACACGGCGGTCGTAGCCACGGGAGGGTTGCGCTACATCGAGACGCCCGACGGTACGAAGCACCTGTTCTCAAGCAGCAAGGACGAGGCAAACAATTGACCACGAAAGGAATGGACATGTACGACGCATTGCTTCCCATCGCGCAGGATTTGAATACGCTGGACGCCACGTTGTCGGCGCCGGACGGAGCGCAACGCGTCGCGCGCATCGCCGCGGCGTTCGACGAGACCGCGCGCCGGATCAGCACGGCCACGCAAAGCGCGGCCGACGAACGCGAGCGCCTCGAATTGCAAAAGCTCTACCGAGGCATGATCGCGGCGCGCCGCATCGTGCTCACGCTGCACGAGCGCCACAGCGCCCGTCACAACGCGGTATGACGGCCGCGCTCGAGCCAAGGCAGGAATTCGTACTTCGCAGTTCGCAGTCGCAGCACCCCGGCTGGCATCCAGCCGTCCGGACTCGCGGTCGCCACGGCCCTGGTCCTTTTTCGAAGCATCACTCAGCAGACGGTACTTTCTTCGTTAATTTTTGAAAAAGGGGATTCAAATGTCTTCATCGATCTCAAGCCAAGGCGTTCAGGAAGCCGGCGCGCAAAACGCGGACATGATCGGCCAAATGCAAGCGATGGCCAATCAGAACAACGCCATGACGATGGCCTCCATGCAGATCAACATGCAGCAGCAGGAAACGTCGGCACTCGCCTCCGTCGGCAACAACGGCGCGAAAAACATCGCCGATGCGGCCAAGGGGCAGTAAGCCGTACCCTCGCTACGCCGGTCGACGAGGGGCACGAAAGCGGGAAGCCACGCTCCCCGGTTCCGTGCCCCCGTTTCTTTCAATCGAGCCGCCGCTCACGCTTAGAGATTTCCGTCCATGGGCAGGGAACGTTTCGTCGAACTGATCCACGAGGTTTGCGAGGTCGTCGGTTTGCCCGACGCCGAATATGTCGTCGAAACGCAAACGCTGGAGATCGAAGGATTCGACGTCCACCTCGATCATTACGAGACCGACGAGGACGCCATCTACGTCAGCTTCCACTACGGCGCCGTGACACCCGGCCGGTCGCTCGTCGTGTTCCGGCTGATGCTCGAGGCCAATCTGCTCATCTACGCGCAGGACCAGGCACAGCTCTGTCTCGATGCCGATACGGGCAACGTCGTGCTGCTCGTGCACCTGCCGATGGGGCCCGCCATCACGGGCGAGTACCTCGCCGACCTTTTCTCGCACTACGCCGAGCACGGCCGCTACTGGCTGAAGAACATTCTCGAATCGCCCGATGAAATGTTCGAGGGCATCGCCTCGGGCAACTTCATGTGGTTGCGCGCGTAGCCTTTCGCATCCTGCGCCCGCGCGGCGCGTCGCTAGGCCGCCACGCGCGGGACCAGCAGTACGAGGCGGCGCCGCAGCCGCCCCTTGCCGGATTCGTCCGAATCGCTCGCCGGCGCGACCCGGCGCGGCGCCCCCTCGACGACGAGGCATTCGCCCGGCGCCACACTCGCGTCGACGCTGCGATAGCGGCGAGCGTCGTCGCGATGACCGAGCTCGACGCGCAAGCCGATACGCTGCACCGACTCGGCGACGCCATCGACGACCGGTTCCACCGAAAGCCATAGATCGGCCGATCCATCCGCGCCGCCGCCGTCCCCGCTCTCCCCGTCTTGCTCGCGCTGCACGAGACGCGCTTCGTGACGGTCGATGACGGCGGGTGAACGATCCTGCGTCAGGGCGGTTTGCGAGACCTCGATACCGGCCTGCCCGCTCGCTGCCAGCGCCTGCAACTGCGCGAGCAGCGCACGGCCGCGATCGGGCGCGACGCCAAAGCTCGCCGCGTCCGATGAAGCGCTGCCGGTGGCCGATAGGGCCGGCGGCAACGCCGCGGCGAGCGAGCCGAATGCGTCCGCATCGACATCGATGACCCAGGTCTGCACCGATACCAAACGCGCAGGCTGATCGAGGTCGGCGACGAGCGCGCCGTCGGCATCGATCCGGTCCGCCTTGTCGCGGATCAGGATCGAATTGGTCGCGGCATCGGCCTCGATCGCGGGCAAGCCCTCGTCGAATTGCACGACTTCCGTCGAGCCGGCGCCCGGCGCTTGCACAGCGTCTGGGCCCGCGAGCGGGGCGGCATGCGGCTCGAAGCGGCGGCGCAGCAGCGTCGCCGCGCCGGGCACGACGATGCGGCGGCCATCGATCATGCGTATCTCGTCGGCGGCGTGCGCGAGCGTTAGGCGAAACACGCGCACGCTCGTGCGTACGCGCTTTCGCGCGTCGTGCTCGAAGCGCTCGGCCGCATCGCGGATGCGAGCGACGTAGGTCGCGGGGCCTTTCACGTCGACCGTTTGAGCGAGTGCATCGACGGCGAGCGGGAAATGGGAATCGGTGACGCCGGCCTGCTCGAGCGACGCACGCAACGCGCTCGCCGAGACGAAATTCGGGCGGATGGCGATGTGCTGCTGCGCGCTCGCCGGCGAAATGCGCAGCGCCGCGCCGTCGTAATACCAGACGAAGCCGTACGAGCGGCCGAGCACATCGAGAAACCGTTGCGGCGGCATCGAGAAGCGTCCGCTCACCACGCCCTGCACCGGCCCGTCGATACGCAGCGGGAGTTGCTGGCCCGCCGCGAGCACGTGCAGCGCGTCGGCCACGCTTGCGCCGTCGGTGCGATAGACGAAGCGCTGGCCGGCCCAGTCGACGGGCGCCGCGACCGCCTGCATGCATGCTGCGCATGCAAGCATGGCAAGTGCACCACTTACGACGGGTGCGACAGGCACGAGACGGCGCCGGTTATTGGCGCTCATGACGATGCGTCCGGCAGCTCGGGCGGCGCCTCGGTACCGGTATCTGTATCGGGCTTGAGCGTCAAGCGATAGCCCGTTGCATAGACCGACTGCACGGTCCAGCCGACGCCGGCCGCTTTCAAGCTCCCGCGCAAGCGGCTGACGTACATATCGACCGAGCGGCTTTGCACTGCCGCGTTCCAGCCCCAAACGACGCTCATCAAATCCTGCCGTAGCACGACAGCGCCCATATGGCGCGCGAGATGCCAGAGAATGTCGAATTCCTTGGTGCCGAGCCTGTGCGCCTTGCCCTCGACCACGAGCGAGCGCGCCTGCTGATCGAGCGCGCAATCGTCGATGAGCATCTTGCGGCCCTGCGTCTGCATGGGCGCGAAGCGCCGCAAAAGCGCGCGCATACGCGCGAGCAGGACCTGACGGTCGTACGGCTTGACGAGGTAGTCGTCGGCGCCGGCATCGAGGATGCGCACGATGTCGGCCTCGTCCGAATGCACCGTCTGAAAAATCACCGGCATGATCGACTGCGAGCGGCTGCGGATCTTCTGGAGCAGCTTGTCGCCCGAAACACCGGGCAAGTCCCAGTCGAGAATAGCGAGATCGGCCCAGTGTTCGGCGAGAAACTGCTGCGCCTCGAGCCCGTTGTGGAAGGCGTCGATGTGGTAGCCCTCGCTCTTGAGCCAGGAGTTCACGAGCGCGTGATGCGCCACGTCGTCCTCGACGAATAGGATGCGTACAGGTTTGCCTGCAAGCGATTTCATGTCAACCTTTGATCGTGACGGGGGAACGCAGGCGGCGGCTCTCGCTTCGATGAGCGCGGCGTGCCGCACGGGCCACGGCCACTCGCCTCAATCTCTTCGCCCCGCGCGCAGCGCCCGGTCCGCATCGACGAGCGATGTGGCGGGCGGCTTTGCAGCCGCGAGGTTCAAGCACGGCAGCCGCAGCACGAACATGGTACCGCCTTGTTCGTTGCGTTCGGCGTAAAGTGCGCCACCATGCATTCCGACGATCTGCACCGCGAGCTTGAGCCCGAGCCCGAAGCCGGTCGCCGTGCGCTTGCCGAGCTTCTCGAAATCGGTCAGCCGCTCGCCTTCGAGCAGACCCGGCAGACCGCCCGCGCGATCGTCGACGACCACTTCGGCATAGTCGCCCGCATGGCGCAGCGAGACCGTCACGGCCTCGCCGCGCGGCGAGGCGCGCACGGCGTTGTCGACGACGTTCTGAATCGCGCGCGCGACGAAGTTGCGCATGCCGCTGACCCAGACGGGCGCATTGTCGGACAGCCAAAGATGCAGGCCCACGCCGCAATAGACGGCCGTGACCTCGAGCTGGGAGATGATGAGCCGCAGCGTCGCGCGCAAATCGAAGCGCTTGAAATCGCGTGCGTGCAGATGCTCGGTCACCGAGGTGAAGATGAACTGCTCGCCGAGCGAGAGCACGTACTGGGCGAGCGAAGTGATCTGCTGCATGCCGCCGCAGCGCTCGAACGCCTCCGGGTCGCTCGCATCGAGTTGCGTGAGCGCGCTGATCGAATTGAGCGGCGAACGCAGATCGTGCAGCAAGAAGCGCAGCGACATCGCGCGTTCGTCGAGCGAGCGCGCGAACGGCGTCACGTCGGTCACCGCGATCACGCACTCGTCCGCGCCCGAGCCCGCCTGAATCCAGAAGGTCGATTCGTCGACGCGCACTTCGCGGCCGGCCTCGAGATCGCTCTGGCGCGGCACGTCGCTCATCTCGAAGCGCTCGCTGAGCGCCACCGCGAAGTCCACGCCTGGAGGCAGCGCCATCGCCAGCATCTCGAGCGCACGCGCGTTGGCGTGCACGACGGCACCCGCGCGATCGAGCACGACGACGCCGCAGGGCAAGCCGCACAGCACGCCGCGCGTGCGGCGCGCCTCGCCGTCGGAGATGCGGCGATCGGATTCGCTCATCGCGCATCCGGCCGAGAGCGCGGCGCCGGGCGCGGGAACGATGTCCGGCGGGCCATCGGCCTGGCCGGGCGGCGGCGAGCTTGAACGGTCATGGCGGTCGATCACATGGCCTCCTGCATTCCCCGGTGGGGACGGTTACGGTGAAATCACGCGCGGCGCCAACAGAAAGAGCCGCTCCATATGGCTCTTTTGATGGTTGTCGCTGCGGAACAAGGCGCCGATCAAGGGAATCTTCGACAGCCCCGGCACGCCCGTGACGCCGTTGGTCGTCGAATCGGCGCGATAGCCGGCGATCAACAGGGCCTGTCCTTCGTCGATGAATGCCTGGGTGTTGATCGTGCTGTTCTGGATCACGGGCAGATTGCTGACCGTTTGCGACGTGAGTTCGCCGTCCTGGATCGCGACGTCGAGCTTGATGCGCGTGTGGCCGTCTTCTTCCACGACCATCGGCAGCACGCGCAGCGAAATCCCCGTCGAGACGGTGTAGAGATCGCCCGACGTGTAGCCCGACACCGGCACGAAGAACTGCGTCTTGTTGTCCATCACGGCTTCGATATTGTTCAGCGTGACGACCTTCGGACTCGCATCGATCTTGGCCGCTTGTGTCTGCTGCAGCGCCGAGATGCGCGCCATCAGATAGCGGCCCGCGTCGCCGAGCACCGCGGCGACCGATGCCCCCACGGGCGTGGCCGCGGCGAGCAAGTTACCGGGCAGCGTCGTTTGGCCGAAGGTTTGCGAGACCGTGCCGTTGTAAGTGCTTTGCGCCAGCGTGCCGTTGCCCGTTTGCACGTCGACGTGGCTGTTGTGCGCGGTCCAATCGACGCCGAGTTGCGCGAGCGCGTTGTCGTCGATCTCGATGATGTGCGCCTCGATCTCGATGAGCTGCGGCTTCACGTCCAGCCGATCGATCAGCTTGCCGTACTGGTCCATCCGATCGGCGGTGTCGCGCACGACGACCGAGTTCGTGCGCTGATCGGCGACGATGACCGGTAGCTGATCGTCGCCCGCGGGCGGCGCGCTCGTGTTCTGCGGCGGCTGCGTATCGCCCACCGCCGCGGCCACGGCCGGCGAGGGTTGCCCCGTCAGCCCCGCGAACATGCCCTTGCCGGCCGCGCCGGAAGGCACGGGCGGCGGCACGTAGGGGCCGTTGTACGCGTTGCCGTTGACGTCGTTCGTCGGCGTGTTGCGCGTGACGCCGTTCGCGGCGCGGCCTTGGCCCTGGCCCTGGCCCTGAGCGTTCTTCTCCCCCGCCTTCGCCGAATGCGGATGGTAGATGCCGTTGAGCACGGCCGCCACGCCTTGCAGCGTCACTTGATGCCCATCGATCGGCACCGTGCGGTCCTCGGCCCACGCGTGGTAGAGCGGAAAGACGCGAACCTGTGTGCCGCCGCGGTGCGCCGCCGTGTTGTCGAGCCGCGAGGCGACGTCCGCCACCATCTGCACGTAGCGCGGCGGCCCGTTCACGAGCGCCGTGCCTTGGGCGTTGTCATAGACGATCGGGAAGCGCTCGTCGGTGACATGCAGCCGCTCGAGCGCGGCACGCAACTCCGCGGTATCAGCGGTGTCTAGCTTGATCAGCGTGCTTTGCAGTGCGGAGGCCGTCGTGATGTCCAGCACTTCTCCGTCGTAATACCAGACGAAGCCGAACGAAGCCGCGAGGGTATCCAGAAAGCGCCGCGGCGGCAGGCGGAATTTGCCGCTGACCGTACCGGACACGTCGGCCGCGATGCGCGTGGGGATCCCTTGGCTCGCGCCGAAATCGCGCAGCACGTCCTTGATGTCCTTGCCTTGCGCTTCGTAATCGACGATCGACGCTTTCCAGTGCACGGGCGCGGCCTGCGCGGCCGGAGCGACGGCGCCGATCGCAAGCGCGGCGGCCAGCGCGAGCGTACCCGCTTTATGCGCCCAGCTCACGACGCACCGCCCACGGGCGGAGAGACGCATCGCCGCTTGCTTCTCCGACACATCGACAAAGTTTTCATGTAAGTTCCGACTATCTCTCATTGGAAGGGCTCTGACGATGAATGCTCCGAATCACGAACGTCGCGACTTGACGCGCGAGATTCTCGAATTGGTCGACCTGCGACAAACGTTTACCGATATTCATATCGAGCAGGACCGGCCGATCATGATCAAGGCGCCGCGCGGCTGGCTCGCCGTCGGCGAAGAACCGGTGCTCTACGATGAGATGCTGCCGACGCTCGCCTCGATCGAACCCGATTGGGAAGCGCTGCTTCAACGCGGCGCGATCGACCGCCCGTTCGTGCTGACGCGCTGCCGTCTTCGCTGCAACATCTACCGCACCAACGGCGGCCGCAAGCTCGTCATCTCGATCCGGCGCCTGCCGCTGCAGCCGCTCACGCTCGACAAGCTCGGGCTGCCCGCCTACGTGCGCTCGATGATCGACAGCGCGAAGGGCCTCGTGCTCGTGACGGGCCCCACCGGTTCGGGCAAAACGACGACGATCGCCTCGCTGCTCGAGCACATCAACCGCACGCGCAACAGCCACATCGTCACGATCGAGGAGCCGATCGAGTACGAGCTGGAGGGACGCACCTCGATCATCTCGCAGCGCCAAGTGCCCAACGACACGCCGAGCTTTTCGGCCGGTCTGCGCGAAGCACTGCGGCAAAAGCCCGACGTCATCATGGTGGGCGAAGTGCGCGATCCGGAGACGGCCGAGACGGCGCTGCAAGCCGGCGAATCGGGCCACCTCGTGCTGGCGACGATGCACACGGGCAGTGCGATCGGCACGCTCACGCGGCTGCTCTCGTTTTTTCCGCCCGAGCAGCGCGAGCGCTACGCGGCCGCGCTCGCCAATTGCTTGATCGGCGTCATCTGCCAGTGCCTCGTGCCCACTCAGGACGGCGAGAACTTCGTGCTCGCGAGCGAGCTTCTGTTCAACAACAACCAGCAGATCAGCAGCATGCTGACCGATCCGGGCAAGCTGCCCTTCCTCGCCGATTTCATGAAGCGCAAGGAAGACAACATGTCGCGCTTGCTCAACGAGCACCTGTTCTCGCTCGCGTCGAAGAACCAATGCTTGCCGCGCGACGCGCTGCGCGCCGCCTACAACCGGCTCGAGCTGCACGAGATGCTGCAGACGCTCGCGCCGCATTGAGGATTGCAGGCGGCCGGCTATGGCCGCTTGCATCAATAGAACGGCGTGATCGTCCATGAGGTCACCACGCCGGGCGTGTAGAAAATGTTGTTGCCGGTGCCGCAATAGCTCGGCTGGAAGGACGCTGGGTTGGCGCCGCCGTAAATGATCCAGTACGTCGTGAAGCGCACCGTGTAGCCCGAATTGTTTTTCGGCAGCGCGTGCGTCAAATTCAAATTGACGTTCGCCAGATCGCCGACGATCTTCGACGACTGATTCACCGCGCTGGCGAGCGTGTTGCCCGTGTCGTTGTCGATGAGTTGCGCGTAGAGCGTCACGTATGCGCCCTGCCCATTGCTCAAGTCCTGCGGCGCGCTCGGGCACGAGGTGACATAGGCGTCCTGCATATGCGCCCAGGCGTAGACCGAAACTGCCCCGTTCGCGGGCAGCGCCGGCACACCGCGATTGACGACGGTAACCCAATAGCCCATCGCCGGATCGTATTGCGGCGCCGAAGGCGCCGTGCCGCACGTGAAGTTCGTGCTGCCGCTTGCCGAGCCCACGTCGATCGCGCAGTCGGAATCGGTCGATACCGTGAGCGGATTGATTTCGCTTTGCGCCTGCCAAGTGCCGTTTTGGCACGAGAGCACGCGGCCGCGCGCGTCGGTCGAGATCAGTGTCGTGCTGGCCGAGGCCGGTGCGATCGCCGCGTTCTGCGGTGCCGGCGGGCAGGACGCGCCGATCGTTTGCGCGTTGCCGAGCGCGAGGTTGCCCGCTTCGTCGACCGACAGCGCCTGCCAGGTGCTGCCGTTGTAGACGTAGGGACGATGCGTTTGCAGCGTCATGCGCACGTCGCCCGGTTGAGGCGGCGGCGACAGCGCGCCGGCCAGATCCGCTTCCGAGTTCACCGCGTCGCGCCAGTGGAACGAAGCCTCGGGCACCCACACGGCCCTCGCGCGATCGCAATTGAGCACGTTGCCCAGCGAATCGGCCGCGATCGCGCCCGGGCTCGTGCAGGCTTGATAGTCCACCTGTGTGGCCAACACGATCGGCACCTGCATCGTGTTCGCCTGCGGATTGCCGGGCACGGCCACGCGGTACAAATAATCGGCGCTCGCCGCCTGCGTGCCGTTGTAATAGATGAGGCTCGCCAGATGCCCGGTTCCCGTCTTCGTGCCCGAGCACGAAGCGCCGGCCGGATTGGGGGCGGCCACCGACCAACTCCCGAACGCGCCGTTGGCCGCGCCCGAGGCGTTGTTGGTCGCTTGAATCGAGCCGCCGCCTGCCCCCGCGTTGGCCGCCGCGTAGCCGAGCGCCGGATCGGGGATCGTGCTGCCGCCTTCCGTCACGAGCAGTGCCTGCAGCACGCCCGGTGTCGCCGTGCCGTAGATCAAGAGACACGGCGTCTGACCGTACGCGTTCTTCGCGCCCGTCGCATTCGATAGATAGGTGGAAAGCTGGTACGTCGTGCCCGTCAATGCCGCGACCACGGGCGTGCTCGTCGTGGCCTGCGTCGTCAACGCCGTGTAATTGCCCTCGATCAAGTGCGTCGCCGCGGCCGTGAGCTGCGCCTGGTACAGCGCCGCTTGCTGCGCGCGCGTGTCGTCGAGCGTCGAGTTGATCATCGTCGCGACGCCGCCGATCATCAGGGCAGCCAGCGCGAGCACGGCCAGCATTTCGATCATCGTGAAGCCGCGCGACACGTGGCGCGCCCGGCGCGCGCGGCTCGCTCGCGTCGAGAGACCGGCGGCAAAACACGATGTCGAAGAATTCACGTTGACCCACCGGATGCGCTCAGTAGTAAGAGTTGATGGTCCAGCCCGCCGCGATGGGCGTGTTCTGGATCGTTGTGTTGCCCGCGCCGCAAAAGTTGCTGACCCACGGCGTCGTAATGCCGGCGTAGGTTGCCCAATTGGTTGTGACGACGATGGTATAGGTGTCGCTTTGCAAGCCTTGCGTGAGCGAGTTGTTGATCCCCCCCGAATCGTCGATCAGCGTCGGCGATTGACTTTCCGTATGCGCCACGACGGTGCCGCTGCCGTTCTTGATGTCGACGCTCTGCGAAATCTGCGCGTGATGGCCCGTCGGCCCATTGCACAGGCCGTCGTTCATATGTGCCCATGTCGACGCGACGATAATGCCGGTCTTGTCGAGTGTGACCTTCCGTTGATAGGTGTACGAGTACGTACCGTTGCTCGATTGAAATGAGTAGTCGCCGGACGTGTAAGCGCCCCCGGGCTGACCGAAGCAGTTGTTGTAGTCACCGGCGCCGCCGTTCGCATTGGCCATGATGATCTGGCACTGCGTTACGCTGTCGGCAATCTCGATATCGTTCTGCGTTTGCCACTTGCCGTTTTGGCAGGACATCACGTGCCCGGCAGAATCGGTTGAGACTAGCGTCGTGTTGGGCGCAGGCGCCGCGACGCCTGGCTGAGGCGAGGGCGGGCAAGGGTCGCCAGCCTTATTCGTGTTGCCGAGTGCAAGGTTGCCGGCTTCATCGACGGCCAGCGCTTGCCAAGCATTGCCGTTATAGACGTAAGCGCGATGGGTTTGGAGCGTGACGCGCACATCGCCCTCTTGCACCGGCATCGCCGCGCCCTGGAGGGCGGCTTCCGAACTCACCGCTTCGCGCCAGTGGTACGAGGCCTTCGGCACCCATCGCCGTTCTGTCCGATCGCAGTCGACGACGTTGCCGAAACCGTCGGCTGCAATAGCGCCGTACTGGGTGCATGGGTCATAGTCCGTTTGCTGGGCGAGTACGATCGGCACCTGCATCGTGTTCGCCTGCGGATTGCCCGGCACGGCCACGCGGTACAGATAGTCGGCGTTTTGCGCTTGCGTGCCGTCGTAGGAAATGAGGCTCGCCAAATGGCCAACGCCTGTGGGCGTGCCGGTGCATGATTGACCGGCGGGATTGGGCGGCGCGAGCTTCCAGCTCCCGAACGCGCCGATGGCGGCCCCCGCCGGGCTGTTTATCGCTTGGATCGCTCCGCCGCCCGCCCCCGCGTTCGCCGCGATATAGCCGAGTTCGGGATCGGGGATCGTCTGGCCCCCTTCGGTCACGAGCAGCGCCTGCAGCGCATTGCCCGACGACGCTTTGTAGATCAGTAAGCACGGCGTCTGACCGTAGGCGTTCGTCCCCCCCACCCCACTTGGAAGGTAATTCGAAAGCACATAAGGCGTGCCATTCAGCTTCACCACCACCGGGCTGCCCGACGTCGCTTGCGCCGCGAGCGCCGTGTAGTTCTGCTCGACGAGGCGCGTCGCGGCTGCGGTCAGTTGAGCTTGATAAAGCGCCGTCTGTTGCCCGCGCGTATCTTCGAGCGACGAGTTGATCATCGTCACGAGGCCCGCCATCATGATCGCCGCCAGCGCCAGCACGGCCAGCATTTCGATCAGCGTGAAGCCGGACGTGTAACGGCGGCGCCGCGAATCGTCGCGGCGTATCGATGCGAATGCGCGCGCGCCGGCCTGCCTAGTCATAGGCTTGCGCCATCCATACCGGCATGCCGTTCGGAATGACGTTCGCGAGCGCGGCCGGCAGCGGCACGGCCGGATTGCCGGGAGAGACGATGTTCGCGCCGAGCGCGACGCCCGCCAACATCGAGCCCTGTGCGAGTTGTTCCATGCCGACGATTGCATCCGGCGCCGCCGGCGAGGAAGCGTAGATCACGACGAGGCTGCCCGTATACGCTGTATTGGGCTGGACGTAGTTCTTCCAGATCGGATTGGGGACGTTCGCGCCCATGTACGGCGCGAGGCTGCCGGCCGGCACGACGCCGGTGAACGAAGGGTTCGCGCGCGCGAACGCGACGACGGCCTGACGGTATTCGCTCATGTTCGCCGCGAGCGCCATCGGCGACGGGCCTTGCGGCACCGGCGTCGATTCCTGCCCGAGGAGCGCGTAGGCACCCGTCAGCATCCCGAGCACGGCGACGATCCAGATCATGAACATGGCTGGGCCCAGTTAATCAACGAGACTCAGGTCTGCTCAATTAGAGGTCCACGTGATAGCTACAGCTGACGTGCCACAGTCGGTTGTCGCAATCGCAGGCGTGATCGGGAAGGTCGTAACAGCGTTGGCGCCGATCTTGATTTGCGTCCAACTACCTCCGGCAGTAACCGCGTTGATGCATACAGCTGGCGGCACGTTCGTGTATGCAATGTCAAACGTACCTTGAGAAGACGAACTGACCGTAACGGATCCGCCCCAATTATTTGACGCGCTCGCACCCGAAATGGGAACCGTGCTAGGGAACACACCCGCCGAAGCCAATACCGAATTGCTAATGCCCGTGTATCCCTGCGTCTGCCCCATGTAGAGCTTCTTCACGCCCGCTTGAATCGCGGCGACCTGCTCCGACAACTCGTTGGTACCCGCGCTCGTAAATGCTCCGTTGAGCAGCGCTACCGCCCCGATCACGACGATTGCCGCAATCCCGAGATACGCGATCGCCTCAAGTAGCGAAGCTCCTCGCTGCGCGCGTCGCGATCGGCGGCTCGCTGCTTTGGCGCGAATTGATGCCGCGGTTTTAACAGTCATGTTGCTCTCCTTGATTTCTGCAATCGGCACGAAAAGAGACGTGCCCCCCGGTCCGACAATCGTTCACACCCACTGCATTACACGGCAGGCTCAATGTAAGCTCCGAGCCATAGCCGCAATTTCCTGCTGAATTCCGAAGAAGCCCGTGATGAGCCACGACAGCACGAGCGCGAGCACGACGATCGCGAACCCGTTGACGACGCGCATCTGAGCCTCGATCGTCTCCACGCCCTCGCTCATCCACTCGCTCGCGAGCGAGTGCAGCGCTTCGGCGAATCCCTTGTATTCGGCGTAGACGCACAAGTCGTCAACGATCTCCTCCGACGGGAACCCATATCCCGCGTTCTTCATCGCCTCGCCCACGTTCACGCCCGACTTCACGCCGAACAACATGTCGTCGATGCGCTGCCGCAGCCACGGGCGCGCATCGGCGCCCAGCCGGTCGAGCGAGCGTTCGACGGTGAAGCCCGCCTGCTGCAGCGAGGAGAACGCCACGAGAAAGCCACACCCCGTAATGAGGCGATAGATCGAATAAGGCGGAAAACGGTCGAGCCAAACGCGCAAGCGCCCCGCCCAGCGCGGCATCGAATAGAACAGCGCGATCAGAAGCGCGGCGAGCACCAGGAGGCAATAGACCATTCCGCTCTGCACGAAGCGCGACAACGTATAAAGCGATTTGGCCACGCCATGCCAATGCTCGGGATTGACGATCGACGCGAAGCGCGGAATGACGAGCTTGCCGAACAGATAGACATACCCGATCGTCATGGCAACAATCACCGCCGGATACGTCAGCCCGCCTACGATCGCCGTGCGGATGCGCCGGCTGTACTGCACCACCGCACAGACGTTGAGCAGCGAGGCTTCCAAACGGCCCGACTGCTCGCCCGCCATAACGATCATCTGCTCCGTATGCGGAACCCACCAGGCCATCGCCTCGGCCAGCATCCCGCCGTTTTGCACGATGCCGCGCCAGTCGGCGAGCGTGAGGGCAAGCGGCTCGCTCGGCTTGCGCCCTTCATGCGAGGCGCGCATCTCGAGTTCTTCGAGGATCTTGAGCAGCGGCAGGCCGTTCGCAAGCATCTTGGCGATCTTGCGGTACAGCCGCAGTCGCGCCTGAGTCGTGAGTTGCAGGCGGGCCCAGCGGCGATTCACATCAAGTGCCATAGCCCGTTCCCAGCGTCATCTGCAACTCGCCCGTCGTCGGCTCCAAGGGCCCGACGATGCGCTCGGCCATGCGCGGATCGACGAGGCCCGCCGCGACTTTCTCGAGCGCATGCTGCGCCACCGTCTGCCCCGAAAGCTCGTCGATCCAATAGCGATGCGCATCGGCCTTGCGGCCCGCGCGCAGCAATTCGCAGAACGTCGCGTCGGTCCGCACCAGCTCGGCCACGACCGTACGCCCGACCGTACCGTTCTTGCAATGCGGACACCCGGGCCCCGCCACACGCACCTGATCGAAGCGCGGGCCGACCGCGCGCTTCACGCGCGCGACCAGCCCCAAGTCGAGCTGCGCCATCGAATCGGCGAGCGGGCGCGAGCAGTGCGGACACAGCTGCTTGACCAGACGCTGGCTGATGAGCCCGGTCACGAGCGATTCGTCGGTCACCATCGCGATCGGCAAGCCGAGATCGACTAGACGATCGACGATCGCCAACGCGCCGTTCGCATGAACCGTCGTCCACACCTGGTGCCCCGTCATCGAGGCGCGCAACGCGCTTTGCGCCGACGCGCGGTCGCGCATCTCGCCGATCATGATCGTGTCGGGATCGAGCCGCATCGCATTGGCGATCGCCGCGGCGAAAGCAAGCGATCGCGCCTCTTCGGTCGGCGCGTTGACGACCGGGGTTTGCACGGCCCCCTCGATCGGATACTCGACTGGGTCTTCCACCGTGATCACGTGGATCGTGCCGGCCATCTCGCGTAGCTGCTTGGTCAACACGCGCTGCAGCGTCGTCGATTTGCCCGAGCCCGTCGGCCCGCTGATGATGTTCATCCCATGCGGCTGCTGCGTCAGCATATCGAATGCATTGGCCTGCGCCACCGTGAAGCCTAGCTCGCGCAGGTCGGTCGATTCGCCCGCATCGTTGTAGAGCAGTCGCAGCACCATGACGCTGCCGATGCTTGTCGGCGCGGTGGCGATGCGCACGCCGAAGAGCCGGTCCGGCAGCTTGTCGCGATCGCCGATCGCCGCATCCTGCCGTTCGTTGGGCTTGTAGGTGTTGTCCGATACGCTCGACATCGCCGCGTAGAGCGTCGCGAGCAGCCGCTCGCCGTACTCTCGCGTCTGCTCCGACACGCGCACGAGCTCGTTGTGGACACGGAACAAGATCTCGGTGCTGAAGCGGTTGACGCGGATGTGGATATCGGAGGCGCGCTCCTCGCACGCGCGCGCGATCAGGTTCTTCGCGATGACCTGCATCTGCGTATGGTCGATGCGCTCGCCGCTGCCGTCGCGGCGTTGGCCCTGATAGCTGCGCCGGATCACCTCGAGCGTGACGAGCCGTGTCGTGTAGCGGCAATTGAGCCGGTTCAGACGGGCGCAGTACGAGAGCACGAACGGATTCATCTCGTGCCCTTCGGCGATGAGCAGCGTGCCGTCATCGAGCAGGCAGAGGAATTTGCGCTCCTCGTTGCTGGCGGCGAACTCGCCGCTGTCGGAGAGCGGACGCGCCGTCGGTACCGACGACTGAGGTACGGCTTGCGGCGGCGCGATCGAGGCGAGCGCCGGCGCCGCCTCTTGCGTGGCCTCCTGCGCAAACGGCACGGCTACCGGCACGGCGACCGGCCCGGCTACCGGCGAGGATGGGGCGACCGCGTCCACTTGCAGCGGCCTCACCGCGCGCGACAACACGAGCGGCGTAACGCTTTTCGGGCCGTCGCCCGGGGGCTGAGTGGTCGAGCTCATGGCATCACCTCGCGGGCATCGGGTAAGTCGGAATAGGCGGCACCGCGCCCGCGCCGGCTTGCGCCACGTTGCGGGCCGGGTCGCGGACGCTCGCCGATACCGTCAGCGTCGTCCGATGGCCGTCCGCCGCGGTGAGCACGACCGCACCGGAGCGGATCGCGGCGACGCGCATGCCGTTGGGCAGCGTGTCGCCGGTCGCGACGTCGAACTCGGCGCCGTCGCTCGTCGCCACCGTCGCGCTGATTCGCTTGCCAAGGCTTTGCGTGGCGACGAGCGACACGTCCGAATACGTCGACACGGTGCTGCCCATGCGATGCAGCGTCTCTTGACGCTCGACGACCTGTGCCTGCGCATCGAGCTTCTTCAGTTGCGCCTTCAGGATCAGCGTGTCCTCCTGCAGCCGCATCAATTCGTTCGCCGCCTGCTTGGCGGCCGCCGTGGGGACGACGTCCACGCGCGGCGCGGCGTCGGCCGCCGTCGCGCTGGCCTCGCCGAATGCCGCGAGCGGCCACCCGGCCGCACTAGCGAGTGCCAATGCGGCCAATACAGCCAATGCACGGTTATTTCTCATAAAGCACTCCGTCTAGGGTCCACTGCCCGGACTTGTACGAAAGCGTCTCGATGCGTACACCTGGCTCGTCGAGATACTTGATGACGCCGTCGGGCCCCACTTCGCCCAATTGCGCCGACAGATGCCACGTCTGCCAAGCCGGCGCGCTCGGCTGCGCCGTGCCCGGATGGAGCCGATCCAGCGTTTGCGCCGCGAGGCCGCGCTCCGGCGCGGCAACGCTTACCGGCGAAAACGTCAGCGGGATACCGAGCAGTTGAAACGCCGACAACATGCGCAAGCGCACGCCGTGAATGCCGTCTAGGACTTCATCGCCGCCCGGGGGAAGCCTGACCGGTTCGACGTAGGTCGCATGCTCGCCGTTGGCATCGATCGTGGCGCGCGGTTCGGCCGCCATCAGCATCGCCACGTTCGAGCCGCCGCGCGACCAGCTATAGCTGACGTTCGACGAACGGCAGACGTATTCGTCGAGGTCCCATCCGCCCGGCGCGATGGCCGCGAAGTGGTCGAGACAGGCGTGCACGAACGCATCGGGGCGCGGCTCGCTTGCCCACGGGTGCGGTATGACGGGCTTGGGCTGCTGCAGCGCGAGCTGCGCACGCATCCGCTCGAAGGCTTGTTCGCGCTCCACTTCGATCCGGTGCCGCCGGTACAGCACGTAACCCGTGGCGCCGCCGACGAGCACCGCCAGCACGACCGCCGCGATCAGCATCTCGCGCACCGGGGCGCGCCGCGAGGCACGCGTGAGATTGATCCAGCGCGGCAGATGGGGCTTGCCGCCGCGGCGCGGGATCATGTCGTCGATCCGGCGCGCGTAGAAGTTGTGGAACCCTTGCACCTCGAGCTGCGGATCGCCGATCACGACGTTCCAGCCGCCAAGCCCGTAGTCGCTATGCAAGCGCTCGAACACTTCCTCGCTCGAGCCGATCCAGTCGCCGTTCGGCAAAAACGCGCCGTCGCGCACGGCGAAGTAGGCCCAGCGCCCGTCGGGCAACAGGAACGCGCCTAGCCAGTTCGGCGCCGGCTGCTGGCGCCCGTCGTAAAATGCGCCCTCGGTGGCGATCGCTTTCGATACGAGCGCGCCGAGCGAGGGCAGCCCGAGCTGCGCCCCTTCGCGCGTGCTCGCGAAACCGGCGCCCGCGAACGTGCGATCGATGCGCAGCACCATCGCATCGAAGTTCAAGCGCCCTGCGAGCTCCGCCGCTTCGGCACGAAGTTCGTGCCGGCGCGACAGCGACTGCCAGAATAGGCCGCAAATGAAGCGCTGACGGCCGATCTGGATGACTTGCGTCGCCATGAGAAATCCGCTCCGTCGCGCGCGTCAAGCGCCGTTGATCGCGATCGGCGAGAGCAGGATGACGATCACCTCGCGCGAGCCCGATGCATTGAAGCCGCCCATCGCATAGTTCGACGGACTGCCCACGCCTTGACGGTTGTTCTGATCGTTGATCCCTTCGTACCCGCTGATGACGAGCGTCTGGCCCGACTTCACCGCGATCCGCTGCAGGAAGTTGCGCGTATCGACGGTGGGTAGCTGAATCTGCCCGTTGGCCGGCCCGAACGGCTGCAGACTCACGAGCGACGAAATGTTGCTGTAGAACTGCATCATGATCGTGCCGTCGTCGAGAATATGCGGCAGAACGGTCAAGTTGAAGCCGGTCGTCACCGTGCCCGGCGTGAGCGAAGTCTGGCTGCCGATGTTGACCGTGTTGGTCGTCGATATCTGCGCGAGATAACCTTGCTGCTCGGCGACCTGCACGGGCACGGGCTGATCGTTGAGCGTCGTGATCGATGCCGAGGTCTTGCGGTGCACGGTGCCTTGCGTCGAGAGCGCATCGATGATGGCCGACGTGCTCGAGGCGCGGCTCGAGGGCGTGATGACCGTCGCCGAGAGTTCGCTCGGATTTTGGATGAGGCTCGTGAATGCCGTCGTGATGCCGAAGCGCGTCCCGAGCGCTTGGTAGACGGCGGTCCAGTTGATGCCGTAGCTGTCCTGCGCCGAGAGCGTCACCGACAGTACCGTGACGTTCACGAGCACTTGCCGCGCGAGCACCTGGTTCTGCTGCTCCATGAATTCGCCCACGCGCTCGAGCACGTCGGGCGTATCGGTCACCGTGATCGAGCCCGTCGCGGGCGAGGTGATGACCGAGCCTGCCGGCGAGAGCATCGCTTTGATCGCGCTTTGCAAGCCCGTGTAGACGGAAAGCTGTGCGTTCATCGTGATGTTCGCGGTGTTGTCCGAGGACACCGAGGGCGAGCTCGACGAGCCGCCGCCCGCGCCGCCGCTGGCGCTCGTCGCGCCGCCTCCGCCGCCGCTCGCGTTGCCGCCCGACGTGCCGCCGCTGTTGCTTGCGCCGCTGACGACGTTCGTGTCGACCTTCGATTCACCCGGGATCGCCACGACCTGATAAACGCGCGTCGCCGTATAGAAGAACACGATCGAGCCGTCCTCGTATTTCCAGTAGACGCCGAAGCGCGCCGCCGCCGTATCGAGCAGCCCGCGCAGCGTACCGTTCGAGTAGACGATATGGATCGGCGTCGTCACGGAGGGAACACGTGTGGTGTTGAGCCCCAGCGCGCTCGTGGCGGGCGAGGGACCCTGCAAAAGCCCCGTGGGCAGCGGCGGCACACCCGGATAGGGCGCCGCGGCGCCGCCACCCGAACTCGTATCGGCGGCGGGCTGCGTCGCCCGCATGGCGGCCTCGCTCGTGCCCGGCGCCACTTTCGCCGGCATGTGGGCGAGGCGCGATACTCGATCGGCGAATGCGCGCAGCGAGTCGACGGTCCCGTCGAAACTGGCGGCCTCCTCGAATAGACCGGGTAAGGTCGACTTCTTGGCGATCTTGATCGTCTTGCCCGATAGCCAAAGCTCGTTCTTGACGACGACGTCGTCCGGAGCGGCCAGCGCGCGATTGTCGCCGCCCGCTACCTTGCCGAGCAGTTGATCCGCGCGCGCGGTATCCGCCTTCGCGTTGCGGTCGATTTTTTCAGTAAGGCCGGTGCAACCCGCCAGCAGCGACAAGCACGCGGCAACGACGACGAGGGGACGACGCAGCGCGTTCATCAATTTGCTCCTCTCGGGACGACGCGCATGACACGGTTGCCCTTGTATAAAACCACTTGAATCGGCATTTGCGAGCCGGCCAGCGCATTGGTCACTTGCCGCAGCGCTTGCTCGAGCGTGCCGTGAATCTTTGCTGCCGCATCGACCTCGAAATCGGTCGGCACGTCCCAGACGAATTGCCAACCGGCTTCACTCGCCCATCGCGCAAGCGCGTTGCGCACGGAGCCGTCCGACGTGCGCATCTCCCATTCGGTGCGCTCGGGCGGCGCCGCGGGTGCAAGCGCGGGTGCAACCGCTGGCGCTGGAGCCGGCGCGGAAGCGGGCTCGGCGGCCACGGGCAACAATTGCGTCGCGGCATGCGGGGTAGATGGAGCGGCAGGCGCCGCGCTCACCAACAGTGGTGGGGCCGCGGGCAAGCCTGTCGCCGCGGGCGCTACGCTCGAAGCCTTGGAGAGCGGCGCCATCGACACGTCCGACGCGAGCGGTGCAACCGGCGGTGCGACGGGCATGAGCGCCTTCACACCCGATGACGCCTCGGCCGCGGCCGGCGCCGGATCGGCGCTCGCCGGCCGCGCGTGCGCGGTCACGGTGACGAGGCGCAAGTCCGTATCCACGCGCGCCTGCAAGGCCGGATCGACCGACAGAATTTCACCCAGCACGTGCGTGACCGCGCCGCCCGCATGCCAGCTCACGGGCGTATCGGCCCACGCCCCCGCATTGGGCACATTGACGCTGTAGCTCGTCGGCAAGATCTGTTCGAGCGCGCGCAACAGCGGGACGTCGTGCCCGTTCGTACGCACGACACCGCTCATGCGCTGGCCGCCTTCCACGACGACTTGCCGATCCGATGCGTGCGCCGTGACGCAAAACAACCAGGCGCAGCATAGCGACGCTTTGAGCGCGACTGAAGCGATGCGGCCGCGCTCGCCCGTGTTCCCCCACTCGCGGCTTGCACCGCTCAGGCGACGCACTTGTATTGCACACTCGACTCTTGTTGTTGCGAAGTTCGTTTTCATTCTGCTCAAACCATGCACCCCGCCAGTCGCGCGGGCTACGGCAAGCCGCTCCTCGCACGTGTTCCCGACGCATCGATGCTTTCCGAAAATGCGGCAGCGCGCGTAAGGAATTTGAAGGTAGCGCCGTAGGAAATGGGAAAACCGGCGCCAGGATAGTACTACGTGGCAATCCGTGTCTACGGCAACCTACTCGAGAGCTTTAGCGAAAAAAAAATCGTCTGAAATAGGCATCATCACTGCATATTCAACATCTGGACCTCTGCGCTCGCGAGCGAGCGCGTCGATACTGGAGACGCCCGCCCAGTAAGACTTTGCGCGTTCCCCTCCAAGAAATGGCAGTGATGCACACCCGCGCTCGCCATCGCAATACGGAAATATTTCCTATACGAAACTGTGTTACCGCCGCGTTCGCGCGCGGCGGATATACGGCGGCTCGAGGCACTTCAAGCGCTTTTCGTCGGCGAACGTAACAAATCGTCGAAAAACCGAGACGAAACCGATCGCCCGCCACCCTGAAAAGGCCGATTTCCTCATCGAAAACGCTTCTGCGCGCAAACGTTAAAACGAAGGTAACAAACCATCACAAACCTCGGTAAAAGTTCGTCCGCGATGAAAACATGCACTCACTGCTTCACGAATGGCTACACGCCGACTAACGCACCGCTCACCGAGTCAGGAGCACGACATGTTCTCGACGATCTACTTCGCAGCCGCTTCCGCCCTCTCCTTCGACGACACGCCGACCGACGTCGCCTCGAAGCTCCTCAATGGCCAATTCTTCGAGGCGGCCCGCAGCGCCGCCCATCACGCCGACACCGACGCGGTGCAGGTTCAGCCGAGCTACGCGCAACTGCAGATCTACGGCGATCTCGAACTGTTGCTCGGCCGCCAAGAAGAGGCCGAAGAAATCTATCGCCGCGCGCAAAAGACGATTCGTCAACAACGCGACGGCATGCGCATCGCCTCGTGCCGCAACACGGGCTGGCAAGCGTTCTTCCGCAATCAGTTCAGCGTGGCGCTGAGCTGCTTCAAGCGCGTCGGCGAGGAGAAAGCGGCCACGCCCCGGCAGCGTCTCGACAGCCTGGTCGGCGCCACGCTCGTCTCGTTCCACCTGGGCCTCATCCAAGCCGCTTGCCATCGTCTCGGCGAACTGGCGGCGCTGGCCGCCACGCATAGCGATCGGCGCTGGACGTACCTCGTCGAAGCGCTGCGCCGCGATCTGTTCGCGCAGCACGAACTGCACTGCTCCGAGCGGCTCGCCGATCACATCTACTGGCGCTCGGTCATCGCCGAATTCGCGCCGGACCAAGCACCGATGCGCAACTGCGCTCCGGACGGCACCGTGCTGCCGCTACTGGCCGACCGGCTCGAGCACCTGCGCCATCTGGTCGCGCTCGCCCGCGGCGACGCGGCCGCGAGCGAAGGCCTCAAGGAGCACGTGAGCGCGAGCCGCAAAGCGGGCCTCACCGATTACCACCGCAGCCTGTGCCTCGAGATCACGCTCGCCGCGATCGCCGGCCATGCGACGGCGCTCGCCGAAACGATGCTCGATACCTCGGGCGCGGCGAACGCACAGGGCAGCCAACATGCGCGCTGGTATCTCGACTACCTCTATTGCCGCGCGAAGATCATGCAGCAACAGCTTCGTACGCAAGAGTTCGCGCAGTTCTACGGCCGCTATGCGCTCGCTTCGATCCAGCACGTGCGGGCCGACAGCATGTCGATGCCCGCCGTCGCGAGCGAACACGTGCAGAGCACGCGCACGGTGCAACGCTCCGACGACGTCAGCGCGCGGCTGCCCGCCAAATATCGCCGCGCCTATCGCTACCTCATGGACAACCTCGATCAGAAGGACTTGTCGGTGCGCGAAGTGGCCTCGCACGTGGGCGTCACCGAGCGTGCGATGCAGGCGGCGTTCAAGAACCACTTGGGCCTGTCGCCGAGCGAGCTGATCCGCCGCCAGCGCATGGAGCGCATCCGCGGCGACCTGCTCGACGACGGCGCACCCGTCACGCGCTTGCTCGACGTGGCCAACAAGTGGGGCGTGCGCCATCGCTCGACGCTGATCAACGGCTATCGCCGCGTGTTCCAAGAAGCGCCGTCGGAAACGATGGGCCGCTGAGCCAGGCTGCCGCCTGCCGCGTCCGGCTTCTTCTCGAAGCGGCGCCGCCCGATTCGCACGCAACGCGTGGGTCGGGCGGCGTTTCTGTTTGAACCGCGATATCCGCTTTCGGGCGCATCGCCGCACTCCCCGGGTACACGATCATGCGACCACCTCTTCTGAAGCCTGCGCTTGCGTTGATGCTCGCCATCCTGTCCGCCCGGCCCGCGCCCGCGCGGGCTGAAGTCATCGACTGCTACGCCGCGGCCGGTGCCTATCAGCACGTGAGCCCCATCGTGCTGCGCGCCATCGCGTGGCAAGAGTCGCACGGCAACGCCAACGCGATGCATCGCAACCGGAACGGCTCGACCGACTACGGCATGATGCAGATCAACTCGATCCATCTGCCCACGCTCTCTCGCTACGGCGTCTCGGCCACGGATCTCATGAACCCGTGCCTGAGCGTCTTCGTCGCCGCCTGGCACTTGCACAAGATGATGATCAAATACGGCAACACGTGGGCCGCCATCGGCGCCTATCACTCCGAGACGCCCGCCGAACGCGACCGCTATGCCGGATCGATCGAAGCGATCGTCGAACGGATGAGCGCGGCGGATGCGGGCGATTGAACCAAAGACCAAGGGCCCCCGCAAGGCGGGAGCCCTTCCAAACCAAGCAGCAGAAAAGTTGAGCCGGTGAGCCGCGGTATTCCATTCGCGACTCACGTCAACGTTATTGCCCTGTGACGGCCTTCGTCATGGCTTTCGTCCCTTCGTTCCCAAGCGTAGCCAACGTGGAAACCTCTTCATTTTGCTGATTGATCAACATCCCGGCTATCTTGCCCTCGTTGTCGATCTGCGACATCTGGGCTTGCAGCCGGATCATGTCAGCCGCCTGCGTCGCATGTTGCGCAACCGCGGCATCCCCTTGGTTCCCCCCTCCCATCACCGAAGACGCCATCGAGTCGCCGGCGAAAGCCGTTTGCGCTTGGTTCCCCGAAGCCGTTAGTGCGTGGCCCGCCGCCATCGCTAGCATCGAACCCGGTCCGGGCGGCATCAAATGGCTTGCCGTCTGAAGCGCGGCGCCCGCCAACGTCTGGCCCGGCAACCCCGAGCGCCGCGGTGCTCCCGCCGACGCGCCGCTGTCCGGCCCCTTGAAGCTGGACAAGCCTTCCAACTGTCCCCCCGGATTGCGCATCGCAGGAGATTGCTTCGCCTGCGCTGGGTTAGCCGTGCCCGTGCCGATTTTCGGTTCGAGCATCTCGCGCATCCTGCCTACGATGCCGGTTGGGATGCTTCCTATGTCATTAGCCATGATCGACCTCCTGGAGTGAAATTACGAGTTCCTCGCCGTCGGCCATCGTTCAACTGCCAACGGCGCGGCCTTTCGCATCCCACCTTTGCGCAGCAATGTCGAGGAATGCCATGGCAGGTTATTGGCATTGGTCGAAACGAGTCGGCCGCGATGCGATGCGACGACAGGAATTGCGAAGTCGTTCGCTTCTCCTCGAACTTCCAGGACTCGCGTTGACAGCGGCGGATCTGTCCTTCCGCACGCTCGGCGCCCGTGTACACCGCGAGATCGCTTCGTCAATCCGCCGATAACTTCGTGTCAGCTAAGGCGGCGCAGGCGCTGCGCAATAAATTAGTGTTCGCGGCGGCCCGCTTCGGCTGTTCCGGGCCGGCAACTCCCTCACACCGTCATTTCCCACCTGGAGAAAATCATGTCCAGCACGGCAGTCCTTGGTTATAACAGCGGATATACGAGCGGCCTCGACAGCCTGGGCGGCGTCGGCGGCTCGGACAATCAAAACGAGATCGAGCAATTCCTTGAACTCTTGATCCAAGAGCTTCAGCAGATCCTCAGTCAGAGCCAGGGTTCGGGCTCGGGCGACGACGGCGTGGGCGGAGTCGGTGGCGGCGGCAGTGGTGGCGGTGCAAGCCCCGCATCGTTTGCGCCGCCGCCCGCACCGGCGCCGGTCGCAAATACCGGTGGTGGCAGTGGTGGCGGTGGTGGAGCCGGCGGCGGTGGTGGCAGTGTTGGCGGCGTAGGCGGTGGCGGTGGTGGTGCTGGCAGCGGCAGCGGTGCGCCGCCGACCCTATCCGGCGGCGATGCGGCCTCTCAAATCACTCAAAACCTCGAGCAGCGTTACGGCCTCAACGCGGCGCAAGCAGCCGGCGTGCTCGGCAACCTGCAGCAGGAAAGCGGGCTTCAGGGCGATATCAACCAAGGCGGCGCGAAAGGCGCACCGTCCGGCAATTTCGCCGACGACAACGGCAACGGTTGGGGTCTTGCTCAATGGGGCGGCGCACGCAAGCAAGGCGAGATCAACTATGCCCACGACCACGGGCTCGATCCGGGCAGCCTTCAGGCCAATATCGGGTATATGGACCAGGAACTCGATACGACCTACAGCAAGACGATCAGCGATATCAAGAACGACTCCACGCCCGAGCAGGCAGCGTTGGATTGGGACAAGGATTTCGAACAGGCGAGCGATCCGCAGATGCAAAATCGCGATCAGTACGCCGAGCAATTCTTCCAGCAGGGCCTCTGAGTCATACACGCGCGTCCATCGCGACACGTCCGCATCTATCGTTACCGTCCCGCCCGAGCTTCGGGCGGAATTTTTTTGGGTCCGTCGTGTGGGTCGATTACTCAGGCGGCGACCGAGCCGTCGTTTCGCGCAAGCGGGAGCCTTTCGCATCGGATCGAGTTTGATCGGATCGCGATGATGAAGCGAGCGTGGAGACCGCCAAAGGCGGACGTCGTTGGAGCCGCCACGGCATTCGCTGAATGGGAGGGATCGTGAGGAAGGGCCGGCATCGACGCGGCCACGAGTGCGTTGCGATCTGTGATCGGCCGGCATCCGCCCCGTGGATCGGGGGCGGCGGCCGTGTCGTCGTCAATCAATCCCTTCCGAGCAAACGCCGCATCGCTAGGCGCACGTAGGGATCGGGACTATCCTCGTACGCCGTCGCGTAGCCGTGCCATGACGGATCGTCGAGCATTTTCAGGCAGATGGCCTTGAGCTCGGGCGAGCGATCGTCGGGCAGGCCGTTGACGAGCTGCCATGCTTCGTGGGGGCGCCCGCGCACGAGCGCGATCGTCACCGCGAAGACCGGCACTTCGCGTGTCTGCGGATAGGTATCGTTCATCTGCGCGAGCAACGTTTCCGCTTCGTCGAGTTCGTTCGCCTCGATATGCTCGATGATCGATTGGGCCATCGCCGGTGCGTCGGCGGGCATTTCAGTGAGCAGGGCCATCATCGTCGCCACCGCCTGTCCGTCAAGCCGAGGCCGGCGGCACGGAGGCTCCGCCACCGGTGATCGATTTAACCGCTTCCTTTCCGCCCGCCAGCGCGACCGTCGTGGCGGCGCCTTCGGGCGTCAAGTCCTCGGCGAGCGTCTTGCCGCCTTCGAACGCCTTGAAGCCGCCCTTGGCGATATCGCCGGCGCCTTTGAGCGCTTCCTTGGGGTTGCCATCGAGCAGCCCCTTGCCGATCTCACCCAGGCCGCCGAGCGCCTTGCCCGCGCCGTTGACGACATCGCTAGCCGCGTGAGTCACGTCGTGAACCACGTCTTTGACGACATTGCCGATAAAGCTCATTTGTTTTCTCCTTGATCGTGAACGGCGCGCTTGACGAGGCGCCCGAGGCAAAGCCGCATCTCGGCGGCTCATACACGAATCTAAAGAAAAGCATCGCGCGCCATGCCCCCTCCTACGAAGCGGCGCCGTGAAACGCGAAGCCCGCTTGGCTACCATGGACGATTCGCAACGCTCGACCGAACTTCGGCCTCGATAGGCGCCGCTCGTTCGCACGTCCCTAAGCTGAATGCCGAGATGGCGATCGGCCGTCGTTGGCATCTTTTGAAAAGGAGAAACGATCATGCGTTTCGCGTTCGCCGGCTTCGACCGCTGGCGTGTGGTGTTCGAGGCGTTCGTCGGCGCCGGGTGGGAGCCCATGGCGTTGTATTCGATTCCGGTCGACAACCGGCTCGATTTCAACAACGAGATCGTCGCGCGAGCGGAGCAACTGGGCATTCCCGTCCAGCTCTCGCGAATCTGCGAGGACGATCTGCGCCGGCTCGCCGATCGCGGGTGCGACGCGTTGATCGTAGCCGGATATCGCTGGAAGATTCCGGATTGGCAACCGCACCTGCGCTATGCCGCGAATTTTCATCCGTCGCCGCTGCCCGACGGACGCGGCCCCTATCCGGCGATGCAAGCGATCCTCGAGGGCCGGCGCGATTGGGGGGTGAGTTGTCATCGAATCGATGCGCAGTTCGATACGGGCGAGATCATCGATGCCGAGCACTTTCCGCTCGACGCGGACGAATGGCACGAGACGCTGCAATTGAAGCTGCAAATGGCCGCTAAGCGGCTCGCCGCGCGCGTGGCGGGCGACTTCGAACAACGCTGGAACGGGCGGCGCACCCAGAACGGCGGCAGCTACTGGCCGCGGCTCGACGACGCTCAGCGCACGCTCGATTTTTCAACGCCCGTGGCCGAAGTGATGAGGGTCGTGCGCGCATGCGGGAACAGCGAATGCATCGCGCCGCTGCATCAAATGAAGGTCCATGTGCGGCGCGCGATGGCGTGGAAGGAGCCGCATCGGTATGAACCCGGGCAGGTCGTGCACGAATATCACCGCTGGATTGTCGTTGCCGCGGCGGACGGGCTCGTTGCGTTGCTCGACTGGAGTCCGCTCAACGCTAGCCAGCGCCGGCAGATGACGGGTTGAAGAGCAAAAAGCAAAGAGCAAACGAATCCAAACAAAACGGCCGCGCTGCAATGTCATGCAGCGCGGCCGTGCTTCTTGCACTGAACCGGGCGGTCCTTGCGGCCGCCCCGCTCGTCCTGGCTCTCTAGCCCTTACTTCGTGCTCACTCCGGCGATCGAGTCCGTATTCATGCCCGTCAAGTGATCGAATGCGACTTCGAGGCGCGATTTGCCCGGCGTCAGGACGTCGGCGCCGCCGAGTGCGTTCTTCAACGCGTCCCTCGACTCGTCGTCGATCTTGCCGCCGCCGTGCGCGTTCGCGGTCTGCTGCAGTTGCGAGCCGATCGCCGCCGCATCCGATTGACTGAGCTTGCCCGATTGGACCGCCTTGGCCAGCGTCTTCGTCGCGGCGTTGCCGTCGCCGTGCGACAGTTCGCTTTCCATCGCTTGGAAGTCGGCGCCGTCCTGTTTGTTGAAGTCGGACATTGCCTTGCCTTCGTCGGCCATTTGCATCGACTTGCCGTCCTTGACGAGGTCGCCGGTGCCCGGCTTGACCGGCGTTGTCATGCCGCTCGCGGGCAAACCGCCCGTCGCGCCGCCTAGGCCGCCGGTTCCGCCGAAGCCGCCGGTTCCGCCGGTTCCGCCGGCGCCGCTTGCGCCGCCCGCCCCCATCGCGCCGCCTGCGCCGCCGGCACCCATCGCACCACCTGCGCCACCGGCCCCACCTGCGCCACCCGTCGCATTGCCCGCGGCGCCTAGACCGCCCTGCGCCGCCCATTGGAAGTTGCTCACGCCCGATTTGCCGTCGGTGCCGGCCACGTCGTGCGTCTCGATCTGCTGATACGCGCTCGGATTGGCGAGCATCGTTTTGGCGGCTTGCTGCACCGTCGGCGGCGTGCTGCCGTTGGCGTTCGATGCCAGCTGATACATCGCGTTCGGGTCTTCGGCGTCGATGCCGTTTTGGCCCATATACGAAGCGAGCACGCCCGCCGCGTTTTGCACCGACATGCCGCCACCGCCAGCGCCGCCGCCTGCGCCACCGGCACCGCCAGCGCCACCACCTGCGCCACCGGCGGCACCAGCACCGCCTCCTACGCCGCCGGCCCCGCCCGGCATCGCGCCGGCACCACCGGGCATGCCGCCTGCGCCGCCCGTGGCGCCGGGCATGCCACCTGCGCCGCCGCCTTCGCCGCCCTGGCCGTTTTGCATTTGCTTGAGCAGTTCGCTAATGAGCCCGATGACTTCCTTGAGCACATCTTGCGGCGAATTGCCCGACGATCCGTTGGCCATGCCGTGGGTCAGCCGCTGCAGGTACGCAGCCGGGTCCGTGGAGTAATTCGTTATGCCTGAGGCGTTGAGTTCCATGATGCTTCCTTCCTGTCGGGTGAGTTTTCGGATGACCTTCGGTGTTGCTTGGCGAAGTCAGTCTAGGTTTGCTCCTACTGCTTGAGCGCTCCGGCGCGAACATTGCGGTTGAAACGCGAATCGACCGAAGCGCGAGAAGCGGGCATTACGCGCGGACCCACATCATCGACGCGGAAAAGCCGCCGTTATCGGAGCCTTGC
The DNA here is from genome assembly GCF_002879885.1 of Trinickia dabaoshanensis. Classification (GTDB taxonomy): domain Bacteria; phylum Pseudomonadota; class Gammaproteobacteria; order Burkholderiales; family Burkholderiaceae; genus Trinickia; species Trinickia dabaoshanensis. The sequence goes on from NZ_PNYA01000003.1 coordinate 184,630, forward strand.
GGCTGCGGCGAGGTAGACGCCGACGCGCCAGCTTGCGGGCTCGCCGCCGGTTGCATGGAAGCGTCGAGCTTCGCGGCCCGCTCGAGCAAGCGCGCGCCGATCTTGGCGGCATCGGGGTTCTCGCGCTGTTCGACGGCCGTGCGCGCGTAGCTGTGCCACAACGGATCCTCGAGGCCGAAGAGGCACACCGCCATCAACGCGGCATGCAGCCCCGAACGCTTGGCATCGGCGTCGTCATCCTCGAGCACGCGCCGCGCGTCGTCCCACGACTGGCGCCGCACGTAACGCCATGCGGCGACCGTGCCGGCGCCGTCCCATCTAGGGCGAAGCACGCGCATCGCCTCGAGCAGATCCTCGAAGTCGGCCTCATCGTCGAACTGCGACGCCGTCCATAACATCTTGGTGAGACCGCCGGCTATCTCGTCGCTGCATCTTGTGTAAGTCACGTTGTCCTCGTCTGCTGGAGTCATGCGATCAAAAGCGTGCGGCGGCGCCACGCATGGCCGTGTCATGCGTGCCGGCCGGGTCTTGCGTTATGGGCGTCCCCTGGCGCTAAGTCTCTTGCATCCGATGCGCTTTCGCCGGCGCGATGCGAATGCAACGCTCGCAGTGCGAAGCAGTGGAGATGGAATGTGTCGAGGTGCATCGAGGTGCATGAGCGCACTCGATTCGTCCGGCGTCTCGCGTGTGTCGAAGCCGGGGGTGCCCGATGGGAAGCGATGTTGAGTGGTGAAGGCGCGAATGGGCCGGCGAAAAGAGGCGCAGCACAATCGAATCATCGATCGCTAGATTTCATCCATACGGCTGCCGCCATGTCGCTGCGCGTGTTCAATTTCCGGTCGATGCTGACGCCGACGAGCAATCGTCCGCTCGACGCTGGCATTGGCATTGGCATTGGCATTGGCAAAGCGCCCTCGGCGCCGCTACGGCCGAGAGGCCGAGGAGCGCTATCGGGTCTATCCGAGTTCGACGCAAACGCGGCGGCGTGCATATTCCAAGCATCGGCGCGTCTCTCGCCGTGAACCTCGACGAAGCCCAAGCCTTACTGGGTAAGCGCGGCGTGCAGTGCGGGGCAACCAATACGAGCCCTTCCGCCCAGCGTCCGCCCCCCCCGAGGCTATCCATCCCGAGCCAAAAACCGAACGGCGCACCGCAAGCGATGATGGTCGACAGCCGTCCGGCCACGACCTCGCGCCGCCCGGCCGTGTGGGCCAGTTCGACCCAGCAGGGCTACGGCGTGCACGTGCCCGGAAGCGGCGCGTTTCGAGTTGAGACGTTGAAGGAAGCAAAGGACTTGCTAGACAAGCACGGGATCGCGTTCGATGCGCCTGGCGCCACCATCGGCGGCCCATCCGGCAGGCTTGGCGCGCCGCCGCAAGAATGGCTGCGCATGCCCGAGCCGTCCGATCATCCGAGCTTCGATTTCAATGCGCTGATGCCGGAGATCGAGCAGACGAACGCGCAGATCCATCGGTTCTTGCGCAAGATCCTCGCGTCGCTACAGGGGGCGATGGGGCGGCGTGCGGGGTTGAGGCGAGCACACACGCACCAATGCCGTAGTGGTTCGATTCCGGGCAACCGGTCTCTACGTCCGGTTGAGCAGACTCGCCCGGTATGACGGGACTTGGGTCACCCGCCGACGCAACGAGGCGGACGAACAAGAATATGAGGCGCTCGGCCTAGTGAATGAAGCGCGTAAGCATCGCCAGGACAGCTAGCCCTACGATCATGCTGAGCAAGGCATTGCGCCAACGAAGGTAACTCAACGCGACGGCCGCCAGTGCAACGATCTGAGCGCCGAGCGGCGACGCTGGGCTACTTGCGCTCAGGGAGTGCGTGACCAGAATCACCATCACGCACAAGGGAAGCTCTCGGTTGAGCATCGTCATCCATGCGCTTCGTAGCACCGACCGATGCATCAGGGTAATTCCCGCCCCCGATTCCAAGACACCTGCCGCGACACGAAGCTCGGCCACGATGGGAGCACGAGCCAATAGGCAGGACGAGATACAACCGTCACGCTTTAACGGCTGGAACGCAGACGGTCAGATGCTCTGGAATTTCATTGGTACCGACGACTCGTGGAACTGGCCGGTGCTCTGGATTGGCGAGCCGATCGAATTGCCCGTGGTGCCGATTCCCCGATTTCGGCGTGACAGAGGATAGAAATGGTTCGCAGCGCGGCCAGTGCGGCAAACTAGGCCGACAGAAGAGTCCTATCAGCCACGAAGTCCGAAAATACCTCGCCCGAACAGCGGCTTGACTTCGCCGCTTGCCCCGGCAGCCGCTTACTCGATGGCGACAATCGACGCTTGTCCGACAGAAAAACGCCGTAACGCTGCACGGGAGCGCCCGCATCATTGCCTAGCGTCGTCAATGCAACATCGGTCGGCCGCGCCCCCATGATGGCCTTACAGCAACTGGAATTTTGCCGAGCGGCACATCGAGACCCGCCTATCGTTGATCCGACCTTCAAACTGTCGTATGCTCGTTTTGCGCTAGGATCAGGTAGAAGGCTTGCATACAACTAAAATCTGCAACACACCACGAGGATCGACCAATGAACGACATAATTTTAAAAAGCTATCTCGATGATTTTGCAAACAAATTTGAATATTCGGATACAAAGGAAAGTTTGCAATTCGAATACTTCGTCGCACACTGCCTAGTTTCCAGAGATTATCAAGGGCACTTCGACGCCGAGAACTTATCCGTCGGCGATGCTAATGGCATCGACTCGGTTGCAATCTTTGTAAATGACATTTTAATTGAGGATGCCGCCGAGATCGAAGGGTTGGCAAAACATAATATCGAAGTAAGATTTTTATTTATACAATCGAAAACCTCGTCCTCATACGATCAAGGCGACGTTCTCAAGTTCACGCAAGCAGTACGTCAATTTTTTTCGAAAGATGCCAAGCCGGCTACCTATGGACTTGGCGCTGAGCATGATGTCAAAGAGGCCATCTATCGGAAGGCCATAAAATTCGTTGAGAATCCGAGAGTTGATTTTCGCTATGTAACCACTAGCGCTGGACGTCCGAGCGATCTCATCGCGGAAACTGCAATTCGAGAAAAAGGACTACTCGAATCAACAGGCCTCTTTTCTACCGTGAGTTTCGAGTTCATAAATTCAGAGGATTTAAAGTCCATCTATCGCCGTCTCTCCAATAAGGTAACAAAACAAATTACGTTTGAAAAACATACAATCCTTCCGAAAATACAGGGGGTTAAGCGCGCCTTCATCGGCATTCTCCCGTGCAAAGAGTATCTCAAGCTTATCTGCGACGATGACGGCAAACTTTTGAAAAATGTCTTTTACGATAACGTTCGCGATTTCCAAGGTGAAAACTCCGTCAATCGAGAAATTCTTTCCACTCTAGCGTCTGACGGCCCTGGTCGCGAAACGTTCGTCCTTTTAAACAACGGCGTGACCGTCGTTTGCAAGGCGATAAATCCAGTCGGCTTCGACTTTACAGTTCGAGATTTCCAGGTTGTTAATGGCTGCCAAACCAGTCACGTCCTCCATAGAAACAAGGATCTACTCTCTGGAAGCGAGTTTGTAACGATAAAGTTAATCGAGACAGAAGACGTAGATATTGCAAACAAAATCACGAAGGCAACAAATCGCCAAACCGAGGTCAAACTGGAAGCATTTGCGGGGCTGCAGCCTTTTCATAAGGAGTTGGAAGCATTTTATGCGAGCATTCCGATCTCCGAACGACTGTACTACGAGCGTCGGCCTGGCCAATATGATTTTGACTCTACAATCAAACACAATCGCATAATTTCGATTCCATCACAAATAAAGTCATTTTTATCCGTGTTCCTCGATGAACCTCACAAAATACATTTTTATTACGGACAACTTCTATCGGATTATAGCTCCGGCAATGAATCATCGCTTTTTAGCGAAACCCATGATCCGTACCCATATTACTCAGCCAGCTATCTGGTTTATCTGATATCCGAAAAAATAAAGCGCAACAATAGCATTCCTGTGAAATGGAAGTTTCATATTGCGGCAATTATCCGAATGCTCGCAACCGGGCCGTTCAATTCGAAACGCCTAAGTGATCCCGCATACTGCAAGCGTTATTGCGATGCGTTGCACAACGCAGCAAGAAGTTTTAACGACTACTTCAGAACAGCCATCTCTCTATTAAATTCCGCCTTAAAAACCCGGGAAGGCAAACGAAATTCCAGAGATTTACCACAAGACGCAGCACTCACAAAAGAGCTTCTCGATCAGGCCAAGAAAATCTATCTCGATCGAAACAAGGAGGCCAACAATCGTCTAGACGGAAGCGAAGGAAATTTCGATGGAACATTTGTTGGCTCCATTTGCCAGACTGTCCCAGAGAAGAAATTCGGATTCATAGAATATGGACAACGTCAATTCTTCTTCACTTTCGAAACCATTAAATACAATCAGAATCAGAAGGTACGCTTTAGGGTAAGAAAGAGTGGCGACACACTCGAAGCATTCGATGTGGTCATTCTGTGAAGCGCTGTTGGCTCGCTTATCGCGGGACAAAGCTTGTTGGAAGGTCGTTCTGAATAATATCAACCAGGCCGACTAACGCGTCACGTCTCGCAGTTCGTCCGTCCCGTTCTAGAGGCCGGACGAACTATGATATCGCCGTTCCTCGCGGGGCGAGCCAGACGCACCTGCCGCAATTTTTTGCAATGGAGCACGCCTGATATCGACGAAGGAGCGGCGATCGAGTTCGAGACCGTAGCGCCGGCGGGCGGAGGAGCGGTATCCCTGTTCAAGCGCGTGGACGAACTGCTCGGCCTCGTGAAAGACAAGGGCGCCAATGACGGCAAGCGATTCGCTGATATGACGCAGGCCGTCGAAGCACTCGCGGGTTTCGCGAAGAACTTGGCCGCACGTGTCGACGAGTACGCCGGCAAGCTCGATACGGCAAGCGCCGATCTCGCGACGGAGAAGAACGCACACGCCGCGAGACTGGGTTACGTCGGTCGAATGTGACCGGGCTTCAATGGTCGCAAGTCGATATTGTGAGGCGCGTCGCGTGGATTCATCCCGACCAAGCGAAGGCGAAGAAGGCAATTACTGTCCCGCTGTCGGACACTGCTATTGCGGTGCTGCGTCGGCAGCTCACGAAGAAGCGAGCGCCGGAATTCATCGACAGCGTTTTCGTCTACCACGGCAAACCGGTGTATCAGACCGTGACTGCGGCATGGCGAAAGGCGCTTAAACGCGCCGGAATCGGCGATTTCCGCTGGCACGACCTGCGTCATACCTGGGCGAGTTGGCACGTCCAACGCGGCACACCGCTTCAGGTGTTGAAGGGAGTTGGGCGGCTGGGAAACGATGGAGATGGTTCAGCGATACGCGCACCTGTCGGCTGACCATTTGGCGCAATGGGTGACGCCGCTGACCACTGCGCCCGCGCCGATGCTAGCTGCAATTTAGCTGCAAAGACGCAGTCCGAGGAAAAGGGGAAATCGCGAAAAGCCTTACCAGATATGGCGCGCCCGGCTGGGATCGAACCAGCAACCCCTGCCTTCGGAGGGCAGTACTCTATCCATTGAGCTACGGGCGCTTCAGCGCGTGCGGCGTCGCGGCTTGAAAGCGCGGCGCCGAGCGAGACCGAGAGCATACCTGGTTTCGCCTATCGCGTCCACCGAGCCCCCGTCCCCACAATCCGCCAACCCGGGTAAACGCGGCCCCCTCGCCCCACCTGCCCCGCTCGCCGTCGCCAAAACGTTGAGTCTATAATCGACCCGTGTTTGATCGAATTAATTAAGTCGATGCCGACTTAGCCGTTTCAGGTTTTAGCTGTTGCTGTTGCCGTCGCGCTGTTACCGCTCACCAACACAATATTCCCGGGAGACGAGACAAGCATGAGCGAAGCACCACACGGAGCCCCGATCAAAACGCCCGGCCAGTTGATCGCCGCCGTCATCGCGGCGTTCGCCATTCCGATCGTCGTCATCTGGCTACTCGCGTACTACGTCAATCAGTCGGAGCGCTCGGGCGCCGGAACCGACGGCCTCGCGGATGCCACCGTCGCCCAACGCATCGCCCCGCTCGCCCAAGTAGACGTCCGCAATCCCAACGCGCCGCACGTCTTCAAAACCGGCGAGGAAGTCTTCAAAGCCGTTTGCACCACCTGCCACACGCCCGGCGCCGCCGGCGCACCGAAGTTCGGCAACAATGCCGACTGGGCGCCCCGTATCGCGCAAGGCTACGCGGCGCTACTGCAATCGGCCCTGCACGGTAAGAACGCGATGCCCCCACGCGGCGGCACGAGCCCCGACGACTACAGCGATTACGAGATCGCTCGCGCCGTCGTCTACATGGCCGATCATTCCGGTGCCAGCTTCCCCGAACCGGCCGCCCCCGCCGCCGGCGCGAATGCCGCGCAAACAGCCGAGCCGGCGTCAGCCGCATCGGCCGCCCAAAGCCCCACCGCCAGCACCGGCACCGTGAACGATCAAGCGGCCGCCGCCATCGCCGCCCTGCCGAGCGCACCGGCACCGGCCGCCGCGTCCCCCGGAGCCGATAAGGCGCAAGCCGGCAAAGCGCTCTACACCCAGGTCTGCCAGGCTTGTCATGCCGCCGGCGTGCTCGGCGCCCCGAAATTCGGCAATAAGGCCGATTGGGCGCCGCGGCTCAAAGATCCGATGGACGTGGTCTACAACTACGCGCTGCACGGCAAAGGCAATATGCCGCCCAAAGGAGGCTCGAACGCCTCCGACGACGACGTCAAAGCCGCCGTCGACTACATGGTCAACGCAGCCAAGTAATCCGCGGATCAGCACCGAACCGCACGGCAGCGCACCACAAAGCAAAGGCCCCGAGCAATCATTGCATCGGGGCCTTTTGCCTTATTCACACCTGAACCGCAACACTAGACGCCCAACGCGTCGCAGCGCCTCAAGGTTTCTGCAGCAGCGCCTTCAAACTAGCCAGCCGGTCTTTCGGCGTCATCGGCGCCTCTTCAGGCGTCGGCGGCGGCGCCTCGTCCAGCCCCATTTCGGGAATGAATCGGGACGGCTCGCACACCACCGTCTCTCGGGCCCGCTTACGCTTCTTGCACCAATTCAAATGCAGGCTGCGCTGCGCGCGCGTAATCGCCACGTACATCAAGCGCCGCTCTTCCTCGATACGGGCATCGTCGATCGGCTCGTCGTCCGCGCCGCCGCGGTGCGGCATGATTCCCTCTTCCACGCCCACCAAGAACACGTGCGGATATTCCAGCCCCTTGGATGCATGCACCGTCGACAATCGCACGGCGTCGGGGTCTTCCTCCTTGCCGTCCAGCATCGACATCAAGGCCACCGTCTGAATCAAGCCGAGCAGGTTCTTGCCCGTATCGCCCAACCCGTCCGCGTTATCGAACCCGGTCGCCTCGCCGTCCTCGGCCTGTTCGGGCTCAGGCTTCGTGCCCTTGCGCTTGAGCCACTCGAGGAACTCGAGCACGTTCTGCCACCGAGACTGCGCTTGCCGCTCGTCGAACGTGTCGTACAAGTACGCCTCGTAATGGATCGCCTCCATCAGATCGTCGATCAGCGTGGTTGCCGAGTCTTTCGTCGCCCGATCCGCGATTCGCTGCATGAAGTCGCAGAACACGCGCAACGGTTCGACCTGGCGCGCCGACAAGCGCGCCTCGATCCCGCCCATATAGACGGCCTCGAACAGCGACACCTTCGCCTGGCCCGCGAACGAGCCGAGCGCCTCCAGCGTTGTATTGCCGATCCCGCGCCGCGGCGTAGTGATCGCGCGGATGAACGCGGGATCGTCGTCCGGGTTGGCGATCAAGCGCAAATAAGCGCAGATATCCTTGATTTCGGCCTTGTCGAAAAACGACTGGCCGCCCGAAATCACATACGGAATGCGTTCGCGGCGCAGCACCTGCTCGAAGATGCGCGCTTGGAAGTTGCCGCGATAAAGAATCGCGTAGTCGCGAAACTGCGTGCGCCGTTCGAACTTATGCGCCGACAGGCGGAACACGACCGATTCGGCCTCGTGCTCTTCGTCGTTGCAGGGCGTGACGGTGATCGTGTCGCCCATGCCGTGCTCGGACCACAGCTTCTTCTCGAACAGCTTCGGGTTGTTGGCGATGACGTTATTGGCGGCCGTCAAAATACGCACCGTCGAACGGTAGTTCTGCTCGAGCTTGATCAGGTGCAGCTTCGGGAAGTCCTTGCCAAGCTGCGCCAAGTTCTCGAGCGTAGCGCCGCGCCATCCGTAAATCGCCTGGTCGTCGTCTCCCACGGCCGTGAATGCGGCCCGGGGCCCCGCCAGCAGTTTGACGAGTTCGTACTGGCACGCGTTCGTGTCCTGGTACTCGTCGATCAGCAGGTAGCGCAGCTTGTTTTGCCAGCGGTCGCGCACGGCCTCGTTCTGCCTGAACAACTCGGTGGGCAGGCGAATCAGGTCGTCGAAATCGACAGCCTGGTACGCACTCAGCGTCGCGACGTAGTTCCGGTAGACGATCGCGGCCTGATGCTCGTCTTCGTTCGCGGCAATGGCCGCGGCCGTCGGCGGGTCGATCATGCCGTTCTTCCAAAGCGAGATGATCGATTGGATCTTGCGGATGAAGCCTTTATCGGTCGAGCCGACCTGCTCTTGGATCATGCCGAAGCAGTCGTCGGAATCCATGATCGAAAACTGGGGCTTGAGTCCCAGATGCTCGGCTTCCTGCCGCAAGATCTGCACGCCCAGCGAGTGGAACGTACACACCGTCAACTGATTGACGGGCACCTTCCGCCCCTCTTTCCCGGGAGCGGTCAGTGTCTTGCCTTCGAGCAGCTTGCCCACCCGCTCGCGCATTTCCGCGGCGGCCTTGTTCGTAAAGGTCACGGCCGCGATATGACGCGGCTCGAAGCCTTTGTTTTCGATCAGGTGAGCGATCTTCTGCGTGATCACGCGCGTCTTGCCGCTGCCTGCGCCGGCAAGCACAAGGCAGGGGCCGTCGAGATAGCGCACCGCTTCGCTCTGAGCGGGATTCAATCCTGCGGACATCGTCTGTGGATGGGTGTAACGAGGTTGGCGGGGCCCGCATCCATGCTGTAGCGAATGCGGCGCGCAAAGCCGTGAAGGCGAGTGCGCGATGTTAACACGGATGAGCGCATCGACAGGTCAGACCGAATGGGATCGGTTTCTCCTCGCCGCGATGCGTGCCACAATGTTCGACTCTCTCGCCGTCGCACGGCTGAGGCGGCGCTTGTTCGCAAACACGCGGGCGCCGTCTCGCCGGGGCGTCCCTTTGTCGTCACGCGGAGGAAAGCACGCATGGCTTGCACGTTGAAAATCGGTTTGATGGGCTACGGATACGCGGGCGCAACGTTTCACGCGCCCGTCATCGATCATTGCGGAGCGCCGCCCGAGACACCCGATACGCCCTACGCGCGCATCGCCGCGATCGCCACCGGACAGCGCGAACGCGCGCTCGCCGATTACCCCAACGCCGAAATCGTCGCCGATATCGATGGGCTCATCGCCTCGAGCGAGGTCGATTGCATCGTCATCGCCACGCCGAACGACACGCACTTCGCGCTGGCCGCCAAAGTGCTGGCGGCGGGCAAACATGTCGTCGTCGACAAGCCCGTTACCTTGACGTCGGACGAAGCCCGCACGCTCGCTCGGCTCGCCCGCGAGCACGGCGTCCTGTTCGCGCCGTTCCACAATCGGCGCTGGGACGGCGACTTCATGACGGTGCGCGCGCTCATCGAGAGCGGCGTGCTTGGGCGCGTGGTCCATTTCGAATCGCATTTCGATCGCTTTCGGCCGGAAGTGCGCCAGCGCTGGCGCGAACAAGCGTCGCGCGGCGGCGGTCTGCTGTTCGACCTCGGCCCGCATCTGATCGATCAAGCGCTCGCTTTGTTCGGCGCGCCCGAATCGGTCTATGCAACGGTCAAGCAGCACCGCGACCACGCGAGCGCACCCGACTACGTTCATCTGCTGCTCGGCTATCCCGACAAGGAAGTCATCCTCCACGCGAGCGCGCTGGTCGCGATCGAACCGCCGCGGTTCATCGTCCACGGTACGCGCGGCAGCTATGTAAAAGCGGGGCTCGACACACAGGAAGATCAACTCAAAGCGGGGCTGCGCCCCGGTGCGGCCGGCTTTGGCGGTGGCAACGCGGCGGGCACGCTGCGTGCTCTGGAGGGCGAACGCGAGGTCGAGCGCGCCGTGCCGACGCGCGACGGAGCGTACGTCGAGTTCTACCGCGCCGTTTCGACGGCGGCGGCGAGCGGAGCGCCGTTCCCGGTGTCGCCGCAAGACGCCGTCGACGTCATGACGATCATCGAACTGGCGAACGAAAGCGCGCGAGAGGGCAAACGGCTACCGTTCGTGCGCGTGCCGGCTTGACCCTCGACGCAACATTTTGGGCCGTTATGTCATCTAGGTAAGCGTGCCGAACGTTTGATATCGCGTGGGCGCGACGGCCTACCCGCACATGAAGACCCATGCATAACCACAAGGAGAATGGGATGCAACGCTCGATTCGCGCGCTCGTTTATTGCGCGCTGGTTTCCACGCTGGCGGCTTGCGTGGTGACGCCGCCGCCGCCGCGCCGGCATCCCCCGCCTCCGCCGCCGCCGCCCGTGGTGGTCCGGCCCAATCCGCACGAGGCCGAACTCGCCCGGCGCGCCGAAGTGGACGAGCGAATCGACAATCTGAGCCGCCGCATCGATCAACGCGTAGACCAAGGGTACTATCCGCCGCCCACGGGCGCAGCGCTGCATCACCGCCTGGACGTCATCCGCCAAGAAACGGGCGACATGGCGGGCCAGCACGGCGGCGGCATTTCGGCCGACGAGCAGCGCGTCATCAATCAAGAACTCGATGGCGCCGCAAGGGCCATCGGCTACTGACGGGCACGGGCGGCTTTAGCTTTAGCTTCAACTCGAACTCGCCCAATAAAAAACGCGGCACCGCCACCAAGGCGTGCCGCGTTTTTCATTGGAAAGCGCGAGCGAGCGCCCGCGTCTTTCGCGCTCGGCTCAGCGCCGCGCCTGCGTCGCCATGCGAACGGCGAGCCCGGCAAGCACGGTTCCCATGATCCAGCGCTGCACCATCACCCAACTCGGACGGCCCGCGAGAAACGCCGCGATCGAGCCGGCCATCATCGCCACCACCGTATTGACGGCGAGACTTGCCGCGATCTGCAAGCTGCCGAGCGTCAGCGACTGTGTCAACACGCTGCCTTGATGCGGATCGATAAATTGCGGCAGCAGCGACAAATAGAGGACGGCGATTTTCGGATTGAGCAGGTTGGTGACGAAGCCCATGACGAAGAGCTTGCGCGGACTATCGGCGGGCAGATCGCGCACCTCGAACGGCGAGCGGCCGCCCGGCTTGAGCGCCTGCCAGGCGAGATAGACCAGATAGAGCGCGCCGCCGAGGCGCAACGCGTCGTAGGCAAACGGCACGGCCATCAGCAGCGCCGTGATTCCGCACGCGGTGCTGACCATATAGAAAACGAAGCCGAGCGCCACACCCCCAAGCGAAATCATGCCCGCCGCGCGCCCTTGGCAAAGCGAGCGCGAGACGAGATAAATCATGTTGGGGCCGGGCGTCAGCGCGATACCGAGCGCGACTAGACCGAATGCAAGTAGAGAACTGGACGTGGGCATTGCTTCTCCTCGATCGACGATGGATTGACGGCAGGCCTTACATGCCCAGGCGCGCGGCAAATCCGTCGACCAAGGCGCCAGCGAGACGCTCGCCCGCACCTTCGTCCCGCGCTTCCCGATGGTGTGCTCCATCTCACGGCGCCAGTCGCGCGGACGATTCGATTATTTCATGGTTTGGGCTAATGCGCCGCCAACCGCACATCGACTACGAAATCACGCAATAACGGTGGTACCGAGCGTCGCCTCGATCTCGCGCATCATCCGTTCGATCCATGCGCGCAGCACGCTGTCGAAACACACGACGGCCGTCGATCCGGCAACGAGCCGGTAGACGTCGTTGCGGGTCACCTTCGAAATCTTGGCCGGATCGAGCCACGCTTCGTTGGCGGCGAGCAGCCGCAAGGTCTCGAGTCCGATCAGGATCGGCCATAAGCAAGCCAGGCGCAGACGAATCGACAGGCGCGGAATCGCGAACGCGTAATCGGCCGCCGCGCGATAGTGCGCAAGGGCCGTCGTCATCAACTCGACGAGCACGGGTCGCGCACGCAGCGAGGCGTCCGGCCCCATCAGCGAAGCCGGCGTCAGGCCATGCTCGGCCAGCAGCGGCGCGGGTAGATAGCAGCGGCCGATCCGCAGATCTTTCGAGCAATCCCGGAGGATGTTCGTCAGTTGAAGTGCCTTGCCGAAGCGCACTCCGCGCGCGATCACCGTCTCGACCGGCTCCCCGAACGTGCCCGGCAGATGCGCGCAGGTCATCCTCGTCCAAAACTCGCCCACGCAGCCGGCCACGAGGTAAGTGTAACGATCGAGCTCCGCGATGTCGCGCAGCGCGGCGATCTCTCCCGAATCCTCGGCCGGAAACGTGCGCAGATCGAACTCCATCCCCGTGGTGAGCGTCGTCACGATCTCGCGCACGGCGTCGCGGTCGGCCACATCGAACTCGTCCAATACCGCCAGCGCCGGCTCGACCGATTCGAGCAGGCGCTGCTCGTCGGGCAGTGCCTGCCGGCCGGCCACTTCACCCGCGATGCTGCGAATCGCCCGTCGCGTGTCGTCGCTCCGATCGCCACCCACGGCGGCGCGCAGCGCCAGCAGCAGCGATAACCGGCGCGCGGGCTCGATCAGCGAAGTGTCGGCGATGGTGTCGGCGGCTCGCGCAAGCAGATACGCGAGGCCGACGGGATCGCGCATCGGCCCGGGCAAGACGTTCAACGTCAAATAGAACGAGCGGGAAACGCTTTTGAGCAAAGGGCCGAGTAAATCGGCCCGAGCAACATTGGACATGAATCGAATGAGTGAGGGACGCACCGGTGCGCAATTGTAGCCGCCCCCGCCGTGCGTCCGCCCCTCATTCGCCCACGCCGACGCGCCGGCCGATGCCTCGCGTTTGGCGATCGGCGCTCAGGACGAGCGCGAGACCGCTCAGAATCGCCGCCATGCCGGCGATTTCGCCCGCTCGCAAGCGGTTGCCGAGGAACGCGTAATCCATCAGCGCCGTGACGATCGGCACGAGATAAAACAGGCTCGTCACGTTCACGAGGTCGCCGCGTTGCACCAACCGGTAAAACAGCAATTGCGCAACGACGGAGATGACGAGCCCAAGCCACAGCAGCGAAACGACGAGCGTTGCGTCCGGCTTGAACGCGAGCGGCATGGCAGGGGCGATCGCCGCGCACATGACGAGGCCGATGGCGTTTTGCAACGGCAGCACGTCGATGGGAGCCTGCGCGATGCGCTTCTGAAAAATCGCGCCGACCGTAATGCACGCGAGCGACGCCAGTCCCAGCAGCGCGCCCCCGGTCGACGCCGTGGCAGCGTTGCCGCCCGGATGCACGACCAGTGCCAAGCCGGCGAGCGCGATCGCAAGCCCCGCGAGGCGCCGCGGCGAATAGCGCCGCTCGGTTGCCAGCATCGTGAGGATCGGCTGCGCGCCGAGGATCGTCGCAAGCAAGCCCGGCGTCAGCCCTCGCGAGAGTGCAAGCAGGTAGCAGATCGAGTAGCCACCGGTGAGCAGCGCGCCGGTCAGCGCGACGCGCCAGCGCGTACCGCGCGCGGGAAGCCAGCGCCCGCGCCAGAGCCCGAATAGGCCCAGCGCGGCGCAGGCGAGTGCGAAGCGCATCAGCAAGAAGGCAAAGGCCGGCGCGTGCCGGATACCGAGTTCGGCGAAGATCGCGCCGCTGCTCCAAAGTAAAACGAAAAGCGAAGTCGTGCCGTAAGCCGTCATCGCGGCTCGAATGGAATTCATTTGGACGTCACCTGTGCAAGTGTGCATGGGACCCGCACACGCGCGCTCGGCGTTCGAATGAACGCGAGGTCACTGCGCGCGGATGCGCGGGCGAACCGGAAAGCCGGCGTTTAGCCGCGCGCGGGCGGCGGCGCGGCGATGCCGGCTACGACTTGCCTCGGCGGGGGAGGCGAGCCGGCGTGCACGAGCACAACGACAGTCGAGAACGCGATGCGTCCACCGCCGGCGTTCGAACCGGAGGTGCGGGAGACAAAACCGCGCGGACGCATGCAATTCGTCATCGATGTCGAATCGGTGAAAGGTGAGCGGCTCGCCAAGTAGCGCGGCGGCCGATGAGTGTCGGCGCCTCGAGAGGCGAGCCGCCGACAGTTCGACAGCCTACTCGCGGCGGGTGGATCATGCAATGGGCCGGGGGCCAATACGGCCGGCAAATCTCAGAAGGCGGGCCTTTATAGGCGGCGGCCGCGGATAGGCCGAACCGTTGGACACTGGCGGTGCGATACTGGCCGGCATTGTTCCGCGGTGCCGATCTTCGTCCGCCATGACCGCTCTCGCCGACATCGTCCTCGTGCTGCACGCCGCTCTCGCCACGTTCATCGTCGGCGGATTCGTCGCGATTTGGATCGGCGCCATGCGGGGCTGGGCATGGGTGCGCGAACGGCGGTTCCGGTTCGTGCATCTCACGGCGATCGCGATCGTCGCCCTGCTCGCCGCACTCGACATACCGTGCCCCTCGACGACGCTCGAGGATTGGCTGCGCACAGGCCGCGCCGGCCCGCAAGGCTTTCTCCAATATTGGCTCGGGCGGCTTCTATATTACGAACTGCCCACGTGGGTCTTCACCGTCGCCTACGTCCTCTTCGCCCTCGCCGTTCTGTTGACCTGGCGTTACGTCCCGCCGAGAAGCAAACCCCGGCGCTGACTTCCCGCTCGCGCGGCTCAGGACGATTCGGCCGCATCGTGCTGCAACTTGGCCATCGTCTTCAATATGGTTTTCGCATCGCGCTTGCGCCCCATCTCGCCGTACAGTTTGGCGAGATTGCCGAGCACGCGCACGTAGTCGCCCCGATAGATGGCCGGCTCTTGTTTCGTGAGCCTGCCGTACAGCGCGACCGCGCGCCGAAAGACCCCTTCGGCTTCGTACAGACGGCGCATCGTACTCAGCAGCACGCCCAGATTGTTCAGCGTGCGGGCACGTTCCGCACCGATGGCGGCGGGCGCCGCCGACTCGAACGACGCGAGCGTGCGCAGCGCCTCTCGGTACGCATGCTCGGCCTCGGACGAGCGCCCCTGCCGCCGATACAACACGCCCAGGTTCGTCAGCGTTCGCGCCACGTCCGACGCCCCGCGCGCGGGGCTTTCTTGCGCGAGCTTGCGACGAATCGCCAGCGCCTCGCCGTAGGCTTGCTCCGCTTGCTCGAGCCGTCCCGCGTCGCTGTCCAGATTGCCTAGATTGTTCAAGGTCCGGGCCAGCGCCGACTCGTAAGCCAGCGCGTTCTGTCGTACCAAAGCGCGTTGCAGGTCGAGCGCTTCCGCGTATGCGTTGCGTGCTTCGTCGATACGGTGCGCCGTCGCATAGAGCACGCCGAGGTCGTTCAGCGTCGTCGCCAAATCGGCGGTATAGCCGCGCGCATCGTGCCGCACGAGCGCGCGCTCGAGCTTGAGCGCCTCGCGGTAGGCGTCGATGGCATCTCCCGGCTGGTCGGCATCGCGGTAGAGCGCCCCCAGCGTGCCGAGCAAATCGGCGACGGTCGGGCCGAAGCGCACCGGCTGCTCGCGTGCCAAGCTCCAATACATCCCGAGCGCCCGCAAGTCGGCCATTTCGGCGTCGGCCGGCAACGAGAGCGCCGCATATAAGCGGCCGAGCTTGGCCAACGCCCCGGCAAAGCGCGGCCGCCAGCGTTCGGGCTTGCCGTGCGCGAGCACCTGATAGCGCAGCACGAGCGATTCGTAGACCGGCTGCGCCTGCTCGAGCAGGCGCGCCTCGAACAGCAGATCGCCGTAAAGTTCGGCGACGCCGGGATCGTCGGGCCGGAGTACATGAGCGACGCGGATGAAGGCCAGCGAGCGCCTCGGTGAGAAGCGCAGCCATTCGACGATGCCCGCGTCGAAGCTGCGCGCTGCGATCAGATCGTCCGGCGCACCGGGCTCGGCGAGTTCGGCGGCGAACAGTTTGGCCGCGCCGTCCAAGTCCAGCGCGGCAATCGCCGCGTCGACCTGCGGCTCGAGCGGATCGTCCGTGCGCACGACGCGCGTGCGCCAGCGCAACAACGCGTAGCGCTCGGTCCAAGCGTGCGCGAGGGCGACGAAATCCACTTCGTCGCGCTCTCCGCTTTGCGCCGCGAGGGCCAGCACGATCGGCGCGACGGCGTCGAAACCCTGCTCCGGCATCGCCTCGAACATCCAATCGGCCGCTTTAGCGAGGGCAACGCGCTGGCTGCCCGGCAAATGCGCTCGGTGAGCGGCACGGTTCGCATCGGCCACGAAGCGTTCGAGCCGATGCGGGTCGATGCCGCAATCGCGCTCGAAACGGAACCGCGGTTGGACATCCGTCACCGACAACGCCGGCGCGCAAAGCGGCGATGTCGATAGCGAAGGCGGGGCCGACTGCGCCGACGCCGTGAGCGCATGCGCCATCGCAAGGCCCGTAAGCCACCGATGCGCGCGCCGGTTGCTCATGCTCGTCTTCTCGTGGCAAGTGGCTGTCGATCACTCACATGAAGAACGGTCGCGGCGCGACCGTATGTTGGCCAACGCACGCCCGTGCACCGCCACCGATTGCCCGCGTGCGCGCAACGCCACATAGTCGCCAGCATAGGCGCGTCCGCTCGATTGCGCAGCGGGCGGCGGGCCGGATATTCGAAATCATGCATCCCCGAACGATTTCTCGTCCCCTACCACGCGCACGATGTCCCGGCTGCGGCGCGCCGATCCCGCGCGGATTGCAGCAGTGCCCACGTTGCACTCGGCCATTGCCGCCGAGCGCGGCGCCGGGCATCGGGCCGGCTGGCGAAGCCGAACGTCCCCGCCCGCGATGGCTCGCCGAGGCGCTGCCTAGGCATTGGACGCCCGCCGATGCGAATGGCGCCCGGCGTTGGGGCCTCAGTTTCGGAGCGGGATTGTTGCTGTTGGTGGTCGTCGGCGTCTTCGCCGCTTACATGGCGATCGACGAAGGCATCGGCGTCGGCGTGGGTGTCGGTGACGGCGTCGGCAATAACGCGCGCGATCGAACCGGCCCGGGCGCTCGAAAGCAACGCGCAAGCGACGCACTCGCCGTGGCCCAAACGGCGGCGCGCCCGCCCCTATCGTCTGCACAATTGCCGCTGCTGGCGGAGCAAATTGCCCACGCGAATGCGGACGACGATGCCGACGCGGCCCGGCTGCGTCGCGAGCACGGTGCACACCGGGGAACGCATGGTACGGCGAGCGTCCCACGCGCCGCGGCCACACCGGCCGCGCCCGCCAAAGCTAGGCATACTCGACGATCGCCCGCGCATTCGACTGAAACGGCAACGCCCGCCGTTGCCAGCGCCCCAACCTTCTCGAGCATGGCATCACCGAGAACTGCGCCCGCGGCTTCAGACGAAGCGCCGCCGAGCGAAGCGGCTGCGCCGGTACATGCAACGCGCAGCGCGGCGAGCGACGAGCGCGATGCGCCGCCGCCGTCCGGCGCCGCCGACAAAAGCTTCAACGGCCCGATCGAGGGCTCGGCGCCGCCGGCATCCAGCGACGCACCGCCGTCCGACGCACCGGTAGCGCCCCCAAAGCCATCCGACGCGCTGCGTCCGAACGAGCATCGATCCGTTCCGTTGGAAGCGCGAAGCGCGAGCCTTCGGGATGCACGCGGCCACGGCGTCCGGCGCGGGGTGACGCATCGCCGCAAGCATCCGCCGCATACCGCGGCCGCCCACGCGCCGGTCATCGTTTTTACGCTGCCGCGCTTCTTGATCGCGCCGACGATGCGCATGCCGTCGTTCCCGCATCCGCCGTCGAGCAGGTTCGATCTATCCGAGAACCAGCGGGCACTCTATCGAGGGCACTGACGCCGCCACCGACCGGCCGATCGAACCGGCGAGCGCGTGGGCGACCGAGTCACCACGCGACGCGCGCCTACTTCGTCGCCGACGCGCGTGCGCGCCGGCCTTGCTCGCGAATGTCGTCGAGCGTCGCCGCCGGCGTGCTGACTTCCTTGGGCACGCGGATTTCAATGAGCGCGGGCAACCCGCTCGCCACGCATCGCTCGAATGCCGGCAGGAAATCGGCCGTGCGTTCGACCGTTTCCCCGTGCGCGCCGAACGAGCGGGCGAACGCCGCGAAGTCCGGGTTCGTGAGCCCGGTGCCGTGCGTTCTACCCGGGTAGTGCCGTTCCTGATGCATGCGGATCGTGCCGAAGTGCGCGTTGTTCACGACGATGAAGACGACGTTCAGGCCGTACTGCATCGCCGTGGCGAGCTCTTGCGACGACATCATGAAGCAGCCGTCGCCCGCGAACGCAACCACCGTCCGCTCGGGGTACATCGCTTTCGCCGCGAGTGCGGCGGGCACGCCGTAGCCCATCGCGCCGCTGGTCGGCGCGAGCTGCGTGCGCCACTCGCGATAAGCGAAATGCCGATGCAGCCAGATGGCGTAATTGCCCGCCCCATTCGTGACGATGCTGTCCGCGGGCAGCCGCTCGCGCAGTTGCGCCATGATTTCGCCGAGTTGGACGTCGCCGAGCATCGGCCGCGGCGCGCGCCACTCGAGGTACGCGCCGTGCGCTTGCTGCGCCGTGCCGGCCCAAGCAGGCGTGGCGCGCGGCTCGAGCGCGGCCAGCGCGGCCGCCATTTCGGGCATGCCCGAGACGATCGGCAAGTCGGCGGCGTAGACGCGGCCCAACTCTTCCGCGCCTTGATGCACGTGCACGAGCGTTTGCCGGGTTTTCGGAATATCGAGCAGCGTATAGCCGCCCGTGGTCGCTTCGCCCAGACGGGGACCCACGACGAGCAGCAGATCGGCCTCGCGAATGCGCTGCGCCAGTGCCGGATTGATGCCGAGCCCCACGTCGCCCGCGTAGTTCGGGTGATCGTTATCGATCGTGTCTTGATAGCGGAACGCGCAGCCGATCGGCAATTGCCAGGCTTCGACGAACCGGCGCAGATCCACGCACGCTTGCTCGCTCCAGCCGCTGCCGCCCGCGATCACCATCGGGCGTTGGGCGCCTTCGAGCATCACGCGAACTTGGTCGATCTGCGCGGCCGAAGGCGACGCCGCCACGCGATGAAAGCGCGGCGCGGCGGGCACGGGGGCGACGAGGTCGGTGAGCATGTCTTCGGGCAGCGCGAGCACGACGGGGCCCGGGCGGCCCGCGCATGCCGTGTGAAACGCGTGACTCATGTACTCGGGAATACGGCGCGCGTCGTCGATTTGCGCGACCCATTTCGCCATCTGGCCGAACATGCGGCGATAGTCGATCTCTTGAAACGCCTCGCGATCGAGATGGTCGCGCGCGCATTGGCCGATGAGCAAGATCATCGGCGTGGAGTCTTGAAACGCGGTGTGCACGCCGATCGAGGCATGGGTCGCGCCCGGCCCGCGCGTGACGATGGCCACGCCCGGGCGGCCCGTAAGCTTGCCGGTTGCCTCGGCCATGTTGGCCGCGCCCGCTTCATGCCGGCAGACGATCGTGCGAATCCGCTGCGTTTCGTCGTGCAGCGCGTCGAGCACGGCGAGAAAGCTTTCACCCGGTACGCTGAAAACACGGTCGACGCCGTGCGTGACGAGCGCATCGACGAGCAAGCGCGCTCCGGTCACGTTGGCGGTATCGGCGACATTCGGCATGGTGCGGCAACCTCCTGACTGGCTAGGGTTTGTTGTTCGAGAAGGAACGACCGGCGAGCGAATCGCGAGAGACGGCGCCGACAGCTTACGCCTGACCCGCCGGGGCTGTCACGGCCGTAGGCTCGCATTGTGCGGGACAACTACACCATCGAGGATGTCATGGGACAGATCGCGAGCGCGCTAGCCGCCGATGCCGTAGTGATGCCCAATGCCAAGATGACCGCGCTTGAAAGCGTCACGCGGAGAGAGGACCGGTACGGAAATGTAGTGCGGGATCGGGCAGTGCTGGAGCTGACGCAACGAAAGCCACGAGCCGAACTGTATTCGGTGATCCCGAAGGGAGACGCAAACAAGCCGCCTGCACGCTGAAATAGAAAAGGCCGCTCGAAAGCGGCCCTAAAAGCGTTGAAGCACTCGCCCGGGTAACTTAAAACATCCGGCGCACCAGCACTCCAGGAGCGATTTTACACCGTTACTCGCGTTTCGTGCAGTCGCCTGGAGGCGGGTTTGTCTGCTCGATAGACCCGCCGTTTGACACGTGGTGCGGCACCCGGCCGACCAAGTTCTCGTCAGCACTCGACGATATTGACCGCCAAGCCGCCGCGCGACGTCTCTTTGTACTTCGTCTTCATATCGGCGCCGGTCTCGCGCATCGTCTTGATGACCGAATCGAGCGATACATAATGGCTGCCGTCGCCGCGCAGCGCCATGCGCGCGGCGTTGACGGCCTTCACCGACGCCATCGCATTGCGCTCGATACACGGAATCTGCACCATGCCGCCGACCGGATCGCACGTGAGACCGAGGTTGTGCTCCATGCCGATCTCGGCGGCGTTCTCGACTTGCTTCGGCGTACCGCCCATGACCGCGGCCAAGGCGCCGGCCGCCATCGAACACGCCACGCCCACTTCGCCCTGACAGCCCACTTCCGCGCCCGAGATCGACGCATTGAGCTTGTACAGAATGCCGATCGCGGCGGCCGTCATCAAGAAGTCGATGACGCCCTGCTCGTTCGCGCCGGGCACGAAGCGCGTGTAGTAGTGCAGCACGGCCGGCACGATACCGGCCGCGCCGTTCGTCGGCGCCGTGACGACGCGGCCGCCCGCCGCATTCTCTTCGTTGACGGCGATCGCATACAGATTGATCCAATCGACCATCGAGAGCGGATCGCGCAGCGCCTGCTCCGGGTTGCCCGAGAGCGCGCGATAAAGCTGCGGCGCGCGGCGCTTGACTTGGAACGGTCCGGGCAGCGTACCGTCGGCGTCGGCATTGCCGATCCCGCACCCGCGCGCCACGCACGATTGCATCACATCCCAAATCTTCAGCAGTCCGGCGCGCGTTTCCTCCTCGGTGTGCCACACGCGCTCGTTGTCCCACATGAGCTGGGCGATCGACTTGCCCGTCGACGCGCACAGCGCAAGCAATTCATTGCCGGTGCTGAACGGATGGGCGCGCTGGTCGGCCGCTTGCAGCACCTTCGTATTGGGCGCGCCGGCCGTCACGACGAAGCCGCCCCCGACCGACAGGTAAGTCGCCTCGCGCAACACCGCGCCGCCCGCGTCGGCCGCACGCAGCTTCATACCGTTCGGATGCTCGGGCAACGCTTGCCGATAAAACACGATCTGCTCCTTCGGCACGAACGCGATCTCGTGCGTGCCGCCGAGCGCGAGCCGGCGAGACTTTTGGACGGCGTCGAGCCGGGCCGCGATCGTCGAGGGATCGACCGTATCGGGCGCATCGCCCATCAGGCCCAGCATGACGCCGCGATCGGTGCCGTGTCCCTTGCCGGTCGCGCCGAGCGAACCGTACAGTTCCACCTTCACCGACGCCGTTTGGGCAAGCAAGCCGTCGCGTTCGAGCCCTTGCACGAACAGCAGCGCGGCGCGCATCGGCCCGACCGTATGCGAGCTCGAAGGGCCGATGCCGATTTTGAAGAGGTCGAAAACGCTGACTGCCATTGTTGCTCCAGACGCTGATCGAGGCGGGTACGCGCCTCGGATTGATAAGTGGAAACGCCGCGCCGGATTTGCCGTCACGGCGTCGTTCAAGGGGCGGCCATCCGGATCGCGGCATGGCACGCCGATTTCGCTAACTTCGCTATCTCGCCGGCAACGGCAGACAGACCGACAGCCACGCGGGCGGCATCGCAGCGACGCGCTGCGCGACGATCGCATAGCGGCCGGACAGCCGCGCGGCTAGATGAAACAACTGCGCCGAGCTCTTCGGGTCCCATTCCCCCGAGTAGCCGGGCAAACCCGCCTCGCGGCGCTTGGCATCGAACGGCACGCTCGAATGGACGAACTCCTCGTGCGTTTTTTCACCGAGCGCGTAAGGCGCGAGCCAATCGAGCGCGGCGGCGAGCGTGGCGCCGTTTGGCGCGCGCAGCGTGAGCCAATTGCGGTTGTGGCGCCGGGCCGACAAGGCCGCCTCCACGAGAGGCTGCAAGTCGTAGGCCACGTAATGAAGCGCATCGCGTTCGGCAAAATCCACCGTCGCCCCATCGGGTGCGATATTCGTGCCGATTTGCTCGACGAACAGCCGCTGCGCGGCATTGATGAGCTTGCGATCGTCGAGCGTGAAGGCGGCCATGGCGATGAGCTTGACGCGATGGCTTTCCCAATTGTTACGATAAGTCCCGCGCAAAGGCCGCGGCTGCGCGTCCACTTGGTTGACATACCCGTTCGCGAGCGTCGTGATGAACGCGGCCGTCGCGTTACGCGTCTTGACGGGCAGCGCGCTGGCGGTCAAATCGTAGGCCAAGATCATCGAATCGAAATGCGTCTCGTCGATCGGATTGAAACTCGGCCGATAGGTCGTGGCCCAGGCCAGCAAGAAGCGATCGACGAGGCGCAGATAGCGTTCGTCCCCGGTCGCGCGCCAGACGAGCGCCGCGTCGCGCATGAGCTCGAGTTCTTGCTCGGCCTCGACGCTCTGGTCGTAAATGCCTTCGTGCGGCAGCGTGCCTTCGGTATGCAGACGCGCGAGCGGCTTGGGCTGATCGCCGAGCCGCGCCGCCACGCTCTTCATGAGCGCTTGCACCGGGGGCGCGGCGCTCGTACGCTCGCTCGTTTGCATGGCCGGGGCCGCGCAGAAGTTCATGGCCGCGCGCGCGGCGCCGGCATGCGCGAGCAAGCCCGCGCACGCGATCAGGCAGGCCGCGAGCGACACGCCGCCCCGGCGCGCCTCGGCGTTCACCGGGGCGTGACGGCGCCCCGGCCCCGTCCGTTCACCGCCGAGCGTGCTCGATCCATCCCGTTGCACAGTTGGCAGACATGCCATCGCTGCCGGCACCATTCGCCCCATCGGTCGCTCCTTCGTTGGCTTGATCGCGGGATGAGATGGTACCGGGATTCGCGTCGAACGACGCACACCCGCGCACGCCAAGGCGCGGCGGGGGCGTCGATCGCGCGTCGCCGCGCCGACGGCTCGCGCCGTTGCGCTCACGGTTACGCTGTCAGGCGTAATCGGCGACGGGCACGCACGAGCAGAACAAATTGCGGTCGCCATAAGCGTTGTCCGCGCGGCCCACGGGTGGCCAGTACTTGCGCGTGACGAGCGAGGGCAACGGGTACGCGGCGCTCTCGCGCGAGTACGCATGCGGCCATTCGTCCGCCGTCACGACCGCCGCCGTGTGCGGTGCGTGCTTGAGCGGGTTGTCCTCGCGATCGGCGCGGCCGTCTTCCACCGCGCGGATCTCCTCGCGAATCGCGATCATCGCCTCGATGAAGCGATCGAGTTCTTCCTTCGATTCCGATTCGGTCGGCTCGACCATCAACGTGCCCGGCACCGGAAAACTCATCGTCGGCGCGTGAAAGCCGTAGTCGGCCAGGCGCTTGGCGACGTCGTCGACGGTGATCCCGCTCGCGTCCTTGATCGGGCGCAAATCGAGAATGCACTCGTGCGCGACCAGTCCGCCGGGCCCCGCGTACAGCACCGGATAGTGCGGCGCGAGGCGCTTGGCCACGTAGTTCGCGTTCAGGATCGCGACTTCGGTGGCCGCCGTGAGGTTCTTCGCGCCCATCATCGCGATATACATCCACGAAATCGGCAGGATCGAGGCCGAACCGTACGGCGCGGCCGAGACGGCGCCGATGCCGCTTTCCGCGCGGCGATAGCCCGTGGAGGTTTGATTCGGCAGGAACTGCGCGAGATGCGGACCGACCGCGACCGGCCCGACGCCGGGGCCGCCACCGCCATGCGGAATGCAGAACGTCTTGTGCAGGTTCAAGTGCGAGACGTCGCCGCCGAACTGCCCCGGCGCCGTCAAGCCGACCATCGCGTTCATGTTGGCGCCGTCCACGTACACCTGGCCGCCCGCCGCATGCACGATCTCGCAGATTTCGCGCACGTTGGCCTCGAACACCCCGTGCGTGGACGGATACGTGATCATGATCGCCGCCAGGTTGGCCGCATGCTCGGCCGCCTTCGCCTTCAGATCGTCGATATCGACGTTGCCTTGTTCGTCGCAGCCGACCACGACCACCTTCATGCCCGCCATATGGGCCGACGCCGGGTTCGTGCCGTGCGCCGATGCCGGAATCAGGCAGACGTCGCGGTGGCCTTCGCCGCGCGATGCGTGATAGGCGTGGATGATCAAGAGCCCCGCGTACTCGCCCTGCGAACCGGCGTTCGGTTGCAGCGAGACCGCCGCATAGCCCGTGGCCGCCACGAGCATCTGCTCGAGCTGATCGATCATTTCACGGTAGCCGACCGTCTGCTCGGCCGGGGCGAACGGGTGAATCTGCGAGAACTCGGGCCAGGTGACCGGCAGCATTTCGGACGTCGCGTTCAACTTCATCGTGCACGAACCGAGCGGGATCATCGAACGATCGAGGGCCAGGTCCTTGTCGGCGAGGCTGCGCAGATAGCGCAGCATTTCCGTCTCCGAATGATGGCGATTGAAGACGTGATGCGTCAGATAAGCGCTGGTCCGCGCGAGCGAGGCCGGCAGCGACAGCGAGCCCCCCTGCCCTTGCTCCTCGGCCCGCGTGAGCGCCGTGTCGAGCGCATCGACGTGCGGCACGTCGATCGCGCCGGCCGCGTGCGCGAAAAGCGCGAGCAGATCGGCGAGATCGGCACGCTTGGTCGTTTCGTCGATGGAAACGCCTACACGCGTATCGCTCACGCGGCGCAGATTGATGCGCATGCGTTTAGCGGCTTCGTGCACGGCCGCCGTGCGCGTGCCCGTTTCGATCGTCAGCGTATCGAAGAACGTTTCGTTGACGAGCGCGTAACCCAGTTGCTTGACGCCGGCCGCGAGCAGCGCGGCGATGCGGTGCACGCGCTGCGCGATCGTCTTCAAGCCTTGCGGCCCGTGATAGACGGCGTACATGCTCGCCATGATCGCGAGCAGCGCTTGCGCCGTGCAAACGTTCGAGGTCGCTTTTTCGCGTCGAATATGCTGCTCGCGCGTTTGCAGCGCGAGGCGCAGCGCGTTCTTGCCTTGCGCATCGACGGTCACGCCGACGAGCCGGCCCGGCATCTGGCGCTTGAATTCGTCGCGCACGGCCATGTAAGCGGCGTGCGGGCCGCCGAAGCCCACCGGCACGCCGAAGCGCTGCGACGTGCCCACGGCGACGTCGGCGCCCCACTCGCCCGGCGGCGTCAGGAGCGTGAGCGCGAGCAGATCGGCCGCGACGACCACGTAGCCGCCCGCCGCATGCACGGCTTCGGTCAGCGCGCGATAGTCGCGCACGTCGCCGGCCGCGCCCGGATATTGCAGCAGCACGCCGAATGCGCCCGCGCTCGCCGCCGCATCGGCCGGACCGACGCGCACTTCGATGCCGATCGGCTCGGCGCGCGTGCGCACGACTTCGATCGTTTGCGGCAGCACGTCGTCGGCCACGTAGAACACGTTCGACTTCGACTTGCCCGCGCGTTGCAGCAGCGTCATCGCCTCGGCGGCAGCCGTCGCTTCGTCGAGCAGCGACGCGTTCGCGATGGAAAGGCCGGTCAGATCGCCGATCATCTGCTGGAAGTTGAGCAGCGCTTCGAGCCGGCCTTGCGAGATCTCGGGCTGATACGGCGTGTAGGCCGTGTACCAAGCCGGGTTCTCCAGCACGTTGCGCAAAATCACGGCCGGCGTGTGCGTGTTGTAGTAGCCCTGCCCGATGTAGGAACGGAACACCTCGTTCTTGTCCGCGAGTTCGCGCAACCGCTCAATCGCCTCGGCCTCGCTGCGCGGCTCGGCGAACGGCCCGAGCGGCAGAGGACCGTTGCGGCGGATCGCGGGCGGGATCACGGCGTCGATCAACGCGGCGCGCGACGCGAAACCGAGCACCTCCAGCATGGTGTGCTGGTCGGCGCTATCCGGGCCGATGTGCCGCTCGGCGAAGGCGTCGTGCACTTCGAGCGCGGCAAGCGAGAGAGGGGAGCGGTTCATCAGACGATCCGGATGTTCGAGTTTCATGGTAGGGCGGCGTATATTGCGCGGCGCTCGAGCGTGGAACGCTTCGAGATGCGCCGCGCGGCAAGAACGAGTAATGAGGGTCAGCCGATGAGCTTTTCGTAAGCGGCGGCGTCGAGCAGGCCGTCGACCGCGGACGCGTCGGCGAGCTTCACCTTGAACAGCCAGCAGCCATAGGCATCGCTGTTGACCTCTTCGGGCGAGTCGGCGGCTTCCTCGTTGACGGCGACGATTTCACCCGCCACCGGGGCGTAAATGTCGGACGCGGCTTTGACCGACTCCACCACGCCGACGGCATCGCCGGCCTTGATGTCCTTGCCGACTTGCGGCAGTTCGAGAAAAACGATGTCGCCGAGCGTCGATTGCGCGTGGTCGGTGATACCGACCGTCACGGTGCCGTCACCTTCGACTTTGATCCACTCGTGTTCGTCGGTGTATTTCAGATCGGCCGGAACGTTGCTCATTTGAGACTCCTGGTGAATAGGGTGGATGCGTTGTAATTGGGATCGATCGGGTATCGCTTCGTGCGCGGGCCGCCGCTTAGGCGGCGAGCACCTTGCCGCCCCGCACGAACGGCAGTTTTACCACGCTTGCGGGCAATGCTTTGTCGCGAATTTGGACTTGCACCACGTCGCCCGGACGCACGTCTTTGGGCACCCGCGCGAACGCGATCGATTCTTGCATCGTCGGCGAGAACGTACCGCTCGTGATTTCGCCCTCGCCGTGCGGCGTCATGACCTTCTGGTGCGCGCGCAGCACGCCGCCCGCCTTGCCGTTCTCTTTTTGCAAAATGAGCCCGACGAATGCTTGGCGCGACCCGTCGCGCTCGAGCGCCGCGCGGCCGACGAACGCGCGCGGCGCGGCGAGGTCGACGGTCCAGGCCAGTCCCGCATCGAGCGGCGAGACTTTTTCGTCCATGTCCTGGCCATACAAATTCATCCCGGCTTCGAGGCGCAGCGTGTCGCGCGCGCCGAGCCCGCAAGGCCGCACGCCGGCGGCGTGCAACGCTTGCCAGAGCGCGACGACGTGCGCGGCCGGCACGATGATCTCGAAGCCGTCCTCACCCGTGTACCCCGTACGCGCCACGGTCAATTCGCCGTACGGCGCCGCGTCCACGCGCGCGGCGTTGAACGGCTTCAGCGGTTCGGTGGCTTCGCGCACGGACGGCAGCACTTGCCACAGCTTGGCGCGAGCGTTCGGACCCTGAACCGCCACGATAGCCAGATCGCGGCGCGGCGTGATGGACAAACCGAACCCGCGCTCGGCATTCAACGCGTTGAACCAGGCGATGTCTTTTTCAGCCGTGCCCGCATTGACGACGACGCGGAAAAAATCGTCGGAGAAAAAATAGACGATTAGATCGTCGATGACGCCGCCGTCCTCGTTGAGCATGCACGAATACAGGGCACGGCCCGGCGTTTGCAGCTTGCCGACGTTGTTGGCGATCGCGTATTCGAAGAACGCGCGAGCCTGCGCGCCCGCGAAATCGACCGCGCACATATGCGAAACGTCGAACATCCCCGCGTCGGTGCGCACCGCCTGGTGTTCGTCGATCTGCGAGCCATAGTTGACGGGCATGTCCCAGCCGCCGAAATCGACCATGCGCGCATTCAGCGCACGGTGAGCGGCGTTCAGGGGAGTTTGTTTCAATTCGGTCATGGGAGCCTCGGCGCGCGAAGGTATCGCGAAAACAAAAAAGGGCCATGCCTGGCAACGCGCGCGGGCTCGAATGCCTGCGGCGGCTGCGATGCATGACCCCTCTGTCCTCGGTACCTGAGAGATTGCGCCGAATGGGGGGACGAATTTTCGTTTCCCGCTCGACGCGCGCCCCTTCGGTGGGCGGCTTGAACCGGCGCGCGAAACCGTGGTTACCGGTGCGCCGCCATGAACTACCGCCTCTCTCCAGAGTGCGAAAACACCTGCGCGAACAGGTCTTTCGACGCGGTCGGTCCTTTTGCCTGAGAGTTTGTGGGTGTGCCCCTTCGGCGGCGTCCCGGCGGGCGTCAAAACCCTACCGCGAGCGCGCTCTCCCGACGCGTGCGCGAAATTTACGCGAGCGTTACGGGGTTGTCAAATGAGGGCCGGTCAACGAATCCGAACGATCGGTACGGCAAGCATCGCCAAGACGCGGTAACTTAGATGCAATGGAGGAGGAAAAAGCTCATGTCGCCCCTGTCGAACCGCTTCAACCCCATTGACCCGGATATTCGCCTGCTTGCCGCAGGCCGCGTGCTATTTGCCTCGCGCGACGCCCTCGAGCGCGCGATGCCCTCGCTGATCGAACACGCCCGCACCGTCCCGACGGGCACCTTGGCCGACGTCTACCGCGATACGGACGCCAATGCGCTACTTTTCGTCGCGGCCTGGCGGGTCAGCCGCTTCGAAGCGGCCGAGCGCACGGTCGTCGACGCCATCGCCCACGCCATCGAGCCGCTCGGCGCGCACGCCATCGCGCAGTGGGTGGACGTGGCGGTGCCGGCCGGCGGATGGAGCTCCGGCCGTAGCGGCCCCGGAGAGTGCCTCGTCGTCGTGCGCCAGTCGCTCGAAAAACCCAACGCCGCCATTCAGGCAAGCTGGATCGACAAAGTCACGCTCGCGCTGAACGGCGATGCGGAACCGCCCGACGGCCTGATCTCGGCGAATTTTTTCGCCACGCGCGACGAAGCCCACGTTTTGAACTTCGCGCGCTGGACCGATGCGCAGGCGCACCGCCGCGCGGCCGCGCGCGGCCATCACGGGCACGACGGCAACGTCGGCGCCTCGCCGCTGTGGCAGGCCACGCGCGAGCATCCCGGCCTGCGCGCGGGGCACGAAGTGTGCCGCTACGAGTGCGTGTCTTAGCGGCAGGGTCCGGCGTGCTCAGTCGAGCACGCCGACGCGATACCGGGTCACTTGGCGGTACGGTTTCTCGGGCCGCGAGATGACATCCTCGCGATCGGCCATGTTGATCTGATTCGGAAACCCGCCCGCTTCGAGACACAGGCCGGCGTGGCGCGCGTAGGCCGAGCCGTGGCGCCCCGGCACGCCGTCGAGATAGTTGCCGGTATAAAGCTGCAAGCCGCGCTGATCGGTCGATACCGTCATTTCGCGCCCGCTCGCCGGATCGTACAAGTGCGCGACGCGGCGCACGGGCCGCTCGCTTGAGCCTTGCGCGTCGCGCAGCACGTAGCAGTGATCGAAGCCGCGCGCGAGCGAGAGTTGCTCGTGCGGCCAGTCGAGCCGCGCCCCGATCGGCGCCGCCTCGCGAAAATCGAACGCATTGCCGGCGACGGCCGATTGCCGGATCGGAATCAAAGCCGGGTCCACTTCGAAGAACGCATCGGCATCGATCGAGAGCACGTGTCCCTTGATGTCCGCGCCCGCTTGCGCCGTCAGATTGAAGTAGCCATGGCTCGTCAGATTGAGCGGCGTCGGCGCATCGGTACGCGCGAAATAATCGATCGTCAATTCGCCGTCGTCATCGAGCGTGTAGCGTACTTGCGCGTGCACGTTGCCCGGAAAGCCCGCATCGCCCTCTTCCGAATCGAGCGTGAAAACGAGCGCGCCGTCGTCCTCGCGCGCGGTCCACAGCGCGCGATGAAACCCTGTCACGCCGCCATGCAGCGAATTGCCGCCTTCGTTGCGATCGACCGAGTAGGCGATGCCGTCGAGCGTAAAGCGCCCGTCGGCGATGCGATTGGCCCAGCGGCCGACGAGCGCGCCCATGTAAGTTTTGGCTTCCCAATACTCGGCGGGCGTATCGTGACCGAGCAAGATGTCGCCGAGCCGTCCCGCACGATCGGGAGCGTGCCACGAAACGAGCGTCGCGCCCAGTTCGCTGATCGACACACGCATGCCGTGCGCATTGCGTAGCGTGAACAAGTGAACCGTCCGGCCGTCGGGCAGCGAGCCCCAAGGTTCGTGCGACAACTTAGCAGTGCTGATCATAGGCTCGTGAAGTTGGATAGGTAGGGCAAAGGCGCCGCGAAAGCGTGGGGCATCCATCGCATGCGCTCAAACCGGCTCGCGCGCATCCGCGCGCGCCTGAAACTCGCGCGGCGTGCAGCCGAGTTCCCGGCGAAACACCGCGTGCAAATACTGGACCGACTTGAAGCCGCAGCGCACGGCCACGTCCGCGCTCGATACGTCGCGTTTGACGAGCAGCGCTTTGGCCGCGTCGAGCTTTTGGCGAAGAATCTCCTGGTGCACCGTGCAACCGAGTTCGCGCCGGAAGTGTTCTTCGAGCGAGGAGCGCGATACGCCCACGTAATCGGCCACCTGTTCGGTACGGATGCCTTGGCACGCGTATTGGCGAATGAAATGCCGCGCCCTCGCCACATACGGGCTCGCGAGCGGTTGATGCTTCGTCGAATCGAGCACGTTGATGCCGACGGGCGGCACGAGAATCGTGCGCCCCGGAAAACGCGCGCCGTGCAGCATCTGATGCAACAGGTGCGCAGCGGTGCGCCCCATCTCCTCGGTACCCTGGATCACCGAGGAAAGCGGGATACGCGTCAAGGTTCGCGTCAGCGGATCGTTGTCGATGCCGATGATGGCGACGTCCTCGGGCACCGGAATGCCCGCGATCAAGCAAGCCTGCAGCAGTTGCCGCGCACGCGCATCGGTGACGGCGATGATGCCGACCGGCTTGGGCAGCGCATGCAACCACTGCGTCAATTGCTCGATCGCCTGGTTCCAGGTGGGCGCGCTCGTCGAAAGGCCCCGGTAGATCTCGGCGTCGATTTGCTCGCGCGTGCGCCCATCCGCTTCGCGCAAGCGCGCGAACGCGAGCTCGCGCTGATACGCCCAACGGTGCTCGTTCGCGAGGGGCAAGCTATAGAGCGCGAAGTGCCGCAAACCCGCGCCGATCAAATGGGTATAAGCGAGCGAGACGAGCTTGACGTTATCGGTGGCGATGTACGGCACATTACCCGGATAGTGGGACGGATCTTCGAACGACGAACCGACGGCGACGACGGGCAGCGGACAGTCGGCCAACGCCTCGCATACCGCCGGGTCGTCGAAGTCGGCGATGATGCCGTCGCCGTCGAAGCGTTCGATCCCGCCGAGCCGGCAGCGGAAATCCTCTTCCAGAAATAGATTCCAGCCGACGCGCGTCGATAGCAAATACTGGCCGACGCCCGCGATGATCTCGCGGTCATAGACCTTGTTCGCGTTGAAGAGCAGCGCGATGCGATGCGCCTTTTGCGGCGCGGGGGCGTTGGCCCTCGTCATCGTCACAGCTCTCGCGCGGCCGTCTCGGCTTCGCGCATGGTGTCGTCTCCTATCGATCGTTGCCGCTCGCCCGGGTCGTCGCCGCTTGGCTCGATCGCTATGGCCGGGCCGCGTTCGCCTCGTCTGGCGCTTCCTGCGATTTTAGGCCCGAATGAGGCGCGCGCCGCCCACTTCCCCATGCGTCGGCAAGAAACGTTAATGCCGCTGTGCAATTTCGCAATTGTGGCGGGCGCGGCGCCGCTGCACCATGGCCGCACTCCGAGACCCGGCCGCCCGCACTCGCGGCGGCCCGGCGGCAACCTCACAGCGTGCGCGCGAGTCGCCGCGCGCACGCGCCGCCCGATCGGAAAACGGCGACGTCCAATATATAAGACAGGAGTGGAGACATGGCATTCGCAAAGCGTCGTTCCATTTTAGGCTCGTTCGTCGCGAGCGCGGTGCTCGCGGGCTTGACCCTCGCGGCGCCGCTCGCGCACGCAAGCAAGGCACATCCCGTCATCGGCTTTTGCATCGACGATCTGCGCGTCGAACGCTGGGCGCGCGATCGCGACTACTTCGTCGCCGCCGCGCAAAAGCTCGGGGCAACCGTCTCGGTGCAGTCGGCCGATGCGAGCGAAGAGCGTCAAATTTCACAGATCGAAAACCTGATTTCGCGCGGCGTCGACGTCATCGTCATCGTGCCGTTCAATTCGAAGACGCTCGGCAATGTCGTCGCCGAAGCGAAGAAGGCGGGCATCAAAGTCATTTCCTACGACCGCCTGATCCTGGACGCCGACGTCGACGCCTATATCTCGTTCGACAACGAGAAGGTCGGCGAGCTGCAAGCCAAGGGCGTGTTCGACGCACAGCCCAAGGGCAACTACTTCCTGCTCGGCGGCGCGCCGACGGACAACAACGCCAAGATGCTGCGCGAAGGCCAGCTCAAGGTGCTCCAGCCCGCGATCGACAGCGGCGCCATCAAGGTCGTCGGTCAGCAGTGGGTGCCGGAGTGGAACGCTTCGACGGCGCTGCGTATCGTCGAAGACGCGCTCACCGCCAACAACAACAAGATCGACGCGATCGTCGCCTCGAACGACGGCACCGCCGGCGGCGCGATTCAGGCGCTGGCCGCGCAAAAACTCGCGGGCAAAGTGCCGGTCTCGGGCCAGGATGCCGACCTCGCGGCCGTCAAGCGCGTGATCGCCGGTACGCAGACGATGACCGTCTACAAACCCATCAAGCTGATCGCCACCGAGGCGGCCAAGTTGTCCGTCGATCTGGCGCAAGGCAAGAAGCCCGCTTTCAACGCGCAGTACGACAACGGCAAGAAGAAGGTCGATACGGTTTTGCTGCAACCGGTCTTGCTGACCAAGAAGAACGTGGACGTCGTGGTGAAGGACGGCTTCTACACGCAAGCGCAGCTCTCGGGCC
Source organism: Trinickia dabaoshanensis (assembly GCF_002879885.1). Taxonomy (GTDB): domain Bacteria; phylum Pseudomonadota; class Gammaproteobacteria; order Burkholderiales; family Burkholderiaceae; genus Trinickia; species Trinickia dabaoshanensis. The sequence continues at coordinate 217,341 of NZ_PNYA01000003.1, forward strand.
AATAAACGACGGCTCATGCGCGGTGCCGCCCTCGGGCGGGCCGCGCATTTCCGCAATCGGAAAAGGAACGAGAGGCATGGTGCACTCAGAACCCTTGCTGTCGCTGCGCGGTATCGTCAAGACCTTCTCGGGCGTGAAGGCGCTCGACGGCATCGACCTGTCGGTGCGCCCCGGCGAATGCCTGGGCCTGTGCGGCGAAAACGGCGCGGGCAAATCCACGCTGATGAAGATCGTCTCGGGCGTCTATCCGCACGGCACCTGGGACGGCGAGATTGTCTGGGACGGCCAGATCCTGCGCGCATCGGGCGTGCGCGACACCGAGCGCGCCGGCATCGTCATCATCCACCAGGAATTGATGCTCGTGCCCGAGCTGTCCGTGGCCGAAAACATCTTCCTCGGCAACGAAATCACCCTGCCCGGCGGCCGCATGAACTATGCGGCGATGCATCGGCGCGCGGACGCCTTGCTGCGCGAACTGCGCATCGAAGGAATCAACGTCGCGCAGCCTGTGATGAACTTCGGCGGCGGGCATCGGCAGTTGATCGAAATCGCCAAGGCGCTGAACAAACAAGCGCGGCTCCTGATCCTCGACGAACCGTCGTCCTCGCTGACGGCGGCCGAAACGCGCGTGCTGATCGAGATCGTGCGCGACCTCAAGCGGCGCGGCGTCGCCTGCATTTACATCTCGCACAAGCTCGACGAAGTGCAGGCCGTCTGCGATACGGTCAGTGTCATCCGCGACGGCCGGCACGTCGAAACGGCGCCGCTCGCCGCGATGCCGCCCGCTCGCGTCGTCGCGCTGATGGTGGGGCGCGAGATCACGAATCTGTTTCCGCGCGAGCCCCACGAGATCGGCGAAACCGTGCTGCAAGCGCGCAACGTCACCTGCATCGACGTGACGAACCCGCGCCGCAAGCGCGTGGACGACGTCTCGTTTCACGTACGGCGCGGCGAAATCCTCGGCGTGGCGGGACTCGTCGGCTCGGGCCGCACCGAACTCATGCAGGCGATCTTCGGCGCGTATCCGGGCACGTATCGCGCGCAGGTCGAGATCGACGGCGAAACGATCGACATCGGCTCGCCCGGCGACGCGATCCGGGCTGGAATCGGCATGGTGCCCGAGGACCGCAAAGCGCACGGCATCGTGCCTGAGCTCGGCGTCGGCCACAACATCACGCTTTCCGTGCTGCGGCGCTTCGTCAAGCGCGGCGCGATCGATGCCGCGGCCGAGCTCGACACGATCCACAAATCGATGAAGCAACTCTCCGTGCGCGCCGCCCACCCGCTGCTGCCGATCGCCCACTTGTCGGGCGGCAATCAACAAAAAGCCGTGCTCACGCGCGTACTGCTCACCGAACCCAAGGTATTGATCCTCGATGAGCCGACGCGCGGCGTGGACGTCGGCGCGAAGTACGAGATTTACAAACTCATCTTCGCGCTCGCGAAACAAGGGATGGCGATCGTCGTGGTGTCCTCGGAATTGCCCGAAGTGCTCGGTCTCGCCGACCGCGTGCTCGTCATGGGCGAGGGCGAACTGCGCGGCGATTTCGCCAACGACGGCCTCACGCAAGAGACCATTTTGACGGCGGCCATCGAGCCTGCGCATCGAGCCCGCGCCGCCCAACCCAACGAGACCGCATCCGCATGACACCGGACCTTTCCCCCGCCCGCCCGGCCGGCACGTCGGGCCCCGCCGGCGCCGACCGCATTCGCCAATGGTTCGCGCGCTACAAGATTTTGGCGCTGCTCATCGCCGTCGCGCTGATTTGGCTGTTTTTCACGGTCCTCACGCACGGCGCCTTCGCCACCCCGCGCAATCTGTCGAACTTGCTGCGCCAGATGGCGATCAGCGGCATGCTCGCCTGCGGCATGGTGTTCGTCATCATCGCCGGTGAAATCGACTTGTCGGTCGGCTCGCTGCTCGGGTTGCTCGGCGGCGTCGCCGCGATTCTCGATGCGAACCACAACTGGCCGCTCGCGGCGACGATCCCGCTAGTGCTCGCGCTCGGCGTGCTCGCCGGCCTCTTCAACGGCTGGCTCTCCACCTACCGGCGCGTGCCCTCGTTCATCGTCGGCTTGGGCGGCATGCTCGCCTATCGCGGCGTGTTGCTCGGCATCACGGGCGGCTCCACGATCGCGCCCGTATCGGACCCCTTCGTTTTCCTCGGCCAAGGCTATCTGCCGCGCCTGGCGGGCAACGCGCTCGCGCTGCTGCTGATCGCCGTGCTCGCCTTCGTGACGGTGCGCGGCCGCGGCAACCGCCGCCGCTACGCGCTCGCCGTGCCGCCGCTTTGGCAAGACGCCGCGAAGATCGTGTGCGCGGCCGCCGTCATCGTCGCCTTCGTCGCCACGCTCGACGACTACGGCGGCATCCCCGTGCCCGTGCTGCTCGTCTTGGTGATGCTCGGCATCTTCACGTGGATCGCCACGCAAACCGTGTTCGGCCGCCGCATCTATGCAGTAGGCTCGAACCTCGAAGCCACGCGTTTGTCGGGCGTCGATACGAACCGCGTCAAGCTCGCGATCTTCGCGCTGATGGGCCTCATGTGCGCCTTCGCCGGCATGGTCAATACGGCGCGGCTCGCGGCCGGGTCGCCGTCGGCGGGCAACATGGGCGAACTCGACGCGATCGCCGCGTGTTTCATCGGCGGCACCTCGATGCGCGGCGGATCGGGCACCGTCTACGGCGCGCTCGTCGGCGCCCTCGTCATGGCAAGCCTAGACAACGGCATGTCGATGCTCGATGTCGATGCCTATTGGCAAATGATTGCCAAAGGCGCAATTTTGGTCGTGGCCGTATGGATCGACGTGGTCTCGCGCACGAACCGGCGCTGAGGCGTCCCCCGAACTCGCCCGGCCGGCTATCGATGCGCTGAGCGCGTCACGCACGGCCGGCTTTTCCTCAAACGTGGAATTTCGCATGTCGTACGCCATCTATCCGAGCTTGGTCGATAAAACCGTCGTCGTTACGGGCGGCGGAAGCGGCATCGGCGCCGCGATCGTCGAAGCGTTCGCCGCCCAAGGCGCGCGCGTTTTTTTCCTCGACATCGCCGAAGCCGACTCCGAGGCGCTGGCCGAACGCCTAGGCGTTTGCGCCCATCCGCCCATCTTCCACCGCTGCGACTTGCGCGATATCGCCGCCATCGAGCAAGTATTCGCTTCGATCTGCGCGCAAGCCGGTTCGATCGACATTTTGGTGAACAACGCCGCCAATGACGATCGCCACCATTTCGGCGAGATCACGCCGGCCTACTGGGACGAGCGGATCGCCGTGAACTTGCGGCACCAATTTTTTTGCGCGCAAAACGCGGCCTCCGGCATGAAGGCTGCACGCTCCGGAGTGATTCTGAACCTCGGTTCGATTTCGTGGCATCGCGCGCTGCCGAGCCTGTCGATCTACATGACGGCCAAAGCCGGTATCGAAGGCATGACGCGCGCGATGGCCCGCGAACTCGGTCCCTTCGGTATCCGCGTGAACGCGATCATCCCGGGCGCCGTGCGCACGCCGAGGCAGATGAAGCTGTGGCAATCGCCCGAAAGCGAGGCGAAGCTCGTGGCCGACCAATGCCTACCCGAGCGGGTCGAGCCCGAGCATGTCGCACGGATGGCCTTGTTTCTCGCATCGGACGACGGCTCGCGATGCTCGGGACGCGAGTACTTCGTCGATGCGGGATGGTATGGAGCATCTTCATGATCACACCCGAATGTATCTGGCCCTTAGGGGCCGAACTGGGCGAAGGGCCCGTCTGGAGCAAAACCGAGAAAGCCGTTTATTTCGTCGACATCAAGCGCAAGCAGGTGCACCGCTATATCGCCGCGACGCACGAGACGATGACCTGGCCCGCTCCCAGCGAGCCGGGTTTCGTCATTCCCACCTCCGGCGAAACGTTCATCTGCGGCCTGCGCAAAGGCCTGTATCGATTCGATCCGCGCGCGGGCACCTTCGACAAACTCGTGGAAGTCGAGCGCGAACGAACCGGCAATCGCCTGAACGATGGCTTTTCCGACCCGCAGGGCTATTTGTGGTTCGGCACGATGGACGATGAGGAACAAGCGCCCACCGGAGCCGTCTATCGTGTGAGCGACGCCGGCGCGATCGAACGGCGCGACGATGGCTACGACATCGCGAACGGCCCGGCCATGAGCCCGGACGCACGCACGCTCTATCACACCGACACGCGCGGGCAAACGATCTACGCGTCCGATGTGGACGGGCACGGCATGCTCTCGAACAAGCGCGTGTTCGTGAAAGTGCAAGGATCGGCGTATCCCGACGGCATGGCGGTCGATGCGCAAGGATGCGTTTGGATCGCCCTATACAACGGAGGCTGCATCGAACGCTACTCGCCGGACGGCAAGCAAATCGACACCGTCGCCTTTCCCTGCTCGAACATCACGAAGCTCGTGTTCGGCGGAGACGACTTGCGCACGGCCTACGTGACGACGGCGATGAAAGGTTTGAGCGCGGACAAGCGCGAGCGCGAGACGCTGGCGGGCGCGCTGTTCACGTTCCGCTCGCCCGTTCCCGGCCTGCCCCAAAACGTCGTCACGCGCGGCCTCGTGCACGCTGGCTGATCCGTACACCGTACCGATTAGGAGAACGAAATACCTATGTCATCGACGCCCCCGCGCAGGCTGCGCAGCCAAAACTGGTTCGACGATCCGAGTCACGCCGACATGACGGCGCTCTATGTCGAACGCTTCATGAACTACGGCCTCACGCGCGAGGAGCTGCAATCGGGCCGTCCGATCATCGGCATCGCGCAAACGGGGAGCGATCTCGCGCCGTGCAACCGCCATCACATCGAGTTGGCCGCGCGCACGAAGGCAGGAATTCGCGACGCCGGGGGCATTCCGATGGAATTTCCCGTGCATCCGCTCGCGGAGCAAAGCCGCCGGCCCACGGCGGCGCTCGATCGTAACCTCGCCTACCTTGGGCTCGTCGAGATCCTGCACGGCTATCCGCTCGACGGCGTGGTGCTGACGACGGGTTGCGACAAGACGACGCCCGCTTGCCTCATGGCCGCGGCCACCGTCGATCTGCCCGCGATCGTGCTCTCCGGCGGCCCGATGCTCGACGGCTGGTTCGAAGGCAAGCGCGTGGGCTCGGGCACGGTCATCTGGCACGCGCGCAACTTGCTCGCAGCCGGCGAGATCGACTACGAAGGCTTCATGCGGCTGACCGCGGCGGCTTCGCCCTCGATCGGCCATTGCAACACCATGGGCACGGCACTATCGATGAACAGCTTGGCCGAAGCGCTGGGGATGTCGCTGCCGGGCTGCGCCTCGATTCCGGCCGCCTATCGCGAGCGCGGACAGATGGCGTACGCCACGGGCAAGCGGATCGTCGAGCTCGTGCGCGAGGACGTGCGTCCCTCGCACATCCTCACGCGCGAGGCGTTCGAAAACGCGATCGTCGTGGCCTCGGCGCTGGGCGCATCGACGAATTGCCCGCCGCATTTGATCGCCATCGCACGGCATATCGGCGTGCCGCTATCGCTCGACGATTGGCAGCGCCTCGGTGCGGACGTGCCGTTACTGGCCAACTGCATGCCGGCCGGCGAGTACCTCGGCGAAAGCTTCCATCGCGCGGGCGGCGTGCCCGCCGTCTTGCGCCAACTGGCCCAAGCGGGCCTGCTGCATGGCGAGTGCGCAACCGTGTCGGGCCACACGATAGGCGAGATCGTCGAGCAAGCGCCGGAAGCCGACGGCGACGTGATTCGTTCGTACTCCGAACCGCTCAAGCATGGCGCGGGCTTCATCGTGCTGTCGGGCAACTTCTTCGATAGCGCGATCATCAAGATGTCGGTCGTCGGCGACGCGTTCCGGCAGACGTACCTCAGCGAGCCCGGTGCGGAGAACGCCTTCGAGGCGCGCGCCGTCGTGTTCGACGGTCCGGAAGACTACCGCGCCCGCATCGACGATCCTTCGCTGCAAATCGACGAACGCTGCATCCTCGTCATGCGCGGCTGCGGCACGCTCGGGTATCCGGGCAGCGCCGAGGTCGTCAACATGGCGCCGCCGGCCGCGCTCGTGAAGCGGGGCCTCACATCGTTGCCTTGCATGGGCGACGGACGGCAAAGCGGTACGTCGGCGAGCCCATCGATACTGAACATGTCGCCGGAATCGGCGGCGGGCGGCGGGCTTGCGCTGATGCGCACCGGCGATCGCGTGCGCGTCGATTTGAACGCGCGGCGCGTCGAGCTGCTCGTCGACGAAGCCGAACTCGCGCGCCGCCGCGACGAGGCCGCGCCGAGCGTGCCGCCGTCGCAAACGCCGTGGCAGGAGATCTACCGGCAATTCGTCGGGCAGTTGTCGACGGGCGGCTGCCTCGAGCCCGCCACGCTTTATCTGAAAGTGATCGAGACGCGCGGCGATCCGCGCCACTCGCACTGATTCCGAGTCCACCGTTTCATTCACCGCGAGACCTGATCTTCATGCCACTCGATCCCGCCTCCTGTCTGCCCTCGGACCTCGGCCGCGCCCTGCTCGTGGGGCGGCTCTGGCGCGGCTCGCCCCACAACGGGCCGGCCGTCGTCGTGATCCGTAACGGGCAGGTATTCGATATCACCGCCAGCGCGCCGACCACGAGCGACCTGTTCGATCGCGACGACGCCGCCGCCGTCGCGCGTTCGGTCCCGGGCGAGTTGCTCGGCGACGCACACGCGTTGTTGCAGGCTGCCATGCAGCCGCAAGCCCAAGAGCACGCCGTGGCCCGCTTGCTCGCGCCGTGCGACGTGCAGGCGATCAAGGCTTGCGGCGTGACGTTCGCCGTCAGCTTGCTCGAACGCGTCATCGAGGAGCAAGCGGGCGGCGATGCGGGCCGCGCCGCCGATATCCGTGCCTCGCTGCATGATTTGATCGGAACCGACCTCGCCAAGATCAAGCCGGGTTCGGCTGCCGCGATGCGGCTCAAGGAGGAACTGAAACGCCGTGGCGCCTGGTCGCAATACATGGAAGTCGGCATCGGCGAGGATGCCGAAGTGTTCACCAAGTCGCAGCCGATGTCGGCGGTGGGCTTCGGCGCCGAGGTGGGTTTGTACCCGACGTCGGCTTGGAACAACCCCGAGCCCGAGGTCGTGCTGGCCGTGAACGCGGCGGGACGAGCCGTGGGCGCGACGCTCGGCAACGACGTCAATCTGCGCGACATCGAAGGGCGTTCCGCGCTGCTGCTCGGCAAAGCGAAAGACAACAACGGATCGTGTGCGATCGGGCCGTTCGTGCGTTTGTTCGACGACGACTTCACGCTCGACACCGTTCGCGAGGCCAGCGTTTCGCTGCTGATCGAGGGCGAGGACGGTTTCGTGCTCGAGGGCGTGAGCCATATGCGCGAGATCAGCCGCGACCCGCTCGATCTGGTCTCTCAAACGTGCGGCTCGCATCACCAGTATCCCGACGGTTTCATGCTGTTCCTCGGCACGATGTTCTCGCCGATCAAGGATCGCGACACGGCGGGCGGCGGCTTCACGCATCACCTCGGCGATGTCGTGACGATCGCGACGCCGGCGCTCGGTGCGCTCGTCAACACCGTGCGGCTTTCCACCGAGATCGCGCCCTGGCGTTTCGGCGTGCGCGCGTTGTATCGGAACCTGGCGGCCCGCGGGCTGATCTAGCCGCACTCAGGCGGCGTGTCGAACCGGGCCCTCGTCACGCCACGCTGCCGTCCCACTGCTTAAAACGCTCGTTCGACTTTCTTACATCTCCCGCGCGGCGACCCGCCCCTCCCATCGGCATTAAATACCAATTAGCTTCCAAATTAATGCCACTTGAATACCAATCAAAGTCCACCTAAGATCCTCCCGTGACCGGTTGCCGTCCCCACCTCGGACCGGTCATGCGAGAGGACTCGTCACCTCATCTCGGCAGTAGCGCTTCCGCTTCCTTGAAAGACCCGATAGCAGCGACGTAATCGAGCGGCGTCGTATCGCCATTTTTTTCAGAGGAGACTTTATGAAACGCATTGCGCATTTCGCGCGCGCCGGCTTGCTCGCCGCGGCCGCCGCGCTCTTGCCGCCCGTTGCTCTAGCGGCGTCGCCCGCGGCGAGCCCGGATTCGGCCGCCGGCATCGCCAAGAGCCCAGCGGCGCTCACCGCCTTTCTCGCCAGCAGCCTTGCGCTGCGGGTTGCCATCGACAACAACCATGCGAACGCGGCGGGGGTGCCTTGTGCCGACCTCGGTGCGGACGGGGCGGCATGCGCCACCGGCCGCCTGATTCTGACGAATCAAGGCAGTAAAGCCATTTGGGCCGGCGGGTGGAAGCTCTACACGCACAGCATTCGCCGGCTGCTCAGGCTCGACAACCCGGCCTTCACGTTCGAGCATCTGACGGGCGATCTCTACGCCATCACGCCATTGCCGGGCAAACTCTTTCTGGCACCGGGCCAAAGCGTGACGTTGCCGTTCGTCGCCGAATACTGGTACCTGCGCTATAGCGACCTGCTGCCGCGTACCTTCGTCGCCGTCGATGGCGCGGCGCCCGCGATCCTCCAGTTCAACGACACCGACGACGAAACGAAGTACGTCGTCTCCCTGCCCGCCGACGCGCAGAACAATTCGACGGGCAACGCCCCGCCCGTCGCGGCGCAGCCGGTTTCGACCCGCGCGTTGCCGAGCGTCAAACGCGAACAGACACTGCCCGGCTCGCTCGACCTGCACGGCGTGCAACTCGAACTGGCCGGCCTCTCGATGGGACAAGTGCAAGCGCTGCGCGACCGCGCGCAAACGCTGGGCCTCGACGATTCGCGCACCCATGTGGTCGGTGTCGTTGCGCCGAAGCGGCTGCCGGCCGACATTGCCGTCCCGGGCGGTTACCGGCTCGCCATCACGGCGCACGGCGCGTTCATCGAAGGCGACGATCCCGCCGGCGTCTACTACGGCGTGCAGACGCTGTTCTCGCTGGCGCCGGCCGGCGGCGGCCGCATTCCGGCGATGCTCGTGGAAGACGCGCCCCGCTTTGCGTACCGCGGTATGCAGGTGGACCTCGCGCGCAACTTCAAGCATCCGCCGACGCTGCGCCGCTTGATCGACCAGATGAGCGCCTACAAGCTGAACCGCTTGCACCTGCATCTATCCGACGACGAAGGCTGGCGCATCGAGATCCCGGGCCTGCCGGAGTTGACCGGCGTGGGCGGGCGCCGCTGCTTCGATCTCAGCGAAACGCATTGTCTGCTGCCCGAGCTGGCGTCCGGCCCGGAGAACCAATCGGGCGGCGGCTATCTGACGCGCGACCAATTCGTGAGCCTGCTACGGTATGCGGCCGATCACTTCATCGAAGTGATTCCCGAGATCGATATGCCCGCGCATGCACGCGCGGCCGTCATGTCGATGGAGGCGCGCTACCGGCGGCTGCATGCCGAGGGGCGCGAACAAGAGGCGATGCAATACCGCTTAATCGATCCGCAAGACACGACCAATGTCACGACGGTCCAGTTCTACGACCGGCATAGCGACATCAACCCGTGCGTACCCGGCGCGCTGAACTTCACTGGCAAGGTGATCCACGAGATTGCCGCGATGTACGCCGATGCGCAGGTACCGCTGCACACATGGCAATTCGGCGGCGACGAGGCCAAGAATATTTTCCTCGGCGGCGGCTTCCAGGCGTTGAACGGCACCGACCCGAACAAGGGCCGCGTCAACCTCGCGATTCAAGACAAGCCCTGGGCACGCTCGCCGGCGTGCATGGCGCTCGTGCAGCGCGGCGAAATCAAATCGACCGACGAGTTGCCGACACGCTTGGCCAAGCAAGTGAGCGCGCAGGTTGCCGCGAACGGCATCGACACGATGGGGGCGTGGGAAGACGGTTTGAGCGGTGCGAACGGCGCATCCGACTTTTCGACGCGTCATGTGATCTCGGCGATTTGGGACACCGTGTTCTGGGGCGCGGCCGACAGTGCGCGCAATTACGCCGCGAAGGGCTTCGAACCGGTGCTCGCGCTGCCCGACTACCTGTACTTCGACTTCCCGTACACGCTCAATCCGCATGAGCGCGGCTACTACTGGGGTTCGCACGCGACCGACGAGTACAAGGTCTTCTCGTTCGCTCCCGAGAATCTGCCGCAAAACGCGGAAGTGTTCGGCGACCGCAACGGCGATCCGTTCTCGGTGACGAGTACCGGTTCGGCGCCGGCTATTCACGGCATGCAGGGCCAAGCGTGGGGCGAAGTCATGCGCAACGACCGCTTCCTCGAGTACATGGTCTATCCGCGCTTGCTGGCGCTGGCCGAGCGCGCGTGGCACCGAGCGGACTGGGAGTTGCCGTACACGGCGGGTGTCACCTATGAACTGGGCGTGACGCACCATGTCGACATGGGCGCCTTGAATCGCGACTGGGCGGGCTTTGCCACCGTACTGAAAGAACGCGAACTGCCGAAGTTGTCGCGTGCCGGCGTCGGCTATCGGCAACCCACGTTCACGTTGACCGGCGAGTGATCGTCTCGATGCGCGCGGCGAGCGATCGCCGCGCGCACTCGGGCGCATGAGCTCGCACTCTCGAGCGGCCTGAGTCGCCCCTTAGGCCGCTCCTTCCTTCATCTGCTTCAGGTGCTTGTAGACGGTCGCCCGTCCCATTCCGAGCACATTGGCGACGTAGTTCGCCGCGCTTTTGCCGCGGAACGCCCCCTGCGCATGCAGCGCCTCGACGATCTCGCGCCGATGCTCGCGCGTGAGCCCGTTCAGGCCCAACTGGCGCTCCTGCAACCACGCATGCAAGAACGTATTGATACGCTCTTGCCAGTCGTCGCGAAAAAGCTCTTCCGGCTGCGCCACCACGCCCGCGCCCTTGATGAACAAATCGAGTGTGGAGCGCACGTCCTCGAACACGGCGATGTTGAAGTTGATGCACATCATGCCGGCAGGCTCACCCGCATCGTCGAACAACACGTTGCTGACGCAGCGCATCCGCCGCCCGTCCCAATTGAGCTTCTCGTAAGGGCCGATCACGCGTTCGCGCGCCGAATGCTGAACCTCCTCGAGCGCCGAATCGTCGCCCACCTCGCGCTTGGACAGGTTGTTCGCCAAGTAAAGGACCGTCTGGTCGTGCAAATCGTGGATCACCACCTCGGCGTAGGGAAAGAAAAGCGCGGCAATACCGTCTGCGATCGGCGCATAGCGCGTCAACAACAAGTCTTTGACAGGGGACGTTTTTTTCTTGCGCATCTTCGTTCAATTGCGTTCGAGGGATTGCCGCCGTCTTACGGCGAACGCGGGCGGCGCGGTGTCATTGTAGCGACTGCTTTTCGAGTAGATGCCGATAGAGCGCGTCGGCGACGGCCAGGTCTTCGAGACCGAGCCCGATCGACCGGAACAATACCGGCCGATCGAAGCTTGGCTTCTCGCATGCGCCGCTCACGAGAGCGGGCAAGTCGCCCTTGATATGGTCCGGCGACCACCCGTGCCGCTGCTGTGCGAGCTTCATTTCCCCGGCGCCGGCGGGCGTCGTCTTCGCGTAATCGCAATACACGTCCAAGTCCGGCAACCACGCGGGCGGGATCTCGTGCGCGTTCGCGACGTTCGTACTGATCGACGTCACGAGCGCAGGCTTGGTCAGCCATTGCGGCATCAGCACCGGGCTGCCCGACGACGTGCAAAGCATCACGACGTCGGCATCGCGCACGCAGGCCTCCGCACTTTCGCACACCTGCGCGCTGTCATGCGCGGCACGAACGGCGGCGCGCTTGTTCTCGTCGCCGGCCAGCTCCGGCGAGAAGACGCGGACCGATCGCCAGCCTCGCAGCGGGGCGGCATGGCGCAGATGCGCGAGCGCAACGGGCCCCGAACCGATCAGCGCGAGATGCGTCGCGTCAGCGCGAGCCAGTTCGGCGACGGCGAGCGCGGTGGTCGCGGCCGTGCGTTCCGTCGTCAGCAGTCCCGCATCGCACAACATCAGCGGCGCCCCCGTCTCCATCGACATCAGCGACGTCCATGCCGTGACGATCGGCTTGCCGCTCGTCACCAGATAAGGCGAAAGCTTGGCGCCGAACACCTTCTCGCCCGCCAACGCGCCGAGATAAGTGATGAAGTCGCCCGCGCCGTCCGGCAGCAACGTCAGCGTTTGCGGAGGCTGAACGGCTTGCTCGGCCGCCAGTGCCCGAAACATCGAGCGCAGCGAGGCCTCGATATCGAGAAACGGCAACGCCGAGCGAACCGTCCGGTCGTCGACGACAAGCGGCAGGGCAGTGTTCATGAACGCGATCTCCGTAATTTTGACAAGTGGACCAATCTATCCAAATTAGTCTATATTGGACTTGCAGTCTACACGATACTCGACATACGCGATCGCGTGCTTCGTCGACGCGAGCCGTAGGGATCATCACCGACAGGAATTTCCGCCATGAAGCTCAAGCCCTTCTTGCTGGCCGCCGCCGTTGCCTTCACGGCCGCTCACGCCTTCGCGCAAGCCCCCGATACGTTGCGTTTCGGGATCGAAGCCGCCTATCCCCCGTTCGAGAGCAAAACGCCGTCGGGCAAGTTGGTGGGCTTCGACGTGGATGTGGGCAACGCCGTCTGCGCGAAGATGAAGGTGAAGTGCGTCTGGGTGGAAAACGCGTTCGACGGTTTGATTCCCGCTTTGCAGGCACGTAAGTTCGACGTGATCAATTCGGCGATGAACATTACCGAGAAGCGTAAGGAGAGCATCGCGTTCACGCGGCCGATCTACGTCGTCCCGATCGTGATGATCGCCAAGCGCGGCTCGGGCTTGCTGCCCGATACGAAGATTCTGCGCGGCAAGCACGTGGGCGTGCTGCAAGGATCGTCGCAGGAGGATTTTCTGAAGAAGCATTGGGCGAATGCGGGCGTGGACATCGTTTCGTACCAGGACCAGGATCAGGTCTATTCCGATCTCGCGTCGGGACGGCTCGACGCTGCCGTTCAAGAAGCGCAAACGGCCGAGGACGGCTTCCTCGGCAAACCGAGCGGCGCGGGCTTCGAGATCGTCGGCGCGCCGCTCAGCGATCCGGCGACGCTTGGAGAAGGCACGGGCTTCGGTTTGCGCAAGAGCGATGCGGTGTTGCTGACGAAGGTCGAGGACGCGCTCGATGCGTTGAAACGAGACGGCACGCTGACGCAGCTTTCGCGCAAGTACTTCAAGCGCGACATCATCGCGAAGTGAGACCGGACGGTTCGGCCACCATGGATTTCGACGTCATCGTGCTCGGCGCGGGGATCGTCGGCGTATCGGCGGCCTTGCATCTGCAAGACCGAGGGCGGCGCGTCGCGCTCGTCGATCGCCGCGCCCCCGGCGAAGAGACGAGTTTCGGCAACGCGGGGCTGATCGAACGTTCGTCGCTGGTGCCGTACGGCTTCCCGCGAGACGTCGGCACGCTCGTTCGTTATGCCCGCAACCGGTCCACCGACTTGCACTGGGACTACAAAGCGTTGCCCGGCTATGCAACATGGCTCGCGCGCTTTTGGTGGGAATCGGCGCCTGAGCGGCTCAGCGCGGCGGCGCGCGACATGCTCCCGTTGATCGCCGCATCCGTGAGCGAGCACGATAAGCTCATCGAGCGCGCGGCGCTGACCGATCTCGTGCAGGCGCGAGGATGGATCGAAGCGTTCCGCACGCCGAAGGCGTTCGCGCGGGCAGCCGAAGAAGCCGACAGCGCGGTGCGCGAACACGGCTTGCGCGTCGACGTGCTCGACGCTCCGGCGCTGCGGGCTCGGGAGCCGGCCGTCGGCGCGGGCATCGTCGGCGCGATCCATTGGGCCGACCCGAAGAGCGTCCGCGACCCGGGCGCGCTCGTCAAAGGTTATGCGTCGTTATTCGAACGCGCGGGCGGGCAAATCTTGCTGGGCGATGCAACGGCATTGCGCATGTCGGATCGTGCTTGGGGCGTGCGCACGGAACACGGGGTGCTCGTTGCGAGAGAGGTCGTCGTGGCACTGGGTCCATGGTCGGACGCCGTGTTCGAACCGCTCGGCTACCATATCCCGCTGCGCGCTAAACGGGGCTACCACATGCACTATGGCAACGACGGGCCCGGCTTGTCCATGCCCATCGTCGATAGCGAGCTCGGTTATGTGCTGGCGCCCATGCGAGGCGACCGGCTGCGGCTCACGACGGGCGTCGAGATCGCGAAGCGCGGCTCCCCGCCCACGCCGATTCAACTGCACAGAGTCGAACCGCTGGCGCGCGAGACATTCGGAATCGGCGAGCGAGTGGATCCCGAACCGTGGCTCGGGATGCGTCCATGTACGCCGGACATGCGCCCCGTCATCGGACGAGCCCCGCGCCACCGCGGTTTGTGGTTCGCGTTCGGCCATAACCACCACGGGTTGACGCTGGGTCCGGTAACGGGCCGTCTGCTCGCCGAAATGATGACGGGCGAACAACCGTTCACCGATCCGGCGCCGTATCGACCCGGCCGCTTTCGATAACGACCGGCCCTCGATCGTTACCGAGCCTCGGCGATGGCCAAATGCAGCGGCTGCTCGGGACGCAGCGTGACGTTCAGCGTCGGACGCGGCGCGGCCATTGCCTCGGGAACCGATAACTCGAAACGCTGCAGCAGCATCGCCGCGATCACGGTCATCTCGGCCATCGCCAAGTTCTGCCCGAGGCATACACGCGGCCCTGTGCCGAACGGCATGTAGGCACCGCGCGGCAACTCCGGCGCATCGGGCGCGAACCGCTCCGGGCGGAAGACTTCGGGTTCGGGGTACCAACGCTCATCGTGATGCATGAGTTGCACGGGCAACATGAACATCGTGGGCGTGGACACTTGCCATGGCCCGACACTTACGGTCTTCGTATTGATACGGCCCAGCAACAAAGGCACGACCGGATAGAGCCGCATGCTCTCCTTGATCGTCTGCGTCAGGTATTGCATCGACGGCAATGCCTGCGCGGTAGGCACGCGCCCCTCCAGTACGCGTCGAACCTCTTCGCGCGCAGCCGCTTGCGCGGATGGATTCGAGGCCATGCACCACGCCCACCAGACCAGCGCAGCCGCGGTCGTTTCGTGACCGGCCAAGAACGTCGTCATGCATTCGTCGCGCACGGCTTTGAGCGGCCACGTGGACGGATTTTGCTCGTGCAATTCGAGCAGCATCGTCAGCAGATCGCCGGGCCACGTATCGCGCGGCGTACGCAGGCGCGCTTGAATATGCCGCGTGATCAAACCGTCCAAATCGGCCATCGCACGACGCTTCTCACGCTTCCAGGGTACCCAATCGGGCCAACGCACCGGCCAAAAGAATTCTCGGTTGACGGCCACGCTCGTCACGCGGATCGCTTCTTCCGCGATACGCGCATCGCTGCCGACGCCGCTCGAAAACGTCATGCGCATGATGACGTCCATCGTGAGCGACGTGAGTTCGCTTTCGATAGCCCAATGCGAATCGCGTGCGGGCCAATGCGCCAGCGTCTTTTCGACGGTATCGGCGATCGTCGGCATAAAACCCTGCACCGCTTTCGGAGAAAAGCTCGGCTGCAACGCGTGCCGCTTCGTGCGCCATGCTTCGCCCTCCGCCACGAGGACGCTATTGCCGTGCACTTGGCCGAAGACGTTCCTCGCGCGCTCCCAGCGAACCAGCGAGTCGTGGTGCGTCAAGAGCAGATCGCGGACGAGTTCGGGATCGGTGACGACAACGGCATGCGAGGGCTGGATGCGCAAATGCACGACATCGCCGAATTGCTTCTTCCATTCGGCCAGCGTGCCGAGCATATCGCGCGACATTCGATTCAATAGACCCCATCCGGTGATACAGAAGGGGCCGGGGGGCCACACGCCGGGAGGATGCTTCGGTGCCGACGAGGACGGCGGCGGGGCGTCGTGATGCAATGGGCAGCGGGAGGAGGATGGCGAGTTCATGATCGTCTACCGATGGCCTCTATTCGCGATGTGTAGTTTAGCTTCGTTTAGGCGACATGATTGACGAAGCGGCTCAGCGTGTCTTGAACGCAAACGACATCGACAGACGCCCACGGCCGCCTTGTATACTCGGCGCTCATGTCTCTACCCGCTTCGCATACGGTGCAGCGTTGCCCCGATCCGTCGATGCGCGCGCCGCTTGCGGGCGGCATCGAGCGTCCGCACTCGCGTCTATACCTTGCGCCGCCCGCATTGCAAGGCGCCGTGGTGGCGATCGTCTGCCGCGACACGCGCGGCTATGCACTGACCGACGCGCAGCGCCTCACGCATTTCCCTGCGGTGCCGGTCGTGACGCTTTCGTGGTTCGTGGGCGGGTGCATGGGCATGATCGAGGGAGGACCCGAAGCACCAATGTGGCGGCGGTTGGAGACGGCATTCGCGCTATCGGGCAGCCAGTCGCGGCCCACGACGGCTTGGACGCCCGACTGCGGACGCATCGGCATGATTTGCTTCGACGTCGATGCGGCACGCGCGCTGTTCCGCATCGATTTGTCCGTGATTCAGGATACGGTGGTTCCGGCCGAGCCGTTGCTCGGGCCCGATTGGCGCGCGTTTTTCGATGCATTGCTGGCCGCGCAGACCGACGACGCCACGCTCTACGCGATACAACAACACCTTGCCGCGCCTTGGCGCCAGGCTAGAGCCGGCTCGGCGCGTTCGCCGCTGCGCGAAGCGGGCCGCTATTGGGTCGAACGACTTGTTTGGAAGGCGCGCGAGTGGGGCCGCACGCATAGTCCGCGTCAAGTGGAGCGCCGTATCAAGGCGTTCAGCGGGCGCTCGTTGCGCGAGTGGCAAACGCTGATCAAAACCGAAAGCTTGTTCTTCAGCGCGCGAGAGCGCTACGAGACGGGACAAGCGTTGGACTGGGCCGCACTCGCGCAAGACGAGGGGTTCGCCGATCAGGCTCATTTGAGCCGTGCCGTCAAACGCACTACCGGTTTTTCTCCGACCGAGTTCGTGCAACGCTTCGCCGAGGACGAGTCGTTCTGGATGTATCGGCTGTGGGTGTGATCGACAGGGTTTCAAGCTCCACTGCATGCGCTCGTTAAGCGTGTTCCGTTACGGGATCGTCTTCATCCAATAGGGCGGGCAACTGCGACTCCAGCCATGCCACGACGGTGGCAGTTTTAGCAGGCGCCCTTCGCGGCGACGGATAGATCGCATGCACCGGCAAGTCGGGTAGCGAGTGATCGGGCAATACCTGCACGAGTTGCCCGCTCGCGACTTCGCCGCGGCACACCGGCCGGTGCAATACGCCAATTCCATTGCCTGCAACGAGGGCCGCGAGCAACGGCCGCCAATGATTGCAGCGCCATGCGCTGCGCACATGCGCCGTCACGGGCGCGCCATCGGGGCCGTCGAGATGAAGCTTTCCGTCGCGTGCGATGCCATCGATATGGACGAACGGATGGGCGGCGAGCGCAGCGGGCGATGCAGGCGAGCCGGCCTGTGCCAAATACTTCGGCGATGCCAAGAGCAGCCTACGCACACGGCCCAGCGGACGCGCGACAAAGCTGCCCTCGCCGAGCCTGCCGACTCGAATCGAGACATCGACACCCTCGATCACCGGATCGACGAAGCGATCGTTGAGCACCAAGTCGATGGAGAGTTCGGGATGACGCTGCTGCAGCGTGGCCAGTAGCGGCGGCAGCAGTAGCTCGCCTAGTGCATGCGGCGCGGCCATGCGTAACGTGCCGCGCAACTGCCGGTTGAACGATGTGACGCTCGCCGCCGCCTCGTCGGCTGCCTCTAGTGCCGTCTTGGCGTGGGTATAAAAGACCGCGCCGATATCGGTCACGTTCACGGAGCGCGTATTGCGATCGAGCAGCCGGGCGCCTAGGTGGCGCTCCAACTGACGCAGACGTTCGCTCACGGCAGGCTGCCCGAGCCCGAGATCGCGCCCGGCCGCGGAGAGCCCTCCGCACTCGACGACGCGTACGAAGACGCGCATAGCTAGAAGAATGTCCATGCGCCGCAATTTATCAAATATTTCGATGACGATCATTGAACGCCGGCGCGTTCTCTTTCGCTTGGCTCAACGACACCATGACGACTCTTTCTTTATCGATCGGAGAATGTGATGAGTGAAGCGATTGTCGACGGCGTCCGTTCGGTGCTCGCGGGCCGACATGTGGTGGTCGTTGGAGGTACGTCCGGCATTGGCTTGGCCGTGGCGCGAAATGTCGTTCGCAGCGGGGCCGAGGTCACGCTGGTCGGGCGCGATGGCGACCGGCTGCGGCGCGCGGCTGACGAAATCGGCGGCGCACGGCAATGCATCGGCGATTTGCACGATAGCGCGGCGTTTCCCGGAGTCTTCGGCTCGCTTCCGGACATCGATCATCTGGTGGTCACGGCCGGCACCGCGTCTTTGAAAACGTTGCGCGAAAGTACCGCCGAGGATTTGCGTTCGACGGTGGAGGAACGACTGGTGGGACCGCTCTCGATCGTGCGCGCGGCACTCGACCGGCTGCGGCCGACGGGCTCCATCGTGTTGACTTCCGGCCTGCTGGCGGAGCGGCCCACGCAACGTGGCGCGATCCTGGCGGGCGCCGTCGCCGCGGTTGAAGCGATCGTGCGCTCGCTTGCTCTCGAACTCGCGCCGATCCGTGTCAATGCCGTATCGCCCGGGCTCGTCGATACGCCGCTGCTCGATAGCTTCTTCGGAGAGGCGAAGCACGAGGCGCTGGCATCGGCCGCCGCGGCTTTACCGACGCGGCGTATCGGGCGCCCGGACGATATCGCTCAGGCCGTGGGTCTGCTGCTCAGCAGCGGTTTTATGACGGGGGAAGTCGTGCACGTGGACGGTGGCGGGCGTTTGATATAACGAGCCTCGCAGATCGCAGGGGGCCGCGCTTGCTATCCCACGCTCGGACGCGGTTGTGCGAGTTGTCGCGCTGCCGGATGGCTTACCGCTTACGACGCTCGACCGGCTTCCTCCAAATAGCGGCTAGGCGCTTGGCCGGTTGCGAGTCGGAAGGCGCACGCGAAGGCGCTCGGGCTTGCGTAGCCGAGGTCCATCGCTACGCGTGTCACTGCCTGCCCCTCGCCCAAACGCGCGACGGCCGCCAGCAAGCAAACCTGCTGACGCCACTGCGCGAAGCTCGCACCGGTCTCCGAGCGGAACATACGCGTGAACGTCCGCCGACTCATGCCGGCGTCGGCGGCGACTTCATCGAGGCTAATCGTTATCGACGGTGTGTCGAATACCCGTCGACAAACGCGCGCAAGCCGAGGATCGGCCGGTAATGGCGCGTGAAGCGGCAATTCGGGCATCGACGCGATTTCCGCGACGAGCAGACTCATCAGCTTACCGGCGCGTCCGTCCAGGTCGTAGAGCGCGGGCACGTCGACGGCTTCCTCGAGCAACTGTGTCAGCAACGCAGATACGCCCACCACGCAGCAGCGCGAAGGCATTCCGGCTGCGTCGGCCTCGTCCCGTGTGATGAAAGTGTTGAGCATGGTGACCTTGCCGCTCATGGTCATCGCGTGCTCGATGCTCGGCGGCACCCAACACGCCCGGCGTGGCGGCACGAGCCATCGGCCCTCGGGCGTTGCCACGCTTATCGTTCCGCGCGATGCGAACGCGAGTTGACCACGGCGGTGGCTATGAGCGGGGAAGGTCGAACCCGCAGCGTAGTCGTTTGCGGTTACGACAACGCTACGTGGGATGTCTTCGAAAGGATCGACCAGGGTGCTTCGCATGGCCCGAATTCTACAGTGCTTGACCCGGCTTCGAAGGCGGGCCTCGAGCGACGCACCTACGATGCACGGCATAGAACGTACGCAGCATGCGCGATCCGGCGGTTGTGCCTGGGCGACGCGAAAAGAAGACATCCGTTTTACATTGAGATCGATATGCCGAACACGTTTCATCGAGTGGGCCATGGCCCTCGCCCCGTCATCGTCCTCCATGGCTGGTTCGGCGATGCGCATTCCTTCGAACCCATGGAGCCATGGCTTTCGAAGGAGGCGTTCAGCTATGTGTTCATGGACTACCGCGGGTATGGTGGAATGCGAGCCGCGCTAGGGGCCTATACGATCGACGAAATCGCACGCGATGCGCTTGCGTTGGCCGACGCGCTCGGCTTCGAGACGTTTAGTCTGATCGGCCACTCGATGGGTGGAATGGCCGTGGAACGTATCGCCGCGCTTGCACCCGATCGCGTGCGGGCGCTGGTCGGCATCGCTCCCGTTCCTTGCGGGGGAGTTCGGTATGACGCCGCAACGCGCCGCTTCTTGGAAGCGGCTGCCGGTAGTGAAGACACTCGGCGGGCAATCATCGACCGAAGTACCGGCGCACGTCTGCCCCGCTCATGGGTCGAATGGAAAGCGGCGTATTCGATGACGGCCTCGTCACCCGATGCGTTCGCAGCTTATCTTCACGCTTGGGCCGACACCGATTTCAGCGAAGCGATCGATGGAGAACATCGCGTTAAAGTGCTCGTAGGCGATCACGACCCGACCTTTAACGCGGAATTGATGAGGCAGACGTACTTGCGCCGCTATCGGCATGCCACGGTCGAGGTATTGCGCAACGCAGGGCACTATCCGATGAATGAGACGCCGCTGGCACTGGCTGCAGCGATCGAGACGTTTCTTTTCGGCGCCCCAATGCGAGCGAGATAGACGCGCCGGCCGGCGTGATGCCGATCGAGTGGCGCTTTCATCCGGGCCAGTATCGCTCACGGCCGTCGGCTTACTGCTCGCGTGCGGCTTTTTGACGGGAGAAGTCGTGCACGTGGACGGTGGGGGCGGTTGATATAACGCGTCTTGACGATCGAAGGCGCCCGGCTTATTTCTTAAGACCGCTACTCGAACACCGGATCGTGACAACAGACGCAAAGCTTGTTGCCATCCGGATCGCGGAAATAGGCGCCGTAGTAGTCGGCGTGGTACTGCGGTCTTAAGCCGGGTGCGCCTTCGCATGTGCCGCCGTTCGCGAGTGCGACGGCGTATGCATCATCGACGCTCTTTCGATCGATCGCCAGCAGTCCCACCATCTGGCCGTTACCGGCTTGAGCGGGGTTGCCGTCATAGGGGCCGCCGATCACCAAGAGTGGCCGCGGCTTGTCCTTGGCCATCCATCCGGCCCATGGCTTGTCTCGCTCGCAGAATTTCAATTCATGCCCAAGCGCGGACATGACCGCCGAATAGAACGTAAATGCGCGATCGAAGTCGTTCACGCCGAGGCATACGTGCGAAATCATGGGGGTCTTCTGAGATGGGATGGCTATCGCGATGGGCATCATCACATCGGAGAGGTTTGAGCGCAATCGCCGATCGGAGAGGCAGAGGTGGCTCTCCCGCAATGAACACCGAATCGAGCATCCTCGGCATGCCTGCGACAGTCATAGGGATATCAAGCGGCGGCCTTTAAGTAATGTGCCGCGCGGGAAATCGACGGTCGGTCTGACACTAGTCGGGATCGTCAGAATTTTCGTGCTTCGCGGTATTCCGCTATCGGCTACACTGGCGTTGATTTGGCGATGGAACGACCGGACAGTAACGGCCATCGCGACGGCGTAACAGCCTACTGGGTAGGACCTTAGAGAATGTGCAGAATCCGCCTCCGGGCGGATTTTGTGCTTTTGGCGGCAGAATAAGTCCTGCATCCACACAGCCGTCGCATCCCGGCAGCTACGCCAGGGCAAGAGCCGCGGCGGCAAACACACTCATCAGCTTGCCGATCCGGCGATCGCGATCATAGAGCCCCGACAGATCGATCGCCTCCTCGAACAACTGCGGCAGCAACACCGATGCGCGATAGCCACGGTGGCGCGGCGGTATTTCTTCTCCATTATCCCGGCTTTACACGACCGATGAAATCGCAAAGCGGCAGGCTGGCGTCGGTCGATGAACACCCGCTCCCGTCACCCTTGAGCCTATGACCCGGACGGCTGTTGGTCCGATTTCCGCCTCAATGCGTGGCGTCCGTAGCCGCTCGCAGTAAAAACCCTCCTCCGGGCAACCGGCACCTACCTCCCGGCACCTATAGCTCACCGGCCGATCGGCCCGGACGGTCTTGCGCTTACGAGGAGTTGCGCTTTATATCAAAACGGATATACTTTGAATGAAAGTGCTTTGTTTTCTAGGGAGCTCGCTGAAGCGCCTGCAGGAACTTCCGCACGATGCTCGTCGGGACCTCGGGTATCAGCTAGACAGAGTGCAGCGCGGACTACAACCGTATGACTTCAAGCCCATGCCGTCGATCGGCAGAGGTGTCGAAGAAATTAGGGTGTGGGACGAGGGGGGGACATATCGGGTGATTTACACCGCACGGCTAGCGGATACGGTGTACGTCTTGCATTGCTTCGAGAAAAAGACGCACGCGACGTGTCAGCAAGACATCGAGCTCGCCCGCTCTCGGTACAGCGACCTTAAGAAAGGGATGAAATGACTAAGACCCAAGTCTATAAAAGTGTTTGGGATGCCGTCTCGGACACGCCGGAGGAAGCCGCCAATCTGCGCGCACGCGCGGATTTGATTACGCAGATAGTCGCCATCATCGAGGCGAGTGACTGGAAACAAGCCGAAGCTGCGGCGCACTGCGGAGTCACACAACCCAGGATCAATGACCTGCTACGTGGGCGCATTTCGCGGTTTTCCTTGGACGCGCTTGTGAACATAGCGACCGCGCTTGGTCGCCGTGTACACATTGAACTAGAGGCTGCCTGAGAGCCATAAGTCCTGTATCCACACCGCCGTCGCATCCCGGCAGCAGGACCGCTGCCGCCGCACCCGTGATCGTAGCTGGAGGCTTCCTGCGAGCCCAGACAAGTGTGCTCCGTAGCTCGCTCGTTGAGCTCATCGGGGTTCTTTAGCTCCCTGGGCCGCCAAGGTCCGTTCCAACGCGGCCTCGACCGCCTTCCACGTGTCCCTCAGCCAAAACCGATAAAACAAGATATTGGCCTCGCATAACAGTCGGCGTGCGACGGATTGCTTCCGGCGAGCCAGCAAGTCGTTGATCTCGCGCTTGACTAGTTTCGCGTCGAAGCCCAGCCAAATGGGCGGAACCGGCGTCAGGAAGTTAGGCCCGCAGACGGGTGCCACTTCCCGAAAGAATATCTCCTGCAAGACCTCTCTCGGAAAGTTTCCAAGGCGCCGCGCTTCGAAGTCATAGTCGATTTCGGTGTCCACGAAAAACTCCGACATCACCTCCCAGATGAACTCCCGGTCGTTCTGGCTCAGCCCATCCAGCATGCTTGGACCTCTTCGATTCTTCGGCCGTGCACATCGTGCCCGAAGGCACCGATCGCTCCGATCAACGGTCGGGCGCGATCATTTCGTCTCGCGATCGACCGGCCCATTGACGAACGTGTACTGATCGGGTGACGGAAACACAAACACGCTGTAGGAGGCAAGCGACTCGGTTCCGATGCCCATATTCTGCGCGCTGACTCGCAGCGACAGGCGGCCAGACGGACCTACTTCGATATCGCCGGGCAGACCTACACCTAGAACAGGAGACCCAACCCACGCAATTTGTCGTTTTGGCGGCTTGCCGCCTTTCAGATCGAACTCCAGCTCAGAGCGTATCTCCGCATATCCCGCGCGAATCGCCGCGCGATACTGATCCAGTTGCTCACTCGACAGAGGGCTCTTCAACGCATCGAGAGGGAGGGTGCCCTTCAGCACGTAGCTATAGATTCCAATCCACGGTTTTGAGGAAGACTCACCCGCCGGGTGCTGATTCGATTCAACGCGAGCCGATACCAAAGTATTGATTCCCGCCTTCTCATCGGCTACGAATAGCTGGATGAACGGTTGGACCACCAAGGTATCGGGAGCAACGGGTGCATCGTCGGGCATCAATTTAACCGCCGGCCATGCCGCACGGGCCTCTGCCAACGCATCAACCGAATACACGCTAGAGTGGGCGCCGGACTTACCCATTAAATCAGTAATGCGCTCGACATTGATCCCGTTTGCAGCAACCCCAAGCGGACCGAATAGCAATCCAACCGCCAAACTTCCACCGGAAGTTTGTTGGAAAAACATCGATCGCCCCGGCACTTCGTATGCGTGAGGTAAGACATCGCCCTTCGAAGGTCGCACGGCACTGAGTTCGATGGTCGAGCCCGACAATTGCGGCGGGACTTGTGCAAGCTTGACGACTTGCAGGTTTCCGCAAGCAGCGACGATGCACGCGCCGAAAATCACGGAAAGAGTCTTGAGTATTTTTCTCATGTTATTTGCGTTAGTTATCTTCGAACGCGTGTGCGTTCTG
The DNA here is from genome assembly GCF_002879885.1 of Trinickia dabaoshanensis. GTDB lineage: Bacteria > Pseudomonadota > Gammaproteobacteria > Burkholderiales > Burkholderiaceae > Trinickia > Trinickia dabaoshanensis. The sequence goes on from NZ_PNYA01000003.1 coordinate 241,440, forward strand.
ATGTCCGTGACTGCGGCGCTGGGGCAAGCGTCTCACGTCGGCGAGACCACCGAATAGTGCCCATGCGGAGTGACTCGGACGAGCCGCTTAACGGCATCCAGCGACGGCCGTATCCTCGCGAGGAGAATCGGCCGCCGGGACTTCTTCACGAACCGCGGGAGTAATGTCTCATTTACCCACTGCAGTTTTCACTTTTCGCTTCGTCGTACTCAACCTCAAACGTCGATATTCCCCGCCCGCAACGCATTACTTTCGATAAACGCTCTACGCGGCTCGACATCATCGCCCATCAGCGTGGTAAAGATTCCATCGGCCGCAATCGCGTCCTCGATCTGCACGCGAAGCAATCGCCGCACGTTCGGATCCATCGTCGTTTCCCAGAGCTGTTCGGGGTTCATCTCGCCGAGCCCCTTATAGCGCTGCTTCGAAACATTGCGCTCAGCATCCGCAATCAACCACCGCATTGCGCCCTTGAAGTCCGACACGGCCATGCTCCGCTCGCCGCGCTTGATCAATGCATTCGCACCGATCAACCCCTTGAACGTATTCGCCGTATTGATGAGCTGCTGATAATCGGCCGTCAACAAGAAGTCCGCATCGATCACCGACTTCTTCACGTTCCCGTGATGCCGCCGCTCGACACAAATCGAGCGCAACTCACGCACGCCGTCGTACATCGCATACGCGCGCACTTCGGGCTTCAACGGGTCATTCTGCAACGCCGCCTCGAGCGCCTTGGCCGACGCTTCCGCCCCTGCCTCGCTCGACAAGTCGATTGCCACGCCGTCCATCACGGCTTCGAGCGCCTGCGCGTCGTATAGCCGACTCAACCGCTCCACCACGGCCTGCGCCAACAAATACGACCGCGCCAGTTCGCCAAGCGCGTCCCCAGCGATCGGCGCCGCGCCTTCCGAGGGCACGAGCTCCGAGCCCTGCAACGCGAGCCGCAGCATATGCGCGTTCAACTCGGCGCCATCCTTCAAATACCGCTCGTCCTTCCCGGCCTTGACCTTATACAGCGGCGGCTGCGCGATGTAGATATAGCCGCGCTCGATCATCTCCGGCATTTGCCGATAGAAGAACGTCAGGAGCAGCGTGCGGATGTGCGCGCCGTCCACGTCCGCGTCGGTCATGATGATGATGCGGTGATAACGGAGCTTATCGAGGTTGTAGTCTTCCTTGCCGATGCCGCAACCGAGCGCCGTGATCAGCGTCACGATCTGCTCCGACGAGAGCAGCTTGTCGTAGCGCGCCTTCTCCACGTTGAGCACCTTGCCGCGCAGCGGCAGGATCGCCTGGAACTTCCGATCGCGCCCTTGCTTGGCCGAGCCGCCTGCCGAGTCGCCCTCGACGATATAGATTTCGGACTTGGCCGGATCCTTCTCTTGGCAATCGGCCAACTTACCGGGCAGCCCCACGCCGTCGAGCACGCCCTTACGCCGCGTCATTTCGCGCGCCTTGCGCGCCGCGTCGCGCGCACGCGCCGCATCGACGATCTTGCCGCAAATGATCTTCGCGTCATTCGGCGTCTCGAGCAGAAACTCCTCGAGCGCCTTGGCCACGACCTCTTCCACCGGCGCGCGCACTTCCGACGACACGAGCTTGTCCTTCGTCTGCGAACTGAACTTCGGCTCCGGCACCTTCACCGACAGCACGCACGACAAGCCTTCGCGCATATCGTCGCCCGACGTCTCGACCTTCGCCTTCTTGGCGATCTCGTGATCGGCGATGTACTTGTTCATGACGCGCGTCATGGCCGCGCGCAAACCGGTCAAGTGCGTACCTCCGTCACGCTGCGGAATGTTGTTCGTGAAACACAGCACGCTCTCGTTGTAGCTGTCGTTCCACTGCATCGCCACTTCCACACCCACGCCGTCTTTCTCGCCGTTGATGTGGAAAATCGTCGGATGCAGCACCTGCTTCGTCTTGTTGATGAATTCGACGAAGCCCTTCACGCCGCCGGCCAGCGCGAAATCGTCTTCCTTGCCCGAACGCTGATCGGTCAAGCGGATACGCACGCCGTTGTTCAAGAACGAGAGCTCGCGGATACGCTTCGCGAGAATGTCGTAGTGATATTCGACCGAACCGAAGATGTCCACATCGGCCATGAAGTGCACTTCGGTGCCGCGGTTCTCGGTTTCGCCCACGTACTGCATCGGCGATACGCGCTCGCCGTCCATCTCTTCGATCACGCGGTTTTGCGGCACGCCGCGGTGAAACTCCATGAAGTGCTTCTTGCCGTCGCGGCGCACGGTTAAACGCAGCCAGCTCGACAAAGCGTTCACGCACGACACGCCCACACCGTGCAAACCGCCCGACACCTTGTAGCTGTTCTGGTCGAACTTGCCGCCGGCGTGCAGTTCGGTCATGACGATCTCGGCCGCGCTGCGCTTCGGATCGTGCTTGTCGTCGCGCTTGATGCCCGTCGGAATGCCGCGGCCGTTGTCGGTCACGGAAATCGAGTTGTCCGCGTGAATGATCACTTGGATGTCGTTGCAATAGCCAGCGAGGGCTTCGTCGATCGAGTTGTCGAGAACTTCGAACACGAGGTGATGCAAACCGGTGCCGTCCGACGTGTCGCCGATGTACATCCCGGGGCGCTTGCGCACCGCCTCCAGACCCTCGAGGATCTGGATCGACGAGGCGCCGTAGCTGTTGTCGGGTTGCGTATTGTGCTGTTCACTCATGGATATGTTCCGGTTCTGCATTCACTGCGGTTGTGCCGCGCGATACGTCGAACGCCCCAGAAAAGCCAGGCAGCGGCGCTGGTTTTCTTGCACTTTCGGCGGGGGCCGGCGGCGGGCGGCTCACTTTCACTCGCCCTTTTAGAAACGCCAAAGGGGCGCTGCGCCCCTTGGTTTCGTCTCGTTCGTGCTTCGCGTTAGATACGCATCGGCATGACGACGTACTTGAATTCCTCGTTCTCGGGAATCGTGATCAGCGCGCTCGAGCTCGCGTCGCCGACGCTCACTTGCAGCATGTCCACCTTCAGATTCGCGAGCACGTCGAGCAAGTACGTGACGTTGAAGCCCATGTCGATCGTGTCGCCTTGATAAGCGATTTCGAGTTCTTCCTGCGCCTCTTCCTGATCGGCGTTCGTCGACATGATCTTGAGCTGGCCCGGCTCGATCACGCAGCGCACGCCCTTGAACTTGTCCGACGTCAAAATCGCCGCGCGTTGCAGCGACCGCTGCAATTCGTCGCGGCCGATCACGAACGTGTTCTTGTGTGCCTTCGGAATGACACGCTGGAAGTCGGGGAACTTGCCCTCGACGAGCTTCGAGACGAGTTCCACCTGGCCGAACGTGAACTTCACTTGCGTCGAAGCGATATCGATCCGCAACGTGTCGTCGATGTCCTCGAGCAGACGCTGCAATTCGAGAATCGTCTTACGCGGAATGATCACTTCCTGACGCGGGAAGTCGCCGTCGATCTTCATCGACGAGAACGCAAGCCGGTGGCCGTCGGTGGCCACGGCCATCAACTGGCCGCCGTCCACCACGAGCAGCATCCCGTTCAAGTAATAACGGATGTCTTGCTGCGCCATGGCGAAATACACCATGCCGAGCAATTGGCGGAACGTCTTTTGCGGCACGGTCAAGCTCGCGCCGTAATCCTTCGCCTGAGCGACCGTCGGGAATTCGTCGGCCGCGAGCGTTTGCAGCGCGAACCGGCTCTTGCCCGATTGCACCGTCAAACGCTTGTCGGCCAGCGACAAGCTCACCTGCCCGTCCGGCATCGCACGCAAGATGTCGAGCAGCTTGCGCGCCGCGACGGTCGTGGCAACCGATTCGCCACCGACGCCGAAATCGGCGCGCGTGGTGATTTGCAACTCGAGGTCAGTCGACAGAAACGACACGTCCGGGCCGTTCTTGGTGATCAGCAAGTTCGCGAGGATCGGCAACGTGTGGCGGCGCTCGACGATGCCGCTCACGGTTTGCAGCGGCCTTAGGAGGTTATCTCTTTCGGTCTTGACCAGTTGCATAGGGTTCCTTCGTTGATATGACGGCAAACTCCGCCTCACCCGGCAGTTCGTTCGACGAAAGCGCCGATACCCCGCATATATTGCGCGCCTTCGCCCATCTGCCCGCGCGTTGTTCCCGCGCTTCCATCCCCGCCTCGATCGCGCTGCGAAGCACGGGGGGCTAAACCTATATTGTGCCTGAAAAATGACCCGCTTCCGCCAAAACGGGGGCCATGGACGCGCGCCCGGGCAACGAGCGCGCGCGCCGCGCTCAACCCTTCAGCGTTTGTTCCAGCACGTGCAGTTCGTGATTGAGCTGGGCGTCCTTGCCACGCTCGTCGGCGATCTTGCGCACGGCGTGCAGCACCGTGGTGTGATCGCGCCCCCCGAACAGTTCGCCGATCTCGGGCAAGCTCTTTTGCGTCAACTCCTTGGCGAGATACATGGCGATTTGACGCGGCCGCGCGATGTTCGCCGGGCGCTTCTTCGAATACATGTCGGCGACCTTGATGTTGTAAAAGTCGGCGACGGTCTTCTGGATGTTTTCCACCGAGATCTGGCGGTTTTGCACCGTCAACAGATCCTTGAGCGCTTCTTTGGTCAGCTCGATCGTGATCTCGCGCCCGTGGAACTTCGAGTAAGCGAGTATCTTGCGCAGCGCGCCCTCGAGCTCGCGCACGTTCGAGCGCAGGTGCTTGGCCACGAAGAAGGCGACGTCCTCGGAAAGGCTCACGCCTTCCGATTGCGCCTTGCGCATCAAGATCGCCACGCGCATTTCGAGCTCGGGCGGCTCGATCGCCACCGTCAACCCCGAATCGAAGCGCGAGATCAGACGGTCGTCGATGCCCGAGATTTCCTTCGGGTACGTGTCGCTGGTGATGATGACCTGCGCCTTGTTCGCAACGAGCGCCTCGAACGCGTAGAAGAATTCTTCCTGCGTCCGCGATTTCCCCGAGAAGAACTGAATATCGTCGATGAGCAGCAGATCGAGCGAGTGGTAGTAACGCTTGAAATCGTCGAACGCCTTGCGCTGGTACGCCTTCACCACGTCGGACACATATTGCTCGGCATGGATGTAGCGGATGCGCGCGCCGGCCTTGTCTTGCAACAGTTGATTGCCGATCGCGTGAATCAAATGCGTCTTGCCCAGGCCCACGCCGCCGTACAAAAAGAGCGGGTTGTACGAGATGCCGGGATTGTCGGCCACCTGAATGGCCGCCGCGCGCGCCAGTTGGTTGGCCTTACCGGTCACGAAGTTGTCGAACGTCAGCACCGGATTGAGCTTGGAGCGCTCGTACATCGATTCGGATTCGGGGCTGCCCGGCGCGGCGCCCGAGCTGGGGCGCCAGGTGCGGCGCGCGGCGGCCGCCTCGTGCGCGTCGACGCTCGGCAAATCGAGATCGGCCCCGTCGTCATGCGCCGCGTTCGCGCCGGAGGCGCCATTGGAACCGTTCCCCGCTTGGTTGGCGCCGAAACCGTTGACCGCGGGTTTAGCGCCCGGCGCCGCAACGCCCGCACCGCCTTCCATCGCCATGCCCGCCGCGCTCATGGCGGCGGCCGCCGAAGCGGGCACGCGCGGCAGCGGCACGCCGGAACCGGAACCGGCGCCGACGGCCGGGCGCATGCCGGCCTTCGGATCGAGGACGAATTGCACTTCCACGGGCGCCTGCCAGAAATCGCGGGCGAGATCGGAGATGCGGCCCGAAAACTGGCTCTTGACCCAGTCGAGCTTGAAGCGGTTCGGCGCGGCGATGGACAGCGTGTTCGCGGCAGCGTCGAAGGCGACCGGGGCCAACGGTTTGATCCACGTTACGTACTGCTGCGGCGTCAACTCGCGCTCCAGCAGTGCGGAACAGTGTTGCCAGAATTCGTTCATCAAGGCGATATCTTTTTAAGGCACGGCGACCCGCCGCCGCCCTCCCCCGCGCATCACGCGGCAAAGGACCCGGCGCGGCAAAGCGGGAAAGCCCCGCGGCCCGTCGCCACAAGGGATTGCGGCGAACCGGCCCTGGCGGAGCGGCGTGCTGGATTCTTGAAGTAAGGCGAGATTCTACCGCCAAACGCCCGGGCCCAGGAAGTTATCCACAGGGCCGGATCGTGCATCGCGCGCATGCCCTCGCGCGGGCCGCCGTAGCCAAAGCGCGTCGCCGCCGCACGCGAAGTGCACGTAAAGTATTGACGGCCAAGAGAAAAGCGGTTTAAATAGCGGGTTCCCGCGAAAGCGAACACCCTTTTTTCGACCCCGGCCCATTGCCTAGCGTTGATGTTGTTGTCTATAGCGCGCCTAGTGCCGATGCGTACGCGGTCCATTCTCAAGTGAGATCGACATGAAACGTACTTACCAACCGTCCGTTACGCGCCGCAAGCGCACCCATGGCTTTCGCGTGCGCATGAAGACCGCCGGCGGCCGCAAAGTGATCAACGCTCGCCGCGCCAAGGGCCGCAAGCGTCTGGCCATCTAAGTCGAAGGCGACGCGCGCCGTCGCTCTCCACGCGTACTTGCGCGGAGGCTGCCGGCACGGGCTGCACTTCCCTTATCGGGCCGGTTCCGTTGCGAGCACCAGCAGCCTTCCCAAAAGCCGCGAGGCTTCTCAAAACGGATGAATTTTCATCCGTTTTTCGTTTGCGCCCGTGGCGCCGCTCGACGCATTTCGTCGTCTATGCACGGCCGACGGGCCAGGCAGCCCGGCTGGGGCTCGTCGTCGGCAAGAAGTTTGCCGCGCGAGCGGCCACGCGCAATCTCGTGAAGCGGATCGCGCGCGAGAGCTTTCGCCTGCGCCGCGCCGAGTTCGACGGCTGGGATGTGCTGCTGCGTCTATCCACGCGTTTCGACAAAGCCGCGATGCCGAGCGCCGTCTCGCCGCCTTTGAGAGCGTTGTGTCGAACGGAAATCGAGATGCTGCTGGGCAAGGTGTCGCGCGAAATCGCGCGGCGCCAGGAACCCGCGCCGCCCGATTCGGATTCGGCGCAAAATTGATTCGACATGCGCGCGCGTTCGCCGATGCCCTCGGGCAACCGCCTCACGCGCCGCACCGCTCGGCGGGAGCGTCGCTCCCCGATGGTATGCAAACGGTACTGATCGCGTTGCTGCGTTTTTATAAGGTTGCCGTAAGCCCTCTGCTCGGCAGCCGGTGCCGTTTTTATCCCTCCTGTTCTGATTACGCGCGCGAGGCAATCCAGTATCATGGCGCCGCGCGCGGGAGTTACCTCGCGGTGAAGCGCTTATGCCGCTGCCATCCGTTTTCCGCGGGCGGAATCGATCTCGTTCCACCCGCACCCCCGAAAAAGCGCTGAAACGCCGCTCCATCGACTCTGAGACCACGCATGGATATCAAACGCACCATCCTATGGGCGATCTTCTTCGTGTCAGCCGTCATGCTGTTCGACAACTGGCAACGCGATCATGGCCGCCCGTCGATGTTCTTCCCGAACCCGACGCACACGCAGACGGCCACGGGCCCCGCCTCGGGTACGCCCGGCCTTGACGCCGCCGCCACGACGAGCGCTCCGGCACCGGTCGCCGGCACCGCGCCGGCTCAATCGCAGCCGCAAGCGCAACTGATCCACTTCAGCACCGACGTCTATGACGGCGAGATCGATACGCGCGGCGGCACGCTCGAAAAGCTCGTGCTGACCAAGAACGCGAATGCGGGCGGCGCACCGTTCAATGTCACGCTGTTCGACCACACCGCGAATCACACGTATCTCGCGCGCACGGGTCTGATCGGCGGCGATTTCCCGAACCACAACGACGTCTTCACGCCGGTTCCGGGCCCGCTCGCGCTCAGCCCCGACCAGAAGACGCTGACGGTGTCGCTCGAATCGCCGGTCAAGGGCGGCGTCAAACTCGTGAAGACGTACACGTTCACGCGCGACAGCTACGTGATCGGCGTCGATACGAAAATCGAAAACGTCGGCAACGTGAAGGTCAAGCCGAGCCTGTACATGGAAATCGTGCGCGACAGCCAAGCCGTCGAAACGCCGCGCTTCTCGCATACGTTCCTCGGCCCGGCCGTCTACACGAACGAGCATCACTTCCAAAAGATCACGTTCAGCGACATCGACAAGAACAAGCTCGACATCCCCAGTTCGGCCAATAGCGGCTGGATTGCGATGATCCAGCACTATTTCGCGACCGCCTGGATTCCGCAGCAGGATGCGGCGCGCGAAATCTACGTCGAAAAGATCGACCCGACGCTCTATCGCATCGGCGTACGGCAGCCGCTCGCCACGATCGATCCGGGCCAATCGACGAACGTGTCGGCGCGTCTGTTTGCCGGTCCCGAGGAAGAGCGCGCGCTGGAAGGCGTGGCACCCGGCCTCGAACTCGTGAAGGACTACGGCTACGTGACGATCATCGCCAAGCCGCTGTTCTGGCTGCTCGAGAAGATCCACGGCTTCGTGGGTAACTGGGGCTGGGCGATCGTCTTGCTCACCGTGCTCATCAAGGCCGTGTTCTTCCCGCTGTCGGCGGCGAGCTACAAGTCGATGGCGCGTATGAAGGAAATCACGCCGCGCATGCAAGCGCTGCGCGAACGCTTCAAGAGCGACCCGCAAAAGATGAACGCGGCGCTGATGGAGCTGTACAAGACGGAGAAGGTGAATCCGTTCGGCGGCTGCTTGCCGATCGTCATCCAGATCCCGGTGTTCATCTCGCTGTACTGGGTGCTGCTCTCGTCGGTCGAAATGCGCGGCGCGCCGTGGATTCTCTGGATTCACGACCTCTCGCAAGCGGACCCGTTCTACATCCTGCCGGTGCTGATGGCCGTATCGATGTTCCTGCAAACGCGCTTGAACCCGACGCCGCCGGACCCCGTCCAAGCCAAGATGATGATGTTCATGCCGATCGCATTCTCGGTCATGTTCTTCTTCTTCCCGGCCGGCCTCGTGCTGTACTACGTCGTGAACAACGTGCTGTCGATTACGCAGCAGTACTACATCACGCGCGTCATGGGCGCGAAGAAAAAGGCGGCCTGATCGCCGAACGCCGGCGCGCGGCATCGTCCGCGCGTTCCGGCGAGCCAAGCGCAAAAGCAAATCGCCCGGTCAATTGCAAAATTGCCGGGCGATTTGCTTTTCACGGATCCGACATTCAGCGCTCGGGGCGATCGCCGTAAAACTGCTCGATCAACTCCTGCACGAGATAGCGATGGTGCGCCGAGAGCGACTCGATCTTCGATGCGAGTTCGATCGTCTCGGGCGTAAGCGGGTACTTCTCGTCGCGCGGAAGCGGTTTGGGTGTCGTGCGCGCGGCCACGTTCGGCGCCGGACCGTAATGGAGCCAGTGCAAATCCACGCGTAGCCATTGCGCCAGCGTCAGCAGCTTATCGGCTGTCGGAATCGTGCGGCCGGTCAGCCACTTGTGGGCTGTTTGCGGGGAAATGGGGTTCTCGCCGTGGTGGCGCAGATTGAAATGCAACGCAAGCTGCGTCCCGCCCACCACTTTTTCGGGGCTGCGCTGCAAAGCGAACTTGAGGCGCTCGGAGAACGCCGCTTTTTCATCGACGGTTGGCATCGGCAAATTGTGCAATTCAGCCCACACCGAGGAGACAACCAGCCGGGTCAGCTTTAGCCCGATCGGGCGCGAATAACGGGCATTCGGAATGAGCGCAGAGGCGCGGTCGAACGGGCGTCGATCTTCTAGAACCCGCTTGACGCATGGCAATACGCCGATTCGATGCAGCCTGCTTATCTCAGTTCGTCTTAATTTTAGACTATCCCGAACGAGATAAATCTTAACTATGGTATCGGCTCCCCAGCGCGCCGGTGGCCTCCGCCGAGCGGCGTGCAAGCGCACGTTACAATGCCGGGTAGATGCGCCCAGGCGCCGCCGGGCGGCACCGGGCTCGGCGCGCGCATTCCTATTCATCGCTTTCGTCCAACCATGCTTCCTCTCGATTCCGATCCGATCGTCGCGATTGCCACCGCCCCTGGACGTGGCGGGATCGGTGTCGTGCGGGTCTCGTTCGGGCGCGCGGGCGAAGCCGCGGCGCACGCGTCGATGCAAGCGCTTTGCGGTCAAGTGCTCGCTCCGCGGCACGCGAGCTACGTGCCGTTCGTCGATGCGGCCGGCGAGGTGCTCGATCGCGGCATCGCGCTGTACTTTCCCGCGCCGCATTCGTACACCGGCGAACACGTGCTGGAGTTGCAAGGCCACGGCGGGCCCGTCGTGCTGCAACTCGTGCTGCAGCGCTGTCTCGAGGCGGGCCGGACGTTCAATCTTCGGTTGGCCGAGCCGGGCGAATTCACGCGGCGCGCGTTCTTGAACGACAAGCTCGATCTTGCTCAAGCGGAGGCCGTCGCCGATTTGATCGAAGCGAGCACCGAAGCCGCGGCGCGCTCGGCGGGGCGTTCGCTCGACGGCGCGTTTTCGCGCGACATCCATGCTCTGGTGGACGACGTGGTCGCCTTGCGCATGCTCGTCGAAGCCACGCTCGATTTTCCCGAAGAAGAGATCGACTTTCTCGAAGCGGCCGATGCGCGTGGCAAGCTCGCCCATATTCGTACGCGGCTCGATTACATCTTGGGCGAGGCGCGCCAGGGGGCGTTGCTGCGCGAGGGGTTGTCGGTCGTGCTCGCGGGGCAGCCGAACGTCGGCAAGTCGTCGTTGCTCAATGCGCTGGCCGGGGCGGAACTCGCGATCGTGACGCCGATCGCGGGAACGACGCGCGACAAGGTGACGCAGACGATTCAGATCGAAGGCATTCCGCTACATGTCATCGATACGGCCGGGCTGCGCGAGACCGAAGACGAGGTCGAGCGAATCGGTATCGCCCGCACGTGGAGCGAGATCGAGCGCGCGGACGTGGTCTTGCATCTGCTCGATGCGCGCTCGGGGATGACCGGCGAGGACGTCGAGATCGCTGGGCGCTTTCCGAGCGGCGTACCGGTGGTGCGGGTGTTGAACAAGACGGACTTGACGCCGATCGGGCCATGCGTGAATCGGCATGCGTCGACGGCGGCCGAGACCGAGGTTTGCGAAATTCGCTTGTCGGCGAAGCAGAGCGAAGGGATTGAACTACTGCGAGCCGAACTGCTGCGTATCGCCGGATGGCAAGCCGGGACGGAGAGCGTGTATCTCGCTCGCGAACGGCACCTGATCGCGTTGCGCGCGGCGCAGGAACATACGGCGCTCGCACAAGCGCATGCGCAAGAGCGCGCGCAATCGCTGGACTTGTTCGCCGAAGAATTGCGATTGGCTCAAGAGGAATTGAACTCGATCACCGGGGAGTTCACGTCGGACGATCTGCTCGGGGCGATTTTTAGCCGATTTTGTATTGGGAAGTGATCGGGGGACAAAACAACGAGCGCTAACCGGCCGTCGTATGGGTGACAGTGCGATGCCCTAAAGTTTTGCCGATCCTTGCCGATATCTACACACGGCGTGAACGAGAAACAGGTTCACCTGCCGCCGTGTCACAAGAATAACTCTGTAAGCAAAGGCCAAACTTCATGAAAAAAATCGTCGCATGCGCGCTCGTCGCAGTTGCAGCCACCTTGACGTTGGGTGGCTGTGTTACGGGCAACGCGTCAATCACGGATGAACAAAAAGTTTCGTCCATTCAAATCGGGAAATCGACGATGCAAGACGTCGAGCGCACGCTCGGCAAGCCGGGCGATGTCGAATTGCAGCAAGGCGGCGAGCAAGTCTGGACGTATCAGACCGTCAAGACCACTGCCATGGCGTTTATTCCCATCGCCAATATGATGGGCAAGTCGGAAGAGGAGCATAACCTGACCGTGCGCTTCAACAAGAAGGGTATCGTCACCGCCTTGGGCCGCGGGCAGCACAATATGTAAGCTCGGTAGGTCGAGATGAAAGCATGAAGCCTGTCACTGCCAACGCGCGGTTACAGGCCTTTTTATTGGATCGGAGGATGATGGCCATCTACCTCCTGCCAGCTTACGGGGCCCCATCATCCGCCCATCGCACGGCATCGATCTCAGGCTGCCTAGCCGCCCCTTGAAAAACCCCACTATCACCCCGCATCTTCGCGCCTCCTCCCATTTGGAGAACGACGATCATGGGAAGCCGGCCCTCCTTCATCGATGACCTCGCCCGCACCCCGCCCGTGCCGGGCGGCGAGTCCGCGAACGACGTCATTGCCGATCGTGACGACGCCTTGCTCGATGCCTACTCGCGCACCGTCATCAATGCACTCGAACGCGTTCAGCAAGCCGTCGTTTTTGTCTCCGTCGAGCGAACGCTCCCCGGCAAGAACGAGCGGCACGCGGGCACCGGGTCCGGTTTCCTGTTCACCCCCGACGGCTACGCGCTGACCAACAGCCACGTCGTACATGGCGCCACCGCGATTCGCGTCACGCTTGCCGACGGCTCGAATCACGAAGCCAGCCTCGTCGGCGACGATCCGAGTACCGACCTCGCCGTGCTCAGAATCGGCTCCGCCGAGCCCCTGCCGCACGCCGAACTCGGCGAATCGTCGAAGCTGCGCGTCGGCCAAATCGCCATCGCGGTCGGCAACCCGCTCGGGCTCGCTCAGACGGTCACCACGGGCGTCGTCTCCGCGCTCGGACGCTCGCTGCGCTCGGCCTCGGGCCGCATGATCTACGACGTGATTCAAACCGATGCGGCCCTGAACCCCGGCAACTCGGGCGGCCCGCTCGTCAATTCGGCAGGCCAGGTCATCGGCGTGAATACGGCCATCATTCCGGGCGCGCAGGCCATTTGCTTCGCCACCGCGATCGATACCGCGAAGTGGGTCATCATGCAGTTGTTCGCGCATGGGCGGGTACGGCGCGCCTACATCGGCGTGGCCGGTACAGCCGTGCCGATCGCACGCAAGGCGCAGCGCTATTTCGGCTTGGAGACGGCCAGCGGGGTGCGCGTGATGGAAGTGGGCAAAGGCAGCCCAGCCGCACTGGGCGGGCTACGTGTCGACGATACGATCGTCGCCATAGACGGCGTCGCCGTGGACGGCATCGACGCGCTGCAACGCGTACTCGATGCTTCGAAGATCGATCGTACCGTCGAGATCATCGTACTGCGATTAACGCAAAAGCTCACTTTACGCGTCACGCCGACCGAGCCGGCCTCGACGCGTTCAGCTTGAGCCTCAATGCAACTGGCGTTTCAGGTCCGACAACTCGGAATGCATCGTCGAGACGGCGCGCTTCAGTTCACCGTCGACGTTGCCCGCTTGCCGGCAAGCACGCTCGGCGCGATCGCCCATTTGTTCCAGCGAGTCGATGCATTCGCGCATCCGTTCCTCGTCCTGCGATTTCATCGCCGATTGTGCCGTCCGGCATTGTTTGTCGAGTTCCTCGACGCAATTTTTCAAATCTTGCGGCACCGACTGTGCGCTCTGACAACTGCGCGTCGCTTCGCTGATCGTTTGCTGAATGTGAGAAAACCGCTTTTGAATTTCGCTACTTTGCAGCATGGTCAACTCCTTTACGAACCGGTCTTCGATGAGCCTCGGCAATCCGAATGCGATTGCCCCCAGTCGTCATTTGCCCGCCTCGCCGGCCAAGCTCGGCGCCGCCTGACGTCGAACTCGACGAAGCGGCGAATGGCGCTTCCAGTGTAGGCGATTCGTCCGATGAAGCAGCGGCCGGGTGCCGCGCACACGCGGACCGGGACGTCGCTTCGTGCTTAAAGGGTCGTGTCCCGGCGTACAATTTTCGCCGCAGCTCCCCTTCCCCTCCCCGTTCCCCGTGAGGAGTCTTCGATGATGCGGCCGTTCTCGTTGCTCTTTCTGCTTCTCGTTATCATCCCGCTCTGGCGCATCTGCCAACGCGCTGGCTTTCACGGCGCGCTTTCGCTGCTGGCCCTCATTCCGGTGATCGGCACGCTCATCGTCGGCGCCGTGCTGTCGTTCGGCGAATGGCGAGCCCCGAAATCCCGTACCGGCAACTTTTAAGGAGCCTGACCATGGGTATGTACTGGATGCCGTACCGGGTGATCCCGCTCTTCGCGTTGCTCGCGCTGTGCACGTGCCTCATCTACATTCCGGCGGTACGCAAGGCGGGGTTCTCGGGCTGGTGGGCCGTGGCCTCGATCATCCCGGTGGTCGGCATCGTGTTGCTCTGGATTTTTGCCTTCACGCGATGGCCCGCGCAGCCCGAGCGCTAAGTATGTTATCGAGGCCGATGCGACCTCGGGTGAGCTTCATCGCCGCAACAGCCGCAATCCGTTCGCGACGACGATGAGGCTCGCACCCGCATCGGCAAATACGGCCATCCACATCGTGCCGAGCCCGGCGAGCGTCAGCGCCAAGAAGATCACTTTGATCGTCAGCGCAAACACGATGTTTTGCACGAGCACCGCGTAGGTGGACCGCGATAACCGCACGAATGCGGGGATCTTGCGCAAGTCGTCGTCCATCAGCGCTACGTCGGCGGTCTCGATTGCCGCGTCGCTGCCCATCGCGCCCATCGCAAAGCCGATTCGCGCGCGCGCGAGGGCCGGTGCGTCGTTGATGCCGTCGCCCACCATGCCCACCGCGGTGCCGTCCGCCGCGAGCGAGTCGATAGCGCGCAGTTTGTCCTCGGGCAACTGGTCGCCGCGCGCATCGTCGATGCCCACCTCCGCCGCGATCGCGCGCGCCGTATGCGCGTTGTCCCCCGTCAGCATCGCCGTGCGAATCCCGAGGGCGTGCAACTGGGCCAACGCCGCGCGACTCGTCGGCTTGATGGTGTCCGCCACGGCCAATAACGCCAGCACGTTCGTCTCGTCCATCAGCAAAACGACCGATCGGCCCAAGCGTTCGAGTTCCTCCGCTCGTAACGCGATGGCCTGCGTCGTGCATCCTCGCTCGCGAGCAAGCCGCGTGTTACCGAGCCAATAACGCTTACCGTCGACCACACCCGCCACACCGCGACCGGGCAACGCCTCGAAGCTGTCGACGGCAGGTATCGCATCGTCATCATGCCCAGCGTGCACGGGCACAGCCGCGCCCGCGATCGCCCGCGATACCGGGTGATCGGACCGCCCCGCGAGGGCAGCCGCGATACGACGCCACTGAGCGGGCGGCACGCCGGCCTGCGGTTCGAAATCGGTCAGCGCCGGCGCGCCCGTCGTGATCGTGCCCGTCTTGTCGAGAGCGAGCCATCGGAGCTTGCGTCCTTCCTCGAGGTACACGCCGCCCTTGATCAGAATGCCGCGCCGCGCGGCGGCCGCCAGTCCGCTCACGATCGTGACGGGCGTGGAGATGACGAGCGCACAAGGGCACGCAATGACGAGCATCACCAATGCACGGTAGACCCACTCGCGCCATGCACCGCCGGCCAGCAGCGGCGGAGCCACCGCCACGAGCAAGGCGCAAGCGAAAACGATCGGCGTATAGACGCGGGCGAAACGATCGACGAACCGTTGCGTCGGCGCGCGGTTGCCCTGCGCCTGCTCGACCGCGTGGATGATGCGCGCGAGCGTCGTCCCCTCGGTGGATGCGCTCACGCGATATTCGAACGAACCGGCCTCGTTGATGGTGCCCGCGAAGACAGCGTCGCCCGGCCCCTTGTCCACCGGCAAGCTCTCGCCGGTGATCGGCGCTTGGTTGACGCTCGATTGGCCGGCGACGATTTCACCATCGAGCGCGATGCGCTCACCGGGCGCCACCCGTACGCGCGCCCCGATCGGCACGGTCTTCGCCTCGACGCTCACCCAACTGCCATCGCCTCGTTGTACGGTTGCGTTCTCGGGCGCCAACTTCATCAACGACCGGATCGCGTTGCGCGCGCGATCGAGCGACATCGCCTCGATTCTCTCCGCGAGGGCGAACAGCACCATGACCATCGCCGCCTCCGGCCACTGGCGCAGGATCATCGCGCCCGTCACGGCGATGCTCATCAACGCGTTGATATTCAGGTTGCCGTTTCGAATCGCAATCCAGCCCTTGCGGTACGTGCTCAGGCCGCTCAACGCGAGCGCGAGGCCCGCGCAGCCGCCAGCGAGCCACGGCGACACGCCGAACCAGGTTGCCGCTTCCGAGACCAATGCCGCCAGGGCTGCCAATGCGAGCGGCCACCAAGGGCGCGCCGGCTCGGCAACGGGTTGCGCGCCCGACGCCGCATCGGGAACCTCCGGCACGAAGCCGAGCGAGCGGATCGCGCTCAGGATCGCGGGCTCCGCGCCCGGCGCATGCACGACCGTCAGCGTGCGCTGCATCAGGTTGAACGAAAGGCCCGTCACGCCGGTCATGTCGCCGAGCTTGCCGCGAATGAGCGCCTCCTCGGTGGGGCAATCCATCTGCATGATCCGGATCGTCGTTTGTGTGCCGTCGGCGCGCCGAGTCGCCGCGGGCAGCGGCGCGAGCGCCGGCGCCTCGTGCGCGCAACACCCTCCATGCTCGTGCTCGTGCTCGTGCTCGTGCTCGTGCTCGTGCTCGTGCTCGTGCTCGTGCTCGTGCTCGTGCTCGTGCTCGTGCTCGTGCTCGTGCTCATGCTCGTGCGAATGACTGTGCCCGCAATCGTGGTGCGACGCATGTCGATGATGCTCGGCCGTGCGAACGCCCAGCTCAGGTGTGTGCTCACTTTCCACGGTGAGGGCGGTGGGCCGCTGCTCTACGCTGTCTGCTGGATGCGCGCGATGCGATCGCGTCATGAAAAAGTCCTCGGAAAACCATTGGAGTACAGTAAACACCTTGTAGCCACTCCAAGGTCAACCCACGACCGCAGCGAGCCTGTCATGAAAATCGGCGAATTGGCGAAAGCCGCCCATTGCACGACCGAAACGATCCGCTTCTACGAGAAAGAGGGATTGATGCCGGATGCCGAGCGCACGGATGCGAATTACCGCAGCTACGGCCCGGAGCACATCGAGCGTCTGCGTTTCATTCGCAACTGTCGCGCGCTCGACATGACGCACGACGAAATCCGCATGCTGCTACGTTTGATGGATCGTCACTCCGACCGCTGCGAATCGATCGACGCGCTGCTCGATGCGCACATCGGCCACGTCGACACGCGGCTGGCCGAACTCCAGCACCTAAAGGCCCAGTTGATCGAGTTGCGCGTGCAATGCAACGGCGAAGGTACCGTCGATGCGTGCGGCATCGTTCACGGGCTCGCCGCGATGGAAACACTGCCCGCGCCCACGAAGCGAACCCACGTGGGCTGAGCGATGCGCGGCGTATCCGCCGCGCATGCCTACTTCACCGAGACGTCGATATCGCCGAGATACTTGCGCGCGAGCGCCTTCACGACGCCATCGGCTTGCAGCTTTTCGATGGCCGCGTCGAGTCGTGTGCGCAACGCGTCGTCGCCGCGGCGAATGCCGAAGGCGATGCCGCTGCCGAGTATCTTCTCGTCGCGTACGGGTTGCCCGACGAAGGTGAAGCCTTTTCCATCGGGCCGCGACAAGAAGCCTTTCTGGCCCGCGGGCGCCAATACGAGCGTTGCGTCGAGCCGGCCCGCGACGAGATCGGCGTAGACCTGGTTTTGATCCTGATACGAGACGACGTCGACCCCTGCCGGCGCCCAATGCGCCTTCGCATAAGCCTCTTGAATCGAGCCTTGCAGCACACCCACGTGTTTTCCCTTCAGCGATTCGGCCGTCGCAGCCAGCCCGCTATCGGCGCGTGCGATCAACTGCGTCGGCACGCGATAGATGACGGTCGTGAAATCGATCGCCTGTCGACGCTGAGCAGTCGCGTTCATCGCGGAGTTGATCGCATCGAACTTGCGTCCTTGCAAGGCGGGGATCAGCCCGTCGAACGAGGTCTCGACCCAGGTGCACGTAAGGTGCGCCTGATTGCAGACGGCCTTGCCGATGTCGACGTCGAGTCCTTGCAGATGTCCGTTCGCATCTTTCGATTCGAACGGCGGGTACTGCGCCTCGATGCCGAAACGCATCGAGGACGGGTCGGCCCACGCAGGCGCCGCTATACCGGGCGCGAATAAGCTTGCCAATACGCAGGCAAGCGCCAGCCATCCTTTCGTTCGTTTCATGCTGCATCTCTCCTGTAGTCTGCTCATACCGCGCAAAGCCGGCGCGCGCCGTCGAGAAGGGTGGTGTCGTCCTTCGAAAAGCTGAGACGAATCACGCCCGTGTCGGTGCCGTCCGTATAGAACGCCGAGAGTGGAATCGTCGCCACACCAACGTCGCGAATGAGGCGTTGGACGAAGTCGCTATCGCGCTCGTCGGAGAACGACCGGAAACGCGCCAGCATGAAAAAGCTGCCGCGGCTCGGCAAGAGTTCGAAACGTGACGGCGCGAGCGCTTGTGCCAGCAAATCGCGCTTACGCGCGTAGAAGGCGGCCAATCCGAGGTAATTGCCGGGCTCGGCCAACGCATCGGCTAGCGCGTATTGCATCGGCGTATCCGCCGAAAACATCATGAATTGATGCACCTTGCGGATCTCGGCCATCAACCGGGCAGGAGCCAGGCAATAGCCCACGCGCCAGCCCGTCACGTGATGCGTCTTGCCGAACGACGACACGACGACGCTACGCTCGGCCAACGCCGGATGCCGCGCCATGCTGTGATGCAACGCACCGTCGAATACGACGTGCTCGTAGACCTCGTCGGACAGCACGACAATGGGCGTATCCTCGATGAGCGCCCTCAAGCGCACGATGTCGTGCTCGTCGAAAATCGTCGCACTAGGGTTATGCGGCGTGTTGACGATGATCATGCGCGTGCGCGGCGTAATCACGGCGCCAACGGCATCCCAATCGATACTGAAATCGTGCGGCGATAGTTTGATGGCCACGGGCGTAGCGCCTTGCAGCCGAACGATCGGTGCGTAGCTATCGAACGACGGCTCGAAGTAGATGACTTCGTCGCCCGGGTGCACGAGCGCGCTGATCGTCGCATACAGGCCCTCGCTCGCGCTGGCGACGACCGTCACCTCGCGAGCCGCGTCGTAGCGTGCGCCGTAGAGACGTTCGACTTTCTCGGCGACGGCCTCGCGCAAGCGATCGATACCCGCCATCGGCGCGTACTGGTTGTGTCCGCTACGCATCGCCACCGCCGCCGCTTCGATGAGGGCCGAGTCGGGAGCGAAATTCGGCGCCCCTTGCGACAGGTTCACCGCATCGTATTGGGCCGCGAGCTGGCCGATGACGGTAAAGATCGTGGTGCCCACGTCGGGCAGCTTCGAGCGGGGCTCGAGGGCGCTTCGCATCTGCTCTCCTTGCACATTCCCCGGCGCGGCGCGGGTCGCCTGCCTTGCATTGCGCGTGGATAGAGATTTAGCCTCGACGAAACGGCGCGGACAATCGAAACTTCGTCATACGTGCCATGCGTTTTACTCATGAGGTGCGCCCGGCGCCCGGCGCGGCAAAAATAAAGCCCCGCGCGACTTTCGTCCGCGGGGCTTTCAGCGCGCGCCGGTCAGGCGGCGCGCTCAGCGAGAGGCGACTAAATTATTTTGAATTACTTGGCGCCGATGCTTTGCAGCGCCTTCCATTGGCCGTTTTCGGCCTTGTAGATCGTGATGCCGCCGTTCTTCAAGTCGCCGTGTTCGTCATAGGCGAGGTGCGTCGTCGTCACGCCGGGCATCTCGGTCTTTGCGAGCGCCGGCAGGTACTTCGCCGGATCGGTCGAGTTGGCCTTCTTCATGGCCGTCAAGAGCGCCATCGTGCCGTCGTAAGCATACGGCGAGTACGTTTCGACGTCCGTGCCGAACATCTTCTTGTACTTCGCGACGTATTGGCTGCCGCCAGGCATGTCCGACAGCGGCAGGCCGGCGAGCGATGCATACGTACCGTCGGCGGCGGGGCCGGCGATCTTCAGGAAATCAGGCGTATGCAGCATTTCGCCGCCCATCAGCGGGGCCTTGATAGCCAGCGACTTCATCTGCTTGGCCATCGGCGCAGCTTGCGAGTCGGCGCCGCCGAAATAGATCAGATCGGGGTTGGCGGCCTTCAGCTTCGTCAAGATGCCCTTGAAGTCGACAGCCTTGTCGTTCGTGAACTCGCGGTCGACGATCGTCGCGCCGGCAGCCTTCGCGGCCTTGGCGAATTGATCGGCAAGACCTTGGCCGTAGGCCGTGCGGTCGTCGACGATCGCGATCTTCTTCATGTTCAGGTTCTTCACCGCGAACGTGCCCGCGACCGACCCTTGCTGCGTGTCGGAGGTCATCATGCGGAACGTCGTCTTGAAGCCTTGTTGCGTGTACTCGGGCGCCGTGGCCATCGCAACTTCGGGGATGCCCGCGTTCGCGTAAATACGCGAAGCCGGGATCGTCGTACCCGAGTTGAAGTGACCGATCATGCCCTTGATGCCGTCGTCGACGAGCTTTTGCGCCACGGTCGTACCCGTGCGCGGGTCGGCTTGGTCGTCGGCCGAGTCGAGCACGAACTCGACTTGCTTGCCGCCGATCACGGGCTTGGTCGCGTTCATGTCGGCGATCGCGAGCTTCACGCCGTTTTGGAAGTCCGCGCCATAGTGCGCTTGCGCGCCAGTCATCGGGCCGGCAAAACCGATCTTCACTTGTTCAGCTTGCTGTGCGTTTGCGGTCCCCACCAGCGACATTGCCGCAACGAGCGTCGCGCCTGCCAGCGTTTTCATTTTGTGCTGCATAGCTTCTCCTAGATACCAAGGTAGTTGGAAGCGGCTGCGGGGTGGCCGCGACGCTCCCGGTTTTGAATCCATCGGCAAGGGTTGCTCAGCCGATCGTCATCAAATTCGCATTGCCGCCCGCGGCCGCCGTATTCACGCTGACGGAACGCTCCGTCAGCAACCGCTCGAGCGCGTAATCTTCGTCGCCGTTTTCCAATGCGCGCGTCGAGACGCCCTGCACGGAGACGATCGGCCCCGGACGTTTGGCCACTTCGCGTACGAGCGATAGCAACTCGTCGCTATCGCCCTCGAACAGCACCGCATCGATGCGCGCCTCGCCGCCCTTTTGCACTTCGGCGAAGGCCTTGAGCTGCGCGGGCAGCGCCGCGACGAGCGCCTCGCCGGCGGCACCCGAGAACAATGCCCGGTTACCCGTGGCGAGTACCGCCGCGAATTGCGCACGCGCGCCGCTCGCCGTCGAAGGCACGCAGGATACCGTGCCGCGAGCGCCGAGAGTATAGGTGTTGCGCTCGCCCGTCGGCCCCGGCAATACAGCCGTCGCGCCGGCCGGCATGTTTGCGAGATAGCCGTCGCAGCGTGCCGCGATGGCAGGCTGCCGCTCGGCGATGAGCCAGTCACGCAATGCGGTCAGCGCGGCGCGCGGCGAGAGCGGTGCATCGCTCTTGTCTTGCTCGCTCGCGCCGTCGGCGATGAGCGAGGCCGCCAGCGACTTCGGCAAACCGGACGGACGCTTCGCCAACAAGCGCTGCAAATAAAGCGCGCCGCCGGCCTTCGGACCGGTGCCCGAGAGCCCCTCGCCGCCGAACGGCTGCACGCCCACCACGGCGCCGATCACATTGCGATTGACGTAGATGTTGCCCACGTGCGCGCGCGAAATGACGTGCGCGATCGTTTCGTCGATCCGGGTGTGGATGCCGAGCGTCAGGCCGTAGCCGGTTGCGCGGATTTGCTCGAGCAACTTGTCGAGACCGCTGCGACGATAGCGGATCACGTGCAACACCGGGCCGAACACTTCGCGCTTCAACTCGTCGATGCTGTCGAGCTCGATCAACGTCGGAGGCACGAACGTGCCGTGCGCGCAGGCATCGGTCAGCGGCAGTTGCGTGACCGTACGCCCTTTCTCGCGCAGTGCCGCCACGTGGGTGTCGATCGTGCGCTTCGCTTCGGCGTCGATGACGGGGCCGACGTCCGTCGATAAGCGATCGGGGTTGCCGAGCGCGAGTTCGTGCATCGCGCCCTTGAGCATCGTCAACGTGCGATCGGCCACGTCGTCCTGCAGGCACAGCACGCGCAGCGCCGAGCAGCGCTGACCGGCCGAATCGAAGGCCGATTGCATCACGTCGGCAACGACCTGCTCGGCGAGCGCCGACGAATCGACGATCATTGCGTTTTGCCCGCCCGTTTCCGCGATCAGCGGGATCGGCTTGCCTTCCGGATCGAGTCGATCGGCGAGCGTCTTGTTGATGAGGCGCGCCACTTCCGTCGAGCCCGTGAACATGACGGCACGCGTACGCATATCGCCAACCAGCGCCGCGCCGACGGTCTCGCCGTCGCCGGGCAGCAGTTGCACGGCGCCGGCCGGCACACCGGCTTCACGCAGCAGACGCACGGCCTGCGCGGCGATCAGCGGCGTTTGCTCCGCGGGTTTCGCGAGTACCGTGTTGCCCGCTGCGAGCGCGGCCGCTACTTGCCCCATGAAGATGGCGAGCGGGAAATTCCACGGGCTAATGCACACCACGGGGCCGAGCGGACGATGCGTGTCGTTCGAGAACTCCTCGCGGATCTGCGCCGAGTAGTAGCGCAGGAAATCGACGGCCTCGCGAATCTCCGCGATCGCGTTCGGCAAGGACTTGCCGGCTTCGCGCACGATGAGCCCCATCAGCGTATGCATTTGCGCTTCGAGCAAGTCGGCCGCGCGCGCAAGGCAATCGGCGCGTGCGAACACGGGCGTGGCTTGCCAGATCGGCGCGGCGGCAACCGCGGCGGCCAGGGCCGCGTGGACGTCGTCGCGCGTTGCTTCGACGACCGTGCCGACGATATCGCGATGATCGGCCGGGTTGCGCACGACGTGCTCGCTGCGGCCCGCCGTGCTCGATGCGGCCAATTCGCCGCTTTCGAGCATCGGCGCCGCGCGCCACGGATGATGCGCGCTCGCGAGTAGGGCCGAGGACAGCGAAGCGAGGCGATGCTCGTTCGACAGATCGAGGCCCATCGAATTCAGGCGCTCGCTGCCGAACAGATCGCGCGGCAGTGGGATCTTGGCGTGCGGGGCGCCGAGCGGCACGATCTTCGAGGCTTCGTCGACGGGATCGGTGACGAGCGAGGCAACCGGCACGGTCTCATCGGCGATGCGATTGACGAACGACGTGTTCGCGCCGTTCTCGAGCAAGCGGCGCACGAGGTACGCGAGCAGCGTTTCGTGCGTGCCGACGGGCGCGTAGATGCGGCAGGGACGATTGAGCTTCTCGCGGCCGGTGACCTCTTCGTACAGCGGTTCGCCCATGCCGTGCAGGCATTGGAACTCGTACTGCCCCGGGTAGTAATTCTGGCCCGCCAGATGATAGATGGCCGAGAGCGTATAGGCGTTGTGCGTGGCGAACTGCGGATACACGGCATCCGGCGCGCCGAGCAGTTTCTTCGCGCAAGCGACGTACGACACGTCGGTGTAGACCTTGCGCGTGTAGACGGGATAGCCTTCGAGGCCGTCGAGTTGCGCACGCTTGACTTCGCTGTCCCAGTACGCGCCCTTCACGAGGCGCACCATGATGCGGTGACGGCTGCGGCGCGCCAGATCGACGACGTAATCGATCACGAACGGGCAACGCTTCTGATACGCCTGCACGACGAAACCGATCCCGTTCCAGCCGGCGAGTTCGGCATCGAAACACAGCGCTTCGAGCAGATCGAGCGAGAGTTCGAGGCGGTCGGCTTCTTCCGCATCGATATTGAGGCCGATGTCGTAGCGGCGCGCGAGCACGGCGAGCGAGCGCACGCGCGGCAGCAATTCGGTCATCGTGCGTTCTTGCTGAGCGCGCGAGTAGCGCGGATGCAGCGCCGACAGCTTGATCGAAATGCCGGGGCCTTCGTAGATGCCGCGGCCGCCGGCTGCCTTGCCGATCGCGTGGATCGCTTGCTCGTAGGACGCGTAGTAGCGCTGCGCGTCTTCCTCTGTGGTGGCGGCTTCGCCGAGCATGTCGTACGAGTAGCGGAAACCACGCGCTTCGTACTTGCGGCTGTTCGCGAGGGCTTCCGAGATCGTTTCGCCCGTGACGAATTGCTCGCCCATCAGGCGCATCGCCATGTCCACGCCCTTGCGGATCAGCGGCTCGCCGCCCTTGCCGATCAAGCGCGTGAGCGCCGACGAAAGGCCCGCTTCGCTGTTGGTCGTCACGAGCTTGCCCGTGATCATGAGGCCCCAGGTGGCCGCGTTCACGAACAGGGACGGCGCGTGGCCGACGTGCGACTTCCAGTCGCCCTTGCTGATCTTGTCGCGAATGAGCGCATCGCGCGTGGCGCGATCGGGGATGCGCAGCAGCGCCTCGGCCAAGCACATCAGCGCGACGCCCTCCTGGCTCGACAGCGAAAACTCGTGGATCAGACCTTCGACGCCCCCGCCCGTGCGCTTGGCGCGCAAGGTCTCGACGAGCTTGGTCGCCATCTTGCCGACGTCCGCCGCGAGCGGCTCGGGCAAGCGCGCCTCGCCGATCAGGAACGGCACGCACTCGGGCTCGGGCCGGCGATACGCGGCGGTGATCGCCGCGCGCAGCACCGATTGCGGTTGCACGTTTTGCGCGAAATCGAGAAACGGATGCGGCGCACCGTCGTCCTCTTGCTCGGCGCCGGAACCCTCGCCGAGATCGCCCAGGCTCGACACGCCCGAGAGTTCAGGGGGCAACTGCCCATGTTCGATCTTTTCGAGATAAGCGAAGATCGCCTGCTTGATCAGCCAATGAGGGGTGCGCTCGAGACGAGCGGCAGCCTCTTTGAGGCGGGTGCGGAGGAGGTCGTCGACTTTGACGCCGAGTGTAGTGCTGGCCATGATTCCTTCGATCGCCGGCTATTGCGCCGGCCGATGACTAAAAAGTTGGCGGAATCGTACGCCTCCCAATAAAAAGGTGCAACCAAAATCCCGTCGCGGTTGCACCCCTTTGAAACCCTTTGCCGGCAAGGGTTGGCGGGAAACCGGCACCGGTTAGGCAACCCCGGTTGCGCTCGGTGTTTTCCCTGACGAGAAAAGGTTCCAGCACCCCTACGCCAAGGCTGAGGAATGCCGTTAACGCAGGAAAGCGTTCTAGCGCACGGTAAGCGCCGGGAAAGGAGAGGCCAAATGGAAAAGTGGATCGTAATCGGCGGTGTATGGACGATGGCCGTGGTGTGCCTCGCGCTGTTCGTGCGCGGCGCGTCGCCGGCGCATAGCCGCGCGGTGGCACTAGCGCGCGTGCGTCGAGCCCGGCTCAAAGCCGAGGCGGCAAACGACGCGCTCGTCACGGAGCGCGGCTAGGGGCGGACCCAGCGTCCGCCGACAACAAGGGAGCGACTGCCTCGGATGCATCGGGACGCAACCGAGCGACAGGGGCGCTGGGCGTGGATCGTACCGCTCGCCTGACGCAAACGCATCAATTTCAGATCGCCCCCACCTCGAGGCCTATCATGATTTGCTCGAACGAAAGCCGGTCCTCCGCCCGCGATCGGAACACCGCACAACGCCGGCGCGGCCCATTCGCCGCTTGCGCGCGGCCTGTCGCCTCGCCGGCGCCCAGTTACTCGAACCGCGTGCGCACGCGGGCCCGCAACGCCCGTAGCCGGCTGCTTTACTGAGCCGCGGGCCGATCGCAAACTCTCCCGGTACGTCGCTCGGCGGCGCGCCGGGCGCCTGTCTCCCGTCCTCCAGCGCGCCGCTCAAATATCGAGCGGATCGACTTCCACGCTCCAGCGCAATACTCCCTTGAGCGATCGCAAGATCGGCTGCCATGCCCTGAGCGTGGCGAGCAGCGACGCGCGCGAGGCGCTTTCCACGAGCAACTGCGCACGGTGGACGTTCGCGACCTTGACGATCGTCATCGGCACGGCGTCGTAGACGGTCACGCGCTCCGCGAAGGGAATATCGGCCAATGCGGCGGCGGCTTGCGCAAGAAACGCCAACGCCGCCTCGAGCGTGCGCCCCTCGGCTCGCAGCAGCGCCTGATAAACGAACGGCGGCAAGCGCGCATCACGCCGCTCGGCGAGCGTGGCGGTCGCAAACCCCACATAGTCGTGGCGTCCGAGCGCGTGATAAAGCGCATGGCGCGGATAGCGTGTTTGGACGATCACTTCTCCGGGCAGCCCCGCCCGGCCGGCACGTCCGCTCACTTGCATGAGCTGCGCGAACAGCCGCTCGCCGGCCCGGAAGTCGTGCGAAAACAACGCGGTGTCCGCGTTGAGCACCCCGACGAGCGAGACGCGCTGAAAGTCGTGCCCCTTGGCGATCATCTGCGTGCCCACGAGGATATCCACCTCGCCCGCGTGCACGTTCGAAAACAAGGTCTGCGCGCTGCCTTTGCGGCGCGTGCTGTCGGCATCGATGCGCAATACGCGCGCGCCCGGCACGAGTGCCGATAGGGTTTCCTCGACGCGCTGCGTCCCGCGCCCGAGCGGTGCGATATCGATGTTGCCGCAATCGGGGCAGGACCGCGGCACGCGCGCCTCCCACCCGCAGTGGTGGCAGCGCAGCGCATGCTCGCTTTTATGCAACACCACGTAGGCGCTACAGCGCGGGCAGCCGGCGAGCCACCCGCAAGCGTCGCACGCGAGCACGGGCGCGTAACCGCGGCGATTCAAGAACACGAGGCTTTGCTCGCCGCGCTCCAGCCGCGCCTTGAGCGCGGCCACGAGCGGCCCCGAAATGCCGTCCACGCTGCCTCTGCCGCGGCGCCGCTCCTCTTCGAGATCGATGAGTCTCACGGACGGCAAGACGGCGTCGGCCACCGCACGCCTGGACAGCGAGAGCCGCCGGTAACGCCCCTGCTCCGCGTGCCACCAACTCTCGAGCGACGGCGTGGCCGATCCCAGCACCACCGCGATGCCGCGCTGCTTGGCCCGCCAAATCGCCAAATCGCGCGCGGAATAACGCAACCCTTCTTGTTGCTTATAGGCCGGCTCGTGTTCCTCGTCGACGACGATCAGCGCCAGCGCGGGCAACGAGGCGAGCACGGCCAGGCGCGTGCCCAGCACGATCCGCGCGCGGCCGGTATGCGCGGCGAGCCAGCTTCGGGCGCGCTCGCCGTCGGCCATGCCGCTATGCAACGTGACGATCGCGTCGCTCCCCGTCAGCATCGCGAAGCGGGCTCGGAACGCGGCTTCGAATTGCGGGGTTAGATTGATCTCAGGGACGAGCACGAGCGCTTGCGCCTGCGGAGCGCCCGCGAACAGCCGTTCGAGCGCGCGCAAATAGACCTCGGTCTTACCGCTGCCCGTCACCCCATGCAGCAGAAACGGTGAAAAGCCGCTCGATGCGGCGATTTCGTCGACGGCCTGGGTTTGCTCGTCCGTCAACGCCGGCCGCGCGATGGCTTGGCCTGCGTTGTCTAGCGCCTCGGGCGCCGCGGCGTCGGCGTCGGCGTCGATGTCGGTGTCGACCCACCCTTGCGCCTGCCACGCGGCCAACGTGGCACTCGCCTTCGCGTGCAGTGCGCGGGCATCCGAAAGATCGAGCGGGCCGGCGTCCACGAGCGCTTGCGCGAGCCGGCGTAGCGCCGCCGCGCGCGCGGGCAGCGCGTCCGGCAACGCCGAGCGGCCGGCGCTCGTTAGCCGGAAGCGCGGCTCGACGGCGAATAGCCGCACCCATCGCGCCGGATCGCGCAGCGCCTGAGGCAGCGCCGGCAAAGCGACTTCGCCGAGCGAGCGCTGATAGTAGTCGGCGGCAAAAGAAACGAGCTCGAGCCAGTCGGCTGCGAGCGGTGCGCAGCCGCTCAAGACCGATTCGACGTTGCGCACGCGCTCAGCCGGAACGTCGCTGTGAGCGCTCACTTCGACCACGAGCCCGACGACGCTTCGCTTGCCGAACGGCACGGCCACGAGGGTTCCCGGCGGCGGCGCGGGCGCGGCGCAGCGGTAATCGAATAGGGTCGGCAGCGGATGATCGAGCGCGACGCGGACGAAAGCGTCGCTCATGGCCTGTGGCTCCGCATCGCATCGGCTCGGCTCGCGACGCTCGCCTCTAGAATCCGGCGCGGTGCGGACGGCGTGAACTTAAAGTGAAACATGAGATTCGCCGCTAACCTCTGGATCTCGCTCGACTTTGCCGTCCGATCGTGACCGCCTGTGGATAACTTTGTTGAAAAGTAAGTCGACGGAACCGAACAAAGGCCGTCGCGCTAACATTCTGTGGGAAAACGCACATTTCCGCGCTCGGTCGCAAAGCCTTGCCTGTCAAGGCCTTCGCGCGTGGGGTACATGCTTTGCATGCCGGAGTCAACCACCCTAGGCTCTACCGCGCCGCAACGAGAGAAATGTGCATAAGTCAAGTCTTGACAAGTGCAAGACGACCCGGCGATGCCACTCGCCGGGCAATTCGCCCCCTAGATCGAGAGCCCACTCGGTTCCGCCCGGTTGCACCGCAGCAAAATTGTCAGATCATTGACCGCCGCCGCCGGAGCGCATGACCCGGCTGTAGCGGTGCACTTCGTCCACGAGCTCGGCGACGTGCTCGGGCGGAGCAAATTGCGAGATGCCGTGGCCGAGGTTGAAGACGTGGCCGGGATGGTTGCCGTAGCTGTCGAGCACCGCGCGCGCTTGCGCGCGCACGGCTTCGGGTGGCGCGAACAGCACCGACGGATCGAGGTTGCCCTGCAGTGCCACGCGCGCGCCGACGCGCTCCCGTGCGCGCGAGAGATTGACCGTCCAGTCCAAACCGACCGCGTCCACCCCGCACGCCGCAATCTCTTCGAGCCACAGCCCGCCGCCCTTCGTGAACGTAATCACCGGTACGCGGGCGCCGTCATGCTCGCGCACGAGGCGCCGCACGACCGCATCGATGTAATGCAACGAAAAACGTTGAAATATCCCGTCGGCGAGCGCCCCGCCCCACGTGTCGAAAATCATGACGGCCTGGGCCCCGGCCGCGATCTGCGCATTCAAATAGGCCGCGACGGCCTCGGCGTTGATTTCAAGAATGCGATGCATCAGATCGGGGCGAGCGTAAAGCATCGACTTGACCGTACGGAAGTCGTCCGAGCCCGCGCCTTCGACCATGTAGCACGCGAGTGTCCATGGACTGCCCGAAAACCCGATCAGCGGCACGCGCTGGCGCCCTTGGCCGTCGGTCAGCGCGCGGCGTATCGATTTGACGGCATCGGTCACATAACCGAGCGTGGCGTCGATATCGGGCACGCGCAAGCGCGCGACGTCTTGCTCCGTGCGCACGGGATGCGCGAAACGCGGCCCTTCGCCGGCCGCGAACGACAGGCCGAGCCCCATCGCGTCGGGCACCGTGAGAATGTCGGAGAACAAGATCGCCGCGTCGAGCGGAAAACGCTCGAGCGGTTGCAGCGTGACCTCGGTCGCGAAATCCGGGTTCTTGGCTAGACCGAGAAAGCTGCCCGCGCGCGAGCGCGTCGCGTTGTACTCGGGCAAGTAGCGGCCCGCCTGACGCATGAGCCAAATGGGCGTGTATTCGGTCGGCTGGCGCAGCAAGGCGCGCAGGAACGTATCGTTGAGCAAGGACGAGGGCACGTGGGTCAACCGCAAGGCGAGGCGAAAGAGACCGCCATTTTACCGGACGCGCGCGCCCGGATCCCGTCGAATGCTTGCCTTCGGGCCGGAACCGCCTGCGTCATTTTGGTACGGCTATCATCGAGCGGGGTGACGGGTCCCGATCGCCCGTCCGCATTCGAAGAACAATGGAGACATCGCATGAACCAGAAACGAATCGTAGGCAAGTGGCTCGGCGCAATCGCGCTCACGGCTTGCTGCTCAGGCGGCGCGTTCGCCCAGACGGCCCCGGCTCCGGCCGCCGTATCCGCGGGTTCGCGCCTGGAAGCCGTTCTCGCGCGGGGAACGCTGCGTGTGTGCACGACCGGCGATTACAAGCCCTACTCGTTTCTGAGGTCCGACGGGAAATTCGAGGGCATCGACATCGATATGGCCGAGTCGTTGGCGAAATCCTTGGGCGTTCAAGCCGAATACGTCAAGACGACGTGGTCGAACCTCATGAACGACTTTCTGGCGAAATGCGACGTTGCCGTGGGGGGTGTGTCGACATCGCTCGAACGTCAGAAGCGCGTATTTTTCACGCAACCGTACATGATCGACGGCAAAACGCCGATCGTGCGCTGCGGCGACGTCGAGAAATACCAAACGCTCGCGCAGATCGATCAGCCGGCCACACGCGTGATCGTCAATCCGGGCGGAACGAACGAGCGCTTCGCGAAGCAGTACTTCACGCACGCGAAGCTGACCGTCTATCCCGACAACGTCACGATTTTCAAGCAGATACTCGACGGCAAGGCCGACGTCATGGTGACGGATGCGTCCGAAACGCTGCTTCAGCAAAAGCTCAACCCGGGTCTATGCTCCGTGCATCCCGATAAGCCGTTTCAGTATGGAGAAAAGGCATACATGCTGCCGCAAGGCGACGTGACGTTCCAGCAGTACGTCGATCAGTGGTTGCACCTGTCACGCGAGACGGGACAGTTCCAGTCGATTTCAGACAAATGGCTCAAATGAAGGAAATGCGAGCGGGGGCCGGAACAGGCGCCCCGCTCGCTCAATCGGGCATGCGCGGCGATGGTGCGTTGGCGCGATGCGTCGCGCCGAAAAGCCGCTCGTGTTCTACCTTTACGCACACGTTCATGGCCACGTCGAGTCCCGCGGCGCTCGCCCGCGCAGCCGCCTCGTCGCTCACGACGCCCACTTGCATCCAGAGCGACTTCGCGCCGATCGCGATAGCTTGATCGGCCACGTCGACCGCCTGCTCCGGGCGGCGAAAGACGTCGACCATTTCGATGGCGGCCCCTTCCTGGGCGAGTGCTTGGGCGGCGTCGGCGAGCGTGGCGTAGCAGCGCTGACCCAACACGCCGGCCGTGTCGTTCGCATAGGCGGGATTGACGGGCACGATGCGATAGCCGTGCGATTGCATGTACGCGGCTACCGAGTGGCTCGGCCGGTAAGGATGCGTGGACAAGCCCACGACAGCGATCACTCGATCGCGATCGAGGATGCGTTTTAGGGTATCGGGCTCGTTCATTGTGTTGCTACATCGATTGGTAAAAATTATCGCCGCGCGCAACGCTCGGTCAAATTGCGTGCGGCGTCGGGTCGGAATGGGCATCTTAAGCCCACGATTGAGCAGACGAAACCGGCCAGTGCTATTTTTCCGATAAAATACCGACATGCAATTCAAGGCGCCATTTCGTTTCTTCTCATTGGTCGGAAATAGTGACGTAATTCCGCCCACAAACAAGTAAAAAATCCCGCAACGCCTTATCTGGCGGGCGTTACAACCTGAAACACTTTGTTACCGCGTGCCTTTCTCAATTCGCCCACAATGCCCCTCAACGGTTTCAACACGGATGTGTCGGCGTTTGGGTTGCTGCAAAATGAGATGCAGCAAAGCATGAGCCGATTGGCGACCGAATGGTTTCGGGCATCTCTGTTGGAGTCGTTGCCGCCACGCAGCAGTGAGTTGTGTGCAGCGGCTCCTTCGTTGGTCTCCTCGCGCTAACCCCGTAGCGTGTGGTTTTTAGCGGGCTATCAAGCCCGCTTTTTTTTTCCTGGGTCGGAGTTGGTGCTTTGTCGCCTTACTTCGGTCTCATGCAGAGCAGCCGGTCGGAGTTGGGGCTTCAGCCCCCCCCGACTTTCAACCGTTCACGCCTGGTCCGGCTCGCTCTTTTGCAGTTCGCCGATCATCCGCTCGCGCATCACGAACTTCTGCACCTTGCCGGTCACCGTCATCGGCATCTCATCGACGAAGCGGATATAGCGCGGCACCTTGTAATGCGCGATCTGCCCTTGGCAATAAGCCCTGACCTCGTCCTCGGTCAACTGCTCTCCGGGCCGCACGACGATCCAGGCGCATACCTCCTCGCCATACTTCTCGTCCGGCACGCCGAACACCTGCACGCTCTGCACCTTCGGATGCCCGAACAAAAATTCTTCGACTTCCCGCGGATAGATGTTCTCTCCGCCGCGGATCAACATGTCCTTCAGACGGCCGACGATGTTGCAATACCCCTCATCGTCGATCGTCGCGAGATCGCCGGTATGCATCCAGCCGTCGGTGATCGCCTCCTTCGTGCGCGCCTCATCGTCCCAATAGCCGCGCATGACCGAATAGCCGCGCGTCCATAACTCGCCGGTTTCGCCCACGGCCAGCGTCTTGCCCGAGGGATCGACGACCTTCGCTTCGAGATGCGGCGCGATCCGTCCCACGGTCGACGTGCGCTTATCGAGCGGATCGTCGGTCGCGCTTTGGAACGAGACCGGGCTCGTTTCCGTCATGCCGTACGCGATCGTGATTTCGGACAGATGCATGCGCGCGACAACCCGCTTCATGGTTTCGATCGGGCATGGCGAGCCCGCCATGATCCCCGTGCGCAGCGAGGACAGGTCGAACGAGGCAAAGTCGGGATGATCGAGTTCGGCGATGAACATCGTCGGCACGCCGTGCAGCGCCGTGCAACGCTCCTCGGCGCACGCCGCCAGCGTGGCGACGGGGTCGAACGCCTCGCCCGGAAAGACCATCTTTGCCCCGGCCGAAACGCTCGCGAGGACCGACAAAACCATGCCGAAGCAGTGGTAAAGCGGCACCGGGATGCACAGCGCGTCATGCTCCGTGAAGCGCATCGCCATGGCGATATAGCGGGCGTTATTAACCACGTTCCGGTGCGTGAGCGTAGCGCCCTTCGGGTTACCTGTCGTACCGCTCGTGAATTGGATGTTGATCGGGTCGTGCGCCGACAGCGTCTTATCGATTGCGGCCGGATCGATGCGCTCGCGCGCCACGCGTCCCGCCTCGATCAAATCGGAAAACGTCATCATGCCGGGCGTTGCCGTATCGCACATCCGTACGACCAGACGCAGTTGAGGCAAACGCGCCGCGCGCAGCTGCCCGGGCTCGCATTGCGCCAACTCCGGAGCGAGCGTTTGCAGCATCTCGACGTACTTCGACGATTTGAAGCTCTCCGCCGTGACGATCGCGCAGCAGCCCGATTTGTTCAGCGCGTACTCGAGTTCCGCGAGCCGATAGGCAGGATTGACGTTCACGAGAATCGCACCGATGCGCGCGGTGGCGAACTGCGTCAGCAGCCACTCCACCCGATTCGGCGACCAGATGCCGACACGGTCTCCCGCCTTGATGCCCGCCGCGGCAAAGCCAGCCGCGAGCACGTCCACTTCGTCCGCGAACTCACGCCATGTCCATCGAATCCCTTGCTCGCGAAATACAACCGCAGGTCTATCGGGGAAGCGAGCGGCCGTGTCGTTGAGCAGTCCCCCGATGGTCGCCTCCGAGAGCGCGATGTCGGTCCGGCCGCGCACGTACGAGAGCCCGCCCGCCGGCGCAATGAGCGCCCCCTGCTCCAACTGCTGACTCGTCATCTCGATGTCTCCGCCGCGTGAGAAAAATTTTCCGATCGATTGTGCCATCGACGACGGGCCATCCAACATCAAGTCTTACCCTCAGAAAACGCATAAGACGAAAAAAACGCCGCTAGACGCAGGCCTAGCGGCGTTAAACATCCTATTAGTCGTCTTGTTCTGGCACAAAATTGCCCGCCGCGGTGCGACAGGCAACGTGCGAAGCGCTTTCGTTAGTGGCTTTGCGAGCGCAGTTTGCGCAGGCGAGCGATTGCCGCGAGCTGTGCCGTCGCGTACGCCAACTCGGCCTGAGCCGTCGCGTACTCGATGTTCGAGCCCGAGTTTTGCATCGCTTCCTCGGCCAGTTTGCGGGCCTGCTCGGCCTTCGCCTCGTCCAGGTCCTTACCGCGGATCGCCGTATCGGCGAGCACGGTCACGGCGCCCGGTTGCACTTCGAGAATGCCGCCGGCAACGAACACGAACTCTTCCTGGCCGTTTTCGGCCTCGATGCGCACCGCACCGGGACGAATACGCGTGATGAGCGGCGTGTGACCCGGCAAGATACCGAGTTCACCGGCCTCGCCCGGCAGCGCGACGAACTTCGCCATACCCGAGAAGATTTGCTCTTCCGCGCTGACGACGTCTACTTTGATGGTTGCCATATCGATTCCTGTGCAAGCCTCGGTTGAGCGTGATGCGTGCGGCGAGCCCGGCGCTCGAATAGAGCCAACGCCGAACTCGCTTTTCTAGCGATCACACCGACCGTTACTGGATCTTCTTGGCCTTTTCGAAGGCTTCGTCGATCGTGCCGACCATGTAGAACGCTTGCTCGGGCAGGTGATCGCACTCGCCTTCCACGATCATCTTGAAGCCGCGGATCGTTTCCTTCAGCGGCACGTACTTGCCCGGCGAACCCGTGAACACTTCCGCAACGTGGAAGGGCTGCGACAGGAAACGCTGGATCTTACGAGCACGCGCCACCGACAGCTTGTCTTCCGGCGACAGTTCGTCCATGCCCAGAATCGCGATGATGTCGCGCAGTTCCTTGTAGCGTTGCAGCGTTTGCTGCACGCCGCGCGTGATCGAGTAATGCTCTTCGCCGATGACGTTCGGGTCGATCTGACGCGAGGTCGAATCGAGCGGGTCGACGGCGGGGTAGATACCGAGCGAAGCGATGTCACGCGACAGAACGACCGTTGCGTCCAAGTGGCCGAACGTCGTAGCCGGCGACGGGTCCGTCAAGTCATCGGCAGGCACGTACACGGCTTGCACCGACGTAATCGAGCCCTTCTTCGTCGACGTGATGCGCTCTTGCAGCTTACCCATTTCTTCAGCCAGCGTCGGCTGATAGCCCACGGCCGACGGCATCCGGCCGAGCAGTGCCGACACTTCGGTACCGGCCAGCGTGAAACGGTAGATGTTGTCGACGAAGAACAGCACGTCGAGGCCTTCGTCACGGAAGTGCTCGGCCATCGTGAGGCCCGTCAACGCCACGCGCAGACGGTTGCCCGGCGGCTCGTTCATCTGACCGTACACGAGCGCGACCTTGTCGAGCACGTTCGAGTCCTTCATTTCGTGGTAGAAGTCGTTCCCTTCACGGGTACGCTCGCCCACGCCCGCGAACACGGAGTAACCGCCGTGTTCCTTAGCGATGTTGTTGATGAGCTCCATCATGTTCACGGTCTTGCCCACACCGGCGCCACCGAACAAGCCCACCTTGCCGCCCTTCGCGAACGGGCAGATCAAGTCGATAACCTTGATACCCGTTTCGAGCAGTTCCGTCGACGGCGACAGTTCGTCGAACGCCGGCGCCTTCTGGTGGATCGAACGCTTCGTTTCGCTTTCGATCGGACCGGCTTCGTCGATCGGACGGCCGAGCACGTCCATGATGCGGCCGAGCGTCGGCTTGCCGACCGGCACGCTGATGGGCAGACCCGTGTTCTTCACCATCACGCCGCGGCGCAGACCGTCGGACGCACCCAGACAGATCGTGCGCACGACGCCGTCGCCCAGCTGCTGCTGAACTTCGAGCGTCAGTTCCGTGCCTTCGAGCACGAGGGCGTCGTAGACCTTCGGCATGTGCTCACGCGGGAATTCCACGTCGATCACCGCGCCGATGCACTGTACGATCTTGCCTTCTACCAAAGCAGTAGTACTCATCGCTTTTCCTTTAGATACTCAATTCTTCACTCGCGCAAACGGCGCGTAGGACGGGGCGTCAGACCGCAGCGGCGCCGCCGACGATTTCCGACAATTCCTTCGTAATCGCGGCTTGGCGGCTCTTGTTGTAGACGAGCTGCAATTCGCTGATCACCGTCTTCGCGTTATCCGACGCGGCCTTCATCGCGACCATGCGCGCCGATTGCTCGGACGCCATGTTTTCCGCGACGGCCTGGTACACGAGCGCCTCGACGTAGCGAACGAGCAACTCGTCGACGACAGCTTGCGCGTCGGGTTCGTAGATGTAGTCCCACGTCGACTTCGGCGTCGTTTCGTCCGTCTCGAAGTGCTC
This sequence comes from Trinickia dabaoshanensis, assembly GCF_002879885.1. Lineage (GTDB taxonomy): Bacteria > Pseudomonadota > Gammaproteobacteria > Burkholderiales > Burkholderiaceae > Trinickia > Trinickia dabaoshanensis. The sequence continues at coordinate 276,954 of NZ_PNYA01000003.1, forward strand.
CGCCGACAGCGGCAGCAACTGCTCGATCACGGGCTCTTGCTTCATCGTGTTGACGAAGCGCGTGTATGCCAGATACACGGCCGAGATCTTGCCTTCCGAGTACAGATCGAGCTGCACCTTCACCGCGCCGATCAGCTTTTCGAGGTGCGGCGTATCGCCGAGCTGAACGACGTGCGAGACGACCTTCGCGCCGACGCGATTCAAAAACCCGAAGCCCTTGCCGCCGATCGCCGTCGCTTCGACGGTCTGGCCTTTTTGCTCGAGTTCCTTGAGCTTGTTCACCGTCGCGCGCAGCACGTTCGTGTTCAAGCCCCCGCACAGGCCCTTGTCGGTCGTGACGAGGATGATGCCGGCCGCCTTCGCGCCTTCGTTCGCCACCATGAACGGGTGACGATACTCGGGATTTGCACGGCTCATGTGCGCGGCGATATCGCGAACCTTGTCCGCGTACGGACGAGCCGAGCGCATACGCTCTTGAGCGCGGCGCATTTTCGACGCGGCCACCATCTCCATCGCCTTGGTGATCTTGCGCGTGTTTTGCACGCTCTTGATCTTGCCGCGGATTTCCTTCATTCCAGCCATTGCTTGCTCCTGGAGCGAAGCGGCGCTCGCTGCGGTGTTCGTGCTTCGCTACACCCTACGCGCGCCGCTTCAAGGTCCTTATGCCTCGATCAATAAGCACCCGACTTCTTGAAGTCCTTCAGAGCGGCGTGGAGCGCTGCTTCGTCGTCCTTCGACAAGTCCTTCGTGTCTTCGATGCGCTTGACGAGGTCGGCATGGCTCGTCTTCAGGTATTCGCGCGCGCCCTTTTCGAACGACAGCACGTCCTTGACTTCGAGATCGTCGAGGTAGCCGTTGTTCGCCGCGAACAGCGACATGGCCAACTCCCACACCTGCAGCGGCTGGTACTGCGGCTGCTTCAAGAGTTCCGTCACGCGGCGGCCGCGCTCGAGCTGCTTGCGGGTCGCTTCGTCGAGATCGGATGCGAACTGCGCGAACGCGGCCAGTTCACGATACTGCGCCAAGTCGGTACGAATACCGCCCGAGAGCTTCTTCACGACCTTCGTTTGCGCAGCGCCACCGACGCGCGACACCGACACGCCCGCGTTGATCGCGGGACGGATACCGGCGTTGAACAAGTCGGTTTCGAGGAAGATCTGGCCGTCCGTGATCGAGATCACGTTCGTCGGCACGAATGCCGTCACGTCGCCCGCTTGCGTTTCGATGACCGGCAGTGCCGTCAGCGAACCGCTCTTGCCTTTCACTTCGCCGTTCGTGAACTTCTCGACGTACTCTTCCGAGACGCGAGCCGCGCGCTCGAGCAGACGCGAGTGCAGATAGAACACGTCGCCGGGATACGCTTCACGGCCCGGCGGGCGGCGCAGCAGCAGCGAAATTTGGCGATACGCCCAAGCTTGCTTGGTCAAATCGTCATAGATGATGAGGGCGTCTTGACCGCGATCGCGGAAGTACTCGCCCATCGTGCAGCCGGCGTACGGTGCGAGGTATTGCATCGCAGCCGATTCCGAAGCCGATGCCGCGACGACGATCGTGTATTCCATCGCGCCCGACTCTTCGAGCTTGCGCACGACGTTCATGATCGACGAAGCCTTTTGGCCGATCGCGACATAAATACAGACGAGGTCTTTACCCTTCTGATTGATGATCGCGTCGACTGCCACGGCCGTCTTGCCGCACTGGCGGTCGCCGATGATCAGCTCGCGCTGGCCGCGGCCGATCGGCACCATCGAGTCGATCGACTTTAGACCCGTTTGCACCGGCTGCGACACCGACTTACGCCAAATCACGCCCGGGGCGATCTTCTCGACCGCGTCGGTCATCTTCGCGTTGATCGGGCCCTTGCCGTCGATCGGGTTGCCGAGCGCATCGACCACGCGGCCGATGAGTTCGGGGCCGACCGGCACTTCGAGAATGCGGCCCGTCGTCTTGACGATGTCGCCTTCCGAGATGTGTTCGTATTCACCGAGAATCACGGCGCCGACCGAGTCGCGCTCGAGGTTCAGCGCGAGGCCGAACGTATTGCCCGGGAATTCGAGCATTTCACCTTGCATCACGTCCGACAGGCCGTGAATGCGCACGATACCGTCGGTCACGGAGATCACGGTGCCCTGGTTGCGAACGTCCGTGCTCGCTTCAAGGCCCTGGATCCGGCTCTTGATCAGCTCGCTGATCTCAGAGGGATTGAGTTGCATTATTCGCTCCTGATAGTCAATTCTGTTGCGTGCCGTGCGCGAGCGCTCCGCTTTACGCGGTCAGCGCCGTGCGCATGTCGGCGAGCCGTGCGCGAACCGAGGTGTCGAGCACTTCGTCGCCCACGGTGACGCGAACGCCCCCGATCAGCGACGCATCGACTTCGACCGTCGGCTTGAGCTTTCGCCCAAACTTGCGCGTAAGGCTCGCGACGAGATCGGCGAGCTGGGCCTCTTGCAGCGGGAACGCGCTAACGATCAGCGCGTCGGCCGCGCCTTCGCGAGCGTTTTTCAGTTCTTCGAACTGGACGGCGATTTCGGGCAGCAGCGAGAGACGGTGATTGTCGACCAGCATCTGCACGAAGTTTTTCGCTTGCGGCGAGTCCTTCAGCGATGACTTGGCTGCGGCGAGCAGCAGATCGACGACCTGTGCGCGGCTCACCTTCGGGCTCGAGGCGACCGACATGAGCTCGGGCAGACGCGCAACCTGGCCCAGCTCCTCCACGAGAGCGGACCAAGCAGCGAGGTCACCGCCTTCGGCGACGCCGAACAGCGCCTCTGCGTAGGGACGGGCGATGGTTGCAAGTTCGGCCATGATCAGAGCTCGGCTTTCAGTTGATTGAGCAGTTGGGCATGCGCCGCCTGATCGACTTCGCGCTTCAGGATCTGCTCGGCGCCCTTGACCGCCAGCGTGGCCACTTCGGCACGCAGCGTTTCACGCGCCTTTACGACTTGCTGCTCGGCTTCGGCCTTGGCCTGCGCGATGATGCGCGCCGCTTCCGCTTGCGCGTTGGCCTTGATTTCCTCGGCCACGGCGAGTGCGCGCTTTTCGGCGTCGGCGATGCGTTGCTGACCGTCGTTGCGTGCTTGCGCGAGTTCCTGATCGACGCGCTTGTGCGCAGCTTCGAGTTCCGTCTTGCCCTTTTCGGCGGCCGCGAGGCCATCGGCGATCTTCTTCGCACGTTCGTCGAGGGCTTTGACCATCGGCGGCCACACGAACTTCATCGTGAACCAGGCGAGGATCAGGAACACGACCATTTGCGCAATCAGAGTTGCGTTGAGATTCACGGTGTTTCCTTAAACGTTGCTATATCGGAAAGTGAAACGGCAAGGCGCTCATCGACGTTACGTTCGATCAGCGCCCGAAGCTTGTCGTTTCGCCCCTGCGCCGTTCATTGCCAAGCCACGGCGCAAACTTCCGAGAAACCTTAGCCTGCCAACTTCGAGAGCAGCGGGTTCGCAAACGCAAACAGCATTGCCACACCGACGCCGATCAGGAACGCCGCGTCGATCAGACCAGCCAAGAGGAACATCTTGGTTTGCAGCGGGTTCATCAGTTCAGGCTGACGCGCGCAAGCTTCGATGTACTTGCCGCCCATCAGGCCGATACCGATACAGGCGCCGATTGCACCCAGGCCGATGATGATGCCGATACCGATGGCGGTCAGACCTTGGATGTTGGCGATGAAAGCTTGCATGATCACTCCTTTGTAAAAGACTTTTTGGAACTGGATTTAAAGAAACGAAAAACGAATCTACTTACGCCGCGACACGCGCTTGATCAGTGCGAATCGTGCGCCTGGCCGATGTACACGAGCGTCAGCATCATGAAGATGAACGCTTGCAACAGCACGATCAGGATGTGGAAGATCGCCCAAACAGTGCCTGCGATCACGTGGCCGATGAAGCCGAGCACCGTCGTGTCCGCGCCGAACGTCCAGATGCTGCCGAGCAATGCGATGAGCAGGAACAGCAGTTCGCCCGCATACATGTTGCCGAACAGCCGCAACGCGAGCGAGACCGTCTTGGCGACGAACTCGATGATGTTCAGTGCAAGGTTCGGGATCCATAGCGACCAGTGCGAGCCGAACGGGGCCGACAGCAGTTCGTGAAGGAAGCCGCCCGCGCCCTTGATCTTGAAGTTGTAGTAAATCATCAGCACGAACACGCCGAGCGCGATACCGAACGTGCCGTTCAGATCGGCCGTCGGCACGATGCGGTGGTGCGAGATGACGCCCGACAAACCGAGCCAGCCGATGACGCGGCCCGGCAGGTCGACAGGGATGAAATCGAGCGAGTTCATCAGCGCGACCCAAACGAATACGAACAGGGCGAGCGGTGCGATGAACGTGCGGTTGCCGTGAATGATCGCCTTCGATTGATCTTCGACCATTTCGACGAGCATCTCGATCGCGCACTGGAAGCGGCCCGGGACGCCCGGCGTGGCATTGCGCGCGGCCACGCGCAGAATGAAGATGGCCACGAGACCGCACACGATCGACCAGAACAGCGTGTCGATGTTCAACACGTGCATGTCGATGATCGACGTCTGGTGCGAGGTAGCGAAGTTTTGCAAGTGGTGCGAGATGTACTCGGACGGATCCAAGTGCGTGCTTTCTGTAGCTGCCATATCGTTTATTGCCACCTAAATTGTCGAAAATCGTTCGGTGTCCACACGCACCCGAGGCGCCGCGCGAACGCGGCGAACGCCGGCGCGCCGCGCTTATCGCCGCGCGCGCCGCCGGTCGTCCACCGTCATCCCATCAAGCTCACCGCCAAGCGAGCGCCAACCAGTACGTTTGAAGGGTGACGAGGAAGGTCACGAGCAGCGGCAGCCACCGCGCGTCGTGATACCAAAGCGCGACCGCGACGAACATCGCGACCGTTACCCCCATCTTGAGCATCTCGCCGATCATCCATGTCAGGATCGATCCGGCGCCGCCCGCTCCTTTCAAACGTGCCGCGAACAATGCGCTCGGCACCCAGCATATCGCTCCGCCCAACAAGGCCGACAGCGCAGCAGGACCCGGCGGCTTATAAAACAGCCACCAGACCAGCGTGACGACCAGGGACAAAACCACTTGCGCTTTCACCACCTTGAACGGCGTGACACGCGAGGGGCGGCTCACGTCCGAGCCAAAGAGCTTTTCAGCCTCGGCCCGCGTGAGCGGAACGAAATTCTTATCTTGCTGCTCGGCATCCCACGCATCGTCGAACGTTTCCGAACGACCCACGACGCGAGCGGAAGAAGGATCATGTCGCGCGCGTTCGTCGTGCCTTGTGCCCGGCTCTCGATCCGCCATCGCCTTATCCTGCAAAACCCATTTTCCAACCCGAAGCTTTCGCCGTGCTTACGGGGCTGCCTAGCTAATAAATCCGGGCGATTGTAAGCGATAGTTGCAGGCGATTCAAGACTTTAGCTGCGACAAAAAACTGCTTGAAAACGACGCCCGGCGCGGGTGCGCGGTCCGTCGATCCGGCGAAACCGAAAGGCGCCCGAAACCGGCGGCGAGCGGCATCATGCGTGCGCGAGCAACCATGCGCCGAGCGCGGTGCCGACCACCCAAAACGGTATCGAGACGAGATGGAACGGCAGCCAAACGCCGCGTGTTTTCGATAACCGCACGGCGATCAGGTTAGCCAGCGAGCCGATCGCAATACCGAAGCCCCCCACGCTCACGCCGAACGCCAGCGCGCGCCAATCCTTCGTGAACTCGGCCAGCATGATCGCAGCCGGCACATTGCTGATCGCTTGCGACAAAACGGCACCTGCGACATAAGCGCGCAGCATCGAATGAAGGCCTAACCCCGCGACCGTATCGTGCACCCAAGGCAGCTCGGCCACGCTGCGCAGGACGATGAACATCAGCACGAAAATCAGCAGCAACGCCCAGTCGATTTTTAGGACGGCGTCGCGCCGCCACAACAGAAAACCGCCTGCCACGCCGATGAGGCCGATGGCCGCGTGATGCGAATCGGCAAGCAACACGAACGCCACGAAGAGCACGGCGGCAACGCCGGCGTAAGCGCGATCGACCCGCTCCTTGGCGGCATCCTTCGAAAGATCGAGCGCCTTGGGCTTGAATGCGAAGAACGCCAGCACATACAACATCGCGGTCAACGTCGCGCACAGCGGAGCCAACGCCCAGACGAATCGTCCGAACGACACGCCCCCGACTTGCCACAAGAACAGGTTCTGCGGGTTGCCGAGCGGCGTGAGCACCGAGCCGGCATTGACGGCCAGCGCCAAAAAGATCGTCAAGCGTTTGACGGGCAACGGCGTCAGCGCGTGCAGCGAAAGAACGAGCGGGATGACGACGAACAGCGCGACGTCGTTCGTGACGAGCATCGAGAGCCCCGCGGCCAGTCCGATCAGCAAGCACGCCAGCGCGCGCTCCGAGCGAACGTGATGCACGACGCGGTGCGCGAGCCACATGAGCAAACCGGACAACTCGATCGCCTTCGTCAGCATCAACAATCCGGCCAGCGTCAACACGGTAGGCCAATCCACCATCGTCGGCAGTCGAAGCCAAGATTGCGGCCGCACGCATTGAAGCACCGCGAGAACGACGACGAGGATCGCGAGGACGGGCTCTTTGAAAGCGTATGAAACGATTTTGCGCGGCACGCTCGCGCGGTTTGCGCGGGTATCGTCTACGGTCGGCATGGATGGAGCAGGTTCGAGTGGACACACACGCGTGCAGTGCGCGAGAAACGTGCCGCCTTCTTCAAGCCGCGGAACTGCCGCGCAGGCGCGCGAGAATGCCGTCGAGGGCGTCGAGATCGCCGAATTCGATCTGCAATTGGCCTCGCCCGCGCCGGCCGAGCTTGATCTTCACCGCTGACGCAAGCAAGTCCGACAACTCTTCTTCGAGGCGGCGCGTGTCGCGTCCCCCGTCGTGATTCGAGCGCGCCTTGACCGTGGGCTCCGCCTTCGTCGTGGCGGTCACGAGCCGCTCCGTCTCGCGCACCGACATACGCTTGTTGACGACTTGGTTGGCCAGCGTGATCTGCGTGGCCGAATCCACGGCGAGCAGCGCTCGGGCGTGGCCCATGTCGAGGTCGCCCGCGAGCAGCATCGTCTGCACGGGATGGGCAAGATTGAGCAAGCGCAGCAGGTTCGATACGGCACTGCGGGAACGCCCCACCGACTCGGCCGCTTGTTCATGGGTGAAATCGAACTCGTCCAGCAATCGCTGGATACCTTGCGCCTCTTCCAACGGATTGAGATCTTCACGTTGGATGTTTTCGATAAGCGCCATCGCGGCGGCGGCTTGGTCGGGCACGTCTTTGACGAGCACCGGCACCTCGGCCAATCCGGCGATATGCGCGGCACGAAAACGCCGCTCGCCCGCGATGATCTCGAATTTCTCCTCGGAGACGGGACGCACGAGGATCGGCTGCATGACACCTTGCGCCCGAATGCTCGCGGCCAACTCCTGCAAGCTGCCTTCGTCCATGCGGGTACGCGGCTGATACTTGCCGGCCTGCAGCTTGCCGAGCGGCAGTACGCTGGGGTGCCCTTCGCTGCGCACGGCCGTCGTGATGTCGGCGCTACCGCCGAGCAGGGCTTCCAGCCCACGTCCCAATCCCTTCTTCTTCGCTACGGCATTCATCGCATTTCCTCGATCCGCTTTTCCATCGCGCCGCACGGTACTCATAGCGCGCGTACGCGTTCAATCATTTCGGCGCCGAACTGCACGTACGCTTGCGCCCCGCGCGAAGCACGGTCGAAGACGACGCCCGGCAGCCCGTAGCTCGGCGCTTCGGCCAAGCGAACGTTGCGCGGAATCACCGCATCGAACACCTTGTCGCCGAAATGCTCCTTGAGTTGATCCGATACCTGCTGCTGCAACGTGATGCGCGGATCGAACATCACGCGCAGCAAACCGATGACCTTCAAATCGCGATTGAGGTTCGCGTGGACCTGCTTGATGGTGTTGACGAGGTCCGACAAACCTTCGAGCGCGAAGTACTCGCACTGCATCGGAATCACCACACCGTGCGCCGCGCACAGCGCATTGAGCGTGAGCAGCGACAATGCCGGCGGACAGTCGATCAGCACGAAGTCGTAATCGTCGGCCACGGCGGCAATCGCAACTTTCAATTGCCTTTCGCGATTATCGACGCTGACGAGCTCTATCTCCGCACCCGCTAGTTCGCGGTTAGCCGGCAGCACGTCGTAGGACACCGCCTCCGACTTGATCCGTGCCTCGGCGACAGCCAAGCCGTCAACGAGCACTTCATAGACGGTGTTCTCGCACTCGGCTTTGTTGATCCCGCTTCCCATCGTCGCGTTGCCCTGTGGATCGAGATCGATCAACAGCACGCGCTGTCCCTGCGAAGCGAGACTGGCGGCGAGGTTCACCGCCGTCGTCGTCTTGCCGACACCGCCCTTTTGGTTCGCCACGCAGAAGATTTTTGCCATCGTTCGGAAATCCTAGTTACCGCTGTTGCACTGCTGACGTTTGATGCAGGGAATCGCTCAATCGAAGACGACTTCCACGAGGTGCCGCTCGGCGCCGAGGAACGGGACCCGCAATTGCACGATCTCGGCCGCGCGCGCGCCCGCCGGCAATCGCTCGATCTCGGCATCGGGCCTCACCCCCTTCATCGCCCAGATCGATCCCTGCTCGCTCACCAAGTGACGCGCAAGTGTAACGAAATCGGCGAGCTCTGCGAATGCGCGCGAGACGATTGCGTCGAATTTTCCCGGCACCTCGATGCCGGGCCGAAGATTTTCGACCCGCCCTGTCACGACCGACAGATTGTCGAGCTTCAGTTGAGCCTTCGCCTGGGCCTGGAACGCCGACTTTTTTTGGACGATGTCGTTCAACGTTACATTGCGCTCGGGCAACGCAATGGCGAGAACGATACCCGGGAGTCCGCCGCCCGATCCGACGTCCAAAATCGTGCGTCCGCTTCGTGCCGCCAAATGCGGGACGATCGACAGCGAATCGAGAATATGCTGGATGAGCATTTGACGCGGGTCGCGAATCGCCGTCAGGTTATAGACCGCGTTCCACTTCGCCAGCAAAGCAACGTAGTCGACGAGCCGCTCGAATTGCTCGCCGGAAAGCGCAACGCCAAGCTCGCTCGTTCCCGCGTGAAGAAGATCCAGCCACGAAGCTCGATCGCTCGAATGCGCCCCGTTGGCGCGTGGCGACGTCATTGAGCGCCGGGAGCCGAATCGGCCCCGCTAGCTTCGGCGGTGCTCGGCTCTGCTGCCGCCCGCCTTCCTAGACCTTTCTTCAGATGAACCATCAACAACGAGATCGTTGCGGGCGTGATCCCGGAGATGCGCGAGGCCTGGCCGATCGTTTCCGGACGGAATTGATTGAGTTTCTGCCGTGCCTCGAAGGAAAGACCCCGGACGACGGCATAGTCGATCCCTTCGGGTAGCCGCGTGCTTTCGTTTGCCTCGTTGCGTTCAATCTCGTCAGCCTGGCGCTCGATGTAGCCCTGGTACTTCACGCCAATCTCGATCTGTTCCTTGATCTGATCAAGCAGCACCGGGTCATCGGCGAGCGGAGCATCGGGGCCGCATGTGCCCTCTCGCAAGCCGCAGATTCCGTCATACGTGATTCCCGGACGGCGCAGCAAGTCGGCCAGGTTGTACTCGTGATCGATCGGCTTGCCTAACAGTGCAGTGGCCTCCTCCGCAGACAGCGTCTTCGGATTCACCCACGTGGAGCGCAGGCGCTCTGTTTCACGTGAAACAGCGTCGCGCTTCCGACAAAACGCGTCCCAGCGGATATCGTCCACCACCCCGAGCTCACGGCCGATTTCAGTGAGGCGCATATCCGCATTGTCTTCACGAAGGCTCAACCGATACTCGGCGCGGCTTGTGAACATGCGATACGGCTCCGATACGCCGCGCGTCACAAGGTCATCCACGAGCACGCCCAGATAAGCCTGGTCGCGACGCGGACACCACGCATCCTTCCCCTGCACGTAACGCCCGGCATTGATACCGGCGAGCAGGCCTTGGGCCGCCGCTTCTTCGTAACCGGTCGTCCCGTTGATTTGCCCGGCGAAAAACAGCCCACGTATCACCTTCGTTTCAAGCGAGGCCTTCAACCCGCGAGGGTCGAAGTAGTCGTACTCGATGGCGTACCCAGGCCGCAAGATATGCGCGTTCTCGAGCCCGTGCATCGAATGCACGAGATCGAGTTGGACGTCGAACGGCAGGCTTGTCGAGATCCCATTCGGATAGAACTCGTTGGTCGTCAGCCCTTCCGGCTCGAGGAAGATTTGATGCGACGTTTTCGAAGCGAAGCGGTGAATCTTGTCTTCAATCGACGGGCAATACCGTGGCCCCACACCCTCGATCACGCCGGTGTACATCGGCGACCGGTCAAGGCCGTTTCGAATGATGTCGTGCGTCTGCTCGTTCGTGTGCGTGACCCAGCACGGCACCTGCTGCGGGTGCTGTTCGACACGGCCCAAGAACGAAAACACAGGGATCGGATCGAGGTCGCCTGGCTGCTCTTCTAGCTTGGAGAAATCAATCGTGCGGCCGTCGATGCGCGGAGGCGTACCCGTTTTCAGGCGCCCTTGCGGCAGCTTGAGTTCCTTCAAGCGGCCCGACAACGACACAGCAGCGGGATCGCCTGCGCGGCCACCCGTGTAGTTGTTCAACCCAACGTGGATCTTACCGTCGAGAAAAGTACCGGCCGTCAGGACGACGGCGCGCGCGCGAAACTGCACGCCAACTTGGGTCACCGCACCGACAACGCGGTCGCCTTCGACGATCAGGTCCTCCACCGCCTGCTGAAACAGGCTCAGATTCGGCTGATTCTCAAGCCGGCGCCGGATCGCCGCTTTGTATAGGATGCGGTCCGCTTGGGCGCGGGTTGCTCGAACGGCCGGCCCCTTCGACGAATTGAGGATGCGGAACTGAATCCCGCCTTCATCGGTTGCCGCCGCCATGGCGCCGCCGAGCGCGTCCACCTCTTTCACGAGGTGGCCTTTTCCAATGCCGCCGATCGACGGATTGCAGCTCATCTGGCCGAGCGTTTCGATGTTGTGCGTGAGCAGCAGTGTCTTAGCGCCCATGCGGGCCGAGGCCAAAGCGGCTTCCGTGCCGGCATGACCTCCGCCGACAACGATTACGTCAAATTCTGTGGGATAAAGCATGGCGATCCCATGGACGCGAGGTGCATGGGCCTATCGGGAAATGTATGCGCGAAATTATAGCGGGGATCGCGTTCGAGGCGGGCTAGCCAGACGGCCAGCGGATGATGTTTTACAAATATCTGGGCTGCGCCTCACACCGCGGCGACGCCATCATGTTTCACGTGGAACATTACCTAACGAAAAGGCAGGGCGGGCGCTGCGGCACGCCCTTCAACTGGCCCGCCCCGGAGTCACCGCTCAAGCCGTCTTCTTCGCTAGCCCAAGATACGTTTCGATGACGCGAGGATTGCGCGCCAACGAAGCCGCCTCCCCTTCCAACGCCAACTCTCCCGTCTCCAGTACGTAGCCGTAATCCGAGATCTGCAACGCAGCCCGCGCATTCTGCTCGATCAGCAGCGTCGCCACGCCGGTACTGCGCAATGCGCTGATGATATGGAAGATCTCTTTCACGATGAGCGGAGCGAGGCCCAAGCTCGGCTCGTCCAACATCAGCAAATCCGGCTTCCCCATCAATGCGCGGCCAAGCGCGAGCATTTGCCGCTCGCCGCCGGACAACGTACCGGCCGCCTGCTTGCGCCGTTCCTTAAGTCGAGGAAACCGCTCGAAAACGGGCTCGAGCTGATCGAGGAAGTCTCGCTCACCGGCTCGCTTGCGGCGGTAGGCGCCGAGCACGAGGTTGTCCTCGACCGTCATCGTCGAGAACAGCTCGCGCTTTTCCGGCACGAGGCACATGCCCCGCTCCACCCGCTTTTCGACGGGCAAGGCGCCGACCTCTTCCCCCCGATAGCACACGGGGCCGCTCGTGTGTCCGGTACTCGGCAGCGCGCCCATGACGGCATTGAGCAACGTGGACTTACCCGCGCCGTTCGGTCCGATCACGCTGACGATCTGGCCCGGGCGAACCGCGATCGATACGTCGTGCAGCGCCTCCACCTTGCCATAGCGCACGGACAGTCCGGCCACCGACAAAATCGGCATGGTCGTCGTTTCGTTCATTCACTCCACCCCGCCTAGATACGCTTCGACGACAGCCGGATCGTTCTGCACGTCTTCCGGCAGACCGTGCGCGATACGCGTACCGAACTCCATCACCACCAGACGATCGGCAAGATTCATCACGAAATCCATGTCGTGCTCGACGAGCAGCACGCTCATCCCCTCGGCCTTCAATTTGCGCAGCAACTCGGCAAGCTGCTGCTTTTCCCGGTAGCGCAAGCCGGCCGCCGGTTCATCCAGCAGCAACAAGGTCGGATCGCAACAGAGCGCACGCGCAATCTCCAAGATCCGCTGCTGCCCGAGCGCGAGCGACCCGGCTTCGTCGTACATATGCTGCTCGAGCCCGACGCGCCGAATCTGCTCGGCCGCCTCGAATAGCAGCCGCTGCTCCTCCTTCGCATTGAGCCGCGCCAAGCTGCGCCATACGCCGCTGGAGCCGCGCAAATGCGCGCCGATCGCGACGTTTTCGAGCACCGTCATCGTCGGCAACAGCTTGACGTGTTGGAACGTGCGGCCGATACCGCGTCTGGCGATTTCACGTGAATTGAGCGCATCGATACGCTCGCCGCGAAAATGGATCGCGCCGCGCGTCGCTTGCAACACACCCGTGACGAGATTGAAGGTGGTCGACTTGCCGGCCCCGTTCGGGCCGATCAGCCCGACGATCTGTCCGGCCTGCACCTCGAAGCTCACATCGTTCACCGCCACGAGCCCGCCGAACTCCTTGCGCGCCCGATCGACGACGAGCAGCGGCTCGCCTTGTGCCGGCTTGGACCGCCGCGCCAAAGGCTCGGCCTGCTCCGGCGAGCGCGCTCTCGGACCGCGCGGAAACCAGCGCGCAACGAACGGCCATACACCCTGCCTTGCATACTGCAGCAGCGCCACCATCAGCACGCCGAAGACGATGACCTCGAAGTTGCCGCTTTGCCCGAGCAAAATCGGCAGCACGGACTGCAGATAGTCCTGCACGACGGTGAGAATAACCGCCCCGAGAATCGCACCCCAGACGTGCGCGACGCCGCCCACGACGGCCATGAACAAGTATTCGATGCCGTGATTGAGGCCGAACGGCGTGGGATTCACGGCGCCTTGCAGATGCGCGTATAGGAACCCCGAAATCGAGGCGAGCACGGCCGCATACACGAAGATGACGACACGCATCCACCCCGTGTTCACGCCCATGGCCTCCGCCATCACTCCGGCGCCGCGCAAGGCACGAATAGCCCGTCCCGGCCGACTATTAAGCAAATTCTGAATCGAGATCACCGCGATCAACACCACGACCCAAATGAGGTAGTAGATGCTCCGGCCCGATCGCAGCGACAGGCCCAATACGCTCAATGCCGGAATGCCGTTGATGCCGTCGTACTTGCCGAGCGCATCGAGATTGCCGAACAGATAAAACAACGACAGGCCCCAAGCAATCGTGCCGAGCGGCAGGAAGTGGCCCGAAAGACGCATGGTGACCGCGCCGATGACGAGCGCGACGAGTGCCGTCAGCGCGATGCCGACAAAGAGCGCGATCCATGGCGAGACGCCGTATTGCGTCGTGAGAAAAGCCGTCGCATAGGCGCCGACGCCGACGAATGCCGCCTGGCCGAAGCTCGTCATCCCCCCCACGCCGGTCAGCAACACGAGCCCGAGCGCCACGATCGAATACAGCCCGATGTAGTTCAGCAGCGTGATCCAGTACTCGGACACGTGCAGCGGATTCGGCAGCACCGGTAAGGCGAAGAGGATGATCAAAAAAGCCCAGAACGGCTTCGTACCCGAGAACAAGTGCTTCATCGCTCACTCCTCCTCTTCTTCTATGTGCGGAGTGACCAAGCTGCGCCACAGCAACACCGGAATGATGAGCGTGAAGACGATCACCTCTTTGTATGCGCTTGCCCAAAAGGACGAATACGATTCGAGCAGCCCGACGAGGATCGAGCCGGCAGCCGCGAGCGGATAGCTGACGAGACCGCCGATGATCGCGCCGACGAAGCCCTTCAAGCCGATCAAGAAGCCCGAGTCGTAATAGATCGTCGTCAACGGCGCCACGAGGATGCCGCAGAGCACGCCAAGCCCCGCGGCGAGCGTGAACGCGAGCCGGCCCGCTTGCGTTGTACCGATGCCGACGAGCCGCGCACCGAGCCGGTTCACCGACGTCGCGCGTAACGCCTTACCCGAGATCGACCGATCGAAGAACAAATAAAGCGCGACGATCATGACGAGCGCGGTGACCACGACCCATATGCTTTGGCCGGAGATGGAGACGCCGCCGACGCTTACCGACGCGTCGGAAAACGCGGTGGTGCGCGAGCCTTCGGCGCCGAACATCAGCAAGCCCAAGCCGACCATTGCGAAGTGCACGGCCACCGCGACGATCAACAGCAGCAGCGTGCTGGCCTCCGCGAGCGGCTCGTACGCCAACCGATAGATGAACGGCCCCATCGGCACGACGATCGCGAGCGTCAGCGCGATTTGCGCCGCCATCGGCAGCGTCAACGCATACGCATGCTGCGCGATCGCATACACGGCGATCGGGCCCAAAAGATAGCGGCTCGCGAGCGAGGTCAGCGCGCGCGACGCATGCCGTCGCCGCTCGGGATGCCGCACGAGCGCGGTGACCTCCAAGACGAAACATGCCGCCCCGAGCACCGGCAGCAACACGGCGGTCGCCGGGAACTTCTGCGCCTGCAGCATCGCAAGCGTCAGCGCCCCGTATGAAACGAACTCCCCTTGCGGGATGAAGATGACGCGCGTGACGGAAAAGACGAGCACGAGCGCCAGCGCGAGTAGCGCATAGATGGCACCGGTCGTGATGCCGTCTTGCGCGAGGATCGCCGCAATCGATAAATCCATGCTGGTTTGAGTCCTGTGCCTACGACTCTACGAATCGACGGAAGTCAGAGGAGATACCGCGCGCGGGGCCTCGGCGCGCGGCACGAACTTGCCGCATGAACTACACGGCGGGCAATGAGCGAGGCCGAAACCTGCCCGATCAATTGTCGAGCAGCTTCCACTTGCCGTCGACGACCTCCACCATCACGCGCGCGCGTTGATCGAGCCCGTTGTGGTTAGCCGCGGACGTGTTCATGACGCCTTGAGAAATCGGCAGTTCCTTGATGTTCTCGAGTGCATCGCGCAACGCCGAGCGGAACGCTTCGGTGCCCGGCTTCGCCTTCTTGAGCGCCTCGGGAATCGCACGCTGCAGCATCTGCCCGGCGTCCCAAGCGTGACCGCCGAACGTCACGACGCTGCCCACACCATAGACCCTCTCATACGCGTTCTTGTACGCCAACGCCGACTGCTTCACGGGACTGTTGCCGGGGAGCTGATCGGCGACGAGGATCGGACCCGACGGCAAAATCGTACCCTCGCAATCCTTGCCGCACACGCGCAAGAAGTCATTGTTGGCCACGCCGTGCGTCTGGTAGATCTTGCCCTTGTAACCGCGCGTCTTCAGCTCCTTCGCCGGCAGTGCCGCGGGCGTACCCGAGCCGGCGATCAGCACGGCATCGGGATTGGCGCTCATGACGCGCAGCACCTGGCCGGTGACGGAGGCGTCCGTACGGTTGTACTTCTCGCTAGCGACGACCTTCAGATGATCCGCGGCGGCCGCTTTGGCGAACTCCGCGTTCCAGCTGTCTCCATACGCATCGGCGAAACCGATGAAGCCCACGGTCTTTATCCCGTGCTTCGCCATGTAATCGGCGATCGCGTTGGCCATCAGGCCGTCGTTTTGGGGCGTCTTGAACGCCCATTTCCGCTTATCGTCCATGGGCTCGACGATTTTCGCCGAAGCCGCCAGCGAGATCATGGGCGTCTTCGCCGCCGAGGTGGGATCGAGCATCGCGAGCGAGTTCGGCGTCACGGTGGAGCCGACGATCGCGTCCACGTGATCCTCGTCGATCAGCTTATGCACGTCCTGCACTGCCTTACCCGTATCGGAGCCGTCGTCGAGCACGATGTACTGCACGCTCTTGCCGTCGATCTCCTTGGGCAACAATGCGATTGTATTTTTCTCGGGAATGCCGAGCGATGCGGCGGGCCCCGTCGTCGAGAGAACGACACCGATCTTCACCTGCGCGAAGGCCGCCGTTGCACCGCACATCATTGCCACCGCCAAGCTGCCGCGTACCCATTGCTTCATCGTCATTGCTGATCTCCTGAGGCTTTCGCGAGAAAGCGCGTTGTCATTGCCGGCTCATCGGCCGGCTCGATCGTTGGTGTAGCGAATGCGAATTCGCGCCGGCAAACGCATTCACCGACCGATCGTAGCCGATCGTGCCGGCGGAGGCCGTCGATGCCGCACGCAAACAACAAAAAGAAACGGAAAAAGAAAAAAAGCGCGAGAGGGACCGCGGCCTATCGGGGCTGCGTTTCGCGCGTATCGAGAAGATGTTCGGGGAAGAGTCTTTGCGCTGCGGATGCGGCGAGGGGCGGCCGTGCCGATCCGCGAATGCGTCGCGATTTACATCGAGCGAACGCACAAATAAAAAGCGCTGTTGGATACCATCCAACAGCGCTTTCGTCCGGGCACTGAGTGCCTCGATTGTCTCCTCGTTCTCCACCTGTAAATTCGGTGCATCAGAACTGAGACGAAGATTAAACAACCCCGTCTTCTCCCACAACCTAGCACTTTCCCTAGTGGTGCATAGCAGCACACAATTCGAGCAAGCACGCATCGTTTCAGGCCGCGCGAGCACGCCGCCCGGCGTCGCATCGCCGCCTAGCCCCATCCCGCTGAGGGCGACCGAGCCCCGTGAACGTGCAAGGGCTGCGCGCGCAAGCCATGGCGCGCCGCAGCGCAACCGCCCCACCGCCGCCACGCTCACCCGCGCA
The DNA here is from genome assembly GCF_002879885.1 of Trinickia dabaoshanensis. Lineage (GTDB taxonomy): Bacteria > Pseudomonadota > Gammaproteobacteria > Burkholderiales > Burkholderiaceae > Trinickia > Trinickia dabaoshanensis. Next base: position 293,909 of record NZ_PNYA01000003.1, read on the forward strand.
ACGGCCGCACGCGGGCGACGATCTCGCCCACGATCCCGCGCCTGAAGGCCAGCACGCAAGCGATGAAGACGATACCGATGACGATCGTCGTCGAGTCGCCGAGCGAGGCGAACCAATCGATGTGCGTCAGCGCGGACAATGCACCCCCGATATCGCCGAGCCGTTCCTCGAGCGTCACCACGAGCGCCGCGCCGAGCAACGGCCCGAATAGCGTGCCCATGCCGCCCACGAGCGTCATCAGGATCACTAGACCCGACATCGTCCAATAGGCATCGCCGAGCGTCTCGAAGCCGAGCACGAGCACCTTCAACGCCCCCGCGAAGCCCGCGATGCCCGCGGAAAGCACGAACGCCAAGAGCTTGAAGCGGTCGGTGTCGTAACCGAGCGAGATCGCGCGCGGTTCGTTCTCGCGAATTGCCGTCAACACCTGGCCGAACGGCGAATGAACGATGCGCACGATGAGCAAGAACGCCGCCGCGATCGCAGCGAGCACGACGTAATAGAGCGTGAGATCCGACGACAGACTCAGGATGCCGAACAGCTTGCCGCGCGCGACGCCTTGCAAGCCATCCTCGCCGCCCGTAAACGGCGCCTGCAGAAAGACGAAGTAGACGAGCTGCGCGAGCGCGAGCGTGACCATCGCGAAGTAGATGCCCTGGCGCCGAATCGCAAAGAAGCCCGCGGCGAGCCCGAGCAACGCAGCCGCGGCCGTGCCGGCGAGGACGCCGAGCTCGGGCGTGAGGCCGACGGTCTGGATCGCGTAGCCCGTCACGTAGCCGGCGGTGGCGAGAAACATCGCATGGCCGAACGAGAGCAGTCCCGTATAGCCGATCAGCAAGTTGAACGCGGCCGCGAACAGCGCGAACGTGAGCACCTTCATCACGAACACGGGATAGGCGCCCGCCCATGGCGCCACGATGAGCCCCACGAGCAAGAGGGCGTAAAGCGCTTTCCTTTGCATTACCGCTCCTTGCCGAAAAGACCCGCGGGGCGCACGAGCAAAACGAGCGCCATGATGACGAATACGACCGTGGCCGAAGCCTGCGGATAAAACACGCGCGTTAGGCCCTCCACGATGCCCAGCATCAGCCCGGTCAGGATCGAGCCCATGATCGACCCCATCCCGCCGATCACGACGACCGCGAACACGGTGATGATCATCGGCTGCCCCATCAGCGGGGACACTTGAATCACGGGCGCGGCCAGCACGCCGGCGAACGCGGCGAGCGCCACGCCGAAGCCGTATGTCAGCGTGATCATGAGCGGCACGTTCACGCCGAACGCCTCGACGATCTTGGGGTTCTCCGTTCCCGCGCGCAGGTAGGCGCCGATCCGCGTCTTCTCGATCACGAACCAGGTGGCGAAGCACACGACGAGCGAGGCGAGCACCACCCACGCTCGATAATTGGGCAGATACATGAAGCCGACGTTCGTTGCGCCCGCAAGCAGTTCCGGCACGTCGTAGGGTTGCCCCGAGGAACCGTAGATCGAGCGGAACACGCCCTCGACGACGAGCGTGAGCCCGAAGGTCAGCAGCAGGCCGTAGAGGTGGTCGAGGCGATAGAGCCAGCGCAGCATCGAGCGTTCGATGACGATACCGACGATCGCGACGATAAAAGGCGCCACGACGAGCATCGTCCAATACGACAGGCCGAAATAGGAAAGCCCCATCCACGCGAGCATGGCGCCCAGCATGAACAAGGCGCCGTGCGCGAAATTGATGACGTTGAGCATGCCGAAGATCACGGCCAGCCCGAGGCTCAGGATCGCATAGAACGACCCGTTGACAAGCCCGAGCAAGAGCTGGCCCAGCATGGCCTGCAACGGAATGCCGAAGATGTCCATTGAACCTGCCGTCAGAGAGAAAAGACGCGCGCCGAGCGGCGCGCGTCGTCACCACACACTAGCGATCGATTATTTCCACAGATCGCACTGCGTTTCAGCCTTCGTGCCGAACGCTTGATCGCCCGGGATCGTCGCCTTCAGCGTGTAGTAGTCCCAAGGCTTCTTCGATTCGGCCGGCGTCTTCACCTGGAACAGGTACATGTCGTGCAGCATCACGCCGTCGGGGCGAATGGAGCCCTTTGCATAGAAGTCGTCGATCTTCTGGCTGTGCAACTGCGCCATCACCTTGTCCGGATCGGTCGAGCCGACGGCCTTCACGGCGTTCAGGTAGTCCATCGTTGCCGAGTAGTCCGCCGCTTGCAGGCTGGACGGCATCTTGCCGGTCTTCTTGAAGTACTTCTGCGCCCAAGCGCGCGACTTATCGTTCTGATCCCAGTACCAGCTATCGGTCAGCAACAAGCCTTCCGCCGTCTGCAGGCCGACGCTATGCACGTCGTCCAGGAACATCAGCAGCGCGGCGATCTTCATCGTCTTCGTGATGCCGAATTCCTTGGCCGCTTTCAGCGAGTTCACCGTGTCGCCGCCCGCGTTGGCGAGCCCGAGCACTTGCGCCTTCGACGACTGCGCCTGCAGCAAGAACGAAGAGAAATCCGATGCCGACAGCGGATGCAACGCGTTACCGAGAACCTTGCCGCCGTTGGACTCGACGACCTTCGCCGTGTTGCTCTCGAGCGATTTGCCGAAGGCGTAGTCGGCGGTCAGGAAGTACCAATTCTTGAAGCCCTGCTTCACGATCGCCGAGCCCGTACCGCGTGCGAGCGCGGTCGTGTCATACGCGTAGTGGACCGTGTAGGGCGTGCATTGCTTGTTGGTCAGCGCGTCCGTGCCCGCGCCGATCGAGAAGTACGGACGCTTCTTGTCTTTGATGACGTCGTTCATCGCGAGGCCCGTGGCCGAATTGGTCCCGCCGACGAGCATGTCCAGGCCTTCCGTGTCGATCCACTTGCGCGCCGTGGAGGCGGCGATGTCGGCCTTGTTCTGGTGGTCCTGGGTCAGCAGCTTGATCGGCAGTCCGTTGACCTTGCCGCCGAAATCATCGATCGCCATTTGGATCGCGGTGGCACCGCCCTTGCCGTCGATATCGGCGTACAGCCCCGACATATCCGTGATGAAGCCGATCGTGACTTGGCTTTCGGCCGCTTGCGCGTGCTGCGCGGCGAACGAGGCGGCGAATGCGGTACCGGCGACTGCGAGAGTGCGAACAGCGCTTGCAAGCAACTTGATCCTCATTGGTATCTCCTTCTTCGCTTTTGGTTGTGCATGCAACTTTTTTCGTCGGCGCGTCGAACTCCATCCGGATGAAGACGAGCGCGCATCCAATGGCATAGTGCCCGTGAATAATCAGACGCCGAGTAAATCGTGCAGCACCGGCATCTTGCCTTCCAACTCGCTCGCGACGAAGTGCTCGACGATACGCCCATGCTCCATGACATAGAAGCGATCGGCCAGCGGCGCCGCGAAGCGGAAGTTTTGTTCGACCATGACGATCGTATAGCCGCGCGCCTTGAGCGTGAGAATCATGCGCGCCAGCGCTTGTACGATGACGGGGGCGAGGCCTTCGGAGATTTCGTCGAGCAGCAACAAGTTCGCGCCCGTGCGCAAGATGCGCGCGACGGCGAGCATTTGCTGCTCGCCGCCCGAGAGCCGCGTGCCCTGGCTCATCCGGCGTTCCTTCAAATTCGGGAACATCTCGTAGATCTCGTCGAGCGACATCGCGTTGTCCGATGCGCCGACCATCGGCGGCAGCAACAGATTTTCCTCGCACGACAGGCTCGAGAAGATCGCGCGCTCTTCGGGGCAATAACCCACGCCGCAGTGCGCGATCTTATGCGTCGGCATCTGAATGGTTTCGCGCTCGCCGATGCGCACGGAGCCCGTGCGCCGGCCGGTCAGACCCATGATCGCGCGCAGCGTCGTCGTTCGACCCGCACCGTTGCGGCCGAGCAAGGTCACCACCTCGCCGCGCCTGACGGTCAGATCGACGCCGTGCAAGATGTGCGATTCGCCGTACCACGCTTGCAGGTCCGAGATCGTCAATGCGGCCGCCGCACCGGCCAGTGCTTCGCTCGTGCCGCTCACGGCGACGGTTTCCGACTGCGTGTGGTTCATCCGTGCGCCCCCGTCAACGCAGCGTCGGCGCTGCCCATGTAAGCCTGCATGACGAGCGGGTTCTTCGATACCTCGGCATAGCTGCCTTCCGCGAGCACCTCGCCGCGTTGCAAGACGGTGATCGTGTCGGAGATACCCGCGATCACGTTCATGTTGTGTTCCACCATGAGAATCGTGCGGCCCGCCGATACCTTCTTGATCAGCGCCGTCACGCGATCGACGTCCTCGTGCCCCATGCCTTGCGTCGGTTCGTCGAGCAGCATGAGTTCGGGCTCCATCGCCAGCGTCGTCGCGATCTCGAGCGCGCGTTTGCGCCCATACGAGAGTTCGACCGTCAGCGTATCGGCGAAATCGGTCAAGCCCACTTGAGCCAGTAACTCGTGCGCGCGATCGTCGAGACGATTCAGCGTCCGCGCACTACGCCAGAAGTGATAAGAGGTACCGAGCGTGCGCTGCAAGCCGACGCGCACGTTTTGCAAGACGCTCAAATGAGGAAAAACCGCCGAGATCTGAAACGAGCGGATGATGCCGCGCCGCGCGATTTGGGCGGGACGCTCGCGTGTGATGTCGACGTTGTTGAAGACGATCTGCCCCGCACTGGGCTCGAGAAACTTCGTCAGCAAGTTGAAGCACGTCGTCTTGCCCGCGCCGTTCGGGCCGATCAACGCATGGATCGAACCGCGGCGTACACGCAAGTTCACACCGTTCACGGCCGTGAAGCCCTTGAACTCTTTGGTCAGCCCGCGTGTTTCCAAAATCGTGTCGCCGAGAATCATGTCCCCTTCCATGCGAAGTCAGGCAAACACTGCATATGGCACGCGCTTGTCGAGCGCGGCGCTTGCCGGACGGTGCGCCCCCGGTAGACGGGGCGGCCGCCGTTTATGGCATGGTGCATCAATGCGGAGAGGTCGGCCCCGCCCCATGCGGCATCGCGCATTGTCGCGCCATTGATGCAGCGCAATCATAGGGATTTGCACTAGTGCTTAATTGTGTAAGCAAGCAATTCGCGCGAGGCGCGTCACACGGCCGTCACGATGGAAGCGGCCCCGGCATCGGGCACCGACGATGCGCGAGCGCGACGATCCGCGCGAATCATCTCGCTCGCGCGCTCGGCGATCATCAGCGTGGGCGAGTTCGTGTTGCCCGATGTGATCGTGGGCATCACCGATGCATCGACCACGCGCAGTCCGGTGACGCCCAGCACGCGCAACCTCGAATCGACCACGGCGCCGGGATCGCCGGCCGTACCCATGCGGCATGTGCCGACTGGATGGAAGATCGTAGTCCCCACGGCGCCGGCGGCTTGCACGAGTTCTTCCTCGGTCTGGTAGCGGGGCCCGGGTAGGATCTCCTCGGGCGCGTAACGCGCGAGCGCCGGCGCTTGTACGATACGGCGCGTGAGCCGCAGCGCATTGGCGGCCACGTGCCGATCGTAATCGGTGGACAGATAATTGGGCGCGATCACGGGCGGCGCGAGCGGGTCCGGCGATTCGATATGGATGCTGCCGCGCGAGGTGGGCCGCAGCGGGCAAGCGGACGCCGTAAACGCGTTGAAGCGGTGCAGCGGTTCGCCGAAGCGATCGAGCGAGAGCGGCTGCACGTGGTATTCGATGTCGGGTCGAGTGATCGATGCATCGTGCTCCGAGGACTTCGCGAAAGCGCCCAACTGCGAGGGCGACATCGACATCGGGCCACTGCGCCAGAGCGCGTATTGCATGCCGATGAGCAGCTTGCCCCACCAATGCGCCGTCATCGTGTTGAGCGTGCGCACGCCGCGCACGCGATACGCCGTGCGCAATTGAAGGTGGTCTTGCAAGTTCTCGCCGACGCCGCGCGCGTCGTGCACGACCTCGATACCGAGGCCCTGCAAACGCGCCCCATTGCCGACACCGGAGAGTTCGAGCAATTGCGGAGAATTGACGGCGCCCGCCGCCAACACCACCTCGATCCTTGCACGCGCAACGAACTCGCGCGTGCCGGAGGCGCCTGCACGCCGGTAGACGACGCCTGTGCAACGTTTTGCATCGTCGAAGCTGAGCCGCCGAACCTGCGCGTCGGTCACCACGGTGAGATTCGGGCGTTCGAGAGCCGGGCGCAAAAATGCCTTCGATGCGTTCCAGCGCACGCCACGCTTTTGGTTGACCTCGAAGTATCCGACCCCGCTGTTGTCGCCTCGATTGAAATCGTCGGTCGCGGGAATACCGGTTTGCTGCGCGGCCTCGCGAAACGCTTCTAGGACCTGCCATTTGAGCCGCTGCTTCTCGACGCGCCACGCTCCGCCCGAGCCGTGCCACGCGTTAGCGCCGCCATGATGATCCTCGCTGCGCTTGAACACGGGCAACACCGCGTCCCACGACCACGACGCGTCACCCGTTGCGCGCGCCCATTCGTCGTAATCCTCGCGCTGGCCTCGCATGTAGATCATGCCGTTGATCGACGAGCTGCCGCCCAGCACCCGCCCGCGCGGATACGCCAGCGAGCGCCCGCCCAAGCCCGCCTCCTCGCGCGTACGGTACAGCCAATCGGTGCGCGGGTTGCCGATGCAGTACAGATAGCCGACCGGCACGTGGATCCAGTGATAGTTGTCCTTGCCGCCCGCCTCGATCAGCAGCACGCTCACTTGCGCATCCTCGCTGAGCCGGTTCGCCAGCACGCATCCCGCCGTGCCCGCGCCGACGATGACATAGTCGAACTCGCCTTCGAAAATCGTCTCGTTGGTCATGACGTGCCCCGCCTCACATCGAATGAAATGAAAAATGCCGCACCCTTGGCAAACCGAGCGTACCCGCCAATGTGACCCGAAATCCAATGAGTTCTCCTCAACGGCGATATAAGCCGCGCTAATATCGCCGCCATGGACCTTACTTTGCTTCGAGCCTTCGTGACGGTCGCGCGCGTCGGCAACCTCACGCGCGCCGCCGCACAGCTCCATCTGACCCAGCCGGCCGTCAGCCTGCAGATCAAGAATCTGCAGGAAGCGCTCGACGTGGCGCTGTTCGTGCGGACCCCGCATGGGCTCGCGCTGACGCGCGACGGGCAAGCGCTCCTGCCGCACGCGGAGCGCGCGCTCGCCGCGGCGGGCGACGTCGAGCGCGCGGCGGCGGCCTTGCGCCAGGAAGTGCGCGGGCGGCTGCGTATCGGCACCATCCTCGATCCGCAGTTCCTGCGCCTCGGGGGCTTTCTGAAGCAACTCGTCGAAACCTATCCCCAGATCGAAACGGCGTTGCGCCACGGCATGTCGGGCTGGGTCGCGGAGCAAGTGCGCACGCGCGAACTCGACGTCGGTTATTACATCGGAGAAAGCGCCGAGGACGGTATGCCCGATGCGCTGTTTCACGTCGCAACGCTAACGCGCTTTCAATACCGTGTGCTCGCGCCGGCCGGCTGGAAGGAACGCGTCGGCCCCTCGCCGGATTGGCGCTCGCTGGCGGCGCTGCCCTGGATTTGGACGCCGCCCGCGTCCGCGCACAACCGGCTGCTGTCGCGCTTGTTCGCGCAAGCCGGCGCCGATCCGGTCAAAGTCGCCGAGGTCGATCAGGAGACGTCGATGCTCGATCTCGTCAAATCGGGCGTCGGTCTTTCGCTGGCACGCGACGCGATCGCCATCGAGCAAGCGCACACGCACGCGCTCACCATCGTCGAAGGCGTGACGGTGCCGACTCAATTGACGTTTATCGCGTTGGCCGAGCGCATGGACGAGCCTGCGATCGCATGCGCGTTCAAGCTCATCGAAGCCCAATGGACCATTTGACCTAGTACGAAGTTGGCGGACACGGATCGCCGCTTTTTGTTAGATTCGTCACGTTTCGACAGGAGCTCGACATGGCACGCAACATTGAACTCAAAGCGCACGCCCGCGCGTTCGACGAACTGCGCGAGCGCGCCGCCGCCCTCGCGGACGACGCACCGCTCATCTTTCGTCAACAAGATTTCTTCTACGACGTGCCGCGCGGCCGTTTGAAGCTGCGTCAATTCGACGACGGCACGCCCGCGGAACTGATCTTCTATCAGCGCGACGACCGCGACGGCCCGAAGGCGTCGTACTACTCGCGCAGCCCGGTCACGAACGCCGATGCCATGCACGCGCTCCTCGCACAAGCGCTGTCCACGCGCGGCATCGTGACCAAGGAGCGTCACGTCTATCTGACGGGGCGTACACGAATTCATCTGGACCGCGTCGACGGCCTGGGCGATTTCATCGAACTCGAGGTCGTGCTCGCGCCCGACGATAACGAGGAAGACGGCGCGGCCGAGGCGCACGCGCTGTTCAAGCAACTCGGCGTGGCGCAAGCCGATCTCGTCGCCGTGGCTTACGTCGACCTACTCAATGACGGGCTCGGAGGCCGCGCCGCCTGACTGCCGCGATACCGTACGCGGGGGCGGCTCAGGCCTGCGCCGTCCCCGGTGCGAGATGATCGAGCGGCAAGGGGCCGTTGCGCTTGAACGTCGTCAGCACGATATTCGAGCGCACGCTGTCCACGCCGGGCACGCGCATGAGCTTTTTCATGACGAACGACGAAAGCGCGTTCAAATCCGGCGCGACGATACGAAGCAAATAGTCGGCATCGCCCACCACGGCGTGACATTCGAGCACTTCGGGCAGCACGTCGATCTGCTGCTGAAACTGTTCCACGATCGAGTCGCCGTGATGCTTCAGTTTCAGGCTCGTGAAGGCCATCACGCCGAGGCCGAGTTTCTCGGGCCGCAACACGACGCGATAGCCATCGATTACGCCCAACGCTTCGAGCCGTTGAAGGCGGCGGCCGATTTGCGAAGGCGAAAGCGGCACACGCTCGCCAAGTTGCTGGTGGGTGGCGCGTCCGAAGCGCTGTAGCACCTCGAGCAGCGCCAAATCGAAGTGATCGAGATCGAGCATGAGGAATTCCCGCGCAAATATTGAAAAACGTGCGCGATTATCGCATATTCATGCGATCAATCGACAAATATGCGCCCTATCCGCGCGAGGCCCGCACTAGACTTGCATCGAACGTCATATCGATGCAGGTACCTGTCATGTCCGCCACCGCCGAACTCACCGAAAGACCCGAAACGCGCCCCGTTCCGCGCGACGATTTCACCATCGATCAGCCGCTCGAGCGTTATGTCGATACCGACCATGCCGTTTGGGCCCATTTGTATGCGCGCCAGGCTTCGTTGCTGGAGGGCCGCGTGTGTCACGCGTTTCTCGAGGGGCTCGGCAAGCTCGATTTGCCCAAAAACCGGGTCCCGTCGTTCGCCGCGCTCAATCGCAGGCTGCGCGCCGCGACGGGCTTCGAGATCGTCGCCGTGCCGGGGCTCGTCCCCGATCGCGTATTTTTCGAGCACTTGGCCAATCGGCGATTTCCGGTGACCTGGTGGATGCGCCGGCCCGATCAACTCGACTACTTGCAAGAGCCCGACTGCTTTCACGATTTGTTCGGTCACGTGCCGCTGTTGATCGATCCTGTCTTCGCCGACTACATGCAGGCATATGGCCGCGCCGCGTTGGCGTTCGCGCACGATGCGAACGCGCTGCCGCTCTTTGCCCGGCTCTATTGGTACACGGTGGAGTTCGGCCTGATACGTGATGCCGCCGCCCCGAACGGCATGCGCGTGTACGGCGCCGGCATCGTATCGAGCAAGAGCGAAACGCTCTACAGCTTGGATAGCGATAGCCCGAATCGAATCGGTTTTGCGCTCGAACGCGTTCTGCGCACACGGTATCGGATCGATACGTTCCAAAAGACCTATTTCGTTATCGACGACTTCCGGCAATTGTTCGATATCGCACGAGCCGACTTCGCCAAGCTCATCCCCGCATTCGCCGGCGCCCCGGCACTGGGCGCCGGGGACGTTTTGCCGGGCGATGCCGTCATCACGCGAGGAAGCGGCCAAGGTTGGGCTCGCGAAGGCGACGTCTAAAGGCAGACGGCATGCGCCGAGCGGTGCAAGCGCACTTGTGAAAGAATGGCCGGATGATCATGGCGCGGGCACGGCGATCGGGTCGATTCCCCTCCCATGTCCGCAACGAACAGGAGGTGATGCAATGATCCACAAACTGACCTCGGAGGAACGCGCGACGCAACTTTCGCAATTGTCCGGCTGGCAAGCGGTGACCGGGCGCGACGCGATTCACCGGCAATTCAAATTCGCCGATTTCAACGAAGCCTTCGGTTTCATGACGCGCGTGGCGATCAAGGCGCAGGAAATGAACCACCATCCCGAATGGTTCAACGTCTATCACACCGTGGATATCACGCTGACGACGCACGACGCGCAAGGCGTGACCGAGCGCGACATCGCGTTGGCGCACTTCATCGAGGACGTCGCGAAACGTACGCGCGGCTAACACGGTCCTTACGTGGTTTCTTACGTATCGCTAACCCCGCCCGGCCCGCACGTATGCTTCCCACGCATCGCGTGCGGCCGCCTCGAGTCCGTCCGACGATACGGTGCCGCGACGCTGTACAATCATCAGCGCATACGGCTTGGACAGTGCGCTAGCCTCTTTGCACAAGCTGAGCTCATCGCCGCTCGAAGGCGAACGAGCACGCCAAAAGTTGATCGCGGCTTCGAGTTCGTTGATCGTTATCTCGGACATGTTCGTGATCATTTGGCGGGCTCCGGAGCTTGACCTGCGGCGGCACGCTTTGCTGTGTGGCGAAGGCATCGCCGGTCGGCGTGCCACGAACGCGTAATCCATTGTACTTGAGCGAATTCCATGCGACTCCTTCTGATCGAAGACGACCGCCCTATTGCGCGCGGCATCCAAAGCAGCCTCGAACAAGCCGGGTTCACCGTCGACATGGTTCACGACGGGATCTTTGCCGAGCAAGCACTCACGCAAAACCGCCACGAACTGGTCATCCTCGATCTGGGTCTGCCCGGCATCGACGGCATGACGCTGCTCTCGCGCTTTCGGCAGTCGAACCGTCATACGCCCGTGATCGTGCTGACGGCGCGCGACGAGTTGAACGATCGCGTGCAAGGGCTCAATGCCGGCGCCGACGACTACATGCTCAAGCCGTTCGAGCCGGCCGAGCTCGAAGCGCGGATTCGCGCCGTCATGCGCCGCAGCGGCCCGCATAGCGATATTCCGCGTCCCGAAGTGTCGCTCGGCGGCGTACGTCTGTCGGGCGTCGATCGCCGCATCTTCAACGATGACAAGCCGCTCGAGCTCTCCCCGCGCGAATTCGCCGTACTCGAGATGCTGCTGATGCGCCATGGCCGCGTCGTCAGCAAAGCGCAACTGCAGGATCATTTGACGCATTTCGGCGGCGATCTCGGCGATACGGCGATCGAAGTCTACGTGCACCGGGTGCGCAAAAAGCTCGAAAACTGCCGCGTAGAGATCGTGACGGTGCGCGGTTTCGGCTACCTGTTGCAGGAAATCCGCCAAGCCTCGTGACCTATTCGGGCCTGGGCCGCCGGCGCCTCGCCGGTGGGCCTGGGACCGCTCGCGCATCGCGTCCTTTCCATCTCGTTCGAGACGACCCGCCACCATGCAGCACGCCGCCGCGACCAGCTTGCGCCGCTCGCTTTTGCGCCGGCTCGCCGCGCCGCTCTCCATGCTCGCGCTGATGAGCGGCCTCATCGCCTATTGGCTCGCGTGGCAATACACGCAGCACGTCATCGATCGCTCGTTGGCCGATCTCGCGACCGCCATCTCCAAGCAGGTTCAGATCGCGGGCCCGAATGCCCGTTCGACGGTGCCCCCACTCGCGCAAGCGATGTTCTCCGATCCGAGCGACCAACTGATTTATCGCATCAGCGACGGCGAACATGAAATCGCGGGGCAAGAGGCGCTGCCCTTGTTCGGTACGCGAGTGCGCGAGCAACGCGCCGCCTATGTCTTCGAAGCGCAATTCGAAGGCATGCACGTGCGCGTGGCGCAAGTACGGGTCATCCAAGCCGCCGGCAATCCGATCATCGTGGAAGTGGCGCAGCCGTTGCGTCATCGCTACCGCATCGCGGCCGAATTTCTCGTCGCGATCATGATGCCGCTGCTGTTGCTGCTGTTCGCGGGATGGGGCATCGTTTGGCGCGTGGTCAATCAGCAACTCAATCCTTTGACCGCGCTGGCCGATTCCCTCAATCGACAAACGCACATGTCGCTCGAGCCCGTCGACGAAACCTTCGTGCCGATGGAGATTCAACCGCTCACGAGCGCCATGAACGCATTGGTCGTCAGGCTGAAGACGGCGCTGGATGCCCAGCGTAAATTCATCGCCGACGCCGCACACCAGCTACGCACACCGCTCACGGCCGTCAAACTCCATGCGGAACAGGCCGCCAACGCGCGCGATCCGAATCAGACGCTCGTCGCGGTACACGAGTTGCGCGCCGCGGCCGATCGCGCCGTGCGGCTCTCGAATCAATTGTTATCGCTCGCTCGCGCGGAGCCCGGCGCACAGGCTGCACGCTTCGCCGAATTCGATATCGCCTCGCTCGCCTTCGAGACGGGGGCCGAATGGGTGCCGCGCGCGTTGGCCGCGCACGTCGATCTCGGCTATCAGCGATTGGACTGCTCCGCGCAAGACAAGCCGCTCATCGTACGCGGCAACCCGGTACTGCTGCGCGAGGTCATTGCGAACTTGCTGGACAACGCGCTCAAGTACCTGCCGGCGGCAAGACCGGACGGCAATGTCACCGTGACGGTGAGAGAAACGGCCGATGAACACGGCGCGTGCGTGGCCGAGATCGCCGTCGAGGACAACGGCTCGGGCGTACCGGCCGGTTTGCAGGCCGATTTGTTCAAACGATTTTTTCGGGGCGACCGTCAAGACACGGCCGATCCCGGTGTCGAATCCGGTGCGGGCTTGGGCCTGGCGATCGTGCACGACATCATGAACCTGCACGGCGGCAGCGTGCGCTATGAAGATGCGGCCGGCGGCGGCGCGCGCTTCGTCTTGCGCATCCCGCTGGCGACCCCGGCGAGCACGAGCCCGGACACCGCACAGGCGGCGCACTCCTAGCTCGGATGCGCCGCGCCGCGAGACTCAACCCTTACCGTTCTTCTTGCCGTTCTTCTTGCCGTCCTTTTTGCCGGGCTTCGGAGCGAGCATCGTCCCACGGCATTTGCGCGCGCCGCACCGGCATGCGTATTCGTCTTTGAGCTTCTTCGTTTGGCGCGCGTCGATCACGAGACCGTAATCGTAAAAAAGCTCCTCTTCGGCCGCGATATCGCGCAGCGCATGGATGAACACGCGGCCATCGACCTCCTCCGCTTCACAATTGGGCGCGCACGAGTGGTTGATCCAGCGCGCGCTGTTGCCGTTCACCTTGCCGTCGATGACGCGGCCGTCCTCAAGGGCGAAGTAGAACGTGTGATTCGGTTCGGCCGGGTTATGCGGATGCCGTCGCAACGCTTCCTTCCACGAGATGCGCTCACCTTTGTATTCCAGCAGACGCTCACCCTCCTTCAGCGGCACGGCGGCAAACACACCCTTGCCATGCACGCCGGACTGGCGCACGACCAACTTGCGTGAACTCATCGATAAATCCTCAGATAAACCTGGGTGCCGCGGGCAAGCGGCAGTACGTTTTCGATCGCGGGATGGAAAACGCGGCGCCGAAGGGGCGCCGCGCTAGGCAGTAACGTCGTCGACGTCACAAAGCGCCAATCGTACACGCGGACGGTAACTTCGTTCAACGTCGCGCGAACGAATTTGCATCTTCTTTATCCGTTGCCGGCGGCAATCGTGTCCAGCCACTCGCCGAACGTCTCGTGCGCCGCCCGTTCCAGCGCCGGGCCGAAACGCTCCGTATCCGCGCGCAGCCGTATCGCGTCGATGCCCGGCGTCGTCGCTATCTCGCTCGCATGTCCGATCAGCCAGCGCTCGAAACGATCGGCGCGGATTTCGGGATGACATTGAAAGGCCAACACGTTCGAGCCCCAAGCGAATGCCTGGTTCTCGCACGCGGTGGTGGAAGCGAGCCGGACGGCGCCGGACGGCAAATCGAACGTATCGCCATGCCAATGCAACATCGAGGTGCGGGAGCCGTCGAGATGCCGCACGGGCGAGTGCCGGCCGGCTTCGGTCAACGTGAGCGGCGACCAGCCGATTTCCCTTTGCGGCGCCGCGTGGACGCGTGCCCCGAGCACACGCGCGATCAACTGCGCGCCCAAGCAGATGCCGAGCGTCGGCAGGCCCGCTGCGATACGCTTTTCCAGCAATGCGAGAAGCGGCTTCAAGGTGGGATACGAGAGATCGTCGTAAGCGGCGATCGGACCGCCGAGCACCACGGTCAGCGCCGGACCCTCGGGCCTAGGCGCCTCGACCCGAGCCAGACCGACGTCGAGATAGCGCACCGACCACGCGCGCTCCCCGAGCACGGGTTCGAGCGTGCCGAGATCCTCGAAATGAACGTGGCGGATGGCAAGCGCTTCGCGATTCAACGACCCCTCCCGGCGAAGATGGACTGACCGGGAACACGGACCGGCCTCTCATTCGTTTGCAGGAACATAAAGACGGCACACCCGCGCACGGGCGGATGTCGGCCCAAGCCGCTTACGCGGCGCTTTGCGCGAAGATCTTCCAGGTCTTCTTTTGGGTCAGCGAGTCGGCTTCTTCATGAAGCGGGCAATCGAGCCGCAACTGCGCATCGCCGATCGGCATCTCGAGCGCCGCGCACCGATGCGGGGCTTTCTTGGGATTTTTGCTGGCTTCGAAGTGCTTGCACGTCACGCACATACGATGCGTGGGGATATCGCCTTGAACTTCCAATTGGCGAATCATCTTGATCATCGTGCGGTAGAAGACGGCTTGTTCCTCGTCGCGCAGCGTGCCGATGGCCTCCGCCAAAAAATCGGGCCACTGCTGTGCGCGCTTGGCCGCGGTGCGGCCGCGAGAGGTGAGCTTAACGGCGAGCGCCCGGCCGTCCTCGGTCGTGCGCCGCTTTTCGATGAGGCCCTTCGCTTCGAGCGTGCTGACGGCGTCGCTCGTCGTGGCGGCCGTGAGCGCCGTTTCGCGAGCGATCTCCCCGAGCCGCAGCGGATTCTTGCGCTGCATGAGCAACACGAGGATCTCACCTTGCGTAGGCGTAAGCCCTGCGCTTTCAGCCCATTCCCACGCTTGGCTGCGCATCGCCGTGCTTAAGCGTAGCAAGCCGTGGGTCACGCGCCCGGTAGCCTGCTCTCCGTATACACCTTCGCTCATAGTCTTTGTTCGCTATTTCGCAATTGACAGCATGCTGCTGCTGATTCGGTTGCCTGCTCGCGCCTTGCCTCGCAGCGCCCCGGCAGCCCCGTCGGACGGCTCGCATCGTGCTCGCGCGTGCCGATTTTACTATTTCAGAAGCGCCCCGACCGTCGGCGTGTAATTCCGCCCTTCCGAGGACGATCGCCACAGGCCAGCATCAGCGCATTTGTTTTACATCGAAGCCGCGTCACGGATGTGACTTTCGACCCGACAGACGCGCCATTTTAAGCGACGAGGAAAAATAGTACAGCTAAGTTATTCAGTGGTCGTTGTGGACAAGCTATGTATAACTACTCTGGACGATTGTGCGTCATTTCTGGATAACGTCGGACCAAAATGAAATGCCGCTTGAGTTGCCCCGAGCTCATACCAGTTCCACACCCGAGAACCATGCGGTTATGGTTTTTGCAGGTGGTTGAAGCGTCGAGGAAAAATGAAGTTTTCCACAGACGCTTGCACCCCTTGTTAACTACTACTACGTATGTATACGTGTAAACGTAAACAAACTAAACCCCACGCCATCGGAGGCACTGCTGACGAACGGCTTCGTGCAACGACTTCTCTTTTGCAACGACGCTGCGTAGCCATGTTGCATCGTTGACCTGCCCTTGTGCGATGCCGGCTATTTCGCGCAATGCGGCGGAAGAATGAAGCGCTTCGCCATGCGGCTCGATCACGCGGAGCGTCTCGAGGATGTCCTCGAATATCGGCCGGCGCTCGCCCGTTTGCGGATTGATGCAAGTGCCCCCGAGCCCGAAACGGCACGCTTCGAAACGGTTGAACGTGTAGACGAGGTAGTCGTCCTCCTTCGGTACGAACGGCCGATCGAGCAGCAAGTGCCGCGCGAGCGTCTGGATGTACGAAGCGATCGCCGCGGCACGGTCCACGGACAGCGGTGTGTCCATCACGCGAACTTCGATCGTGCCGAATCCCGGCTTGGGGCGAATGTCCCAGTAGAAATCTTTCATGCTGTTGACGACGCCTGTCGCCACCATCTTCGAGAAATACTCTTCGAAGCCGGCCCAGGTCAGCACGAACGGCGCGCGGCCCGACAACGGGAACGCGAATACCGAGTTCAGCCGCGCGGAATGAAACCCGGTGTCCACACCCTGCACGTAGGGCGAGGACGCCGACAGCGCAATGAAATGCGGAATGAATCGCGACATGGCGTGCAGCAGGAATAACGCGCTGTCCGGATCGGGGCAGCCGATGTGCACGTGTTGGCCGAAGACGGTGAATTGCTTGGCCAAATACCCATAGAGCTCGGACAGGTACTGAAAGCGCGGCGCATCGAAAATCTGCCGTTCGCTCCATTGCTGGAACGCGTGCGTACCGCCGCCGGCGAGCCCCACGTTCAATTGATCGGCCGCCGCGACGAGCGTATCGCGCAGCGTGCGCAATTGCGAGAGCGCTTCCTCGTGCGAATTGCAGATGCCCGTGGACAGCTCGATCATGCTCTCGGTGATTTCGGGCGTGATGTTGCCGGGCACCTTTTGATCTTTGACGAGCCGCATCAGATCGGAGGCGGCCTTCGTGAGATCGTAATCGTGCGTGTTGACGACCTGGATCTCGAGCTCGACGCCGAACGTGAACGGTTTTGAATTGATAAACGGTTCGAGTGCCATGACTTTTTCCTTCTGTTGACCCATTGGGGCTTGCGAGCGGCTTTAAGCGCGCCGCTCGCCGACGAGCGCGAGAGAGCGGTACACGAGCCAAGGCCCGACGAGTTGCAGCACGACGATGGAGCACATGACGACCGCGCGCAGCGTGGGATCGAAGTTCGGATACAGCGCATAGGTATCGTCGACGAGCAAGTACGCCAGCGCCGACATCGGCGAGAGCGACAAACCGAGCGCCACGCCCTGCTTCCAACCGATTCCGCTCGGCTTGGCAAAGGCGAGCACGCCGACGAGCTTCGCGACGAAGCGCGCCACGATCAGCAAGAGCGCCGCGACCCCGCCGAGCGCGATGTCGCGCCATTCGAAGGCGGTCAAGGTGAGGACGAACAAGATCACCGTCAGCAGCCAGCCCGCGGTGCCGAAATGCACGGGCCAAAGCTGGGGCTTGGCCTCGAGGTTCTTCACGATGATCCCGGCGGCGAGCAGGCTCAAGATCGTCGAAAGATTGAACAGATGGGCGATCGCGATCGCCAGCAGCACGAGGCCGAACAAGGCGACGAACGAATGCTCATCCTGCACTTGCATGAAGCGATAGAAGAACATGCAGGCCTTGGCGAGCACATACGCCAGCACGAGCGAGCCGACGAGCAGATACAACGGCTGAATGATCGTCGCGAAAACGTTGCCGTAGATCTCCTGATGCAGCCAACCCGAGGCGATCTTCTCGATCACGACCGCGTACATGCTGTTGAGCGCGGTGAGCGTCAGCAGACGCTGCGTGACTTGGCCTTCCGCGCGCAGCTCCGTCTTCAGTTGGATCACCATGGCCGGCGAGGTCGACATCGCGATCGCGGCGATCACGGTCGCGACGGCGCCGCCGATGTGCGCCGCCAAGAGCGCCGCCAACACGAGGACGAAGGTTAGCGTCGCCTCGGCCAAGCTCGACGCGACGAGCCAAGGGTTGCGGCGAATCCAGCGCAGATCCAGGCGGCCGCCGAGCTCGAACAGGAGCAGGCCCAAGGCCACGTCGAGCAACAGGCGCAAGGTACCGCTAGAGCTCGCGTCGATCGTGCCGAGGCCGGCCGCGCCCGCGATGAGTCCGATCACGGCATAGCCGGAGATCCGCGGAAGGCGCCAGGCTCGATAGCAGAGTTCGCCCAGCAAGCCGGCAACCAGTAAGGCCAGCCCGGCCCAAAAGACGGCATCGGGCACGAAAGGCCAATGCGGGAGGAACGAAAACGCCGATTTCATCTGATAGCTGCTCCTTTACGGATAAGCCGCGCAAGGCGGTAGCCTCGGTCGCGGCGCATTCTCGTGGCTTACTTGTCCGGTTTCGCGGCGAGGTGCCGCAACGCGGACGGAAACGATGGTGCCGACGGTTCGGCGGTGGCCGACCGTGGCGATGACGAAACGCGCCGAAATCGACGCGCGGCGCCGAGCGCTCAGGCAGAGCGCGGCGCGTGCCCGGCACGACGCAATGGGAGACGGCAGCGCTAGCGGCCCGCTCGCGCTAGCCGGACAAGCCCTGACCGCCCCCGTGGACGCGGCGCACGCACGGTGCGCCGCCATGCAACTGGTGCAAGAGGAACACGGATTGTGCCATAGCTTGCTGACAACTCCCACGATTCATCGTCCATTTGCATTTATCTCGGTATAAACGACATGTGATTTCGTAATGCGGAGGAAAAATGGCCGATTTCTCCTTGCGTTTGGCTTGCAAATCAGGGTTCGGACAGACGACTTGGCTTGACTTTCCATGTTCGGATTCTTGGACAGCACTGGGCCGGCGGCGTGCGTGGTTAGATAGGGTTTACTGTTTACATATGTATACGTAGTAGCAGTTAACAAAGGGGGCACAATTCTGTGCACAACCCTTGTTTACGCAGCCGTATCAAGACCTTAGGAAATGCATAACCGCATGTGCAGGGTGTGCGGGGCCGATGGGTTTCGAGGCATAACTTTGCGCGTTTTTCGGCGCGGCTCGAGTTGTCCCGTATACGTCCACATCGAGCTCACACGAATTTCATCCACGATTCGCCCGCTTATCCACATGTGCCGGTGGATAACTTGGCGGATGAGGCCGACAGCGCGTCCATTGCGGCAGTAGGCTAGGACCGGTCCAACGTGCCTTGCCGCAAAGCGCGCTGCAATTGACGCGCGGGGTCCAGTGCCTCGGCGAGATCGCGTTCGAGCGGCCAAGGCTCGCCTTCGAGTTGAGAGGCGACGAGCTCGGCGCCGAGCGATGCCCAAACCAGCCCGCGCGAGCCGAATGCGAAGCTGCCGTAAAGGCCTGAGGCGCGCGGCAGGTCGAGCGGCCAGGCGCCGCGCAGCGAGGCTGCTCGCGCTTCGCTCGCCGCTTCGTCGGCGAGCGGTCCGATCATCGGCAGGCGATCGCTCGTCACGCACCGAAAGGCCACGCGGCCCGTCAGCGCGCGCGGGTCGATCGCGCGCGCTTGCGCAAAGCCGGGCAGCAGCCTTGCCAGCCGCGCTAGGTTTTCGGTATGACTTTCGGTGCGTAGATCGCCGCCCGTGTCGTCGAGGTCGTAGCTGGCGCCGGTGAGCAAGCCATCGGCAAGGGGAATGGCATAGCCGTCGCCGATCAGCGGTACGCGTAGCGAAGGCGTCGCGCTCGGCGGCAGCCGCGTCAATTGGCCGCGCACGATGCGTGTTTGGCCGTGGCGCAGGCCGGCCGCGCGCGCCGCATCGTTCGCATTGGCGAAAATGACGACCGGCGCGGTCGCGATCGCCCGATCGTGCGCGTCGAGGATCGTCCACGCATCGCCCCCGCCCGCGATGCGTGCCGCTTCGATACCCGTGCGCCATGTGATCGCTTCGCCCGCCTGCGCGCCGAGCGCCGCGCACAGCGCGGCCGGATCGAGCGCGCCGCCTTGTGGATAGAACCATCCGGCGCCCGCCACGCCGATGCCGGCGATCGCTTGCGCCTCGCTCGCCGATACCGGCTGCACGAGCGCGCGCGGGTGGCCGAGCGTGTCGATCGACTCGGTCAGCGCGCGCGCCTCGTTATCGTCTTCGGCGATTTCCAGCAGGCCTTCGCGCGTGCGCGCGAAACGGTGCCCGGCCTGCTCGAGCGCGCTCCATCGTTGCATCGCGTAAAGAAAGCCGGCGCGCGTGATTTTCGAGGCGACGCTGTCGTCGCGCGAGAGCAAGGGGTGAAACACGCCGGCCGGATTGCCCGACGCTTCGGCACCCGGCCGCGCGCGCCTGTCCACGATCGTCACGCGCCAGCCGCGCGCGGCCAGCCTTTCGGCCAGCGCGCAACCTGCCAAACCGGCGCCGACGACGATCGCATGCCGCTCGCTCGCGGCGAACGGGGCCGGCGGTTCATGGCGCCGCACGCGCCAGCGCGGCGTGAAGCGGCCGACGAGCATCGTGCGTTTGCCCGCGAATCCGTCCGCCTTCTCGCATTCGAATCCGGCGTCGGTCAAGGCGCGCCGGACGTGGCCCGCACAGGTGTAGGTCGCGAGCGTCGCGCCTTCGCCCGCGATTCGCGCCAATGCCTTGAAGATGGGCGGCGACCATAGATCGGGGTTCTTGGCCGGGGAAAAGCCGTCGAGATAGAACGCATCGGCGCGCAGCGACAGCTTGGGCAATAGGTCCAGGGCGTCGCCGAACGCGATCGTCAGCGTGACACGGGCGTTTTCAAACTCCAAGCGGTGCAGTCCCGGCGTGAGAATCGGCCACGCGCGCGTCAACTGCGCGGCCAGCGGGGCGAGTGTTGCGTCCGCAACTATCCGCGCATGGAGCGTCTCGAGGTCGGCGGCGCTGAACGGATGCTTCTCGACCGAGACGAATGCGAGCCGGTCGCAGCGCATCGGATCGTCCCGCCACGCCTTCCACGTGGCCAAAAAGTTGCCGCCGATACCGAAGCCCGTTTCCACGATGGTGAATAGACGCCGGCCGCGCCAGCGCCGCGGCAAGCCGTTGCCGCTCAGAAAGACGTGCTCGGCCTGGGCGAAAGCGCCCGCGGCGCTGTGATAGATGTCGTCGTAAGGGGGAGAAAACGGCGTGCCGTCGTCGCGAAAGGCCAAAATGGCGGGAATCAGCTTGGAACTCATCGTCGAAGCGAAAACTATGGGCGGTGACCGAGCCGGGCTAAGGGGCTACCCTAACCCGCTCGCGCGTTCGGAGCGCCAATTCGCCGCAAACCTATGCTGGGCGGGGCTTTGCGAGCGTTGGCAAAATCCAACGACATATGGGCGTAACGTCGCGAAGCCCTTGGCAGCAAGGGTTCGCGGGTATGACAATGCTCAAACCCAGCGCCGACAAGGCTCTTCCGCGCTAAATTCTTTGGGAGCCTTGCCGTTATTGGGTTTGCGCTGAGCTATCATAGCAAGCGCCGCAAGGCCGTAGGCCCAGGGGTTCAGCGCGACCGAGCGGCGCACGCTTCGCCACAGCTACTCGACGGCACAGCTTGCGTACGTATAATTCGGCGCGTTTTGCGCTGTCCGTGTCACTTCAATCTGATAAAGAGGAACGTTAATGAACAAACAGGAACTGATCGACGCCGTCGCAGGTCAGACGGGCGCCAGCAAGGCTCAAACCGGCGAAACGCTCGACACGCTGCTCGAAGTGATCAAGAAGGCAGTGTCCAAGGGCGACGCGGTACAGCTCATCGGCTTCGGCAGCTTCGGCTCCGGCAAGCGCGCAGCGCGCACGGGCCGCAACCCCAAGACGGGCGAGACCATCAAGATCCCGGCAGCCAAGACCGTGAAGTTCACGGCAGGCAAGGCATTCAAGGATGCCGTCAACAAGCGCTAAGCCGTGGGCCCGAAGCGGCCCCGCTTGACGTTTTGTAGACACCCGCCCAGGGCGGGTTTTTTTTCGTCCTCGCCATGAAGGCGCGGACGCGTCCGGGGCGCCACGCCCCGGATACCGTACCTCGTGCTCAGTGCACGATCTGTCCTTCGTCGTCGCCTTCGTGATCGTCGGCATCCATATCCCATTCCGGAAATGGATCGGACAGGCCCGCCCAGCCCTGCGGGCCGAGCGCATATTCGTCGTCGGTCAAAAGACAGGCGTCGAATTTGGCGCGCCAACTTTCGGCATCGAGCCCGATGCCGATCAGCACGAGCTCCTGGCGGCGATCGCCGATCGTCGCATCGTCCGCGGCGCCGTACCAGTCGGCCGCGATTTCCGCGGCGAGTTCGTCGTCCTCGGGCCATTCGTCGCGCGGCTGCGCGGCCCACCACATGCCGGCGGGACCATGACGGCACACGCCGCCCGCCTGAGAGAGCGAACCCGCAACGTCGTTGCGCGTGGCAAGCCAGAAAAAGCCCTTGCTGCGCAGCACGCCCTGCCATTGCTCGTGCAGCAGCGCCCACAGCCGCTGCGGATGGAAGGGCCGCCGCGCCCGATAGACGAAGCTGCCGATACCGTACTGATCCGCTTCGCTGACGTGCGAATGCGCGGCGTGATCATGCTGGTGTTCGTGATCGTGATCGTGATCGTGATCATGTTCGTGTCCGTGCTCATGATCGTGCTCGAGCGAGGCGAGCCAGCCCGGTGCGCTCGCCGCCGCCTCGAAGTCGAAGCGCTTCGTATCGATGACTTCGGCGAGCGACACTTCGCCGAAGCGGCTCACGACTTGGATCGCGCGCGGATTGAGACGGGCCAAGATGCGCTCGAGCTTCACGAGCGCTTGCTCGTCGACGAGATCGGCCTTGTTCACGACGAGCACGTCGCAAAATTCGATCTGCTCGATCAGCAGCTCGACGATCGTTCGATCGTCTTCGTCGCTAGCGGCAAGGCCGCGTTCGGCCAGTGCGTCGGCCGAGGCGTAGTCGCGCAAGAAATTGAATGCGTCCACGACGGTCACCATCGTGTCGAGCCGAGCGACATCGGCCAGCGTACGGCCCTCATCGTCGGTGAACGCGAAAGTTTCCGCGATCGGCATCGGTTCGGCGATGCCGGTCGATTCGATCAAGATGGCATCGAAGCGGCCTTCGCTCGCGAGCTTACGCACCTCGGCCAGCAGGTCGTCTCGCAACGTGCAGCAAATGCAGCCGTTCGACAGTTCGACGAGGCGCTCTTCGACGCGCGAAAGCGAAGCCGCGTCTTTCACGAGCGAGGCATCGATGTTCACTTGCGCGAGATCGTTGACGATGACGGCGACGCGCAGGCCGGCACGGTTGGCGAGAATGTGATTGAGCAGCGTGGTCTTGCCCGCTCCGAGAAAGCCGGAGAGCACGGTGACGGGCACAGGCGGATGGTTCATTGCAGTCGACATCGGGTGGGGCGATGGCGCGAAGCGCCGCCGCATGAAGGGCGTAGCGAGCATTGTGCACCAAACGCCGGCGCCCCACCCCGGGCGCGGTGTCGCGATCGGGGATCGCGCGTGTGATTTCGGCCGGTCAGCGCTGCGCTTGCAGCAGCTTCCACTGCGAAAGGATGTCGATGATTTGGTGGGCGTAGCGATCGCGCAGCGACGGCGTTTCGGAGTGGTACGCTCCGACGGCCGCCCAACTGTTGCCGTATTTATTCATTTTTTGCCGCAAGTGCCAAGCCGCGATGTAGACGCTCTTGCAAGGCTCCATCAGCGTACCGGACGAAATCCCGTACTGGGCGAGCGTCGGAAGATGGATCGAATTGATCTGCATGAGCCCGTAATCGGTCGAGCCGTTCGCGTTCTTGTGCAAGGCATCCGGATGGTTGTGCGACTCTTGCCAGGCGATCGCGCGCAGGATCAGCGGGTTCACCTTTTGGTAACGTGCCGCTTCGTCGAAGCAGTCCGCGCGTGCGTTTGCCGACGCAAGCGACGTCATCCAGACCGCTAAGATCAGAACTGTCCGTTTCATGGTTCGAGTGCCTTCGACAGATGACATTTTTATTCGCGGCGCGCGCCTGGCCCCGGCTAGGGCGAGAATAACGCGCGCAGGCTGGGGAAAACCCGAGCTTGCCGTTCGATTCAGTCGAAATATTCGCCCGTATGATACCGGGTGCCGATCGACTGACGCAGTACGTCGTCCGACATAGCCGAGCCATTGGCGGATAGCGTGGACTGGCAACGGTGCTTAGTGTCGGGCAGCCGAGCTGCCGCCGCGATGACAATCGAGAAATTTCTGAGCTAAAAGCGAAGCCATGCTCGGGACTTCGTGATTAATCGGACACAAAAAACTGCTAATGTTCGTTTTCTTGAGAGGCGGGGCGAACATCCGACACTTTTACACCGGCGAGGGCCGCACGGTGTTCGCGAGGCGTTCCCGCCCAGGGCAAGCACTTTCGCATTGAACTTATCTTCCATGACAAGAAATCGTATGGCACTGCGTCGCATCGCTACCGCGCTCCTGATGGCCGGGCTCATGACCGCACAAGTCGCGCACGCGGAAGTGACTTTGAACTTCGTGAACGCGGACATCGACCAGGTAGCCAAGGCGATCGGCGCCGCGACGAACAAGACGATCATCGTCGATCCGCGTGTGAAGGGGCAGTTGAACCTGGTCTCGGAAAACCCCGTTCCCGAAGAGCAAGCGCTGAAGACGCTCGAGGCGGCGCTGCGCATGCAAGGTTTCGCGATCGTGCAGGACCACGGCGTGCTGAAAGTCTTGCCCGAAGCCGACGCGAAGCTGCAAGGCGCGCCCACTTACGTGGGCAACGCGCCGCAGGCGCGCGGCGATCAGATCATCACGCAGGTGTTCGAGCTGCATAACGAATCGGCCAACAACCTGTTGCCCGTGCTGCGTCCGCTCATCTCGCCGAACAACACGATCGCGGCCTATCCGGCCAACAACACGCTCGTCGTGACCGATTACGCCGATAACGTCAGGCGAATCGCGGCCATCATTGCGGGCGTCGATAACGCGGCCGGACAGCAGATCGTCGTCGTGCCGCTCAAAAACGCCAATGCCCTCGATCTCGAGCCGCAGTTGGCGAAGCTGCTCGATCCGGGTTCGATCGGCAGCACCGATGCGACGCTGAAGGTGTCCGTGATGGCCGATGCGCGCACGAATTCGTTGATGCTGCGCGCGTCGAACAAAGCGCGGCTCGAGGCCGCCAAGCGGCTCGTGGCTCAGCTCGACGCGCCCGGTTCGCAGCCCGGCAACATGCACGTGGTGCATATCAACAATGCGAATGCGGTGTCTCTCGCGAAGACGCTGCACGGCATGCTCGGCAAGGGCACCTCCGGCAACAGCGCCGAATCGAGCAACGCGAGCTCGTTCAGTCAAGGCAATTCGAGCGGCAGTTCGACCTCGACGGGTACGAGCGGCACCCCGCCGCTGCCGTCCTCGTACGGCAGCGGCAGCTCGCTAGGCGGCAGCTCTTTGTCGGGCTCGACGGGCGGCGCAATGGGCGGCGCGGGCGGCAGCAACAGCGGCGGGTTTCTAAGCGACAAGCAAGGCGAAAATAGCGACGAAAACCAGCCCGGCGGCATGATCCAGGCCGATGCGGCGACGAACTCGCTCATCATCACGGCGTCTGATCCCGTCTACCGCAACCTACGCGCCGTGATCGATCAGCTCGACAAGCGTCGCGCACAGGTCTATATCGAAGCGCTGGTCGTCGAGTTGAATTCGACACGGGCCGGCAATCTCGGTATCCAGTGGCAGGTGGCGAGCGGTAACTTGCTCGCCGGTACCAACCTCGCGAGCACGGCCGGCAACGTGGCCGGCTCCAACATCCTCGCCGTGACCGCGGGGCTCGCGGCGCCTGTCGCCGCCGGCGGGGGAGTGGCGTCGCTGCCGACCACGCTCGGTCAGGGCCTGAACATCGGTTGGCTGCACAACATGTTCGGTGTCGAAGGGCTGGGCGGCCTGCTCCAATATTTCGCCGGCGTTAGCGACGCCAACGTGTTGTCCACGCCGAATTTGATCACGCTCGACAACCAGGAAGCGAAGATCGTCGTCGGCCAAAACGTGCCGATCCCGACGGGTTCCTATCAGAGCTTGACGACCGGTAATGCCGGCACCGCGTTTAACACCTACGATCGCCGCGACGTCGGTCTGACGCTGCACGTGAAGCCGCAAATCACGGCCGGCGGTGTTCTGAAGCTGCAACTCTATACGGAAGACTCCTCGGTGGTCGGCAGCATTTCCGCGAACACGGCAGCCAATTCGCCCGGGCCGACGTTCAATGTACGCTCGATTCAATCGACGGTGCTCGCCGATAACGGCGAGATCATCGTGCTCGGCGGGTTGATGCAGGACAACTACCAAGTGTCGAACAGCAAGGTGCCGCTGCTGGGCGATATCCCTTGGATCGGCCAGCTTTTCCGTTCGGAAACGAAGCAGCGCACGAAGACGAATTTGATGGTCTTTCTGCGTCCGGTCATCATCAGCGACAGCGATACCGCGCAGCAGATCACCGATAACCGCTACAACTACGTCCAGGGCTTGACCGACGGCTATCGCTCGGACAACCACGTGATGCGCGACAAGGACTTCCCGGTGGTGCCGCCGCTGCCCGCCGGTCCGAGCCAAGGCGCCTCTCCGGCGGCGAACCTGTTCGACCTGCGGCAGATGACGAATCCCGCGGCACCGCGGCCGCAGCAACCGGCACCCGGCCAGAGCCCGGCCGCGCAGCCGCAGGCGGTGCCGGCGCAACCGCAGCCGCAGCCCGTGCCCGTCCAGCCGCAACCGCAAGCGGTGCCGCTGCAACCGCAGCCGCAACAGCCGCAGACGACCACGCCGGGAGCGGCCCAGTGAGCGACGTCCTCGCTTCTTCCAACGAAGGTACGCCGGGCGAGCGCCAGCCGCCCTCGCCGCTCGCTGCGCGGCTCGTGCCCTATGTCTTCGCGCGCAATGGGCAGATCCTCGTCGCCCATCAGCGTGCCGAAGGCATCGAAGTCTGGATCAGCGATCGCACGAGCCAGGCCGCGCTGGCCGAGGTCGCGCGCAATTTCGGCGCGCTCACGGCCGTGCGTCTTCCGGCCGACGAACTGGCGCAAGCGATCAATCAAGCCTACGAACGCAACGACGGTAGCGCGGCTCAGGTCGTCGGCGAGGTCGAGGGCGAAGTCGATCTCTCGCGCCTCATGCAGGACATCCCCGAAGTCGAGGATCTGCTCGAATCGGAGGACGACGCGCCGATCATCCGCATGATCAACGCGCTGCTCACGCAAGCGGCGCGCGAGCATGCGTCGGATATCCATATCGAACCGTTCGAGAATGCGTCGGTCGTGCGTTTTCGCGTGGACGGCACGCTGCGCGACGTCGTGCGGCCCAAGAAAGCGCTACACGGTGCGTTGATCTCGCGGATCAAGATCATGGCGCAACTCGATATCGCCGAGAAGCGCTTGCCGCAAGACGGCCGTATCACGTTGCGTGTGGGCGGGCGCGCGGTGGACGTGCGGGTCTCGACGCTGCCGACCGGGCACGGTGAGCGCGCCGTGTTGCGTCTGCTCGAAAAAGACGCGCAGCATTTGAATCTCGAAGCGCTGGGGATGGGTCCCGATACGCTCGGGAAATTCGACAAATTGATTTCACGTCCGCACGGTATCGTGCTCGTGACGGGGCCGACGGGCTCCGGTAAAACCACCACGCTCTACGCGTCGCTCTCGCGCTTGGAAACGGCCACGACGAACATCATGACCGTGGAAGACCCGATCGAATACGACCTGCCCGGCATCGGCCAGACGCAGGTCAACGAGCGGATCGGGATGACGTTCGCGCGCGCGCTGCGCTCGATCCTGCGCCAGGACCCGGACATCATCATGATCGGCGAAATCCGCGACCTGGAAACGGCTCAGATCGCGGTGCAGGCTTCGTTGACGGGCCACTTGGTGCTCGCGACGCTGCATACGAACGATGCGGCTTCGGCTGTCACGCGGCTGACCGACATGGGCGTCGAGCCGTATCTGCTCGCCTCTTCGCTGCTCGGCGTGCTGGCCCAGCGGCTCGTGCGGCGCTTGTGTCCCGTCTGCAAGGAAGAGCGCGTCGAGGAAGGCCGCGCGCAGTGGCACCCGGTGGGGTGCGACAAATGCGCGAGGTCGGGCTATTCGGGGCGGCGCGGGGTCTATGAATTGCTGACCATCGACGATGCCATTCGAACGATGATCCACCACAACGCGGCCGATGCCGAGATTCTCGCGGCGGGGCGCGCGCAAGGCATGCGCACGCTGCGCGAGGATGCCGAACGCTGGCTCTCCTCGGGTCTCACCTCGCTCGAAGAGGTGATTCGCGTAACGGGCGGAGTGTAAGCCATGCCGGCTTTTCGCTTTGAGGCGATCGATGCGGCCGGGCATCCGCAAAAGGGCGTGCTCGATGCCGACAGCGCGCGCTCCGCTCGCGCGCAATTGCGCACGCAAGGGCTCACGCCGCTCGTCGTGGAGCCGGCCGGCAGCGCCGCGCGTGGCGAACGAACGAAGCGTCTGTCGATCGGGCGCAAGTTGTCGGCGCGCGAGCAAGCGATTCTCACGCGCCAGCTCGCCAGCTTACTGACGGCGGGGCTGCCGCTGGACGAAGCGCTGGCCGTGCTGACCGACCAGGCCGAGCGCGACTACATTCGCGAACTCGTCGCGGCGATCCGCGCCGAGGTGTTGGGCGGCCATTCGTTCGCGAATGCGTTGGGACAGCACCCGCGCGATTTCCCCGATATTTATCGCGCGCTCGTGGCGGCGGGCGAACATACGGGCAAGCTGGGTCTCGTGCTCTCTCGTTTGGCCGACTACATCGAACAGCGCAACGCGCTCACGCAAAAGATCGTGCTGGCGTTCACCTACCCGGCCATCGTCACGCTGATCGCGTTCGGCATCGTCACGTTCCTGCTCAGTTACGTCGTGCCGCAGGTGGTCAACGTGTTCGCCAGCACGAAGCAGCATTTGCCGGTGTTGACCGTCATGATGATGGCCCTCTCCGGCTTCGTGCGTCATTGGTGGTGGGCGGTGTTGATCGCGGTGGCGGTACTCGTCTACGCCGTGCGAGGGATTTTGTCGCAGAAGGGTCCGCGTCTTTCGTTCGATCGCTGGGTGCTCACGGCGCCGCTCGTGGGCAAACTCGTGCGCGGCTACAACACCGTGCGCTTCGCGAGCACGCTCGCGATTCTGACCGCGGCGGGCGTGCCGATTTTGCGCGCGTTGCAGGCGGCCGGAGAGACGCTGAACAACCGGGCGATGCGCGGCAACGTGGACGATGCGATCGTGCGCGTACGCGAGGGGACGTCGCTCTCTCGCGCGCTCGGCAATACGAAAACCTTTCCGCCGGTGCTCGTGCACTTGATTCGTTCGGGGGAAGCGACGGGCGACGTCACGACGATGCTCGACCGTGCTTCGGAAGGCGAAGCAAGCGAGCTCGAGCGCCGCACGATGTTTCTGACGAGCTTGCTCGAACCGTTGCTGATTCTGGCGATGGGTGGGGTGGTGCTGGTGATCGTGCTCGCAGTGATGCTGCCGATCATCGATTTGAACAATATGGTGCAGTAGCGCGCGGTGCAGTAGCGGGCGGCGGTAACGGGTAGCAGTAACGGCTGCTGCAGTGGCTGCCGCAACGGCGCATATCGCGCCGCGCGGTTGCCGGCGAATGCGGTTCAGCGCACGTAGATGGTGGGGCCGCCCGCATTCGGCGCCAGCGGCACTTCGGAGCGTACGCCGTTGTGATCGATGACGATCGAGCGAGCGTGCACTTCGGCGAGCGTCGTGCCATCGGTGATTTTGCTGCCGAGTGCGATGGCGCGGGCGGGATCGTCGCCCACGCCGACGATCGCGGCGGCACCTTCGCGCAGCGCGAGAATGCCGACGAGCTTGATGTTGCGATTCACTTCGCGCGTGAGTTTGCCGCCGAACAGCGCCGCGGCGTCTTCGACGGATACGCTCGGTGCGACGGCGGCCGCCGGCGGCGGCGCGCGATGCGCGGTGAGCACGACGATCCAATAGGTCAGCGTCGCGCAGAAAACCGCAAACAGCGCGAGCGACAGTAGGCGGATTTGGAGTGTATTCATGCGTGCCATTGTAAGGGCTATTTTTGGCTTTGCGCTCATAGTCGAACCCTGATGAGCGGGGCCATTACAATCGGTTGCGCGATGCGAGGCGCGCGAGTTGCGCTTCGCCGATTATTCATCGAACGAGGTAGCGAATGATGCAACTGTGGAACCAACGTCGTCACCCGGCCGCTGCTTTGCGCACGCGGCGCCAACGGGGCTTTACGCTGATCGAGATCATGGTCGTGATTGCGATTCTCGGCATTCTCGCCGCGCTGATCGTACCCAAGATCATGAGCCGCCCGGACGAAGCGCGGCGCGTCGCGGCAAAACAAGATATCGGGACGATCATGCAAGCGATGAAGCTCTACCGTCTCGATAACGGGCGCTATCCGACACAAGATCAAGGGTTGCGTGCGCTCATCGAAAAGCCCACGACCGATCCGGTGCCGAACAACTGGAAAGACGGCGGCTATCTGGAGCGGTTGCCGAACGATCCGTGGGGGAACGGCTATCAATACCTGAACCCGGGCGTGCATGGCGAGATCGACGTCTTCAGCTACGGCGCGGACGGCAAACCGGGCGGCGAAGGCAACGATGCCGATATCGGCTCGTGGCAGTAGCGCGGCGCATGCCGGACACGGCGCGTGCGCGTTGACATTGCGAACGAACATGCCTATCGAAGGCGGCATCGGCCCGTGCTCGCGCGCGCGCAGCGGTTCGAATCGCGCGCGCGGCTTCGCATCGCGAGCACGCGGATTTACGTTGCTCGAGATGATGGTCGTGCTCGTCATCGCGGGGCTGCTCGTGTCGCTCGCTTCCGTCTCGCTCAGACGCAATCCGCGCACGGATCTGAACGAGGAGGCGCAGCGTCTTGCGTTGCTGTTCGAATCCGCATCGGACGAAGCGCAGGTGCGCTCGCGTCCGATCGCATGGCAACCGGTAACGGGCGGCTACCGTTTCGATATGCATACCGAGGACGGCTGGCGTCCGATCTTGCGCGACGATCTGCTGCACGAACGTAACTGGGAAGGAGGCGTGACCGACGTGACCATCGACTATCCGGGCTCCGATCTTCATCCCGATCGTCTCGTATTCGGTGTGGAAAGCATCGGTCAGGCCGTCACGGTGACGTTGTATTCCGAGGTCGGACGCGCAACGATCGTCGGCACCGGCAACGGTCGCTACGAGGTGCGTTGAGATGCGCTCCCCTCGCCTCACCGCGCCCGCGCGCGGCTTCACGATGATCGAGGTGCTCGTCGCGTTGGCGATCATCGCGGTGGCGCTGGCGGCGTCGCTGCGCGCCGTCGGCATGCTCGCGAACGACGAGGGCGAACTGCACCGGCGCCTGCTCGCCGGATGGAGCGCCGATAACGCGTTGACCCAAGTGCATCTCGCGCGGGAGTGGCCCGAGCTCGGTGTGCAGAGCTTCGACTGTTCGCAAGGCAACTTGCCGCTCACGTGCACCGAGCGTGTAAGCACCACGCCGAATCCGATCTTTCGCCGCGTGGAAGTTTCGGTGACGATGCCCGGGCGCTCCGGCAACCTCGCTCAACTCGTCACCGTGGTCGCCAATGAGACGAATCGTGGGCTCTGAACGCCAACGCGCCCGCAGGCGCCAGCGTGGATTCACGCTGATCGAGCTCATGGTGGCGATCGCCATCCTCGCTGTCGTCGCGATCTTGTCTTGGCGAGGGTTGGATCAAATCATGCGCGGCCGGCAAGCGATTTCAACGGCGATGGAAGACGAGCGCGTCTTCGTGCAACTGTTCGATCAGCTTCGCGTCGATGCGCGCGAGGCCGCCACCGACGACGAAGTCGGGCAACCGGCTATCTCCGCCACGGGTGACGGACTGCAAATCGTACGTTCCTTCGGGCTCAGAGGTGAGGCGCCGCGCTTGCAGGTGGTGCGCTATCAAGTGCACGACGGCCGCGTGACGCGCTATGCCTCCCCGCCCGTGGCAACGGTGGGTCAGCTTCGCCGAGCGCTCGCCGCCTCGAGCACCGGCGGCGATTGGAGCGCGGTGCCGCTCATTTCCGGCGTCGGCAAAATCACGGCGCGTATGTACGTGCCGAACATCGGTTGGACGACGAAGATGGACGACGTGACGGCCGAAATTGCACGCAGCGCGAATAACGTGAAGGTGCCGCAATTCGGCGCCATGCCGCTCGGGCGCGCCGTAACGGGCCTCGAGGTGTCGATCGGCGCGCCTTCGTTGCATGTGCCGGTGCGGCGCATGTTCCTCGTCGGAGAATGACGATGCGCGCGCGATTCGCTTCATCCAGGCGTCCTGCCACGAGGCCCGCGAGGCCCCCCGCTAGCGCGCGGCGCCAGCGCGGCGCGGCGATCATCAGCGCGCTGCTGGTCGTCACGCTCTCGGCCATCCTCGTGGCGGGCGTGCTGTGGCGCCAGCAAGTGCAGATTCGCCGCATTCAAAACCAGCGGCTGATGTCGCAGGCGTTGTGGGTGTCGCGCGGCGCCGTCGATTGGACGCGTCTGATCCTGCGCTCGGAGGCCGACACGGCGCCCACCGTCACCTACCTCGGCGGCATTTGGGCCGTGCCCATCGCGAAAACGCGGCTCTCGGATTTTCTCGGCAAGGTGAGCGAGGCCGACGCCGCCGAAGGCGCGCAAACCTACTTGTCGGGATCGATCGAGGATGCGCAGGCGCGATTCAATTTGCGCAATCTGATCTCGGTTCCCGCGCCCGGGTTGCTGCAAATCGACCAGACGGAGGCGGCGATTTTCGCGCGCTTGCTGGCGTTGCTGGGCTTGGACGGCGGCTTGGCGAAGACGGTGGCGATACGCATGCGCGCGTCGTTGCTGCAATCGGCGACGCGTTTCCAGACGCCGCTCAGCAATCGCCTCGGGTCGGCGGCGCGAGCGCCGCAGCCCGGCAGCGCCGCCGCAGGCAATAACGCCACCGATCAGGCGGGCCTTCAAGACGAAGGTAGCAGCAGCAGCATCGACGCCGAGCCGCTGCAATTCACGAGTGCCGATTCGCTATTGAACGTGCCGGGTTTCACGCCCGAGATGGTGGCGCGGTTGCGCCCGTTCGTGACGGTGCTGCCGACGCAAACCCCGGTCAATATGAATACGGCTCCGGCGGAGGTCATCGCCGCGATGGTGCCGGGCATGTCGCTGTCGAGCGCGCAATCTCTGGTCTCCCGCCGGCAGAGCGCGTTTTTCCGCAATACGTCCGACGTGCAGCTTGCTTTGCAGGGGGCAGGCGCACTGGCGCCGGGCCTCGATATCAGCCAACTTCCCATGGATGTGACGACGAGCTACTTTTTAGTCCATGGCCGCGTGCAGTACGAGCGAGCGGAAGTCGATCGCACGACGCTCATTTATCGCGATCCGCTCACGCATACGACTCGTGTCGTGCGTGTGCGCGATCAGCTTTGAACTCGATTCGAAACCAAGAGAGGACGGGCCTTGAGCACGTTGATCGTCTTACTGCCGCCGCGAGATCCGGCGGTGCCGTCGCAGGAATGGCAACTCCCCGAGATGCCGTTCATCCTTCTCGACAAGACCGGGCGCAAGGAACGCGCGGGCCGCGCGGCGCTGGCATTTCTGCCGCGCGCCTCCACGACGGTGTTGATCGTCGCGGCCCGCGACCTGCTGATGCTGGCCGCGCCGTTGCCGCCGGTCAAAGGGCCGCGGCTCAAGCAGGCCTTGCCGAACGTCGTCGAGGATTTCCTGATCCAGGATGCGCAAACCTGTCATATCGCCCTGGACCCGCAGCCGCTCGCGGACGGCAAGCGTATGTTGGCCGTCATCGATCGGGGCTGGTTCCGCTTTATCGTCGAGGCCTTCAACGCCGCGGGTCATCGCAGTTTGCGTGCGGTGCCCGTGACGCGCTGTCTCCCCGCGGCGGCCTTGCCCGCATCAAGCGAGGAGCCCGTGCTGGAGCAGGCCGAGGCCGAGGCGCTCGCGCAGACGGCCGGTGCGCCGAACGCCGAGACGCCGCCGTCCGTACCGGCGCCGTTGGTTGCGGCCGTACTCGGCACCGTCGCGCAGACGGCGCCCGCGATTTTGGCCGACGCCGTGCTCGCGGCGACGCCCGAACCGGCGTTCGTCGATGCGGCGGAACCGCGCGTCGAACTCGCGCTGGCGCGCGGCGAACACGGCGAGGGGCTGGCCGTGCCGCTTTCGGCGCTGGGCAGTACGCTGGCCGCCCTGGCGGGCGAGGCCCCGGTGACGGCCTATGAATTGGCGGGATTGCCCGGCGGGGAGCCGACACTGGCCGGCGAGGCGATGCCGGCTCACGGCGTGCATGTGGGCGTGGCGCCGCTTTCGTTCGAGACGCTCGCTCACAATGCGCTCGAAAGCCGTTTCGATCTGTGCCAGTTCGAATTCGAATCGCGGCCCTGGCGGCTCGATCGCGCGACGCTGCGCCGGCTGCGTTTGCCGATCGCGCTGGCGTGCGCGGCGCTGCTCGCCGCCGTGATCGGGGCCAACGTGCAGTGGATGATGCTCGTGCGCGAGCACGATGCACTGAACGCGCAGATGACGGAGCTGCTGCTCAACGCGTTCCCGAAGACGACCGTCGTGCTCGATCCGGCCTCGCAGATGACGACGCAGCTCGAGCATTTGCGCGTCGCGGCCGGAGAGATGTCTCCCGGCGATTACCTGTCGCTGGCCGCACGGTTCGAGCACTCGCTCGGCGGCGTGCCGGTGAACGGCATCGCGTCGCTCGATTATCACGATCGGCGCCTGGAGGTGGCATTCAAACCCGGCGTCAAACCCGATCCCGCGTTCACGCAGCGGCTCGCGCAAAACGGGCTCGGTGGCGAGATCGATACGAACACGGGTAAATGGGTCATTCGAAACGGGGGCGGGCAATGAATCTGGGCGCAATCGGCGAGCTCTGGGCCGGATTCTGGGAGCCGCGCACCGCGCGCGAAAAAATGTTGCTGACGTGGGGCGGCGCCGCCGTTGCCGTCGTCGTCGCTTATTCGGTGTTGTGGGCGCCGGCACAGCAAGGCCGCGCGCATCTGCGCGAGACGCTGCCGGCAATGCAACGCCAGATCGCGCAGATGACGGCGCAGGCGGATGAAGCACGCGCGCTCGCGCCGGCCGCGCAGGGGGCCGCGCCCACCGGCGGCGCCCTGCGCGATGCGCTGACCGCGTCGCTCGCCCAAGCCAGTCTCGCGACGACGCAATTGCGGTTGACCGGCGACGCGGTGCAGATCGACGCGAAGAACGCTTCGTTCCCTGCTTGGACGATGTGGCTCGACGATGCGCGCAAGCAGTTCAAGGTGCGCGTCACCGAACTGCATGCGACGGCGCTGAAGGACGACGGGCAAGTCGATCTCACGGTGATGTTGCAGCCGGCCACCGCGCCTTCGAGGTCCGCTCAATGACGGCGGTGTCGTTGACGAGCGCGCTCGGCGCTCGCACGCCGTACGAGACGCGAGGTTGGGCATGAACGGGTTGGGACGGCGCTTGCTCGCCGTACTGCCGTGGCTCGTGATTGCGCTCGTCTCGAGCGGCGTCACGCTCACCGCCATGATGCCCGCGGCTTGGATCACGCCGCAGTTCGCGAAGGCCACGCAGGGTCACGTCGATCTCGTCGATCCTTCCGGGTCGCTCTGGCACGGCTCGGCCACGCTGGTGCTCGCGGCCGGCGGCGGTGCGGGCGCCGGCACGCTACTGCCGGGCCGCGTGAGTTGGGACACGGCGTTTTGGCCGCTGTTCACGGGCCGGTTGAAGATGCGCATGCGGCAGACGCCCGCCATGCCGGCGGCGATCGAGGTCGACGCATCCGCGCGATCGTCCACGGTCACATCGGGCGAAATCGCGGTGCCGGCGGCGCTGCTCGCCGGTTTGGGCGCGCCGTTCAACACGCTCGATTTGCAAGGCGCCGTGCAGCTCGCGTGGACGCCTTGGCGGCTGCTCGGCGCGCGCGCATACGGACAGCTCGTCGTGACGCTGACCGATATGAGCTCGCGCGTATCGCCCGTCAAGCCGCTGGGCTCCTACCGCGTGGCGCTCCAATCGCAAGGCGATTCCTCGACGATCGATCTATCCACGCTGAGCGGCTCGCTGCTGCTGAGCGGGCACGGTACGATCAGCGCGAACGCGAGTGCCTTCCACGGCCAGGCGAGCGCGACCGGCGAGGCCCGCGACAATCTAGCGGGGCTGCTGAACCTGCTCGGACGACCGAGCGGCGACGGGACCGTTTCGCTCGATTACAACCGCTAGCGGATCGATCCGAGCGGCATCCCATCCGCCGCCGAGCGCCTTGACGAGCCCGACCGACGAAATCATCCGCTGCCCCGCCAAATTCGCGAGCTTTTGTTCGGCGGAGAAGGCGGTGGTCTGCGCGGTCAATACGCTGACATAAGCGACGGTGCCGGCCTTGTATTCGTTGGTGACGATGGCGAGCGCCTGCTTGGCGGAGTCCACGGCTTCGCGTTGCACCACGACCTCCTGCGCGAGGATCCGTTGCGAGGCCAGCGCGTCCTCGACTTCCTGAAACGCACCCAAGACCGTTTGCCGGTAGACGGCCACTTGCTGATCGTAAGCGGCGCGGGCGGCTTCGGTCTGCGCGCGGCGCAGACCGGCATCGAACAACGTGGCCGCGAGTTGCGGTCCGACACTCCAAAACCGCGACGGCAGGGTGAACAAATTCGACAGCACCGAATTCTGATAGCCGCCTTGCGCCGACAGCGTGAGCGACGGAAAGTAAGCCGAGATCGCGACGCCGATTTGCTCGTTGGCCGCGGCGGTGCGACGTTCGGCTGCCGCGATGTCCGGGCGCCGCTCCAGCAGCGCGGACGGCACATCCACCGGCACGGACGGCGGCTGCGCGTCGAGCGGAATCGGCGGAAGCGAGAAGGTCGAGGCGCTTTGTCCGACGAGCACGGCGATCGCATGCTCGTTTTGTGCGCGCGCGACGCCGTTGTCGATCGCGCTGGCCTGCGCCGATTGCCATTGCGTTTGAGCCTGAATGACGTCCGCGCGCGCGGCTACGCCTTGCGCGTATTGATTCTGCGTGAGCTTGAGCGCCTGCGCATAGGCGCTCACCGTGTCGTCCAGCAACCGTTGCAGCGCGTCGAGCGCGCGCAACTGGAAATACGTCTGGGCGAGCGTGGCCTGGGCCGACAGCCGCGCGTTGGCGAGGTCTGCCGCGGCGCCCTGCTGCCCCGCCTTTTCGGCCGCGACACTGCGGCTCACCTTGCCCCACAAATCGGGTTCCCACGATGCATCCAGCGAGGTGCTGAACACGTTGCCGATGCCGCTGCTCGACGCACCGGCGCCGTTGCCGCGCGAAAGTTGCTGCCCCGAGCGCGTCGCGCTAGCCGATAGCCCGAGCGTGGGGAAGTAGGCCGCCCGCGCCTCGGCCACGAGCGCGTGCGCTTGCCGGTACGCGGCCGCGTACTGTGCGATCGTTTGGTTCGACGCATTGAGCTCGTCCATCAGCGCATCGAGCCTCGCATCGCCGTAGATCGACCACCAGTTGCCGCGATCGGCGCGATCGGCCGGTTCGGCCACCTTCCATCCGGCCGGCGTTTCCTTGTACTGCGCGGCGGTAGGCGTGCCGGGCCGATGGTAATCGGGACCGACGGCGCAGCCGGCGAGCGTGGCGATGGCGGCGGCGCAGGCGAGCGCGGCGCGCAGAGAGTAAAGGCGAGGGGGCAGCATGCCGACGAGGATTTCCGTGCGAAGGGCCGATGCCGATGGTAACGCAGGGGGCACACGCTCGGCGTTACGACAGGTTACGGCCGTTACCGGCACGGGACGAATTACAGGACGCAGCCATGATTGCATAGAAAAATATTGACAAGGCAATCAAATATCGCGATATTGGCGCCCAACGGTCCAACCCCACGACGAAGCCGGCGCCCTTCTCGAGGCGCCCGCCGGACGAGAACAAGGAGAACGTGCATGACGAATGCGGCTTCGGCGCCGCAGGCCGGTCCGGCCCCATTGAAGGGCGGCGCGCTCGCGCTGCTCACGGTCGGCCTCGCCTTCGGCACCTTCATGGAGGTGCTCGACACTTCGATCGCCAACGTCGCGGTGCCGACGATATCGGGCAGCCTGGGCGTGGCGACGAGCGACGGGACCTGGGTCATTTCCTCCTACTCGGTGGCCGCCGCGATCGCGGTGCCGCTCACGGGATGGCTCGCGCGGCGCGTGGGCGAAGTGCGCTTGTTCACGATGTCGGTGTTGGCCTTCACGATGGCTTCGGCGCTGTGCGGCTTGGCCGCGAATTTTCCGTCGCTGATCGCCTTCCGGCTTTTGCAGGGGCTCGTCTCGGGACCGATGGTACCGCTCTCGCAGACCATCCTGATGCGCAGCTATCCGCCGGAAAAGCGCGGGCTGGCGCTGGGACTCTGGGCGATGACGGTGATCGTCGCGCCGATCTTCGGGCCGGTCATGGGCGGTTGGATCACCGACAACTACTCATGGCCGTGGATCTTCTACATCAACTTGCCGATCGGTTTGATCGCGGCCGCTTCGTCGTATTTCCTGCTGCGCGGCCGGGAGACGAAGACGACCAAGCAGCGCATCGATGCCGTCGGTCTCGCGCTGCTCGTGGTCGGCGTGTCGTGCCTGCAGATGATGCTCGACTTGGGCAAGGACCGCGATTGGTTCAATTCGACGTTCATCGTCGCCCTTGCGTTGATCGCGGCGGTCGCCCTCGCCTTCCTGCTCGCGTGGGAGCTCACCGACAACACGCCCGTCATCGATTTGACGCTGTTCAAGGACCGCAACTTCGCCCTCGGTGCGCTGATCATCTTTCTCGGCTACATGACGTTCTTCGGATCGGTCGTGATCTTTCCGCTGTGGCTGCAGACGGTGATGGGCTATACGGCCGGCCTCGCAGGGCTGGCGACGGCGCCCGTCGGCCTGCTCGCGCTCGTGTTGTCCCCGCTCATCGGCCGCAATTTGCACCGGCTCGACTTGCGGATGGTCGCGAGCCTGGCCTTTACGGTATTCGCGATCGTATCGATTTGGAACGGTACGTTTACGCTCGACGTGCCGTTCGGCCATGTCATCTTGCCGCGTCTCGTGCAAGGCATCGGCGTGGCCTGCTTTTTCGTGCCGATGACGACGATCACGCTCTCGAGCATTTCCGACGAACGGCTGGCGAGCGCATCGGGGCTGTCGAACTTTCTGCGTACGCTCGCGGGCGCGATCGGCACGGCGATCAGCACCACGTTTTGGGAAAACGACGCGATTTACCATCACGCGGTGTTGTCGGAATCGGTCACCCAGTATTCGCCAAGCACCACGGCCTATCAGAGCGCACTCGGCTCGCTCGGGATGACCGGCAATACGATCAGCGCGCAGTTGAATGCGCTCGTGACGCAGCAAGGCTACATGATGGCGACGAACGACTTCTTCCGCATTTCGTGCGCCGCGTTCGTCCTCTTGGCCGTGCTCGTGTGGATTACCAAGCCCAAGCGCGGCGCGGGCGCCGCGATGGGGCATTGACGAGGGCGGGCCGCCGGTCTCGGCGGCTTCGGTGGCCTTATCGGGGCGGCTGACCTTGCGCCGGCTCGGCGCCCGATCTGACGAATTGTTTGAAATCGGCAGCCGCGTTCCAGGGATCGGGACGGCACCCGGCCACCGGACGGTCGCAGTGCGCGGCGAAGCCGATCGTGGAGGAGCCGTCGGGATTGCGGGCGAGCGTGACTTGGAAGGCGGGCGCACCGCTGCCGCCCGTTGGCCCGGACGTCTCGATCGCTTGGCTGGTATCCGTTTGCAACGCGTACTGCGTATGCCCCGTCACCCATTGCCGCGCGCGTTGCCACCAGAGCGTGCATTCGCCGGCACGGCATACGAGCGGTTGGGTCGCGATTTGCATCGTTTCCGGATCGACCCGATTGGTCGCGGCGCACCCCGCGAGGAACGCGGCGGCGAGCACCGATCCGATCGTCTTCATGGGAACGCCCTCCCTCAATCTTCGAGCCTTCCGGAACGCGACCGGGCCGAACGTGGCCCGACCTAGACGCTGAAGCGCTCGAGTGTATAGCCGCGGTACTCGTTCACGAAATCGTCGAACGAGGCCGGTGCATCGCGCCGCTCGATCTCCGCTTGTTCCTGAAGCGAGCGCTCGGCCAACTCGCGCGCGGCCTGCAATGCGTCAGGCTCGGGAGGACGGGAGCGGAAGTAAGCGGCGTGCGCTTCGCTTTGCGCCATGCCGAACGCGAGAAAGCTTTGTCCGCGTTCATCCATCGTGCGCAACACGCGTGCCGAAGGGGTCGCCTCCGGATCGCCGAGCTTCGCGCGCTGAACGGACACCGCGCGCATATGGGCATCCGTACCGCCGAGGTGATCGAGCGCGCGTGCGGCCGCCTCGATACGCACCATCAATTCGTCGGCCCAATCGCGCATCGAGACGCTCTTGCCGTCCCGCGTCAGCATCAATCCGGGACGCCGCCCTTCGAGCGTCACGCGGCCGAAATTGGCGTTCGCCTCCGCATAGGCGGGCGCGGGCAAGGCCGGGCTGTCGTCGAGCGCGCAAACGAGCAGGTACGCATCGAGAAAACGCGCCGTTTCGGCGCTGATGCCGCACGGCTCGAACGGATCGATGTCGAGGCAGCGCACTTCGACGTACTGCACGCCGCGCGAGGCGAGCGCATGCAACGGGCGTTCGCCCGGATACGTCACGCGTTTGGGCCGAATCGTCGAATAAAACTCGTTTTCGATTTGCAGCACGTTCGTGTTGATCTGCACCCACTCGCCGCCGCGGTGCGTGCCGATCGCCTCATAGGGCGGATAGGGCTCGCTCACGGCGCGCGCGAGTGCGTCGAGATACCCGGGTAGCGTGTCGTAGTCGGGTTGCAGCGCCGCTTGCGCTGTCGTATTCGAGTAGCCGAGATCGCTCATGCGCAGGCTCGTCGCGTAGGGACGATACAGCGTGCTTGCGTCGAATCGCTCGAGCCCGTGCGGACGTCCGCGCAGGAACGGTTCGTGGAGCGCGGGCGAGGCGCCGAACAGGTACATCAGCAGCCAGTTCGTGCGGCGGAAGTTGCGGATCAGCGCCAGGTAGCAGGCCGACTGAAAATCGACGGCGGTAGCGTTCGTGGGCCGCTGCGCGTGCAGCGTGCGCCACACCTCCTCGCTCAACGAGAAGTTGTAGTGAATGCCCGCGATGCACTGCATCGTTCGACCGTAGCGCAGCGCGAGCCCGTGCCGATAGACATGCTTGAGCCGGCCGATGTTCGACGTGCCGTATTCGGCGATGGGAATCTCGTCGTCGGCCGGCAGCCGGCCCGGCATCGAGTGCGTCCACAGCAATTCGTCGCCCAACAG
The DNA here is from genome assembly GCF_002879885.1 of Trinickia dabaoshanensis. Taxonomy (GTDB): domain Bacteria; phylum Pseudomonadota; class Gammaproteobacteria; order Burkholderiales; family Burkholderiaceae; genus Trinickia; species Trinickia dabaoshanensis. The sequence goes on from NZ_PNYA01000003.1 coordinate 334,861, forward strand.
CGAATAGACGAGGCGATGCAATTGGTCGAGCTGCTCGATCGCCTGCTCGGGCGTGGTCTCGGCCGGCGTGATCAACTCGAGCAGTGCCTCGGAATAGTCGGTCGTGAGCGAAGGATGCGTCAGCGCGGAGCCGAGCGCGCGCGGATGCGGGCTCATGGCGAGCGAGCCGTCGCGCTCGATGCGCAAGCTCTCCTTCTCGATACCGCGCAAGCCATGGGCGAGCACGCCTCGTGCGGCCGGCGAGGTCAACACCGACAAACGCTGCGCAAATGCTTCCGACAGGGAGAGTGTTTGGTTATCTGACATCGAAGCCGATCGGGCGCCGCGCCGCATTGCGCGCCGCACCGCGATGCAATTATTTTTGAGTAGCGGGCACTTTAACACCGTGCCGAGAACCTCGCTTGAAGCCAATGTGGGCTTGGGAAAGCGGCCGGTGGCGGATTCTGTGCGCGCGCCGCGGCACGACTGCGGCAGGTGGATTTTTCAACGCGATTTAGGCGCGCCTAGCCGCCGCGCTGACCGCCCGCGCGATCGGCGATTTCGTTCCACAAATGCATCGCCGCATAGGCGCGAAACGGGCGCCAGCGCTCGGTGCGCGCGCGCTGGGCAGGCGCCCGTGCGAGCGACGGATCGCGCGCGGCGATCGCCTGCATCAGGACGAGGTCGGTCGCAGGGAACGCGTCCACGTCGCGCCAGGCGCGCATCGCGATGTATTCGACGGTCCAAGGTCCGATTCCGGGCAACGCAAGCAGGGCCGAGCGCGCCTGCGCCAATGCCGCCGCCGGTATCCGGGCGGCGTGGATATCGTCGATCGGCACCTCGCCCGACGCGACGGCCCGCGCGAGGCCTTGCAACGCGGCGACGCGCTTGCCCGGCATGCCGATGTTCGCGAGGTCGGCAGCGGCGAGCGCGGCCGGGCTCGGGAAGCGCCAAGCCGTGCCGGGATGGGGGTGATCTTCGATGCGCGCGCCCGCTCGTACGACGAGCCGGCCGATCAGCGTCGTCGCGGCTTTGACGCTGACTTGCTGGCCGACGATCGCGCGTACGACGAGCTCGAACGCCGACCACGCGCCCGGCAGACGCAACCCCGGCGCGGTTTGCACGAGCGGCGCGAGCCAGGGATCGAGACCGAGGTGAGCGCCGATCAGTTTGGGGTCGGCGGCGACGTCGAACATCGTGGCGACGTGCGGCGCAAGGGCTTGCGCATGGCGTCCCGCCTCACCTTCGACCGTGACGACGAGCCGCTGCTTGCGCGGATGACGGGCGACGCCGAGCGTGCCGCTCGCGCCCGCCCATTCGATTGCTCGCCGGTAGGTTTCCTCCTCCACGGCTTCGACGCCGGGCGTCGCGCGTCCCGCGAAAAATCGCAGCACGCGCGCCCAGTCGTACGGTGCCTTGAACGGTAACTCGAAGCTCGTTGCGTGCGTCGTGCTCAAGCTGCGTCGTCCAAGTCGTGATGCGCTCCGGACAGGACGCCGCCGGACGCCGGCTCGATCGCCGCGCGCCGGGCTTCCGCGTCGAGCAATGCGGCTTTGCGCGCGAGCCCCCATCGATATCCCGCGAGCGAGCCGCCCTTTTGCAGCACGCGGTGGCAAGGAATCGCGAGCGCGACGGGGTTCGAGGCACACGCGCTCGCGACGGCGCGCACGGCGCGCGGCACGCCGAGCAGTTCGGCGATTTGCGTGTAACTGCGCGTCTCGCCGTAAGGAATGCGGCGCAGCGCATCCCATACCCTCTGACGAAACGCCGTCGTGCTGATATCGAGCGGCAAATCGAACGTTTCGCGCCGGCCATGCAGGTAGGCATCGATCTGATCGATGAACGGTGCGATGCGCGCGGGCGCTTCGACGAGTTCGGCCTTGAGGAACGCCTGGCGCATGGCTTGAACGAGCTCGGCCGCATCGTCGCCGAACGCGATCCGGCAAATGCCTCGTTCGGTGGCCGCCACGAGCACCTGGCCGAGCGTCGTCGCGGCGCTGGCGTAATACACGCGCAGCCCCGCCCCTTGTTTGCGGTAGACGGATGGCGTCATGCCCAGTTCGCCGGCGACGCTGTCGTATAGGCGCGACGGCGAATTGAAACCGGCGTCGAGCGCGGCGCGCGTGACGGCCTCTCCTCTTTGGAGCGCGTCGCGCAGGGCCGCGCCGCGCCGGGCCGCCTGGTACTCGCGCGGCGACACGCCGACCACGCGCTTGAACAGCCGCTGCAAATGGAATGGGCTCAGATGCACGGCTTCGCTGAGCTGCGCGAGCGTCAGCCGCGCTTGCGGGTCGGCGTCGAGCGCCGCGCAGGCGCGCTCGACAATGGCCAGCTCGCGCGGCAAGCCGTCGGGCCGGCACCGCTTGCAGGGACGAAAGCCCGCCGCGCGCGCCTCGTCGGCCGTGCCGTAGAAAGCGACGTTTTCACGACGCGGCATACGTGAGGCGCACGAGGGTCTGCAAAAAACGCCCGTCGTGGCGACGGCATAAAAGAACGCGCCGTCCGCCTGAGCGTCGCGATGGGTCACGGCGTCCCAGCGCTCGGTATCGGTTTGGTAGGCGGTATCCATGTGGGTCCTCGATGTTGGCTCGGTAGACGATGCCAACTTTATGCGTCCTCGCGGCGTCATGCGCGCCGAATGTTGCGGTCCAATTCCGGTTCTCTGCCGCGCATCGCCGGCTGTCCGATGCGGCCCCACAAGCCTCGCGCGACTCTAGAGCAAAGCCTCGAACGTCTTCTTGCCACGCCGGCGACGGTGCTCGGCCTCAGCGGCACGGGCGGGGCGCGCCCTCCTACGCTCGCGGAAAACGTTCGTTATTTTCCGTCATAAAAAAGATATTGCATTGCACCATCGACGTGTGTATAGTTGGAACTGTCTCCTCCATGTCTCCTCCTGATATGGATTCAGCCCGCCCACTAAGGCGGGCTTTTTTTTGCCCGCGCGCGGGACCGCCAAGCGCCGGGCGCCACGGCGCATCTTCGCTCGCGCGAAACCTTTGCCGTACACTCGACTCCATTGGACGCGCCGCTCACGTTCGCTGTGCGGCCGCTCGCCACGGAGGAATGCCCGATGAAGCCGACGATTCGCGAAATCGATCACGTCGTCATTCGTGCGACCGATCCCCAGGCTCTCGCGCGTTTTTATTGCGAAGCGCTGGGTTGCACCATCGAAAAAGAACAAGCCGATATCGGCCTCACGCAACTGCGTGCGGGACGGTCCATGATCGACTTGCTTGCGGCCGGCGCTTCGATCGACCGTGCCGAGAGCGGCGTGCCGGGCGCGGGACGCAATATGGACCACCTTTGTCTAAGGGTCGAGCATTACGACGCGGCGCAGTTGAGCGCGCATTTGACGGCGCACGGCGCCCGGCTCGGCCCCGAAGGGCGGCGGTACGGCGCCGACGGCTACGGACAATCGCTCTATCTGTTCGATCCCGAGGGCAATATGGTCGAACTCAAAGGGCCGCCCGAATCGGCCCGCGCAACGGCGCTGTGAGCGCCTAGGCCCGGCGCGGCCGGTACGCCGCGAACGCGCCGGCGCTTAGTACCTCGTGCACCTCACGCGCGCTGGCGCGCCTTTAGGACGGTCCACTGCAATTCGATCGGATCGGCGCGCTCGCTGCTGAGCCAAGCGGAGCCGTCTTGCACCGTGAATTGCAGGCGCATCGTGCGTTCGGCCAATTGGGCGAGCGCCTCGCCGACGCCTTCCGCGAGCGACCATACTTCCACGTTGCGCAGTCGCTCCACCTTCCCGCGCAGCCCGTCCCACCATATTTGCGACGTGCGGCCGCCGTACGCGATCACGTTCACGTGCTCGGATCGCCCGCTTGCTTTCGCGAGCCGCCGATCGTCGGGCTGGCCCACTTCGATCCACGTTTGAATCGCGCCGGTGAGGTCTTTTTCCCAGAGATCGGGCTCGTCGGTGTCCGACAGTCCCTTGGCGAGTTCGAGCCGCTCGCTCGCGAAAAACGCGAACGCGGCCAGACGCACCATCATCCGTTCGTCGGTTTCGGAGGGATGGCGAGCCACGGTCAGCGAATGATCGCTGTAGTAATGCCGATCCATGTCTGCGATTTGCAGCTCGGCTTTGTAAATCGTCGATTTGAGGGCCATGCGGCGTAGGATAGCTCGTCGTTTGTGCGAATCGATCGCGGGGCGGGAACGCAGCGTGCGCGATGCGCGCACGGCCGCTCTCGGCGCGTGATGATAGCGAAAAACGAGCGGGCCAACGCCAAGCGGCCCGGTTTCGCACCGGGCCGTTGTCGGAGGGAGTCAGCGGTTTATTGCTTGATGAATTCGGCGTGGGTCCACAAACCCTCGGTATCCTGGTTCGCCGCATTCACGAATTCGACGTCCCGGCCGACGACGCGTACGACCCGGAAATCGGCATGCTCGGGTGCGGACAAGCACTGGAATCCCGAGAAGAATTCCTGCATCTTTTGTCTTTCGCCCGCTTGCGCATGGCCATAGGCGGCATCGAGCTTATCTTTCGATAGGCAACCGTATGCATTCGCCTTGAATTGGAAAGTCTGTTGAGGCTTCAGGACATTGTCCTGCGCTTGCGCGATCGTCGCGGCGGCGGTCAACCCCACGATCATCAAAAGCATGCCGGCTCGCTTTTTCATATATGCCTCCATGCGGGTTTTCACGTAGGTTAGCTATGTATTTAAAGGCAATACAAAACCCGCGGTTTTCAGCGTAGAACATGCGTGTAAAAGAACAAGCACATCTTGTGTGCACTTGCAAAAGCGACGGATTGTCGCACCGCGTTTTCGCTCGTGCCCCGATGCCGTTTGACTGGCCGCAAGGCCTTGGCGCGCGGGGGCGCAGGCGAGCCGTAAGGCGGCGCCCCCGCACGGTGCAAGGCTCCCCGCCGGGTGCGGGCCGCGCACCGAAAACGAATTAAGTCGTTTAATAAATCAAAAAATCTTTTTGCGGCGCTGCAACTAAAGATTTTTTAGCGCCGATGCGGAAAACACGAAATAACGGTTTAGCTACAGGACAAAAACAGTGCCCGGTGCCATTGCGCGCGGTGGCCATTTTCGGCAGCCGTCCGGAAGCGGCGACTTACGTCATACCGATGAATGCGGGCAGTCCCACGAAAGCCGCACGACCGATCGCGCGAGGCGGACGACATGCGCTTAGAATGAATTTCACTTTCTCAGCTGACGCCTTGTACCGGCACGGGAGACTCATCGTGATCGAACGAGTGATTTTGGGTGTATTCCTCGTGCTGCCGCTATTGATCGTGGCGTTCCTATTTTCCGACGAGTTGTGGCAGGACCACCTGCGGCAAGCGCGCGATCCGGGCACGCGTCGCGTCGACTGGCGCCACCCGCTGCGGTCCCTGCTGCATCGGCATTGACGGGCTCATCGATAGCTGCCTGCGCCGCCGATTCAACTCGCGCTTGCCGATGCGCCGCCAGGCTCGCCCGACGAAAGCAGCCGATGAACGAGCCTTGCGGCCAAGCGCGCCGTCCGGTTGTCCTGATCGTATTGGGGGTTGTATTCGGCGATGTCGGCCACGCGTAATTTGGGCGACGCGCCGACACGCATGACCATCGCCTCGATCACGGCCGGCGGCACGCCCAACGCGGCAGGCGCCGATACTCCGGGCGCCGAGCCGGCGGGCAGCACGTCCAGGTCGATCGTCAGATAGACATCGTCGGCTGCCCCGATCAATCGATCCAACTGCTCGAGCCGCTCGCCGAGATGGCGTTCCTGCATGTCGGCGTCTAGCACGTAATACGCGCCGATTTCGCCGGCGCGCTCGAACAGCGCGCGCGTATTGGCCAGATCGTTGACACCGAAGCAGGCATACGTGAGCGCTGCCGCGCGCCGCTCGCAATCGCGCGCGATCTGGTCGAAGGGCGTTCCGGAGTTGCCGGGGCGCGTCGTGCGCAAGTCGAAATGCGCATCGAGATTGACGACGAGCAGCCGCGACGGCTCCGCCGCGCAGGCGCTCGCTCGCTCGTCCAGCCAAGCGCGCAGCCCGCTGTACGTGCCCCAGGCAAGCTCATGTCCCCCGCCGAGGACGATCGGCCGGCCGCCTTGGGCCAACACTCGATGCACGCGTTTGCCTAGCGCCGCTTGTGCGCCCTCGAGGTCCGCGCCCTCGCACACGATATCGCCGCCATCGAAGCACGCGCCGATGCGGTGCGCGGGCAGCCCCGCGAGCGCGCGGCGCAAGGCCCGCGGACCGTGCGCCGCACCGATGCGCCCCTGATTGCGGCGCACCCCCTCGTCGCAGGCGAAACCGATCAGCACGCTGCCGCCGCAAACGGGTGAGACGCCGTCGTAGGGCCGCACGTACTCGAATACACGGGCCGTGTCGCCGCGCTCGCCGGCGTCGCGGCGGCCGGTCCACACGCTCGGATCGAGTGCGACGCTCATGCGCGCGACAGCACGGCTTGCAAGAACGCGCGCGTGCGCGCCTGCGTGGGCGTCGAAAAGATCGTTTGCGGCGGCCCGGCTTCGACGATCGCGCCGCCGTCCATGACGACGACCACGTCGGCCACTTCTTTCGCGAATCCCATCTCATGCGTCACGACGACCATCGTCATGCCGTCGCTCGCGAGCATCTTCATCACTTGCAGCACTTCGCCGACGAGTTCGGGATCGAGCGCCGACGTCGGCTCGTCGAACAGCATCACGCGCGGGCGCATGGCCAGGGCGCGCGCGATCGCGACGCGCTGTTTTTGTCCACCGGACAAGCTGGCCGGCATGGCCTGCGCTTTGTGCGCGAGCCCCACTTTTTCGAGCAGCGCCATGGCCGCGTCGGCCGCTTGCGCCTTCGTCGCGCCGCGCAGCTTGCGCGGACCGAGCGTGACGTTTTCGAGTACGGACAAGTGCGGGAACAGGTTGAACGACTGAAACACCATCCCGACTTCCGTGCGCAATGCGTTGAGCGCGCGCTCCTCGAGCATGCGGCCCTGATCGAAGAGGCGATGTCCGCAGATATCGAGGATGCCGCTTTCGGGTTGCTCCAAGCCGTTGCAGCAGCGCAGGAAGGTGCTCTTGCCCGATCCGCTCGGCCCGATGACGACGACCACCTGCGAGGGCGCGACGTCGAAGTCGATCCCGTTCAATACGGTATGGGTGCCGAAGGACTTTTTCAGGCCGCGGATGCGGACGATCGGGGCGTCGCCACTGGCGGCGGCGGTTTGCGGCATGACGTTCATTGGACCATCCCTCCCGCCCGCAGCCGGCGCTCCGCGCGTTGCAGCAGGTAGTGCGTCGTGCTGGTGAGCACGAGATAGACGAACGCGATGACCACGTAGACCTCGAGCGAACGATACGAAACGCTGATTATTTTTTGGCCCTCGTGCATTAGATCGTCGATGGTCAGCAGCGAGACGAGCGCCGAGTTCTTGATCAACGCGATGAATTCGTTGCCGAGCGGCGGAATCATGCGCACGACCGCTTGCGGCAGTATCACCGTGCGCATCGCGAGTGAGGACGACATGCCGATCGAGCGCGCCGCCTCCATCTGCCCGCGATCGACCGACTGAATCGCACCGCGCACGATCTCGGAGACGTACGACGCCGAATACAGCCCGAGCCCGATTACGCCGCACACGAACGCGGGCAGCATGATGTCGAATTGCGGCAAGCCGAAAAAGAGCAGGAATAGCTGCACGAGCAACGGCGTACCGCGAAAGAACGTGACGTAGGCGCTGCAAGCGCCATACAAGAGCCTGCGTCGCGGCGTGAGGCGGCCGATGCCGATCGCCAAGCCGAGTGCGCAGCTCAAGACGAGCGCCGCGGCGGTGACCTCGATCGTCACGGCGGCGCCGTGCGCAATGTCGGTCCAGCCCGCGAAAACGGGGGAAAAGTCGAGAGGCATGAGCAATCGAATCCTAGAGTTGCGCTCGAGGCCGCGCCATGGCGCAGCCCTGTCACGGCATTACTTGCTGCTGAACCACTTTTTGACGATCGCGGCGTACGTCCCGTCGGCCTTGATTTTTTCGAGCGCGCGATTGAGCGCGTCGCGCAGTTGCGGCTCGTCCTTGCGCACTGCGATGCCGTACTTTTCCGTCGTCAGTTGTTCGTCGAGCACGCGAAAGCCTGTGCGCGTCCGCGCGAACTGATAGGCGGCCGGCTTGCCGGTGACGGCCGCATCGGCGCGCCCTACGCCGACGAGATCGAACATCTCTTGGTTCTTTTCCACTTCGACGCGCTGTACCTGCGGGTAGTGCGCCTGCAGGAAGTTCACCGACTTCGTTCCCACCTGGACGCTGACCTTCTTGCCGTTCAAATCGGCCAGGGTTTTGATCGGCGAATCGGTCTTCACGAGCGCGACCAGACCGCCCGCGTAGTAGGGCTCGGTAAAGTCGACGACTTGCGCGCGCTCCGGCGTGATGTAGATCGCGGAGATCGCAATGTCGAAGCGGTGCGCGACGAGACCGGGAACGAGTCCTTTGAAATCGATGTCGGTCCATTGCACCTCTTTGCCCATCGCGTGTGCGAGCGCGTTCATGAGATCCACGTCGAAGCCTGCGCGCGCGCCGTTTTCCGTGTACTCCATCGGCGGGAACGTGGCATCGGTGGCCACCTTCAGCGCGTCGGCGTCGGCGGCGCGCGCGCCGTGCGCGGTGGCGCCGAGCGCGAGGGCCGCGGACATGAGCAGTGCGGCGACGAGGCGGGTCGATTTCATGGTTGGTCTCCTTTCAATGACTTCGGTGACGAGGGAACGGTCAATCGGATTGCAGCCGGCGGGAAATTTCGCGGGCGCTGCTGCGCGTCGCGTCGATCAACATGGCCTCGCGCCCCGGCACGCGCGTGACCGGCACCATCAACGTGATCGAGGCGACGCTTTCGCTCGCGCGGGCCGAACGCGCGAAGATCGGCGCGCTGACGCCCCACACGCCCGGGTCGACTTCGCTATCGCTGACGACATAGCCGTGCTCGCGGATCGTCGCCAATTGATCGGTCAACGCGAGCCGGCCCGATGGGTCGTCGGCGAACATGGCGTCGAGTATTTGGGCGCAGCGGCGCTCGTTCATGAACGCGAGCAGCGATTTCGCCGAGGCCCCGGCCCTGAGCGGGACCGCGCGGCCTTTTTCGAACGAGCAGCGAAGCGAATGCAGGCTCTCGATCATCTCGAGGCAAATGACCTGCTCCTTGACCGCGACCACGAGTCCGACGCTTTCTCCCGACGCGTGGGCCAGGCGTTGCATGGCGCCGCGGCTGGCGTCCACCAAGTGCGAGCCCAGATCGAACGAGAGCGCCAGTTGCAAGCTGACGGGCCCGGGCGCATAGCGCCCGCCGTCCTCGGAGACGAAACCCCAGCGCTTGAGCAGCGCGATCTGCCGATAGAGCGTGCTTTGCGCGAGCCCCGTCTCGCCGGCGAGTTCGCGCACCGACATTGCTTTGCCGCGACGAGCGAGCGAGGCGAGGACGAGCAAGATGCGCTCGGCGCCGGTCCCAGGGGCGTCCTGCATGACGGATCGGTCCGTACAAAAAGATGACGGTCCTAGAATGCCTGACTATTCCCACGAAAGAAAAATCACATTCCCATCGAACGGGAGTTCGGCCGGAGGGGTTTACACCTAGCAGCGGCCATAGAGGGACATTGTCGCGGATCAAATTCGGGGCCGCGCCCCCGTTCTATCGTCATCGGTTCGGCCCTAGTATTAGTCATACTTAAAAGAATTGGGTCCAGATCGGCTTCCAACTATATCGTCATATAAAACGTTTTCATCCGATAAATCACTTAAGGCTTTCTACGCATATGCCGTTCACGGGCCTTGTGACCGGTGCTATCGGGGATGGCACCCGCGGACGGTGAGAGACGTCCTTTTATTAGAGGTAGCAAAGACATGAACTTCACCCATATGAAGGTGGCGAGCCGATTGGGAATCGGCTTTGCGCTGGTTTCGATCCTGCTCGCCCTCGTGACGGCATTCGCGCTCGTGCGCATGTCGGAGCTCGAGACGTCGATGATCGATATCACCGACGTCAATGCCGTCGAGGCGACGCTCGCGAACCGGCTCGACGAGAGCATTTCGAATCGGGCGCTCGCCTTGCGTAACCTGATTTTGCTGCAGGCGGATCAACAAGACCAAGTAGCGATCGAAACGAAGCGTTTCGACGAAGAAACGCAGGCCTATGACGCGAGCCGCGAAAAACTCGCAAGCATGTTCGCCGGGGCGGACACGATGCCCGAGGAAAGAGCCCTACTGAACCAAATCAACGAACAAGGCGCGCTTGCCCTACCGATGATGCTCCGCGCCAAGGCGCTCGCGCTCGCGGGGCAGCGCGACGAGGCGTATCACTTGCTGCGGTTCGAGTTGCGGCCGGTTCAGGCGAAGTGGTGGGGCTACGTACGGCAACTGCGCACGATGGAACACAAGCAAAACGACGCGCTCACCGCGGAGGCGAAGGCATCGTACGCGACGAGCCGCCTCGGCATCTTGGCGCTCGCGATCGCCGCGCTCGTCGTCAGCATCGTCTCGGCGTGGCTGATCACGCGCGGCATCATCAAGCAACTGGGCGGCGAGCCCGCCGATGCCGCCGATGCCGCCGATCGCGTCGCGGCCGGCGACCTGACGACCGAAGTCTATGTGAGGAGCGGCGACAGCACGAGCCTCATGCATGCGATGAAGACGATGCGTACGAGCCTCGTGGGCATCGTGAGCCAGGTGCACGTGAGCACCGGCGCGATCGCATCGGCCGCGGGGCAGATCGCGAGCGGCAACCTCGATTTGTCCTCGCGTACCGAAGAGCAAGCGGCTTCGCTCGAGCAAACCGCGGCGTCGATGGAGGAGCTCACCGCGACGGTCAAGCGCAACTCCGAGCACGCACGCCAAGCCAACGAGTTGGCCGCGTCGGCCTCGGACGTTTCCGAGCGTGCCGGCAGCGTCGTCTCCGAGGTCGTGCAGACGATGGGCGCGATCAATCAGGCCTCGCAAAAGATCGTCGAAATCATCGGCGTGATCGACGGCATCGCCTTCCAGACCAACATCCTCGCGCTGAACGCGGCCGTCGAAGCGGCCCGTGCGGGCGAACAAGGCCGCGGCTTCGCCGTCGTGGCGTCCGAGGTGCGCTCGCTCGCGCAGCGTTCGGCCACGGCTGCCAAGGAAATCAAGGCGCTGATCGGCGGCTCCGTCGAACAGGTCGAACTGGGCAACCGTCTCGTGGACGAAGCGGGCAACACCATGCGCGAGGTCGTGGGCAGCGTCAAGCGCGTGACGTCGATCATGGGCGAGATCATGAACGCGAGCGAAGAGCAGGCCACCGGCATCGAACAAATCAACTTGGCGCTCACGCAAATGGACCAGGTGACCCAGCAAAACGCGGCGCTTGTCGAAGAAGCGGCTGCCGCCGCGGAGTCGATGCGCGAGCAGGCCGGCGCGCTCGTCGAGGCGGTCAGCGTGTTCAAGCTGCGAGAAGGTGCTGCGGGCGGCGCGACGCGCGCGCGGATAGCCTCGTCCCCGCGCGCCCGATCCACCGCGGATGCGCGCCTCGTCTATGAGCCGGCCTGATTCGACACGAACATCGCCGCCCACCGAGCAAACGTTTGCAGCGCGCCATGCGCCTTCGACGAGTGCCGGCCCGATAGAACGAATGGAGATGCGATCCATGGAAGAACAAGGCTCGGTTTGCGGTACGCAGCAGCGTGCGCCTGCTTGCGGGCCCGATACCCAGGGCGATCGAGCGCGGTACGTTCACGCGCCCGATGCGCCGGCTAATGTGTTTCGCCATATCGGGGCGCTGTCCGACGAGGCGCGCGCCCTGCAATTCGGGCATCCGCCCATGACGTTTTGGCTGACCGGTTTGAGCGGCGCCGGCAAATCGACGATCGCGTTCGATTTCGAGCAATGGCTCAGGCAGGAACGGCGTCCGTGCGTCGTGCTCGACGGCGACGATCTGCGCTCGGGTTTGAGCCGCGATCTGGGCTTCTCGGACAGCGATCGGCGCGAAAACATCCGCCGCACCGCGGAGGTCGCTCGCATGATGAACGATGCGGGTCTCGTGGTCGTCATCTCGCTCGTCTCTCCGTTGCGCGACGATCGCGCGGCGGCGCGCGCCATCATCGGCGAGGCCCGCTTCGTCGAGGTGTACGTGAGCACGTCGCTGCAAGTATGCGAAGCGCGCGACCCGAAGGGGCTCTATCGCAAGGCACGCAGTGGCGAGTTGCGGCAGTTCACGGGTGTGAGCGCACCTTACGAGACGCCGCTCGCGCCGGCTTTGACGGTCGATACGGCGCAGTTGCGACCGGGCGGTGCCGTGGCGTTGCTGCGTGCTTATCTCGCGCGCCGCGACGCGAGCCACGGAGGCGGCGATGGCATCGACTGATTCGACGGAACGGGCGCCGCAGGCATACGACGTATTCAACGGCGACGCCGACGGCTTGTGCGCGCTGCACCAGTTGCGGCTCGCGACACCGCGCGATGCCGTGATCGTCACGGGCGTGAAGCGCGATGTCGGGCTGCTGTCCCGCGTGCCGTTGGAGGCGGAAATCGACGTGACCGTGCTCGATATCTCGCTCGATGCGAACGTGCAATCGCTTAGGGCACTGCTCGATGCGGGTGCGCGCATTGCCTACTACGATCACCACGCGGCGAGCCATGCGTTCGCTCACCCGAGGCTGCGATTCGAGTGGGACGATTCGCCGCGCGTATGCACGAGCTTGATCGTCGATCGCACCTTGGGTGGACGGTATCGGCCTTGGGCCATCGTGGGCGCGTTCGGCGACAACCTCGATGCCACCGCTCGTTCACTCGCGCTGACGCATGGCATGAAGGAGCACGCGATCGAATCGTTACGAACGCTGGGGCGCACGCTCAACTACAACGCGTACGGCGAGACGATCGACGATCTGCGCATTCGCCCCGATGAGTTGTATCGCGCGCTGCATGCGTTTGCCGATCCGCTGGATTTCATCGAAGCCGCGCCGTGCTTTACCGACCTCACGCAGGGTTACCGCGACGACCTGGCCCACGCCGACGCGCTCGCGCCGTATCGGAGCGGCGACGCCTGCGCGCTCTACGTGCTGCCGAACGAGCCTTGGGCGAGGCGCATCTCGGGCACGTTCGCCAACCGGCTCTGCGACGGTGGCGGCGAGCGCTCGTTCGCAGTCCTAACGGAGCGTGCGGACGGTTCGTATTGCGTCAGCGTCCGGTCGGCGCGCCCCGATGGGCGCCCGGCCAACCTATTGTGCGAAGGCTTCGAGAGCGGTGGCGGGCGACGGGCGGCGGCGGGCGTGAACGTGCTGCCTGCCGAGCGGCTCGATGCATTCGCCGAGGCGTTTTTCAACTATTTCACGACCGATGCGTGGGGCGGACCGGGTCCGCACGGCAGCGCGGAAGTCAGAAGCTAGCAATAAGAAGTGAGGATTCGACCATGAGCGTTGAACGAGATCGGGCGCCGGCCCAAGCGCGGCCCCGGCCGGTATTGATGATTCCGCTGCGTCGTTGCGGAAGCCATGCACTGCGATTGAGATTGAATTTCAATCCCGACTTCTATTCACCCTATCCGCTGCACATCGTCGATTTCATGCCGATCGTGCCGTTGTACGGCAACCTCGAGGACGATCGCGCCTATTTCCGGTTGGTGAGCGACGTCGTGGGACTGCAAGCGGCGAGCATGGTCAAGTGGCCGGGCATCGTGTTCGACCCGGTGGATATCTTCGAAGCGATTCGCCACGAGCCGCGCAGCGTTCACCGTGTCGTATGGGAACTGCTGCTGCGCGCCGGCGAGCAGCGCGGCGCGCGCGTGGTGATGGACAAGTCGCTGGACAGCGTGCACTACGCCGATTCGCTGATGCGGCAATTTCCCGACATGCTGTTCCTGAACGTCGTGCGCGACCCGCGCGCGCAGATCGCGTCGATGAACAAAGCGATCATTCACGACTTCGATACGCTGCTGAATACGCATACCTGGCTCGAGGCGCATCGCGCGGCCGATGCGGTGTTGGCCGAGTACCCGGAGCGGACGATGACGATCCGCTACGAAGACTTCTTGGCCGATGAGCAAGCCGTGCTCAAGCAGGTTTGCTCATTCTTCGGCATCGCGTTCTTGCCGGGCATGGTGGACGTCTCGCGTTCGCAGGAGGCCCAGCAGATCTCGCGCATGTCGGCGCTGTGGTCGAGCAATTGTTTTGCCCCGATCGCGACGAATATCGACAAGTACAAGAAGGTGCTGTCGATGGACGAGATCGCGGTGATCGAGACGCTGACGAGCGACTACATGCGGCGTTACGGCTACGAGCGCATGACCGGTGCGACGGCGAAGATCGACGCCGCGGCGTTCGACGCAGCGCGTGTAGCGTCCGACGCGGCTCGCGAGCGCGCGTGGGAGACGCTCGAACGCACCAACTTCCGCGACTTCGCGCTGCGGCGCCACCGTGCCGAATACCTCGCTTCGGTACGCGCGCGCATGCAGCAATGCGCGCAAGCGCGCACGCAACGATCGGATTGCGCGCCCGTCAAGTTGGACGAGTTGATCGAAGCGTTCGAAGTGACAGACTAACGAACGGCTGCGCGAGAACGCCACTCGCCAACCTAAATAAAAGCATCGAGACCTGCCGCATGTATCGGTGCGCGCGCAAGGCGCGCACCGGCCTGACGGACGGCCGTGCAACCTGAGAGAAACAACTTATGCCGATCGCAATCACCTTGCAGACGCAGATCATGCTGGCCGCGCTATCGGGCTTATCGATCGGCTTCGCGCTGGGGCTCATCGGCGGCGGCGCCGGCACGTTGTCGGTGCCGCTGCTCCTTTACGTCGTCAAAGTCGGCGACCCGCACGTCGCCATCGGCACGACCGCCGCCGCGATCGCCGTCACGGGGCTCGTGAACCTCGTGACTTACGCACGCGCCGGCCTCGTGCGGTGGCGCACGAGCATGATATTCGCCGCGGCGGGTGTGGGCGGCGCATTCGGCGGCTCGCGCTGGTCTCTGCACGTGGACGGCGGTGCCCTGATGCTGTTGCTGGCGACGATCGTCGCGCTCGTCGCCGTGCTCATGCTCGTGCGCACGCAGGGCGCCCCCGTTGCGGCAACGGCGCCGGCGCTCTCCGGAGCAGGTTTCGCCACGGCCGGCGCGGGCGCGTGCGTGGGCGGCGTGGCGGGCTTTTTCGGCATCAGCGGCGGCTTTTTGTCGGTGCCTGCCCTGCACTTCATCGCGCGGGTGCCGATGCTCGAAGCCGTGGCGTCGTCGCTCGTTTCCGTCGTCGTATTCGGGACCACCACGGCCGTTAATTACGCGGTGGCCGGCAAGGTCGATTTGCCGCTCGCCGCGGCGCTCGTGGCGGGGGGCGTGGTAGGCGGGCATGGCGGCATTCGCGTCGCGAAAGCCATTGCGGTGAAGGGCCATGCGCTGCGGCGTGTGTTCGCCATGTTGCTGCTCGCCATCGCGGCCTATATCGCCTACCGAAGCATGCGCTAACCGCCGCTAGTGGCTCATTGGATCACCCCCACATTCATCATCGAAAGCGAAGAGACCGATCATGTCTACCCTCCTAGATCCCGCCGAAGCGGCGGCTACGCCCGTCACCGCGCCGCGCATGGACCATCTCGACTGGCTCGAGGCGGAATCGATTCACATCCTGCGCGAGCTCGTGGCCGAATGCAGCAAGCCGGCGTTGCTGTTCTCGGGCGGCAAGGATTCCGTCGTCGTGCTGCACCTGG
>NZ_PNYA01000040.1 GCF_002879885.1 Trinickia dabaoshanensis
GCGGGGCACTGGGCGGGGTCTTGTTGCTCGTGACCCCATCGTCGGTATTCGCCCGGCTCGTTCCGTGGCTCGTGCTGTTCGCCACCGCCGTGTTCGCTTGGGGCAGCTTCGTTCGCCGCGCGCAGGAAGCCAAGACGCATCTTTCGCCCGCGGTCGCGGCCTTCGTTCAATTTCTGATCGCCATTTACGGCGGCTACTTCGGCGGAGGGATCGGGTTCCTGATGATGGCGGCGCTGACGATGGCGGGACTGCCCACGCGCAACGCGGGTGCCACCAAGAACGCATTGGCCGGCGTGATGAACGCCGCGGCTGTCGCGATTTTCGTCACATCCTCGATGTTGCATTGGCGGGAAGCCATCGTCCTGGGGACAGGTGCCATCGCCGGCGGTCTCGCCGGAGTATGGGCGCTGCGCCGCGTCAACGAGCGCGTCCTGCGCATCGCGATCGTCTGCATCGGCGTTGCGTTGACGGTCGGTCTGTTCCTCAAACCGATCGGCTAAACGATCGTGCTCGAGGCGCCTCGTTCGCGAGCATGGCGGCGACGCTCGTCGGGGGCCCTACCACGATGCGTCCGATCAAGGTCTTGCCTGCCCAGCATAGCGCCCGGCCCCAACGCGGCAGACGAGTCCATGCAACCGCGTGCACGTGATTCGTCTCGGGATCGATGCTCGGGATAGTCAGTGACTCGTCACGCACGCGTGTTCTGGCGCGCGCTTGGGATTCCAGCGTCGCGGCCGACGGCCTACAATGCGCCGATGGACCGATGGATTGCCGCCCTACCGATGTACAACGTCACGCAGCAGCACGAACGCCTGTGGCGCGCGCTGCTGACCGACGCCTTGGCGGCGTTCTCGCGTGCCGGCGGCCCAAGAAACGTCTCGTTACCCAACGCGCCGTACGGTGAACTGGCACAGCTTTGGCGCCGTAGGGATGTGTTGCTGACGCAAACTTGCGGCTTCCCGTATCGCGTGCTCGGGCTGCATGAAGCGGTTCACCTGGTCGCGACCCCGGTGTTCGACGTCGAAGGCTGCGACGGGCCGCGCTACCGCAGCGTGTTGGTCGTCTCGACCGCCGCCTGGGAACGCGGCGCGAAAGCGTTGACGTCCTGCTTCGGATTACGCGCTGCCTGCAACGGCGCGGATTCGCACAGCGGCATGAATGCGCTGCGCCACGCCGTTGCCGAATACGCGCGCGACGGGCGCTTCTTCTCCTCGGTCCTGTGGACCGGTTCTCATTCGGAATCACTGAAGGCCGTAAGCGACGCGCGCGCGGACATCGCCGCCATCGACTGCATCACGCTCGCTTTGTTGCGCGACGCTCGCCCCGATTTGCTCGACGACATCCGCGTGATCGGAATGAGCGCCAGTGCGCCGGGCCTACCGTTGATCGCGTCCCGCGCACTCGGAAAAAATCATCTCGAGCCGTTGCGCGACGCCCTGAGCCACGCGGTCGAAGGCGATCCGGACCGTGCGCGCGCCTTGCGGCTGCGTGGTTTCGTTGCGCTATCCACCGAAGACTACGCGGACATCGAGCGCATGGCGAACGAAGCCATCGCGCTCGGATACCCCACCTTGCGCTAAACGATTCACCGCATTCATTGCGTCTCTTTCCAGAGCGCGCAAGGCAAGGCGACGCTCGCGGTCGTCGGCGCAATTCATTCGATTCGAATGACCTGAAGGCGATCGAGCGTCACGCAGGCTGTTACCGTGCGCTCGATCGGAACCGGCTTTGGAACGTTAAAACGTCACGCCCGCCACCAGCATCAGGTTGGCGTAGGGCGTGCATTCGCCCGTGCGCACCACGGCGCGGGCACGGTGCGAAAGGCGCTTCAGTTCTTCGTGCGTCACGACTTGGCGCGAACCGATCCGGCCGGCCCATTCGCTCGAGAGCCAAGCGTCGTTGCGTGCGAGCGTTTCGCTGGCGACGATATGAGACTCGACCTGCATCTCGCTCAGCAAAACGCGAATCGTCGTGGCGAGATCGGGCACACCCGGCGTCAGCGCAAGGTCGATGATCTCGGGCCCGGCCCCATGCGGCGCGGGCATCCCCGCGTCGGCGACGAGCACCATGTCGCCGTGGCCGAGCGTGGCGACGAGGCGCGAGAGCGCGCTATTGAGCAAATCGGTCTTTTTCATATTCGTCAGTCGGCCCAGCGGGGCACTTCGTGCAAAGCAGGAATCGAGGTCTGCGCGCCCGCACGCGTCACCGACAGCGCGGCGGCGGCCTGGCCGAACCGCACGGCCTCGTCGAGCGAGCGCTTCGCGGCAAGCGCGGCGCACAGGCCGCCCACGAACGTATCGCCCGCCGCCGTCGTATCGACCGCGGCGACCTTCGGGGCCGGGTAGTGCTTGCCGGCTTCGCCTTCAGCGAGTACCAGCACGCCGCGCTCGCCGAGCGTGACTATGACGTTGCGCGCACCCTGCTCGCGCAGCTCCGCCGCGGCAGCAAGCGCGCTCTCGGGCGAATCCACCGTCACCCCCGACAAGACGGACGCCTCGCCTTCATTCGGAATCAAATAATCGGCGCATTCGAGCCAGTCGCGCGGCAGCGGTCCGGTTGCGGGCGCCGGATTGAGCACGACGATGCGACCGTGCCGGCGCGCGGCCCGCATCGCGGCAAACACCGTCTCGCCCGGCACCTCGAGCTGACAGACGAGCACGTCGGCCTGCTCGATCGTTTTCTCGTGCGCGGCGATCGCGCTCGTCGTCAACGCGCCGTTACTGCCGGCCACGATGACGATCGCGTTCTGCCCGGCATCGTCGACGACGATCATCGCGACGCCCGTCGGCAACGCCGCATCGGTCGCGACGGCGCTGCAGTCGATACCGTCCCGGCGCAACCCGGCGACCAATTGCGCGCCGTTCTCGTCGTTGCCTACGCAGCCGATCATCGCGACGTGCGCGCCCAAGCGTGCCGCGGCCACCGCCTGATTGCCGCCCTTGCCGCCCGCGACGTTGGCGAACGTCCGGCCGGCCAGTGTCTCGCCGGCGCTCGGCAAGCGCGGCGCGCGAATCACGAGATCCATGTTGAGGCTGCCGACCACGGTGACGCGGCCCGCATCTCGCTCTCCTGCTGTTGTGCTCATCAATGTCATGGGGCAATGTGATTGGATTTATATCCCGCCGGCGCACGCAAGCGCGTACTCGACTCGCGCACGATCAAGCGCGGCTCGATCATGAGCGTGCGGGCGGGACCCGTAACCGTACCGTTGATGCGTTCGAGCAACGTATTCGCGGCCGCGTCGCCCAGACGCAAGATCGCCTGGCCCACGGTGGAGAGCGCCGGATACACGTAGCGGCTCATCTCCACGTCGTCGAATCCGACGATCGAGCAATCGGCCGGAATGCGCAACCCGCGCTCGGCGGCCGCGCGCAGCGCGCCCATCGCCATGAGGTCGTTGCTCGCGAAAATCGCCGTCGGCGCGAGCGAATCGAACAGCTCGCAGGCCGCCGCGTAACCGCCCGGGGCCGTGAAGTTACCTTCGACGATCGCACCGGGCAAAACCTGCACGCCGCGCTCGGCCATCGCGCGCCTGAACCCCGCTACCCGGATCGCGCTGACCGCCGTATCGCTGGCCCCCGCGATACAACCGATCCGCGTGTGGCCGAGATCGAGCAAATGTTGCGTAGCCATCATCGCGCCCGCCTCATGATCGATCTGCACGAGATCGGCATCGAGCCCGGCAATGGGCCGATCGACGATCACGACGGGCACGCGCACCGCTCTCAAGTCGTCGGCGACCGATTCGTCGTCGTCGACGGACGCGACGATCACGCCGTCGATACGGTTTTGGTGCAGCGCCCGCAGACATTCGCGCTGCGTGACGAGGTTATTGTCCGAATTGCACAGAAAGACGCAGTAACCGCGCCGCCGCAGCGATCCCTCGATCCCGCGCGCGAACTCGGCGAAGTACGGGTTCGTGTTGTTCGGTACGACGAGCCCGATCGTCGAGGTGGTCTTCGCCTTCAGCGAGCGTGCCGGCGCCGAGGGCACGTAGTTCATTTCGGCAATCGCCGCCAGCACGCGCTCGCGCTTTTCGTCGCTGACGGGCCGTGTGTTGTTCAGGACGTGCGACACCGTGGTGTACGACACCCCCGCTCGCTTGGCTACGTCTCGGATAGTCCACATGATGAGCTCGCGCGCGCCGTCCTGCTTAGGCCCGGCTCGCGCCGCGCCGGCTCCGGTAGGTATCGAGCACCACCGCGATCACGATCACCATGCCGGTGATGATCCGCTTGGTGGGCTCGTTCGCGCCGATCTGCGCGAGGCCCGCCGCGAGCACGGAGATGATTAGGACACCGAAGAACGTGCTGATGACCGAACCGCGCCCGCCCATGAGACTCGTCCCGCCGATCACGACCGCCGCGATCACTTGCAACTCGATACCCACACCCGCGTTCGGGTCGGCCGCCTCCAGGCGCGAGACCTGAAACAGCGAGGCGAGCCCGGCGAGCGCGCCCATCAACGCGAACACGATGACCTTGTAGGGACGCGGATCGATGCCGGCCAACCGCACCGCGGTTTCGTTCGTGCCGATACCGATGAGGCAGCGGCCGAACACGGTACGGCGCAACACCAACTGGGCAACCACCATGACGATCATCGCGATGACGAAGGCAGGCGAGATGCCGGCGGCGAACGGATTGGCCAACCAATCGAAGGTACTGCCGATATACGAGGTGCGAGAGTTCGTCAGTTGATACGCGAGCCCGCGCGCCATTTCGAGCACGCCGAGCGACACGATGAACGACGGGATGCGCCACGCAACGGTCACGAACCCGGTCAAGCTGCCGGCCAGCGCCGCCACGACGAGCCCGGCGAACGCGGCCGGCAGCGCGCTCCAATGCCATTGCAGCGCCACGACGCTCACGGCCGACGCGGCGAGCGCGAGCACGGAGCCGACCGATAGATCGATCCCGGCGATGATGAGCACGAACGTCATACCGACCGACATGACGACGAGATCCGGAATCTGATTGGCGATCGTCACGAACGTTTCGTACGTGAAGAAATGCGAACTCAGCGTGGAGAAGAGCGCGATCATCGCGGCGAGCGCGCCGACGAGGCCGAGGTAGCTCGTCAGTTCGACGCGGGCCGCGCCCTTGAGTTTGGGCGCCGCGGTCTCGAGGGGCGTGTTGGAGGAAATCGTCATGATGCTTCTCTCGTCAATAGTGCGTCACGTTTCGCGTAGCCCGAAAATGCGGCGGCCAGCAAATCGTCTTGAGTCCATTCGTCGCGTTCGAAAATACGAACCAGCTTGCCCGCCGACATGACGCCGATTCGATCGCAAATGAGCATCAGCTCGCGCAACTCGCTCGAGACGACGACGAGCGCCTTACCCTTTTTCGCTTCTTCCCCGAGCAGGCTGTAGATCTCGAACTTCGCGCCGACGTCGATGCCGCGCGTGGGTTCGTCGAACAGCAAGACGTCCGCGTCGCGTTCGAGCCAGCGCCCGATCACGACCTTCTGCTGATTGCCGCCCGAGAGTTCGCCCACGGCCTGCTGCTCATCGGCGCAGCGTATTCGCATCGCGTCGATGTGGCGTTGTGCGAGCGCTCGTTCGCGCCGCCCGTCGATCCAACCGAGGCGCGAGACGGCGCTGAAATTATTGAGGGCGATGTTCGAGGCGATCGACTGCGTGAGCATCAGCCCTTCGCTCTTGCGATCCTCGGTGATGAGGGCCATGCCCCGCTTCACCGCATCGGCCGGGGAGCCGATCGACACGCGCTTGGGCGGAATCCCGATCGACACCTCGCCGCTATCCTTGGCATCGGCGCCGAAGATCGCGCGCAACAGCTCCGTGCGCCCCGACCCGATCAAACCGCTGATGCCGAAAATCTCCCCGCTCTTGACCTCGAACGAGACATCCTGAACCAGCGTGCCGCGCGTGAGCTTCTCGACGCGCAGCATGGGCGCGCCGATCTTGCGTTCGCCGAACTCGATCGTCTCGCCGATATCGCGGCCGACCATCTGCGTGACGAGCCGGTCGGTGGTGTACTCGGCGATCGGCCCGACGCTCACGAGCTTGCCGTCGCGCAAGACGGCAACACGCTCGGAAATACGCGCGAGCTCCTCGAGCCGATGCGAGATATAGACGATCGACACGCCGTCTCGCTTGAGCCGTTCGATCTGATGAAACAGCAAATCGACCTCGCGGCCCGTCAGCATCGCCGTGGGCTCGTCGAGAATCAGCACGCGGCAATCGCCGATCAAGTTACGCGCGATCTCGACGAGTTGCTGGAAGCCGATCCCGAGTTCGCTAACGGGCGTATCGGGGTCGAGCGCTTCGAGCCCGACCCGAGCCATCGCTACACGAGCGTCTTCGCGCAGTCGCTTGCGCGAGATCCATCCGATTCCCTTGACGGCCGGAAGACGGTTCAAGAACAGGTTCTCGGCGATGGTGAGCGTGGGCAGCAGGTTGAGCTCCTGCATCACCATCCTCACCCCGAGCGCCTCGGCTTCGCTGCGGCTCGCGGGCGCATACGGCTGCCCGCGATAATGCATGACGCCTTCGGTCGGCTCGACGAGGCCGCTGATGATCTTCGACAGCGTACTCTTGCCCGCGCCGTTCTCCCCCGTGAGCGCGAGCACTTCGCCCGCGTTCAAGGTGAGATCGATGCCCGTCAGGACGGGCACCGCGTACGTCTTGCCCACCCCGCCGACCGTGAGCACGGGGCCGCCGTGCGGCACGGCGGCCGTTGAAACTGCTTTCATGCACCCTCCTTCGCAAGCGCACCAGCGCGAAGGCCGACTCCCGTGTTCCGGCCTGACGATACGTCGAACTTACTTCTTGACGATCAGTTCGACCGGCGTTTCGACGAGGCTCGACAGCTCGCTTTGCTTCTTGTGTCCCTTGATCGCCTTAAGCGCCGTATCGATGCCGAACACGGCCTGCTTCGCGGCGAACTGATCGACGGTGGCCAAGACGCGGCCGTCGGCCAGCATCGGCTTGACGGCGGCGATGTTATCGTAGCCCACCACCGCCACCTTGCCCGCGCGGCCCGCCGCACGCACCGCCGCAACCGCGCCGAGCGCCATGTTGTCGTTGCCGCACAGGAGCGCCTTCAGGTTCGGATCGGCGTTGAGCATCGAGGACGCCACCGCGTTGCCCTTATCGATTTCCCAGTCGCCCGACTGCACGGAGGCGACCTTGATGCCCGCCGCCGCCATGGCGTCCTTGAAGCCGGCCGTGCGCTGCTGCGCATTCGTCGTCGTCGACACACCCTCGATGATGCCGACCTCGTCGCCCTTGTTCAGCTTCTTCGCGAGATAGTCGCCGGCCAGGCGCGCGCCCTTACGATTGTCGGGGCCGACGAACGGCACCGTGAGGCTCTTGGACTTCAGCACGTCCGGATCGAGCCGGTTGTCGATGTTCACGACGATGATGCCGGCGTCGATCGCTTTCTTGATCACGGGTACCATCGCCTTCGAATCGGCGGGCGCGATCACGATGGCATCGACCTTCGATACGATCATTTGATCGACGATCCGGATCTGCGCGGCCGTATCGGTTTCATCCTTGATGCCGTTCGAAATCAGATCGAAATCGGCGGCGTGATGCTTTTGGTAATCCTTCGCGCCGTCTTCCATCGTCAGGAAGAACTCGTTGGCCAGCGATTTCATGACCAAGGCGACTTTCGGCTTGTGCGCGGCATCTTGCGCGTGCGCGCCAACCGGCAGCACGACGGCGGCAGCCAACCCGATGCATGCAGCCAGCACGCGGCGACGGACGGGGGTCTTCATACGGTGTCTCCTGAAATCGTTCGATTTGGTTGTTCGTTGCGGCTGCCTTGCTGTTAACCCGCAACCGGTTGCGCAACCGGTTGCGCAACAAAAATCGTCGAAATGACGAGAAAATGATGCGCGCAACCGGTTGCGGATCGAATGTTCGGGGAGACGTTTCGCAAAGTCAACCGTTCGTTGTTGTGCGGTGCGCCATCGCGCCGGTTGACGTGGGTCATCGAGCGCGCCCGATATCGGCCGATGATGGGAGGACGAGAAATCCGGCGCCTTGTGCGCCGTACAGAGGCGCGCAATGACCGAGCACCCGGATTACGAAGATCAAGCCGACGACGCGCAGGCGTCGGAGCGAGTCGACAAGCTCATCGCGAGCGCGAGCTACCGGCAAGCCGACGAGGACAGAGCGTTTCTCATGCGGCCCGAGATGTGCGGCGTGCGCCTGCAACTGGACTTTTGGAAAACCGAAGAGAGCTTGCTGCGTCACGGCATCGAGCACACCGTGGTCGTCTACGGCAGCACGCGCCTCGTCGAGCCGCGCGCCGCCCGGCAACGGCTCGAGCTTGCGCAACGCTCGCTGGCGGAGGCGCCCTCCGACGTTGGCCGCGCGCGCGCCGTCGATGCGGCGAAGCGTCTGCTCGACAAAAGCCGCTTCTATTCGATCGCCCGGCGCTTCGGCCGGCTCGTCGGCAGCCGGCGCGCCACCGCCCTGCTACCGAAGCTCGCCGTCGTGACGGGCGGCGGCCCCGGCATCATGGAGGCGGCCAACCGCGGCGCGTTCGAATCCGGCGCGCCCAGTATCGGGTTGAATATCTCCTTGCCGAACGAGCAACGGCCCAATCCCTATATCAGCCCAGACTTGTGCTTCAGGCTGCACTATTTCGCGATCCGGAAAATGCACTTGCTCGAGCGCGCCAAGGCCGCCGTGTTTTTTCCCGGCGGCTACGGCACGTGCGACGAACTGTTCGAAGTGCTGACGCTCTTGCAGACGGGCAAAATCACGCCGCTGCCCGTCGTGCTGGTGGGTGAACGCTATTGGCGCCGGGCGATCGATTTCGACTTCCTCGTCGATGAAGGAACGATCGCCAAGCATGACTTGGACTGGTTCGCGTTCGCCGAATCGGCCGATGAGATCTGGGAGTCGATTTCCCGCTGGCATTGCGCGAGGCATTGCCTGGACGAGGTGTGACCGGCGGCGCGCCGCCGCCATTCGCGCGGCGCAGGTTCTCTTAATGGCCTCAATGGCTGCGATGGTCGGTCGGCTCGTCATCCATCCCGGCGCGGGGATTCAAGAGCATCACGAATCCGGCCACGCCCGCGATCACCGCGGCCGCGCCGTAGCGCAAAAAACTCTCCTGATCGAATACCAAGCCGCGAATTGCAGCGAAGATGCCCGCGATCGCAACGAAGATCGAGACCGTAGCAAATGAAACTCGGTATCTCGCTCGCATCATCGCACTCCCTCATCCGGCAAAGCGCGCCGATTTCATCGGCGCCGTTGGCCACTGCGGGCCGCCTCGTTCGTGCCGCGCATCGGCGTTCGAACGACAGTGTCTATCGTCCCCTTCTGCAGGGCCGAGCGGTTGATATGCGTCAACCGATAGGCGCTTCGCCGTTCGTATGATGACGAACGTGCACGCCGCGCCGCCCAGCCCGAGAACAAAGACGAAGCACGATCGCGTGCCGAGGCGCGCGCAGTTCGAATGCAACCGACGAAACCGAGATCGAACCATGGAAAACGCGGACGAAAACCTGTTGCGCGACCGCCTCATCGACAAGTTGGCCGGTGCCGACTCGGCGACCCACCATCACGACCGCTACGAAGCTTTCATTCGCGACGCGCGGCGCCACCCGGCGCTGCGCACCGCGATCGTCCATCCTTGCTCGACCGAGGCGATCCGGGCCGCGGTGGAAGCGCGCGAGGCGAATTTACTCGACCCCATCTTGATCGGCCCCGAAGCGAAAATCCGCGCGGCGGCCGACGCCGCCGGGCTTAGTCTCGACGGCATCGCGATCGAGCCGGTCGAGCATAGCCATGCCGCTGCCGCTCGGGCAGTCGAATTGGGGGCCGCGGGCAAAGTCGCGGCGCTGATGAAAGGCAGCCTGCATACCGACGAGTTGCTCGCCGCCGTGGTGGCGCCTGGCTCAGGTCTGCGCACGGAACGCCGCATCAGCCACGTGTATGCGATGGACGTTCCCGCCTATCCGAAGCCGCTCGTCATTACGGATGCCGCCATCAACATCGCGCCCACGCTCGAGCAAAAGCGCGATATTTGCCAAAACGCCATCGACTTCTTGCGCGCGATGGGCGTCGATAAGCCGCGCGTCGCGGTGTTGGCCGCCGTCGAAACGGTCAATCCCAAGATGCCCTCCACGCTCGATGCGGCGGCGCTGACCGTCATGGCCACACGTGGACAAATCACGGGCGGACTCGTGGACGGCCCGCTTGCGTTCGACAACGCGGTCAATCTCGCGGCCGCGAGGACGAAGGGCATCGTCTCGCCCGTCGCGGGCCAAGCCGACATCCTGCTGATGCCCGATTTGGAAGCGGGCAACATGCTGGCCAAACAATTGATGTATTTCGCGGGCGCCGATGGAGCGGGCCTCGTGCTCGGCGCGCGCTTGCCGATCATTCTCACCAGCCGTGCCGATTCGCTGCGCGTTCGCCTGGCATCGGCCGCGCTCGCCAAGCTGCTCGCGGAACGCACGGCGAAATCGAATTTAGACGAGGCGGCCGGCGCGCCGTTGTAAGCATCGCTTCGCCTATCCCCGAGACACTGAGCGTAAGCCGTCGCTCATTGCAATTCGACCCCGTGCCAATCCGTGCCACCCGGTGCCACCCGTGCCATTAACCGCTTCGCATCGCTATCCGATTCCGAATCGCTGATCGGCTTTAGCGCGATCGCCGGCGGATTTTTGCGCGCCGTGCGTCGTCTTCCAAATCGCGAGTGCTTGACTATACTTCCTACAATACGATGAGTCCGGTCAATCCGGGCGAGTTGCCGGCGCAATCGAGTCATTGCGTTTGAACCAACCATCGGCCTGCCACCACCCGGGTCGCCGATCGCCGCGCGGCGACCGCCGCCGCGCTTCGCTCTCGAAGGACACGTCGATATGGCGCTGCTGACAATCCGATGAACGCTATCGCTGAGTTTTTCGCCACGGCGGGATTCATGCCGCATGGTTATTGTTTTCTGTGGTCGCCGGGCCTGCTTTGGACTTACGTCGGCGCGGACGCGGTCATCGCGTTGTCGTACTACTCGATTCCGATTGCACTTTGGACTTTCGCGAAACGCCGTACCGAATTGCCGTTCAGTTGGCTGTTTTTTATGTTCGCGTTATTCATCCTTGCATGCGGCACGACGCATCTAACGGCAATTTTGGATATATGGCAGCCTGCGTATTGGCTCGACGCGAGCATCAAAACCATCACCGCAGCCGCCTCGCTCGCCACCGCGATCGTCATCTGGCCACTTATTCCGAAGGCGCTCGCGCTGCCTAGCCCTGCGCAACTGAAAGCGGCTAACGACAAATTGCTTGCCGAGATTGCGGCGCGGCGCGAGACCGAGGCCCAATTGCAAACCCTGAATCGCGAATTGGAGCAGCGCGTCGCGCAGCGCACGGCCGAACTCGAGCACGCACTCCAATCGCTTCGCGACAGCGAGACGCGTTTTCGCACCACGTTCGAGCAAGCGGCCGTCGGTATCGCGCATGTCGATACAAGTGGACGCTGGATGCGCGTCAATCAAAAGCTGTGCGACATCGTCGGCTACACGCGCGAGGAATTACTGACACAGACCTTCCAAGACATCACGCACCCGGACGATCTCGACACCGACCTCGCGCAGATGCGGCAGATTCTCGATGGGCACCTCGACACTTACACCCTGGAAAAGCGCTACCTGAGCAAGGATGGGCGCGAGTTGTGGATCGCGCTGACCGTGGCATTGGTTCATGACGAGGCGGGTTTGCCCGACTATTTCATCTCCGTCGTAGCGGACATCGCCGAAAGAAAGCGCGCCGAAGAAGCACTGCGCGTCTCGCGCGAACAGCTACGGCACCTTTCCGCGCATATTTTGCAGATCCGCGAGGAGGAGAACAGGCGCATCGCCCGCGAACTGCACGACGATTTCGCGCAGACATTGAGCGCGCTAAAAATGACGATCGCCATGATGGAGAACGGATTGCCCGACGAGGAAGCGGCCCCGTCGGCCACGCGTAATCCGAACGCGGCATCTACGCTCGTCGACAAACTGATCGATTCCGTCAGGCAAATCGCGGCGGAACTGCGCCCCGCCATGCTCGACGACCTCGGGCTCATTGCCGCGATCGATTGGCTGACCAACGAATTTTCACGGCGCCACAACGTGCGCGTCGTCCGCCATATCGACGCGCAAGCGGTCACCTTCAACCGGGCGGGCCGGATCGAACTGTTCCGTATCATTCAGGAAGCGTTGGCGAACGTCGCGCGGCATTCGGGCGCGACCGAAGTCGCGCTCGATCTCGCGTGCGACGACGCGCATTGCATCGTCCGTATCGCCGATAACGGACGGGGTGCCGAGTTCGACGTGCATAGGAGCGCGCGTGCGTTCGGGCTGCTCGGCATACACGAGCGTGCGTCTCTTTTAGGCGGAGATATCCAGATCAGCACCTCGCCGGGAGCAGGCTTCGTTTTGACGGCCACCTTGCCGCTTTCCTTCATCGAGGCCGAGGAAGTCGAATAGCCTTCGCACTCGCCGACCGCGACGTTTCATTCTTGCGACGCTTTCGTGCGCGCTCGCACGTAGAAACGCGGCGCCCGCGTCCGCATGAAATCGTGCGCCAGGGCCGACGCCCATTGCTATCGAGAGAAGAACGACCGTCGCCGTTCGACGCCGCCATCGATTTGCCCGCATTGAAAACGCGCCCACGATCGCCTCATGTTTCGAGCGCGAAACGTCTAGCCGGCCGATTCGCGGGCCGGCGCCGGTTGCTCGCCCCCAACAGCGCGTCACGCTTGAAATCCGCGCCAATGGCATGGTGCCTGCTCTACTCCGGCCACTGAACCTCACGCGATCCCCCGTTTGTGAGGAGGCCGATATGAAGTACTTTTTAATCGCTCTGTTGAGCTGTCCGGTGTTGCTCGCCTACGAGCTCAGACCCGTGCAGATGCACGAGGCGTTCGTTCAGGCGCTGCAATTCGTGCTCTCGCATATTACGAGTTGATATCGAGGAGCGGGACCGCGGCTGCCTCCATGCGCCTCGCCCCAATTTCATATACGAATTGCGTTGGGGCCAATGAGCGGACAAGCCGCGCGCTTACCAAACGCCATAAAACACCCCGGCATTTTTATACTGGTGCGTGCCGCGTTGGACGTCGTCGAGCGTAACCGTCGAGCGATTTTTCAGGCCGAGCGTCCAGCCGAGCAACCGCTCGCGCATCGCCTGGCGCACGGCGTCGAATGCCGGGTCGGCGCCCAGGTCGACAAACTCGTCGGGGTCCGTTTTTAAATCGAAAAGCTGGGGCGCGTATCCGTCCCAGTGGATGTACTTCCATCGATCGGTACGCACCATCCAGCCACGGCATGCATCGGGCCGGCGCCCCAAGATCAGGCGCGCCTGCCGATAGCTGTAATCGAGTTCCGAGAAGACGGCGTCACGCCATGCCGCGCCCGTTTCCGTAGCGCGGGTCAGCGCCAACAGTGAACGTCCTTCGATGCGATGCTCGGCCATCGGCATATCGAGCGCATCGAGGATCGTCGGCACGGTATCGATCGCCTCGACGAAGCGCGGATCCGATCGGCCGCGCGTCGCATCGGCTGCGGGCGACGGATCGTGGAGGATATAGGGCACCCGCTGCACGGTGTCGTAAAACAGCTCCTTTTCTCCGAGCCAGTGATCGCCTAAGAAATCGCCGTGGTCGGCGGTGAAAACGATCAACGTATCTTTCCAGCGCCCAAGCTTGTCCAACGTTTCCCAGAGCCTGCCGAGATGATCGTCGAGTTGGCTGACGAGCCCTTGGTAGGCGGGACGCACGTTCGCGATCACGTCGTCGCGCATGAAATTGGCGCATTCTTCCTGCTGAAAATAAGCGCCCGTGACCGGATGCGGCGCGCGGCGCTCTCGTTGCGCGCGGCGCACGGGCAAGCATTGATCGAGCGTGTACTTCCGGTGGTACGGCGCCGGCGCCATATACGGCCAATGCGGCTTCACGTAAGACAAGTGCATCGCCCAAGGCGCGTCCCCTTGCTGCTCGATGAAGCGAATGGCTTGGCCGGTGCTATAGGCCGTCTCCGAATCGGCTTCGCGCACGCGCGCCGGCAAGTGCACGTTGCGCATCTTCCAGCCGCTCACGATACGCCCCTCGTGGTCCTGCGCAGAGATGACGAACTCGGTCCACGGATCGTCGCTCACGTAACCCCGCTCGCGCAGATAGTCCGCGTAACCGCCCGCCGGTTCCGCGTGATGCCCGTCGTAGCGATCGACAAGCGTGAAGTGCCCCTCGCGTAGCAACGCACTCAATGCATTGCCGCCGTCCAGCCCGAGGCGTTTCAACCCTCGGTCATCGGGCATCACGTGCGTTTTGCCGACCAGTGCGAGCTTCATATCGCGCTCGGCAAGATATTCGCCGAGCGTAAGCTCGTCGATCGACAGCGGGACGCGGTTCCACGTCGCCCCATGGCTCGCGACGTAACGGCCCGTATAGAACGACATGCGCGACGGGCCGCACACGCCCGACTGCACGAACGCGCGATCGAACTTCACGCCGCGTTGCGCCAAACGGTCGATATTCGGTGTGGCGAGATAAGGGTGGCCATAGCAAGACAGATGATCCGCTCGCAGTTGGTCGCACATGATGAAAAGCACATTGCGTATCGACGACATCGTAGGCATTCGAATCGAGAGCTTCGGAGAGAGTCAGCGCGAAACCGCGCCATCGCTTGCCGTTATGCGTGCAGCCACCGAGCGGCGCGCGAGATCGGGCATCGGCCGCAGCGCGACGAGGCCAACGAGCATCGCCGCCGTGACGAAGTACGCCGGCATCATCTTGTTGCCGGTCGCGTCGATGAGCCAGGTGACGAGAAACGGCGAAAAACCGCCGAACAGCGTGGTGGCCACGTTGTACGAGATCGACAACCCGGTTGCGCGCACTTGGGCCGGGAACAACTCGGCGAGCGCAGTCGAGGCCGGTCCCAGCGCGGCGGCCATTAATACGGCGAACACGAGTTCGACCGAGAGCAGCCGCGGCAAACTCGGCCCGGCAACGAGCCAGACGAACAAAGGGTAGATGGTCAGCACGTACAGCGTCATCGATGCCCCCATCACCGGCTTGCGCCCGATACGGTCCGATAGCAGACCGAAAAACGGCGTCAAGATCATCCGCAACGTGCCCGTCGCCACCAGCACCGTGAACGGCGCGGACACGGGCAGCCCGAGTTGCCGTACCGAGTACGCGGGCAAATAGACGTTGAGCACGTATTGCGCGACCGAACTGGCCACGACGAGCCCGAACGCAATCCACAGCGCGCCTCGGTGTTCGCGCCAGACTATCGCGAGCGTCGAGGCGCGCTTGCCGAACACGGACGCGGCACCGGGCCCACGCGCGTTCTCGCCGGCCTCAACGGCAGGCGGCTCGTGCAACCGCGTACGAATATAAAAGCCGACGGGACCGATCAAGAGGCCGAACAGAAACGGAATACGCCATCCCCACGCATCGAGGGCACCGGCGCTGAGGCCGCGCGTGACGAGCGCGCCCATCAGCGCCGCGCTCACCGCCGCGACGAACTGGCCGAAGTTCTGCCAACTTCCGTAGAAACCGCGCCGGTGCGCCGGTGCGTATTCGATCAACATCGACGTGGCGCTGCCGAACTCGCCTCCCGCCGATAGCCCCTGCAGCAGGCGCGCCAAGACGACGATGATCGGCGCGGCAATACCGATCGTCGCATAGCCGGGCGTGAAGGCCATCATCGCCGAGGACAGCGTCATAAGCGCAATCACGAGCGAGAGCGCCGCTTTGCGCCCGGCACGATCGGCATAGATGCCGAGCAAGATTCCGCCGATCGGGCGCATCAAAAACGCGCTGCCGAACGTAGCCGTGGTCATCAGCATGGAGACCGTCGGATCGGAGGACGGAAAGAACTGCCGCGCGATCACAACCGACAAAAAGCCGAAGACGATGAAGTCGTACCACTCGAAGGCGTTGCCGATCGTGCTGGCAACGATGGCGTGGCGGTTCGCGCGGGGCAGCGCGGGGGGATTCGGCATGTCTGTCTCCGGTTGGCGGCCGTTCTCGCGGTTGAGCGCGGCGGCGTCTCGTGTTTGGGTTGTCTCTTTGCGCGTGTCCCTCGCGGACCGACGAGCCGCATGGCGAGGTGGGCACGCATCGTCGATTCTCCGGATTTACATCACGACGGTCCAATGAGATATTCCCGTCGATTCATGAGATAAAGGTTATGGATTGTGATTTCCGGATCGACTGTTTCTCCGGCGGCGCCGCTCGATCGGACCGCGATCGAAAGCTACTTCTCTCGTCAACTCAAGCTGCGCCATTTGCAATTGTTGGTGGCGCTCGCCGAGCGGCAGACGGTCGGCAAAGTCGCAAGCGTGCTGAACGTGACGCAGCCCGCGGTCTCGAAGATGCTCGGCGAAATGGAGAAAGGCATCGGGGTCGCCCTATTCGAGCGCGACGGCCGCCGGATACGGCCCACGGCTCATGGAGAATGCCTCGTTCGCCATGCGCGCGAACTGCTGCTGCTCGCACAGCGCGCCAGCGAGGAGCTTCATGCAATGTCCGGCGGCACGGACGGCCGCGTCGAGGTGGGTGTGCTGTCGGTGGCCGCGCCAATCCTCATACCTGCGGCTGTGGCGCTGTTCAAGCAGCGCGCGCCCACCGCGACGGTTTGTCTGCACGAAGGTACGCTCGATCAACTCGTGCCGGCGCTGCGCGCGGGCCAGCTCGACATGATCGTGGGGCGGCGCGCGCGCGGGCTTGCCGCGCCGGAATTCATGACCGAATCGCTGTTCGACGACCCCACTGTCATCGTCGTCGCGCGCACGCACCCGCTTGCGCGCCGCAAACGCGTCAAATGGGCTGACTTGGCCGGCTTGGCGTGGATCGTACCGAGCGCCGGCGCGCCGATGCACCGGCACTTGCTCTCCGTGCTCGAAGCCCATGGGGTCGGCACGCCGATCAATACGGTCGAGTCGGTGGTGATCGACGCCAACGTGGGCATGCTGCAAGCGTGCCCGATGCTCGGCCTGCTGCCGCGTTCGCTTGCCCGGCATCACGAGGAGAGCGGCGTGCTGAAGATCCTTCCACTGAGTCTGGGCGCGGCGCTCGGACCGGTCAGCACCACCTGGTACGCCGATGCGCAAGACACGCCGGCGTGCGCGCTCTTTC
The DNA here is from genome assembly GCF_002879885.1 of Trinickia dabaoshanensis. GTDB lineage: Bacteria > Pseudomonadota > Gammaproteobacteria > Burkholderiales > Burkholderiaceae > Trinickia > Trinickia dabaoshanensis. The sequence continues at coordinate 17,117 of NZ_PNYA01000040.1, forward strand.
GCTTGTGTTTGGCCGACGCAGCCAAACAAACACGCATTTGAGCCGGGTACGCATCGCCCTTATCATCCAAGTACGCAGCGCCGTTTCGATTCTCGATCAACGTTAGGAGTGAGCATGCCGAGCCGCACCCCGGCCGCCCTATGGGCCCAGCAATTCACGCGGTCGTCGGCATCGAAGACGAGTCTGCAAGACCAAATCCGGCAGATGCTCGTCGCCGCCATCCTCGACGGCCAACTGCCGCCCGACGTCGCCCTGCCCTCGAGCCGCGAGCTGGCCGACCAACTCGGCGTCGCGCGCAATACGGTCGTGCTCGCTTATCAAATGCTCGTCGAGGAAGGCTATCTAATCTCCCGCGAACGCAGCGGGCACTTCGTCCACCCGGAAATGCTGCGCGGCGCGGCCGCCTCGCGTTCCGCGGCGCCCGCACCGGCGCCTCGCGACGACGACATGGCGGCACGTCCCGTGTGGCGGCAACGTATCTCGAATCCGCCGTCCCAGCAGCGCAATATCGTCAAGCCCGCCAACTGGCAGCACTACGAATTCCCCTTCATCTATGGGCAATTCGATCAATCGCTCTTTCCGACCAACGACTGGCGAGAGTGCTGCATGAAAGCGCTGTCGATCATGGAGATCCGCAACTGGGCGCCCGATTTGATCGAGCGCGACGACGAATCGCTGATTCAACAGATCCGCACGCGCGTCTTGCCTCGCCGCGGCGTATTCGCGATGCCCGACGAAATCATCATCACGAACGGCTGTCAGCAGGCCCTGTACCTCATTGCCGATTTGCTCTGCGACGAAGACACGACCGTCGGTTTCGAAAACCCGGGCTACCCCGACGCGCGCAACATCTTCGAAAATCGCAATGCACGGCTGCTGCCGCTGCGCGTGGACAGCAACGGCATCGCGCCGGAGGCGCTCGGCGATTCGCTCGCTCGATGCGACTACGTCTACGTGACGCCGAGCCACCAGTGCCCCACGACCGCGACGATGCCGCTCGAGCGACGCCGCGCGCTGCTCGATTGCGCGCAAAAGCACGATTTCGTCATCGTGGAGGACGACTACGAAAGCGAGAACACTTTTTCCGGCACGCCGCATCCGGCGTTGAAGAGTCTGGACACCGCAGATCGCGTGATTTACGTGGGTAGTCTCTCGAAGACGTTCGCGCCGGGTCTGCGTCTGGGCTATGTCGTGGGCCCGCGCGAACTCATTCGCGAGTTGCGCGCATTGCGGCGGCTGATGGTGCGCCATCCCGTGGGCTACGTGCAGCGCGCATTCGCCACGTTCCTTGCGTTGGGACATCACGATGCGTTGTTGCGGCGGCTCGCGCACGCCTACCGCGATCGCTCGCAGGCTCTGATGGCGGCGCTCGACGCGTATCTGCCGCAAGCACGCTATGTACCGATCACGGGCGGTGCATCGTCGTGGGTCGAAGGCCCCGAATGGCTCGATGCCGAGCGTCTTGCCGCCGACGCGCAAGCCGTCGGCGTGCTGATCGAGCCCGGCAACGTGTTTTTCATGAACGACGACAAAGAGGCACGCCGCTATTTCCGCATGGGCTTCTCGGCTATCGCGCCGGAGAAGATCGAAGCGGGCGTGCGCGCCCTCGCGCAATGCGTGGGCGCGCAGCTAACGGGGATCTGATTCAGCGGACGTAAGCGACGGTCAAGATGCGCGCTGGTAGTAAATGTTCTGCGGATGGCGCGCATCGGCGAAGAAGAACCAGCGTTCGGCGAGCAGTCCCGCGTATTGAATGACGAATGCGCCGGCGAGCGCCGCGGCCGCCACGCCCGGCCGCACCGCCCACACGCCCGCCCCGATCAGTACGATCGGCACCGCGAAGGCACCCAGCAAAAAACCGATCTTGACGACGTGCAGCGTACCGGCGCCGCGCCCGTGGAAAAACTCGCGCGTATTGAACGCGCTCGCCGTGAAGCCGCGCGAGGTTTGCGTCACCTTGCCGTTGCGAATGCCGGTCGCGCTTTGAACGGTGGACTTCGGTTTCAACCGTGCGTTGCGCGCAAGCGAAGCGAGCCGTGTCGCACAGCCCGCGAGCGTCAGCACGCCCGCGCACGAAGCGAGGCCACCCACGAGCGTCGGCGCGAGCCATGCGGCGCAGGCCGTTGCCAGCGTGCAGCCCGATGCGCAGCCGAGCAGCACGAAATTCACGAGCGTGAGCGGGCTCGCCCACTCCTGCAGGAAACGCAGACACGCATAGATCATCCCCGTACAGACGAACAGCGCGAAGCTGGCCAAGGCGGCGAGCGCGCCGATCGTCAACTCGAGCGCAACGCTCGCACCTACCCAATGCGCCGCGCCGTACGCCGCCGCGAGCGCCAAGAACACCGGCAGCGCAATGCATTCGCGCGATAGCCACGACGTCCGCCACATCGCGATCGCCCGCCAGGCGCGTTCGGGATGCCCCAGGTGGAAGAACGACGCCAAGAGGCCGAGCATGCCGAGCACGACCGTCAAGGCGGCGCCGAAAACGTAGAACCCGGAAGGCACATCGAGCCCCAACACGCCCGATGCGACTTGCACGCCGACGAGCGCGAGCAACAGCCCCTGCGCCGCGCCGCACAGCGTCGTGAGAAAAATGACCGAGAAAGCAGGCCGCATGAGTCAACTCCATCAATACCGATAAGGGGCGTTCGCTGCGAACCAGCCGTTACCGATGCACGGCCAAGGCCGCGAGATCGACCTCGCCGCGCTCGAACCGCGCTTCGAACGACTCGTCCTTCGCGCCCGCGCTCGCACCGCTGCCGCACCCGCCGCTTTTACCGCAACCGCACGACGATTCCGTCTTTACGCGCGGCAGGTAATGGTTCGAGGGCTTCGTGTCCCACTCGGGCATCAGTTGATAACCACCGCGTTCGCGAATCGCGCGCGACACGTCCGATTCCGGGTCGTGGATATCGCCGAAGATCCGCGCCGACGTCGGACACGCGAGCACGCACGCGGGCTTGCGATCGCGTTCGGGCAGCGCCGGGTTGTCGATCCGGTCGGCGCATAGCGTGCACTTGGTCATCTCCTTGCGGCCTTCGTCGAGCTCCCGCGCGCCGTAGGGACAGGCCCACGCGCAGTACTTGCAGCCGATGCACTTGTCGTAGTCCACCAACACGATGCCGTCCGACTTGCGCTTGTAGCTCGCGCCGGTCGGACAAACGGGTACGCACGGCGGGTCCTCGCAATGCAGACACGATTTCGGGAAATGGATCGTGTCCGTCATCGGAAACACACCGGCCTCGTACGTCTGCACCCGGTTGAAGAACGTGCCCGACGGGTCGTCGTCGTAAGGCCGAGCGTCGGTCAGGCTGCCCGCCTCACCCGACGTATTCCATTCCTTGCAACTCGTCACGCACGCATGGCACCCCACGCATACGTTCAGGTCGATGACCAGCGCCATCTGCGTCATTGCTCGTCTCCTTGTTCGCGACCTACGTCGCCGTGCGCCACGCCGAACGAAGCGGCCCGGCGCAACCGCGCCGCGAATTCGCCCTTACCCGCGAAATAGGCCTGCACACGTTGCACGACGCTAGTCGACCCGGGCATCGGCCGCATCGGCGCGAATTGCGGCAGCGTCGTGGACGCCTCGGCCTCGGCGAGATAAATGCGCACACGCACGTCATACCAGCCGGCTTGACCCGTGATCGGGTCGGAGTTGGACATGCGCTCGCCGCCACGCGTATCGCTCGGCAATTCGTCGGCAATGACGTGGTTCAGCAAAAAGCCGCGCTGCGATTCCCCGGCATTGGGACTCAAATTCCACGCGCCGGCGGCCTTGCCGATCGCATTCCACGTCCAAACGGTCCCGGGCTCCACCGCTTCGCTATAGCGCGCCCGGCAACGCACCTTGCCCCAAGGCGACTCGACATAGATCCATCCTCCATCGTCTATGCCGGCGCTCGACGCCGTCGCCGGATTGACGAACAAGTGGTTCTCGCCATGAATTTGGCGCAGCCACGCGTTTTGCGAATCCCAGGAGTGATACATCGCCATCGGCCGCTGCGTAATCGCCGCCAGCGGGTAGCGATCGAGATCGGTCACGCCCTGCTCGAGCGGCGGATACCAGAACGGCAGCGGGTCGAAGTAGCGTTCGATGCGCGCGCGCAAGTGCTCCGGAGGCTGCCGCCCTTGCGTCTTGCCTTGCGCGGCGAGGCGAAACGTCTGCATCACCTCGGAATAGAGTTGGATCACGATCGGCACGCCGAACTTGCGCATCCCGTTATCGACGGCCCATTGCATATACGGCCCGTTCCAGTTGCGCATGTACTGCAGCGATTCAGGCAATCGATGGTGGTAGACGCAATTATTCTTCGCGTACTGCTCCCACTGATTCGGGTTCGGCTCGCCCACCACGGCTTTCGTCCCGTCCTTGCCGCGCCATCCGATCAGAAAGCCCGTGCCGGAATCGGGCGCCGTCTGAAAGTTGACGACGAAGTCCGGATAGTCGCGAAACTTGCGCTTGCCGTCGCCGGTCGTGAAAGCCGGCAGCTTCAAACGGCCGGCCAGCTCGATCAGCACTTCTTGGAACGGCTTGCATTCGCCCGTCGGCGGCACCACGGGAACGCGCACCGAATCCACGGGGCCGTCGAACTCGGAGATCGGCCGGTCGAGCACCGACATCACGTCGTGCCGTTCGAGGTAAGTCGTATCGGGCAGGATCAAATCGGCGAAGGCGGTCATCTCCGATTCGAATGCATCGCACACGACGAGGAACGGAATCTTGTATTCGCCGTCCTCGCGTTTGTCGACGAGCATCTTGCGCGCTTGCCCCGGATTCATCGACGAATTCCAGGCCATGTTCGCCATGAAGATCATCAGCGTGTCGATCGGATACGGATCGCCGCGCCATGCGTTCGTAATGACCGAATGCATGAGCCCATGCACGGCGAGCGGGTACTCCCATGAAAACGCTTTGTCGATGCGCGCGGGCGAGCCGTCTTCGTAGACGAAGAGATCGGACGGCGCGGCGGGCCAGCCGAGCGGCCCCGTCGCGAGTGGCGTATTGGGCTTGATGACAGCGGGATCGTTCGGCGGTTTCGCCGAAGGCGGCGCCGCGCGTGGGTACGGCGCCTTGTGGCGGAAGCCGCCCGGACGATCGATCGTGCCGAGCAGCGACATCAACACAGCCATGGCGCGAATCGTCTGGAAGCCGTTCGAGTGGGCGGCCAGTCCGCGCATCGCGTGGAACGCGATCGGCGCGCCTTCGACGGTATCGTGGGTCTTTCCCCACGAATCGGTCCATTGAATCGGCAGCACGATGCGCTGCTCGCGCGCGGCCGTGGCCATCTCGCGCGCGATCCGCTCGATCGTCTCCGCGGCGATGCCGGTGATATCGGCCGCCCACTGCGGCGTACAGTGCGCCACTTGTTCGCGCAACAACGCAAACGACGGCGCAACGGGCGTGCCGTCATCGAGCACATAGCGGCCCTCGAGCGCCGGGCTCGCATCGGCCGCGTGATTCGGCACGGCGCGGTTCGTTACCGAATCCCACCATAGATGATTCTGCGGAAAAAGCGCATTGACCTCGGGCACGCCACGATCTCGCACGAACAGCCCGAACGTGTCGCTCTCTTCGCGTAGATCGACCAGTTCACCGGCATTCGTAAAGCGCTCCACGAACGCTCGATCGTAGGTGCCCCGCTCGATCAACTCACGGATCAGCGCCATAAAAAGCGCGCCGTCGGTACCTGGACGAATCGCGATCCATTCGTCCGCGATCGCGGCGTAACCGGTGCGCACAGGATTGATCGCAACGAAGCGCCCACCGGCACGCTTGAATTTCGACAACGCGATTTTTAGCGGATTGGAGTGATGGTCTTCCGCCGTGCCGATCATGAAGAACAGTTTGGCGTTGTCGAGATCGGGACCGCCGAACTCCCAGAACGAGCCGCCGATCGTATAGATCATGCCGGCCGCCATGTTCGCCGAACAAAAACCGCCGTGCGCCGCATAGTTCGGTGTGCCGAACTGCTTGGCGAACAAGCCCGTCAGCGCCTGCATCTGATCGCGGCCCGTGAAAAGCGCGAACCGCTTCGGATCGGTTGCCCGCAGATGCGCGAGGCGCTCGCCCAGCATGTCGAACGCCGCGTCCCACGAGATCGGTTCGAACTGGGCGTCGCCGCGCTCGGTACCCGCTTTGCGCAACAGCGGCCGCGTGAGCCGCGCCGGCGAATACTGCTTCATGATCCCCGAGGAGCCTTTCGCGCAAATCACGCCCTGGTTCAACGGATGATCGGGGTTACCGTCGATATAGCGCACCTCGCCGTCGCGCACGTGCACGCGTATGCCGCAGCGGCATGCGCACATGTAGCAGGTCGTCGTCTTGACCTCGAGCTTCTCGTTTTGCGTGCGCGCATGATGGTCCATCGTGACTCCTCTTTCGGGGACACTACCGCCGCTCGCATCGAGGGCGGTAATTCGGTAGGTCTATGCTACGTGCGAGCGGTGCCGACAAAAAGTCGTATTCGATGATCGAAACTATCGGCTGGCGCGATAGATCATTGCTGCCAATTCGAAACGAGTTCGTGTTCGTCGATACGCCGTGCCCGCCGCCGAATGCAGATCCAATAAGCCGCGAACACGATCGCGAGGCTCACCACGCCGAGCCACAGCGGCTTGCGCTGCTCGGGAATGAACGCCATGGCGACCAAGATACCGAGCATCCCGGCAATCGATAGCCACGTCAGATACGGAAAGCCCCACATCTTCACGCGCAGCCTGGCGGTGGCGGATTCGTCCAGCCGGTTGCGCAAGCGCAGTTGCGAAAAGGCGATCAGCACGTACACGAAAATGGCGACCGTACCGTACGAATCGACGAGAAAGGCGAACACCGTGTCCGGCGAGATATACGACATCACCACGGAGCCGTATCCGAATAGCGTGCCGAGCAAGATCGCGCGCACCGGCACGCCGCGAGCGTTGACCATAGCCAGCGAGGCCGGCGCATCGCCGTTGCGCGTCAATGCGAACAGCATGCGCGACGCGGCGTACAAGCCGGAATTGAGGGCCGAGAGCACGGCCGTCAGCACGATCGCGTTCATGATGTTCGCGGCGGCGGGCAGGCCCATCGCCGTGAGCGCGCTGACGTAAGGCGTGGCCATGGCCGGCGAATTCCACGGCACGAGCGCGACGACGAGCGCGACCGAGCCGACGTAGAACACGAGCACGCGTGTAATGACGGAATTCGTCGCCTTGGCCACCGCTTTCGCCGGTTCGCGAGCTTCGGCCGCCGCGATCGTGACGATTTCCGCGCCGAAGTAAAAGCCCGTCGCCGCGACCGCGCCGCTCATGACCGGCCCGAAGCCGAGCGGCATGAACCCGCCGTGACCCAGCAGTGTCGGCAGAACCGAACCGGTATGCATGGACGACGGCCAAAGTCCGCACACGTAAAGGCCGCCGAGGAACAAGAAGACGATGATCGCGCCGACCTTGATCGACGAGAACCAAAACTCGAACTCGCCGTAGCTGCCGACCGAGATCAAGTTCGTCGCCGTCAGGACGATCAACAGACCGAGGCTAATCAGCCAAGCGGGCGCATCGGGCAACCAGAACTGAATGAGCTTGGCGCCGGCCACCGCTTCCAAAGCGACCACGATGACCCAAAAGTACCAGTACATCCACCCCGTCAAGAATCCCGCGAGCCGTCCCGGCCCGCGCCGGGTCGAGAACGCGAGGCGCGCGTATTCGTAGAACGAACCGACGGCCGGCATCGCGCACGCCATCTCGCCGAGCATGCGCATCACGAGGACGACGAGTCCGCCCGTGATCAGAAACGAAAGAATGGCCGCGGGGCCCGTCTGCCGAATCACGACGCCGCTGCCGACGAACAGGCCCGCTCCGATCACGCCGCCAAGCGCGATCATCGTCATATGGCGCTGCTTCAGTCCGCACTTCAAATTGCCATCGTCCGTCGAATGCATGTCTTCTCCATATCGTAATGAATGTCTACCACGGCCAAGCGGCTGCCCCGGGGCGTATGCACGCCCCGTCGCAACGATCGGCTCACCGGTTTTTATGGTCTGCGGCGCGACGGCCGGCCGTTATGCGGCCGACGTCGCTTGCATGAATGGATCGATCGCCGCCGTAACGGCAATCGACGAAAGTGGCGCTAAGGCGTAATGCGCAAGCCCGTCAGGGCCGTTCGTCGCGCCTGAAGTATTGGAGGTAAAGCAAACGCTGTCCGATCCGCCGAAACGGCGCGAACGGATGGCCCGGCAACGGGCTCGTGAAGATCGGCAGCGTCAGATGCGCGCTCTTGCCCGCGATACGCTCTGCGAGCCGGCGGCCCGCTTGCTGCGAGTACGACACGCCGTTGCCGCCGTAGCCGAGCGCGTAGTAGACCGATTGCTTGGGATCGGGCTGGCAGATGCGCGGCATCATGTCGTGACTGACATCCACCCATCCCCACCACGAATAATCGATTTGCACGCCGCGCAAAGCCGGGAACTTGCGAGCCATGCCTTCCTTGAGCAAATCCAGATGGCGCGGATGCGGCGCATCGCGGCCGGTGATCGCGCTGCGGCTGCCGATCTGCAAACGCCGGTCCGGCAAAAAGCGATAGTAAAAGCGCAGCGTGCGGGTATCGGTCAGCACTTGCGTCGTGCGGAAGTTGCACGCGCGGATTTCCTCGTCGGTCAGCACGCGCGTGACCATCGAGTTCGAGAGAATCGGCATCACCTTGCTGCGCAACGACGGATGCAACGTCTGGGCCGTATAGGCTCCCGTCGCGATACCCACGGCTCGGGCGCGCACGATCCCGCCGGGCGTATGAAGGTGGTGAATACCGTTGATCGTTTCCCAGCCGAGCACCGGGCTGCTCGTATGCACCTTCGCGCCGGCCTCGCGTGCCAGACGCAGATAGCCGAATGCAAGCTTGGCCGCATGAATGCCGATGCCTTCGGGTTCGTGCAGCGCACCGGCCGCCTCGTGATCGTTCAAAAATTCCCGGCGGAACGTCTCGGCGCCGAGCAGCTCGGACGGGTAGCCGAATACGTCCTTCCAGACCTTCGCTTCGGCCGCGAGCTTTTCCATGATGCGCGGTCGATGCGCGATCAGGAAGTGGCCGCCCGGCTGCGGATCGCAATCGATCTCGGCCACGAACGATTTGAAATGATCGAAGCCTTCCAGGATCTCTTCGTGCAACTTGAGGGCGACACCTTTGCCCCAGCGCTCGACCCATTGCGAACGCGATAAGCGGCCCGATGCGTTTTGCGCCTGTCCGCCGTTACGGCTGCTGCAGCCCCAGCTCGTCCGGTTCGCTTCGAGCACCACCGCTTTGATACCGTGCTCGCGCGCAAGACATAGGGCCGTGGCGAGCCCCGTGTAGCCGGAACCTACGATCGCCACGTCGACATCCATGTCCTTCGTGACCGGGCCGTCGTCGGGCGGCGGACTGCCGGCGGTCGCGATCCAGTACGTCGGCGCATAGTCTCGTCCTTGCCCCGGCCCCGGCGATACGAGCGGGTCGTAGGTCGGATCGTAGCGCCGATCGGCGGTATCGCCCTGCGCGAAACCGCTCGTGGCCCGCTCGACTGAGGTGTATTCCATGTACCTATCTCCTGATTGTTCTATTCGATCGACCTCGTGTCGATGCATCGACGCGGCGATCCGTCGAGGAAAGTGTAGGTAGGCAGATATCGGCGAGGTAGAACCAGTGGCGGGTATTCACTTGGACCAGCGCGCGCCGAATGGAAACGTAGCGCGATCGGCACGGAATGTTCCGCCGGCGCTCATCAGCAAAAACGAGCATAGGCGCAGCGCGCTTCTTGGCTCACGCTACGAACTGAAACAAAATGGTTCATTGGCGATCGACGGCGAGCGCTCCGTATGTGCCGACACACGCCGACACACGCCGCACGCGCCACTACCCGCCGTCCTCGCAGGAGACTCATGTCCGCCACCGTCACCGAACCCGTGTCCGCGCCGGCCGAGGATGCGCGCGTACTGCGTGCGCTCGCGGTCCTCGAAGCGCTGGCGTCGGCCGGTCAACCGTACACGCTGTCGCAGTTGGCCGTGCGTCTGCGTATCCCCAAAGCCACCTTGTTGCGGATGATCGAATCGCTCGAATCGCGCGGCTACGTCATGCACGTTCCCGATTCGCGCGGGCACGATCGGGCCATCACGCTCGGGCCGCACGCGGCGCAATTCGCGCTCTCCGCGCTCGCGAACAATACGTTCACGCGCGCGTGCAGGTCGGTGTTGCGCGCGCTCGTCGAGATCTTGGGGGAGACGTGCAACCTCACCGCGCTCGATAACGATGCGGTGCTGTACGTGGAGCGTGTGGAGACGACCGAGCCGTTGCGGCTCGAGATGCGTCCCGGTATGCGGGTGCCGTTGCATTGCACCGCGAGCGGCAAGCTATTCCTTTCGCAAATGACGACGCTGGAACGCAATGCGATGCTCGAACGGCTGACGTTGAAGAAGATGACCTATCGAACGTTGATCGACCCGCGGCAACTCGTTGCCGAACTCGAGCGCTTGGGCCCACGCGGTGTCGGCATCGACAATGAGGAATTCGTGCGGGGCATGGTGGCCGTGGCGGTGCCCGTTCGCGCCGCCGACGACGGACGCGTGCTCGCTTCGCTGGCCGTGCACGCGCCGACCGCGCGCGCGACGCTGGACGACTTGCTGGAGGCCGTGCCGCGAATGCGCGAAGCAGCGGCGCGGCTCGCCCCGCTGCTATCGGTCGCCGAAGCCTAGCCGAGGGCAGCAGGAAGCCGGCGAGCGAGGCCGGCCTCGCCGTTCATTGCATTGCGGCTGCATTCCGGCTACATGCCCGCTCAATGCGCGAGAATGCCCATCGCCTGCTTCTTCAACTCGAGAAAATGCGGCTCGAAAGCCACTTGCGGCGTGCGCGGCCGCTCGAGTTCGATCGGTACATCCAAGGCGACGCGCCCCGGCCGGGACGACAGCACGACGAGACGCGTGCCGAGAAAAATCGCTTCGTCGATATCGTGCGTGATGAAGACGATCGTGCATCGCAGTTGATCCCACAGCGCGGTGAGGAACGTTTGCATTGCACTGCGCGTTTGAGCGTCGAGCGCACCGAACGGCTCATCCATCAGCAGCACCTTCGGTTTCATGACCAGCGCCCGCGCAATCGCCACGCGCTGCTGCATGCCGCCCGACAGTTGATAGGGCCTGTGCTGCGCGAAGTTTTCAAGTCCGATCGTCCGTAGGATGTCGTTCGATGCCCGGCGGCGTTCGTCCTTCGGTACCGAATGCAGCGACAAGCCGAACTCGATGTTTTCCTGCACGCTGAGCCATGGAAACAACCCGGCCTGCTGAAACACGACCACCCTATCCTCTCCAGGCTGCGCCTTCACCTCGCCGTCGATGAAGATGTTGCCCTTCGAGGGCAGCGTCAAACCGGCCAGCAGATGCAGCAATGTCGTCTTGCCGCAACCGGAAGACCCCAGCACGGTGACGAACTCGCCGCCCTGGAATTGCAGATTGATGTTTTCGAGCGCCGACACGGCGCCGAACGTCTTGTACAGGGAATCGATGACGATATTCAAGTGCGTCTCCTGCTGACCGGGTAAGCGCGTGCATCGAATTCGATGCGCGATTCAATGGGCGAGCGACTGCGAATACTGCGGTGCGACATTGCTTTCGAAGCTCGCCGGCTCGCTTTGAATGCGTCCGATCGAATGCAATACCTTGGCCGTGTTGACGAGCGTTTCATAGGTGGCCGACGTCTTCACGCCCGCGCCCGATCCCATGACCTTGGGCGTCGTTTGATCGGCACCGGAAAAGAGCTCGTAGCCGGCCAACTCGCTTTGCGCGACGGGCACCGTCACGCCGGTTTGACGGGCCATCTCGGCGAGCGCTTTGTCGCGATCCTTTTGCGTGACCTGATAGCCCGCATCGAGCGCCGCCACGAAGCCGCGCACGAGATCGGGGTGCGCTTTCGCCCAGTCGGCATTGGCAATGCAAACGTTATAGCTCGACGCGCCGCGCGGTAAGTCCCCATCGGTTTTGATCGCCTTGCCGCCCGCCGTGCGCAACGCGCTGAATACGGGGTCCCAGACGATCGCCGCGTCGATCGCGCCCGTGACCCAAGATGTACGCATTTGCGGCGGCGCCATGTTGATTTGCGTGACCGACGAATACGGCACGTGCGCCTGGGCGAGAAACGTCGCCAATTCGAACGAGGCCTGCGAGCCGGCCACGATGGCGATCTTCTTGCCTTGCAGGCCCGCTACGTCGTGAATCCCGCTTTCCGGCTTGACGACGATGCCGGCCGCGTTCGTGTAGCGCTCCTGGTTGTAGACGATCGTCATCGGCAAGCCTTGCGCGATCGCGGTGACGAGCGGCGGCACGCCGAGGCCGCACATGAACGACAAGCTATTGGACGCAAGCGCGCTCATCGCCGCGGGCCCCGAGCTGAACAGCTTGTACTCGACGTCGGCATTCATATGACGTTCGAAAAGATGCTCGGCCATCGACACCATGTACGGATCGGCGCCGTTGTCTTCGTAGCCGATGATGACCTGCGGCTTGCTTTGCGCGTGGATCGAGCCGGCGCTCATCGCACAGCCGAGAAGCGTGGCCGCCATGGCGGTGCGGATCGCAAATTTCGTTTTCATGCTTCGTCTCCTCAGATGGTTCGAATCACTCGTGGCCGCGCCAGGGCACGATCCAGTTCTCGAGCTTGCGTATCACCAACTCCATGGCATAGCCGATCACCCCGATGATGACGATGCCCACGATGACCACGGCCACTTGCAGTGCTTGTCCCGCGAATTGCACGAGCCAGCCGAGCCCGCTGCTGGCCGCGATCAGTTCCGCCGCCACCAAGCAGGTCCAGGCGACGCCGATCCCCACGCGCATCGCCGTGAAGATCTCCGGCATCGCGGACGGCAGCACGATCCTGCGAAAGATTTGCGCGTTGGTCGCGCCCAAGGTGCGCGCCACGGCAATGCGCAGCGGCGGTGTGCTCTTCACGCCCGACATCGTGCCGATGATGATGACCGGGATCGTGCCGACGAGGATCAGGATGGCCTTGGGCAACTCGCCGATGCCGAACCAGACCACGAGCAGCGGAATATAGGCGAGCGGCGGCACCGGCCGCACGAACTGCAAGAGCGGATCGATGATGTCGAAGACGACCTTGTTGCGCGACATGAGCAGACCGACGGGCACGCCGATCAAGACGGCCCCGACGAACCCGATCACGATGCGAAAGCAACTGATCAGGATGTCGTCGAGCAGCGACTGTCCGCCGTAGCCGTTGCGCACGATCTCGACGAACGCTTGCCAGACTGCCACCGGAGAAGGCAGCGCGAACGCCGGAAACACGCCGGCCATCGACACCGCCTGCCAGATCACGACGCAAATCGCAATGACCGCCGCGGTCAACCAATACGAACTCATGCCGGCCCGCACGCGGCGCAATTTGGGCTTCGGCTCGCCGGACGCCTCTCGGCGTTCCATCGTTTTGCCGTGTTCGGGAAGGGCTCTTACTCTCACTGACGTCTCCTGAAGTTCTCGATGCGATGCCCAAGACAACCACTAAAAGTATAGTCAGCGCGACCGTGCATCCCTGTCGGTCCGGAGCCCTTCGCTCGCTTGCCGGCGCGTTGGTTTAGTGAAGGATTGTCAATCAATAAGGTACCCGGTAGTGCCACGTGAAAGGTTCCGATGGGTCCAGCGCGGAGGGCCGCCCGTAGCCGTCGTCCGAGCGCCGCGCCGCGCGCTGGCCCCACTGAAATACGCGAACTGGCGCTACCTTCGTATACCCGCACCCTTTAACGTCTCCCTATCCGCAACTCGGGCAACTCGGTAACTCGGGCATCGCCCGTATCGCGCATTCGACAGGAGACATGTATGACCGACACATCCCTCGCCCCATCCCAGGTGACGGCCGAGACGCTCGCGGCGTTTTCCGACGCCTTCAACCGCCATGACGCAAACGCGCTGATGGGCTTCATGACCGAGGATTGCGTGTTCGACGCCGCCGCGGGTCCCGACGTGCACGGCATACGCTTCGTAGGCCGTGACGCGGTGCGCGTCGCGTTCGAAGCCGTTTTCGCGAGTTTCCCCGACGCCCACTGGGGCCAGGGGCGCCATTACGTCATCGGCGAGCGCGGCGTCTCCGAATGGGTCTTCACCGGCACGCACACGCAGGGCTGGCGGATCGAAGCGGAAGGCTGTGACTTGTTCGAGTTTCGCGACGGGCTCATCGCGCGCAAGCGTGCGTTCCGCAAGGAGCGCCCGAAGCAGCCTGCTTGACGGGCGCGACTTCCCATCGCCCCGCTCGAACCGAGCGTTTTGAAACGAATCATTTCATTTCATTCCGAATTCGCGTGGGTCTTCAGGGAATGACTTGACCCGAGTTCGGCACTGCCTAGTATCTGGAACGACCTAGTTCCGTCAAATGACCATCGGAGACACCCTATGAGCGAGCAATCCACCTCCCAGCGCGCGACGGCCAGCGGCCCGCAAGACATGACGCCGTCCGAAGCCTTCGTCGAAACGCTCGCGGCCAATGGCGTGACCGACATGTTCGGCATCATGGGCTCGGCGTTCATGGACGCCATGGACATCTTCGCGCCCGCGGGCATCCGCCTGATCCCGGTCGTGCATGAACAAGGCGCCGGGCACATGGCCGACGGCTATGCGCGCGTATCGGGCCGCCACGGCGTCGTAATCGGGCAAAACGGCCCCGGCATCAGCAACTGCGTCACGGCGATCGCGGCTGCTTATTGGGCCCACAGCCCCGTCGTGATCGTCACGCCCGAGGCCGGGACCATGGGCATCGGCCTGGGCGGCTTCCAAGAAGCGAATCAATTGCCGATGTTCCAGGAATTCACGAAGTATCAGGGCCACGTCACGCACCCCGCGCGCATGGCCGAATTCACGGCGCGCTGTTTCGATCGCGCGCAGGCCGAGATGGGCCCCACGCAGTTGAACATTCCGCGCGACTACTTCTACGGCAAGGTCAAAGTCGAGATTCCGCAACCGCGCAAACTCGATCGCGGCCCCGGCGGCGAGCAAAGCCTGAACGAAGCCGCCGAATTGATCGCGCAAGCGAAGTTCCCCGTCATCATCGCGGGCGGTGGCGTGGTCATGGCCGATGCCGTCGACGAATGCAAGGCCTTGGCCGAGCGCTTGGGCGCCCCGGTCGTCAACAGCTACTTGCACAACGACTCGTTCCCCGCGAGCCACCCGCTCTGGTGCGGGCCGCTCGGCTATCAGGGCTCGAAAGCGGCGATGAAGTTGCTCTCGCGCGCCGACGTCGTGATTGCGCTCGGCTCGCGTCTGGGGCCGTTCGGCACCCTGCCCCAGCATGGCCTCGATTATTGGCCGAAGGACGCGAAGATCATCCAAATCGATGCCGATCACAAGATGCTCGGCTTGGTGAAGAAGATCTCGGTCGGCATCTGCGGCGACGCCAAGGCGGCCGCCGGCGCGCTTACGCAGCGGCTGGCCGAACGCGTGCTGGCAAGCGATGCGACGCGCGGCGAGCGGGCCGACCAGATCGCCGGAGAAAAAGCCGCTTGGGAGAAGGAGCTCGACGGCTGGACGCACGAACTCGACGGCTACAGTCTCGACATGATCGAGGAGCAAAAGCACGAGCGCACGTTCAACGGCGGCCGCTATCTGCATCCGCGCCAAGTGCTGCGCGAACTCGAGAAGGCGATGCCGGCGGACGTCATGGTCTCGACCGATATCGGCAACATCAACTCGGTCGCCAACAGCTACCTGCGCTTCGAGAAGCCGCGCAGCTTCTTCGCGGCGATGAGCTGGGGCAACTGCGGCTACGCGTTCCCGACCATCATCGGCGCGAAAGTGGCGGCGCCGCATCGTCCGGCCGTCTCCTATGCGGGCGACGGCGCGTGGGGCATGAGCCTCATGGAGACGATGACGTGCGTGCGGCACGGCATTCCCGTGACGGCCGTCGTGTTCCACAACCGGCAATGGGGCGCGGAAAAGAAGAACCAAGTCGACTTCTACAACCGCCGTTTCGTGGCCGGCGAGCTCGATAACCAAAGCTTCGCAGCAATTGCGCGGGCGATGGGGGCCGAAGGCATCGTCGTCGATCAGTTGGAGGACGTCGGGCCGGCGCTCAAGCGTGCCATCGATATGCAGATGAACGAAGGCAAAACGACGATCATCGAAATCATGTGTACGCGCGAACTCGGCGACCCGTTCCGCCGCGACGCGTTGTCCAAGCCGGTACGCCTGCTCGAGAAGTACAAGGATTACGTCTGAGGATCGCCGTGAAAGCTCTGAACCGCATCATCGAAGCCGCGCGCATGTCGCCGATGCGCATCGTGCTCAGCGAGGCCGAAGATCCGCGTGTGCTCACGGCCGCCGTTCGGGCGAGCCGCGAGGGCATCGCGCGGATCGTCTTGGCCGGCAATCCGGACGCGATCCGCGCGGCGGCCGCGCGCGAGGGCCTCGCCTTGGAGGACATCGCGCTCGTCGATCCGGCCGAATCGGAATGGCGAGCGCCGTTCGTCGATGAGCTCGTCGCATTGCGCGGCAGCAAAGGCATGACGCGCGAGCGAGCGGAAAGCGAGGTACTCAATCCGCTCGTTTTCGCGGCGTTGATGGTGCGGCGCGGCTATGCGGACGGGTCCGTGGCGGGGGCCGTCCACACGACGGCCGACGTCGTGCGCACGGCGATTCAGTTGATCGGCATCGAGCCTTCGTTCAAGCTCGTGTCGAGCTTCTTTCTGATGATGCTGTGCGAGCCGTTCCATCGCTACAAGGGCGGTCTCGTGTTCTCCGATTGCGCGCTCGTGGTCGATCCCGACGCGCAGCAGCTTGCCGAAATCGCGATGGCCGCCGCCGACAGCGCGCGCAGTCTCTTGATGGAAGAGCCGCGCGTGGCGATGCTCTCGTTTTCGACGAGCGGCAGCGCGCATCACGCGCACGTCGACAAGGTGATCGAGGCCACGCAGCGCGTCAAAGCGCTGCGCCCCGGCCTTGCCATCGACGGCGACGTGCAACTCGATGCCGCGATCGTCGCCGAGATCGCCGAGCGCAAGATCGAACACTCGCAAGTGGGCGGGCATGCGAACGTGCTCGTCTTCCCGAATTTGGACGCCGGCAACATCGGCTACAAGCTTGCCGAGCGAATCGGCGGCGCGAAGGCGATCGGACCGCTGCTGCAGGGACTGAACTACCCCGCCAACGATCTTTCGCGCGGCTGCAGCGCGGAAGACGTCTTCCACGTGATCGCCGTCACGGCCGTGCAAGCCCAGGCCGCGCACGAACGTCAAGCCCATCGGTCCACGGAGCCGCATGCGGCTTGAAGTACCGGCAGCGGCGCGCTAACGGCGCGCCGCGATCCATTGCGCCAGCCCCACCAAGCGGGCCATATCGATCGGCACGGTGGGATCGAGCGCCGCGCAGTGACGATAAAAGTATCGCGGGTTTTGCCCCAGCCCGAGCCCGATCACTTCCACCTCGCCCGATCGCGCTTGCCGATCCAGCACGTCTTTCAGATGCGCGTCGAGGTACGACCCACCGTTCGCCTGCGCGGTTGCCGCATCCATCGGACTGCCGTCCGAAATCACGACCAAGATCCGGCGCGCGCTAGCGTGCGCGGCGAGCCGCGAGCACGCCCATTGCACCGCTTCGCCGTCCACCCCTTCGCGGAACAAATCCGGCTTGAAGAGCGCCGCGATCGACGCGCGCGCGCGCCGCCAACTGTCCTCAGCGTCCTTGAACACCATATGGCAAAGCTCGGTGAGCCGCCCGGGCCGCGGCGGGCGGCCGCGTGAGAGCCATTGCATCCGCGCGCGGCCGCCGTTCCATGCGCCGGTCGTGTAGCCGAACACTTCCGTCGAAACGCCGGCCTGCTCGCAGGCACGCACCAAGACGTCGATGAGCATCGCTACCGGTTCGACGTGCGCCTTCATCGAGGCCGAGCAGTCGGTTAGAAAACCCACGACGCAATCTCCGCGCGGACGCATCCGCTCCCTCATGAATACGCGCCGCTCGGCCGGCGAGGTGACGATTTGTGCGAGACGTCTGCCGTCGATCCGCCCATCGTCCTCGCCGAACGACCACCCGTCGCGCTCGGGAATGGCAAGCGCCGCGCGCAGGACGCGCGCGATCCGCGCGACGTTGATACGCTGCGTGGCAATGCGTTCATCGAGCCGTTCACGGTATTCGCGCAGCAAGGCTTCTCTGACCAAGGTGCTCGCGCGCACCTCTCGATCGAATTGCGTCGTATACGCGCGATAGGTAGGCGCACCGGCGGCGGCATGCCCGCTCTCGTGCTCGCCCGAACCGCCCGGCGCCGGCTCGCCCTGCTCATCGACGTCGAAATCGAAATCGACCCACAACGAAAACGACGTCAACGCGTCGAGGGGTTCACGCGCGCCGGTTTCGGTATCGGCCGCGAACATCTTACGTTCGTGCTCGAGCATCGAAGCAATGCGCTGAGCCAAGGCGCGGGCATGCGCCGCGAACTCGCGTTGATCCTCGCGATGGCGGCGCAACGCAGCAAGCTGTGCGCCGATCGCGGGCACGATGGCCGCGCGCGTCGCCTCGATCAAGTCTTTCGTTTCCTCGAGTACGGGCCATCCCGTCACTCGCGACCAAGCGATCTGTAAGACGGTGTAGACGAGGATACCTAGCTGGCCATCGACGAGTCCCGAACGGCTGTATGCACGCAGCCAACCCTCGAAGCGATGTCGAAGGTTTTCTGCGAGGCCGACCAGCGCCGGCGGCGCGAGCGCCTCGCAACGCATCTGCTCGAACAATTCGAACAGTATTCGCTCGACAGGGGCTTCGGGCAACATCGATCGATGCAACGCGGCGTCGGAAAAGACGAGCCGCATGGCAGCGCCGTCAGCCGCGCCGCGCAGGGCCGATAGACGTTCCTCGAACGCATCGGCGCGCACGTGCGGCGCGTGAAGCGGCAACGGTCGAGACTGGCGGCAAAGACGGCCGTCCCGATAGTGCAATGCGCGATCGCCCGAGAAGGCGCGCACGACCGCCGCGCACAGCGCCTCGTTGCGCAGGGCGACGGATAAGGCATCCACTGTCTCGCTCATGCGCCAGGCGACGGTGCGCCGCCCTCCGATTCGCTTTCCACCGCTTCCGGCTCCAACTCGACGCCGAAGCACCGTTGATAGAGTTCGGCGACGATCGGCCACTCGGATTCGTCGCATTTGTTCAAAAAGGTCAGGCGAAACGCGAGCATCGGATCGCGGAAGATTTGGCAATTCTCCGCCCAATCGATCACCGTGCGCGGCGACATCAGCGTGGAAAGATCGCCCGTGGCAAAGCCCTTGCGCGTCAGCGCGGCCATACCGACCATCGCTTCGACGAGCGCGCGGCCCTCGCTGTCCGCCATCTCGGGCACGCGCGCCAGCACGATCCCGGCCTCTTCCGCCGGATCGAGATAGTTGAGCGTCGCCACCACGTTCCAACGGTCCATCTGCGCATGATTGAGCATCTGTGTGCCGTGATACAGACCGTTCAAATTGCCGAGGCCGACCGTGTTCGTCGTGGCGAACAAGCGGAAATACGGATGCGGCCGGATCACCCGGTTTTGATCGAGCAGCGTGAAGCTGCCGTCGCGCTCGAGCACCCGCTGAATCACGAACATCACGTCGGGACGCCCCGCGTCGTATTCGTCGAAAATCAGCGCGACGGGCCGTTGCAGCGCCCACGGCACGATGCCCTCCTGAAACTCCGTGACCTGGCGCTCGTCGCGCACGACGATCGCGTCCTTGCCGACGAGATCGAGCCGGCTGATATGACCGTCGAGGTTGACGCGCACGCAAGGCCAGTTCAAACGCGCGGCGACCTGCTCGATATGTGTCGACTTGCCCGTACCGTGCAGCCCTTGAACCATTACGCGGCGATTGCGCGTGAAGCCGGCCAAGATCGCCAACGTCACCTCGGCGTTGAAGCGATAAGCCGCGTCGATATCGGGCACGTGCTCGTCACGCTCGCCGAACGCCGGCACCCTCAGATCGACGTCGATGCCGAATCGCTCGCGAACCGACACCGTGCAATCGGGCGTCCCCTGCATAAAATCCTGCGTCACGCTCTCTCCTCGCGATCGTTCGATCGCCCAGCCGCTCCAGTCCGCTCCACGCCCACTCTCGCAGCGAAGTCTATCGGCACGCGGCCCCCGCCGATAGGACCAGTGGGCCGGTTTCGGCTGGTACAGCCCCGAGTGGGGGCCTTTTGATCCCGATTCGATACTTTCCGTTTCAGTTTGGCCGCGCGCGGCGCTTGCGCGCTTGCGTGCGCCGCCGTCATCCACGACATTGAAGCGAAAACCGGGAGAGGCCGTTCATGGAACTGGAAGTCGACTACTTGATCGTCGGCGCGGGATCGGCGGGCTGCGTGCTTGCCAATCGCCTGAGCGCGGACCCGCGCAATACGGTGTTGCTGCTCGAAGCGGGCGGTGCCGATACGAATCCTTGGATTCACGTGCCGGTGGGCTACTTCAAGACGATGCACGACCCCGACCTCGATTGGTGCTATCGCACGGAGCCCGACGAGAACGTCGACGGCCGCCGCATCGATTGGCCGCGCGGGAAAGTGTTGGGCGGATCGAGTTCGCTGAACGGCTTGCTGTACGTGCGCGGGCAGCGCGAAGACTACGACCGATGGGCCGCACTCGGCAACCGGGGTTGGGGCTATGCCGACGTGTTGCCGTACTTCAAGAAGTCGGAGGACCAGGAGCGCGGGGCCGATGCTTATCACGGCGTGGGCGGCCCGCTCAAAGTCTCCGACCTGCGCCTGCGCCGGCCGATCGCCGATCGCTTCATCGCGGCCGCGCAGGAGATCGGCATTCCGTTCAATCCCGATTACAACGGCGCGAGCCAGGAAGGCGTCGGCTACTTCCAGCAAACCGCGCACAAAGGCTTTCGCTGGAGCACCGCCAAGGGATTCTTGAAGCCGGCGCGCAGCCGCGCCAACCTGCACGTCGCCACGCGCGCCCAAGCCTGTCGCGTGCTGATCGAAGGCAATACGGCGGTTGGCGTCGAGTTCATCCGCGACGGCCGGCGCACGATCGCGCGCGCACGTTGCGAGGTGATCCTCGCGGCGGGCGCCATCGGCTCGCCGCAGCTTCTTCAGCAATCGGGCATCGGGCCGGCGAACCTGCTGCACCGTGTCGGCGTCACCGTCCATCGCGATCTGCCCGGCGTAGGCGCGAATCTGCAAGACCATCTGCAAGTTCGCCTCGTCTTCCGCACGCGCGAACGAACGCTGAACGACGAAGTCAATCATCCGCTGCGCAAAGCTTGGATCGGCGTGCAATACGCGCTGTGGCGCACCGGGCCGCTGACGCTCGCCGCCAGTCAGGTCGCGATCTTCACGCGCTCGAGCCCGAACGTCGAGCGGCCCGACATCCAATTTCACATGCAGCCGCTCAGCGCCGACAAACCCGGCCAAGGCGCACATCCGTTTTCCGCGTTCACGGCGTCGGTGTGTCAACTGCGCCCGTTCAGCCGCGGCCGCATCGAGATCCGCTCGGCCGATCCGCTCGAGTATCCGCTCATCCATGCCAACTATTTGTCGGACGAGCGCGATCATCCGGTCGTCGTCGGCGCGATCAAGGTCGCGCGCCGCATCGCCGCCGCGCCGTCGCTCGCGCCGCATATCGTCTCCGAATACGTACCGGGCACCGAGTACGCGAGTGACGCCGATTTGCTCGACGCCGCCCGGCGATTCAGTCAGTCCATCTATCACCCCGCCGGCACCTGCAAAATGGGACACGATCGTCTCGCCGTCGTGGACGACCGGCTGCGCGTGCATGGCGTCGCGCGGTTGCGCGTGGCGGATGCGTCGATCATGCCCGAGCTCGTCTCGGGCAACACCAACGCGCCCGTCATCATGATCGCCGAGAAGGCCGCCGATATGATCCTCGAGGATCATGACGGCCGTGTCGTAGCGAAACCCGAACATATCGAAGCCGGCGTTTGAGCGCTTTTCGAGCGCCTAACGACGCCAGCGCAGCGGCCGGCGCAACGTGTGCCTCTCCATCCGCACGGCGGGCACCGCGTCGAGGAACGCGAAAGCGCCGCGCTCGGCCGGGCCTTCGCTGCGCTCGCGCTCCTCGTCGGCATCCACGGTTCGACTCGTATCGATAAAGAGCGCCGCCACGGCTCCGATCGCAAGCAATCCCGCGGAAACGGCGAACGGTACGTTATAGCTGCCGGTGTGCTCGATGAGATAGCCGAAGACGACCGGCGAGAGCATCCCGGCCACGCCGAAGCCGGTGTTCATCATCCCGCCGGCGGTCCCGGCGTACTTGCCGGCGATGTCGAGCGGCAACGTCCACAAAACCGGATTGGTGATTTCGAGGAAGAAGAACGACCCGCTCAGCAACCATACGGCCGTCAACGGATCGGCCACCGAAATCATCGGCAACAAGAACGCGAGCGAGCCTCCCAAGCCGACGACGAGCACGGAACATCGCGCAAACCGAAGCCGCCCCGTTGCCTTGAAGATACGGTCCGACACCACACCGCCGAGCGTGTCGCCCACGACACCGGCCAGCAGCGGCAATGCGGTGAATAACGCGAGATGCTTGAGGTCGAAACCGCGCGACTCCTTGAGATAGGACGGCAGCCACGTCAGGTAAACCCATAGCAGCCAGCCGTAGCAGAAATCGACGAAGGTCACGAGCCACATGCGGCGAATCAACTTGCGCCACGGCGTGACGCAGCGCTTCGCGCGTTCGCAATCGCCCATGCGATAGCCGATTTCGGCCGTTTCCTCAGACGTAATGCGCCGGTTCTGCTCGGGCGAGTTCGTGAAGACGAACAGATAGAGCACCGTCCAAGCGAGGCTGGCGATACCGAGCAAGATGAAAGCATCGCGCCAGCCGCCCGCCACGACGACCGCCAAGACGAGCGGCGGCGTCACCGCGCCGCCCAAGCGCGCGAAGCTATGCGTGATGCCTTGAGCGAAACCGCGTTCGCACACCGGCATCCAATAGGTGAACGCACGCGTGGCCGTCGGAAACGCCCCGCCCTCGCCGATCCCGAGCGTGAAGCGTAGTGCCACGAGCATGGCGACGCTGCCCGCAAAACCCGTGGCGAGCGTGGCCGCGCCCCAAATCAGCGAAAGCACGGTCAGCACGAGCTTAGGGCCGAATTTGTCCGACAGCCACCCGCCCACGATCTGCATGACCGCATACGGATACGCGAACGCGGAAAAGACCAGGCCGAGTTGGACGGTCGTGAGCCCCATTTCATGACGGATCAGTGGTCCCGCAACCGCGATGTTGACGCGGTCGATGTAAGAGATGAAATACATGAGGCACATCACCGCCAAGATGATGTGGCGCGTTTTGACGCGCTGTGCACGCTGTTTCATACGGTTGTCTCCTACCGTCTCTATCGTTGAGTTTCGTGCGTGGCGGCTCACGCGTCGATGCGTGGCCACCCCAAGCGCCCACCGGTATCAGTCGGGTGCCGGTTCGACCAACTTCAAGCGCTGCACCTTGCCCGACGGCCCGCGCGGCAATTCGCTGACGAATCGGATCTCCTTGGGCGTCTTGTAGCGGCCCAATTCGCGCAAGCAGTGGGCGAGCAGTTCCTCGGTACCGGGCGCGCCCGTTCCGTTCGCCGCACGCCGCACGACGAACGCCACGATCTCCTGGCCATAGGCCGAATCGGGCACGCCCACCGCCGCGGCATCGAGTACGCCGGGGTGACGCAACAACGCCTCGTCGATCTCGCGCGGCGCGATGTTTTCGCCCCCTTTGATGATCAGCTCCTTGGAACGCCCGTTGATGTAGAAGTAGCCGTCTTCGTCGCGATAGCCGAGGTCGCCCGTGCGCAGCCAGCCGTCTTTTGTAAAGGCCTTGGCCGTCTCGTCGGGGCGCTTGTAGTAGCCCCGCATGACTTGTTCGCCTCTGAGCACGATCTCGCCCGGTTCATTGGCCGCGCACTCGCGGCCGTCGCGATCGATCACCTTCGCCTCGCCGCCCGAGGGCAGCCCGATACTGCCGATGCGCCGCCGTGCCGGTTCGTAAGGATTGCTAAATACCGGGGCCGCCGTTTCGGTCATGCCCATCGTTTCGATGATGCCGATCCCGAAGCGCGATTCGAACGCACGGTGGTGATCGCTCGGGAGCGCGGCCGACGCGCTGCGGCAAAACTTGAGCGCGGACAGGTCCAGCCCGCTCGGTTCGTCGCCGCCCAGCAGATAAGCGACGATCGTCGGCACGACGTTGATCCACGTACAGCCGTGGCGGGCCACGTCGCGCCAGAACGTGCGCGCGGAGAAGCGCGGCGTCATGACGACCGATCCCGCGTGAAAAAGCGGCGCGAGCAGCGTCACGACCAAACCATTGATGTGATACAGGGGCAGCGACGCCAGAACGCGATCCTCGGTACCCAGCCGATGCTCCGCGCTGATGTTGCGCGCGTTGGCGATCAGGTTCCCGTGACTGAGCAGCACCCCTTTCGGTGCGCCCGTCGTGCCGGAGGTGTACATCAACAGCGCGATGTCGCTCGGCCCGCAACGAGGGCCCGATACGTCGGCCAGACCGTCGTCGCCGCCCTCGTGAACGGCACATGCGGGCAAAGCGGGCAACTCGAGCGCATCGGGCGCCGTATGGACGATCGCGACCCGCCGGCGCGATTCGGCGCATGCCGCAGCCAAGGCGTCCTTCGTTTCGTCGCAATCGAAGATCATGCGGGTGTCCGAATGCTCGACGATGTAGCGAAGCTGCGACGGTTGGCACAGCAAGTTCAGCGGATGCACCACGAGGCCGCTGTACATGGCGCCGAGCAAGAGCGCGGCAGTCTGAATGCCGTTCGGCATGAACACCGACACGACATCGCCGGGACGCAGCCCCGCCAGATGAAATTCCGATTCGAGCGCCCTACAACGTTCGCGCAGCACGGCAAAGGTGACAGCGGCACCGCTTGCTTCACGGCGATCGCCATCGTCCGTGCAGTTCAGCAAGAACGGTTTGTCGGGATACTGCTCGGCACGTGCGTCGATCAGCGCCCGCACCGTCATAGGCATGCTCATCGACCGACCCTCCCGAAATACTCACCGAGCAATTCATCGACGTCCGGCACTTGCTCCTCGATCGGATACGCCACGCGCGTCACGTTCAAGTACTGGCGGAAAGTCAGATTGCTCGAGAAATTGTTTCGGCCCCACGTCCCGCAACCCATCGACAGTGAAAACGGCAACCCGTTATCGAAGTTGCCGCCCGTCGCGAAACAGTGCGCCTGATTGACGATGACGCGCGCGACCGGCAACTGTTCGCCTAAACGGATGGCAAACTCGGGTTGCGCCGTATGAAGGCCAACCGAATGGCCCGCGCCCATGTACGCATAGATATCGCGCACGATCCGGGCTGCATCGTCGAAGTCCCGGGCTCGGTAAACCGCCAAGACAGGCGCGAGCTTTTCCCCCGAGAACGGGTGATCGGCGCCGAAGCCGTCCTCCTCCACCATCAAGAATCGAGGCTCGCGTTCGGCCACTGTCTCGAGTCCCGCCGTGAGGGCGATCCGCGTCGCGGACTTCGCCGTGCAGCGCTCGGAAAGCTTGCCGTCTTGCCACATCGCCGCTTGCAATTGCGCCTTTTGCGCCGCGTCGAGCAGCACGCCGCCGCTGCGTTCCAGCTCGCCCAGCATGGCGTCGTAGATGGCGTCCTGGACCACGACGCTGTTTTCCGACGAGCAACTCGTCGCGTTGTCGAACGTTTTGGAGCGGGCGATCTTGTGCGCCGCATCGTGCAGATCGGCCGAGCGCTCCACGATCGAAGCGACGTTTCCCGCGCCTACCCCGAACGCTGGCGTGCCGCTGGCGTAAGCCATCCGGACGTTCGCTTGCGAGCCTGTCGCGACCACGAGATCCGCCTGTTGCATCAGTGCGGCGGTCGCGGCCTTGCTGACCGGTTCCGGTACGATTTGAACCAGTGCGGGATCGAGCCCGGCTTTTGCAAACTCGGCGTGGATGAAATCGATCAGCAGCGCGCACGACGAATAGCCCTTCGGCGAAGGGGCGACGATCACCGCATTGCCGCATTTGAGCGCGTTGACGATCTTGTTCGCCGGCGTGGCTGCCGGGTTCGTCGACGGCGTGACCGCGGCCACGACGCCTACGGCGCGCGCGATCTCGACGATTCCCTTCGCGCTATCGCGCGCGATCACACCGCAAGTGGGTTGTCCGCGCAGGTCGCGCAAGAGCCCTAAAGTCTTGCGAAAATTCTTGCGGAATTTGTCCTCGACGTCGCCGAGCCCCGTATCTCGCACCGCCAACTCGGCAAGCGCGCGATTGCGCGTGGGCTCCATGATTGCCCAGGCGGCGGCGTTCGCCGCCATGTCGAGCACCGGCTGACCGGCGAACTCGAACTTCCTTTGCGCCTCACGGGCGCGTGCAACGAGTTCGGCGATGCGCTGCCCGACCTCCTCCCGCGCCCGCACGTCGGCGGTTTCGGCCACTGTAGCCCTAACGTTCATATACCGCGCTCCCGATCGAATGAACAACGAATTGGCGTACTGCCAATCTATTCGGAGCAAGCGCCCTTGCGTGTCCCGTTTCCCGCGCATTCGTCGACACCGTCGAGCCACGCAGCGGAAACATCGAATTTCGGGACTTCCCTAAGTCCCGAAAGCCGCGCGATCCGATACACAATGCGGTAACGCGTAGCGCGATCGTCAGGATCGAGCGATGCAAGACGGGAGACGTGATGTCGACATCGAATCAATCGAACGCCGCGGCCGTTCGCGCGTTTCGCGTACTGGAGACGCTGGCGCAGGCGGGGCAACCGCTGTCCATGGCGGAACTCGTCCATGCACTCGGCCTGCCCAAGCAAACGGTGCATCGCATCCTCGTTCAATTGACCGACGCTTGGCTCGTGACGCGGGGCGCCGGCGACAAACGCTATGAATGCTCGCCGCGCGTGCGCATGCTGGCCGTCAACGTCCTCATGCACGCCGGCCCCGCGGCGGCGCGTCATGTGTTGTTGGAAGAGTTGGTGGCGAAGGTAGGCGAAACCTGCAATTTGACGATGCTCTCGGGCAACGACGTGGTCTACGTCGATCGAGTCGAGACCGAATGGCCGTTGCGCATGCATCTACAGCCGGGGTCGCACGTGCCGCTGCATTGCTCGGCGAGTGGAAAACTATTGATCAGTTTTTTGCCGAAAGATCGCCGCGAACGGATGATCGAGACGCTGCCCCTGCGCGCTTATTCCGAGCGCACGATCACCGACCGCGACGCGCTGCGCCGGGAACTCGCAGCGACGCGGCGGCGCCGCCTTGCGATCAACGATCAAGAACATCTGCAAGGGCTCATCGCGATTGCCGTGCCCGTATTGCTCGACCGCAACCGCGCCTGCGCGGCGATCGCGGTGCAAGCGCCCGTCGGCCGGGTGACGCTCGACGATCTGCTGGCATTCGAGCCGGAACTGCGGCACGCCGCCGAGGAAACGGCGAGAACCTTTCGCGCGTGACGCCGGCTCGTCGGCGCCGTTGTGTCACGCTCACGTCACGCTCACGTCACGCTCACGACGCGCTCACGGCGTGCTCGTCGCCCGAGGCCGCATGGGCGCCGCGGCCGCGTTCGATCGCACGAGCCGAGTAAGCCGAGACGAGTGCCGAGAACAAGACATAGGCGCATACGGTCCACCACTTTCCGCCGCTCATCTTCCACAGCGCGGTGGCGATGATCGGTGTCAAGCCGCTCGCAAAAATGCCCGAGAACTGATAGACGAAAGAGATGCCCGTATAACGCACATTGGCTTCGAACAGTTCCGAGAACAGCGCGGCCTCGGGACCGTAGACCATGGCGTAGCAAATGCCGAACGGTATGACGATCGCGAGCCAGATCAACAACGTATTGCCCGGATGGCTTTCCATGAGCCAGAACGCGGGATAGACCGCCGCACCGCACAAGAGCGATCCCCACATATAGACGCGGGCCCGGCCGATGCGATCGGAGAGTGCGCCGAACAGCGGAATGAAGAAGCACATGACGAGCGCGGCCATCATGACGCCGACGAGCGCGTCGGTGCGATCCATCCCGATGTGTTGCGTGAGGTAACCGATCGAGAAGACCGCGAAGATATTGAAAAAGACGCCGTCGATATAGCGCGCGCCCATGCCGACCCACAACTCGCGGCGATAGTTCGCGAGCATTTCGAGGCACGGTAGTTTCGCTTCGCGGCGCGTGCGCTTGAGCGCCATGAACTCCGGCGTTTCCATGACCTTCAAGCGGATATAGAGGCCGATCATGACGAGCAGCAGCGATGCGCCGAACGCGATGCGCCAGCCCCATGCGAAGAACGCGCGTTCCGAGAGCAGATGCGAGACGGCCGCGACCATACCCGAGGCCAGGCACAGGCCGATCGACAAGCCGATTTGCGGCAGGCTCGCGTACAGGCCGCGCTTTTTAGGCGGGGCATACTCATAGGCCATCAATACCGCCCCGCCCCATTCACCGCCGAGGCCGATACCTTGCAGCACGCGCAGCGAGAGCAGCGCGATCGGCGCCCATACGCCGATTTGCGCATAAGTCGGCACGAGTGCGACACCGGCCGTCGAAATACCCATGATGAAAAGCGTGAGGATCAGCGCCGACTTGCGGCCGATGCGATCGCCGAAGTGGCCGAACAGTAGGCCGCCCACGGGGCGCGTGACGAATCCCACGGCGAACGTGGTGTAGGCGAGCAGCGTCGAGACGAGCGGATCGCTGCTCGGGAAATACAGCTTGTTGAAAATGATGCCGGCCACTACGCCATAGAGAAAGAAGTCGTACCACTCTACCGTCGCGCCGATCACACTGGCCAGTGCGACGCGGCGAATCATGCGGGTATCGATGCGGGGATCGGATCTCATGAAACGGCTCCTCCAATGGATGTCCGTGTTCGTGGGCCCCTTGGTCGTCTCCTCCGGGGCAATGGTCGTCCCGGGCGGCGAGGTGTGGCTGAGCGCGACTCGGTCGGTTTTTTCTATTTACCGAGCCGAAATCTAGGCTTCAAGAGAAATTGGGAAGCGCGATTCGTTATGGGACAAAAGAGGGAAAAACGTTTCAGTTTGGAAAGCACGAGGACTACTTGGCGGGGCGCCTCGCCGCTAGACAACGGCAAGGCGCTCCTCTTCTACTTTCCAGCGATTACGAGTGCGTCGCGACGATCTTGCGGATCGCGTTGTTCAGCGTATCGGCCACGTACACATTGCCGGCTGCATCGACAGTGAGTCCCTCAGGGCTATAGAAGGCGGCAGCGGTACCCTGACCGTTCGTCAAAGCTTGGGCACCTGAGCCCGCCAGCGTGGTCACGTTCCCCATCGAATCGATCTTTCGAATGAGATTGTTACCCGTATCCGCGACATACACATTCCCGCTCGCATCCACGGCAACGCCGTCCGGCTTGTTGAACGAAGCGGCAGTGCCTTTGCCGTTGGCGGCCCCTTGGGCACCCGAACCGGCAAGCGTCGTTACGTTTCCGCTCGGATCGATCTTGCGGATCACGTTGTTCCCCCCATCGGCCACGTACAGATTGCCGCTCGCGTCGAGGACAATGCCATGCGGCGCATTGAACGACGCGGCCGTGCCCAGTCCGTTAGCCGAACCTTGGGCGCCCGAACCCGCGAACGTCGTGACGTTGCCGCTGGGATCGATCTTGCGGATGAGATTGTTTCCGTCGTCCGCCACGAAAAGGTTTCCGCTCGGGTCGATGACGATACCTGCCGGGAAGTTGAACGATGCGGCTGTGCCACGGCCATTGGCGGAGCCCGAAGCGCTGGAGCCTGCGAACGTCGTCACGTTGCCGCTTGTATCGATCTTGCGGATCGTGTTGTTGCCCGAATCCGCGACGTAGAGGTTGCCGCTCGAGTCGAGCGTGAAGCCGTTCGGGAAGTCGAATTTCGCGGCCACCCCGTTGCCGTCGACGTTACCGCCCGTACCCGCTCCGGCCACCGTCGTGACGTTTCCATTCGTGTCGATCTTGCGGATGAGGTGGTTACCCGTATCGTCCACGTAGATATTGCCCGCCGCATCGACGGCCACGTCGCATGGATCGTTGAACTTTGCACTCGCTACAGGTCCGTTCGTCGCGCCCCATTGGGTCGATCCCGCCACGGTCGATACCTGTTCGACGGTCGCACTGGTCGTGGGCGTACTTCCGGAGGACACGCCGGTCGCGCTATTGCCTCCTCCGCAAGCGGCCAAAGCGAACGTGAGAGTAGCTGCCGCGGCGAATTCGGCGGTCCAGCGGAACAAGGGGTGACTACGCATCAGGTAAAACTCCTCTTTGCTTTTAATAGACGGGGTAGCTATGCCGCCCCAAATGAATTCGATAAAGCGCACGCGCGCATCCAAACACCGCACCGACAAAACGGTGAATGCTCGGATTGTGATTGCGGGGTGCTTTTCTCAGAAACGCTCGATTCCGCCGGCAAACACCGGTCGATTCAAAAGCGCTACGCAGTAACGCGTGCGGGCGGCGAGCCGGCGCAGCGCGATCGGAGGCAGGCGTGCACGCCGCGCCCGCAGCTTTCGCGTGATGAACTTTGGAAAGGAATACCGACGGAAACATCGCATTGCGCGACGAGTCGAACGTTTGAACTGCTGCTTTGCATCTGTCTAGGCCCCGGGAATAGAAAGTGTTTATTAATAGTCTTGTGGAATTTTCGTAAGAGTTCTTGGACTCATTGCTCAGAGAATATAGCACCGTCCGATGCGTTCAGTGTCCGCCTTCGTGGAATACGACACGGATTAGCGACAAGAGGATTGACAGATCCCGCCTAGATCGTATTGGTGGTTGTGCGATAGCCGCACCGACAAAAAAAGCCCGGAAACACGAGTTTCCCGGGCTTGAGTTCCACCAGCGACACAGATGGCGGAGGAGACTACCTTGTTTCGCGGCGCCGCCGCGTCGTACGAGCGGCCCCACGCGATAAACCGTTCTTAGATGGCCCAGCCACCGAGGTAGAACGCCACCAGCACGATTGCGATCGACACCGTACCGATATTGAGCTTACGGAACTCGCCGCTCACGATGCGTCCGATAACGAGCGTCGCGAAGCCGAGCATGATGCCCGTCACGATATTGGCCGTGAGTACGATGAAGACGGAGGTGACGAGGCCGGACATGGCATCGACCATATCGTCCATGTGCAGCTTGCTGACGTTCGAGAGCATCAAGAGACCCACGTACATCAGCGCGGGCGCCGTCGCATACGAGGGGACGAGACCCGCGAGTGGCGAAAAGAACATCACGACGAGAAAGAGCAGCCCGACAACGGCGGCGGCCAAGCCCGTCTTCGCCCCCGCGGCCACACCCACGCTCGACTCGATATAAGCCGCCGCCGGTGCGCCGCCGAGAAAACCCGAGAAAATCGAACTCAGCGAATCGGCCGTCAGCGCGCGGCCGCCGTTGATGATGCGGCCGTTTTCATCGAGTTGGCCGGCCTGCCCCGCCACGGCGCGAATCGTCCCGGTGGCATCGAACACCGCCGTCATCACGAGGGCGAATACGCTCGGCAGGACCGCCACCGACAACGCGCCTTTGATATTCATCGCACCGATCAGCGACGCATGGCCCGCCGAGCTCAGCGAAGGAAACGCGAAGATGCCGTGATACTTCACGCTCGGATCGAGCACAAGGCCGATCGCCGAGATCGCTACGACGACGAGCAAGATGCCGCCCGGCACGCGGCGTTTCTCCAGCCCGAAAATCGCCGCCAACCCAATCACCGACATGATCACCGGAAACGCACCGACATGTCCGAGCGCCAAAGGCAAGCCCCCGCCGGGATTCTTGATCACGAGGCCGACGTCGTTCGACGCGATCAAGAGCAAGAACAGGCCGATGCCGATACCGGTGCCGTGCGCGACGCCCGCGGGCAGATTGCGCAAGATCCACGAGCGCACCCCGGTCACCGAAATGGCCGTAAAAACGAGCCCCATCAGGAAGACGGCGCCGAGCGCCACCGCGGGGGCGATGCCCTTGCCCAGCACGAGGCCGAACGCGGTAAACGCCGTGAGCGAGATTGCACAGCCGATCGCGATCGGCAGTTTCGCCCATAGTCCCATCAACAACGAACCGAATGCCGTGGTCAGACAAACGGCGACGAACACCGCACTCGTATCGAAACCGGCTTTGCCGAGCATGCCCGGTACGACGAACACCGAATAGACCATCGCCAGGAAGGTCGTGATGCCTGCGACGATCTCGCGGCGCTGCGTACTGCCTTGCGCCGAGATCCCGAAGTATCGATCGATGACACCCATATGGCCGAACTCGTCTCTAGCGCCGACGCCGACGGTCGGCTGCGCGGGGGTATCACTCATGAGCTTGCTCCTTTATCAGCATGCTGAAACGGCTCGTGCAGCCGTCGTCAGGTTTGTCTCGGATCTAATAGGTTTTGGCTTGTCGGCAACGTCTTGGAACGGGACAGGCGCTCGGCGCCTCGTCGCTTCGAAACCGTGGTGTATTCGTTCTGGCGCTCTACGACGCGCTGTTTTATCCACCACGTCATTCGCACTTCGCCGTTGCGAAGGTTAGTTGAACGGCCTTTTCCGGCCTATCAGGAGGGGAACATGCAGCACATGTGACAGCGCTTATATCCCCGTGAAACCGGGGTTTCATCGTCGCGGACCACGTGTTTACGCCTAGTGTGAAACTGTGATGACGATTATTTGGCAGGCTTGATCGGCAAGCGAGCGTAGGCATGCAGGCCGGCGCACCGTCGCCATGGCGAGAGACGGAGCGGCGGCGCATCGCACCGCCGCTCAAAAAAGCGCTAACGTGAACGGCGCCGCGTTACACCGGCGACGGATTGCGCTCCGCAAACCCTTCCTGATGCCAATACGGGTACACGGGACGTACCTTGCTGGCCTCGTCGAGCCGGGCGACCTGCTCGGCCGTCAGGTTCCAGCCGACGGCGCCCAGGTTCTGCCGCAGTTGTTCCTCGTTACGCGCGCCGATCAGCACGGTCGAGACCGTCGGGCGCTGCAGCAGCCAATTGAGCGCGATTTGGGGCACGGTCTTGCCGGTCTCTTCGGCGATCGCATCGAGCACGTCCACCACGCGATAAAGGTATTCGTCCGGCACCGGCGGCCCGTAGTCGGCGGTCTTGTGCAGCCGGCTCAGTTCGGGAATCGGCTGACCACGCCGGATCTTGCCCGTGAGCCGCCCCCAGCCGAGCGGGCTCCAAACGACTGCGCCCACGCCTTGGTCCAGGCCCAGCGGCATCAGCTCCCATTCGTAATCACGCCCGATCAGCGAGTAATAAGTCTGGTTCGCGACATAGCGCGGATAGCCGTAGCGATCCGCCACGTCGAGCGACTTCATCAGATGCCAGCCGGAGAAATTCGACACGCCCGTGTAGCGAATCTTGCCGGCACGCACGAGGTCGTCGAGCGTGGAGAGCACTTCTTGCACGGGCGTCTTCGCATCGAATCCGTGCAGTTGAAACAAATCGATGTAGTCGGTCTGTAGCCTTTTGAGCGAGGCATCGACCGTCTTGATCAGATGGTGGCGCGATGAACCCACGTTATTCGGTTCGTCGTCGAATCGAAAAGTCGCTTTCGTCGACACGAGCACGCGATCGCGGCGGCCCTTGAGCGCTTCGCCGAGAATCGATTCGGACGCGCCGCGCGAATACACGTCGGCCGTATCGAACATCGTCACGCCCGCGTCTAAACAGATATCGATGAGCCGGCGCGCTTCGGAAACATCCGTTTCCCCCCACGCTTTGAACAACTCGCCTTTGCCGCCGAACGTGCCGGTACCGAAACTGAGCGCCGGGACCTTCAATCCCGATGCCCCGAGATGCCGATATTCCATGCTGCCCCCTATCGAAGAACGAGGAGCTAGGCTACCGCAATCGCGCCGGATCTGCTCGTCAGCGCTCCGGGATTGCCCGCACTCGGCCCCTCTCGCGTTCGGTATTTTGTTTTGCGACCCTTAACCCCGCGACAAAACGCGCCGATATATTCGTTGACCGTGTTTGTTTCAGTCCGCTTGATTCGCGCCCCCGCTATGCCGAAAACCGAACCGCAAGACGATGCGACGCCTGCCTCGTCCAGCCTCGAGTGCGACACGCGCTTCCATATCGATCCCGAACTCGTGACGGTCGCGCTGACCGGCAGCGGGACCGGGCTCTGGGACCGTGACGTCGTCACGGGCGAAATCCGCTATTCCCCGGCCTGGAAGGCGATGCTCGGCTATGCGCCGCACGAATTGAGCAACCGGATCGAGGATGCCTATGTTCGGGTTCACCCTGACGATCTCGCCCATGTTCGCGCAACGATGCAAGCGCACTTCGAGAGCAAGACCGACAGCTACGTGGTCGAGCATCGCATTCGATGCAAGGACGGCAGTTACAAGTGGATCTGCAGCCGCGGCAAAGTGATCAGCCGCGGCAGCGACGGCCGTGCGCAGCGGATGATCGGCACGAGCACCGACATCACCGCGCTGCGCGAGACGGCGACGAACCTGCAGCACACGATCGATCTGATCACCAACCTCACCAACGAAGTGCCGGGGCTCGTGTTTCAGTACCGCCGAAGCGTCGACGGCCACGGGTCGGTGCCTTACGCGAGCGACGGCATTCGCGACATCTACGAGCTGGCGCCGGAGGACGTCGCGCGCAACGCCGATGCGATCGAAGCGAGAATCGACCCGCGCGACCTGGACGTCTTCCGGCAATCGCTGCTCGACTCGGCCGCACACCTCACGCCGTGGCACCTGGAGTACCGCGTGAATTTGCCCCGCCAAGGGTCGTGCTGGCGCCAAGGCGATGCGCGCCCGCAACGCATGCCCGACGGCAGTACGCTCTGGCACGGATTCATCTCCGACGCCACCGAGCACAAGCGCATCGAAGCGGAATTGCATGAGCTCGCCACCGTCGATCATTTGACGCAGCTTTCGAACCGGCGCCATTTCACGGCGCAAAGCGAAGCCGAATTCACGCGGATCCGCCATGCGCCCAACGAAATCGCCGCGATGCTCATGTTGGACCTCGATCATTTCAAGCTGCTCAACGATCGCTGGGGGCACGCGCTCGGCGACCTGGCGCTCAGCCATTTCGCCCGTCTGCTGCGCGCCGAGGCCCGCACGGGCGACCTCATCGGGCGCATCGGCGGCGAGGAATTCGCCGCGGTGCTGCCCGGCGCATCGATCGAGGACGCAGTGACGTTCGCGCGCCGTATCCAGCAGCGCGTCGAAGCGTCGCCGCTCATGAGCGGCGAGACCCGCATCGCGCTGACGGTCAGCATCGGGATCGACCGGATGCGTCCCACCGACGCGGGCGCTACCCAAGCGCTCTCGCGCTGCGACAAGGCGCTTTACGTCGCCAAAGAACGCGGACGTAATCGAATCGAAACCTACGAAGAATCGCCGGCCGGCGAAGCGAACGGGCGATCTTCTTGCAAGTGAAACGCATTACGCGCAATTACCCGCAATTACCCCTTGCCGACAGGTTCCGACTTTCCTATGATCAAATCCCATCTATAAGGATTTCGTCGAATGCACTGACGTAGTCGTCTCTGCATGCGTGCGGCGCGGCCCGCGCGTTCATCAAGGGCGTAGGGAAATGGCGATTCTAATAAGCGAGCTGACGGGGCAATCATGCTTGCTGAGGGCGAATCATGTCCTCGGCCGGGATTCGAATCGCTGCGACACCGTTATCGCGCTCCCATTCGTCTCGCGCATCCATGCCACCATCCGGTGGAGAGCCCCCCGCTGGGAATTGCACGTTCACGGCCGCAACGGGGCGCTCGTGGGCGGCACCTTCATCGGCGAAGGCCGGCATGTCGTGCTGCAACTCGGCGACATCATTCATTTCGGCAGCGCGGCCTGCGCGCCATGGCAAGTGGCGAATCTCGATGCGCCCGCCGACGGCCCCGCGCCCGATACGACCGCGGCGCTGCCGCGCCCCGCGCAGTTCGAGTCGATCGCTCAGCGCATCGAATGGCGCGTGAGCCGCGACGAGGAACATGTCTCGGCGACGTTGCATACGCGCGGCGCGGCGCTCGATCTCGGCATGCGCGCCCATCATTACTGCCTGGTCACGCTCGCCCGCAAACGTCACGCGGACGCCCTCGCCGGCTATGACAACGCCTCGCAAGGTTGGATCGAACTCGAGGTGCTCGCGCATATGCTCGGTCTCGACCTCTCGCACGTGAACGTCCAGATCCATCGGGCGCGGATGCAGTTCGGCGCCGTGCTCACGCCCGGCTCGCCCGAACTCGTGGAACGCCGGCGCGGCGGCGTGCGGTTCGGCGCGTTGCCGTTCAGCATCGTGCGCGCCGATACGCTCGAATGCCAATCGCCGACGGACGAATTCCCCGAGAGCCGGCCCGCGCCGGCGCTATCGCTCGCCGCATCCGAGCTCGCGCGCGCCTCGGCGAATTAAATACGCCATGGCCCGCGCTCTCGTCTCCACGGGCGCAACGCCCGGCCCCGCCGGCCTCGCGCCCACGATGGCGGATGGCGTCGCCTACACGGCCGAACTCGCCGCCACGCACCGCTACCGGCTCGGCGCGCTGCTCGGCGAAGGCGCCACCGGCGTCGTCTACGAAGGTTGGCGTGCCGACACCGGCGAACGCGTGGCCGTCAAGCTGCTGCGCGAGGACGCCTCGCGCGATGCCGACGAACGCATGCGCTTGCGAGCGCGCTTCCAGCGCGAAAC
Source organism: Trinickia dabaoshanensis (assembly GCF_002879885.1). Taxonomy (GTDB): domain Bacteria; phylum Pseudomonadota; class Gammaproteobacteria; order Burkholderiales; family Burkholderiaceae; genus Trinickia; species Trinickia dabaoshanensis. The sequence goes on from NZ_PNYA01000040.1 coordinate 53,722, forward strand.
GCAACTGTGCGCGCGGCTCGCCCACCCCCATATCGTTGCGCTGCTCGATAACGGCGAGACGGCCGACGGCCGGCTCTTCGCGGTGTTCGAACACGTGCCGGGGGAAACGTTGCGGGCCATGCTCGCGGCCCACGGCCCGCTCCCGGCGGAAACGGCGGGCCATTTGATGGCGCAGGTGCTCGACGGATTGGCGCATGCGCACCGCGGCGGCGTCGTTCATCGCGATCTGAAACCGCAAAACGTAATGGTGACGCGAATCGACGGCGCGCTCCACGCCAAGATTCTCGACTTCGGCATCGGCGCGCTGCTTCCGAACGCTGGACTCGCCGACGAACTGACGCTTACGCGCACCGACGAAGTCTTGGGCTCGCCGCGATATTGCTCGCCCGAGCAACTGCGCGGCGAACCGCCTACCGCTAAAAGCGACTTCTATGCCTGGGGCTTGGTCGTCATCGAATGCCTGACGGGGCAGCCTGTCATGCAAGGAGCGACGGTCGCCGAGATCCTGTATCAGCAATTGAGCCCCGTCGACGTCGCTTTGCCGCCCGCGATCGCCGCGCATCCACTAGGCGCCGTGTTGCGCGAAGCCCTCAATAAAGATCCGAAACAGCGCGCCGAATCCGCGGAGGCGCTCGCCACCCGGTTTCGCGCCGTACATTTCGCCGCGCTCGTCGGCGCGCTGCGCTATCGGCCCGTTCGCCGCACGCCATTGGCTTGGCATCGGCAAGAGAACGGGATGCCCCCGCCGGCCGCGGCTGCGGCCGCCGAATTCCGCCAGGTCACGGCGCTCTGTTGCAGCGTATCGATCGTGGCCGACGAAGAGGCCGGCGCGCAGGCGCTCCTTTCCGAATCGCTCGACGCCTACCAAGCTCAATGGCTCACCCGCTGCACCGACATCGCGATCCGGTATGGCGGACACGCGGCCGGCGTGCTCGGCGAGTTGCTGCTGTTTTACTTCGGTTATCCGGATGGCATCGATCGGCCCGCTCAACGCGCCTGCCGCGCTGCGTTGGAAATGACCCGCCACGCGGCGCAATCGGCCGGCAGCATGGGGGCACGAGACGCACAACCGCTACCGGTCGCGCCGGACGGGCCCGCCGTTCGCGTCGAAATCGCCGCGGCCATCCACGCCGGAACGATATCCTCGAACGCCGGCACGCTGCCGGGCGGAATCACGGCAAGCGCGGTCGTGCGCCTGCAGCGCATGGCGCAGCCTGGGCATATTCTGCTCAGCGAACAAGCCGCGCGCCGCGTGGAGCGTCATGTCGATTCCGTCGCGCTGCCGCTTCGCTTCGCGCTTCCCGGCGCCGCGCCGCAACCGGTGCGCGAATTATTGGGCGAGCGCTACGAGCATGCGCCATTCGATGCCCTCGAACACGGCGACGCGCACCCAATGGTCGGCCGCGAGCGCGAATTCGCGGCGCTGATGCGCGCATGGGACAGCACATCGCGCAACGTGCGCGCGAGCGCGAGCGCCCAGCGCATGACGCTCGTCGTGGGCGACGCCGGCATGGGCAAATCGCGCCTCGTGCACGAGCTTCGCGAAGCCGTGCGCTCGCGCGGCCATGGTTACGCGGATTGTGCCTGTCTGCCCGATCAGACGAACCACGCGCTCGCGCCGCTGCTGCGCTTCGTCAAGGCGCGCTGGCATTTGGACATCGACGATCCCGCCGCGGCCGATCCGCTGGTTGCGCTCGAGCAGGCGTTGCGCCTGGACGAGAACGAGCGGGCGGCGGCGCGTGCGACGTTGTCGGCATGGCTCGGCCGGCCGCTCGGCGCCGATCTGTCGCGCTGGTCGGGCGCGCGCCAGCAACAAGCCCTGTTCGACATGCTGTGCCAGTTGCTCGCTTCGCTGAACCCGCAAGGCCCGGTGCTGCTCATCATCGAGGACGTGCAATGGATCGACGACAGTACGATCGCGTTTCTCGACGCGCTCACGCGTCATCCGTGCTCGGCCAGCGTGTGCATCGTGCTGACCACGAGGCCCGAGGCGCTCGAGCGCTGGAAGCATCGCGCCGAGCGCATCCCGCTTAGGCGGCTCTCGCGCGCCGCGGCCTACCAACTCGCCACCGCGCTGACGCCCGGCATGAACGCGGATACCGCCGCGCTCGATCGCCTCGTGCGCCGCGCGGGCGGCATTCCGCTGTTCGTGGAAGAACTCGTGCGCGAACTCGAATCGCGCGGCGCGTTCGCCGAGCAAGCCGAGCCCGGCGCCAACGGCCCGGCCGCCGCCGAGACGGACTCGCTTCCGGGCAGCTTGCGCGAGGTGCTCGAGCTTTCGCTCGAGCGCGTCGACGGCGCCCGCGATACCGTGCAGCTTGCTGCCGCGATCGGTTTGGAATTCGACGCGCGGTTGCTGACGAGGGCCTCGCCGCACGACGCATCGATCGTCGAGGACGACCTCAGACGCTTGCTCGAGGGGCGCATTCTCTACGCACAACACCGCTTGGATGGCGTCGCATTCGTATTCCGGCACGCGTTGCTGCGCGACGCCGCTTATGAATCCATGCCCGCGGCGACACGGCACGCATGTCATCTTCGTATCGCGCACGCACTGGCGCAACGCGTGCACGAAGCCGATTCGCTCGAACGCTGCGCAGCCACCGCGGGACATTTCGCACGCGCGCAGGCCTATGCGCAGGCCGTTCCCTTCGGCATGACCGCCGCTCAGCGCGCACTCGAACGCGCGCGGCACGACGATGCGATCCATTACGCGCGCGCCACGCTCGAATGGCTGGGCCAGTGCGACTACCCGGGGCACGATCGGGATTGCGTCGCCATCGACCTCGCGCTCTCGCATGCGCTGATGGCCCGCTACGGATGGGGTGCGCCGCACGTACGCGAGAGCGCGAACAGGATGCACATGCGCGCCGCCGCGTTGCAGGACCCCACGCTGGCAGGCCGTGCGATGTGGACCATCGCTTTACACCATCATGTGGCCGGGGACCGTGCCGAGTCGCACCGAATCGGAACGCAACTCACGCAATTCGCGCGCACCTCGCGCCGAGACGATCTCGCCGTCGTGGCCGATACGATTTGCGCCATGAACGATTGGGTCGACGGCCAATACTTCCACGCGAGGACCGCGCTCGAGGCGGCGCTCGATGCGCATCGCCCCGCGCGCGATCACGACCATCGCCGCGTCTTCGGGCTCGATACGCGGGCATGGGCCATGTCCGCGCTGGCGGGCGTGCTCTGGTGCATGGACGGCGACGACGCACGTGCGGTTGAGCAAGCCCGCGAAGCCGTGCACGCCGCCACCTGCAGCGATCACCTGCCCACGATCGGCGTGACGATGATGTACCTGGGCCGCATGCAGCATTGGGTGGGCGACCGCGACGGCGCCCGCGTCACGTCGTCGGCCATCATGGATCTATCGAGAATTTACGGGTTGAACGCCGTCGAGCGTTACGCCGCGATCCTGCAGGCATGGTGCGTGGACGATCGCGAGACGGCGATCGCCAACGTGGACGCGCTCAAGCAAACGGGCTGCATGCTGGGCCTGACCTTCTATGCCTCGCTCGTCGCCGAGTTGGATGTGCGGCGCGGCGATTTCGCCCATGCGCTCGTCGTGCTGGACGAGTGCCTCACGCTGTGCGAGCGCACCGGCGAACGCTACTACCAGCCGCAATTGCTCGTCATGAAGGCCCGCTACCTGAGAGAACAACGCGATGACTCATCGATTCCGGCCGCGCAGGCGTGCTGCATGCAAGCGATCGACGCAGCCCGCCAAGGTTCGATGTGGCACATCGCGAAAATAGCGCAGACCGAACTGCGCATGCTGCAAGAAGCAGCTTATTCAACCACTGGAGAAGCGCAATGACCTCACCCACGATCTTGCCGTCTTACGATCAGTTCCTGGAGTTTCGAGCCGTGATCATCGAAGCGATCGCACTTGCGTGGCGCGATCCCGCCTTTCTCGCGGAACTGCGCGAAGCCCCGAAACGGGCACTGAAGGAACGCTTCGGCTACGAGTACCCCGTGCAGGTCAATCTAAAGGTGCATAACGACACGTCGACTTGGATGCCGGGTTTGACCGGCGGCTGGAAAACGAATGAGTTCAATGCGCTCGAGCTCGTTTTTCCGCCGGCGCCCGAACCCGATCAAATGACCGTGGCGCTTGCTGCGTACAACGCCAAGCATCTGGACCCCATCGCCCCGACGGAGCGCTGAAATGGCTGCGAACAACGGCATCCCGAGTTTCGAATCCTTGCTGGAACTGCAAGAGGTCTATCTGCGCGCGATCGCGTTGGCTTGGCGCGACCCCGAATTCAAACAGGCGCTGTTCACCGATGCGACCGACGCGCTCGCGCGTTACTTCGGCTACGAAGCCCCGTGGCTGCTCGAATTGAAGGTCAAAGACCCGGGCCCCGGATACGGCTGGAATCCCAAGACGCGCACCTGGTCGTTACCGGCGCATACCTTGACTTTCGGTATCCCGACACGCCCCGCCGATGTCGTCGAAGAGCCGATCGCCCTCGCCGCCTACAACGATGCGGGCCCGGCTTACCTGTTCACCTGCTGCTAGCGGCTAGCCGCGGGGCTGCCGCGCAATCACGCCTTCGTGCCGCTGCGTGCTCGTCGAACTCGCCGCGGCACGAACAAGGAAGGCGCGCGCACCCGCGCCCATTCGATCGAAGCGGAGCGCGCATGCTCGACGATCTTTCCCGGAAGTTGCGTTTCAAGCCGCACCTGTTGCTGCTCGACGACGGGCCCGACACCCTGTATGTCGTCGACGAATTCAAGCGCTCGGTCTTGAGCGGCGCGATTTTTCCGGCGCTCGCCGCGTGCGTGCGCGAGTCGCGCTCGATCGGACAGATCGTCGCCGCGTTGTCGCCGCGTTTTTCCGACTGGGACATTCTGCGCGCGCTCGATCATTTCATTCAGCGCGGCTACCTACGCGCCGACGAATCCGATGCGCTCGATGCCGCGCGCGGCTATCACGAGCGATCCGGACTCGACGGCGACCGCGCCTGCGCGACGGCGCAAGGCTTGTGCGTCGAGGTCACCGCTTACGGCGTCGATCCCACGCCGCAAATCGAAGCCTTCCGCGCGTGCGGGGTCGAGCTGTCGAGCGACGCGCCCCTCGTCATTGCGCTTTGCGACAGCTATCGCAGTCCTGAATTGCTGATCGCGGCCGAGCGCGCCACGGCGCGCGGTGCCCGCTTGCTGCTCGTCAATCCCACCGGTGTGCAAGCGAGCATCGGCCCGCTGCTCGGCGCCGAGGAGGACACGCCCGTCCCGTGTATCGCCTGCGTGCGGTATTGGACCGGCTTGAACCAACCGGTTCAAGCGCTGCTGGCACGCCGCCATGGAGAACGCGCGGCCCGCCTGCCTCCCGCCTATAGCGCCGCGAGCCTGCGCGCGCTGGCGGGGCTCGTCGTCAACTTCGTCGAACGAATCGCCGTCGATGCGGACAGACGCACGCGGGCGAGCCAGCATGTCTTGTCCATCCGTACGGACAGCTTCGAAACCGCGTGGCACCGCCTGATCAAACGGCCGCAGTGCCCTTGCTGCGGCAATCCTTCGCTGATGCGCGAGCAGGCGTTTCGGCCTCAAGCGCTGTCGCCGGCGCCCGCTCGCGCCCGCCGCACGGGCGGCTATCGAATTGCGGACGCCCAAACGACGTTCGATCGGTACCGCCATTTCGTCTCGCCGTTAACGGGAGCCGTCGCTTATCTGCACCCGATGCCGGGACGGCATGCCGGAGCGCGCCATGTCTACGTATCCGGCTATGTCGTGTGCCCTCGATCGCCCGCCCGCGGCAACCGCTTCGACCGTATTTGCTCCGGCAAGGGCGTCACCGAGACGCAAGCGCGTGTCAGCGCGCTGTGCGAAGCACTCGAGCGTTTCAGCGGCGTCTATCAAGGCGACGAAGCGACCGTTCGCGGCAGCATGATGCAACTGGCGGGAGACGTCACGCAAAACGGAGAACCGATTCATCCGAACGCCTTGCAGCAATTCAGCGAGCGCCAGTTCGAAGCGCGGGCGGCGATCAACGCCACGACAGACGATGTGCGCAAGCAAGTGCCGCAGCGCTTTGGCGCCGATGCCGTGATCGACTGGACCCCTGCTTGGTCGCTCGTCTCCGGGATCAAACGGCTGGTGCCCTTGAGCTACTGCTTCTCGGATACGCCCGATCCCGAGGCGGCGCAAGTGTGCGTCCACAATCCTAACGGCAGCGCGGCAGGCGGTTGCTTCGAGGAAGCCGTGTTGCAGGGGCTGCTCGAATTGATCGAGCGCGACGCCGTGGCGATCTGGTGGTACAACCGGGTCGAACGACCCGGCGTCGATATCGCGAGTTTTCGCGAGCCATATTTCGACGCACTGCGCCACGAATACGAATCGATCGGCTGGCGGCTTTGGGCTATCGACATCGCGCACGATTTGCGCATCCCGACCTTCGCCGCGCTGGCGTGCGACGCCCGGCACGAACGATTCTCGATCGGGTTCGGCTGCCATCTCGACCCTTGCATCGCGCTGCAACGCGCACTGACGGAAGTCAATCAATTGCTCGACGTCGACGCCAAGGCTCCGCCGCCTTGGGACAGGGAAAAGCTGTCGTCCGATCGCTTTTTGTACCCTTGCGCCGATTTGCCTCAAACCGATTCGACGACCTGGCCGCCGATCGGGGGTACCGATTTGCGCGAGGACGTCGAGCTATGTGTAACTCGCCTTTCGACGCTCGGCATGGATACGCTCGTCGTCAACAAAACGCGGCCCGATATCGGCTTGAGCGTCGTGCAAACGATCGTGCCGGGCCTGTGCCACTTTTGGCCGCGTTTCGGTGCGCAGCGACTCTACGACGTTCCGGTCAGGCAAGGTTGGTTGCCCCGAGCGCGTGAGGAAACCGAACTGAATCGCGCGCTGTTGTTTCTCTGACGCGCGCGCCCCAGCGTGTAATCGACTGTAATCGCGTTTCTCCCCTGGTTGCCATATCGTGTGTTGCAGAAGGCAGCGCGTCCGATAACCGAAGCGACCGAACTGCGCGTAGGTTCGTGGAAGTGTCGGAGGCGAGGCCTTGCTACGGGGAAGGCGCGACGGAGACCGGCCAATGAATAAAATAATCGATGTCGCGATCGTGTTCGATATACAAGCTCTTAACGAAAAATATCGTAATGTCAGCCGCAATCCCAATGCGCCGACAGCTGTCGACCATGACGACGTTTGTTTGATTGCGGCAATGCGGCACGTGCCAGATCTGGCGACCCAGGCCACCGCGGATCTGGCACTTACTGCACTCACGGGGGACATCATGCGCTGGCGTACGGTTTCCTTTCCGGGAGACGGCGCGCAGCATGCCGTCGTCTATAAGCTCCAACGATTCGCGGGATTGCCGACCACGGCCGCGGCACAGCCGAAGCTCGCCCGCGCGTGGCGAGCGCTGCCGCGCTTGCAAGCGGACGGTTCAGTCGATCCGCACGGCGGCGACGGCACGCGTACGCTGAGCTACAGCGTTGATTGCCATGTCACGGGCACGGGGATGGAACGCTATCAAGTTTGGTTTTACGTGGCTAAAGGCGCGCGCGGGGCCGCGCTCAATATCCAAGGATATTTCTATTGGGACCCGTCGGTGACGATATACGGCGGCAAGCAAACAGCGGATGACCGACAGCCGATGAACGTTTAATCGGCCGTTCCCTAAAGCGCGCTGCCGCTCAAACAATCGAACAAGAACGAGCGCAGCGCGAATTGTTGCTCACCGCTCACCGATTCGAATTCGAGGCCATGGGTAACCAGGCCGTCGGGGGCAACGCTGTCTTTGACGTTGCGCACGATCGCCATGGCCTCGAATTGGGTATCGACTTGCGCCGTCCTGATCGGAAACGAAACCTGGACCTGCGCACCAATTGCGCCCAATACACGCGGGCTCACGAGCGCCATGCCTTGCACGCTCAAATCGCGCCCGAGGCCGAGGCCCTGCGCTTCGCCGTCCGTACTCAGCGCCCTGTACTTTACGGCGAGCCGTGTTTGCACTCGTGCCGCCTTGCGCTCGCGCAGCAACCGAACGGCGCCGGGCTCGGAGAGCACGAGGTAATGGAACGGTTCGCTGCAGGCGGCCAGCACCGTGCAGGAGAATGAATACACCGCATGCGCACCGATCGCGACGGCCTGTACGTTTTCCCCCGCCGACAATACGAGCGGCAGCTTGCCCACCCTGGGTGCGGTAACGAAAAGCGAGTGATCGGGACTAAAGCCGATGAGTCTGCTTCGGCGCATCGGGCTCGTCGTGGCGAAGAAGCTGCGCATGCCGATCGGCGCGCCGATCGCGAGCCGCATTTGCGTAAGCGTGACGGGCGCGGCACGCGCATCGCTCGCGCCCGGATTCGCGTTTTCCGCCGTCCCCGTTCTTGCCACTCCTTTATAGAACGAGAAGTGGTCGATTAAGAAACGGCGCTCTTCCTCGCTGCCGACAATCGAACCCGCACGCAGAAGCAATGTGCCGTTCTGGTCGAGTAGCGGCCATGCAAGCGGCTCTCCGATAGGGATCGGAGCCGGCTCATGGTCCATGGGTACGGGCGATTCGCTCATCGATCGATGCCGCTGCGGCAGCGCAATGAATTGTTCGTACGATGCTACTCCAAATGTGGCCGCACGAACGGACGGACGCTTGGGGATTTTCAGGCCCATTGATGCTTATCAAGTTTTCGAATTCGATTTGCAAGAACTACCGCGCATCGGGTTGTGATGCGTATCGTGCGCTCGGTCACAGCCGAGCATCGGCGAGCGCACGACAATGCTTGCACGGGTGACCGACGTAGTCAGAAAGAGCACTCAAAAAACCAGTCCGCGCGGCACCCGCATGACAACCATTGCAGGGGGTGAGCCGTGAGTAGCCAAATTCCGAGGGCCAGAGTTCGAGCCGGGCGCCGCATCGCGGCATCGATCGTATCGATTGGCGGTGTTTTACTTGTTCAAATGGCGGCAATGGCTGCCCATCCGGGTGCGCCGCAGTTGAAAGCTGCCCGCGCCCCGCAAACCGCACCCGCGCCCGCGCCTGGCGCGGCGCAAGTGGATTTCGCCGCGATGGTCGATCGCTACGGCGCGGCCGTCGTCAATATCAGCACAGCGATGCCCGCCGATGGCGGCGATCAAATCGATCAGCAAGTTGCGGCTCCCGGGCTCGACAGTCTCGATCCCGACGACCCGGTATTCGCGCTCGTCAGAGCGGGCACGGCCCAGCCGCAAGGACAACCGCCCGGGCCGCCGGCCCTCGCGAACGCGCCACGAGTGGTATGGGGCGCGGGCTCGGGCTTCATCATCAGCGCCGACGGCCTGGTCGTCACGACGTCGCATATCGTGAATCGAGCCGAGCAAGTCACGGTCACGCTCACGGACAAGCGCCAATTCAAAGCCGACGTACTCGCCGTCGATCCGCAAACCGATATCGCGCTGCTTCAAATCGAACGTGCCGCGAAGCTACCGGTCGTGCGGCTTGGCGATTCCTCGCGCGCGCGCGTGGGTGAACGGGTGCTGGCGATCGGCGCGCCCGACGGTCCTCAAAACGCGGCGGCGTCCGGGCTCGTCAGCGTTACGCCGCATCTGCTGCCCGACGGCGGCACCTTCCCGTTGCTCGAGACCGACATCGCGCCGGAGCCCGACAACTCGGGAGGCCCCGTGCTCGACCGCAACGGCACGGTGATTGGCGTTGCCCTGCAAGTCTATTCGGACAATGGGCGTTATCGAAACTTGACGCTGGCGATTCCGATTGAAGCAGCCGTGAGGCTTAGAGCGCAATTGCAAGCACAAGGCAAGTTGGCCGGCGGCAGCTTGGGCGTGCACACGCAAGACATCGACCCCGGACTCGCCGCGGCATTCGGTCTGCCGCATGAGATGGGCGCACTAGTGACCGACGTGTCGCCGACTGCGCATGGCGGCAGCGCGAGTGCACTCAAGCCGGGCGACGTCATCACGCACATCAACGGTCGGGCGATCCAGCATCAAGCGGATTTGGCCGACTACATCAGTGCCTTGCAACCGGGGACGAAGGTGGCGCTCACGGTGGTACGCAACAAGAAGGCGATGCTGCTCACGACCTCGGTGGTCGCGGCGCGAAGCGAAGCGGCACAACCGGTTGCCGCGGTGGATGCGGCAGGAGCGCTCACGCGCTTGGGCTTGAGCGTGCATGCAATGAGCGAGAGCGAACGACGTGCGGGAGCGTTGTCTTCCGGCTTGGTGGTCGATGCGGTAACGGGAGCGGCTGCCGACGCGGGGATTCAGGCGGGCGACATCGTGTTGTCCGTCAACAGCGAACCGGTGACGACGCCCGAGGCATTGGATAAAGCGATCGCGCGCGGCGGCAAGGAAGTGGCGCTTTTGATTCAGCGCGACGATGCCCGTAATTTCGTTTCGCTTGCTGTGCGCTAGGGGCGTCCATCCCGGCTCGCGGCGCTCGTCTCGGTAGGTACGTGCGGCCGCTTCCCGCGGCCCGTGCACCCTATCGGTCTTGCGGGGAGCCCGGGACCGATAATTGCCTGCTTCGTCGGTTGTTTTGCCTGACGGGGCAATGCCGTGCCGCACTCTCTCGACTCGATCGCCACGATCTGGCTCGTCTTATCGATTCTCGCCGCGCTTTATGTCGTCTACGACGTGACCGCCGGCGGCCACGCCCAACCCATGTGGATCATGTCGGTCGTCTGGCCGCTGACGATTCTTTATTGGGGGCCGGTGGGTTTGATTTTCTACTTTTGGTTTGGGAGGGCGAAGGCGGCGGCCGGGCACGCTTCCCACGGCGAAGGAGATGACGGCGGCGATCATAAGGATCTGCCGATGTGGCAAGCGGTCTTCAAAGGCGCAACGCATTGCGGCGCGGGTTGCGCGAGCGGCGACTTCGTTGCCGATTGGATCGCGTTCGCCGCTGCATTCTCGATCGCCGGGTCGAAGCTCGGTGGGCGGCTCGTGCTTGCGTTCGTTTTTGCGTATTGCGTCGGTATCGTCTTTCAGTATTTCTCGATCGCGCCGATGCGAGGGCTCGGCTTGCGGCAAGGCATCATCGCGGCGATCAAGGCCGATACGCTCTCGCTCGTTGCGTATGAGGTGGGGATGTTCGCGTGCATGATCGGGTTCGCTCACGCGTCCCCCGGGCTCGAACCGACGCGCCCCGTCTATTGGGTGCTCATGCAAATCGGAATGATCGTTGGCTTCGCGACGACGTACCCCATCAATTGGTGGCTGATCCAGCGTGGATGGAAGGAGCGGATGTAGCGCGGGGATATTCGGTGAAATAAGCCCGACGGTCGAGAGAGAAGAGCATGCGGTAGCCACCCGGCAGGATCTTCCCGGTGCGCTCGTCGATGGGTTGGCCGGTAAACGAATCGCCATCGTCCCATCGAATCAGCGTGTAACCATCATGGCTGGTACAGAAAAAATAAGCGATATTCTCGAGCCCGTCGCCGGGTTTGTCGCGAAACGACAAGGTTTTTCCGCCGACATTCAATTGAAGCAGATGGGCGGCCGGGCGCGACGCCATGCCATGCGTTCTGGCCATCAGCTTGGCTTCATAGGCCAGCCCCTGCGGGCTGTCGCCCAATGCTTGCGGGCAATCGAAAGCGAGCGAGGCCATCGCTTCCGCAAACGCGTGAAGCGGTAGCGCGGACGCGGCGCATGCAAAAAGGCAGAGGAGAATTGTACGGAGTCTCATTGATGCATTTGAAGTCAAGCAATTTCAGCCGAACGTCGACCCAAGTGAGTTGTCAGTGATCGTTTGCGGCATCTGAGTCTCGCAGCAATTCACCCGCTCGCTCGGCGGTGAGATCGGAAACGCACTGCGCTTGATTTACCGCACGCCACTGCGGCGCCCCGCCCGCGAGATCGGCTTTCAGTTCGCACTCGGAATCGCGAAATGCGATCCAGGCGCGCTGTGCCGCTACCAAATGACTGCGCGTGAAGGTCCCTTGGTCGGCCTCGTCTTTTAGAGCGCCGAGCAGCAACCGATACGCAGCGTTGAGCCTCCTATCGTTTTCGCCCTCGGCTTTCTCGACGCAGTGCAGCCTCGCTTGCGCGCTATCGAGACCCACGCCGGCGTCCGACGTATCGCATTGCGCAGCAAGGGCGGGCGCGCTAGCGAGCACCGCGCACGCGAGCGTTCCCGCAATTTTCGTTGTTGATTTTGCGTTGTGCCGCAGTGGCGCTACGACCGATCGCATAAGAGTCAATTGCAGGCCCCTTCCATGATTTCATGTGCCTTGTCGCACTTGAGCACGCCGTCGAGCGCCGCGATGTCAGACACCGTCTTCCCGTTGTCAAGACAAGTCATCTCCACGCTATGTTTCTTGGCTAGCGACGTCACCACGAGCTTGCGAGTCGTCGTACCGTCGTCGGGTCCGCCTTCGGTCGTCTCCATCAGTTCATATCGATAGCCGCCGTTGTTGAAGCCGACGATGAACGTGCTCAGGTCGGGCCGCGAATACTCGTCATAGCCGAAGCGGGCCAAGGAGTCCTTTAACTCTTTCGGATACGCCAGCTCGATCTTGCTCGGCTGGCCGAATCGATACTGCAAGAAACTGTCTTGCTCCGTGAAGCTCTTCGACGCGCAAAGTGAGACCACCTTGTGGTTTTGCTTCAGCTCGCAACTGAACACGGTCGTCTCCTCTGCCGTGCAAAGCCCCGCCGCACGCGCAGCGTGTAATGTCATGCAAAAAATCGATAGACCCAGCATGGTCCGTGTCAACATCGAGCTATTCCTGTTTCGCGCCGTAGCCCGCTAGCGGGTAATGTCCTGTCGCTTCAACCACGCTTCGAGCGGCGGATGTCCATCATGGACGTAGCGAATTTTCGCCCAGTCTGGATTCCCTTGCTGGGTTACCGCAACTTGATCGCCGCGAATCAGATACCCGTGCCGATTACTTCCCACCGATGGTCTTTCGTAGAGCCATGATCGGGCAACCGTCACCGTCCATGTCGGCTCTGCATCAACATTCGTCGGCATTGAGCTGCTGGCCGAGCGGTCGATCACGATGCGAGCGGAGTGACCAAGGGCTGCTCGTATTTTTGCGTAATCACTCGCGTTTCCCGCATTCGCCGGATCGCATGCTCGGAGATTTTCAATGCCGAGCACAGCCCGCAAGTACGGCTTGATATCCGTGGATTTTGCCTGGCTGAACTGCGCCCACACTGCCTTCGCCGTCGGCTTTTCCAAAGTCGCCATCGGTTGTGACTCCGCCTTGCCCGAATCAAGTTGGCTGTGCCAAACCGCCTCCTTCTCGTCCCACGCCCCACCGCAAACTGCACCCGTATCGTCACGCGCGACGCATCCTGTCTGGGTGTCAAGGATCGGACAAAACTCCCGACTTTCGACGGAGGACTTACCGTCCTCGGTTTCTATCACTCCGTTACGAGTGAGATCGAGTACTACATAGCGTCCGTCGTGCGAAGTAGCGTTAGTGCCAACCGTCGAAAAAATTGCTCCGCCATCGGGGGTGAGTGTTTCACCCGGCATGATCGGCAATGTGGTGCCGTCAGGTCGAGTGATTGTGAGACGTGTCCAACCGGGTCCGAACGTGCGACTGAGGGAAGGCGGCACCGGAACTGAATAGACCAGGCGCGCGTGGTTTTGAAAATCGGTCTCGGACCGATCCTGCGCGCACCACGCCGGTTGCGAAGCCGTTAATGCAATGGCCAGCGAAGAGAATCGAGCTATCGGACTCATATTTAACCTAGTGTTGCCTTGAGGGTACGGTGACGACCGGGCGCCACGGACACCCCAATCTGAACGCCGGCTGCGTCAGGTGGCTCTTGGTAATTCTATCGTTCGCGTTTGCCGAATAATCCATTACTTGCACTTCGCCTCATGGCACTTGAAAAATGACTTCACCGCACCCGCGGTCTTGTACGGAAATGAACTCTCATGTCCCTCTTGGTATCCGTCCATTCCGGACATTGCGCCATTATCGACAACGCTTCTATTCTCGATAGCCCGGCCCAATCGATATCCCGATTTGGCTCAGAGCGATTAATCCGATCACAGACCGAGTGCCGCCAATCGCGCACGGATTGACGCGGCATTCTTGTAGGGAAACGCCATACGCTTCCCATTAAGCACGCCATCATAGCCATCACCAAACGCATGGGTTATAGCCGGCACCGCCCGGAACGTCGTCTGGTTGTTCGTCCGCTCGAGACGAAATGCGTCTACCCGATAAAAATCTCCTTGGAAATCTGCTCCGGCCGAATCTGACGGCCAACGCGCCAAGACGATGATCTCGTTCTGCCGGTAAAAGACGGTGACGATCTCGGGACCGCTACCTTCTGCTTCGATCGTTCCTATCGGGACTACTTCGGCACCGTTGCATTTCCAGGACAGTTGTCGGTCAAACACAGTGGCATTCACATTCGGATCGATGCCTGCGGGATAAGCCTTATGGATTACCACAGAGCAACCAGGGCGAATCTGCTTTGCCGACAACGACACGTCGCCTCCGGCGAGAGTCGCCCCCCAAAAAGGCAACATTGGCACTGTCGCGGACCCTTTTCCATGCTCGCTTTCGACGGTTACCGGCGCTGACGCGCCAAGGAGGTCGCTCTTAGCTTTCGCGAGCGAGTTGGCGATCAGTCGAGCCTCATCGTGCGCGCCGGCCGCGTCCAGGGCAGTCGCAATCTTCCGATAGATTTCACGATTGGCTGGCGACGGCGGATCGCAGCGCAGGAGATTGTCCGCGCCGGAATCATCGCGGATTGTTAGCTCCGCAGGCTGGCCTGTGCTGATGAAGCCCAGTTGCCGTCTTGCCGACGGTCGGTCGCTTTTCAGCATCAAGTCGGTCTGCTCGTCCGTTCCCCACTGTGCGCGCTGCCCCACCCGCCAGCCTGCTCCACATATCTCGCCAGTCTGATCGGCAGTTATACATCCCGTCCGGATCTCGACCATCGAGCAGTACTCCCTGTCCAGCACAGACTCGGGTTGCCCCGGCCCGGCCGATACTGCCCCCTGTTCGTCTCGCGCGACGACAATGTACTCGCGCGACGGCGAAATGTTGCCGTCGTTCGGCGGCTCCATTTGTGTCGCACCGCCTTCGTTTGGCTCGCCCGCTCTGGGTAGCAGGCCGAATGTGCCCCCGTCAGGAAGATAAAAAACGGCCCTCTTCCAAGTGCGTTGAGGCAATGGGTCCTGAGGGTTCGCGGCTTCGCTGTAGAGAATTGCTGCCCCTCCCGGTAGAGCAAACCGAAGCGTGGACTGCGGCGCCGCGGTAGCAAAGCCGGTCAACAGCACGTGGGTAGCGCAAATCACGGCGACGCGCACAAGATTCCGACCAAACGTGGTCATTCGAAACCACGGAACGGTTGCCACCATTGTGCTCAAGACCATTAGCAGGCTGTTGAAGTATCGCCGTCGTGGCGCAGCGGTGGCTTTCCACAGCGCTGCCGTGCCGATTCGGGTCATGTCGTTTTGATGCTGGATTTCTTTAATTCTGACCGATTCGATGTCATTTGCT
>NZ_PNYA01000041.1 GCF_002879885.1 Trinickia dabaoshanensis
GCCCAGCACACCGAGCACACCGCACCCCACGGCACGGCGTGCCTTCAGCCTTGCGCGCGCGTGGACCTACCTGTGGCGCGAGGCCCTCGAATTGCGGCGAGATCCGGTGCGCGGCGCGCTCGCGCTGCTCGGTTCGCTCGTCCTCATGTGTGTGATCGGCCTCGGCATCAGCCTCGACGTCGAAAACCTGACCTTCGCCGTGCTCGACCGCGATCAGTCGGGGTTGAGTCACGACTACGCGCTCGGTATCTCGGGCTCGCGCTATTTCATCGAGCAGCAGCCGATCGCCGATTACGACGATCTCGATCGCCGGATGCGGGCGGGCAAGCTGTCCTTGGCGGTGGAGATTCCGCCCGGCTTCGCGCGAGATCTGACGCATGGGCGCCCCGTGCAGATCGGCGTATGGATCGACGGCGCGATGCCGCTGCGGGCCGAGACGATCCGCGGTTACGTGGTCGGCATGCATGAGCAATGGCTGCGCGATCAAATGCGTCACCGCTTAGGCATGGAGGCGATCGATCGCGTAACGATCGAAACACGCTTCCGCTACAACCCGGATGTAAAGAGCCTGCCTGCGATGGTACCGGCTGTGATTCCGCTGTTGCTCTTGATGTTGCCCGCGATGCTGACGGCGCTTTCCGTCGTGCGCGAGCGCGAGTTGGGCTCGATCGTCAACTTATACGTGACGCCTGTCACGCGCACCGAATTCCTGGTGGGTAAGCAGGTGCCGTACGTGTTGCTGGCGATGCTCAACTTCGTACTGATGGCCCTGCTCGCGCACTTCGCGTTCGATGTGCCGCTCAAGGGCAGCGTGCCCACGTTACTCCTTGCCGTATTGCTGTTCAACATCGTATCGACCGGCTTCGGCTTGCTCGCTTCGACGTTCACGCGAAGCCAAATCGCAGCCTTGTTCTTCACGCTGATCGCCACACTCATTCCCGCCGTCGAATTTAGCGGACTGATCAACCCCGTCTCGTCGATGGAGGGAACGGGACGGTGGATCGGCGAAATCTACCCCGCCACGTACATGTTCGCGGTGAGCCGGGGCGTATTCAACAAAGCACTGGGCTTCGCCGATCTACGCGCGCACTTCTTGCCGCTGCTGCTCGCGATTCCCGTTGTGCTCGGCGCGACGATCGCGCTGCTGCGCAAGCAGGAGACTTGAATGCGAACCTTATCCGCCATCTACCGCCTGGGCGTGAAGGAGCTTTGGAGCTTGGCGCGCGACGTGACGATGCTCGTGCTGATCGTTTATACGTTCACCGCGTCGATCTATGCCGCCGCCACCGCCCAGCCCGAGACGCTGCATCTCGCACCGATCGCGATCGTCGACGAGGATGCTTCGCCGCTTTCGGCGCGCATCGTCTCCGCGTTTTTCCCGCCGCAATTCAACGCGCCGATGCTCGTGAATACGGCCGAAGTGGACCATGGACTCGATCTGGGCCGTTTCACGTTCGCGCTCGATATCCCGCCGAACTTTCAGCGCGACGTGTTGGCCGGGCGGCAAACGCAAATCCAGTTGAACGTCGATGCGACGCGGATGAGCCAGGCGTTCACCGGCAGCGGGTACGTTCAGCAAATCGCCGGCGGAGAAATCGCGGATTTCGTCGCGCGCTACCGCGGTGCTGCGCCGCCACCGGTCGATTTGGCCATGCATGTGCGCTTCAATCCGAACCTCGAGCATGCGTGGTTCGGCTCGCTGATGGAAATCATCAACAACGTCACGATGCTTTCGATCATCCTTACCGGTGCGGCGCTGATCCGGGAGCGCGAACACGGCACGATCGAGCATTTGCTCGTCATGCCGGTTACGCCCCTCGAGATCATGCTCGCGAAAGTGTGGTCGATGGGACTCGTGGTGATGGTCGCGGCGCTCGCCTCGTTGACCTTCGTCGTGCGGGGCGCCTTGCACGTGCCGATCCAAGGCTCCGTCGCGTTGTTCATGTGCGGCGCCGCGTTGCATTTGTTCGCCGCGACCTCGATGGGCATTTTCCTCGCGACGCTCGCGCGCAGCATGCCGCAGTTCGGGATGCTGATGGTGCTCGTGCTGATTCCGCTGGAGTTGCTCTCGGGCGGGGTCACGCCGCGAGAAAGCATGCCCTGGCTCGTACGGGAGGTCATGCTTGCCGCGCCGACGACGCATTTCGTCGAGTTGGGGCAGGCGATCCTTTACCGCGGCGCGGGACTCGACGCCGTTTGGCAGCCGTTCCTATCGTTGGCGCTGATCGGTTCGATACTGTTCGCCCTGTCGCTCGCGCGCTTTCGCAAGACGATTGCGTTGATGGCTTGAGTATGAACAAATGCCGGCCCGATGCCGCCGATCGATGCCGGATGTGCGTGAGGACGCAGTCGGGCGCGCTTCTTTCCTCTATACCTACGGTTTGAATTCGACGCGCCGGGCGCGAAATCGAACCAACCATGGCAGGAGGAATACCAATATGCGAATCGTGATCGCATTGGCCGACAATGCGCTGCGCAAACGCGGCGGCCAGACCGGGGCAAGCGCGGATGGGCACGCGGTGCGGGCCGCCGCGGCGCGGCTGGCCGGCGTGGTGGAGGGTAACGACGTCGTGCTCGTACACGAGAACGAGCGCGGTGCCGATGGATCGGCGTGGTCCGGCCTGAGCGATCGCACCGGCGAAGCCGGCACGCACGACGGCGTGCCTACGCCCCTCCACGCGGATGACGTTCACCGGTTCGACCTCGAATTGCGCAACTGCCTGACGAGCGCGCGCGCTTGCGCGACTTTGTTGCCGATGGTGGAAGTGGACGCGGCCGATCCGGCGTTCGACCGTCCGGACCAGCCGATCGGCGCCTTCATCGTCGGCGAACGCGCGGTGGCGGCTGCTAGGGCGAAACGATGGGACATCGCAAAGGACAGTATCGGCTACCGGCGCGTCGTGCCGAATCTGCGTCCGGTACGGTTGCCCCAATCGGAGGCGTTGCGCCGCTTGATCGACGAACGGACGGTCGTCATCTGCGCGGGCGGGGTCGTGCCGGTCGTGGCGCGAGCCGATGGCGCTTGGCACGGCGTGGATGCGGTCGTCGATCCGTACTCGGCCGCCGAGCTGATCGCCGAGGCGATCGACGCCGACCTGTTCGTGATCGTGACCGATATGGCCGGCGTTTTTCTCGATTGGGGCACGGCCAATTCCAAATTGCTGCGGCATGGTCATCCCGATGCGCTGCGCGAATTCGCCGACACCGCTGGTGCGATGGGGCCGAAGCTGAGGGCCGCGTCCCACTTCGCCGAGCGCACGGGCCGGCGTGCGGCGATCGGCGCGTTGGCCGATGTCGAGCGGTTGGTGGCGGGGACGGCCGGCACGACGATTTCTTGCGAGCGCGTCGATCCGCGCCGCTTCGCGGGCGGATCGATCGCTTGCTGAGCCGCTTGCCGGTGAGCCCGGCGCGTTAGTGCTTGGGCTTTCGAAACGCGAGCAGAAAGAAGCGGCGCAATTCGTCCGCCAGCTCGGTCTTGGCCGCGGCGAAGTCGAACGTGTGTGCCGGCTGCGATGGGTAGCGCGCACGCAAAACGGCGGCCTGGCGCCGCGCATCGCTGGCCCTGGCCGCATCGAGTTCGGGCGTGCGCAGGGCATGATCGGCCAGCACGGTCACGCGTTCGCGCAGAGCTTCCGCGACGCCGCCCGCGACGAAGACGCGATGCACGGGCTCGGAGCCGCCGTCCCAGATCGAGACCACGCCAGGCTTGATCCTCGTCAGCAGCGGCACGTGACCGGGATAGACGCCGAGCTCGCCCGCTTCCCCGGGAAGCACGACGAAAGAAGCCGTGCCGCTGTAGATTTCGGTTTCGACGCTGACGATATCCACCTGCAAGCCGGCGTCGCGGGCAGGAACGAAGGTCACGTTCGTCATAGCGCGGCGGCTCCCGCGATGATCTCGCACAACTCGGTCGTGATTTGCGCTTGGCGCGTCTTCTGATAGACGCGCGTCAGATCGTGGATGAGCCGATCGGCGTTCTCGGTGGCCGTCTGCATCGCCATCATCCGCGCGTATTGCTCGCACGCGCTGTTTTCGGCCACCGCTTGGTAGACGAATGCTTCCACGTAGCGCAGCAGCAGTGTCTCGATGACAGCGCCCGTATCCGGCTCGTAGAGATAGTCGGGCGTGGGCGGGGCACCGTCGCCCGGCGGATGGAGCTGGGCGTCGAGCGGCAAGATCCGGTCGATGCGCGGCTCGAACTCGGGCACGCGCGTGGTGCGGTTATAGGCGATGTAGACCTCGTCCAATTCACCCTGCAAAAACTCGCCCAGCGGCACCGAGATCGTGCCGAAGAACGATTCGAAGTGGAGCGCCTGCGAGAGTGCGCCGCTGTGCGCGACGACCTCGGCGCCGCATCGCGCGATCGGCCCCATGCCGCGGGCGCCGACGACGCTCACGCGGGCGCCGATGGCGTCCCGGTCCCACGCCGCGAGCCGCTCGACGCATTGCAGCAGCAAGCGGCTGTTCAGCGGCCCGCATAAGCCGCGATCGGTGCTGACGACGATCAAGCCGACGCGCCGCACCGGCACCTGCTTGCGCAGGAACGGCGACACGAACTCGGGGTTGGCCGCCTGCATATGTAGTGCGATCGCGCGCATGTGCTCCGCATAGGGACGAAACGAGCCTGCGCGTTTGCGCGCGGCCGGCGCCTTGGCGCGGGCCAGCATCTCCATCGCCCGCGTGATCTTGCGCGTCGTGCCTATGCTTTTGATCTTCGCCTGAATTTCTCGAATATGCATCGTGCAATTGAATTGAAAGGTCGTATTGAAAAAGTGGATTGCCAACGATCGCCATGCTCGAATGAGAAGTTATGACATGCAATCGGGCCCGGCTTGATCCCGGTCAAGCGATTAAGGGAATGCCCTCATACACTCTCGAATAACGCATCGCCAATGAGGAGAACAACGATGGATAGATCGAAAGACTTGCCCGGCGCCGCGGCCGAGGGTGCCGCCGCGGCGCAGCCGCGCACCCGCCGGCTCGGCGTGACGCTGCTCACCGGCGTGGTCATTGCCTCCATGATCGGCGGCGGCGCATTCAACTTGCCGCAAAACATGGCGCAAGGCGCGGGACTCGGCGCCGTAATCGTCGCGTGGGTCATTACGCTCGGCGGCATGTCGTTTCTGTCCAATACGTTTCGCACGTTGGCCGATAAGCGGCCCGATTTGAAAGCCGGGATTTATTCGTATGCGCGAGAGGGATTCGGCGCATTCGCCGGATTCGAGATGGCATGGGGATATTGGCTTTCCGCCGCATTCGGCAATATCGCGTTTGCCATTTTGTTTATGCAAACGCTCGGCGTATTCGTGCCCGTGTTCCGGAGCGGCAACAACTGGCAGGCGATCGCCGGCGCCTCCGCGCTCGTATGGGTGATGAATTTCATCGTGCTCTCGGGCGTGAAGCGCGCGGCGATCATGAACGTCATGTCGAGCGTACTGAACATCGGATCGATCATCGTCGCGCTCAGTTCGATGGTCGTGGCCTTCAAAGCCAACGTCTTTTCATACGACTTCTGGGGTACCCAACAGCATTTGGGCAGTGTGCTGGGGCAAGTCAAGAGCACGATGCTCGTCACGCTTTGGGTGTTCATCGGGATCGAAGGCGCGGTCGTGGTTTCGGACCGAGCCGAAAAACCCTCGCAAGTGGGTAGGGCCACGTTCATGGGCCTTTTGATGTGCACGACGCTGTACTTCTTGCTCTCCGCGTTGCCGTTCGGCGTCATGCATCAAGCTGAACTGGCCGGGTTGTCTTCGCCATCGGCAGCCTACGTGCTCAAGGCGGCGGTAGGTCAGTGGGGTGCCGTTTTCATCTCCATCGCATTGATGCTTTCGTTGCTCAGTTGCTGGCTGGCGTGGACCATCCTCGTCGCCGAGTTGCCGTACGAAGCGGCGAAAGACGGGGTGTTTCCGAAGTTTCTGGCACGCGAAAACCGCCGGCATGCTGCGGCGCCGTCGCTCTGGCTATCGAGCGCGACCATGCAAGCGGCCGTGTTCGTCGTCTTGTTCGCGCACGACGCGTGGAATTGGCTCATCTCGATCACCGGCGTCATGATTTTGCCGCCTTACCTGTCCAGCGCGTTGTTCCTATGGCGCTACGCGACGCAGCCCGAGTATCGGTCGTCGCAGGGCGAGACCGCGCGCGAATCGATTCTGACCGGCGTGCTCGCGTCGACTTACTCGGTGTGGCTGCTGTACGCCGCGGGCCCGCAGTTCTTACTCATGTCGACCATTTTGTTCGCCCTCGGCATCCCCGTGTTTTGGTGGGCGCGGCGCGAGCATGCACCGGGGCAAGCCGCGCTCACGGGGCGCGAGAAAGCCGCGGCCGCGCTGCTGGTGCTCGTTGCGGTTGCCGCGCTGTGGCTGTTCTTGGCGGGCGTCGTCAAGCTCGGCTGACAAGGCCTTCGCCGCACACACGGTCATCGACCCCAATCGTTCGCAGTGCCGAATAAATAGAGAGCGCCATGTCGTACGACACACTGTTCGGGTTCTTGTTTTGCTGCGACATGCCTGCCGCGGCGACGGTCTCGTCCTCGCGATTGCAACGTATCGTCGCCGAATTGCTGCGGCTCGGCTACGGCACTACGGTCGCGCCCACGACCGACGAGGCGGCCATTGCGGTGCGCAGCGATGCGTCCTTGGGGTGCATCGTGCTCGAGTGGTCGCGAGCGAAGAGCGAGCATGCGGTGGAAGGGTTCGTGCGTTTCGTGCGCGCTCGCGGCTTGGACGTGCCGATCTTCGTCTTGGTCGAACGTCATCGGCTGGAGGAAATCCCGGTGGCGGTGCTGGGCCAGGTCACCGGCTACGTCTTCATCGAAGAAGATACGCCCGAGTTCGTCGCGCGCAATCTCGTCGCGCACTTGCGCGATTACGCGGCCAGCCTCAGAACGCCGTTTTTCGGCGCGCTCGTGGATTATGCCGAGCGCGCCAATCAGATGTGGACGTGTCCCGGACACAACGGCGGCGTGTTCTACCAAAAGAGCCCGATAGGCAGGGCCTTCGTCAAGCATTTGGGCGAGGCGGTGTTTCGCAACGACCTCGACAATTCCGTGACGGAAATGGGCGACTTGCTCACGCACGAAGGCCCGGCACTCGCGGCGCAAAAGGCTGCCGCGCGCATCTTCGGCGCCGAGCGTACGTATTTCGTGCTGAATGGGACCTCGACTTCCAACAAGATCGCGCTGGGCGCACTCGTCGCACCGGGCGATCTCGTATTGTTCGATCGAAACAACCACAAGGCCGCGCATCACGGCGCGCTGCTGATGGCGGGCGGCGTGCCGGTCTACCTGCCCACGACCCGCAATGCGTACGGAATGATCGGGCCGATCGATTACGCCTCGCTCGACGAAGCGTCGATTCGCGAGCGCATTCGGCGCCATCCGCTCGTGACCGATCCCGACGCCTGGCGGCGCCCGCGGCCGTTCCGCGTGGCCGTGATCGAGCAATGCACTTACGACGGCACGATCTACGATGCGCAACTGCTCGTCGAGCGCCTTGGACCCTTGTGCGACTACATGCTGTTCGACGAGGCTTGGGCGGGCTTCATGAAGTTTCATCCGCTGTTCGCCGGACGTTTCGCGATGGGCGTCGAGCGGCTCGGTGCCGATTCCCCCGGGTTGATCGCGACGCAATCCACGCATAAGCAACTCGCGGGCTTCTCGCAAGCGTCGCAGATCCATGTGAAGGATGCGCATCTCGCGGGGCAGCGCCGGCAAGTCAGCCATCGCCGCTTGAACGAGACGTTCATGCAGCATGCTTCCACCTCGCCGTTCTATCCGCTTTTCGCGTCGCTCGACGTCGGCGCGCAGATGATGAAGGGCCGTTCGGGCGAAGTCCTATGGGACGACACGATCCGGCTCGGTATCGAGCTTCGTAAAAAGTTGCGGGCGCTCAAGCACGAATACGAGCGCAGCGAAGACGATCCATCTCGCCGTTGGTTCTTCGATCCGTTCGTGCCCGACCTCGTCCAATGGGACGGACAGGCTAGGCGGTGGGAGGACGTGCCGACCGACGATTTGGCGCGCGACGCGCGCTATTGGCAACTCGCTCCCGGCGCCGCGTGGCACGGCTTCGACGTGCAGGCATCAGGCTATGCGATGACCGATCCGAACAAGCTCACGCTGCTCACGCCGGGCTTCGATCGGGCGACGGGCGTCTATACGCGCGAGGGCGTGCCGGCCGCGATCGTCGCGCAGTATTTGCGCGAAAGCGGGATCGTGCCCGAGAAGAACGATTTGAACAGCCTGTTGTTCTTGCTCACCCCGGGGCTCGAGTCGTCCAAGGCAGGCACGCTGCTCTCGGCGCTCGTCCGTTTCAAGATGCTTTACGACCAAAACGTGCCGCTCGAGCAGGCACTGCCTGCATTTTCCGCCGCCTATCGAAGCCGTTACGCGGGCGTTCGGCTGCGCGATCTGTGCGCACAGATGCACGGTTTTTACCGCGAGCAGGCGATCAGCCGCTTGCAGCGCGAGTCGTTCGCCGACGCGCATTTGCCGGAGGTCGTCATGTCGCCGCAAGAAGCGATGCACGAACTCGTGCGCAACAACGTCGAACTAGTCCCGGTGAGCGAAGCGCCCGGACGCGTGGCCGCCACGCTCGCGTTGGTCTATCCGCCGGGGATCGGCCTCGTCGTGCCCGGCGAGCGCTTCGACGAGCGCGCGCGCCCGATGCTCGATTACTTCCTGGCCATCGAGGAGGCGGGCAACCGCTTCCCGGGTTTCGAGAACGAAATCCAGGGGATCTATCGCAAGGTCGAGGCCGATTCCCGAGTCCGTCTTTACACGTATGTCATTCACGCTTGATTCTGGAGAAACGCATGACTCTTGGAGTCCATTCCGAAGCGGGCAAACTGCGCACCGTGATGGTCTGCCGGCCCGGCCTCGCGCATCGCCGCTTGACGCCGGCCAACTGCGGCAGCCTCTTGTTCGACGACGTGATCTGGGTCGATCGAGCCATCGAGGATCACGAAGTCTTCGTCGGTGCGATGCGCGAGCGCGGCATCGAAGTGCTCGAATTCCATCATCTGCTCTCGCAGGTATTGCTCGATCGCGAGGCGCGCGATTGGGTTCTCGACCGTCGCATCGTCGAGGAGGAAGTCGGCACGGGCATGCTGCGCGAATTGCGGCTATGGCTCGAGGAGATGCCCGCGCAGCAGTTGGCCGATTGCTTGATCGGGGGCATCGCTAAAGCGCAATTGCCGTTCGACGCGCGTGGGCTCTTCGGCGGCTATCTGGAGCGATCCGATTTCGTCGTGCAACCGCTGGCGAATCTGATTTTCCAGCGCGACCCGAGCTCATGGATTTACGGCGGCGTGACGCTGAACCCGATGTACTGGCCCGCGCGCCGCAAGGAGACCTTGCTGCTGGCCGCGGTGTACCGCTTTCACCCGCGCTTTGCGAACAACGTGCGAACGTGGTGGGGCGATCCGGACGTCGATCACGGCGCGCAAACGCTCGAGGGCGGCGACGTCATGCCCATTGGGGCGGGCGTGGTGCTGATCGGCATGGGCGAGCGCACGAGTCCACAGGCCGTGACGCAAGTGGCGCGCCGCTTGTTCGACGCGCATGCCGCCAAGCGCGTGATCGCTTGCCAGTTGCCGAAGGCGCGCGCATCGATGCACCTCGATACGGTCTTTTCGTTCATCGACATCGATTTCGTCAGCATCTATCCCGACGTGGCCCAGGGCATTCAATGCACGAGCCTTTACCCCGGCGACGAACCGGGCCGCGTTCGCTACGAGCGTCACAGCGAGCCGTTTCTCTCCGTGGTCGCGGGTGCGCTCGGCATCGGCTCGCTACGCGTGCTGACGACGGGCGGCGACGCCTACGAAACCGAGCGCGAGCAATGGGACGACGGCAACAACGTCCTGGCGCTCGATCGGCGTGTCGTGCTGGCTTACGACCGTAACGTCTATACGAATCGCAAGATGTGCCAAGCGGGCGTCGAAGTCATCGAAATACCCGGTGGCGAACTCGGGCGCGGACGCGGCGGCAGTCACTGCATGAGTTGCCCGATCGCGCGCGATCCGATCGAAATCTGACGCCCGTTCTCTCCAGCGCAGCACACGGACTCTCGCAAGGAAAATCACATGTTCAACGTTCACAATCGCAGCTATCTGTCCTTGATGGAATACACGCCTCGGCAGATCCGTTATCTGCTCGATCTGTCGCGCGACCTGAAGCGTGCGAAGTACGCCGGCGTCGAAACGCCGAGGCTGACGGGAAAAAACATCGCGCTCATTTTCGAAAAGACCTCCACGCGCACGCGCTGTGCGTTCGAGGTCGCCGCGCACGATCAAGGCGCGCATGTCACTTACATCGACCCCACGGGTTCGCAAATCGGCCACAAGGAATCGATGAAGGATACGGCGCGCGTGCTGGGGCGCATGTATGACGCGATCGAGTATCGCGGTTTCGGCCAAGAGATCGTCGAAGAGTTGGCGCGCTATGCGGGCGTGCCCGTTTATAACGGACTCACGGATGAGTTTCACCCGACGCAAATGCTCGCGGACGTCATGACGATGCATGAGTTCAGCGATAAGCCGCTGCACGACATCGCTTATTGCTATATCGGCGATGCGCGCAACAACACCGGCAACTCGTTGATGATCGTAGGCGCCAAGCTCGGGATGGACGTACGCTTGTGCGCGCCGCGTCATTTGTGGCCGAACGAGACGCTCGTCGACGAATGCCGCAAGATCGCCGCCGCAACCGGCGCGCGGCTGACGCTGACTGACGTGCCGCGCGATGCGGTGAAGGGCGCGGACTTCATCTATACGGACGTGTGGGTGTCGATGGGCGAGCCGTTCGAGAAATGGGGCGAACGGATCGACGAGTTGCGCCCGTATCAGGTCAACGCGGCATTGATGACGGCAAGCGGCAATCCGCGCGTGAAGTTCATGCATTGTCTCCCGGCGTTTCACGACGCGAATACCCATGTCGGCAAGCAGATCGCCGATGCCTATGGATTGCGCGACGGGGTGGAAGTGACCGACGAGGTGTTCGAGTCGGAGGCATCGATCGTCTTCGATCAGGCCGAAAATCGTCTGCACACGATCAAGGCGATCCTGGTCGCCACCCTGGCGATGTGAGCGCGCGACGAGGAACGACACCATGCGGATCGTAATAGCACTAGGCGGCAATGCGCTGCTAAAGCGCGGGCAGAAGATCAGCGCCGAGGCGCAAACCGAGAACGTTCGGCTCGCCGCGGCGCAACTGGCGCAGGTGGCCGAAGGCAACGAGCTCGTCATCGTGCACGGCAACGGGCCGCAAGTGGGACTGTTGGCATCGCAAGAGCGCGAGGCAAGGGCGAGCGCGGGCTTTCCGCTCGACGTACTCGACGCCGAGACCGAAGGGATGATCGGCTACCCACTCGAGCTCGAATTGCGCAACCGCTTGCCGAAGACGCGCGCATGCGCGACCTTGCTGACGATGGTCGAAGTGGATGCAAACGATCCGGCATTCGAACACCCCGAAAAACCGATCGGCGCGATGTTGACGGATGCGGCCGCCCTGGAGTCGGCGAAGGCGAAAGGCTGGTCGATCGCCCGCGATGGCACGGGCTATCGGCGTGTCGTGCCTAGTCCGCGGCCCAAACGCCTCGTGCAAGTCGCGCCGTTGCGTTGGCTCTTGGCGCAGCATGCGATCGTCATCTGCGCGGGAGGGGGCGGTATCCCCGTCGTCGCCGCCGAGGACGGCACGTTGCATGGCATCGAAGCTGTCGTCGATAAGGATCGCAGCGCGGCGCTCGTGGCGGAGGCGATCGAGGCCGATTTGTTCGTCATTGCGACCGACGTGGCCGGGGTTTTTGCCGATTGGGGCACGCCGGGCGCGAGGCTATTGACGCACTTGACGCCCCGCGTGCTGCGCGAACGCGCATTCGCGGCGGGTTCGATGGGGCCGAAGGTCGAGGCCGCGGCGAGCTTCGTCGAACGGACGGGGCGCCGCGCCAGTATCGGTGCGTTGACCGATGTCGCCGCGCTCGTCGAAGGCACGGCGGGTACGACGATGTCCGCGTACGAAAACGATGCGCCTGTCCGATGATCTCGGTTCGCGCGGCTTGGACGTGCCCCGGCCGCGCGAATCGAAGGCTCAGTAACCCGTCAGCACGATCCGCCCATCGACCTTGCCTGCCTTGAGCGCGGCAAATACGGTATTGATGTTCTCGAGGCGATCGTGGTGAATATGCGCGCGCACCTTGCCTTCCGCCGCGAAATCGAGCGACTCTTGCAGGTCGCGCCGTGTACCGACGATCGAGCCGCGCACCGTGATGCCGTTGAGCACGGTCGAGAAGATCGGCAGCGGAAAATCGCCGGGGGGCAGGCCATTGAGCGAAATCGTGCCGCCGCGTCGCACCATGCCCAATGCTTGAGCGAACGCGCTGCGCGAGACGGCCGTCACCAGCACGCCGTGCACGCCGCCGATTTCCTTTTGAATGACGGCGGCCGGGTCTTGCGTGGCCGCGTTCACCGTCAACGTGGCGCCGAGCTTGCGCGCGAGTTCGAGCTTGTCGTCGGCCACATCGACGGCAACGACGTGCAGACCCATGGCGACCGCGTATTGCACGGCCACGTGTCCGAGCCCGCCGACACCCGAGATCGCGATCCATTGTCCGGGGCGCGTGTCCGTCACGCGAATGCCCTTATAGACGGTGACGCCCGCGCACAGAATCGGCGCGATTTCATCGAAGGCGACGTTGGCCGGCAAATGGCCGACATAATTCGGATCGGCCACGACGTACTCGGCATAGCTGCCGTTGACCGAGTAACCCGTGTTTTGCTGATCGTGGCAAAGCGTTTCCCAGCCGGTCTGGCAGTACTCGCAATGACCGCACGCGGTATAGAGCCAGGGCACGCCCACGCGATCGCCTTCCTTCAGATGCTTCACGCGCGAGCCCACGGCGGCGACGTAGCCCACGCCTTCATGGCCGGGGATGAACGGCAGCGAGGGTTTGACGGGCCAATCGCCGTCCGCCGCGTGCAGATCGGTATGGCACACCCCGGAAGCTTCGATTTTGACGAGTACCTGTTCGGGCTCGGGCGTCGGCACCGGTACTTCCTCGATGCTCAACGGTTCGCCAAATGCATGTACGACAGCAGCTTTCATGACTCGGGCCATCGCCGACTCCTGTTCGGTTGGGAGAGATGGCCAGTATCGATTCGGCAGGCGGGAGCCCGGTTGAGGCAGATCAAGTCAAACGGGGGGATTCGCGTGCTTGAGCGAATCGGAGGGGCGCACGCCGAATAGCCGGCGATAGTCGGCGGAAAATTGGCTGAAATGCCAGAAGCCCCAAGCGGTGGCGATGTCCTGCACCGAGGCGGCATGCGGCGCGGCCTGCGCGGCGCCGGTCAGGTCGCGGCGAGCGCCGTTTAGTCGCAACGCGCGCAGGTAGGCCGCCGGTGCGAGGCCGGCGACATCCTGAAAGCAGTATTGAAGCGTGCGACGGCTCACGTGCAAGTGCTCGCATAGTTCGGGCACGCCGATCGGCCGGTCGCGATGCGCGATCGCATAGTCGCGTGCGTCCATGACGAGCGCGAGCCGCCGGCGGTACGTCGATGCTCGAATCGATTCGCTGTCGGTGCGTTGCGGCGCGACGCAAAGGTCGAACAAAGCGGCCAGCACCGACGATTGCAGTTGATTGCGCAAGAACGGGGAGGGCGGCGCGCCGCGTCGCGCGCTTTCGTCGAGGATCGCGCGCAGCGAGGCGACGAGCCGCGCTTTGCGAGCGGAGCCGATCGGCACGACGGATGCGCCCGGCAGTGGCTGCCCAAGCCCGAGGTGTTCGACCTCGGCCGCATAGCGGCGCAGCACTTCGCCTTTCACGACGATGCCGAAGAATTCGTGGTGCGCGGGCGTGAACAACTCGAACTCGACGCCGCCCGGCCGCAGCGCGAGCGCGTCTTCTCCGATCGGCTGCCCGTCGATCCGTCCGGCCCCCGCTTCGCACACCGGAATGCCGAACCAATAAGCATCCGATTTCACTTCGCAGCTTTGGCGCAACGTATGGCTCGTCGTTTCGCGAAACACCGTCATGCGATCGAGGAACAGTTCGACGAGGGTACCCGTGAAGCGCCCGGCGCTGAGCTGATCGTAGGTCTGATGCCAGCCGTGCAGGTTGCGCGCGTGCTCGTCGGCATCGTGCGCGATCGACATGCACAGCGGCGGGGCGCCGCCGGCCTCGCGGCGGTGCGGCGCATCGAACGGGGGCGGCGAAGGGCTGGGATGCAGCATCATGGCCGTTCAGATGCAAGAGCCACGCCAGGTGCCCCGATCGCGTCGCTCTCGTCTTTCAACGCGACGCCGGTGAGTGCGAGGCGCCTCGCTTGCGTCAGCAGGTAATGCAGCTTGTGCGCGGCTTGCGCATAGCCGAGGCCCTCGGGCCTCACGTTCGAGATGCAGTTGCGCTCGGCGTCGGTGCGCCCCACGCGGGGGCCGTAAGTCAGATAGATGCCGAGACTGTCGGGCGAGCTCAACCCCGGACGCTCGCCGATGAGGACGGCCACGATCTGCGCGCCGAGCACTTCGCCGACCTCGTCGCCCAGCGCGACGCGCCCCTGGCGCGCGAGCACCACGGGCCCGATGCGCCATCCTGCGAGCTTCCCCCGGACGGCGGCGAGGACAGGTAACGCATGATGGGCGACAGCGAACGCGGAGAGCCCATCGGCCACGACGAACGTGAGGTCCGCAGGATCGGCGCGTGCTTGCTCGAGCGCGGCACGGCTTTCGCGCGAAAGACGCCGCCCGAGGTCGGGGCGCCGTAAATACTGCGCGCGGTCGGTGGCGGCGCTGTGCGCATCGAGCGTGGCGAAACCTTCGGCGCGCAACGCGGCATGCAACGCATCGACGTCGAGCGGATGATGCACGGCATCGCGCGCCTTCGCATGCGAAAGCTCGAAGGCGAGCAGCGCCTCGGTGGGCAGTCCGTGCCCGGTTCGGCCGAGCGCGATGCGTGCCCGCGTGAAGCCGCGCAGCGAGTGCCAAGGATCGGGGGCGACGAATCGAGTCATGGCGAGCCCACCCAGGCCGCCGCGCTTTCCAGCAAAGGCTGACGCGGCGACGCCGGCAGCAACGCGCCGTGCGCATCGGTGATCCGCATCGATTCGAGCCACGCCTCGAACTCGGGCGCGCGGCGCAAGCCCAGCACGTCGCGCAGATAAAGCGCATCGTGAAACGACGTGCTTTGGTAGTTGAGCATGATGTCGTCGGCGCCCGGTATGCCCATGATGAAATTGACGCCGGCCACGCCGAGCAGCGTGAGGAGCCCATCCATGTCGTTTTGATCGGCCTGCGCGTGATTCGTGTAGCAGATGTCGCAGCCCATGGGCACCCCGAGCAGCTTGCCGCAGAAATGATCCTCGAGCCCCGCGCGCGTGATTTGCTTGCCGTCGTAGAGGTATTCGGGGCCGATGAAGCCCACCACCGTATTGGTCAGCAACGGCTCGAAGCGCCGGGCCACCGCATAGGCGCGCGCTTCGCAGGTTTGCTGATCGACGCCGTGATGCGCGCCGGCCGACAGCGCGCTGCCCTGTCCCGTCTCGAAGTACATGACGTTCTCGCCGACGGTCCCGCGACCGAGCGAGCGGGCCGCGTCATGCGCCTCGCGCAGCAAGTCGAGCGAAATCCCGAAGCTCGCATTGGCTGCTTGCGTGCCGGCGATCGATTGGAAGACGAGGTCGACCGGCGCGCCGCGTTCGATCGCCGCGATCGTGCTCGTGACATGCGTGAGGACGCACGATTGCGTCGGTACTTGGTGACGTTCGCGAAACTCGTCGATCATGAGCAGCAGCGTCGTGATCGCGGCCAAACTGTCGGTCGCCGGATTGATGCCGATCACGGCGTCGCCGCAGCCGTACATGAGGCCGTCGAGCATCGACGCCGCGATGCCTTTGACGTCGTCGGTGGGATGGTTCGGTTGCAGGCGGACGGACAGGCGGCCGGGCAGCCCGATCGTGTTGCGAAAGCGCGTGACGACGGGCCGTTTGCGCGCGACCGAGATCAAGTCCTGGTTGCGCATGAGTTTGGAGACGGCGGCCGTCATTTCGGGTGTCAGCCCCGGTGATAGGCGAATGAGTGTGTCCGTATCGGCCGCGTCCGAGAGTAGCCAATCGCGAAAATCGCCCACGGTCAAATGATCGATTTCGGCGAAGGCGGCCGCATCGTGTTCGTCGACGATGAGCCGCGTGACCTCGTCGTCCTCGTAGGGGATGACCGCTTCGTTCAAAAACGCGCGAAGCGGCGTGGCCGCGAGCGCGAGCTTGGCCGCGACGCGTTCCTCCTCGCTCGCGGCGGCCAGCCCGGCGAGCTCGTCGCCCGAACGCTGCGGACTCGCCTTGGCCAGCAACGTCTTCAAATCGGCGAAGCGATACACGCGTGCGCCGACCGTCTCCTTGAAGCTCATGCGTATGACTCCCGTCGATGCTCGGCACGACCCGATTCAGTCTTCGATGAGTGCGTCCACGGGCGCGAGGGCGCGCCGGCGGCTGGTCGTCAAGAAATAACCGTAGCCTAGCGCGAAGAAGATCGCAAACACGATCGCCACTTGCCAGTTGTAGTAGACCATCGTTGCCAGGGAGACGATCGCGGCGGCCAAGGCGAACGCCGGAAAATAGGGGAACAGCGGCGCGCGAAACGGGCGTTCGAGCGCGGGTTGCGCGCGGCGCAGCTTGAACAGGGCGAGCATGCTGATGATGTACATGACGATCGCGCCGAACACGGACATCGTGACGATATTGGCGGTGAGCGTCTGGCCCGCGAATTGAACGAGTTCGTCGCTATAGATGGCCGCGACGCCGATGACGCCGCCCGCGACGATCGCCCGGTGGGGTGTTCTGAAGCGCGGATGGACCTTGGCGAGCCATTCGGGGAGGTAACCTGCGCGCGCCAGCGCGAAAATCTGACGCGAATACCCGAGGATGATGCCGTGGAACGAGGCCACCAGGCCGAAGAGCCCGAGCCACACGAGCATATGCATCCAGCCGCTGTGTTCGCCGACGATGTATTTCATCGCCTGGGGGAGCGGATCGTTGATGTTCGAGAGGCGGGTCCAGTCGCCGGCGCCACCCGCGAAGATCATCACGCCCAGCGCGAGCGCGACGAGCGTCAAGATCCCGCTGACATAGGCGATCGGAATCGAGCGTTTCGGGTTGCGCGCTTCCTCCGCGGCCATGGCGACGCCTTCGATCGCGAGAAAAAACCAGATGGCGAATGGGATCGCGGCGAACATACCGTGGAAGGCGTCGATTTTGAAATGTTGCGCGCCCGCCCAGCCGCCTTGCGTGAAGTGGCCCCAACTGAAGCCCGGCGCCACCACGCCCATGAAGACAAGCAGCTCGAAGATCGCGAGCAAGGTCACGACGAGTTCGAACGCCGCGGCGATCTGGACGCCGACGATGTTCAGCGCCATGAACACGACGTATGCGGCGAGCGCGGCATGCTTGGGTTCGAGCCCGGGGAATTGCACGTGCAGGTAAGCGCCGATCGCGAGCGCGATGGCCGGTGGCGCGAAGACGAACTCCACGAGCGTCGCCATGCCGGCGAGGTATCCGCCGAGCGGTCCGAATGCATGATGTGCATAGGCGAACGGCCCGCCGGCATGAGGAATCGATGTCGTCAACTCGGTGAAGCTGAAGATGAACGTCGTATACATCGCGGCGACGAAGAGCGAGGTAATCAGAAATCCGAGTGTCCCCGCGCTTGCCCAGCCATAACTCCAGCCGAAGTACTCGCCCGAAATGACGAGTCCCACGGCGATGCCCCACAACTGCCAAGTACCCAGTGTTTGCTTAAGTTCGTGATGTGTGACAGCGCGCGCGGGCGCGATGTTCAGGTCGGGCGTCATGGATCTCTCTCCGGTGAGGTCGGTACGGCAAACGCCAAGCGGCATAAGGTTTGATAGTAGGGAGCCATATTTCCGCGTGTTATCGAAATTCGGCAAAGTTGGCGGGCGGCGAATCCGAGCCGCTCGATCCCGCGCGCACGGGATGCGTCGTTCGGTCGCCATCGATAAATATCACGATGTGATATAAAAACGCATGCCTTCGACGACGGGTGGGAGGCACGACGCATCGGGCGGCGAGCGCGCTCGCAAGCCGGGGAGGGGCCATGAGATTCGAAGTATTGGAGATGACGGGGACGGACGATTCGGGCCGCATCGCCGCTGCCGTGGGCAGCGTCGATCCGCAGGCCGAGGTCGTGGTGGATACCGGCAAGCGCTCGATCGAGGTCGAGTCGTGGCTTTATCCGGAAGAGTTCTTGATCGCTTTGTACGAGGCCGGTTACGACGCGCGTATCAGGCGCCGCTGACCGCGCTCAGCGCCTCGTGGCCGTGGCCGCCGTGGCCGCCGAGCGCCAGCCGGTGCGCGTAAGACGCGCTAGTACCTCGGCGCCGTACGGGGTCACGCGCAGTTCGGTTCGCTCGCCGGGGCCGGCCACGCATTGCACGAGATCGTGCTCGACGAGTGCTTCGAACTCCGGGCTGGCAATGTCGGCGGCCTCGGGTTCATCGACGATGACGAAGAGCTGAGCGAGTTCGTGCGGCGACAACATAGAGCGGGCTCCTATCGGCGGGTGGACGCTTCGAGCCGGCGGCTCAACCTTGCAAAATGCCTTCATCGAAACGTTGAAGCAGTTTCCCTGAAAGCTTGCGGCCGGACTATCGGTCGCCCGCCCGTCTTCACGTCGGCAATTGCCGAGCTCGCGTAGGAATCGTTCGAATCGTCCTACGATATGAACTCAGCACCGCGATAGCGCCGCAGTGTCAAAACGTCGCGTATAGCGACACGCGGCGATCGAGCCGGCGATGACGAAACTAAAATACGCACAAGGGCCGGGCGGCCGTTACTTCGTTAGGAGTCCTCAGATGATTCGCGTGCTGCTGGCGGATGACCACGCGGTCATGCGCGAATGTTTGCTGCACATTCTCGAGGCGGCGCAAGCGTTCGTCGTGGCCGGTCAAGCGCACGACGGCGAATCGACGCTCGCGCTCGTGTGCGAGACGGATGCGGACGTTCTCGTGCTCGATTTGACGATGCCCGCGGGGGCCGGCATCGGATTGATCGAACGCGTGCGGGCCGCGAATCCTCGTCTTCGCGTGCTGGTCCTGAGCATGCACGCGGAGCCCCACGTCATGGAGCGCGCCTTCAGAGCGGGAGCAACCGGATATTTGACGAAGGAGAGCGCCGCAGTGGAACTCGTCGCCGCGGTGCGTAAGGTCGCGTGCGGCGAGTTGTACGCGGACCCGGGGCAAGCCGGCTCGCGTCAGCCTCGCGAGGGGCCGGCCGCGCGCCGGCCGCAAGCGGAACTAACGAGCCGCGAGCGCGAAGTGCTGCATCGTCTGGCGGCGGGCGAATCGAGCCGGCGCATTGCGCAGGCGCTCGATCTCACGCCGCAGACCATCAGCACGCACAAAAAGCGCATCCTCGAAAAACTCGCCCTGGCCAACGATGCGGCACTGATTCGCTATGCGCTGCGCAACGGCTTCGGGGAAGACACTGACGACCCGTCCCGTCACTAGTGTTTACGCGATATAAAGTATTGGGGCCGGACGCCGTTATCCCAGGGAGCCATGCCGGCCGGTGCTTGCGCTCCGGCCTCGCGCTAACGTTTGCGCGTGTACAGCCTGTCATCTTTCCACTTCGTTTATGCACTCGACCGCGATTGATCGGAACGGCGGTTGCGCCGCCCCTGTGCGCGCCGCTTTCAAAGCGCTCTACCTCGTGTCGGGTGCGGCCGCCCAACTGGGCGCGCACGGCTTGCGCGTCGAAGAGAGCCAGTGGCAGGCGCTCGCTCGGGCCACGCGCGACGCGAACGCGGCGTTGCAAGCGCACCAGGATGCGCACTGCGACGCGATGGCGGCGGTCCGCCGCTTGTCGATGGTCTGCGACGGGCTGCTCGAACGGCGCGAGACGGGCGATCTCGGCTCCTCCGCGCTGTGGCGCGATCTGATGCGCGCCGGCCGCGACGCCTACGAACAACTGGGCCTGTAGTTCAGGCCGCGCGGCGGCGCCCGATTGCCGCCCGATTGCCCCTGGCTTAGAGCCCGCTCGTAGCGGCGCGCTGCCGCAACAGACCGAGGACCGCATCGCAAAACGGCGTCGGCACGTCGAGCCGGCGCCCGAGTTCGGGGAATACGCCGAGGATCGGCTCGATTTCCAGCGGACGTCCCGCCTCGAAATCCTGCAACATCGAAGTCTTGAACGCGCCGAGCTCGCGCGTGACCGCCACGCGTTGCGGTGCCGACATCCCCGTCGATAGGCCAAGGCGTTGTCCGACGGCATCGGCTTCTTCCATCATCCGCAAAACGAGTGCGTGCGTCAGCGGATCGTCGAGCAGACGATCGGCGGTCGAACCCGTCAGCGCGCTGAGCGGATTCATATTCATGTTGCCCCAGAGTTTGGCCCAGATATCGTTGCGGATATCGCTGCTCTCGCTGACATCGAAACCGCCTCGGGCGAGTGCCGCGGCGATTGCGCGCGCGGCGTCCGCGTGCCCAGCGTGGGCGGCGCCGACGATGAGACGATTGCCGCGTCCGCGCTTGACGACGCCCGGCTCGATGCTCGCCGACGACAAATGAACGACGCAGCCGATGGCGCGCTCGGCAGGTAGCACCGCCGAGACGCAGCCATTCGGATCGACGGCTTGTAGCGGCTCGTCTTGCGCGAGTGCTGCGAGCCCTTGCGAAAACCACCACGGGAGCCCGTTCATCGCACTGAGGACGAGCGTATCGGGCCCGATCAGCGGCCGTAGCGATTCGGCGAGACTCGGCAACGCTTGCGCTTTGAGCGCGACGATGACGACGTCTTGCACGCCGAGCCGAGCGGGGTCGTCGTCGGCCTGTACGAGCACGCCGCCGGTAGCGGCATCGTCCGCAACGATCCGAATGCCGTGCTCGCGGATGGCGGCCAGCGTTCGCCCCCTCGCCAACACCGATACGCGGTGACCCGCGCGCGCGAGCGCGGCGGCCAGCAGCGCGCCGATCGCGCCGGCGCCGACGACGCAGCTACGCAACGGCTGCGCGCCGTCCTGATTGTGCACGGCCATTCGCTTACTCCTTGTATGACGGATCGATTTTATCCACCTGGCGCAGCAACGCGTCGAGCACGTCTTGACCCGCGCCATGGGCGGGATCGAACTGCAGTGCGTCGCGCGAGCAGCGCGCGGTAACGTCGGGCGCGATCGCTCGCGCGCGGCCGAGCGCCGCGGTGGCCAGTTGAATTTCGCAGGCCCGATTGAGCGTCCATAGGCGCGCGAAGGTTTGCGCGATCGTCGAGCCGGCCGCGAGCAAGCCATGATTGCGCAAGATCATGAGGCGGCGCGTGCCGAGATTGGCGACGAGCCGCGGTCCCTCGTCGTCGCGCACGGTGATGCCTTCGAAGTCGTGATAGGCGACCATACCGTCGATCTGGGCCGAATAGAAGTTCGTGTTTTCGAGACCTTGCTCGCAGCAGGCAACGGCGAGACCGGCCGTCGTATGCGTGTGCATGACGCAATGCGCGTCCGCCACCGCGCGATGGATGGCGGCATGCACCACGAAGCCGGCGGGGTTGAATCGATGCGCGGACGCATCGACGAGGTTGCCGTCCAAATCGATCTTGAGCAGATTCGACGCGGTGATTTCCGAGTAGTGCAGCCCGAACGGATTGATCAGAAATTGCGTGCCGGGGCCGGGGACCCGCAGCGTGATGTGGTTATAGATCAGCTCGGTCCAGCCGAGCATGGCGAAGATGCGATAGGTGCCAGCCAATTGGACGCGCAGTGCGCGCTCGGTGTCGTTCATGGGCGTCTCCTGCTGAGCGCGCTCGGCGCGGGCGGGTAGGGCCCAGCATAGTGCAAACTAGTTGTGCGCACAACTAGTTAAAATGCGTGAGCGGCGGCGCAGGGAACGTGATGCGCAAGTCGGATTGGAGGCAGCGGATAGCGGAACGAAGGGGGCGAGAACGAGGCGGGCGGAAACGATATGCGTCCACCGGCAGGCGGCTTAGAGCCGGCCGCCGGTGGACGATATGCGGGGGTGTATCGATGAAAGAGATGGTGCGAGGAGCGGGACTCGAACCCGCACACCATTGCTGGCGTCAGGACCTAAACCTGGTGCGTCTACCAATTTCGCCATCCTCGCGCCGAAGCGGCACATGCCGTGCGCTTCGATGTGTGGCTTGCTTTCATGGCGCTGCAAGAGCGGCGCGCGGTACGATCGAAAGCGTAAGCGCGAGATTCTAACCTATCTGCGCGCGTTGTGTACACGGTTCTCGGCAGATTTGCGCGTCGTACACGTGCGCAGGGACTCGTCTCGTCCGCGCCGGCCGGTTATTGGCCGTCCGCGAGCGCGTGCGCGATCACCTTGTCGAGCGCGCGCCCGAGCGCTTGCGCTTCCGACGCGTCGAGACAGGCGAATAGATCGGCGTTCCACTTGCGTGCGATCGGCATGACTTTGCGAAACAGCGCACGGCCTTCGGGCGTCAGCGAAATGACGACCGAGCGCCCGTCCGCGGCGCTCGGCGCACGCGCGAGCAGCCCGCGTTGGATGAGCGCTTCGGCCGCGCGACTGGCCTGACTCTTGTCGAGGTTGGCGTGCTTGGCCAAGTCCATGATCGAGAACGGTCCGAACGAGCCGACCGATGCGATCACGCGCGCCTCGGGCAGCGTGACGCCGAGTTTGGTCTGGTAGCGTTCGCTGATGCCTCGATCCGAGAGCTTGTTCAGCACATGCATGCGGTAGGTCAAAAACTGCTCGAGCCCGGCTTTGGAGGCGGCCTTCATGGGTCGTGTCGATCTCGTCGAGAGTGGGCGGTAAAGACGCGTTGGGGCAGTGATTGTTGCCGCATCCGGCGCGCTCGGTCAACGCGGTCTTTCCCGGTGCCGGCGCGCGGCCGGGCGTCAGGCGCCGAACTTCAAGCGTGCGAGCTGCTCGGCTTCGTTAGCGAGCAGGCGCGCCGCGTCGCGAATCGCAACCTCGAGCGAGATAGGCCCCGGCGCGGGCGAGAAACATCCGCTGAAATGCTCGCTCAAGCGCGCGAGCGCATTCGAATCAACGCCGCCCGAGAGCAGGGTGGCCGGCACGCCTGCCGCGCGTGCGTGGCGGCAGGCGATGAACGGCGCTTTGCCGTGCAGCGTCTGCGCATCGGAGCGGCCCTCGCCGGTGATGAGCCAGTTGGCGCCGTCGAGCGCCACGTCGAGTCCGACTTGCTCGGCCACGACCTCGGCGCCCGCCTCGAAGCGCGCGCCGAGCAGATGAAGCGCGAAGCCGAGCCCGCCGGCGGCGCCCGCGCCGGGCAGCGCGTGGCACTCGCGGCCGAGCGCTTGCTGCGCGAGTTCGGCGAAGTGGCCGAGCACCGCGTCGAGCGCACCGATGCGTTCGCGCGCGACGCCTTTTTGCGGCCCGAACACGGCCGTGGCGCCATGTTCGCCGGTCAACGGATTGTCGACGTCCGACATGGCCACGAACGTCGTTTGCGCGAGCCGCGAATCGAGCCCGGATGCATCGACGCGGGCGAGCCGTGCGAGCGCCTCGGGCGTCGGCTCGAGTTCGCGCCCGCCGGCGTCGAGCAGTTTCAACCCGAGCCCCACGAGCAGTCCGGCGCCGCCGTCGTTCGTGCTGCTGCCGCCGAGCGCGACGAAAAAGCGCCGCGCGCCCGCATCGAGCAACAGGCGAACGGCTTCGCCCATGCCGCGCGTATCGCGTGCCTCGACGTCCGTTTGCATCGCCACGGCATCGGTAATGCCGACGATCTCAGCCGTTTCGATGACGGCGCTGCCGTCGGGTAACAGCCCCACGGCCGCTTCGCGCTGTGCTTGCGCGGCGCCGCACACGCGCACGATGCGCCGCTCGCCGCCGCGGGCAAGCATGGCGTCGAGCGTACCTTCGCCGCCGTCGGCCATCGGGCACAGCCTCACCGTGGCATCGGGCAGCGCGCGCTTGACGCCGCCGGCAATGGCCTCGGCGACGGCTTGCGCGCTCAGCGAGCCTTTGAACGAATCGGGAGCGATGACGACGGTGGGCGTGCTGCCAAGCATGATGTCTCCGGACGAGGTGGCGCTGGGCGATGACGCTTCGCGCTCGGTTTTTTTGCGATGTGTTCGAGCGTGAGCTTATCAGCGTGGCCGCCTCGTTGGATACATGCGCGCGCATGTCAGGCATCGCGCAGCGCCGATGCTCGCGAGGGTGTGACGCGCCCGGCGGGCGCGCGCACAACGCGGTGCGCCGTATCGCCCGCGAGCGGGTACCGCCGAATCAGGGTTGTACCGATCAATAGTTTGCTAGAATGTCCGATTCTTCCGATCCAAACCGTGCCGTAGGCGGCCAGATTCAAGCAGCCTGGGGCGGTGATTGCGGCCCCCCCGGGCAAGACGCGACACGTAGGCACGGCGAAAGATAACCGATTCGCTTGAACAATTTAGGACGATTGAAGCCATGGCTAACGTTGTTGAAAACCTCGGCAAGCTTGAACGCCGTGTGACGATTTCCCTGCAGAAAGATACGGTGCAAAAGGAAATCGAATCGCGCATCCGCCAACTCGCGAAGAACGTCCGCATGCCGGGCTTCCGGCCGGGCAAAGTGCCGCTGAAGATGGTGACGCAGCAGTACGCGGGTCAAGTCGAGGCCGAAGTGCTGAGCGACAAGGTCGGCAAGCAATTCTTCGACATCAGCCGCGCCGAGAATCTGCGCGTGGCCGGTCAGCCGAGCTTCAGCCCGAAAGAGGGCGCGGCGGACGATACGTATGCGTTCGACGCGACGTTCGAGGTCTATCCGGAAGTGAAGATCGGTGACCTGGCGAGCGCCGAAGTGGAGCGCTCGGTCACGCAAATCTCGGAAGCCGAAGTCGACCGCACGCTCGACATCCTGCGCAAGCAGCGCGTGCACTACCACGCGCGCGGCGAAGCGGGCGAGCATGGCGACGGCGGTGCTGACGTTTCCGCCAAGAGCGGCGATCGCGTGACGGTCGACTTCGTCGGCAAGCTCGAGGGCGTCGCGTTCGAAGGCGGCACGGCCGAAGACTTCGCGTTCGTGCTCGGCGAAGGCCGCATGCTGCCCGAGTTCGAGCAAGCCGCAACGGGTCTTGCTGTCGGCGCGCAGCGCGAGTTCGATCTGAAGTTCCCGGACGACTACCACGGTAAGGAAGTCGCGGGCAAAACGGCCCAGTTCACGATCACGATGAAGAAGATCGAATGGCCGCACCTGCCCGAAGTGGACGCCGAATTCGCGAAGACGCTCGGCATCGCCGACGGCGATTTGACGAAGATGCGCGCCGAGATCAAGGAAAACCTCGAGCGCGAAGCGAAGCGCCGTACGCAATCGCTGGTGAAGAACCAAGTGATGGACGCGCTGCTCAAGGTGTCGGAGCTCGACGTGCCGAACGCGCTGATCGAGCAAGATCAGCAACGTCTGGTCGAAATGGCCCGTCAGGATCTCGCGCAACGCGGCGTGCCCAACGCGGCAGACGCGCCGATTCCGGCCGAGATGTTCAAGGAACAAGCCGAGCGCCGCGTGAAGCTGGGCCTCGTGCTGGCCGAGCTGGTCAAGGAAAACGGCCTCGAAGCGAAGCCCGAGCAAATCCGCGCGGAAGTCGAGGAATTCGCTAAGAGCTACGAAGACCCGAAGGAAGTGATCCGCTGGTATTATTCGAACAAGCAGCGCCTCGCCGAAATGGAAGCGTACGTCGTTGAAAGCAACGTCGTCGAATTCGTGCTCGGCAAGGCGAAGGTGACGGATAAGGAAGTCAGCTTCGAAGCACTGGCAAGCGCCTCGGCGCAAGCGTAAGGCATCGCCCGAAACGGCGTGCAGGCTGTCGAGGCGACGGCCGCACGCCGTTTTTCATGTTGCGACGGTTTTTTGCTGCGTCGCAGCGGGCGAGCGCCGTCTTCCTGCCGTTTCAAGACCCATTCCGAACAAGGATCCATTGCATGATCTCTCGCGCTCAACTGTTGGACACGTTGGCTTCCCACGCGCCGCGCGATTTCGAGGCGCAAGCGCTGGGGCTCGTTCCGATCGTCGTCGAAACGAGCGGCCGCGGCGAGCGTTCGTACGATATTTACTCGCGCCTGCTCAAAGAGCGCGTGGTTTTCATGGTCGGCGAAGTGAACGACCAAACGGCTAACCTGGTCGTCGCTCAATTGCTGTTCCTCGAGAGCGAGAACCCCGACAAGGACATCAGCCTGTATATCAACAGCCCCGGCGGTTCGGTATCGGCGGGGATGGCGATTTACGACACGATGCAGTTCATCAAGCCCGATGTGTCGACGCTGTGCATGGGTCTCGCGGCGAGCATGGGCGCGTTTTTGCTGGCGTCCGGCGCGAAGGGCAAACGCTTCGCTTTGCCGAACGCGCGCGTGATGATTCACCAGCCGCTGGGCGGCGCGCGCGGCCAGGCGTCCGACATCGAAATCCAGGCGCGCGAAATCCTGTATTTGAAGGAAAGGCTTAATCAATTGCTCGCTCAGCACACGGGGCAGCCGGTGGAGCGCATCGCGCGCGACACCGACCGCGACAATTTCATGTCGGGCGACGACGCGCAGGCTTACGGACTCATCGATCAGGTCCTCCAAAAGCGCCCATAAAACATAGTTTGCCGGCTGGCGTTTCCCCTTCGTTTCCCCTTAGGTGCGACGGCCGACTCAAGCGATGTTATAAATGGTCGATAATAGGTCTGGGCGCTAGCGCACGAACGCCATACGCACGTGCCATAGCGCCGGCCAGCCCATTCGATCCGACCCTGCTGTGGGGCGGCGAACGGCGTGCCAGTCATTCGAGTGTCCGGAGGCTCGTATATCCATGGCGGACAAGAAAGGTTCGAACAGCGAAAAGCTGTTGTATTGCTCGTTTTGCGGCAAAAGCCAGCATGAGGTCAAAAAGCTCATCGCCGGCCCGTCGGTGTTCATCTGCGATGAATGCATCGACTTGTGCAACGAGATCATTCGCGACGAAGCCGCGGGAGCTGGCACGGACGCAGGCTTGTCGAAGTCCGACCTGCCTAGCCCGCAAGAGATCCGCGACATCCTCGATCAATACGTGATCGGGCAAGAGCGCGCGAAGAAAATTTTGGCCGTGGCGGTGTACAACCACTACAAGCGTCTCAAGCACCTCGACAAGAAGGACGAGGTCGAGCTCTCGAAGAGCAATATTCTGCTGATCGGGCCCACGGGCTCGGGCAAGACCTTGCTCGCGCAGACGCTTGCACGCCTGCTGAATGTGCCGTTCGTCATCGCCGACGCAACGACGCTCACGGAAGCCGGCTATGTCGGTGAAGACGTCGAGAACATCATTCAGAAGTTGCTGCAGAACTGCAACTACGAAGTCGAAAAGGCTCAGCGCGGCATCGTCTATATCGACGAAATCGACAAGATCAGCCGCAAGTCGGACAACCCGTCGATCACGCGCGACGTGTCGGGCGAGGGTGTGCAGCAGGCGCTGCTCAAGCTCGTCGAGGGCACGATGGCGTCGGTGCCGCCGCAAGGTGGGCGTAAGCATCCGAACCAAGACTTCATTCAAGTCGATACGACGAACATTTTGTTCATCTGCGGCGGCGCGTTCGACGGCCTCGAGAAAGTCATCACCGACCGCACGGAGAAAACGGGGATCGGTTTCGGCGCGAGCGTCAAGAGCAAGCAGGAGCGTGACGCCGGCGAGGTGCTGCGCGAAGTCGAGCCCGAGGATTTGATCAAATTCGGGTTGATTCCCGAGTTGATCGGCCGTCTGCCCGTCGTGGCGACGCTCGGCAAGCTCGATGAAGTCGCCCTGATGAAGATTCTGGTCGAGCCGAAAAACGCCCTGGTGAAGCAGTACAACAAGCTGTTCGCCATGGAGCGCGTCGAGCTCGAAATCCGTCCGGCGGCGTTGCAAGCCGTCGCGCGCAAGGCGATTCGCCGCAAGACGGGCGCCCGTGGCCTGCGTTCGATTCTGGAACAGGCGTTGCTCGACGTAATGTATGAATTGCCGGCGATGAAGGGAGTTAGTAAGGTCATCATCGACGATAACGTTATCGATGGCGACGGCAAGCCCCTGCTCATCTATGAAGAAGCGCCTAAGGTTGCGGGCTCGAATTGATTGACCCTAAAGCTTTCGCAGGAATGGCCGTTCATGGAGACGTGAACGGCTTTTTTCGTTTATCTTGTGGGTAACACTGACTCCTTCTGAACACATCGAACTTTTCCCACACGCGCAGGCTTGCAATTCGTACCGCGGGCCTCAACTACCGAAAGAACTGATTCCACTCATGGGGAAATGAAATGTCAGGAACCCAACTCCTCCCTCAAGAGCGCACCACGCTCCCGTTGCTGCCATTGCGCGACGTTGTCGTTTTCCCGCACATGGTTATCCCTCTGTTCGTGGGGCGGCCCAAGTCGATCAAGGCGCTCGAAGTCGCGATGGAGGGCGGCAAGCACATCATGCTGGTCGCGCAAAAGACCGCGGCCAAGGATGAGCCGACCGAAAAAGACATGTATGAAGTAGGGTGTATCGCCAACATCCTGCAAATGCTGAAATTGCCCGACGGCACCGTCAAGGTGCTCGTCGAGGGCTTGCAGCGCGCCAAAACGCTTTCGATCGAAGAGCAGGAAACGCAGTTTTCTTGCGAGGTCATGCCGCTCGAGCCCGACCATGCGGATGGCGCCGAAACCGAGGCGCTGCGCCGCGCGATCGTGTCGCAATTCGATCAGTACGTGAAGCTGAACAAGAAGATCCCGCCGGAGATCCTCACGTCGCTCGCGGGTATCGACGAAGCCGGCCGGCTGGCCGATACGATCGCGGCTCAC
The DNA here is from genome assembly GCF_002879885.1 of Trinickia dabaoshanensis. Lineage (GTDB taxonomy): Bacteria > Pseudomonadota > Gammaproteobacteria > Burkholderiales > Burkholderiaceae > Trinickia > Trinickia dabaoshanensis. Next base: position 28,736 of record NZ_PNYA01000041.1, read on the forward strand.
TTGCCGCTCAAGCTCGATCAAAAGCAGCACATCCTCGAGATGTTCCCGGTCGTGGAACGGCTCGAGCACTTGCTCGCTCAGCTCGAAGCCGAAATCGACATTCTTCAGGTCGAAAAGCGCATCCGTGGCCGCGTGAAGCGCCAAATGGAGAAGAGCCAGCGCGAGTATTACCTGAACGAGCAGGTCAAGGCGATCCAGAAGGAACTGGGCGAAGGCGAAGAGGGTGCCGATCTCGAAGAACTCGAGAAGCGCATCGAAGCCGCGCGCATGCCGAAGGAAGCCAAGAAGAAGGCCGATTCGGAACTCAAGAAGCTCAAGCTGATGTCGCCGATGTCGGCGGAAGCCACCGTCGTGCGCAACTACATCGACACGCTGATCGCGTTGCCGTGGCGCAAGAAGAGCAAGGTCAACAACGACCTCTCGAACGCTGAGCGCGTGCTCGACGAAGACCACTTCGGCCTCGAAAAGGTCAAGGAACGCATTCTCGAGTATCTCGCGGTCCAACAACGCGTGGACAAGGTGAAGGCGCCGATTCTGTGCCTCGTCGGGCCTCCGGGCGTCGGTAAGACGTCGCTGGGCCAGTCGATCGCGCGCGCGACGAACCGCAAGTTCGTGCGGATGGCGCTCGGCGGCGTGCGTGACGAAGCCGAGATTCGCGGTCACCGCCGGACGTATATCGGCTCGATGCCGGGCAAGATCTTGCAGAGCCTCACGAAGGTGGGCGTGCGCAATCCGCTCTTCTTGCTCGACGAAGTCGACAAGATGGGGATGGATTTCCGCGGCGATCCGTCGTCGGCACTGCTCGAAGTCCTCGATCCCGAACAGAACCATACGTTCGCCGATCACTACGTCGAAGTCGATTTCGATCTGTCGGACGTGATGTTCGTCGCGACGTCGAACTCGCTGAACATCCCGCCGCCGTTGCTCGATCGGATGGAAGTGATCCGCTTGTCGGGCTACACGGAAGACGAGAAGGTCAGCATCGCGCAACGTTATCTGCTGCCGAAGCAGAAGAAGAACAACGGTCTGCGCGACGGCGAAATCGACGTCACCGAAGCCGCGATTCGCGACATCATTCGCTACTACACGCGTGAAGCGGGCGTGCGTTCGCTCGAGCGTGAAGTGTCGAAGATCTGCCGCAAGGTCGTGAAGATGTTGCTGCTGAAGAAGGCAGAGGGCGCCGTGAAGGTCGACGGCAGCAATCTCGACACCTTCCTCGGCGTGCGCAAGTACGACTTCGGTCTGGCCGCGAAGGAAAACCAGATCGGTCAGGTCACGGGTCTCGCATGGACGGAAGTCGGTGGCGATCTGCTGACGATCGAAGCCGCGGTGATGCCGGGCAAGGGCAACGTCATCCGCACGGGTTCGCTCGGCGACGTGATGAAGGAGTCCGTCGAAGCGGCACGTTCGGTCGTGCGTTCGCGCTCGCGCCGTCTTGGCGTGAAGGACGAGGCGTTCGAGAAGCAGGACATCCACATCCACGTGCCGGAAGGCGCGACGCCGAAGGACGGTCCGTCCGCCGGTATCGCGATGACGACCGCGCTCGTGTCGGTGCTCACCGGTATTCCGGTGCGGGCCGACGTGGCGATGACGGGCGAAATCACGCTGCGCGGCGAAGTGCTGCCGATCGGTGGGTTGAAGGAGAAGCTGCTGGCGGCGCATCGCGGCGGCATCAAGCTCGTGCTGATCCCCGAGGAGAACGTCAAGGATTTGGCGGATATCCCCGATAACGTGAAGAACGCAATCGAAATCGTGCCGGTCCGCTGGATCGACAAGGTGCTCGAACTCGCGCTCGAACGGACGCCCGAGCCGCTGGCCGAGGAAGAAGTGAAGGCCGCGCCGGTTGCCGAAGCGTCGAAGGACGCGGGGGCGGGGGAAGTCGTCAAGCATTAAGGCTCGATAGCCGCGGTTGAGCGGCTGCGAAAACCCGCGAGTAGTGCGCTATGCGCTGCTCGCGGTTTTTTTTATTTATGACCCGTTGCGGCGAATGACAAGGATCAGAGAGAACCCCCGTTGACACTCCTGTTTCGGCTACTTTTAATGGGCGAGCGCAGCTTTTGGCTGCGCTTTCTTTCGGGCGGCTGACGGCCCATTCAGATGTTGGGAAACAATCATCATCGGGGATTCGGATGAACAAGACGGAACTGATCGACCACATCGCACAACAAGCGGATCTATCGAAGGCAGCGGCGGGACGGGCGCTGGAGGCCGTGATCGGCGGGGTGAAAGGCACCCTCAAGAAGGGCGGAACGGTAACGCTCGTCGGCTTCGGCACGTTCGCCGTCGGCAAGCGCACTGCGCGCACCGGCCGCAATCCGCGCACCGGCGCAGCCATCAAAATCAAGGCCGCGAAGGTTCCGAAATTTAAACCTGGTAAGGCGCTAAAAGATGCGCTAAACTAGCGGGCTCGCTGGTTGTGAATGTCTCTGCACTTGCAACCAGGCGAAATCAGTAAGCGAGCGGGGTGCTTAGCTCAGTTGGTAGAGCGGCGCCCTTACAAGGCGTAGGTCGGGAGTTCGAGCCTCTCAGCACCCACCACCGTTCGCATGGATTCGGTTAGATCCTCTGTGCTCTAACGTAGTACCCGGAAACCCGCGTCGGCATATTAGGCCTCGCGGGTTTTTTGTTTTTTTCCGCTCGATGCGCATCGTTGAGCGATCCGTCGCGCCCGTCGATCTTTCTTGGTATTAAAAATCGTTGTTTCTGAAATATTGATTCATATCTGTTAGTCATCGTCGACGTCCGCTACCTTGAGAACGTCAAACGCTGCCTCCGGGAATCGGCGGCAGTCGCGCCCGCCACGCGCATCCCCTCCAACAGGCAAGAATCAGCCATGAAACCCGCGGACCTCGACGAACGTGCGGCGGCAGCTCCGATTGGCGCAGTGCCGCGTATCGATCATGTTCCGACTAGGGGCCAGGCGCCGCGCTTTCGCAGTGTGCTCGCGCTTGCCGTGCTCCTTACCGGCACCTTTCTTTCGCCGCTCGATTATTTCATCGTTAATTTGGCGCTTCCCGCAATTCGAATAAGCTTACATGCGACCGCGGCACAATTGCAGTTGATCGTGTCCGTTTATGCCTCGGCGTTTGCCGTTCTACTGGTGACGGCAGGGCGACTAGGAGATTTATACGGTCGAAAAAAACTATTCATGAGCGGTATGGCCGGGTTTGTGATTTCGTCGGCATTATGCGCGGGTTCGCGGAATGGTCTAATACTCATTATCGGCCGTATTCTTCAGGGCGCCTCCGCTTCGGTCATGGTTCCGCAGATATTGGCGACCATTCGTACCGTTTTCCCGAAAGAACAGCAAACGAAGGTAATGAGCTTATACGGCTTTGTGTTCGGCATTGCGTCGGTTGCCGGGCAGCTCGGTGGCGGCGCGCTGATCACCCTCAAGCCGTTCGGGCTCGACTGGCAATCGATCTTTTTGATCAACGTACCGGTCGGGACCCTGGCGCTCATCGGCGCGTGGCGCTTCGTACCGGAAAACCGGCCCGAGCTGCGGGCACGCATCGATATCAACGGCGTGTTCTTGCTCTCCATCTTTCTCGCACTCGTCATTTACCCGCTTACGCAGGGGCGCGAAGCAGGTTGGCCGGCGTGGACCTTCGTGTGCTTCGGGCTCAGCGTACCGGTGCTCATCCTTTTCCTCGTGACCGAGCATCGTCTCGAAGCGAGGCACGGCGATCCGCTCGTCGACCTGCATCTCTTTCGAAATCCGGTGTTTTCGATCGGCCTCGCGCTGGCCTTCTGCTTTTACTGCGACAGCGTGTTTTTCCTGACGTACGGAATCTTTCTGCAAAGCGGGTTGCATTGGACCGCTTGGACTTCCGGTGTGGCAATCCTGCCGTTTGGGATCGGTGCGGTTCTCGGGCCGCTGATGTCGCCCGAACTCGTTCGGCGCGTGGGGAGCCACGTGCTGACCGTCGGCTTTGGCCTGCTTGCCGGAGGTTTCGGAATCTCCGGCTTGGCGCTCTTTCACGAACCCATCCCGGGGGCTTGGTTCTATTTCGGCTTGCTGCTTGCCGGAATGGGGCTCGGTACCGTGCTGCCGTCGGTGGTGCGAATCGTGATCGGCGAAATCGAGCTGGCTAAGGCGGGCCTCGCCTCCGGCGTCGTGACGTCGATGTTGCAGATCGGCTCTGCTTTCGGCGCGACCGCCATCAGTGGGGTGTTCTTTTCGGTGCTTTCCACCGGTACGTCGCCCGCCGATTACGCGCGCGCTTATCAAGCGGCGATAGGCATCGCATCGATCCTTTTCGTTGCCTGCGTGATCTTGTCGATCATGCTGGTGGGGCGTCAGGCTCGCGCGGCACGCGCCTGACGCCGCCACCGCTCATCGGACGGCACGAGCGAAAACGTTCGCGTCCGAATCGATGCCGCTACGCCGCCTGCGCCCCCACGCTTGCTTTGGTGCGAGCCGCCGTTTGCATCAGCGGCTCCCGCGCGAACACCTCGGCCACCCAATCCGCAAATACGCGCACCTTGCGCGGCAAGTGCCGGTTGCGCGCATACATGATCGATATCGGTCGCGGCGGCGAACAGTAGTCCTTCAAAATTTCGACGAGCTCGCCGCTCTCGAGATGCGGTGCGATCGGGTAGATCGCGCTCTTGAGCAACCCGAGCCCATGAAGGCCGCAGGAGATATAAGCATCGACGTCGTTGACGGCGATGAGCCCGTGCATGTCCACCGTTTCGACGACGCCGCCGACGAGATAATCCCAGCCGCGCATACGCCCCGTGTTGCTCGAGACGTAGTTCACCCCGATATGGTTGTGCAGATCGGCGATGGTTTTCGGCTCGCCATATTTCTCGAGGTAGCTGGGTGACGCGCAGGTGATGCGCCGCATGTTGCCGATGCGGCGTGCGACCAGCCCCGAATCCTCGAGCTCGCCCGTGCGAATCACACAGTCGACGCCTTCTTCGACGATATCGACTTGCCTGTCGCTGAGACCCATTTCGATTTCGATGTCGGGATAGCGTTCGAAAAAATCGGGCAGGGCGGGGATGATGATCATCTTCGCGATCAGCGCGGGCAGATTCACTTTGAGCCGCCCTTTAGGGTTCAGCTTCGCGTGCGTGAGCTCCGCTTCCATCTCGTCCACCTCGGCGAGCACGCGGATGCTGCGCTGATAGTAGGCCTCGCCGTCGTCCGTCACGCTGATGCTGCGCGTCGTGCGATTGAGCAAACGCGCGCCCAAATGTGCCTCGAGCGCTTGTACCGTGCGCGAGACCTGGGGTGCCGCCAGTTGCAGCGATTCCGCCGCCTTGACGAAACTGCGCGACTCGACGACGCGCGTGAATACCTTCATTGCAAAGAAGCGGTCCATGACCCACCTCCCTCCGTATCGTTCTTTTATTCCAACGCAATAACCGATGATCCGACGGCGGCGCCACGAGGCTTGTGCCATGCCAGCCACGCTCGCGGATTGTTATCCCAGCGGCACCAATGAATTCCGGAAAACCGTCTTTATCCGGGAAGACCCTAAGCCTACACTGCCTTCACCTGCTGCACACGACTGTGTTCGCAGCTCCTTATAACAGTAGTCGGAGGTCGTCATCATGAATACGCTTATCAAGCAACTCGTCGTGGCCGTTGCACTCGTCGCCCCCGTGGCATCCTCGTTCGCTCAGTCGAATCAACCGGTCACGCGCGAGCAAGTCCGCGCCGATTTGGTGCGTTTGGAACGCGCCGGATACAACCCGCGCGACTGGTTGCACTACCCGGAGAACATCCAAGCCGCGGAACAACGCGTGAGCGCGCAAGAGGGTAACAGCGCGGCCGATACGAGCGGTTACGGGCCTAGCGTCGAAGGCACGTCGCAGTCAGGCCATAGCGTGACCAACGGTGCCGTGAGCTCGTACTCGCCGCCGATCTATCAGCACAACTAAGCAACGGTTTTTGAACCGGTAAAGCAACGGGGCGATGCGTTTTTCACGCATCGCCCCGTTGGCGCGACACCCATCGCGCAAGCGTAGCCGCCCCCTAGCCGACCCTCTCCGAGCCGCTGGGTATCCCGGTGGTGTTTGCCCAGGCCGTTTAGGCCTGGGCCTTTTTCCCCTCGTACCGCGTTAGACGAGCGTCAGCGTCACGTCGATGTTGTTACGCGTCGCGTTCGAGTACGGGCAGACCATGTGCGCTTTTTCGATCAGCGCCTGTGCGCTTTCGCGCTCCATGCCGGGCAGCGAGATTTTCAATTCCACTTCGATGCCGAAACCGTTCGGAATCGCGCCGATGCCGACGCTGCCTTCGATCGATACGTCTTGCGGCAACGCGATCTTCTCGCGCGCCGCCACGAACTTCATGGCGCCAATGAAGCAGGCGCTGTAGCCGGCCGCGAACAATTGCTCCGGATTTGCGCCGTCGCCGCCGGCACCGCCCAATTCGCGCGGCGTCGTCAAACGCAGGTCGAGACTGCTGTCGGCTACCACGGCACGGCCGTCGCGGCCGCCCGTTGCACGAGCGTGAGCACGGTAGAGAACTTTTTCGATCGACATGATGCAACTCCTATCTGTAATGGATTGATGACGTTCACTCGGCCTGCCTGGATCAGGCTAGGCCATTCATACGAAACTGCCGCTTGCTTCGAACTGCTCGACCTTGACTGCATCGATTTGAATTTCTATCTACCAGAAGATAGATAAGACAGCGCATGAAAAGGGCGCCCAACACGCCCCGATCTCATGAGTACCGCTTATCCGTCTACTTTTGCTTCGACAACTTGAACGACGCTTCGACTTCTTCCAGGCGGCTCTTGGTACGAAACAACCGGCTGGCCAGACCCGCGCCTTGCAGCGCGGCAAAGAAAGCGCGCGCCGCCTGTTCCGGCGTTGCGCTCGTTGCCAGGGTGCCATCGCTCGCACCTTCGGCAAAGATCTGTGTCAGACAAGCTTCGTTCGCCTTGAAAAACGCTTGTACCGCTAGGCGAACGGGCTCCGGCAACGTTTCGATATCGGCGGCCAGCATTCCGCACAGGCAAATATGGTCGCCATCGCCAAGCGTGCGGCCGAACATTTTCGCGAACTTCGCGAGCTTGCCCTCGGCCGGCAAGCCGGCATCGATCGTTTTCACCGCGTCTTGCACTTCCCGCGTATAAGCGTGAACGGCTTCGAGCACCAGGTCGTCTTTCGACGGAAAGTAGTAGTGAATGCTCGAGGTCTTCACGCCGACGAGATCGGACAGGTCGCGATAGCTGAATCCATTGTAGCCACGCAGCATCATCAGCGAGATAGCGTGATCGAGGATTTGCTCGCGGACTGTCTTCGTCGTTTCCATGATGCGTACTTTATCTACTAGTAGATAGATAGTCAAGCACTTCGTGTGTCGATCCGAAACTACGCCTGCGACTGCTCTTCGGGCGCGTGGTGACGGCGCTTGTCCTCGTACATCGCCACGTCGGCTTCGCGCAGCATGTCTTCGAGTCGTTCGCCGCGCTCGCAGGTGGCCCAGCCCATCGAGAAGCTCAACGTCGGCCCCGAATAGAATTGATTGTTCAATTCGACGATCTGACGAATGCCGTCGGCAATGACCTCGGTCTCGCGCTCGTTGGCGCCGGGCAGCAGCACCACGAATTCATCGCCCCCGATGCGCGCGGCTTGATACGGCTTGTGGATCGCTTTCGCGAGCACTTCGCCGGCACGGCGCAGCAGGGCGTCTCCCGCCGCGTGGCCGAGCTGGTCGTTGACGGTCTTCAGGTCATTCAAATCGACGATGATCGCGCTGACGGGGAACGGGCCCTTGCGTTCGAGGCGGTTCAGTTCGTCGACGTAGAACGAGCGATTCTTGAGCTTGGTCAGCACGTCGTGCTTGCCGAGGTATTCGAGGTACGCCTCGGCTTTCTTGCGAGCGGTGATGTCGGTCAGCGCGAGCAGTACGAGATCCCATTCGCGCTCATGACCGGGAAACACCGAAAACTGCAGATGCAAATGCACTTCGCTGCCGTCGAGCGAGTAGTTCAGCACCTCGCGCTGCTGGAACAGGCGCCCCTCCCAAAGATCGATCAATTGCTCGCGGAAGTGCAGGCGCATATCGTCGCGAAAGACTTCGGGCAAACGGCCCAGCAACGAAGTCTTGTCGTCGGCCTTGAATAGGTCGATCGTGTAGCGGTTCACGTCGAGCACGACGATTTCTTCCATGCAGCGCTCGACGAATTCGGGGTGCACGTCCGTGAACGTGCGGAAATCGGTGATGCCTTGCTCGCGCACTTCGTCGATGAGCGCCTTGATCCGGCGAAAATCCTCGATCCATAGCGACACGGGCGCGTGTTCGAAGAGTCCTTGCGCGTACTGATGACTCGCGAGCGCACGCCGGCGTGCGTCTTCGAGATCGGTGATGTCGTCGATCGCGACCAGTACGCGGTCCCACGTCGCTTCGTGTCCCGGCATGATCACGCCCTTGAGCATGATGTCCATGCGCTGGCCGTCGAGGCGGTAGTTCACGCTCTTGCTCTCGAACGAGAGGCTGCCCGACCACATCTGCTCGAGTTCCTCGATATGCGCCTCGAGCATGTCGTCGCGCAGCACGTCGGCCAGGCGCGCCGAGAGTTCGTCGAAATCCTTGGCCCCATACAGCTCCAACGTGCGGCGGTTGACCTTGAGCACGCGAATGCAAGCGGAGCATTGCGCGACACGCTGCGTGTCGGCTTCTAGGAACGCGCGAAGATCGGCGACGCCTTGGGCGCGCCAAGTATCGAACAACGCACGCAAGAGGCTGTAGTCCTCGAGCCAAAGCGAGGTGGGCGTGAGATCGAACAGGTCGAGCGGCGCGACGCTCGATGCGTCGAGGGCCGGTTCTTCGTTCTGTGTGGCTGATTTCATAGGGGCGTTTGTCGGCGATGTGCATCTGGCGACGCGATGATGCCGGATCGAGGTTCACGTCTCGGTTAACGGCTCGCGCGGTTCGAACTGAAGACCACGGCGGTGCGGCAAATCGCGCCGCCGCTACTGCGATTCGTGCATCGATAACTTGCCCGCGGCCGCGTCCAGCATGGTCGTCACTTGGTCGAGCGAGGGCGCCACGTACTCGTCGATACGCCGCATGTACGGCGTGGTCAGCGAGGCGATCGCATAACCGGCCGGGCCGAGGATCGGGAACGTGACGTCGGTCACGCCGAACGTCTGCGCGCTGTCCTTGCGCAAATGGCCGCGGTCGCGAACGGCCGCCAACGTCGACGCGAGCGCATGCGCATCGAGCGCGATCTCACCCTTGACCTTGGTGTGCTCCGCCAGCATGCGAGCGCGTTCGGCTTCGCTCTGGAATGCGAGCATCACCTGTCCGGACGCCGTATCGATCAATCCCACATGGGAGCCGAGGCGAATCGAAAGCCCCCAAGTACCGGGCCCATCGACCTGCGCAATGACGAGCAAATTCCCGCGGTCGTAGACGGTCAAGTGGCAAGACTGCTCCGCTTGCTCGGCGAAGGCTTGCATGACGGGCAGGGCCGCCGCGATGAATCGGTTCATCGGCGGATGCCGGTGCGCGAGCGCAAACAACTTCAGGCTCAGCGAGTAGCGGTCGCCGCCCGCGGAACGGACGACGTACTGCCGCGCGACGAGACGCTCGAGCATGCGGTAGATCTCGCTCGCGTTGCGGCCGAGCGCTTTCATGATCTCGGCTCGTGTGAGGCCGTCCTTTTGTTCGGACAACAACTCCAAGATGTCGAGCCCTTTGTCGAGCGCCGGGGCACGGTAACGGTCGGCTTCGTCGAGCGCGGCGTCTCCGACGGCGTCGGTCGAGAGCGATGATTTCGCGGATTTCACAGGGGCGCAGCCTCAGAACATAGGGGTACTTAGGGGAAAACACGGGCGTGCGTCATGCTTGACGACCATGCGTCCGTATATGAATAATAAGTTCATCCATGAACAAGTGCATCGGCGGCCATGCTAGCCGGTGTATTGACAGCATGCGCGCAGCCGCCGGCATCCGTTGCCAAAGCAGCAGCATAACCAAGCCGCCACAGAGCGGACCACAAGATCGGGCCATATCGGCCCGCCCCGTTGCGTCTTGCCGACGCAATACCGCGAAGCATGGAGCCCAGGGCAGCGCGAGCGCGCGCATTTGGGCCAGGAGACGACTATGACACCGAGCATCGAACCGGTTCGCGCCGGGCAGTGGGCAGTTCGTGGAGTGCGTTTCGTAAAAGAAAGCTTGTGCGCGTCGATACGGCGAGGCGCGCGCGCTTCGTCCGGCGGTCCCGGTCGCCGGGCGCGTCTGGTGCTCACCGCGGCGCTTGCGACGACGGGGGCGACCGTGGGCGTGGCTCACGCGGCGAGCGATGCCATCGGCGCCAATCTACCGCTGCTGACCTCGCCGTTCTGGCAGGCCTATAACAACTATTTGCCGCAGTACGCGAAACAGCTCGGGCTCGACATGCTGGCGCCGGTCAACTCCAACGGCGACCCGGCCCAGCAGATCACCGATATCAACAATCTGCTCAATCAAGGCGTGAAGGGCATCGTCACCGGACCACTGGATTCGGCGGCGATCAGCCGGGCGCTCGCCGCGGCGTCGGCCAAGCAGGTGCCCGTCGTCGCGGTGGACGTGGCGCCCACGCAAGGCAAGGTAGCCATGGTCGTGCGGGCCGACAACCGCGCTTACGGCGAGAAGGCCTGCGAGTACATCGGCGATCACGTGGCGGCCGGCAAGGTCGTGCAGATCATGGGCGATCTGGCCTCCGTGAACGGGCGGGACCGTTCGGAAGCGTTCCGCTCGTGCATCAAGAGTCGCTATCCGAAGCTGCAAGTGCTCGAAATTCCGGCGGCGTGGAAGGGCGATGTCGCGGCGTCCGCGCTCGATAGCTTGCTCACGGCGAATCCGGACGTCAAAGGCATCTATATGCAAGCGGGCGGGGTCTATCTGTCGCCGACGCTGCAAACGCTGCGCCGGAAACACATGTTGTTCCCCACCGGCGATGCGAAGCATATCGTCATCGTCAGCAACGACGGCATTCCGCAAGAGTTCGATGCGATTCGCAAAGGCGAGATCGACGCCACCGTGTCCCAGCCCGCCGACAGCTACGCGAAGTACGGTCTTTGGTACATGAAGGAAACGCTCGCGGGCAAGACCTTCAAGCCCGGCCCGACCGATCACGGCAGCACCATCGTTCAGCTCGCTCCCGGCATTCTCGAAGATCAATTGCCGGCGCCGCTCGTGACGAAAGCGAACGTGGACGACAAGAGCCTGTGGGGCAATTCGCTGAAGTGACCGCCGAACGCGTCCCCGTTGCGAACGCAGGCAGCCATCCCTTCAACGTCTAGAGCGAATCGACATGGGAGCCGTTCCTTTTTTTAGCGAAACAGCCGAGCCCTTGGCGACGCCGGTCGTCGAAGCGCTCGGCGCCACGAAGCGTTTCGGCTCCACGACGGCGGTCGCGGGCGTCGATCTGCGCGTGATGCCGGGCGAGTCGCACGCCCTCGTGGGCCGTAACGGCGCGGGTAAATCGACGCTCGTTTCGCTGCTCACGGGCCTGAGCAAGCCGTGCCAGGGCGAAATCCGCTTCGGCGGCGAAAGCGCGCCGCCGATTGCCGATCGCGACGCCTGGCGCGAGCGCGTGGCGTGTGTCTATCAGCATTCCACGGTCATCGCGGAATTGAGCGTTGCCGAGAATCTGTTCGTCAATCGGCAACCCGTGCGGCGCGGGATGATCGACTGGCGCGCGATGCGCCGCGAAGCGCGCGCGCTGCTCGATCATTGGCATATCGACGTGCGCGAGGATGCGCGCTGCGGCGATCTGGGCGTCGAGGCGAGGCAGCTCGTCGAGATCGCCCGGGCACTGTCGCACGGCGCACGGTTCATCATCCTCGACGAGCCCACCGCGCAGCTCGACGGCGACGAGATCAAGCGGCTATTTCGCCGCATCGAAGAGTTGCAGCGCGAGGGCGTGACGTTCTTGTTCATCTCGCATCATCTGCAAGAGGTCTACGAGATCTGCCAAGCGGTGACGGTCTTGCGCGACGCGCGGCGGATCTTGACCGCTCGCGTGGAGCGGTTGCCGCGGGAGGCCCTGATCGAAGCGATGACGGGCGAGGCGGGCGGCGTGGTCTGCGCCGACGCTTCGCGCCGGGCCCCGTTGACCGGCGCGACGATCGCGCTCGAAGTTCAAGCGCTGTCCGGCGCGGACTTCGCTGATGTCTCCTTCAACGTGCGGCGCGGGGAGGTCGTGGGTTTGGCCGGTGCGACGAGCAGCGGGCGCACGAGCGTGGCGGAAGCGATCGCCGGGCTGCGGCGGCCGCACGCGGGCGCCGTTCGCGTGCGCACCGGCGACGGCGACGGCGCGGCGGGCATCACGCTGCCGCACGGCGACGTGCCGGCCGCGCTGGACGCAGGCGTGGGCTGCGTCCCCAAGGATCGTCATCGCGAGGGACTCGTGCTGTCGCAGTCGATCGCCGAAAACGCGACGATGACGCTCATGCGCAAGTTGTCCCGGTTCGGGTTCGTCCCGCCGTCGGTCAAGGCTCGGCTCGCGGGCGAGGCGATCGATACGCTCGGTATCGTCGCGCAAGGGCCGCTCGCACCCGTCTCGGGCTTATCGGGCGGCAATCAGCAGAAAGTAGTCATGGCGCGCGCGCTGGCGACCAATCCGCGCGTGCTCGTGCTCATCGATCCGACCGCCGGCGTGGACGTCAAGTCGAAGGAAGCATTGCTCGCGATGGCCGAACGCGCGCGCGAAGAGGGGCGCGCCGTCGTCGTCGCCAGCGGGGAAATCGACGATTTGCGCGGCTGCGATCGCGTGCTCGTCATGTTCCGCGGGCGCATCGCGCGCGAGTTCACGGCCGGTTGGGCCGATCAGGAATTGATCGCATCGATCGAAGGAGTCGATCTCAATGAAGCCTAGTTTGTCTAGTCCGGGCCCGCAGGCCCATGCGGCCGGTTTCGCCGTTTCGAGCGCCAACGGCGGCATCGAACGGCGCATCGATTTGGCGCGCTGGCGCGATCTCGCGTTGTTGCCCGCGCTGGCCGTGCTGATCGCCGTCGGCGCGTGGGTCAGCCCGAGTTTTCTCACGCGAGCGAACCTCGTTAGCGTGCTCGGCGCATCGGCCGCGCTCGCCCTCGTCGTGCTCGCCGAATCGTTGATCGTCATCGTCGGCAAGTTCGATCTGTCGCTCGAATCGACCGTGGGATTCGCGCCCGCACTCGGGGCGATGCTCGTCATGCCCGCGAGTTCGGCCGGCTTCGGCTGGCAATGGCCGCCGCTCGCGGGGCTCGCGGCGATCGTCGCGGTCGGGGCGCTCATCGGCTGGATCAACGGCTTGCTCGTCGTGCGCCTGCGTTTGAATGCGTTCATCGTCACGCTGGCGATGCTGATCGTCTTGCGCGGCATGCTCGTCGGCGCGACGAAGGGCGGCACGTTGTTCGACATGCCGCCGTCCTTCTTCGCGCTTGCCACCGTGACTGTGTTCGGCTTGCCGATGTCGGTTTGGCTGGCCGCCGCGGCATTCGCGTTTGCCGCGTTCATGCTGCGCTATCACCGCATCGGGCGGGCGCTCTATGCGATCGGCGGGAATGCGCAAGCGGCGCGCGCGGCCGGTATCCGCGTCGAACGCGTCGTCTGGGGCGTGTTCGTACTCGGCAGCGCGCTCGCGTCGATCGGCGGGCTCATCGTCACGGGTTATGTGGGCGCCATCAACGCCAACCAAGGCAACGGGATGATCTTCACCGTGTTCGCCGCAGCCGTGATCGGCGGCATTTCGCTCGATGGCGGCAAAGGGACGATGTTCGGTGCGCTCACCGGCGTGCTGTTGCTCGGCGTGGTGCAAAACCTGTTGACGCTCGCGCAAGTGCCGTCGTTTTGGATTCAGGCGATCTACGGCGCGATCATCCTCGGTTCGCTGATGATTGCCCGCGTGGCCGGCAGTCAGGAGTGACGGCTCATGACGCTCGATCCGCGGCTCCTACTGCTTTCGCCCGAGGACAATTGCCTCATCGCCGCGACGACGCTCGCGGCCGGCACCGCCCTCGAACTGGAAGGCGACACCGTCGTCCTGGCCGATACGATCGCGCTCGGCCACAAGCTCGCCCGGCATGCGTTTGCCCCCGGCGAGAAGATCGTACGCTACGGCGCGCCGATCGGCCATGTCACGCGCGCCGTCGCCAAAGGCGAGCACCTGCATACGCACAATTTGGAAAGCGACTATCTGCCTACGTATACGCTCGATGCGGGCCATGCCTACGTCGAGCGTGACGACTCCTGATCGACCCATGACCTATTCGCCGAGACGTTCATGAACGAAATCCTCACCGACGACGCACCGCTCGCCGGCTACCCGCGCAGCGACGGGCGCAAAGGCATCCGCAACGTCGTCGCCGTGGCTTATCTCGTCGAGTGCGCGCACCACGTCGCGAGCGCGATCGTGTCGCAATTCGCGCCCCGCTTGGGCGATATCGAGGGCGGCGAGGCCGACGCCCGCGACGACGTCTTCGAGGCGGGGAACGTCCACGATGCGCCGCCCGATGTTCACCTGATCGGCTTTCCTGGCTGCTATCCGAACGCCTACGCCCAGAAGATGCTCGCGCGGATCGCGACGCATCCGAACGTCGGCGCAGTGCTATTCGTCTCGCTCGGATGCGAAAGCATGAACAAGCATCACCTGGCCGAACTCGTGCGCGAAAGCGGGCGGCCGGTCGAGGTACTGACGATTCAGGAGCGCGGCGGCACGCGCAGCACGATCGCGCGCGGCGTCGAGTGGGTTCGGGGCGCACGGGCCACGCTCGCGCAAATGCGCCCCGTTCCCATGCGGCTCGACGAACTGATCGTCGGCACCGTGTGTGGCGGCTCCGATAGCACGAGCGGCATTACGGCCAACCCTGCCGTCGGGCGCGCCTTCGATGCCATGATCGAGCGCGGCGCGGCCTGCGTGTTCGAGGAAACGGGCGAGCTCGTAGGCTGCGAGCATCATATGAAGGCACGCGCGGCCCGGCCGGAATTGGGCGAGGCGATCGTCGCTTGCGTCGAAAAAGCGGCGCGCTACTACACGATCATGGGGCATGGCAGCTTTGCCGTCGGCAATGCCGACGGCGGTCTGACGACGCAAGAGGAAAAATCGCTGGGCGCCTACGCGAAAAGCGGTGCCTCGCCGATCGTCGGGATCGTCAAACCGGGCGACATTCCGCCCACCGGCGGCCTTTATCTGCTCGATGTCGTCCCCGACGGCGAGCCGCGCTTCGGTTTCCCGAACATCAGCGACAACGCCGAAATCGGCGAGTTGATCGCGTGCGGCTGCCACCTCGTCTTGTTTACGACCGGGCGCGGCTCGGTAGTCGGATCGGCCATCTCGCCGGTGATCAAGATTTGCGCGAATCCCGCGACCTACCGCAATCTATCGGGCGACATGGATGTCGATGCCGGGCGCATTCTCGAGGGACGGGCCTCGCTCGACGACGTGGGCCGGGAGATTTTCGATCTCACGCTCGCGATAGGGCGGGGCGCGCGGTCGAAATCCGAAATGCTCGGGCATCAAGAATTCATTCTGACTTACAAGGCGTTCGAACCGATCGGCCCCGGGTGCTTGCCGCTCGTCGCGGCACAACCCACGCGGGTGAACGCATGAGCGCGGGCCCGGTTGCACAACTCGCGCAGCGACGGCGTATCGGGCGCACGCCGCTCGAAGTCACCGCGCTCGGGCTCGGCTGCGCGGGTCTCGGCGGCTTGTATCGCGACGTGTCCGAAGCGGATGCGCGCGCGACGATCGATGCCGCGTGGGAAGCGGGCGTACGGCTATTCGATACGGCGCCTTACTACGGCTATACGAAAAGCGAGCATTACGTCGGCGCGGCGTTGCGCGAACGCGAGCGCGCGAGCTACGTCTTGTCGACGAAAGCCGGACGGTTGATGCGTCCCGAGCGCGGTCCATCCGCACGGGCGCCGCGTGACGGCTGGGCGCATCCGTTGCCGTTCCTGCCGGTATACGACTATTCGTACGACGGCATCATGCGCTCGTTCGAGGACAGCTTGCAGCGGCTCGGCGTGGCGGAAATCGACATCTTGCTCGTGCACGACATCGGGGCCCTCACGCACGGCGAGCGCCATGCTCATTACTGGCGGCAACTGAGCGAGGGCGGTTTCAAAGCGCTCGACGCGTTGCGCGGTTCGGGCGCCGTGCGGGCCGTAGGGCTCGGCGTCAACGAGCAGTCCGCCATTATCGATGCGATGCGCGAGTTCGAGATCGACTGCGCGCTGTTGGCGGGCCGCTACACGCTGCTCGAGCAGGCAGCGCTCGACGCATTGTTGCCCGAGTGCGAGCGTCGCGGCGTGTCGATCCTCGCGGGCGGCGCGTTCAACTCGGGCATCCTCGCGCGCGGCGTGCGGCATCTGCGCGAGTCGCCGGATCGCGGATCGAGCGCGCTCAAGTTCGATTACGGGCAAGCGCCGGCTGCCGTCGTCGAACGTGTGGGGCAGATCGAAGCGATCTGCGATGCGCACGGCGTGGCGCTGCCGAGCGCGGCGTTGCGCTTTCCCTACGCACATCGCGCCGTCGCGAGCGTGTTGACGGGCGCAAGCAGCGCCAGCGAGTTCGAGGCCAATGCCGCCGCCTTCGCGGCCACGATTCCGGCCGGCTTGTGGGACGCGTTGCGGGACGCGGGCTTATTGGATACGCGCGCGCCCACGCCCAGCGCGTAGCGGCCGAGCCCCGCGGATTCGAATTCGACTCATACCGACGCACGATGGATACGATCGACGCACATCAACACTTCTGGCAACTCGCGCGCGGCGACTACGGATGGCTCACGCCGGCCCTCGCGCCGCTCTATCGCGATTTTTCGCCGGGCGATTTGCGGCCTATCGCGCGCGCGGCCGGCGTTGCCCGTGGCATCGTCGTGCAAGCCGCTCCCACCGTGGCCGAAACGCGCTATCTGCTCGATTTGGCGCGCGACGATCCATCGATCGCCGGTGTCGTGGGATGGGTGCCGCTCGACGAGCGCGACGCTCCGGCGCTCATTGCCGAATGGGCCGGTGAGCCGAAGTTCAAGGGCGTTCGCCCGATGCTGCAAGACCTGCCCGATGACGATTGGATCGCACGCCCGGCGCTCGATCCCGCGATCGGGGCGCTGATCGAACGAGGACTCGTCTTCGACGCGCTTGTTTTCACGCGTCATTTGCCCTATTTGACCGAGTTCGCGCGACGCCATCGGCGCTTGCGTATCGTGCTCGATCACGGCGCGAAGCCGCCGATCGCCGATGGCGCCGCCGGGTGGTCGCCCTGGGCGGCGCGCGTCGCCGAACTCGCGGCGCTGCCGAATGTCTTTTGCAAAATATCGGGATTGGTGACCGAAGCCGCGGTGCCATGGACCGATTCGATGCTCGAGCCTTACCTCAGCCACCTCATCGAGCAGTTCGGCGCGGCGCGTTCGATGTGGGGCAGCGATTGGCCCGTCGTCGACATGAACGGCGGTTTTGCGGCTTGGCACGCCTGCGCCGCGCGCTTCGCCGAGCGTTTGCAACCCGGCGAGCGGGCGGCGCTATTCGGCGGCACCGCACACGCGTGCTATGGAATCTGAATATCCTTCTTTCACGGAGCCCAACCAGCAATGACCGCTATCGCTACGAACTTTCCCGAGCCGCCGAGCACGCGCCTGGCCGGCAAGACGGCCCTCGTCACGGCTGCCGCCCAAGGCATCGGCCGCGCCTGCGCGGAACGCCTGGCTAAAGAAGGGGCGCGCGTCATCGCCACCGACCTGCGGCCCGAGTTGCTGGCCGGCGCGCCGTTCGAATCGCGCGCGCTCGACGTGCGCGACGGTGCGGCTATCGCCGCGCTGGCCGATGCCGTCGGTGCCGTCGATATCCTCGTCAATTGCGCGGGCTACGTGCACGCCGGCAGCATCCTCGAATGCGAGGAGGCCGATTGGGATTTTTCGTTCGATCTGAACGTGAAGTCGATGTATCGGACAATACGGACGTTTCTGCCCGCGATGCTCGAGCGCGGCGCGGGGTCGATCGTCAACCTGGCCTCGGCGGCCTCGAGCGTCAAAGGCGTGCCGAACCGGTTCGTCTATGGAACGACGAAAGCGGCCGTGATCGGGCTCACGAAGGCCGTGGCGGCCGATTTCGTCACGCGCGGCATCCGGTGCAATGCGATTTGTCCGGGAACGGTGGCTTCGCCGTCGCTGGCGGCGCGCATCGCCGAACAAGCGCAAGCGCAAGGCAAATCCGTGGCCGAGGTGCAAGCCGCATTCGTCGCCCGTCAGCCGATGGGGCGCATTGGCCGGCCGGAGGAGATCGCCGCGCTGGCCGCGTACCTCGCGTCCGACGAAGCGGCGTTCACGACG
Organism: Trinickia dabaoshanensis; assembly: GCF_002879885.1. Classification (GTDB taxonomy): domain Bacteria; phylum Pseudomonadota; class Gammaproteobacteria; order Burkholderiales; family Burkholderiaceae; genus Trinickia; species Trinickia dabaoshanensis. The sequence goes on from NZ_PNYA01000041.1 coordinate 46,998, forward strand.
GGACAGATTCATTTGATCGACGGCGGATGGTCGAATTGAGCGATGGGGCGCCGGGTACGCGCGGCGCGTGGGAATCAGCTATTTTTGCAACCGAGCGATAGGGATGAAACTACTTCGATACGGCCCGAAGGGCCAGGAAAAACCGGGGCTCATCGATGCCGGCGGCGTGATGCGCGATCTGTCGGGCGTCGTCGACGACATCGCGGGCGACGTCCTCGGCGAGGCGGGATTGGCCCGGCTGCGCGCCCTCGATCCGGCGACGCTGCCGCGTGTGCCAGAAGGTGTGCGACTAGGCGCTTGCGTGGGGCGCGTCGGCAAGATGGTGTGCATCGGGCTGAACTATGCCGATCATGCCGCCGAATCGAACTTGCCGGTGCCCACCGAGCCGGTCGTCTTTAACAAATGGACGAGCGCCATCGTCGGCCCGAACGACGATATCGAAATCCCGCGCGGTTCGACCAAGACGGACTGGGAGGTCGAGTTGGGCGTCGTCATCGGCAAGACCTGCAAGAATGTCGATGTGGCCGATGCGCTCGATTATGTCGCCGGCTATTGCGTCGTCAACGATATTTCCGAGCGCGAGTGGCAGATCGAGCGAGGCGGGCAGTGGGATAAGGGCAAAGGCTTCGATACGTTCGGCCCGCTCGGGCCGTGGCTCGTCACGCGCGACGAGGTGCCCGATCCGCAGCGGCTCGATCTGTGGCTCGAAGTGGACGGCCATCGCTATCAGAACGGCAACACGCGCACGATGATTTTCAGCGTCGCGCAAGTCGTCGCCTATCTGAGCCGCTGCATGAGCTTGCAGCCCGGCGACGTCATCTCCACGGGTACGCCGCCCGGCGTCGGGCTCGGCATCAAGCCGGCGCCGGTCTACTTGAAGGCGGGGCAGACGATGCGTCTCGGTATCGCCGGGCTCGGCGAGCAGTCGCAACGGACCGTCGCGGCCGAGTAAAGGGCGCAGCGCGCCGCGGGGGGCCGGAGCCCCGCTCGCGCCGCGTCACAATCCTTCTTCGTCGGCGAATAGACTGTGCTCCGGCAGCGCGAGCTCCTCGTCGATGCATTGGACATGCCAATGGCCGCGCGCCTTTTCTCCGCACAAATGCGCACTGCCGGCTTCACCTTCGAACGGTCCGCCCGGATCGTCCATCTCCAGACCGTCCAACTCGCACAGCGGCACGCCGTCATGCGGGCCGCATAGCAGCGTGACGCCCGGGCGCGTGTGAACGACGCCCCAGGTCGGCAAGTCGAGCCCGAAGTGACTCTCGCGAGACCAGCGCTGCGCGTCGCGATCGATCCAGACGATCGCGTAGGCGCAGGGATTGGTTTGCTCGAACGTGCTCAAATGGATTGTGATGCGCATCGCAGTGTCCTCGTTTTGCGCCGCATAAATGGTCGGTCGAATCGGTGGCGCCCCAATCGATGGCGCCCTGTTACTGGCTCAGCACCCATTGCACGAGCGTGTGTGCATCCTCGGCGGAAAGCGGTCCGCCGCGCTCGGCCGGCAACGGCATCGACATGTCGCCCCAGTGCGCTTTGCCGCCGTGCCTGAGCTTCGCCTCGAGCATCGCGCTCGCATGAGGCTGGTCGCGGTAGCGATCGGCGATCTGGCGGAACGACGGCGCGAGAAACGGCTTGTCGACCGTATGACAAAACATGCAATGTTGATGGTCGATGAGCGCGGTGGGCTCGGGCGGCTGCGCGAGCGCGCTGCCGGACGCGGCGGCGCATGCGGCTAGGCTCGCCACCGCCTTTCGTAAGTGCGCGTTCATCGCTTGGCTCCTGCGTCCGTCGTCGACCTTGAAAACAGTCTAGGGGCGCGTCGCGAGGACCGGGTTGACCCAGGTCAAGCCACCCCGGCCGCCGCATGGACTATCCTGAACTCGACGGCCGCTTGGCACCGGGCCGCATTCTTCGAGGTGGCAAATATGCAGATCAGCTTTCCGCAAGAGCCGGCCGAATACTGCGGCCGGGACCTCGTGCTGGCGTTCCCCGCGATCGTCGACGACGAGCGCGTGCAATGCGCGATCACCGCCGAGGCGCTCGAGGATCACTTCGGCGCCGCGTCACTGCGCGAACAAGACCTCGTGAGCGCGTTCGACCGGCATCGCCGTGAAATCGAACGGGCCGCGCGCGAGCTTTTGGGCGAGATCGGTAAGAAACCCGTTTTGCTGCATAGCGGGTACTTCCGTTTTTACAAGCGCAGCGCATAACGCGCCGGCGCGTCGGCGCCCGCGAGCGAGCGGACGCCGCTGCCAGTCGCGGATTCAGAAGAGGACGTCGGCAAGCGCGCGGCGCGGCGCATGAGCGATGCGCGGGCCATGGCCGAGGCGCAGCAGCAACTGCGGCGCGCCGTCGGTGTTCAAGATCGCGCGCAACCGTTCCCGCATCGTCTCCACTTCGATCGGCTGATTCAGGTACGACGCGGTCAGCCCTTGCGTGACACCGGTCAGCAGCAACCGCTCGAGCGCTTGCCCCGCGGCGAGCCATGCCGGGGCGTCGTCGGCGGCCGTGGTGATGCACGCGATCAGCGGCGAGCCGGTGGCAAGCGCCTGATGCGCGGCGGCCACGCCGCCGCCGATGTCGAACGTGCGGATCGCAAGCGAGACGAGCGGGGACGCGAAATCGAGCAACGCGCTGATGCCTTCCGCGTAAGCGGGCATGCCGTCGTCGTGACGGCTCGAATGGATCCAACCCGCGAGTTCCCGGCGAAACCGCGGGTCGTCGAATTGGCGGCGATCGGCCTCGGCGATCCATTGCGCGAGTCGCATGCGCGCCTCCTGCGCCTGGACACAGACGATTTCGGCCCCCTCGGCCTGGACCGCTTGCACGAGTTGCTCACGGACTTCGGGCGCGATCGGCGCCTCCGAAAACGGCAGCCGGGTCGTCACGCGCGCCGTGATCGCATCGAAAAGCGGGGGCAAACTCGTGTCGACGTGTCCATCCGGTACGAGCCGCAGACTGGCCAATACGTCGGGATCGGCCGGCGAGGGAAATAGCGTGATGGCATAGGCGAGCCCGAAACGGCTCAAGGCGACGCGAAGATTGAACAGCGCCGCGCCGCAACTGATGACGAGTTCTCGATCGTAAGGATCGGCCACCGGCAGGGCGCGTAGGCGATCGGCGTTCAACGTGAGCGTCTCGCCGTCGACGATGAAGCGCCATGGCTGGGTGTTGTGGCTCGACGGCGCCAGTATGGCGTAGTGAAGCGCGAAGCGCAGCTTTTCGGCCGGACTCGCGTCCGGGGACAGCGCGCTCGCGTCGATGGACCAAGCGTCTTGGGTGGGGGTATCCATCGCAAAGCCTCCTCATGCATTGCATGTCCGGGGTACCTGGCCGCATGGCCGTCGTGGTTGCCGCGATGACCGCACCACCTCGCACCCATTACGATCGATGTTGACGCGAGCGCGCGGCCGTTGCTTTGCGCTGGGTCAATACAAGCCAGACGAATTGCGCTCAAATGAACGTCGGGCGACGGTGGACTTCGACAGGAGGCGGCGATATGCAAGCGATGGTCTTCGATGGGCACAGCCCGGTCCTGCAATTGCGCGATCTGCCCGAGCCGCGGCCCCAGCCGGGGCAAGTTTTGATCGACGTGCGTGCCTGCGGCGTGTGCCGGACGGATTTGCACGTCGTCGACGGCGAATTGACGCACCCGAAGACGCCGCTCGTGCCGGGCCACGAGGTCGTGGGCGTGGTAGCCGGGCTTGGCGACGGGGTAACGCAGTTCGCGCTCGGCGAGCGCGTGGGCGTGCCTTGGCTCGCGCATTCGTGCGGCCATTGCCCGTTTTGCACCCGCGGCAAGGAAAACCTCTGCGATGCGCCGGGCTTTACCGGCTATACGATCGACGGCGGCTACGCGCAGCGCACGGTCGCGGATAGCCGTTATTGCTTCCGATTGCCGGCGCGCTATTCCGATGTCGAGGCCGCGCCGTTGCTATGCGCGGGTTTGATCGGCTATCGAACGCTCGCGATGGCCGGCGACGCCGCGCGCATCGGCATCTACGGATTCGGCGCGGCCGCGCACATCGTCGCGCAGGTGGCGCGCCATCAAGGCCGCGACGTGTATGCGTTCACGCGAGCGGGCGATACGGCGGCGCAAGCGCTTGCACGCAGACTGGGCGCCTGCTGGGCCGGCTCGAGCGAGCAGGCCGCGCCCAAGCCCCTCGATGCCGCGCTCATCTTCGCGCCCGTGGGCGCGCTCGTGCCCGCGGCGCTACGCGCGGTGGTAAAGGGCGGCACGGTGGTGTGCGGCGGCATCCATATGAGCGACATTCCGTCGTTCCCGTACGAGATGCTCTGGGGCGAGCGCCGCATCGTCTCGGTGGCGAACCTTACGCGCGAGGACGGCCGCGCCTTTATGCAACTCGCCGATTCAATCGCGCTCGACATCGCGACCACGGTCTACCCGCTGGCCGAAGCGAATCTGGCGTTGGCCGACCTGAGAGAAGGGCGGCTCGCGGGCGCGGCGGTGCTCGCCGTGAGCCCTTGAATCGCTCACCGGGGCCGGCGCAGATCATACGCGGCTCAACTCGTCGAGATCGACGATTCGTATCCGCTTCCCGTGCGATTGAACGAGGCCGTCGCGCTGGAACTTCGAGAACATGCGGCTCACCGTTTCGAGCTTCATGCCGAGGAAGTTGCCCATTTCCTCACGCGTCATGCGCAGGTTGAACTCGGCCGCCGAGTAGCCGCGCGCTTTCATGCGGCTGGACATGTTGAGCAGGAAGGCCGCCACGCGCTGCTCGGCGCTCATCGTTCCAAGCAGCATCATGAGCGACGATTCGCGGACGATTTCGCCGCTCATCATACGCAGGACTTGCTGCTGAAGCCGCTTCGATTCCGCGCACATCGATTCGAGCAGGGCATAGGGAATGATGCACACGCTGCTGTCCTCGATCGCGATGGCGTCGCTGCTGTGGTGTTCCGTACATACGCCGTCGAGCCCGAGCACTTCGCCCGCCAGGTGAAAACCCGTGACCTGTTCGCGCCCGTCGCGATGCATGACGACGGTCTTGAACGAGCCGGAGCGGATGGCGTAAATGCTTTGGAACGTATCGTTGGCGCGATACAGCGCATCGCCGCGCTTGATGAGACGCGTGGCGCTGACGATCGAATCGAAGCGCGAGAGTTCTTGGTCGCTCAGCGTCTGCGGCATGCAGGCCGAGCGCATCGAGCAGCTTGCGCAGTGCTGCGCCGGACGGGGTTCGCGCGCGTTCGAGTTCGCGCAGGCCGAGGCGGGTACGACCGGTGCCGTCGCTAAATCGTCGGCGAAGGTGGTTGCGTTGAACATACGACCTCCTCAAAAAGGGGCTGCGCGAGCGCAAGGCGGCGCGACAGGTTCATCTCCTGATTGGCAGTATCGGAGGCCGGACGCTATAAAGAAATCGGCGGTGGTTGAAACTGCGGTAAGTGTTGTGGAAGCTTTGTAAGGTTTGTCCTACATCAACGCGTGACAAATGTTGGACATTCGGCCGAATGCGCCGTTGATCGCCATCAAGACCGGCGCCGGGCACCGGCCGCACACTACTCGTAGGCGGTAACCATAAAAACCGTGGGCGATCGGCCCAGGAGGACAACTCATGTACAAGCGGATTCTCGCTGCCGTGGACGGCAGCCGCGGCGCACGTCTCGCTCTAGACGAAGCGATCAAGATCGCCAAAGCGTCGGGGGCCGAAATCGTGGCCGTGTTCGTGGTCGAGCATGCGCCGCAGCTCGTCGACGTCGGCGCGGTCTATATGCCCGAGCAAGGGGCCGATGCGGCGCGCGTGGATGCCGCCACGGCCGCGCTCGACGAAGCGCGCGAATTGCTGCGCGAACATGGCGTGGGCGGGGCCGCGCGCGCGATCGACGCATACGGCGACGGTATCGCGCAGGTACTCGCGCGGGCGGCCGACGAATGCGAGGCCGATTTGATCGTCATGGGCACCCATGGCCGGCAGGGCATGCGTCGCATGCTGCTGGGCAGTGTCGCCGAGGCCCTGCTGCGCAAAGCGCAGATGCCCGTGCTGCTCGTGCGGCATAACCCCGCGACGGCGGAAGGCGAGCAAGCCGATACCCTCTGACGTTTACCCCTCGGTCGCCCGAATCGTCCATCGATTCGGGCTTTTTCTTCATGCGCGGCTCACGCGCGGCTTAGGCGCAGCTCATGCGGCTTAGGCGGAAGCGGTTTCAGTCGTCGTGTCGCTGGCCGGAACCAACAGCACGGGGCGCGACGCAATGCGCAAAAAGCGCTCCGCCACGCTGCCCAGTATCAACCGGCGAAATCCGCGCCGGCCGTGCGTTCCCATCACGACGAGGTCGGCGCCCGCTTCGTTGGCGACGCGCAAGATGCTGTGAGCGATGTCGTCGCCGAGCGCGCTCGTTTCGACGACCTTGGGCGTGCCGCTTACCCCTTCGGCCTCCATCTTAGCCACGGCTTGCGCATTGACACGCGAGCCTTCCTCGAAGAGCGCGTCGCGCACGATCGACGGGTCGTAGCCGGGCGCGTCGGCACCGACGAGCGGCACGTCGACGACATACAGGGGAAGCAACTGCGCGTTGAATTCGCGCGCCAGGCGCAAAGCCGTATCGAACGCGCGAGCAGAGGTTTCGCTGCCGTCGATCGGCGCCAGAATCCGTGTGTACATGTTCTTGCCTCGTCGTCTGATGAGAAGTAATGCCTCGATGATCAGCGGCAACGCCCCGGTGCATGCTGATCCATGTCAAGCGAGCCGCGCCTGCCCGCCGACGAGCGACCATGCCGCGCGCGCGGCGATCCAGGCTTCGTTCGTCGGTTCGACGACAACCTTGACCCGGCTCGTCGGGCGCGAGATGACGTGGGCGTTGGCGCGGTTCGCATCGTCGTCGAGCTCGATGCCGAACAGAGCAAGCGCGCCGCACACGCGCGCTCGAATCGGCGCGCTGTGCTCGCCGATGCCCGCCGTGAACACGAGCATGTCGAGTCCGCCGAGAACGGCGGCCAGCGCGCCCGTCTCGCGCACGATGCGATGGACGTAAAGCTCGAGTGCCTCCTTGGCGCGTTCGTTCTTGTCTTCCTGAGCCAACAGCACGCGCGGGTCGCCCGAGAGGCCCGATACGCCTTGTAAGCCGGAATGATGGTAGAGCAGGGTGCCGAGCGCTTCGTGCGAGAGACCGCGCACGTCGATCATATGCAGCACGACGCCGGGGTCGATCGATCCGCAGCGGGTGCTCATCATCAACCCGTCGAGCGCGGAAAATCCCATCGTCGTCGCGACGCTGACGAGTCCGCGCAACGCGCACAGGCTCGCTCCGCTGCCTAAATGCGCGGCGATCACGCGGCCGCGCGCGAGTTCGCCGAATGCTTCGTCCAGTGCGATCGTCAGAAATTCGTACGACAAGCCATGAAAACCGTAGCGCCGCACGCCCTCGTCGAACCAAGAGTGCGGCAGCGGCAGCAATTGCTCGATACGCGGCAACGTGCGATGAAATCCGGTATCGAACACGGCGACTTGCGGCACGCCCGGACAGGCCGCGCGCATCGTATCGATCGCGTCGATGTTGTGCGGCTGATGCAGCGGCGCGAGCGGAATGAGCGTGCGCAGCTCGCTCAGTACCGCGTCGTCGACGACCGTCGGTTCGAAATAGTGCCGCCCGCCGTGGACGACACGATGCGCGACGGCGGCCAAGCGTACGTTCGGCCATGCCTCGCGCAGCCATTCGATGACGGGCGCGAGCGCCGCGCGATAGGGATCGCCATCGCCGCGGCGCAGCGTGCGTGGAGCGGCGCCGTCGACCGCGAACGTCATCGCGCCGTCGATGCCGTCGGTACCGCCGATCCCGTCGACTTCCCCGCCCGCGAGCGCAAGACGGCTCGCCGCGCCGGAGGAACAATCGAACAAGCCGAACTTGATACTCGACGACCCCGCATTCAGAACGAGAACGGCATGCTGCCCGGGCATAGTCTTCTCTCCATTCATACGTCGATATTGCGGGGACTGTAGTCGGCGCGCGGGCTCCTCCCGTTGACGCCGATCAACCCACGCGCCGGACGCGCCCTCTAGAGTGGAGCACGGCCTTCGCTCGATTCGCGCGCCCGATGCGGCGCCCGCTTCGCTCGAGCGTCGTCCGGGTTTTCTCACTACTTCGAGGAGCAGCCATGTCCGCTTCAGTTCCACGCATCGCATTCGTCACCGGCGGGATGGGCGGCCTGGGCGCCGCCATCAGCCGCCGTCTGCATGACGCCGGCATGACCGTCGCGATGTCGCATTCCGAGCACAACGATCACGTCTCGACCTGGCTGACGCATGAAGCCGAAGCAGGGCGCCGCTTTCACGCGTACGAAATGGACGTCGCGCAATTCGATTCGTGCGAGCGTTGCGCGCGGCGCGTGCTGGAGGACTTGGGGCCGGTCGACATACTCATCAACAACGCGGGCATCGTACGCGACGCGACGTTCTCGAAGATGACCAAGCGTGACTGGGACGAGGTCATGCATACGGATCTCGATGCGCTTTTCAATGTGACGAAGCAATTCTTCGCAGGCATGCTCGAGCGCCGGTTCGGACGCATCGTCAACATCGGCTCGGTGAACGGTTCGCGCGGCGCCTATGGGCAGGCGAATTACGCCTCGGCCAAAGCGGGCATCCACGGTTTCACGCGCACCCTCGCGCTCGAGAGCGCACGTCATGGGGTGACCGTCAACACGGTATCGCCGGGCTATCTCGATACGGCCATGCTCGCCTCGATTCCGCGCGAGGTCATGGAGACGAAGGTGTTGCCGCAAATTCCGGTCGGCCGGTTGGGGCGGCCCGAGGAAGTGGCCGCGCTCGTCGCCTTTCTTTGCTCGGACGACGCCGCGTTCATCACCGGCGCGGATGTCGCCATCAATGGCGGCATGCACATGCATTGAAGTCCCCTCCGACCTACGCCCCGAAGGAAGATCGCATGAACACGCCCACGAATGGACAAACGCAGCCGATGCGAGCGCCGACGGTTGAGCATGAGCAGGAGCGTGACCATGCCCCCGATGCGATCGTGCATGCCGATGGGGATTCCGCCTCGATTGCGCTGATCGAGGCGCGGGAGCGCGAACGCGCCGGCGCCATTCCGTCACCGGCTCCGCCCTCCGAGCCGGCGTGCGGATGCGCGACGCCCGAGACCACGCCCGCGGATGCACTCGATCGCGCCGCGCACGCTTTGATCGCCGCGGCGACGGGCGGGCTTTCACCCGCCTCGGCGCTGCTCGCGTGGATCGACTGGGCCGTTCATCTGGCGGTCTCGCCGGGCAAGAACGCGGCGCTGGCGATGCAAGCGGTACAAGATGGGCTGCGCACGTGGCCCGAATGGACGCCGAGCCTGGGTGCAACCGGCAAACCGGCGGCTAACGAGCCGGCCGATCCCCGTTTTGCCGATCCGGCTTGGAATGCCTGGCCGTTCAGTGCCTACCGCCACACGTTTCAAGCGGCGCAAGCGTGGTGGCAGCAAGCCAGCTCGGGGGTGCGCGGCGTCGAGCCGCATCACGAGCGGCTCGTGCAATTTTTTGCGCGCCAGTGGCTCGATGCGCTCGCGCCGAGCAACTTCGCCGCGACCAATCCGGCCGTGCTCTCGACGGCGTTGCGTACGCACGGAGCCAACTTCGCGTTCGGCGAGCGCAATTGGCTCGAAGACTACGGGCAATGGCTGTCGCGCATTCTGGGCACGAGCGGCAAAACGAAACCCGCGTTGAAGCCGGGCCGCGACGTGGCCGCAACGCCCGGCAAGGTCGTATGGCAAGGCCCGCTGTGCGAGCTGATTCAATATGCGCCGACGACGTCCAAGGTCGCGCGAGAAAGCGTGTTCATCGTCCCGGCCTGGATCATGAAGTACTACATCCTCGACTTGAAACCGGACGATTCGCTGGTGCGCTACCTCGTCGACGCCGGCTATACGGTCTTCATGATCTCCTGGCGCAACCCCGGCAGCGCGGCGCGCGATCTAGGGTTGAACGATTATTTGGAGCAAGGGCTGATGGCGGCGCTCGCCGTGGCGCGCGAGCGCACCCGCGGCGAACGCGTCCATGCTGTGGGCTACTGCTTGGGCGGCACGTTGCTTTCGATCGCGGCGGCGACGCTCGCGCGCGAAGCCAAGCGCACGCCCGAGACAGCCGAGGACCCGTTCGCCTCGGTCAGCTTGCTCGCCGCGCAGACCGATTTCAGCGAACCGGGGGAACTCGGCAATTTCATCGATGCAAGCGAACTCGCCGCGCTCGATGCGCTGATGTGGGAGCAGGGCTATCTCGACGGCGCGCAAATGGCCGCGGCGTTTCAGCTACTGAACGCGCGCGATCTGATTTGGTCGCGCATGATGAGCGAATACTTGCTCGGGCGGCGCTCGAAGCCCAGCGACCTGATGTCGTGGAACGACGACACCACCCGCATGCCGTACCGGATGCACAGCGAGTATTTGACGCGGCTCTTTCTGCGCAACGATTTGGCGGAGGGACGGTATTGCGTGGATGGCCGGCCGATCGCGCTCGTCGATATCGAGGCGCCGCTTTTCGTAGTCGGCACGGAACGCGATCATGTTTCGCCCTGGCGTTCCGTCTACAAGCTGCACCTGTTCACGCATCAAGCGCTGACGTTCTTGCTGACGGCCGGTGGTCACAACGCCGGAATCGTCTCCGAGCCGGGGCATCCGGGGCGGCACTATCGCGTGGCCACGCGCTCGCTCGATGCGCCGTATCGCAGTCCCGATGCGTTCGTCGCCGAAAACGCGCCGATCGAAGGCTCGTGGTGGCCGTGCTGGGTGAAGTGGCTCGAGGAGCGATCGAGCGGGACGGTCAAGGCGAGGGCGCTCGAGGCGCAATGGCCGGACGCGCCGGGCGCCTACGTATTCGAGGGGTGAGCCGCGGCGCGGGCCGTGGCCCAAAACGCTCGCAGCGCGGGATGAATGACTTCATGCCAGCGCGGCCCCGTGAATAAGTCGTAGTGATCGCAGTCCTCGACGGTCATACGCCTGCGCATCGTATCGGGTATCGCGGGGCACACCTCGTGCGCGGCATGCGTTTGGCCCGAGCCGGTGATGTCGTCGCGATCGCCTTCCACCGTGAAGAGCGCGGTTGCGGTCAACGTTTCGGGCCGCACGCGTCGCGCACCCACCGACCACGTGCCGCGCGCCAAGCGCTGCTCTTGAAAAACGATGCGCAGCGTGTCGAGGAAGTAGTCTTCGTCCATGTCGAGCACGGCCGAATATTCCTTGAGCGAACGCAGACTCGACGCAATGGCCGCGGCGTCGCCCGACATGCGGCTCGTCCAGTAGCGCGATTCGAGTGCGACTTGCCGATGCGGATGCGCGGCGACGATCGCCGCATGCTGGACGTAGCCGGGGTAGATGCGCCGTCCGGCGCCCGCGTAGCGCGGAGGAACGACGTCGATTACGGTGCGGCGAAACCATTCGATGTCGTGCGTGGCCGCAAGGCGATCGATCATCGTCGGATGCAGGCGCGTGTCGATCGGCCCGCCCATCAGCGTCACGCTCAGCGGCGCGAGCGCTTCGTTCGCCGCCGTGGCGAGCGCCGACGCGGCGAGTGCCGGCGGCGCCGCTTGGCAGACGGCGAGCACGTGCACGCCTCGGGCGGCGAGCTTACGCACGAAGCGTTCGACGGTCAGGACGTAATCGCTCAGTCCGAAATGGCCTTCGCTGAGCGGCACATCGCGCGCGTTGGCCCAATCGGTGACATAGACGTCCGCATCCTCGAGCATCGTTTCGACGGTCTCGCGCAACATCACGGCGTGGTGCCCCGCGAGCGGCGTGACGAGCAGCACGCAAGCTCGTTCATGCTCGTGCGGCGCCGCGCCGCTATCGGACGAGCGGAAATCTTCTTGAAACGCGCTCTCGAACCGCCTTTCGAACCGGCGCAGCGCGCAAAACGGCGTGCGGTCCACCACGTCTTCGCCAATCGGTACGCGCATCCCGGCGATTCGCACCGACTCGATATGAAACGGCGGAGGTTCGGGCGTGGCCTGCAAAAGCCGGTAGATCCAATCGCAGCCGGGCAGCGCGACGCTGGCCAAGCGCGCATCGCCTTCGTACGGAGCGCCGGCGTCGGCCGGTGCGGCGGGCGACGCGCCCCACGGAGCCGCGGCAAGGGCGGTCCATGCGTCCAGCGATCGCATCAGCGCACGCTGTGTTTCGAGCCATTGGTAGAGCATGGTCGCCTCCGGCCGGTACCGCGTTGCAAGGGATGCGCGGCGCCCGCGCATGAGACCCACTCGCGTCCAAACAGCACGCGAACGATCCGGCCCCGCATGCGGCGAAGGCCGCCGCTCAGCTATTTTGCGCAGCGCCGAGATCGGCTAGCAACCCCACCGTTTGCGCGAGGATCGGGGTTTCGTCCTCGTTCAAGCTGAGCGCGTCGGCCAGCAGCCGCCGATTGATCCAGCCGCGCACGACCGTCGCGAGTCCCGCCGAGGCGCAGTAGAGAGAAACGTTCTGCGCGATCGAACCGGCGGTGACGGCCGAAAACGTATCGCGTTGCGCCGCGGGCATCTCGAGCAGTTTGGAGCCGCGCACGACATAGATCAGATCGAGCGGCGCCGCGCCGACGAAGTCCTGATATCCCGTCATCCCGCGTGCATCGACGGCATGCTTGAGGATCAGCCGATGCGTGCCGGGATCGTAGCGGTAAACGCCTTGAGGCAGCGCCGCATAGATGTCGATCTCTTGCACGCCGTGCGGCGAGGGTGCGGTGCGTCCGCCGGAAAGCGGCCGGTTCAGGCCATCGGCGGCCCAAAGCAACTCGCCCAGCGTTGCGAGCGAGAGCGGGCGCGGCAGAAACTCGCGGGTACTCGAACGAAACGACAGCGCGGTCAGCAAGGGCACGCCCGAGCGCAGGTCGGGCCGCGGCAAGTCGATGGCGGCGGGCGCTTCGCCTCCCGCGGGCTGAGGACGCGCCTGCTCGGACGGGGCATAGGTGAGCCAAGGGGTTGCGGTCATGGAATTCTCCGTCGAATGGGCCGCGCGATCGGGCCGGCCCTACGTCTCGACGATAGCGGGCCGGGCGCGGGCGAGGTTGATTTCAGTCAACGGCGCGCGAGCCCGGGGCAAATTGCCGAGTCATGCCGCACCTGTTGTACTATTGGGCGTTTTTGTCCAACGTAACCGGTCACGCATGCTCGATTTCTTTCGCAACCATCAGCGCTTGATGATGCTCATACTCGTCCTGGTCATCGTGCCGGGGCTGGGCGTTCTCGGCATACAAGGCTTTCGCGGCTTTTTCGATGAAAGTGCGAACGTCGCGAGCGTCAACGGACACAAGATCACCCGCACCGAATTCGACGGCGCCATGCGCCAGCAGTTGGATCAGGCTCGCCAGTTCCTCGGTGCGAAGTTCGACGCCAAGGCGCTCGATACGCCGGCTCGCCGCCGCGATCTGCTCGACAACCTCATTCAGCAGCGCGCGCTGGCCGACGAAACGCAGCGCGAGTATCTGACGGCATCGGACGACGCCGTGCGCCGCGCGCTGCTCGCCGATCCCGTCATCGCCTCGCTGCGCAAGCCCGATGGCTCGATCGACGTCGATCGCTACAAGCAATTGCTCGCGATGCGGGGCATGACGCCCGAGCAATACGACGAGAGCGTGCGCTATGGCCTCGCGATCGATCAAATCCCGCAAAGCATCGAGACGACCGCGTTCACGACGAAGTCACTGGCCGAGCGCATCTCGCAACTGGCCGAAGCGCAGCGCACCGTTCAGCCGCTCGTGCTGCACGCGAGCGACTACGCGTCGAAGGTGCAGCCGACCGACGCGCAACTCGCGGCCTACTACGCGGCTCACGGCGCCGAGTTCGCGACGCCGGCCACGGCGACGATCGACTACCTCGTCTTGTCGCCCGCTACGCTGGCGACGGGGGCGGCCCCGAGCGATGCCGACGCGAAGAAGTACTACGACGATAACGTCGCGCACTACACGACGCCGCGCGAAGTGCGCGTAAGCCAGATTCTGATCGCATCGCCGAAAACGGCGAGCCCGGCTGACGATGCCAAGGCGAAGGCGAAAGCCGAGTCCGTGCTGGCAGAGGTCAAGGCGCATCCGGATCAATTCGCTGAGATCGCGCAAAAAGAGTCGCAAGATCCTGGCTCCGCGGCGAGGGGCGGCGATCTGGGCTGGTCGACGAGCGGCGTGCTGACGGGCGAGCCGTCGTTCGATAAGGCGGCCATGGCTTTGAACAAGGGCGAGGTCAGCGCACTCGTGCATTCTTCGTACGGTTACCACGTCATCGAGGCGACCGACGTCAAGCCTGCCGCGACGAAGCCGTTCGCCGAGGTGAAAGACGCCATCGTCAAGGACTTGAAGACGCAGCTCGCGGCCAAGTCGTTCAGCGACGATGCCGACGGCTTCACGTCGAGCGTCTACGAGCAGGCCAAGAGCCTGAAGCCGACCGCCGACAAGTACAAGTTGCCGGTGCAAACGGCCAAGGTGACGCCGAATGCGAATCCGGCACTGCCGCCCGATAGCCCGCTGAACAATCCGAAGTTCCTCGCGGCCGTCTTTGCCGACGATTCGATCAAGAATCACAACAACACGCAAGCGATCGACGTGGGCAATAGCACGCTGATCGCGGCGCACGTGAACGACTACAAGCCGGCCACGACGCCGCCGCTCGCATCGATCAAGGATGCGGTACGCGCGAAGTACATCGCCGAGCAAGCGGCCGAGCTCGCGCGTAAGGATGGCGAAGCGAAGCTCGCGGAAGTGCAAAAGACGAAGTCGACGGCCGGTTTCGGCGCCGAGCAGAAGGTATCGCGCACCGACGCGCAAGCCGTTTCGCCGCTCGCGCTCAGCGCCATCTTCAAGGCGGACGACACCAAGCTGCCGGCGTACGTCGGGGTCGATCTCGGCAAGGACGGGTATGCGATCTATCGCGTGAACGGCGTCGTGCCGCCCGCGCCGATCGACGCGCCGCGTCTTGCGGCTGCTCAGCGCGAGTTGGCCCAGGTCGAGGCGCAAACACAGTTGGAAGCGTACGTCGCGTCGCTGCGTCATCGCTCCAAGGTCAAGCTTTACGGTTCGCTCGAATCGTCGCAGAACGATTCGCAATGATCGAACCCGACCCGGTCGCTGCGCGGCGGCGACCGGATCGGTTGCGTGAGCGGTAACGCGCGGTTACTTACGCAGTAACGGCGCCAAAACCGGCCAGACGTTCTCGAGCAGCGCCGGTTGCGCTTGTTGTGTCGGGTGCATCTGATCGGACTGGAACATCTCGGGCCGGTTTTCGATTCCGGCCAACAAGAACGGCACGAGACGCGTGTTCATCTCGTGAGCCACCGAGGCGTACATGGCGTGAAAGCGCTGCGTGTAGGCCAGGCCGTAGTTCGACGGCACATACATTCCCACGAGCACCACCTTGGCATGGCCTTGCTGCGCCTGTTCGACGATCGTGCGCAAGTTGTCCTCGCTCGTCGTGAGCGGCACGCCTCGCAGCGCGTCGTTGGCGCCCAGCTCCACGATCACGATCGACGGCTTGAGCCTTTCCATCAACTCGGGCATGCGTGCCCGCCCACCGCTCGTCGTATCGCCGCTGATGCTTGCGTTCGCAACGCTATAATCGATCCGCTCTTGCGCGAGCCGCTTGCGCAATAGCGCGACCCAGCCGGTGTCGCGAGGCAGCCCGTATTCGGCGGAGATGCTATCGCCGAGCACGACGATGACAGGACGGGTTGCTTCCGCGCTGTGTGCCGGTGTTGCGCTGAGCGAGGTGAGTCCGACGAGGCCCGAGGCCACGAGTGCGGCCGCGGCCGCGGTACCGAAAATCCAGCGACGCTTGTTCATGCCAGAAAACACCAATGCCGTTATCGAAGTGCGCAGTTTATGCAAGCGGGTCAAGGATGCAACGGGCGAGCTGACGATACTCGACGATATCGAGTTCGACGTCGCCGCCGGCACGAGCGTGGCGATCGTGGGGGCATCCGGCTCGGGCAAGTCGACGTTGCTCGGCTTGCTCGCGGGCTTGGACAATGCCACCTCGGGTTCGGTTCGCCTGCTCGGGCACGATCTTTCGATGCTATCGGAAGACGAGCGAGCGCGGCTGAGAAATGGCTCGATCGGCTTCGTCTTCCAGTCGTTTCAACTGATGCCGCATTTGACCGCGCTCGAAAACGTGCGCTTGCCGCTGGAGCTGCAAGGCGGCATCGATGCGCACGAAGCCACCGAGCGAGCGAGCGCATTGCTCGAACGCGTGGGCTTGGGGGCCCGCATGCGGCACTATCCGAAGCTGCTCTCGGGCGGGGAGCAGCAACGCGTCGCGTTGGCGCGCGCGTTCGTTACCCGCCCGGCGATCCTGTTCGCCGACGAGCCCACGGGAAGCCTCGACGCCGCCACGGGTCACGCGGTGATCGACCTGATGTTCGAGCTGAACGCGGCGCACGGGGCGACGCTCGTGCTCGTCACCCACGATACCGAACTCGCGCGCCGCTGCACGCGCCGCGTCACGATCGAAGCCGGCCGCGTCGTCTGACCCGGCCGGCTAGATGCTTAGCAAGGTTTAGTCGCGCTGCGCCGCGCGACGCGCGCGCTCGATGAGCGCCGAGGTCGACGAGTCGTGCTTGTTCGCATCGAACGCCGGGTTCGTCAGATCCGCTTCCACGACTTTGCCGAGAATCTTGCCGAGCTCGACGCCCCATTGATCGAACGGATTGATGTTCCAGACCGCCGCTTGTACGAGCACCTTATGCTCGTACAACGCGATCAGCGCGCCGAGCGAACGGGCGGTGAGCGAGTCGAGCAGCAGCGTCGTGGACGGCCGGTTGCCCGGGAACACGAGGTGCGGCACGAGTTCGGGCTTGTCCGCCCCGGCAACCTTGCGCGCTTCCTCTTCGGTGCGGCCGAGCATGAGCGCTTCGCTTTGGGCGAAGCAATTGGCGAGCAGCTTCGGATGATGGCTCACTAGCGGATGCTCGGGCGTGAGCACGGCGATGAAGTCGATCGGAACGATCGTCGGGCCTTGGTGCAGCATCTGGAAGAACGCGTGCTGGCCGTTCGTGCCGGGTTCGCCCCAGGTCACGGCCGACGTGGCGTAGTCCACATAGGCGCCGTCGAGACGCGCTTGCTTGCCGTTGCTTTCCATCTCGAGTTGCTGCAAATACGACGGCAAGAAGTGCAGCGCCTCGGAGTAGGGGGCGACGAGGTAACTCTGCAGACCGAAGAAGTTGCGGTACCAAATCCCGATCATGCCGAGCAAAACCGGCAGGTTGCGCGCGAGCGGCGCCTCGCGGAAATGCCGATCCATCTCGTGCGCGCCGGCCAGCAACGCATCGAAATTCGCCGCACCGACGGCGATCATGATCGATAGCCCCACGGCCGACCACAGCGAGTAG
>NZ_PNYA01000042.1 GCF_002879885.1 Trinickia dabaoshanensis
AGCAAATGACATCGAATCGGTCAGAATTAAAGAAATCCAGCATCAAAACGACATGACCCGAATCGGCACGGCAGCGCTGTGGAAAGCCACCGCTGCGCCACGACGGCGATACTTCAACAGCCTGCTAATGGTGCTCAACGAACCGGAGGCGAGCTTGCACCCGGATTTGATGCCGGCGCTGGGGCGTTTGATACGGCAGGCCGCGCGCAGTACCCAGATCTGGGTCATTTCACATTCGTCGAGGCTGGCGGCAGCGCTCGACGAAGACGCGCAATGCAACCATCTCGAACTCGAAAAGACGTTCTCGGAAACCGCGCTCGCCGGTCAGGGACTATTGGATCGCCCGGCGTGGCGTTGGGTGGACTAGGGGCCGTCCACCGCTACGCCCCCTACGTAGGCCCGTGCCTGGGCGTCGAATCGCCGAGCGCATCGAGCTAGTTCCGCATTTCCTCCTCGTCAAGATTGGCCTATTTAAACCGTTGCGACGATTTCTTCATGGTCGGCATCGCCCCGGTGCGCCCCGCTCGATTCGCGCCGCCAAAAGATTGAGAATTTGTTTGGTTCAGCCGGGCGATGCCGGCGCGCGCGGACGCCAAAACGACGCATGGTTCACGCGTTGACCTCCCGGGCGAACGGCCCAAAATCGGATCGATTTCGAACTGTGCGCGCCCAAGACGGTAGATTGACTGGCCGCACTCGATGAGGAGGCGGCCAGCAAGGGCGGTGCTTGGCTGTAGCACCAAGTGCTATAATGTGAAAAGGAGCGGTATGCGGGTCTTCAAGACCAGAATGTTTGCGCGTTGGGCCGACAAAGAAGGTTTGTGCGATACGGCGTTGCTTGCGGCAATGGATGAGATAAGCCGAGGGCTGATCGATGCTAACCTCGGCGGTCATGTGTTCAAGAAGCGAGTGCGCATCGGTGGACGAGGTAAGAGCGGGGGCGTGCGTACGCTGCTGGCGTTGCGGGTGGGTGACCGAGCCTTCTTCGTGTTCGGGTTTGCAAAAAATGAGCGGTCAAACGTGAGCGACAACGAGCTAGAGACATTGAAACGGCTGGCGTCGCAGCTATTGGGCTACGATGCTCGGCAACTGCACGAAGCGTTGAGCACAGGCAAGCTATATGAGGTGGAAAGCGATGAGTGACAGACTAATGAAGACGCTGCACGAGACGGCGCAAGACCTGCACGAGATCGGACTGATGGATGCGGTGACGATGCGAGAGTTCGATGCGTTGTGCCTGCCGCCCATCAAGCAGTACAGCGCGGCGCAGATTCGACGACTGCGCCAGCGCGCCAAGGCCAGTCAGGCGGTTTTCGCGGCGTGCCTGAATACAAGCATCTCGACGGTGCAGAAATGGGAGCAGGGGCAAAAGCATCCAAACGGTCCGTCGCTGAAATTGCTCGATCTGGTCGATCGCAAGGGCTTGGAAGCCCTGCTGTAAGGTTCTTTGAGCGCCGTCACTGCCTGGCCGGCTTGAGACGGCGCCTCGTTCTCGACCGCGTTGCCGCGATGCCGGCGCTGGGTGACCTCGCCCTTTGCCAGTCGGTGAAGCTCCCCTCGTCTCAACGTGGCTAAGCCTTTGCCCCATTGGTCCAACTTATTCACAGATTTTGGGGGTAAGGCTGTGTACAACTGTGCGGACTGCGTCACAAGTCGCTGAACGATATCGGTTTTTACCTCGCGCAAACTTTTCGACTACGGGCGGGCACAACGGAGTTGCTCGCCGCGGACGGTAAAATCCGGCGGACCTACCGTGTTGGAGCAGGTGTTTGGCAACGCAGAACCAAGGATTCATCTTGACCCGTCACTGGCGCGACACGCCGGCTGGGACGGAGGTCGTGTTCTGGCTGGCGACCGACGACGGGCCGCGACAGCTTCGCCTGCGCCCGCAGGAGTCCGTTGCATTCGTGCCGGCCGCTCAGCGCGAACATGCCGAGCGCGTTTTACGCCGCGAAGCGCCGTCCGGACGGATCGAATTGCGTCCGCTCGAATTGCGCGATTTCCATCATCGCCCGGTGCTGGGGCTATACAGCCAGCAATACCGTCAGCTCACGCAAGCGGAAAAGCGTTTGAAGCAGACCGGTGTCGATGTGTACGAGGCGGATATCTTCCCGCCCGACCGGTACATGATGGAGCGTTTCATCACGGCACCCGTGTCGTTCATCGGCCGCCCGGGCGGCGGCGGTTTGCTGCTCGACTGCGACCTGAAGCCCGCGTCCGGCTATCGGCCGCGATTGCGGCTCGTGTCGCTCGACATCGAAACCAGTGCTCAAGGAGAGCTCTATTCGATCGCACTCGAAGGCTGCGGCCAGCGGCAGGTGTTCATGCTCGGCCCGGCCAACGGCGAAGACGGCGCGGTCGATTTCGATCTCGACTATTGCGAAAGCCGTGCCGAGTTGCTCGAACGGCTGAACGAATGGATGGCCCGGTACGATCCCGATGCGATCATCGGCTGGAATCTCGTGCAGTTCGATCTGCGCATCCTGCGCGAGCACGCCGAGCGCTTTAACGTGCCGTTGCGGCTGGGCCGGGACGGCAGCGCGATGGAGTGGCGCGAACATGGCCTCACGCAAGGGCATTTCTTCGCCGGTGCCGCCGGCCGCTTGATCATCGACGGCATCGAGGCGCTGCGTTCGGCGACTTGGAGTTTTCCTTCGTTCAGTCTCGAATACGTTTCGCAGGCGGTTCTTGGCGAGGGCAAAGCCATCGACAATGCGTATCAGCGCATGGACGAGATTCAACGCCGTTTCGACGAGGATAAGCCGGCGCTCGCCCATTACAACCTCAAAGACTGCGAATTAGTCACGCGGATCTTCGAGAAAACCGAATTGCTGGCGTTCTTGCTCGAGCGCGCGACGGTAACCGGTTTGCCGGCGGATCGCAGCGGCGGCTCGGTGGCCGCGTTCACGCATCGCTACATGCCGCTCATGCATCGGCTCGGTTTCGTCGCCCCCAATCTGGGCGACGTCGCCGGTGCGCCGAGTCCCGGCGGCTTCGTGATGAATTCGAGACCGGGCCTGTACGACTCGGTGCTGGTGCTCGATTACAAGAGCCTGTACCCGTCGATCATCCGCACCTTTCGCATCGACCCGGTGGGGCTCATCGAAGGACTGCGCCATCCGGACGACGCGGACTCGATTCCGGGCTTTCTCGGCGCACGCTTTTCCCGCACTCGGCATGGCTTGCCGGCGGTCGTGGCACAGATTTGGGAAGCGCGCGAAGCGGCCAAGCGCGATAGCGACAAGCCGCTATCGCAGGCGTTGAAGATCATCATGAATTCGTTCTACGGGGTGCTGGGCTCAACCGGATGCCGGTTTTTCGATCCACGCCTGGCTTCCTCGATCACGATGCGCGGGCACGAGATCATGCACAAGACGCGCGAGTTGATCGAGGCCCAGGGATTCGAAGTGATCTACGGGGATACGGATTCCACTTTCGTATGGCTCAATCGCGCGCGCGAGGAAGAAGAGGCCACGCGAATCGGGCGAGCGCTCGTCGCGCATATCAACGACTGGTGGCGACGGCATTTGCACGAACGCTTCGCCTTGGAAAGCGCATTGGAATTGCAGTTCGAGCGGCATTACCGGCGCTTTTTCATGCCGACGATCCGTGGGACCGATGAAGGCAGCAAGAAGCGATACGCGGGCCTCACGCTGCTGGACGATGGCCGCGAGGAGGTGGTCTACAAGGGACTCGAGACGGTGCGTACCGACTGGACGCCGCTGGCGCAGCGATTTCAGCAAGAACTCTACTTGCGGGTGTTCAGGCGGGAGCCGTATCAGGACTACGTGCGCGATTACGTGCGCCGCACGCTGAGCGGGGAGTTCGACGATTTGCTCGTCTATCGCAAGCGGCTGCGTCGTCCGTTGGCGGCCTATGAGCGCAACGTGCCGCCTCACGTGCGCGCGGCACGCATGGCCGATGAATTCAACCGGCAGCAAGGGCGGCCGCTGCAATACCAGAAGGGCGGCTGGATCAGCTACGTGATGACGGGCGCAGGACCGGAGCCGCTTGAAACCCGGCGCTCGGGACTCGATTATCAGCACTACCTCACCAATCAGTTGCAGCCGGTGGCGGATGCGATACTGCCTCTGTTGAACGATGACTTCGAGACGTTGACCAGCGGTCAGCAAAAGCTTTTCTAAGGAGAGCTTGGAATGGCGCGGCACTTGTCCGGGATCGACCATTTCGTCATTGCAGTGCGCGATCTCGATGCCGCGCGCGACGACTTTACGCGGATGGGTTTTTCGCTGACGCCGCGCGGCTACCACTCGGTGGGCTCCGAAAACCATTGCGCAATGTTCGGCAACGGTTATCTCGAACTGCTGACGGTACGCCGGCCGCATCCGGTGACGGCCTATTTCTCACGCTTTCTCGAACACGGCGACGGCGCCGCCGCCATGGTCGTGGCAACCGGCGATGCGCAAGCGCTCTATCGCGATTGGTGTGCCGCGGGTCTTCCGGCCGAAGCACCCGTGAGCTTGTCTCGGCCTGTGCTCGGCGCACGCGGCAATGCCCTCGCGCACTTCAAAATCGTCCAACTCGATCTGTCCTATACGCCTGGCGGGCTGGTCTACGCCTGCGAGCACCTGACGCCCGAACTGACCCACCAGCCGCAACAGGCCGGCCATCCGAACGGCGTGACAAGCCTCGCCGCCGTGACGATCGATATTGCCGCCGGCCAGTTGAGCCGGGCCGCGGAACGATACGAACGCGTCTTGGCCTCGAGCGCATGCGCGATCGACGAAACGGTCCGTCTAGTCCCGTGCGCGGACGTGGACGTGCGGTTGCAAGAGCGCGATCGAGCGACGTCGCAAGAGGTCGCGCCGCGTGCCCTGCCGTATCTTTCCTCGCTCACGTTCAACGTCGAGTCGCTCGAGCTTATTGCCGAGACGCTGCGGCGCAACGGCGTGGCGTGCGAGCGAGGCGACGGCATGCTCTCGATACCGGGCGCGCTCGCGCATGGCGTGACGTTGCGATTCATCGCGCGCCGATAGAACGCACCCATTCCGAGCCTCGAGCGCTGGAACAAAAAACGCGCCGATGCTGGCCGGGATCGGCGCGTTCGTTGCGGCCGGAACCGCGAACCGGCTTACTTCGCGACGGGCATCGAGAATTCGGCGCCCTTTTCGGTGCTTTCGGGCCAGCGTTGCATGATCGACTTTTGCTTCGTATAGAAGCGCACGCCTTCCTCGCCGTACGCGTGCATGTCGCCGAAGAGGCTACGCTTCCAGCCGCCGAAGCCCTGCCACGCCATCGGCACGGGGATCGGCACGTTGATGCCCACCATGCCCACTTCGATCTGCCGGCCGAACTCGCGCGCGACATTGCCGTCGCGCGTGAAGCAGGCCACACCGTTGCCGAATTCGTGATCGTTGATCAGTTGGACGGCTTCGGCGAAGTCCTTTACGCGAACGCAAGAGAGTACCGGTCCGAAGATCTCCTCTCGGTAGATCCGCATCTCGGGGGTCACGTGGTCGAACAGCGTGCCGCCCGTAAAGAAGCCGTTCTCGTGTCCGGGCACCTTCAGACCGCGGCCGTCGACGACGAGCGTCGCCCCTTCCTCGATGCCCGTCGCGACGTAGCCTTCGATGCGCTCGAGTGCCTGCCGCGTGACGATCGGCCCCATTTCCGCATCGGGCTCCATACCGTTCTTCACGACGAGCTTGCGGGCACGTTCGGCCAGGCGCGGCACGATCTTATCGGCTACGTCGCCCACGAGGACGGCAACCGAAATGGCCATGCAGCGTTCGCCCGCCGAGCCGTAACCGGCGCCGATCAATGCATCCACCGTTTGCTCGATGTCGGCATCCGGCATGACCACCATGTGATTTTTCGCGCCGCCCAATGCTTGGACGCGCTTGCCGTGCCTCGCCCCCGTTTCGTAGATGTAATTGGCGATCGGCGTGGAGCCGACGAAGCTGACGGCTTTCACGTCGCGGTGCTCGAGCAATGCATCGACGACGACCTTATCGCCTTGCACGACGTTGAATACGCCGTCGGGCAGTCCCGCTTCCTTGAGCAAGGCCGCCATGAAGAGCGACGCCGACGGATCGCGTTCGCTCGGCTTGAGCACGAACGTGCAGCCGGCGGCCAGCGCCACGGGGAACATCCAGCAAGGCACCATGCACGGGAAATTGAACGGGGTGATCCCGGCGACGACGCCGAGCGGCTGACGCACGGTCCAATTGTCCATGCCGCGCGAAACTTGTTCCGTGTAGTCGCCCTTGAGCAACTGCGGGATGCCGGCCGCGAATTCGATGACGTCGATGCCGCGCGCCACTTCGCCTTGCGCGTCGGAAAACACCTTGCCGTGTTCGGCGACGATGATGGCCGCCAGTTCATCCTTGCGCTGATTCATCAGTTCGAGAAAGCGCAGCATGATGCGCGCGCGCCGGATCGGCGGCGTGTCGCGCCACTCCGGGAAGGCGGCTTTCGCGCTTGCGACCGCCGCGTTGACGTCGGCGAGTTCGCCCAGCACGAGGCGGCGTGCGATCGCACCGGTCGCGGGGTTGAAGACCGGCTGCGTTCGATCGCCTACGCCGCGTTCCGTCTTGCCGCCAATGAAGTGAATCACGTCTGCCGAATCGGTATAGGCTTGCATGCCGTCTCCTAGTTAGTGGGTCGATGCGATCAAGTGTACGAACCCACGGACCATATTAAAAGCGCCGGCCGTTGAATTGATTGTTTTGCATGGCGAACAATCGAAAGGAGCAGGGCTGAAATATAGGAGGGCCCAGTGCTATCATCGATCCGTTGCGGGGGGCGAATCGATGGATACACAGAAAGTTGAGGCGCTTTGGACGCACTTGCATTGGCTGAACGTGCTTGCTGCCCAGGGCACGTTCACGGCGGCGGCGGCGCGGCTAGGCGTGAGCAAGGCGGCCGTGAGCCAGCGTATCGCCGAACTCGAGCGCGCCGCCGGGGTCGTGCTGGTGCAGCGCACCACGCGCAGCGTCCGCTTCACCGAAGCGGGCCGGCAATTGGTAGACGACACGCGGCAGGACTTCGAGCGTATCGCGGCCAGTTTCGCGAGCGTGCGCGAAATGGCGGATGTCGTACGCGGCACGGTGCGCGTGACCGCGCCGGTGGCGTTCGCGCGGCAGCAACTCGTGCCGCGTCTCGCCGAGTTCGCGCGCGCCTATCCGGAGGTGCGCGTGCAACTCGAGCTTTCCGATCGTCTAAGCTCGATCGCCAGCGAGGGATTCGACCTCGCGATCCGTCATAGCGCTCACGTGCCCGACACGCACGTGGCATGGAAGCTGTGCGACACGCGTTCGGTGATCGTTGCAACACACGCCTATCTCAAGCAGCGTGGCGTGCCGCGCACACCGGCGGAGCTCGCCGCGCACGACTGTCTTTACTATCCTCGTCCGGTGGGCTCGGGCGTGTGGTCGTTCGAAAAAGCCGGCAGACGCACCGAGCGTTCACGGGTGAACGTGACGGTGAACGGACCGCTCTCGGCGAACAACAGCGAGGCGTTGCGCGATGCCGCGCTCGAAGATCTCGGCATCGCGCTGTTGCCGGACTTTACCGCGCAAGCCGCGCTGCGCGCCGGCAAGCTCGCGGTGTTGCTGGACGCGTGGCGTCCGGTCGGCGCCTTCGCGCCGCACCTGCATGTGGTGCGGCCCCACGGCGTGCAGGTCGCGCGAGCCGTAAAAAGCTTCATCGACTTCTTGCGGCAGACGTTCAAGGACGGGTTCCCGTTGGATTAGTCGTGGACGAGCGTCTGGCAAGCCGCGCGCGTTCGCTGCGCGGCACGCCGGTCGGCGCCGCGTTGCGCGGCACCCGCCACCGCCCACACCCCGAGTCCGCCGAGTGCAAGCAGGGCGCCGACCCATCCCGGCGAGGTCCAGCCGAATCCGCCCGCGATTGCCAGGCCCCCGAGAAACGGTCCCAGCGCGTTCGCCGTATTGAACGCCGAGTGATTGAGCGCGGCGGCGAGCCCTTGCGCGTCTTCCGCGACGTCCATCAATCGTGTCTGCAAGACGGTGCCCAGTGCCCCGCCCATGCCGATCAAGAAGACATCCACCGCGACCGCCCAGACATTCGGCGCGGCGAGCGGGAAGGCCAGCAGGGTCAATGCGCTCCACACGAGCAACAGCCCGGCCGTGCGCATCACGGCGCGGTCCGCGAACATCGGCACGACGAGGTTGCCGATCGTCATACCGATCCCGAAGACGCTCAGCACGAGCGATGCGGTACCGATCGAAGCATGCGTGACCGAGGCGAGGACGTTGGCTAGATAGGTATAGACGGCGAACAGACCGCCGAAACCGATTGCGCCGATGCCGAGCGTATACCAAACCTGGGGGCGCTTGAGCGCGTTCAACTCGCGTAGCGGGCTTGCTCCGGTTGCCGCCGGCGTGGATGGTGCCAACAGGCGCACGCAAGTCATCGTGACGGCGCCCATGAAGGCCGCAAAGCCGAAGCTCCAGCGCCAGCCGATCGCATGCCCGAGCCAGTTTGCGAACGGCACGCCGACGATCGTGGCGACGGTCAGGCCGAGGAACATACGCCCGACCGCGACGGTGCGGCGATTCTCGGGGACGAGCGAGGTCGCCACGAGTGCGGCCACGCCGAAATAGGCGCCGTGCGGCAATCCACTGATAAAACGGAAGACGAGCATCCAGTGGTAGTTCGGCGCGAGCGCGCTCAAGGTGTTGCCGACAGCGAACAGCGCCATCAGCGCAATGAGCAAGTCGCGGCGATCGAGCCGCGCGCCGAGCACGGCAAGCGTCGGCGCGCCGACGACCACACCCAGTGCGTATGCGCTAATCACGTGGCCGGCGACGGGGGCGCTGATGCCTAGGCCGTGGGCGAATAGGGGCAGAACGCTCATCGTCGCGAATTCGGTCGTGCCGATCGCGAAGCCACCTACGGCCAAGGCCAGAAGGACCCAGGCCGTTTTACTCTTTGCTGCTTCAATGTGGTGCATCGCCTACTGCCGTGATCAAGTGGGGTTTACGCGCAAAGCAGCCATTCTAGTGGTGCCGCGAAAACTTCGCTTGAGCTGAGGGTGGTGGCGAGAGGCAAATGGACCGTTTCGCTGAGTGGCGTTGTTACGCAGTGGCGACCAAATCGGGATGGTTCTGTTTGAGCCATTCCGATACCGACGAGAGAACGTCGGTCGCCAACTGAAGAGCGTCGCGTAACGTTTGATCGTCAACGGAATCGAACCCATCGTATTTACTGTTGCGCAGGTCCAGCAGCGTCTCGAGCTCGTCGTGGCGGATACTGCCGAGGCCGCGAGGGTTGAGGCCAGTCCTTCCAAGGCGATGCGGTGATGACCGAGTCCTGAAGAGATTCGGAATCCTTGCGCAGCAAAGACCGCTAACGCGCAGAACAGAACTGCGTCGTACGCCGCATCTAATCGGGTTGGCCCCGATACTCCGCTATGCCGGGAATCGTGGAATTTCTGAACTGCCGCACGCAACTGGGACTGGATCGTCTGCCTGTTACGAGTTCGTTCTTGGCGGACCAGTTCCGGGTGGTCCCGAGCCAGTGCTAACGGGTCACGAAGAGGCATAGTCGAAATTTCCTTTGAGCGGGATAAATGGGCGGGAGACAACGTTGCTGGCAAAGCCTTCCCCGGCGGCGAGCTTCTGTTCGAAGTCTCTTCGAGATACAACCGTGGCGTGAATTTCTCGATGGTGCTTTCGGCCGACGGGTTTCAATCGAGCATTGATCTTTAGGCTGCTTAATCCGTCCCCTAAAACGAGCACATCGACATCCGATATTGCGGATTCTTCCCCTCGGGCAACGGACCCAAACACCACCGCCGCCTCGACTTCATCCGGCAGGGCATGCGTAATGTCGTCCAATATCTCATCACTCCTGCGCGCCATCTCGGTGAGGCTCGAAAGCAATGGGTCATCGCCTGCCTGATAAGTGATATGCAGGCCGTGCTCGGTCCGCTTTGCTAGGCCGACTTTTGACCACTTGCGTAACCATCGAGAAACGTTGCCTCGGTCCGCGCCGGCCATCCGTGAAAGCTCAACCGTCGTGTAGCTGCGCGTTGGGTCACGATAGAGTAAGCGAAGCAGTGCGAAGCGTTGCACTCCGCCGAACAGCTCACTGAGCATGGCATTCTTCATCGCATAATTTGATGTGCAATACACATCTATGAGGTGTGATTTACAACGGATGGGTAGCCGCCGAGATGTCTATTCTACATCGCGGATGTGCATTGCACCTGGTGGGTCGTTAAATTCGCTTGGGACGGTTGCGTCGTTCTCGAGTCAGCGCACGCGCCGTTCTGATCGATGTTCTGCAATGGCGTGACGCTCAGTTCGCCGAACAGGGCATTTCCGTCCTCGGAAAATAGCGCGATGCGATCGGCGTCGCGGTTCGGAAAGACAAGGTCGGTCAGTACGACGCGGCCGCCGTTCGCGAATACTTCGACCGAGCTGCGATCGACGATGATCTCCAGCCTCAGTTTTCCATGCTCGAGGGGAAGGTTCGCGATGTGCCGCTGGCTGAACGTCGCGGCGAAATTCGATTCGCCCGCTTGCGAGCGGTCGAGTGTCAGCGTTTGTCGTTCGGCGTCGTATGTGATCTTCGTGCCGGTTCGACCGTCGGCCGAACGCCTCACCACAAGCCCTGCGCGGCGCGCATCGTGGATGGTGAGCGTCAATGCAATGCGTTGAGCCACGCCGCGCGTCGCGGCCGGGAGTTCGCGCAAAGCCGACTCGACCGCCCAGTCGCCGAGGCGTACCGTGGGTTGTCCATCGGCCCATTTTTCGAATGCAGGTGCCGGTCGAACGATGAGTCGAGGCTCGCCGTCGACGCTCTTCAGTGCGAACTCGCGCGGCAACGTCATTGCCCCACGCCACGGCGCGGTCGGCACCCGCGCGGCGTAATCCCAGTTGTTCATCCAGGCGATGGCGATCGGATGTGACCCTGGGGTACCCGAGAACGTGCCGGCGGCGTAGAAGTCGGCACCGTGATCGACCCAGCGAAACCGGGCGGGATCGGAACCGGCTGGCGCCGTGTTGTCGGGCTTGAACGTGCGGCCGTCGAAATCGCCGACGAAATACATCGCGCCCGAGCCGCCCGCGATCGACCACGGATTGACGTTGACGATCATTACCCACTTGATTCGCCGCGGATCGTCGTCGAGCGCCAGAGGAACGAGGTCGGGCATTTCCCAAAGCGCGCCATCGTGCGGCACGCCCGGTTGCGTGAAGTCGCTCATGAAGTGCCAGTGGATCAGATCGTCGGACCGATAAAGCTTCACGACCTGCGCATCGGCGACTACCGTCGTCATGACCCAATACGCGCCCGGCGCATACCACGATACCTTCGGGTCACGAAACTGCTTCGACTCGGGATCGAGCGTGAGTATCGGATTGTTCCCGTACGGTTGCCAGGTCGCACCGTGATCGAGGCTGTACGCGAGCGACTGCGCCTGCGTGCCGGGCGCGTGCCCGGAGCCCGCTTGGTAGGCGCTCGTATAGAGCGCGACGAGGGGCGGATGGCCGGGTGTACCGAGGCCCGACGTGTTGCGATTATCCGCGACGATCGAACCCGAGAAGATTTCCTCGGACGCGTTCGCGCGCATGGCGAGCGGCTGTTCTCGCCAATGGACGAGGTCCGTGCTGATTGCATGACCCCACGACATGTTGCCCCATTCGTTGCCGAGCGGGTTGAACTGATAGAACAAATGGTAACGGCCGTTATCGTAGACGAGGCCGTTCGGGTCGTTCATCCAGTTGCACTGCGGCGTGTAGTGCACGACCGGCCGCCATTGCGCAGTATCTTCGGGGGAAGGCAAGGCGCACGTTGCCGCGCCCGCCTGTAGTCCGAAGAGACTCGCGAACAAAAGCGACGCGACTCGAAAAGGCGCGCTGGAAGCGAGGATTCTCATACGTTGTTCCGTGCTTCGCATGGCGAAGCGGGGCGAGCGCGCACGCGCGGCTCGGCGCGGCGGCTCGCGGTGAAGGAGAAACAAGGCGCACGTGTGCGAGACGTGCGCCTACGGCTTGGTGCCGGCGCTGACGACCGCGGTCGTCGTTATCGTTTGTTGTCGACGGCTGTGCTTACCATGGGCCCTGCGCGGGCCGATTCGCGGAGATGTCGCCGTAGCCGCCCAGACCACCGCGGCCGTATGTGCCGTCAACCGCCGTCGATGTACCGCTAATGTCGATCTTCACCGTCGGGGCGAGCGTGCCGCCACGGCGCGGGCCGATCGCATCGATGAACGACTCGACCAGACCGCCCGGCATGACGTAGTGGGAGTACGACTGGAACGCTCGCGGGTTCTGATTCGGGTCCTGCGCATAAGGTGCGCCGGCCGGTGCGGAGAAATCGGTCGGGTTGCCGAGTACGAGACCGCTGCCGCCGTTCAACGGCAGGAAGTCGCTACGAATGCCGTTGCCGACGAAGCCGTATACGCCATCGGGACCATCGACTCCGGCAGCCATCGTCGTCCGATGACTGATCGTGAATAGGTAGTACTTCCCGTCCTTTAGGTAAATCTGCGGCCGCTCGGTCTGATCGTCGACGCAGTTCGCCGAGAGGATCGGCGGCAGGAATTTCCACTCGGTGAGGGCCGGGTTCGTTGCGACCGCGAGGCCGACGTTAGCCTTTTGATACACTGCGCCCGAATTCATGACTGCGTTCAGATCTTCCTTGTACGGGTCGTTCGACGCATAGCCGAGATCCGCGTCGGTGCAGGTGCGTGCACCGCGCTGTCCGCCGGTATTGCCTTCGAAGACCATATAGGTCTTGCCGGGGTGAGCGGGGTCGACGAACACGAACGGATCGCGAAACGAGAAGTAGTTGTTTTGCTGTCCCGTCTGATAGTAGGTGCCGTCCGGCTGCAACAGCGCTTCATGATCGTCGAAACCAGTGAACCAGACGTGCTTGTCGTCGGCATGAATGTGGCCGTCGGCACGCGTGATGATCGCGAGGGGCGGCGTGATGTCCGCGCCGCCGGGCGCGGAACGGTTGAACGATGTCGCCGTGTAATACAGGCTGACATTGTCGCCGTGCGTGAGGCGCGCCGAACCCGACCATTCGGCGTTGTTGGTCATGGGCGCGGTGCCGAACACCTTGACGCTCGCACCGTCGGGGAACAGGTGGCCGCCCCAGGTCCAGCCGCCGTTCGCGGGGCGAAGCGAGGCCGGGATGCCCGCACGGCGATAGAAGAAGCCGATTCTCGCGTGCACGTGGCGGTCGTCGAACGTATATCCCGCATGCGGGTCCGCGGTCAGCGAAAAGATGACCTCCCAGCCCTTGTAGCTAAGCTGGTTCGCGCGCATATCGGCGAGCGGCCAGGTGTCCCAAACCCAGACGTCCGAGTTGATCAACGGGAAGTCTTGCGGGATCGCGGGCATCGTCAGCGCCTTCGGCAGCGAGTTCTTATCGGCGCCCGCGGTGTGCGACTGCGCGACGATCTGACGGATATCCGCGCGCGTCCAGCGCATCGTGAAGTTGCCCTCGGGATCGTAGGCCTGCTGAGTATGCGGCGTGGGCGCGGGGCCGGCTACCGTTTGGGCGTGCGCTGCAGCCGCGAAGCCGGCGACTGCGCCGCCGACGATTAGCAAACGTTTGCGGATTGGCGAGCGGAAAGCGGGAGGATGGGTCATGGGGGCGTGATCTTTGAAGGGTGTAAAAAGGATGCTGCGCAGGTTTATTGACGTCCAAACCGGTTTGGATACTATTTCAAACCGGTTTGGACGTCAAAAGAAAATTATTTGACGGCAATGATTGCCGGGTGGAAATTATTGCCGGTGCCGATTGGCATCGGACGGAGGCGAGGGTCGAACGATGACCGGGAAGGTGAATTTGAAGGCGCTGTCGGATGCGCTTGGGCTTTCGCGCACGACGGTCAGCCGTGCGTTGAACGGCTATGACGACGTGAGTGCCGCGACTCGTCAGCGTGTCGAGGATGCAGCGCGTGCTATGGGCTATGTCGCGGATCCGACCGCGCGGCGGCTGGCGACGGGGCGGGCCGATATGATCGGCATCGTCTACCCGTTCGGTGGCGACGACCTGGGCGATCAGCGCTTCGCGGAAGTGGTAGCCGGGATCACCGAACAACTTGCGCAGCACCAGTACGATTTCGTGATCGTTGCTGCCCGGCCGAATGCGGAATTGAAGACCTACCGCAGGCTCGTCGACGGCAAATTGGTCGATGCACTGATTGTCGCGCGCACGTTGGTTGACGACCCAAGGATTCGGTATTTGCAGTCGAGCGCATTTCCGTACGTGGCGTACGGTCGTACGGGTATCGCAGAACCGTATGCCTGGTTCGATTTCGACAACGAGGCGGGAGCGCGCGACGCCGTGCGCCGGCTGATCGGCTTCGGACATCGGCGTATCGCCATGATCAGCGCGCCGCTTACCCTGAATTTCGCGGCTGGGCGGCGTATGGGTTTTCTCTCGGCGATGCGCGAAGCCGGCATCGCACCGGACCCGGCGCTCCTCGTCGAATGCCCGTTCACGCGCGATGGCGGCTTGTGCGCCGCGCAGTCGCTGCTCGCTCAGGCCGAGCCGCCGACCGCACTACTCGTCGACAACAACATCGCGGGCGGCGGCGCCTTGCGCGCGCTCGTCGATAGCGGTTTGCGGCTGGGGCAAGACATATCGTTGATCGTGTATGACGGCGTGCCCCCGGACGCCGCGCGTCCTTATCGGGTCACGGCCGTCGCGCAACCGACAGGGCGCGCGACGGGGCGGGCGCTCGCGAATATCGTTTTGCGTCTACTTGCCGATGGCCGGCATGGGCAACAACTGGAAGCGCCGACGATCGAGGCCGGAAACACCGACGGCCCCGTTCGCGTTTAGTTTCCATTTCCCCCGGCATCGCCTCCCGAGGGCGGCGTTTGGGGGGTATCGGGTGTCGGCGTTGGCGACGATCCGGCGCCTGCCGGCGGGAAGCCGCCGCTCTCGCGCGCGTTACCGTTGGGTTGCCCGCCGGACGAGGGAGGCAAAATGGTCGGTGCAAGCTGCGGCGCGCTCGTGGCCGCACTCGAATTCGCCGTGCCCGTTGCTGCCGGTGCCGAGGCCTGTGTCGGCGCGCCGCTCGCGGGCACGCCGATCAGCGGCGGCTCGGACGCCGGCAACGGCACCGATGCCGGCGCAGGCAAGGCCGATGCACCGGACGCAGTCTCGGAAGCAGGTACGGCCGGGGCGGTCGTGGCAGGTTTCATGGGCGGCGGCGTATGGCGCGCCGGCGGTTGCGGTTTGCTTCCCGAGAACCAAGCGATCCAAGCGCGCAACTTCTCGCGGAACACATCGAACGTGCTCGGTTGCACTTCCGTGTCGAACCGGACACGCGAATCGATCAGCCGTGCCCGCAGCGCGCGCTGATAGAAATCGCCGACGATCGGCAGCGCGCTATGCGCACCCTCGCCCCAGTAATTGCCGAGCCCGATGCGTCCATCGTCGAATCCCACCCACGCGCCGGCGACGAGTTGCGCATGCATCAAAATGAACCAGCCGTCGGCGTCGTCCTGCGTCGTGCCCGTCTTGCCCGCGACGTCCGCGCGAATCCCGAAACGCGAGCGAATGGCGGCGCCGGTGCCGCGATTGACGACCTCGCGCATGACATCGATCAGCGTCCGGTCGGCCGCGGCCGGCAACGCCTGTTCAGGGGCAGCGGGCTCGAACTGGGCGAGCACGCGACCGTCGTGGTCGTCGATGCTCGTGACCATCCGCGGCTCGAGATAGGCGCCGTCGTTGGCGATCGTGGCATACGCCGACACCATCTCTTTCACCGTCACAGGACTCGTGCCGAGCGCGAGCGAGGGCACCGGCTGGAGCTCGCTGTCGCGCACGCCCATCGCGCGCGCGAGACGCGCCACGCGCTCCGCGCCCACTTGCTCGATCAACTGCGCGGTGATGCGGTTGCGCGAATAGGCGAGTGCATCGCGCAGCGTCATCGGTTTGCCGCTCGGCGGTACGTCGTCGGTCGGGCGCCAGATCTCGCCGCCCTTCAGCGGGATCTCGACCGGCTGATCGACGAACGTATCCGTCGGCTTGGCGCCGGCCGCGAACGCTGCCCCGTACACAAAGGGCTTGAACGTCGAGCCCGGTTGCCGGCGCGCCTGCTGGACATGGTCGAACGGCTCGTCGGCGAAATTGCGGCTGCCCACCCACGCCTTGATCTGTCCGTTGCGAGGATCGATCGCGAGGAATCCCGCCTGGACCTGCGTTTTGTCGTGACACAGCTTGCGCATGAACGCGCGGTCGGAACCGAGTTGCTTGAGCACGGCGTCGTCGCTCTGACCGTCGTCGCGTGCGCTGCGATATTCGGGCGATTCGCGCATGAAGGTTTTGAACAATTCGTTCGACGGCGAACACCCCGCGCGCCCGCTCCATTGCCCGCTCGCAATCGACTGAAGCTGATTGGTCTGCAGCGCGACGGCCGCTGTCGCCATCGCCTGCAAGCGCGAATCGATCGTCGTATGCACGATCAAACCATCGGAGTAGACGTTGTAGCCGTTGGCATCGGCCCAGCCGATCAACCATTTGCGTAATTGCTGCGCGAAATGCGGCGCGGGTCCAGGAGGCTCGACTTGGCGCTCGAAATCGACCGACAGCGGCTTGGTTTTCAGCTTGTCGTACGCGGCAGGCG
Source organism: Trinickia dabaoshanensis (assembly GCF_002879885.1). Lineage (GTDB taxonomy): Bacteria > Pseudomonadota > Gammaproteobacteria > Burkholderiales > Burkholderiaceae > Trinickia > Trinickia dabaoshanensis. Next base: position 16,586 of record NZ_PNYA01000042.1, read on the forward strand.
AGAGACGGCCGTACTTGACCATTTGGCCGAGCACGATGTTGCGCCGTTGCAGCGCGCGCTCGGGGTTGATCACGGGGTTGTAGTAGCTATTGCCCTTGAGCATCCCGGTGAGTGTCGCGGCCTCGAGAATGTCCAATTCGTCGGCCGATTTGCCGAAGTACGTGCGCGCCGCCATCTCGACGCCGTACGCGTTGTAGAGGAACGGCACGGTGTTCAGATACGTCTCGAGAATTTGGTCCTTGCTATAGGCCATCTCGATCTTTTCCGCGGTGATCGCTTCCTTGATCTTGCGCGTGAGGGTGGGCGCGCGGCCCACTTCATCGGGATACAAGTTGCGCGCGAGCTGCTGCGTGATCGTCGAGCCGCCTTGGCGGCTGCCGCCGAACGTGTGTATCGCGGCGGACACCGTGCGTTTCCAGTCGATACCGTGGTGCTGATAGAAGCGGTGGTCTTCGGTCGAGATCAGCGCATCCACCATGTGCGGCGAGATTTCTTTGAGCGTTACCCACTCGCGGTTCGACGGCTTGAATTCGGCCAGCAGCTTGCCGTCCGCCGAGAGAATTTGCGCGGGCCGGTCGACGCGCGCCTTGCGGATGTCGCTGATGCTGGGGGTGAACGGAATCAGCACGATCACGTACAGCAAGACGAGCGCGGGCGGCGTGGCGAGCGTCAGCAAAACGCCGCGCCGGGTCGGGTGCCGCACGTGGTACCAGGCCGCGCGCACGGCGGACCGTATCGATTGCGCCGCCAGATCGAGCAGCGCCAGCGCGAGATGAAAGCAGATCGCCGCGAACCGCGTCATCCGGCCTGCCCACCTCGTCAAGAAATCACGTACGGTCGTCATCAATCGGTGCGTCACGCTGCCGTGAGCCTGTTCTAAAAACGCTGCATGGTATCAAACAGGCCGCCCCCGATCGGGCAACGGGTCGCCGGCGCGATCGTCAGCGGGCTTTACCGCGTGTGCTCTTCTTCGCACCGCTTGCACGCGGCGCCTGTGCGGCCACGGCCGTCGGCGCGGCCGGCGCGGGCCCGGATAGGTGTTCCATCCACGACAGCGCTTCCACATACGAGAGGAAGTGTTGCAAATAGCCGGGCGAAACCGAGCGCATCAGCGAAAGGGAGCGATGCACCAAATGGCTCGAATTGAGCGGGCCCGCGTTTTCGGGCACTGTTTCGAGCGATTGACGCAACTGCTTCTCGGTGCTGAATTTCGACCACGTCTCACGGAAATAGTCGAGCATGGGCAGGTCGGGCGAACGTTCGCGTCGATGCGCGGCCAACGCGTCGGCCCCCATCGATGCTTCGCTTGCCGTGGCGTCGGTTGCTCGGCCTGCCAATAGATCGGCGAGTTCGGCCAAGGCGCCGCGGCGCGGCGTGCTTGGGTGTGTGCCGGCATCAGTGGCGACGGCGTCCGCCGCGGCCCCTGCGCGTTCGATCTCGGCGGCATATTCGGCGACCAACGCAGCCACGCGTGCGTCCAATACGCGCCGCACGTCGCCGTCGTAAGCTTGCGCGCGCCGCGCCAATGCCTCGATGAAGCGAAACCGCGTAACGTTCACGCGGTCGGCGCCGCGCGCGCGCCAACCCTCGAGCGCCGAGCCCGCTTCGCCGATATCGCCCGTGCCGCCCATGGCGCTACTCATGCTGCTGCGCGGTTGCGCCCGAGCGCTTGGGCACCGGTGCAATCTCCACGCGACGATTCTTGGCGCGCCCGGCGTCGTCCGCATTCGAGCTGACCGGCTGCTGCGAGCCGAAGGCCGCCGCGAACACCGACGAAGCGGGCACCCCCGCATCGATCAGCGCGCGCGTCACGGTTAGCGCACGCTGGGCGGACAGCTCCCAATTGTCGGCGAACCGGCGGTTGCCGGCGCGTACCTGTTGATCGTCGGCGAACCCGCTCACCATCAGGATCTCTTCGTGCGAATGCAGATAGAGCGTCAATGGCCCTGCGAGCGACTTCAGCAGATCGCGGCCTTGCGGCTGCAACTGGTCGGAGTTCAGCGCGAACAGTAGGCTGCCGCTGATACCGATGCGCCCATTGACGAGCGTCACACGCCCGGCCGCGAGCGGTCCCGCGAGGGCTTGCTCGAGCGTCTTGCGCCGCTGCGCTTCGACTTGGCGCTGCTTCACTTGATCCTCGAGCCGCGCCGACAGCTCGAGTTGCAACCCGATGACGCCCACGAGGATCAGCACGAACGCCCCCACGAGCACCGACATCAAGTCGGCGAAGGCCGCCCAGACCGGCGCGGTCGGCTCGACGCCGCCGTCGATCTCGTCGTTCATGCCGCCTCGGCTCCGTTCGATGCGCGCTGCGCGGCAAGCTGTTGAAGATCTTCGACGATCTGCTTTTGCGAGAGCATGCTCAGATCGATGACTTCGCGCGCTTGCGCCACGTAGTACGCGAGTTGCTCGTCACTGCGCGCAAGCGATCGATCGAGCGCCGCCTCGATTCGCTGCAGGTGCGCGACGAGCCGCTCGTTCGAGGTGCCGAACTCCTGTACGGCGGCGCCGAACGCATCGCCCAGGCTCGCGACTTCCACGGCGCTGCCGGTGACTTGCGCCGCGACGGTGCCAAGGTTGCGCGTTTGCGCCTCGATCGTGCCGGAGAACTGCGTGCCGACGCGCGCGAGTAGGTCGGCCGATGTCGCGACCAGCCCGTCGATGGCGCTGCGCTGCTCGTTCGAGGCATGGTTGACGGCGTTGAGCAACGTGCCGAGCGTGTCGATCAAACGGGCGCGTTCCTCGAGCATCGCCGTGTCGCGCACCATGCTGTCGGAGAGCTTCTCGCGCAATTGCGCGACCACCTCGGCTGCCGCGCGCGGTGCTTCCGAGGCGGCCTGGACGAGGCGTCCGATCTCGGCGATCGTTTCGGCGGCGTGCGCTTGCGTCTGCGCGGAGATTTCGCCGGCGGTGCGAGCCAGCGTGTCGCAGATCGCTTGTTGGCGGCTCGCCGTTTGCTCGCTGCTTGCGCGCCATTCGTCGCTGAGCGACCGGGCAACGGCGTCGAGCTTGCCGGTCCATGTCTGTAGGCGCGCTTCGTCGCGCGCGGCCAGTTGCTGCTGCAATTGCGCATGCGATTCGTCGAGCGTGCGCACGAGTGCCGCGGCGTGCTGCTCGAACGTGGCGATCGATGCGGCAAGCGCTTGCTCGTGCCTTGCGCTCTGCGTGTCGCTGGCCTGTTCTTGTCTTGTCAGCGCCGCGTCCCAGGCGGCCGTCAAGCCGCCGACGCCCGCATCGACACGGGTCGATACGCCGTCGAGCAAGGACGTCGAACGCTGTTCGAAGGTATTCGCGAAGCGCTCGAGGGCGGCACGCAGATGCTCGATCAGCGCTTCACCGCGGCGTTGCTGCTCTTCGAGGGCTTGGGTGTGGAGTTTCGCAACCGTCGAAGTGGTCGCCTCGAACCCGCCCGACAGGGCGTCGAGTTGCCGTTGGACCGCCTGGCCGACCGTCGTGCCGAGCGTGGTCATTTCCCTTGAAAGCCCGGCCATCGTGGCTTGCACGACGGGCGCGATCGCCGCGCTTGCGCCGCGTGCGCTCTCGGCCGCGCTATCGCGCAGCGAACGCCCCACGGACGATGCAAGCGACGCGTAGGCCGTCTCGATGTTGGCATGCAGCGCTTGCTGGTTCGCAAGCTGCTGCTCGTGCAGTGACGCGTTCTGGCGCTCGATCGCGCCCATCATCGTTTGCAGGCGGTCCACGAGCGCGGGCATGACATCCGCTTGGCGCTGCATCAGCCTAAAGCTCTCCTCCCGCCGCCACGCTTGCGAATAGGGGCGCAGTGTCGTGACGATGTGTTCGTCGAGCCGGCGGGCGGCGTCGAGCCGTTCGTGCCGGCAAAGCGCCGACAGCAGACCGAGCATGGCGGACGTTGCAACGCCGGCAATGGACGTGCCGAAGGCGAAGCTCAGACCTTTGATCGGGGCGGCGAGCGAGGCGCGAATGGCGGCGAGATCCGTCGCGCTGTCGAGCGCGGCGCCGGTGCCGCGCAACGTCGTCACCATGCCGAGCAAGGTGCCTAGCATCCCGAGCAGGACCAGCAACCCGACGAGGTAGGGGGTGAGCGACGGCCCGGGCAAGGCCGCGCGCTCGCCCTCCACGCGCAGCCGAACCGTGCCGCGCAGCGAGGGGGGCAGACGTTCGAGCCAGCCGTCGAGGCTCGCGGGCAGCGCCGAGAGATCGGCAACCGCGCGCGAAAGACTCGCCGTGCGTTGATGGTAGCGGCGCAATTCGAGCGCGCCCGCGACGTAGCACACGCAGATCAGCAACGTAACGGCCAGTGCGAGCGGGTTCGAACCGGCATAGCCCGCGCCGATCCAACAGACGACGGCGAGCCCAGCGAGAAAGACGAGAAGATCGAGGCGAAATCTGGACATACGGTCCCGGTTAGCAGGCGCGAAGGGCCGAGCGCAGCCCTTCCACCGGTTGAAAACGAATTTCGAGTTCGGCCAACAGCACGGCGCGCATATCCTTGCGGAACGCATCGAGCCAAGGGCCGTCTTTGAGCAGCGAATCCGCTGCTTGTGTGGCCGGCGGCGCTTCGGCGGGCGCGTGCCCGCCCGCGGCCAACTCGGCGTGGCGCAGGCGTTCGAAATGCGCGGCGAGCAAGCCCGGCACGGCGGCGAGCGCATTGTGCTCGCGCACGCCGAGCACGCGCTCCATCACCGCGTCCACCGACGCGAGCCGCGACATCTCCGGCGTTCGATCGGCGAGCATCCCGCGCAGCACCGTGCGCAGGTTCGCGATCGCGTTTGCCATGTTCTCCTGCAAAGCCAGATACGACTGGCGAAACGCCGCGTACTCGGGCGCCGCTTCGGCGGGCGCGTGATCGCGGCGATTGCGGGCGTGACTAACGGGCCGCCGTGGCGAGAGCGTCGCGTCGCGGTCGATGGCATCGGTCAGCGACGTGCGCACGCGCATGCACAGCGTGTCGTGCGCGCCCTCGGGTGGGCGCGCTTGCGACGCGGCGCAAGACGGTTTGCTGCCCAGCGCCGAGGATAACGCGATGGCGTCCGTCCAACCGAGCCATTGGCCCAGGCGGTCGGCGAGCGGCTGGTCGGATTCCGGAAAGCCGGCATCCGTCAGACGGGCGAGTAAGCGAATGAGCGCCGGGCCGCTGAAGGCCCGCCGCCCGGGAGCATGCACCATTGCCGTAACGCAAAAAAAGGCAGCAGTTTACACGCCTCGGAGCCCGGGCGGTCTGCGCCCCATTTAAACCCATTAAAACCGCCGGCGTTCGGGGCTCGAGTTCGAACCGGGCATCGCCGTTCGAAAGATCAGCATCTGGGACCCGTGGGGCGAAGCATCATGGGCGATCGCGTCGCATTTCGAACGCCCCCGGTGTTTCACCCTTTCCTGTAATTATTCATAGCTACGTCGAAGGGGTCGCGCGGTATTGTGCTCTTGGTGATTGAATAAGGATCACGAACCGTCGGGAGATTGAAAATGAAAAAAGTCATAAAATCGCTTTCCGTCTTTGCATCTTTCGTCTGTGTTGTCTTGTCGTTCCCTATGCTCGCGTATGCTGAACACCTCGATGTTCCCGATGTCGTAAAAGTCTCGCGCGTCGATTCTCCCTATGCTTTTCCCGTCAATAACGGTGTGGCGAGACCGGATTGCTACAAAGATAATGGTAGTCCTCCGAAAGAATCCTTCGATTGCTCGACGATAAAATACTTTAATTTGACATATTGGCCATTGAATTACGATGACAATCGAAGCGAAATTCTTTTGGTCGGTGTTGCTAGTCATAACTATGGCATCGGCAAACCGAAGCTCATCCGCGTCTGCGGCCTGCGATATCTTTGGAAGATCGAGGTCGACGAGATCAGAAAACAACTGACGTTATTTGGTCAGGACGATTCGAAGACGACCCTTCCGTGGCCCATCTTGGCCGACGATGGCAAAGACCAAAGCACCTGTGCGAGGTAGGCGCGACGACCCGGCCGGCCCCCGGTTCCGGCCGGCAAGCCGCCTGCACCGGCAAACGCCGGCCAACTCCAGCCAACGCGTTCCTTTCCCTTGACCCTCACGTAGCGTAAGGTCTTAGCCTCCAACGTGCGCCTTTGAACGGAGGCTCGGATGTTGTTGAAAGTGGGGGAACTGGCCAAGCGGAGCGGGCTCACCGTCCGGACGCTGCATCACTACGACGAGATCGGTCTTCTCACGCCTTCGGCGCGCGCCGATAACGGCTACCGCTTGTACGACCGCCGCGACGTCGCCCGGCTTCATCAGATCGTCGCGTTGCGTCGGTTCGGGCTCTCGCTCGCCGAGATCGGCGCTTACTTCGCCCAGCCGAACGCTCCACTCGCCTCCATCGTCGAACGGCAAATCGCGATGCTCGATGAACAAATCGACCAGGCCGCGCGCCTGCGCGAGCATCTCGTGCGCTTGCGCGGCACGCTGCTGGAAGGCCAGGAGCCGGAGCTGGCCGATTGGCTCTCCACGTTGGAGTTGATGACCATGTACGACAAATACTTTTCCAAGGACGAACTGGCTCGCCTGCCGATGTACTACGACAGTCAGGCGATGGAAACGCAATGGAGCGAACTCATCGACGAGGCCCGCGCCTTGATGGAGGGCGGCACGCCGCCCGAAGACGAAAAGCCGCGCGCGCTATCGGTGCGATGGATGACCATGCTTGCGCGCGATACGAACGGCGATCCGCGTCTGCTCGCGAAGCTCAATCGCATGCACGATAGCGAGCCGTCGATGCAGGCGCACATCGGCATCTCGCCGGCGTTGCGCGACTACGTACTGCGGGCGTTCGCCGAAACGAAGATGTTGGTCTACGAGAAATACTTGTCGCCCGATGAAATTCGCTTCATGCGCGCCAATTACGGCAAGAGAGCGATGGAGTGGCCGCAGTTGATGGCCGATGTCCGCGACGCGATCGAAGCCGGGTTGACGCCCGATTCACCGGAAGGGGCGGCGCTCGCGCGGCGCTGGTTCGAACTCTTCCGAAGTTACGCGGGCGACGATCCGAACACGCAGAGGAAATTTCGCGAGGCGCTGCAAAACGAACCGGAATTGCAGGTGGGCACATTGGCCGATGAGACGCTTCTCACGTTCGTTCGTCAGGCGATGCAGCGGATCGCGCCGTCCCGCTGACGGCGGCCGCTGCCTAGGTCACGGCGGCGCACGGTTGCTTGCGGGCTCGGAAAGCAGCAGAATCGCCGTTTCCGGCAACGGCAACGGCGAACCGGTGTGCGGCTCGAACCCGCGCCGGCCAACCTCTTATCGCTCGCGAACCTTCCAATGACTTCCATCGAACTCCCCACCTACGCCGATGTCGAAGCGGCCGCCGCGCGTATCGCCGGCGTAGCCAATCGCACGCCGGTACTCACGTCCCGTACGCTGAACGAGCAGGCCGGCGCCGAGGTGTTCATCAAGTGCGAAAATTTTCAGCGGATGGGTGCCTTCAAGTTTCGCGGCGCGTTCAACGCGCTGTCGAAGTTTTCGCCGGAGCAGCGCAGGCGGGGCGTCGTCGCGTTTTCGTCGGGCAATCACGCTCAAGGCATCGCGCTCTCGGCCAAGATCCTCGGTATCCCGGCAACGATCGTGATGCCGCACGATGCGCCGGCGGCCAAGGTGGCGGCCACCAAAGGGTATGGCGCCGACGTGGTCGTATACGACCGCTACAAGGAAGATCGCGAGGCCATCGGGCGCCGTCTCGCGAGCGAGCAGGGCTTGACCTTGATTCCGCCTTACGATCACCCGGACGTACTCGCGGGGCAAGGCACCGCGGCCAAGGAGCTATTCGAGGAAGTCGGCGCGCTCGACTATCTGTTCGTCCCGCTCGGCGGCGGGGGGCTGCTGTCGGGTACGGCGCTCGCCACTCGGGCCCTCGCGCCGCAGTGCGTCTTGTACGGTGTCGAACCGGAAGCCGGCAACGACGGTCAACGCTCGTTCCGCACTGGCGGTATCGTGCGTATCGACACGCCCAAAACGATCGCCGACGGCGCACAGACGCAGTACCTCGGCAACTACACGTTCGCTATCATCAAACGCGACGTCAACGACATCCTCACCGCGTCCGACCCGGACCTCGTCAACGCGATGAAATTCTTCGCCGAGCGGATGAAGACGATCGTGGAGCCCACCGGCTGCCTCGGGCTGGCCGGCGCGCTCAATGTGAAGGACACGCTCAAAGGCAAGCGGGTGGGCGTCATCGTCAGCGGCGGCAACATCGACCTCGAGCGCTTCTGCGCGCTCACGGCCGCGTAGCCCACGCTTTTTTCGTCAACGAAGTCAGGCCGAGGCCCATCATGAGCAGCCCAGCGCTCGCTTCTCCCGCCAATCCGGCGGCGCCCGAGGAAGAACTCCCGTATTCGTCGCTCGAACACCGGCAGCACCAGATGTTTCCGAAGCTGACCGCCGCCGAAATCGCGAGCTTGCGGCGCTTTGCCCGGCCGATGTCGTTCAAAGCCGGCGACTTCGTTTTCGAAACAGGACACGTCGCGCTGGGTTTATTCGTGCTGCTGAGCGGGCGGGTGCGCATCTGCTCGCGCGATCGGGCCGGCAACTGGACGCGTGTCGCCGAGCACGAGCCCGGCAGTTTCATGGCGGAGATGGCGCAACTGTCGGGCAAGCCGGCGCTCGTCGACGGTGTCGCCGAGACGGATTGCGAGACGTTGCTGGTCGAGCCCGACAAGCTGCGCGCGTTGATCGTCGCCGATGCGCAATTGGGCGAGCACATCATGCGCGCGCTGATTTTGCGGCGGCTGGGGCTCATCGAACGAGGCCTCGGGCCGATCATCGTCGGCGACGGCGCGGATGGGCGCGTGGTTGCCCTGCAAGGTTTCTTGCGGCGCAACGGCCATCCATCGACCGTGCTCGATGCGCGCCACGACCAAGAGGCCGTCGCGCTGCTGGGCGATTTGACCTTCGACGCGGACGACTTCCCGCTCGTTTTCTGCCCCGACGGCTCGGTGCTGCGCGCCCCCGACGAAGTACGTTTGGCGACGTGTCTCGGGCTGGTGCCCTCGTTTCGATCGGCAAGCGTCTACGACGTGGCCATCGTCGGCGCGGGCCCCGCGGGGCTCGCCGCGGCGGTGTATGCGGCGACCGAGGGCTTGTCCGTCGCCGTATTCGATCAGCGTGCGCCGGGCGGGCAAGCGGGCGCCAGCGCACGAATCGAAAACTATCTGGGATTCCCGACGGGTATCTCGGGGCAGGCGCTGGCGGCCAGGGCCTATCAACAAGCGCTGAAGTTCGGCGCTCATTTGGCCATTCCGAGCCGGGTGGCCGGCGTGACGCGCCAAGACGATCGATTCGTCCTCGCGTTGGAGGACGGTCAATCGATCGGCGCCCGTACGGTCGTGGTGGCATGCGGCGCCGCCTATCGCAAGCCCGCGGTCGCGAACCTCGACCGGTTCGAAGGGCGCGGAATCTACTATTGGGCGTCCCCGATCGAGGCCAAGCTCGCGAAGGGCCAAGACATCGTATTGATCGGCGGGGGCAATTCGGCGGGGCAGGCGGTCGTCTTTCTGGCGAATTTCGCGCGCAGCGTTCGCGTGCTGATCCGCGGCGCCTCGCTCGAATCGAGCATGTCGAAATACTTGATCGACCGAATCGCGGCCTTACCGAACGTGACGGTGTGCACGGGCTGCACGCTCGATGCCTTGGAAGGTGACGAAGCGGGGCTGGCTCGCGTCGTGATCCGGCACGACGGCGAACTCGAAACGATCGCTTCGCGGCATCTGTTCTTATTCGTCGGCGCCGATCCGAAAACCGATTGGCTGGCCGCGAGCGGTGTCGAGTTGGACCGCAACGGTTTCGTCCCGACCGGCTTTGCCGATCGAAGGCCGGGAGCGGACGGCACCGCCGGATTCCCGCTCGAAACGAGCATTCCCGGGATGTTCGCGATCGGGGACGTGCGCGCCCAATCCACGAAGCGCGTCGCCTCCGCCGTGGGCGACGGCGCGGCTGTCGTCAGTCAAATCCACGCCTATCTTCGCGTCGCGCCTTGAGCGGCCCGATTCGCTCGGCGCACGCGCCGATCGCCGCGGCAAGCGGGACCGCCGCCAATTCCGGCGCAGCCGCGCGCACCGGCTACAATAGCGTTTTGCGCGTCGCTTGCGCCCCCGCCGGGGTGGGTGCGGGGCGCGGGCGCCATCCGGCCGGTTTGCTCGATTTACCCTCCATCCTCGATTGAACGGTTTCCTTCATGAGTACTATTCTTGAAAACCTCCCGACTGGCCAGAAGGTCGGGATCGCCTTTTCCGGCGGCCTCGACACGAGCGCCGCGCTGCACTGGATGAAGCTCAAGGGCGCCGTCCCGTATGCCTACACGGCCAATCTCGGCCAGCCGGACGAGGAGGACTACGATTCGATCCCCCGCCGCGCGCTCGAATACGGCGCAGCCGGCGCACGTTTGATCGACTGCCGCGCGCAACTCGTGGCCGAGGGTATCGCGGCACTGCAATGCGGCGCGTTCCACGTCTCGACGGCGGGCGTCACCTACTTTAATACGACGCCGCTCGGCCGCGCGGTCACGGGCACGATGCTCGTCGCGGCGATGAAGGAAGACGGCGTCAACATCTGGGGCGACGGCAGCACGTACAAGGGTAACGACATCGAGCGTTTCTACCGCTACGGCTTGCTCGTCAACCCAAGCCTGAAGATCTACAAGCCGTGGCTCGATCAGCAGTTCATCGACGAACTCGGCGGACGCGCGGAAATGTCGGAATTCATGCGCCAATCGGGTTTCGAGTACAAGATGTCGGCCGAAAAGGCGTACTCCACGGATTCGAATCTGCTCGGCGCCACGCACGAAGCGAAAGACCTGGAAAGCCTCGAGTCGGGCATCAAGATCGTCAACCCGATCATGGGCGTCGCATTCTGGCGCGACGACGTGCAAGTGGCGAAGGAAGAAGTGACGATCCGCTTCGAGGAAGGGCGTCCCACGGCACTGAACGGCGTCGAGTACGCCGATGCCGTCGAGTTGATGCTCGAAGCCAATCGCATCGGCGGCCGTCACGGCCTCGGCATGAGCGATCAGATCGAAAACCGGATCATCGAGGCGAAGAGCCGCGGCATCTACGAAGCTCCGGGGCTCGCGCTGCTGTTCATCGCCTACGAGCGCCTCGTGACGGGTATCCACAACGAAGACACGATCGAGCAATACCGCGACAACGGCCGCCGTCTGGGCCGGCTGCTGTACCAAGGCCGCTGGTTCGATCCGCAAGCGATCATGCTGCGCGAAACGGCGCAACGCTGGGTCGCGCGCGCGATCACGGGCGAAGTCAAGCTCGAGCTGCGCCGCGGCAACGACTACTCGATCCTCAGCACGAAGTCGCCCAACCTGACCTATCAGCCCGAGCGGTTGTCGATGGAGAAGGTGCAGTCGACGTTCTCGCCGCGCGATCGTATCGGTCAACTGACGATGCGCAATCTGGACATCACCGACACGCGCGAAAAGCTGCGCATCTACTCGCAAGTCGGTCTGCTCACGCCGGGCGAGTCGTCGGCATTGCCGCAAATCAAGGGCGACGGCAAGTAACCCGTCCTTACCCGGGCCGCGTGCTCGCGCGGCCCGTGCGGTCATCGGCCGCATGCGCCGCTTGCATGGGATGGTCATTCCGGTTGTTTGCGGCGGCGCCGCGGATGCCATAATCGAGGCTTCGCCCGCCGCCCGGAGCAACGGCTATGAGAAGCATCGATAATCCCACCCACGATAGAGAAGTCGGCGTTGCCGACGCCACGCAAGACACGACGCGCATCGACGACGTTCGCATCGGCGCGGTGCGTCCGCTGATCTCGCCCGCGCTGCTGCAAGACGAGTTGCCGGTCGAGCCGGCGGTCCAATCGCTCGTGGAACGCACCCGTGTCGAGATCGGCAATATCTTGCATGGCCGCGACGACCGCCTCGTGGTCGTGGTCGGCCCTTGCTCGATTCACGATCACGACCAGGCGCTCGAGTATGCGCACCGGCTGAAAGCCGTTGCCGACGAATTGCGTGAAGACCTGTTGATCGTCATGCGCGTGTACTTCGAAAAACCGCGCACGACAGTGGGTTGGAAAGGCTACATCAACGATCCTCGCCTGGACGGCAGCTTCCGAATCAACGAAGGACTGCGCGCCGCGCGCCGGTTGCTGCTCGACGTCAACGGTCTGGGTTTGCCGGCGGCCACCGAGTTCCTCGATTTGCTCAGTCCTCAGTACATCGCCGATCTCATCGCCTGGGGCGCGATCGGCGCACGCACGACCGAGAGCCAAAGCCATCGCCAACTCGCGTCGGGACTCAGTTGTCCCGTCGGCTTCAAGAACGGTACCGACGGCCGCGTTCAGATCGCGGCCGATGCCATCGTTGCCGCCCGCGCGAATCACGCCTTCATGGGCATGACGAAGATGGGCATGGCCGCGATCTTCGAAACGCGCGGCAACCAAGACGCGCACGTTATTTTGCGCGGCGGCAAGAACGGCCCCAACTACGACGCGCAGAGCGTCGAGCAATGTTGCGCGGTGCTCGAGACGGCGGGCTTGCGCGAGCAGGTGATGATCGATTGCTCGCACGCGAACTCGGGCAAATCGCACGAACGGCAAATCGACGTGGCGAACGACATCGCCGAGCAACTCGCCGGTGGCGAGCGGCGCATCGTCGGCGTCATGGTGGAGAGTCATTTGGAAGCCGGGCGGCAAGATATGAAGCCCGGCGTGCCGCTGCGCTATGGCGTGTCCATTACCGACGCCTGTTTGAGCTGGGCCCAGACCGAGCCCGTGCTCGAAGTGCTCGCGCAGGCGGTGCGCCGCCGCCGCAGCGCGCTCAGCGTCAAATGATGAGCCGGGAGATCTTGGTGCCTTCGAGCGATACGCCCGCCATGAGTCCCGCATTCGTCAGAACGAATGCTTCGACGGGGCCGGTGGCCGTCGACGTATCGACGTTGCCGTTCGCGCCGATGCGCACGACAGCGACGGTCGCATCGACGCCGGCCGCCCAGCCTTGGCTGCTCGTGAACTTGTCCAGCGCCTCCTGCGTCATGAACAGCATGACGATCGCTTTCGACTGCGCGCCGATCTGCGGGCCGAACGAGGCGGCCGCGACGCTGTAGTAGCCGGTCGTTTGGCCGCCGACGCGAAGCGACCCCTGGCCGTACTGCCCTCCGAACCAGAAGCCGGCCGAGATCACCGACGGAAACACCAGCACGCCGCGCGCGTTGCCGACGAGCTCGCGCGAGCCTTTCACGGTCGAATAAAGGCGCGTGAGCGTCGCATCGACATCGGAGTCGATGGTCGCGCGCCGGCCCGCGTTGGCCGCGGGCGTGCCCGATGCGGAAGGGCCCGTGGTGGTGCATCCGGTCAGAGACAGGCCGCTCGATGCGAGTACGGCCCCGGTCATGGCGATGAAGCGACGGCGTTGCATGGATTCTCCTCGGAAGCGAACGAATCGGTCGGGGCTTCGCGCCGGTGAGGCGCGCTTTCTGCCGCGAGCGTAAAGCAGAGACAGATCGGATGGCGTTCGAGTTCCGGCGGTAGGGCATCGCGATCGCCTTAAGCCGCGCTTAAGGCGTGGCTGGGGTCGATCGGTTACGATCGAACGCTAGCGGCGTTTCCTGGCGACGAAGATGAACGATGTGGATGTCGATTTTGCGTGCACGCAGTGTGCGAAGTGTTGCCACGATTTGCGTTTGCCGCTGACGATCGACGAGGCGATCGACTGGCTGTCGCGCGGCGGCACGGTCGAGCTTTTGTCCGAGGCGATGCCCTGGCTCGGCGAGCCGCCGCCGGAAAACACCGGGGCGGCGCACAAGCGTCGCCGGTCGTTTGCGGCGTCGAGCGGCGAGTTGCCGGTGCGGGTGGCCGTGATCGTTGCCGCGGCGTTTTCCGGACCCTGTCCAAACCTGCTGCCGGACAAGCGCTGCGGCATCTATCCCGAGCGGCCGCTCGTGTGCCGGATCTATCCGGCCGAAATCAATCCCTCCGTGAAGTTCGAACCGCGCCATAAGGCGTGTCCCCCCGACGCATGGGCCAACGGCTCGTCCGCACTCGTTCGAGCAGGCCGGCTCGTCGATGCCGTCACGATGGAGCTCATTGAGCGATCTCGCCAGATCGACGCCGTCGAAGTGGCCGCCAAAGCCCATCTATGCCGAGCGCTCGGAATCGATCGTGCCGCGATCTCCAATGAAGGGTTCGTGGTTCATTCGCCCGATGCCGGCTCATTGCTGAACGCTTTGCAGGCGGCGAAGTATTCCGTGCCGGAAAATCATTCGGTATCGGCCCAGCCGGAGTCGTCGCATGGCGATTGGCGTTTGGTATCCAATCGGCGGGCGAGCGTTGCGGCGCTAGCCGCGGTGGCCGCTCACGGTGAATTCGTCGGCGACGAGCCGAATTCATCGTTCCGATACTTGTCGTTCGGCGACTCGGCCGCTTGAAAGCCCGTGGGGCGTCGTCGCGCTCTTTTTCGCCACCGCGCTTCAACGCGTGGCGATATACATCGTGATTTCGAAGCCGAAGCGCATCTCGGTATAACCGGGGGTAGTTCACTGCATGAATAACTCCTTCAGTCGTTGGAGAGAACGATCGCCACGCGGCTGCGTGACGCTACGAACGCAGCAAAGGGCATGCCGCGCATAAGCACATCGATTCGATCTCCGTGGCTGATGTGCCGCGATTCGACGGATCGTGCCACCGAATCGCGGAGGGGTTGCGAAGCGCCTATTTCAGTGCGGTACGTTGACGACGCCGGCACCGACCGCGATCGCGTTGCCGCCCGGAGCCGGCGCGATCGCAGGCAGATTCGCGGCCGTGAGCGCGGGCGCCGCACCGGGCGTGCCGCCGCGCGGCACGGCGCGGATGACCTGCGAGGGCGGTAGCGCGGCGCCGTCCTTCAAGTGATGCCACATCAGGTCGAGCGCTTGCAAATAGTAGTAATGAACGGGGATAAAACGCGTATCGAAGCCAGGGAAGGGCAGAAACGCGTCGAAGTGCTGGCCGTTCATGACTTCGTAGAGGGACACCTGGCTGCGTGAGCCCTCTCTTGCGCTGTTCGCGGCGAGATACGCGCGCGACGCGTGGTTGATCGGCACCAATGCATCGCTGCGGCCTTGCACGAGAATGGCCGGCTTGCCGTGCAGGTCGGCCTCGACCCGGATCGCCCTAACGCTCGCCATCATGCGCGGATCGTGTTCCGCCCACAGGCGCCGCATACAGACGGCGCCGGCGAAGCTCCCATCGGGCGTGGCGAACCGGTGATCGGCCGCGCCGTTCGCTCCGTCGTTATAGACGAGGTTGATCCCGTTCGTCGGCGGCACGCCATTGCCCAAGCCGAATACCGTTGGCATCGGGGGCACGGCCGGCGGCACGCCGGCGGCTCCACTGGCGGCGTTGGTCGTGCCGAAGCTAAAGCCGCATAGATTGTCGAGCACGCTCGATCGCGTGTAGGCATTCGCGTAGGTGACGGCGACCGCCGGCACGGCTTGCGAATCCCACATCGCTGCTTGCAGGAGATCGGAATCGGCTTCGTACCCGGCCGCATGCAATTTTGCGAGGGCATCGTCGGCTTGAGCTTGCCAATCGCCGCCGGCAACGTAGCCGGCGGCAGCCAGGGATGCGCAACGCGCCTGCCGGATGGCCGTCGTTCGAGCGAGCGGCAGGGCCGTCAAATACGGTGCGCCGGTCGCCGCTTGCGCGAGCGCCGCACACGGTTGCAGCAGATTGGCGAATGTGACGTAATCGGCGAGCGGCTTGCCCGCTTGCTCGATCGGTTGTCCTCCTTCGAGCACCTGTGCGCTACGCGGCATGCGGACGTTCACTTGTGGTTCGCCGACCACCACGGCCGTAATCCACCCGCGCGTATCTTGCTCCGCCGCTTCGAGCGAGGCGCCGCCGCCGTTGCTGACCGAAGCGGCGATCGTCGTGATCGTGCCCGGTTCGTAGCGCACGCGGTGATGCCGGCCGCCCGCGTTGTGGCCGAACTGATGGTTCAACACCCAGTAAGCGAATTGGACGGCGTCGAGCGTGTCCCTGCCCCAATCCTGCTCGGGGTTCTGTTGCGAATGAGCGTGCTTGAACGCGTATCGATACGGAAACTTCGCGTCGTAGCGTGCGATGTCCGCGGCACCGGCGTCAACGGTAAACAGGCTGTCGCGGCCCGCGGCGGCGGCAGTCGCGAGCCGCCCGTCCATCAGCGTCACGGTGCCCGTCATCAATTCCTGCGCGCCGTTGCCCGTGCCTTTGTCGTTGTAGGCGACGGCGCAGCCGCGTTTCAGCCCCCACTCGCCGGCCGCCGAGATAGCGCCGTACACACCGCGCGAACCGGAAGAGGTGGCCGTGACGATGCAAGGATTGTTCGGATCGAAGCGCGCGGGCACTTGCACCATCAGCGTGACGTTTTGCCGGCCGTTGCGGTTGTCCGCATAGGCAAGGTACTCGGTACCGGGAACCTTGCCTTCGCCGAGCGTATCGTTGCCGTCGAGATCGACGTTCGGCCCCCACAGGCGCCCGTAGCCGCCATTGGTCGACATATCCACGAGCGCCCGGTAATTCGACCAAATCGCGAGACGGCGCAACTCGGCCGCGGTCGGGCTCGCTGGATTCGCGATGGCCGGTGCCGCGCCCTGCAGGCCGGTTTTACCGAGGCCTGCCGTGAGCAGATCGTCGCTGACGCCGTCGTAGGTCGTGGTGCGCAGACTACCCGGAACGATGAACCAGGGCAGATGGTTCAGTCCCGGCGGTGCGGCGCGGCTATCTGCTGCGTGGGCGGTGGAAAGGAGAAAGGCGCCCGCGATAGCGGCGCCCGTCATGAAGGTTGCACTTCGAGCTGCGAGACCAATGGCTTTCATCCGCGTCTCCTTGCTTGGGTTGGCGCGTTGCGCCGTTTCGATGGGAAGACCCTGCGTGACACTGCCATGACATCGACCGGTGTAAGGGGCGCGCTTCGTTCTTTCTTGTATGCGCTCCCGGTCGACCAAGCATTGTGCGGAAACTTCTAGCCGCCAGCAAGCGGCGTATCTCGGGTTTTATTGGCTACCGCACGCGGATTGGGCGCGGCTAGCGCGGCAAGATTCGTTTGCGCGGGTCGACGCACCGCCGCGGATCGACCGGCTCGGCGCAATGGTGCTGCGGCCGTGGCGCGCTCGCAGCCAGGACTTGGTCGGCCAGCTTCGCAATCTCGACGAGCAGTTCGATGCCGCTCATCGACGCCGCGTGCGATGGCTCGGAGGCCAATTCGACCCCGTGGCTCACGAGTTCGGCCGTTGTCTGCAGCGCGTCCGCTCTCGCCGGGTTGCCCGAACGATTCGAACGCTTGTTGGATTTCCCGTCTCCGTTGCTGGCCATGTCTGGTGATCTCCTAAACGAACAGGCGGTGCTCACGCCCAACTCGAGGTTTGACAAAAATTCCGTATAAGATGTAGCATACGTAATAACGAATAACGGATCGTAACACGAATGGCCCGTGGACTTGGTACGCCGAGGACTGATTTGATCGATTTGCTGACGTCGCCGTTGGGTCGCATCGTCGCGCGGCGAATCGATGAAGCGCATGCCGCTGCCCCTGTGGCGGGATGGGCGCAGCCCGATCTCGAGCAAGCCGCCATGCGCCTGGCGGCGCTCGTGCAAACGATGAATCGGGATCAACTCGAAAGCTGCGACGCGGACCTGAACGTCTTCTTCGGCGCGGTGCCGTTTAGCGCTGCGATTCCTGTCGTCGTCGCTGTCGAAATGAAATGGCCTCACCACGTGGACACGCTGCCTGAAGCGAGACAGCGCTTGGATCTCGTGCGCAAGGCGAGTCAATATGCCGTGCTTTTTAGCGCGGAGCGGATTGCCGACGTTTTGCACGCCGTGAATCAACGCGAAGCAAGGGGGTAATGTGCCGTACTTGCCGTTTCCGCCCATCTCCCACCAAACGTTCGATTATTGCGTCGCACAGGCCGAGCGCAAGTATCAGGTCCCCTCCTGCATCCTTCAAGCGGTGCACCAGGTGGAATCCGGCGGTGAGTTGCGGCCTGGACTCGTGCGGGGAAACCGCAACGGCACGAATGATTACGGTGTTACGCAGATCAACACCGTCTGGGCCGACTACTTCCAGCGTAAGTTCGGCATCACGCCCCTGCAGCTGACCGCCGATGCGTGTCTGGCGGTGAACGGTTCCGCTTACATCATCCGCTACGAGATCAACGCGACCGGCAATTTTTGGGCTGGGGTGGGCAACTACCATAGCCGCACGCCCGGAGAGCACGACCGGTACGTGGCGCGCGTCGCAAGAACCGCCGAGGAGTTCGGATGCCGGATCAGGTAAGCCAGCGAAGCTCGGCGCCCGTCGTCTTGATTGCCGCAGCCGGATTCGGATGCGTGCTGTTCGCGTTTTGGTATTTGAAGCACGCTGCAATCGTTCGTGCGCTGATGATTTTTTGCGATTACGAGGCGCGTCCTTTCGCGGGGTGGTTGCCCGTCGCAAGCACGCTTCGCGAGCGAGTCGCCGTTTATTTCCGTTATGCGAACGTCGTTTCGTTTCGTGAAGCGTTCGCGCTCGGTTGGCAGCTCGGAGCGCTGTATCTCGTCCTTCCGATTGCGTTCGCCGGCTGGACCGCCTGGCGGGCGATGCGCCATCCGATCGTGCGCGCCCGGCGCGTGCATAGTGTCCAAACACTGCTCGAGGCGCAAAGCAAAAGCTTCTCCGCGGTGGCGCCCGTTTTGCGGCGAGACTTGTCGAACGATCGCTCGAGCGAGTGGGCATCGTCGGTTCATCCGGAAGAGTGGGTGGCCCGGCATGGCCTTCTCGTCGACGGCAGGCTCGACACAGAACGCGCCCGGGTATTGCTCGTGGCGCAACTCGGAACGCCGATCGCTTCGTTCGACGCCTTGAGCAGCGCTGAGCGCGCGCTTTTCGCCGTCTTCGGTTTGCGAGTGTTTTTCAAAGACGTCGAGGCCTCGAAGTCACTCGTCGATGCCTTGAACTACAGCGCAGACAATCCGCAATCGAAACCGAACCTGGCGCTCGCCGACGAGGCGTTTCAGCGCTGCGCGCGGGCCGATCAGGCGAAACGCTGGCTGGATAAGCATCGATATCCGCGCACGCTGTTGATGGCGTTGTTGATGGAGGCAAGGCAACTCGGGGTGTTGCCGTCGTCCATGTTCATTTGGCTCAAACCGCTCGATCGCGCGCTCTGGTATCCGTTGAACACGGCGGGCCGGAAGGTGCCGTTCATGGAATCGGCGGGCGTATTCAACCAGTGGCAGGCCGAGCAGGTCGCATGGGAGAACGGCTGTGTGCTGAGCGGCCCTCATGTCGAAGAGGCGCTGATCGGCCTGCGCCGGTATCTCGAGGACACCGGGTTGCTGGCAACTCCGGAATCGGAACGACAATAAGGAAAACATATGCGATTGAAATTCGAGCGCAGCGAGAACCGCACGCGCGACACCGTGCTGATCGAGGCGGACGGGACGGTGTACACGTCCTTTGCCAAGAGCGGCTATCTGCGCGCTGCGACGCGTACGCGCTTCGCCCGCGGCACGACGGCGGCAACCGGGGCATTCTCGATCTCTCGCGGCCAAACGCAGGCGCTTGAAGCCGGCGCCCAAGGTCAGGCGAATCACGGATTGGTTTTCATCAGCGAGGTCGACGGCGAAGAGAAGATCGCGCTAATCGAACGGTTCGCGAGCGAGGCCGATGCGCAACGCGCCCTCGGGACGATCGAAACGGCGCTGCGGCGCGCGGCGCTCGGGCAACGCGGATTGCAGCTTTGGAGAACGTTGCTGTGCTGGGTAGGTGCGCCGTTCCTGCTTTTCCTCGTCTCCATGTCGGGCGTGCAATTCCTCAATTCACATAACGCGGCACTCGATGACTTGAATAAGCTCGCGCATTTGGCGCAGCAAGATCCGAGCGCGTTCGGCCTTCCCGCCGTTTCTCTGCCCTCGGTAGCCGGCGCCGCGGGGACGGCGAGTCGCCCGGGGCAAAGCGGCGCCGCGCCGGCGTCGGCCGCACAGACGTCGCCCGCGCTCTTGCTCGGCGGGGCCAGTGCGGCGGCGGCCGCCGATGTGCCGGCGTCGTCGGTGCCCTCGGCGATAGCGGCGGGCACGTCAGGCATGGCGCAGATCCACTTCGGGCTCGATCGTCAGCCCGGGAACAAAACGCTGTACGTCTATTCGGATCCGAACTGCCCGGCGTGCCGGCGATTCGAGGCCCACATCAACGACCTGTCTCGCGATTTCTCGATCTACGTGATACCGGTCGCGTACCAGCACGGTTCGGCGACGATCGCCTCGCAGGTGCTGTGCGCGGCCGACGACAAACAAAAATGGATCGAGACGATGAACCGCGCGAGCACGGCCGATCCGGTATCGGGCGAGGACTGCGAGCGCGGGTACGCCGGTCTGAAAGCGAACATGGCGATGTTCAATTCGCTAGGGTTCGATTCGACTCCGCGTGTCGTCGGCGGCGACGGCACGGTGTTCCCGGCCGGCGCGACGGCCAGCGCGATCCGCATTCGAGCGGCCGCACGGTAGGCTACGTTCATGGCGCAGCGATACGGCCCGTCGCGGTGGCAGGAAATCGATCAGCAGCGGATCACGCTCGATCCGCGCACGCTGTCCGAACGCTTTGCCGGATGGTTGCTCGAACCGCGCAACTATGCAAAGTTCCAGCTTGGGTTGGCGGCGAGCGCATGCGTGTTCGCCGTCGCATGGCTTCCGGTGGCGATTGCCATGTTGTCGACTCACGTTTGGTTCGCTCTGCAGCGGCAGACATTGCCGATGCGCTACCCGAAGGACCTCGGCGGTATCGACCCGACACTGGACGTCGAGAAACCGAATCCCAACGGCAAAGGTGAGCTGATCGAACGTCGTCCCGCCGACGGTATTTTGTATCTCGGCAACCAACGCTCGAGCGATCGCGACGAGCACTTGAAGGAGCTGTGGGCGACCAACGACGATGCGCGCACCCATATGCTCCTGATGGGCACCACGGGCTCGGGTAAGACAGTGACGTTGCTGTCGCTGTGCTTCAACGCGCTTGCGTGGGGTTCGGGATTTTTCTACTCCGACGGCAAAGCGGACTCGAGTCTGCACGCATCGGTATGGGGGCTGTGCCGGCGCGTGGGGCGGGAGGACGATTACCTCGTTCTCAATTTCATGACAGGTGGCGCGGACCCGTACGGTAAGCGGCGTTCGACGGAAAAGACGTCGAACGGCACGAATCCCTGGTACGAAGGAAGTCCCGACTTCCTATCGCAACTGTCGTCGTCGCTGTTGCCGAAGGCAACGGGAGACGGCGCGCAATGGCAGCAAAAGGCCGTCAATATGATGGATGCGCTCATTCGTACGCTTTGCTACGAGCGCGCCGTGGGAAATTTGACGTTGTCGATCGGCGTCATCCGCGAGTATCTCGCGTTGCCGAACCTCGTGAAGTTGTACCTGAAAGGCAAGCGGGGCGAGATTCCCGAATTCGCATTCTTGCCGATCAAGGCTTACCTGGAGACGGGCTTACCCGGTTTTCGACCGGAATATGCCGAGAAGCCGGACAGATGGGACCAGACGGTCTGGGACCAGCATGGCTATCTGACGGGCCAATACGCGCGCACGCTGTCGATGTTGATGGATACGTACGGCGCCATCTTCAAAGATAAGTACTCCGAAGTGGACATGATGGACGTGTTGCTCAATCGCCGCGTCCTCGTCGTGATGATTCCGACGTTGGAAAAATCGGCACAGGAAGCGGCGAATCTCGGCAAGCTCATCGTGTCCAGCATCCGGCTCATGATGGCGATGAACCTTGGACACAAGCTCGAAGGCACGTACGCCGACGTGATCGATACGAAAGCCACCCGCTCTCCGGCGCCTTACATCATCACGATGGACGAGCTCGGCTACTACTTCGCGGAAGGCATCGCGTTGATGTTCGCCCAAGCGCGCAGCCTCGGCTTCATGATGATCGCGGCGGGGCAGGACATTGCCGCAATGGCGAAAGGAGATAACAAAGACGAAGTCGATTCGATGATCGCCAACACGAAGATCAAGTACTCGCTGGCGCTCGAAGACCCGGACAAGACGCTCGACGTATTCAAGAAGGTTGCGGGCGAGTCGATCTCCGTGGAGGTCGGCTCCTTCGAGGGCGCGACGAGTCACTTCACGTCGGCGCACTACCGTCGCAATCTGACCGGGTCGATTCAACGACGCGACCGCATCGACTTGCAGGAGCTGAAGGCGTTGAAGGAGATGGAGGGCGTGCTCATCTTCAAAGACCAAGTCACGCGGGCGCGTAGCTTTACGTGGTTTCATTCGATGGAGAAGACGACGCTGCCGTTTCGCCTCAACCGATTCCTACAAGTCGATCGCGCGCGGCTCGCGGACCTGCCGGTGCGCAAGCGGACGACGGAACGATCGGCGGCGCGCAATGCGAGCGGGGCCTCCCGCATCGCTCGGACGCTGCTGTCGGGGCGAGTGCCCGCCTACCGAAGAACGGCCGATCCGGTTCTTTCCGCCATCACGGACGTCTACCGCGCCATCGCGTCCGAGGCGGCCGAGGTATCGCCGGTCGAGCGCGGCATCGCCTACTACGTCGCGGCCGTGCGGGCGATGAACTCGAACGATGCCGACGAACGGGGGCGCTACTGGCGAAGTCTCGACCGGGTGGCGGACGAGCCGGTGTCGGAGCCAGCCGCGCGCGCACCTGCGCCGGCCGCGGCCGGCGATGCCGAGCCCATGCCGCCGCGCAACGCGCTTTACCAGGCTCCACCGCTGTGCGAGAAGGCGGCGACCGGCTCGGCGGGCCCGGCGATCGGCTTCACGGACGAGACGCTCGATCGGCTCACGCACGTAGAGGCGGCACTTGGGCGGCTCGACCCGGGCGAGTCCGCGCGGACGATCGAAGCGCAGGTGTCCGCCCAGCTCAGTTGGACCAAGCGGCCGCTTGCGTTGGCGGAGCGGGAATTGGCGGAGTTGCTCGCGCGCATCGAGGCAGTGGCGGGCGCGGGAACGGGACGGCAGCGATGACGCTCGGGCGACGCGCGTTCTGTAAATCGTTTGCGGCTGCCGCCGCACTGGCGCCGCTGATGGCGCCGGCCCGCGCGCTCGGGGCGGCGAACGGTGCTCCGCCCACGCTATTGGGGGTGCGCCGGGGAACGGATGAAGCATTGATCGACTATTCGACCGACGAGGGATTCAATGCGATCGCTTGGATGTTGCGCGATGTGCGCGCGGGCATCGTGGGCGTACCGGATTGGCGCTTGTTGCAGCAATGGTCTTGGATGCAGGCGTGGCTCGCCGCCTACGGGCGGCACGTGAGATTCGATATCCATTCGGGCTTGCGCACGAAAGAGACGAACGCCTACTCCGAGGGCGTTTTGAATTCTTATCATTTACCGGACTCGCGGTGGGTCTTCCGGGCCGGCGACTTCAGCACGCCCTCCATCCCGAGCGAGTACATGGGTCGTTTGGCGTATTTATCGCAGCAAGGCGGGGTAGGCTTCTATGCGCGCGAGTTCATCCACACCGACGTGCGGGGCCATGCGCTGGCCTGGAGGTCGCGTTGAAGCGCATGGACGCGGGGTCGCCGCTTTGTTCATAGGATTGCGTTAGATTGCGTAACGCCATCCTTGTTCAACTCGTCGGCTCGGATGCGTATAATGTGGCGGATACATAATCGAGCAGGGAGCGCCGCATGATTTGTAGTAGTGCTGGATCAGGGTTCGAGTGCGTCATTGCAACCTCGGCGAGCGTGGTGCGCGTCCCGCGAGGGACCGCGGCAATGCGAACGGCCGGTAACAGCGAAGCGACGGCGCTGACGGTGTCTGCACGATGACGCAAAAAAATAGTCCGAAGACGCCGATTTTGGCTCTCGATCTGGAAAAGTTCCGGGTCAAGTACGGCCTCTCGATTAGCTCCGCGTGCGAGATTTTCGGTCTGCAGCGGGCCAAATGGACGGCGCTCCAAAAAAATCCATCGGCCGTGCTGGCCGACAATACCGTTTGCATTCTGCTCGACTTTTACGAGCAGAACCCCTCGACCATACCGATCCGGCGCGTCATCAACATCCGTCAGCACATGATCGATCTCGGTTACGACCCGGACAATCCGACGGACAAGGCGTTGTTCGCGACCACGCACGGCCGGGAAAAGGCCGCGTCGTATCGATGGGATGGCGGACAAGGCGGGATCAGCAAGCCGGTCGAGCGACTGATCGAGGCGACCGACCGATTGCCGACGGAATCGGGCAGAAAGAAGCGCCAGGTTCTCGAAACCATCGCACGCGAGGTGGCAGCGAGACAAGGCATACGTGACCCGCTTGCGCGGGGGTCGTGGCGCAAGAACGACTAGGGCGGGGAGCGCATGATAAAGGCTAAGCGTCCAGGCATCGACGTTAGCGTAGTGGTATTCCATAAGCCGGGAAATCTGCCGGCGGTGCTAAACGTCTCCGAGATCACCGTCCCGCTCGCTCGTCGCATACCGGGCTTCATCACAGGGCTTTCCGGGCATCAACGGATGGAAAGCATGATGTACGCGCGGCAATACGCCGATGCGAAACGGCTGGAGATGATCGTCGTGGATCTTCTCGTCGGTTTCGAGCTGCCGCTTTATCCGAAGGTGCTGCCGCCCGAACTCGTCAAGGATCACGACGTGCTCAACCTGTTTCGGGCCTCCAAGGAACTCATCGCATGGATTGCCGAGTATTGGCAGCAATGGGTTCTCGAGGACGAAGGGCAGCGGGCCAAGACGCGCTATGAATGGACGCGTCCGGCCGATTTCGTGGCACGCAGGCCCGATCTCCTGCCGCGCTTGCTCGAACTCGAACCGTTCCAGCATATCCACCTCGTCACGCATCCTGTCATCACCGGATATCACGATAAGCCATTGACGGCGACATCGTTTCGCGTCGGATATCCGCTCATCGAACGCGCTACCGCGCGTTTTCATCCCGACATCGAAATCGTCGTCTAGCGGCTTCGCCCGTCAAACAGACGCCCCGGCATCGCAACGATGCACGGGGCTGTTCGCGCATTTGCGGCCGTTTATCCAGCGCTCGGCGTTGCGATCCAAACATCTACTTGTTTTCGTTTTCTTGATTGCGTATGATGTGCGCGATACGTAATAAATGCGTCACATGCTAGGCACATTCCCGTCGCTACAAGACAGGTCGAGGCACGTATGGAAAACACACTGCAATCCGCGGGAGCGGTAGATGGCGGACCGAGCGGTACGAGCGGGGTCGAATTGACCGCCGCGGGGCGGTTGCTCGTCGTGGCGGCGATTGCCGCTGCGGCGTTCTGCGGTTGGCTTGCGTACCAGCGCTACGACGCCGCGAAGGCATCCGTCGCACCCGCCACGCGGGCAAGCGCCGCGCACGCGACGCCGGTCGCCCCCAACTCGAGCGCCACGAGCGGCACGAATGAATCGACGGCGTCGAAGGTGGCGCAGTTAACCGAGGCGCTACAACAAGAGCGCTCGCTTTACGGCGTACGCGCGGGGGCTTGGCGATCGATTGCCGATACGAGCCGCCAGCAAATCGCAGCCCTTACGTCTCAGTTGCAGGCCGTCGAGTCGAAGATCGCGACGTTGGAAAAAGCTGCCGCGGTCGCGCGAGTGCCGCATGAGGCCGTATCCGACGTTGCGGCGAGCGCCCGCGCCGTCCATTCCGCGCTCGATGCGGCGAAAAGCACCGCGCAGGTCGATGTTGCGTCGTTGCCGGTCGAAAACATATCGGCGCAGTCGTTGAACGTGACGGGGCTCGGCAACGGCGTCATCCAGATCGGCACGCGCAAGCTCGCGGTGGGTCAGGCGCTGACGCCGGGCGAGACGATCGTCGCCGTCGATCCGGTCAGCCGCTCGATCGTCACCGATCGACGCATACTCAATGTCACGAACTGAGGTCCCGATGAACGAACCCGGCTTTCTCGTGCGCATCGCGCTCGGTATCGGTTTGGCGAAGCGTACGGTCCCCGCTGCGCGGTTGCAGTCCGTCAACGCCGCACCGGCGGATGCGGCCGCGCCGTCTACAGGAAATCGCGCGCGACCGGTCTCCGCGTCCGCGGCGCCGCACGCGTCGTATCCCGTTCAATCGGCGCAACGTGCTCAATCAGCGGGGACGGCGCCTCGAACGGAGCACCGTGCCGCGGCAAGGCCGGCGCAAACGACAGCCAACGGGGCAGCGAAGCCTCAAGATGCGTTATCCGATGGGCTTCCGGCGCGCGGGCGGGCCACCGATATCGGCACCGTCATGCCCGCCGCGGCCCAGTTGACCGGCGACCTCGAGATCGAGGAAAGCATCGTCTTGCAATGCGTCGTACGAGGCAACGTCACACAAACGGGCGATCACCAGGTGGTACTCACGGCGACCGGCGGCATACACGGCATGTTGAGGGCCCATACCGCGGTGATCGGCGGAACAGTCGAAGGCGACGTCTACGCCGATCGTGTCGTATTGCTCGACACAGGCGTCGTACACGGCAACATCGAATATTCGACGATAGCGATCAAAGAAGGCGCGACAGTCAACGGTCTGTTGACGCGAATCGTACCGAACGTCATCGGCGGCGATAACGACCCGTATGGAGAGCCGGCGCGCCCTGAGATGCCGGGGCTGCGCGCCGTGGCATCGGCCCCCGACCGAGGCGAGCGCGCAGCTTGAAGATACGTTTCCGCTCTAGGCCCGGCTATTGGCGCGCGCTCGCGTTTTGGAGCGTGCTGTGCGCGGTCATATCGCAATGGCACTTTCAGCACGTGCTCTTCATATGCGAGCACGTCGAGGCGTTTTATAACGGCATGGCTAACGACGAGACGGTCGTACGCGCCATGCGCGCGCTCTTGGCGGTCGTCTGGGTGGTGGGTATGGCGGTGTTCACGGCGTGTTGGCGGGTAATCGGATTGACAGGTCGAGCCTCCAACAAATGAAACGTTTGCGCCTCGGATGCCTCGAGCTGTTTTTCATAGCGCTAATTGCGCTGACTGTCGCCGCGCGCGTAGTCGATGCATGGCCCGCCTCCTCACACGAGATCGAGGCATTGAGCGCGCTGGCCGCGTCGAACGGTGCGGCGCGATCGTTCGTGGCGGCGAGTCTGTCGGCGCAAGGTAGCCCCAGTAGAAAACAGGTCAGACGGTGGCGGGGCCGAGTCGTTGCGATCGAGGACGCGGCAACGCGAGCGGGACGGAACGCATCGGGGCAGACGGTGCAGGGCTCGGCGCAAGAAGCGCAAATCGGCACGGAACATAGATAGAGGCTTAAACATGGCATTGGACGACAACATCGACGCGGTTCGGAATCTTCACGATTCCGGCGAGCACGCGGCTCGCTTGTTGGGCTACTTGAGCATCGGGGTGCTGCCGAGCCGCGAAAACATTGCGCAGGCGAAGCAGTGGCTTGTTTCCGCCACGGACAAATTGGCGCCCGTGTTGAACGAGGCGGAGGCCGATCGCGCATCGCAACGCTTCGAACCTAGACCCAAGGGCTAGTGCTTCGTTCGCGCGAAACTCAATTTATGGAGGGTTGCTTCATGGGCATTCGCAAGATCGTGAGCCTTTTGTCGCTGGCGGCGGTTGTCGCGACAGCCGGGGAACCGGCCATGGCTCAATGTGCGATGGAAGGCCAGATGCAGGCCGCGCAACAGGCGGAACAGGCTAGACGCCTGGCGGCCATCAACGCTAATGCGCAGACGCTGGCGTTGCTCAATAAGCTCGAAACCGCCTGCATGCAGGGATTCCAGATGATTCCGACGGAGCATCTCCCTGACGGGCAAATCGTTTTGGGCGTGCTCAGCAGTATCGAACAGAAGGCGTGCCAAGGGCTCGTCGATCAAGTGCGGAACACCGCTCAGTCGGGCTTGGCCGCGGCGCAGGCGCGGGTGCAGCAGCAGATCGACGACATTACGGCAAGCGTCGGTAAAGCGACCGGCGGCAGCGGCATGCTCGCACAGCAGGCGCCGGCGGCGTCGAGCAATAGTAGCTGGGGCTCCGTGGTGACGAACGCGATGTCGAGGATCTTCAAATGAGAATGAAAGTCGCGTTGCCCGCTGGGCTCTGCCTTGCACTTGGGCTGTCCGCTAGTGCGAACGCGTATGCGGTATGCGATGGGTGTGTCGTTGCGGCAGTGACGGCGGCGAACGTTGCGATCACCGGTGCCATCGGATCGCTCGGGTCGGCGTTGGAGTACGAACTGAACTCTATCGATAGCGATATCGAGGCGATCGGCGGGAAAGTGTCGGCTACCAGTACGACGGCGTCCAATACCGAGCGAGAGATGACCGCGCAAGCGCAGCAACAAGGCGAAATCGATTCGACGCTTAAAGAAACGGAATTGCCGCTCGATCCATGCGCCACATCGAGCAGCATCTATGCGATGCAGGCGATGCATAGCGTCAATACGACCGCGTCGAGCTACCGGCCGGGAGGGGGCGCATCCGTCCAGAACGATACGTTGCGAAAGGCGCTGAATGGGCCGACGCCTTCCGTCGAAGCGTCTCGCCGCGCATCGACTTCTATTCACGAGCTGTTGTACTGCGACGCGAACGAGGCCGTGTTGGGGTATCCGGAATGCAAGACTGCCTCTTCGATGCCCGACGGCGATGCCAGCGCGGATTCGCTATACAGCGGCGCCGGGATGCCGGGCAAGGACGCTGACTTGACGTACAACCCGCAACAGCTCGAGGCGGCACGCGCATACGAGCGAATGTCGATCGACCCCGAGCCGCCGCAGTACATCACGCGCGCCGAAGAAGGAACCGAGGTCGGTAAGCTCTATATCGCGATGCAGAAAGCCTATATGGCGAACATGACGTCGGCCGCGAATACCCTGAACAGTGTAATTGCGTCGCGCGCACCGTTTGCCGATGGTGCAAAGCTGATTAGCGAAATCAATGCCTCGTCGGATTCGGCACAGCGATATTTCAATGCGAACGCGTCGCCGGGCGCCAAAAAATTGGGTTCGATGAGCCTTGCCGAACTGGAGGAATTCGAGGCTGGGCGCCGCTGGCGCAATCCGTACTGGCAGATCGAGATGGGGGCCGTAGCGGACCCGACCAAGCTCGCACGCGAGCAGCTCTACACGACCGCTTTTATGGCCGACTTGTCTTATCAGAATTATCAGCGATCGCAGCATATCGAGGTGCTCTTGGCGCAGATTCTAGCCGTCATGGAGCGCACCGGAGAACGGCCGCTGCTGGACGCGCAGCTTCAGCGCGTCCATGCGACGAATGCACGGTGAAGACGCTGAGCGCAAGACTGAAACGAAAACGACCCTGATTCTAGGCGATGCCGATAGGTCGAGCGGCGAATATATTTCGCGCGCTGGTCTAATGCGATAGACTCGGGCGACCTAAACCATTTTAAATAAGATCGCCGGGGGGCATGTGAAATTGCGTCGAATTGGAGTCTTACTCGCGATGACAGGAGTATTGTGCATGACGGATGCTACAGCGGCCAACGCGGTCAATCCACCCACGCCGAAGCTCGAGCGGACTATCTCGCTGGGGCACGCGCCGTTGCTGGGGTTGGGGGTTCTCGCTGGAAAGTTTGCTCCTATCGTCAAAAAGATGACGTTCAGCCCCGATGGACGCTACCTAGGGCTTGTCGTGACCACAAGCGATAGCCCGACCGATATCGTCATTTGGGACCTCGAAGCCAATAAAGAACAAGCGCGGATTCACTGCAACTCTGTTTACGCCGATATGCCGTGGGAAAAGTTGCTATGGCTGCAAGGCGGTAAGGTCGTGACATTCGGTGCGCGGTGGCAGTGGGACGCCATGTCGGGGAAAGCGCTGCCTGACAATCCGGCGATGGGTCGGGAGGCGCGTCTCAACCATGACGGCACGAAGATGCTGACGATATCTGGGGCAATCGGCGACCCCTCTACTATCCACGTTTACGATACGGCAGAGTGGGCCGAGCACAAAATTGACCTCGAAGGCTTGCAGGCCGGCACGGCGGTATGGACGGCCGATGACAAGATCTTGGCACTGGTTAGCGGCACAGCCGATTCTATTCGAACGGTGGTGAACGGACATTACGTCAAGCCATATGACACCGCGATTCGACTCATTGATCCGGCGGGGAAGACCCCGACGCGTGACGTTTGGTTTGACGAAGAAGCGACGGGCGATCCGAAACTGCCGTTCAAAAATGCTTTCTCGGTGGATTCCGACATGGAGCCGAGCTTCGCGAAGAACCAGGTTTTCCTGGACTCTGGTGCCGTGATCGACAGCTCGACACTCGTGATGCGGCCGTTTTGGACGGAGATTAGCGGGGGATTTGCCGTTAGTTCGGACGGGAGATGGTTGTTTGCGAAGGGGATGACGTTTGTCGACCCGGCGCGCAAACCTGTTCCAAACACGGTCGTGGACACTGCAACGGGCCAAGCGGTATCGAGATTCACCGGGGGCATGGAGGATCTGGGGGGTATCGCTGCGAGTCGGGATGGCGAGTGGCTGGCGATCGGCGATGAGAGCACCGTGTATTTATATCGTCTTAGATAACGATCAATAATTATTCATGTGTACGGGGAACGGCACGTATGAGTCAGTCGAATCTTTCGGTGACGGTCAACGACGTACTTACCGCCGACGTTGCGGCGTACGGGGATCCAGGTGCCCCTCAACTCGGTGAGCAGTGGACGAAGATACCGCTTGAGCGCTTTACGGACGAACAGCTCCGGGAACGAATGAGCCACTTCGGGTACTCCGGACAGGTCTATGTTAATGAAAAAACAGGCGAAGTCATCATCGCCAATCGCGGCACGCAAACGCTAGCAAACTTCGAAACGGATGCGGGCGTTGCGCTGGGCATGGTAGCGAATGCGCAGCCTACGGCCGACGAATTTGCAAAGCGAGCGCTGCGCGCTGCGCGGGCCCTCTTGGCCGGCGATGGCGTCAAAATGAGCGCGGTATATACCACCGGACATTCTCTCGGCGGCGCTGAGGCGGAGGGCCAGGCGCAGATGCTCAGCTTAGAGAAAGGTCCCGATGCTCTCGTTCCTCCTGACGTACATATCACTAACTTTTCCATCGATGCCCCAGGCGTCGGCGAGCGCGCGCACCAAGGCGATCAAAGCCGATATACGAGCTATAACGTCTCCTCGCAAGGCGATGTCGTGCATAAGGCGGGCGGAGATCAGTTGGACGGTACGCTCGAGATCTCGCTGCCGATCGGTCCTCGTATTATGCAGACCGAAGGCATGATGATCGCGGGTGCAGCGCTCTCGGTGGAGCTGCCGTTTGTTGGTCTGCCGATGCTCGCCGCCGGGGCGCAACAAGCATTGGAGGCGCATAAGAGCACGTTGATCTTGGACCACGTGATTGGCACTGCACTGGGAGACATGAAGGTCACTGAACTCGGGGCGTCGGCCAGCGACATTTTGGCCGCGTTTAGAACCGGGGCCACGGATGCGCAGCGCACCAATGCACAAGTGCAACCGGATACCCGCGTCGCCAACGAAGCACATGCGGCGTCCGCCAATGACGAGCACCATGATATCTGGGGGCTCGACACGAAGGGCAATATCGATCCGGCCGTCTTGAAAGGCATTAACGCCCAGGCGTATGCCGAACGGTGGCTAGATGCGAACGGATATCAGCCCAAGCCGCGGATGCAATACAAAATCAACTAGGAAATTACTGGATCGAGAATTGGGTATGCTCTATAAAAAGGAATCGCATTATTTGGCGACCGTGACGGCCATGACCGGCATCTATGTGTTCTTCATGCACTATGTTTTCAATGTGGCGTGGGCTGACTCGAGTCGGTGGTTGCAAATCATCAATGCTGGTCAGCATGCCATACCTGCACTCAGGCGACTGCATGATCATGCGATCGCTATTTACACGAATTACTGGGGTGCGTTCTATACCGGGTTTTGGATGATGTCGCCAATACACTGGCTGTTTGGCGTATTGGGGGTACCTTTTCTGGATGCTAAGCGCCGCACGGCTCTGGTCGACAATATCTCGATGAAAAGATTGGTTTTGATGTTCGCGATATTTTCATCGATGTCGATCATGCTGTATGAGATTCCAATGTTGGATGCAATGGGAATCTACAGTCAGACGAGCAGCTCATTTTTGATCTTGTGTGTAACGTGGTGGCTGGTGGCACTGTCTATGTACTATCAGGGTCAATTGTCGCGTGTACTGTGGGTAAAGGTGGTGACTAAATATACGGCTCGACGGGGATAGAATGGCTACCAAAGAGAATGCGAAAGGCGGACGATTTCGTGGAAATCTTGACTCGCTTTTTTACGGTGGAAAAGACGGCGTCGCGAACGCCGTGTCCGATGGGGTAAGTGCCGGCATTTCGTCTGGTTATACCGCGCTTGCCGTTGCTGCGCGTGAAGAAGGCGCTCTTCCGGGACCGATAGGGTGGGTGGGCAATGCCGTTACACTGACTATCGGCGTCGCCACGTCGGGCTCGACTTGCAACGTCATCGGCACATTTGCGGGGACGGGAGCGGGAATTTTGGCCGGCGCAGCGGCTCTTCCTGGTGGCCCGTTAGGGCAGTACGTAGCTGGAACGCTCGCTTCCTGGGCAACACAGAAGGCTGTTACGGCACTGTGCGAAACCCTCGAAGGCGATGTGGATGGCCACGCACCGAAGCACCCCCCGCCTGCGCACGCGAAGCCGGTAACCTTTGCCCCTCCGAGCGTCTCGGGCGAGCCGAAGCTACCGCCTCAATTCGCTCATCTCCCATTGACCGGCGATGCCGCCACGATGGCCGCCGCGATAGTCAAGTGCCGGCCGTCTCCGGATTACAGTGGAAGCGACGGCGCCTACACGATTCAGCACGGGCAGTCGCTCAGCAGCATCGCGCGGCACAACGGCGTATCGGTCCTACTCCTAGAGGCGACGAATCCGCAAATCATCGACCCTGCCGCGGTCCGCGTGGGGCAAATCATTCGCCTGCCGGCTACGGCCAAAGATTACGTTGCAGGCAACGACGTAGTATCCGCCGGGTGTCCCATCCCCGACGATTCGAGACAGACGACGACATTGACGCATGCGCTGCGACAATCGGCGGGGACAACGGTTTCCGTCGTCGCCGAGAACTCAGGTCAAATCGCGGTGCTTTCGCCGAGCTCCGGCAAGGCAATCATGATCGCGAACGACGGAGCGGCCACGTCGCAGGCCCTATCGGCCTATGACCGGAGACTGGGCGATATCTACACTGAAGCTGTCGCGAAGGGTTACGTGACCCAAACTACTCATTCGGCACTAGCAGGGCGCTCGGCGGAGACGGCCGATGCAATGGAGGCCGGCGCGCGTTCCCGCGATCCGAAGGCGGCCGAACCCAACATTTATGGGTTGGATGGTCAAGGCAACATCGCGCGATCCCTAGTATCAGGCGATTTGCAAGCCGGCAAAGCACATGCCGAGCAATGGCTAGAAAAGCATGGATCTCGACAAGACGTTCCGGTTCGCCTAAAAGCGGCTCCTTGACTCGGAACGGATCAAAAGAGGGACGAGCGCGGCGAGTTTCACTGTGGCGCTCGCCCCTTGCTCGTCAATCGTGAAACCTCCGGTGGTGCCACCAAGCACGTGCGTGAACCACCGTACCACGCAGCCTATGGCGAATCGCGCGAAGCAGCACAGGAAGCGTGTAGCCCTTTTTCTCCATGAAAAAGAAGCCGGCGATCGCGAGTAACGCGGTACCGAAGGTCCAGACGCGCGGATAGTACAAGGCGATCAAGATCGGAAAGTAACCGCGGGCGTCGATGCCCATGATGCGCGGCGTCAGGGACGCGTCGCGCCAAATCGAGCGGCGCACGTTCATGCGTTGGACTCCCCGGCATAGCGGCGGTACGCCTTTTCGTCGATCAGCTTTCGATCCAGCAGATCGCGCAGACCTGTATTCATGTCTTGCTTTTTATCGGCGACGATTTTACGCAAAAAGGCACCCCATTGCGTGTAGGGCATCTCGCTCATTTCGTGCTTGATGCCGCTGTCGAAGTAGAGATACTCGCGTACGGCCACGCGATTGCCGTCAAGCGTCGGCACGAGAATCTGCACGACGATCAACCGCAAAGAGCCGAGGATTTTCGACGCAATCGCCGAATGCTGGTCGCCAGGGAACACCTGGATCGCGCGGCTGATCGTCTCCGGAACGCTCTCCGTATGCATGGTTCCGTAGGCGCCGTGGCCCGTCAAGGCCGCTTCGACCATGGCACCGATCGTTTCGGCATCGCGCGCCTCGCCGATGCCGATCAGCGTCGGCTTGCATCGCATCGCATTGCGCAGGCCACGCGCGAAGTTCGGGATGTGGCGGCCGATTTGCATCTGGCGGATCTTCGGGCCTTTGTTCTTTACCTTGGTGAACAAGAATTCGATCGGGTCTTCGTAGAGTAGGATCTTCACGTCGCCGTTCGTTTCCGACACGTCCGCGTAGAAGGACGACATCAACGTGGTCTTGCCCGAACCGGTCGGCCCGCAAATGAGCACGAGTCCGCGCGGCTGAAACAGATTCTCCCGGATCCCGGAGGGCAGGTTGAGCGCGTCGAGCGTTGGCGGCGTCTCGGGAATCGTGCGCATCGTAATCGAAAGCCCATCCTCGGCGTCGCCGATCTGAGCGCCCGCGATGTTGACCCGGTAGCGGCTCGTATCGCGCTCGATGACGAACCGGTACGGGCGGTCCGCATCGCTTCCGCCTTTAATGACCCCGATCAGTTCGCTGCCGAATGAGACGGCGAGCAGCGTCTTGATTTCGCCATCCTTGATGGTTCGCTCGGTGAGGGCGACTTGCCGGCCCTTGATTTCTCCCCATACGACATCGCCGGTCTGGAACACGATGTCCGACGAGCCGATCTCGCCGCAATAGGCAAGAAATGCTTGTAAATCGCTAACGCCGAAGTTGGCCTCAAGCTTGAACGGTTCCGGCGTGCTCATCATCGGCAGGCGTCCTGTAGGTTGAAAATGCGTGAATTGACGAATGGCGCAAACGAATCATGATTCTGCGTTTTAGTAACGGGTTGCCGCGGCTTTCACGACGCCGCTGACGTAACCGTTCTTGAAGCCTCGACTGAAACTGCCGGTGTTATAGGCGGATAGCGCCGCTAGCAAAGCGGCTTGAACGCTGGGCTGGGTCCTGGCCGCTTGCACATAATTGCGCGTCAACACGGTGCCGCCCGCATAGACGTTCGTACAAGGATCGAAAACGCGTTCGACCGTCAGGCCCAAGCTCGACATCGTCTTTGAATTGATCTGCATCAGGCCCATGTCGATGTTCGCGCCGCTCGCGATCAATCGCTTGGACTCGACGACGGCCTCCTCATACGAGTTGGCTTTCCGATAACGCTGGCTGCCGTTCACGTTGATCGCCCACGGATTGCCCTGCGACTCCTGGTGGATGACCGCCAGCATCGTGTTTGCCGAAACGAACGGAGCGCAGGCCATGACCAGCGTGATCAAATCCATCAGGTGCTCCGTTGCTGCACCGAAAAGCGATTTTCGGCCATCTCCGTGAGTTGGCAAAACTCCGTTAGCTCCTGCGCGGGAATCGCCCCGGAAAGTAAGTAGCCTTGCCAAGAGTCGCATCCCAACTCATGGAGCTTCGCGAGTTGTTCTTCGGTTTCGACGCCTTCCGCCAGCGTGGTCAAGTTGAATTCGCGCGCAATCGCGATGATCGCGCGGACGATGCGCCCGTCGAACTCGCTCGCCGTCGACCCGATGAACGAGCGGTCGATTTTGAGCGTGTCCACCGGGAAGTTCTTCAGGTAATTCAACGACGACCAGCCCGTGCCGAAATCGTCGAGCGCAACGCGCACGCCGATTTCACGCAGCGAAGACAAGATTCGCACCGCTTTC
The DNA here is from genome assembly GCF_002879885.1 of Trinickia dabaoshanensis. Lineage (GTDB taxonomy): Bacteria > Pseudomonadota > Gammaproteobacteria > Burkholderiales > Burkholderiaceae > Trinickia > Trinickia dabaoshanensis. The sequence continues at coordinate 52,298 of NZ_PNYA01000042.1, forward strand.
TCCGTGTCCGTCACGAGAAAGCTCTCGGTCAGCTCGAGTTCGAGCAGCTCTGGCGGAAAGCTGCTTTCATTCAAAACTTCCTTCACGCGATCGGCCAAGGAGTCGCCGAATTGCCGGCCGGATAAGTTCACCGCGATACGAAGATCGAGGCCCATGTCCTTCCATCGACGGCCCTGGCGTACCGCTTCGCATAGGACCCAATCGCCGATGGGCGCGATGAGGTTCGTTTCCTCCGCAACGCGAATGAAGGAGGATGGCGGAATGATTCCGCGTGTGGGATGAAACCATCGAATGAGCGCCTCGGCCCCGACGATGCGGCCCGAGCGAGCGCAAAATTGCGGCTGATAGTGCAGAACGAAATGCCCGTCGCGTAGGGCGTCTCGCAGTTCCGCTTCGACTGTTGCGCGCGCCCTCGCTTTCTCGTTCATCTTGGCATCGTAAAAGCGCAACGTATTGCGGCCTTCTCCTTTTCCCGTGTACATCGCCATATCGGCGTTATGCAACAACTCGTCGACATTTCGCCCGTCGTTCGGCCAAACCGCTACGCCGACGCTCGCGCTGATCTGAAACACATTCTCTCCGACTTCGATCGGCTTCGCGCAGGCGTCGAGAATGCGCTCGGCGACGATCGAGGTGTCTTCGGTGCTGCGCAGATTGGGCAGCAGCACGACGAATTCGTCGCCTCCGAGCCTTGCCACCGTATCGCTGTCTCGCAGGCACCCGCGCAAACGCTTCGCGGCTTCGACGAGAACCGCATCTCCAGCTGCGTGGCCGTAGGTATCGTTGATCTTCTTGAATCGATCGAGGTCGACGAAAAGAACGCCGAGAAATGCCTCGTCCAGTCGGCTCGCCAGACGGATGGCCTGGTCCATGCGATCGCGCAGCAATTCGCGGTTCGGCAAACCGGTCAAGGGATCGAATTGGACTGCCTGCCAGAATCGGCCGAGGCCGTTTGCTTCATCGTCAAGCGGCCGAATTAAATAGGCGATGCCCTCGGAAACCGGCGAGCGGACTACGACGGCCTTCATATTCGCGTCGGCGCGTTCCGAGTCTTGCGATTGCCCGCTTTGCGCATCTTCGAAGGGGGATGCATTTCCGAACGAGAATTCGGCAGCCTCGTCGCCGGCTGCGAGGAACGAATCGAATTTTTGGCGCTCGCCATCCGTCGATAGCAGGTCGTGCATGCTGTACTCGGCAAGATGAACATGCGAAAAGAGTCGCGCCGCAGCATCGTTTGCGTAAGTGATCGCCGGTTGGCCCGATCGGACGAACAACACGGGCGAAGGCAGTTTCGAAAGAATTTCGCGGTACATGCTCTGCTCCTAATACAGTACGTCGATCATGACGACGCCGTCCCTGCCGTAATCGGGGAATACGCAGGTTCCCATTTGAGTAGTCGAAACATAGCAACCGAAGATGCTGACCGAGCCTCCCGAACCATACCCGAATGGGGTCAGCGCGCCTTGATACGCGCCGCTCGCAAGGGGGGTGCCGGGGTTTGGGGCGTACGCTCTGTTGCCGAAGTTGCCTAGTCCGTAGTCGCTGTATCCGCAAGCGCCGGGGCCATTGCTGCGCGCATAGGGGCCCGCTGCCATTCGATCGGGGGTGGGGTGAGTGGGATAGCCGGAAAACTCCCATACGCTCGATTGTGGGCCGGGGACCGGTACACCCCCGCCCCCCGAGGGATCGTCGAATCCGCCGGCGGTCGCGCCGCTTCCGCCGTCGCACTCAAGCAAAACGCCATTGGTGCCCTCTTGTGAATTGGACGAAATTAGCTGACTCGGACTGCCCGGATAGCCGCTTAGTCCGTCATCGCCGAGAGGTGCCTCATAGACAAAGTACGGCGTATTGGGTACGGGTGTTGCCGTTACCCGTGGTTGATATGCGGTCCCGCCTTTTCCGACCACAATGGTTAGGGTCTCGCCGGCGACTAGATTGACCGGCGCGGAAAATACGAATCCGCCGCTGCTTCCCGTCCCGTACTGGTTGGCGAAGCGCCAGCCGAGGCCTGATCCTCCGCCCCCAGCCATTGTGACCAACGCGCTCTTCACGCCATTCGGAACGGTCCATTGGCAAGGCGACGGGCAACGTGCCGACGTAAAGACCTCCCGGTGCGCGCTCGGCATGTCCGTCGCTTTTCCCCAGACCGTGCCGTTACAAGAAAGCAGCTTCCCGTCAACGTTTGCTGCAATCAACCCAAGGTGCGAGCAGGGTGATCCCTCGACCGCAAGTCCTGTTACGTCAAGCGTGCCCGTGACCGTATTGTCGGCATTGAGTGTGCCGGCATTGTTGATGTTGTGCTTTACACCGGCCGTGTCCTGCATGTTGATATCGCCCGTTCTCGGCAGGCTACCGTCGCGGCGATCGAACACGAAAAACCCCGAGGCATCGTAGCCGTTGCGGATCGAGATGAGGCCAGCCACGCCGCCCGGGTTCGTTCCGATTTGCGTGCCGTTTTGCGTGACGAAAACGCTGGGGTTGCCGCCCAAAGAGGCCGGCATCGATACGCCCGCATTGCCGGGGCTCGCCGTATTCGCTGCAATCGTTGCGCGACGAACATCTACTTGGTTCGTACCGGGATCGATCAGCGGGCTCGTGGCAGTGACTTGAAACGGAAGGTTACACGTGGGCACCGTACAACCGCTCGACGTATCGACCGTGATTTGAATCGCGAAGCCGATTGCCTGTCCGTTGTAGACGATCGGGTTCACCGCCTTCGATGATAGAAAGCCAAGGCCGTTCAAGTCGGCGGTCGTCGGCGTCAACAGGCGCGCCGCGGGCAGCGTGTAGCCGTTGCGCGTGACGCTCTGACCTTGCTGAATTTCGGAGAAGAAGGTCGTCGTGTACGTCTTCGTCGCGTCGTTGATCGCCCCGAGCGTGGTCCCGACGAGCCGTGCCCGATCGTCGCGGTTTTGATTCATCGTCGTGCGCCAATAATGCTGCCCAGCATAGGCCATCACGGCGGTCAGCAGCGTCACGAAGATGGCCATTTGCCAAAGCAAGAACCCGCCTTGGCTTCGCTTGTTCAATGGTTGCACGGCTCGTTTTTTTAGTTTCATGGTCCCGTCGGATTCTCTACAGGTTCTTCAATTGCATGGTTTCGACTTCCTGCGTCAGTGCGGAAAATTCCCCCTGCTTGATGTGCGCGATCACCTTGTTCTCTCGCGCCAACGCCGATGCAACCAGCCGGCCTTCGAGATCGAAACGCTGGTGCACAGCGAGTTGCAAGCTCGTGGCGATCAGATCGTTGGCGTTTTCCTCGCCCGCGGCTCGCGCCAAGGCGGACAGCCGTTGCAGACCGGCCGGGATCGTCTTGGAGTGCATCGTCACGAGCACCAGATGCCCGTCCACCGCGACGCGCAGCAACTGTGCGGCGGTGGCGCTATCGCGCACTTCCCCGTATCCCAGCATCGATGAATCTTTCGCGGGAAAGCACCGCAGGGCCGCGTGAATCGCATTCTCATAGCCGCCGACTTCATCCGCGTCGATCTGCTCGCAGTAGCCCAGACCATGCTCGCCCTCGAGTAAGTCTTCCGGGGGATCTTCGATGGTCAAGCAGTAGCCGCCGTGCAGGCGAAGCCGGGCGGCGATCGTGGCCGAAAAAGTCGTCGTTTTCCCCGCGCCGGTGAGCCCGCAGATGACGACCAATCCGCCCGCTTCGCGCATCTTCGAGCCGAGCAGCAATGCCTTGATCCACTGAGGCAGCCCCAACGCGTCGATGTCGGGGCAAGCATCGCGCATGCGCCGAAGGGCGTAGCGTCCTTCTCGCATGCGTTGAATGCGCCAACGGCTTGCGTCGTTCAACTTCACCTTCTTTCGATCGGGATTCGCGGTGATCGCGGCGGTGAGCTGCTCCATCAGCGGTTGATGCTCCGGACCGGCCGGCCGTTGACCGGGAAATACGATCGGCCTGCCGTGTCCGTCGATCGAAAGATGGACGTCGGTAATGAGCGGCATAGTCATCGGTGATCACGCTCGTCCGAAAGTGAATACGATCGTATTGGTCGTCGTTGAGCTGCATTGCGTACCCACGGCTGTCAGATCGACGTTATTAGGCCCCGCTTTGACGGCGGCGCCGTTGATTGTTGCGGTCAGGTACATGTCGTTCATGAAGTTGTTCCCGATCTTCACACACTCCTTCGTCGGAATGTCGTTCATCGTCACTTGGCCCTGGGTGTTACCCGCCGTGGGAGCGAATACGATCGTTCCCCACTGCGTCACCAGGTTGCCGTCGGGCACCCCCCCGGCCATCTCCACGAAGCTGTCGTTGAGCCAGCCGTTTTGTGCGACCTGGGCCGTGGCAAGATTGGCAAACGAGGTTTGGTTCTGATAGGCCGTCTGAATCGAGGGAATCGCTTCGTTGAATGCGTCGATGATCTTGCCCGCTCGAATGCTGGCGAGCACGCGTGGCACCACGACCATGGCCGCGGCGGCAATCAGCGCGATGATGCCCAAGACGATCGCGAGCTCGGTCAGCGAAAAGCCTTTTTGTCGCCCGATCGTCCGGTGCTTTGTGCCGCCGGTTCCGAGAGGGGCGTGAGGTTTGGCGCCCTTCGGGGGTACCGGTTCAAACTGAGTTGTCATCGATCGTTCTCCTGAGTTAGCGGATGGACTGGACATAGGTTTCCATCGCATCGTTGAATTCAAAGCTTCCTAGCACGATCACGCCGAGCACCATGGCAACGATGCCCATCGCGAGAAACCCGCCGAAAATGGCCCTACGTTCGGCGGCCTCGACGGCTTTGTCGCCGTGGTCGAAGGCGATCATGCGCAGCGCCTTGAAGAAATTCGTTCGTTCGGAGTAGTCCTCGATGCGATCCATCACGCGATACGAGAACAACCCCGTGTCCAACGCGCGCGCCGGGCTGTCGGGCGTCAGCGCGAGGCGCTTGAGCATGACCGTGATGTGCCACCCGAGCCAGGGGCTTGCGAATTGCCGCATCCGCTCCAGCGCTTCCTTCATGCCGTGATTGTTCGATTGCAAAAGAATCGCAAGCGACACGAGAAAGTTGTTCGCCTCGTTTTCTCGATACGAACTCCAAGGCAGCAGCGGGACGTGATCGATCTTGGCGCGGAATCGGCCGCGCCAATTCGGCCGGCTCCAAATGACTAGCCAGGCCGTTAGAACGAATCCCAGCCCGGACAGCAAACCATGTCGAACGATGGCGTTCGAGAGCTCGTACAACTGACGACTAATAATCGGCCACCGTTCTAGCGGAAGCGATTGGAGGTTTTGCGGCGCAATGACCAGCGCATAGGCTACGAAGAATCCGAGGATCGACACGAACGCCATGCCAGGTGAGATCAGCGACATGAAGTAGGTCGCCTTGATCTTGCCCATGAGCCGTATCGCCCGCCCGAGGTAGACCATCGCTTCATCGAGACGGCCGTCTTCCTCGGCCGCCGTCAGTACCATGACTTCATAGGCGGGGACGGTGTGCTGCAGCGCATGTCCGAAGGACATCCGGCGCATCTTTCGAAGCCAGTGCTCGTATAACGGGGCCCAACCTGTTTTACGCCGGCGAGAGCGCGCTGCCATCTTGCGCAGGCGTTCGCTGGTCGCGGCTCCGTCGCGCAGGGCCGAAGCGAAATCCTCGTAGAACTCCTGGCGGCTGGAATCGAACGTGTTGAACAGGAAGCGGCTCAGCTTGAAGGCGAGGTTCATATCGACACCTCCACGAGCTCGTAGGTCTCGAACGGCTCGAACTCTTGCTCGACGTCGCGCGGGTCGATGCGCCCGCACGATATTTTGTACAGGGCATGCTCGAACGCGGTTTTCCCCGTCATGTCCGCATCGCCGAAGCCCGTGCGCCGGCTCCCGCGCCAGTACATCTCGGCCTTTTCGTCGAAACCGTCGGCAATGTGTTGTCGAATGACTTTGTCCGGAACGACGATTTCCGCGACCACCGTCGAACCGACGATCCCTCGGCCGTGGCAGTGGGGGCAACCCGTCTCGTCGGCGCAGTAGATCGATTCGATGTTCAACCCGAATTTGTGCTCGAGGAGGTACTGCTTGTCTCTGGCCAATATGTCGCGCGCGGGCTTCTTGCAGTGATCGCAGAGTACGGGCAAGAGCCGCTGAAAGATCAGCGCGGCGATGAATTGCCTGTCGGCAAGAACATGCCTGTCGAGGCCGAGCCGATAAAGGCGCAGGGCCGCGCCGATGGCGGAAGCGGTGTGCAGCGTCGTATAGATCTTGTGGCCCGTCAAAACGAAATCGGCCAGCATCTGCGCGGTGGTCTTGTCTCTTGTTTCACCCACCATCACGTCGTCGGGATCGCCGCGCAAAATGTCGCGCAAAACGCCGATGGCATCGGTGTCGCTGCCATCGTCTTCGTCATGGTCGCTGCGTTGACGGGAAATCTGGCTGACGCCGAAGATCTTGTACTCGACCGGGTCTTCGACCGAATAGCGCTTCTTCAACAGACGCTTCGGGTCGAACTCCATCATCGTCTTCAACGTCGTCGATTTGCCGGAGCCCGTCGGGCCGGTGATCGCGATGAGACCGATCGATCGCCCGACCGCCAACTCGAGTTGATTGACTTGCGATACCTCGTAGCCGCGTTCCGCGAAGGTGGGAGTCCGTTGACCGGGCGTTTCCACCGGCAATACACGCACGACCACGTCCCATCCGTCGGCGACGCGAATGAACTTATAGCGAAGTTTGTAGCTGGTCGCGTTGATCGTCGTGCGAATCATGCAGCTCAGCGACTTGGCCTCCAGTGCGAAGGAGCCCTGGCTCCGCGAACGTCCTTCGGCCATTTCCGTGAACATGAAGCCGGCGATCTGCTCGCACGTCACGACGTCGAAGCCGCGATATTGATACAGGCGGCTGTGAATCCGGAACAGCACCATGCCGCTGCGCTCGCGGCAGCAGATATGAATGTCGGTCGTTTTCTCGTTGATGGCATCGCGGATCATTTCGTCAACGAGCGGGCGAACGTCGCTTGCCTTACTGTCGACGCCGTCCTTGTTGATGGCGTTGTTGATGTCGGCGATCAGCGCGACGTCCGCCAGACGCTCTTGCGCGAGCTTATAGCCGGCCCCGAGCACGCGGCGCCGCAACTCCAGGTGCAGCCGTTGGCCGACCGAGCTTTCCGAAACGAGGATGATGGCCTCGCGGCCCCCAAGGTCGACGGCGGCCACCGCGGATAGGTCGTTGCCGGCGATGCCGTGCGTCTTCGTCATCGGCGCACGGAAGGCCGGCAAGTCGTCGCGCGTCTTGACGCGCCCCGATTGACGCAACTGTCCAACGAGCTTTGCAAGCTGGCGCCGCGCGTCCTCGGCCGGCGACTGCGCTTGCTCGCGACCGTTCAGAAAGCCCAAGCCCTTGGTGAACATGTTCGCTCCCTGAGTCAACGCATTGCGGCCGGCGCCGCGATCGGAGGCCGGACGACCGGCACCGACGGACTCGCCACCGGCGAGGTCGCGGTCTGACTGCTTCCGCTGCCTTGCCAATCGAGCATCACGGACTTACGCTGCGTCACTCGATTGCCGCTCATGCGGACCAACACGATCTCGTACGGCTGGATGCTTTCGAGCTTCCAGCCATCGATCTTCGAGATATAAGGTTCTTGCATCGAGACCGGCACGCTGCGGCCCTTGTAGTTGACTTCGGCCACCTCCTTGCCGACCAGCCCCCAAATCGCTTCGACGACCGGTTCTTTGTCGTTCACGTCCTGCTTCACGCCGGGTAGGGGTGTCGCGGCAACGGGAGCAGCGGGCCCTGCCGCTTGAGCCTGGTTCGCTCGAATCTTTGCGTCCATTTCGGATTCGATGAGTTCCTGTTGCTTCGCCAGCAGCTTGCCGAAGGTATCCATGGAGGTATCGGCCGGCGCCGCGTCGCCGGCACGCGCGAGTACTGGCACGAGCAGCATCAAGGCAGCAACTTCACGGATTCGCATACGCTTCCCCTTTCAAGTCAAAAGTGATCTTGTCGTCGAGCTTGAACGACACGCTGCGCACGCCCGCATCGTCGGGCAGACGCATCGCCAGGTCTCTGAGCAGCACGGCGGCGCCGGTCGCGCCGAAGCCGGTTTTCAGGGGCACCCACTGGTCGTCGACCCCCGCCGTCTTTGGCGCTACCGGTTCCCAGCCGCTTTGAAGCGTGACGGTCAGCCCAAGAGGTCTGGAAATCTGTGCGAGATTGCCAAGTTTCAGACGCACGTTCTCGCGCGGCGCAAGCGCGCTCGCGGCGCGCGGCGAGAGCGAGGGCAAATGCACCGGCACGCTTTGATCGACTCTCTGAATGTCCCCGTCGAACGACGGCGCCGGCCAGCCGGCGGGCTTCGCCTTCAAATACCCGTTCCAAGTCGCGAACGCGGCGGCCTTGTACGTCAACGTGCAACTGCTCGCCTCGCACTCGACCGCCGCCAACCGCCAACCCGAAACCGATGCGGGCACGTCGCGCAAGGTGTCCATGTACGCCGGTACCGCGACGCGCGCCGGAGCGGCCGCATTGATGGCGGCGCGAACTTGGTTCATGAGTGCGGCCTTGCGCTTCGCTATCTCGCGCCGGCGTGCCTGCGACTCATGCCGGCGCGCTTCGCCTTCGGCCTGGTCCTGGTAGTACACGTAGCCGGCCGTTAATGACGCCAGCAATGCCGTTGCGATGATTCCGGCGACCGGTATGGACGAGTGCCGCGAGAACGTCGCCTTCGAGAAATCTCGCTTTCTAATCGAATGCCTGAGAATCTCCAGCGAGAAGGGACGAATATCGAGCCCGTAAGGCAGCGTCTCGAACAGTTCCGGTTTGTCGGTATAGATCGGCGCCTTACTGGGGTCGGGCAACGACGTCAAAAAGTCGCGGACTTGGCCCATCAAGTCGGTGGCATCGGCAACCCGGTCCATCCTATTGACCGGCATGCCGTCGGAGACCGCGAACGCCCAAAGGCGCCCGTCTCCGATGTCGACCAGCGTTAGATAGGTGTCCTCCGAAACCGCCGCGCGGACCAATACGGCGGCGGCCACCGGGCGCTTTTTCACTTCGCCTTTGGACACGAACGCGACGTACTCGCCGTCCTTTCCCTTCACACTCCAAACGAATTGCCACGCCGCGTTGACGCCGCGGCCGAGCTGTTTGACCTCCGTGTTCTTGCCGTCCAGCCCGGGCAGCTCCAGCCAGTCGAGGCCGGCCACCGCCTCGCCGAATCCTGCAATCGGAACGGGGATCGCCGCGGACATCAATTGACCCCTTCGACAATTTGCGGGGTGAGCAGAACGAGCACCGCGTGACGCGTCGTAGCCGTCGAAATGCCGCCGCCCAGCAGCGGTGTGAGCGTCCCGTCGAACGACTTGTCCGTCGCTTGCTGTTGCGTGTCGTCGAGGCCGGCGAGCACGGCGGTCTCGCCGTTTACGATGCTCGCGTAGATCTGATACTGATTGGCCGTCGATTGCGGGTATTGCAGCTTCACGCCGTTCGAATCGAGGGTCACCGTGTTGCCGCGCGTCGAGGCATCCATCGAGAACTGCACGACCACCGAACCGTTAGGCTGTATCGACGCACGCATGTTCAAGAACGTGCCCGTCGTGAGCTGGCCAGGTTCGATGCCGGGAACGGCCGTCGCCCCGTTGGTCACGCTCGCGGCCGGCGACGATCTCGCCGGATAAATGAAGTTTTCGGTATTGGCGATGGACAGTGGGCGATTGTTCAACATCGTATAGGTCTCGTCTTTACGGATGTTGACCTTGCCGACGGTCGCCAGTGCTTGCAAAAAGGTCTGTGTCGTCGAGTAGCCGTTTCCGCCGTTACGAATGACGCCCAATTGGCCGAACCCGGTCGAAGTGCTGGACAAGCCGGTCGGCGAGAAGAAATTCACGTTCCATTTCGCCGCGGCCTGATTGATGACCCACGACCAATCGACGCCCATGTCGTTATTCGTCGTCGCGCTAACGTCCACGATTTGCATGCGCATCCGCACCTGGCGCCCGACCGATTCATTCTCGGCTTCGATCAAGTCTCGAATCTGCTCCTGAACCTCGCGCGTATCGGTCACGGTGACGACGCCCGAGGACGAAATCGAGTATTTGCCGATGCCGTTCGGCGTCAGCGCGGCTTCGATAGCGGTCTTCAGCCCCTTGACGACGTCGACGGACGCGCTCAGCTTCGACGAGACATCGGAGGACGACGACGCGCTGCCGGCCTGCGACATCGTGGTACCCGTCCCGCCGCCGCTCCCGCCACCGGTCGTCTCGCCCGTCGACGCGGTTTTTGCGATCGTGGCGGTGACATCGTTGGTATCGGTGATGGACGCGATTTGATAGGTCCGGGTCACGAGACGCGAGATCGAAATCGTGCCGTCCTTGTAATCCCAACCCACGCCGAATTTGCCGGACACCTGATCCAGCAACTCGGTCAACGTACCTCCGAAGGGCGAGGTCTGATCGATGATGAAGGACCTGGCCTGTGCGATCGGCTGATAGCCGCCCATCGTGGTCATGCTCGGGGCGTATTGACCGATGGGGCCCGATTGCGGCGGCATTGCCACACCCGACGGGAGCCGCACGCCATTGGCCGCGGCCAAGCCGCCGACGCCCGATTGCATCATGCTCGAGCCGCCCATGCCGCCCATCATCATGCCCATGCGCTGCGCCGAGAAGATTTCGATCGGAATCAGTGCGTCGGCGCTGACCCGCACCGGCATTCCCACGATCTTGCTGATACGATCGGCGATGATGGTCAGCGTCGGCTGATCCGGGAACGCAAAACGAATCGGTTGACTGAATACGGCGGGGAGCTCTGCGTCGCGCGAGACTTTCACGGTTTTTCCGCCAAGCCATACGCCGTCGATCTCCCTCACGACGGCCGCTTTTTGCTGATCTTCCTGGCGCAACCGCGCCATGCGATCGCTAACGGCTTGACTGCCTTGATTGACCGCGCCTCGGATTTCGTTACGCTCCATGACGGTCCCGCAACCGGTCAGCAAGGTCATCATCACAAGCACGACGCTTCGCTTCACATTCGAAGTCATTCTTCGTTTTCCTTGAGTTATTGCGCGCGCTGACCGGTCTCGGTGACTCGAAGAACGCGATTGCCCGTGTACATCAGGCCGCTCAAATTGACGTCCGCCGCCGACAAAGAGGAGAAAAGCGCTTTCACCGCGTAGCGGAAATCGCCGGCGAACGAGGCGCTCACGGTGACCGGCACGTCGACGGACGCATCCCACACCAACTGCCAACCGGCTTGCACTGCCCATTTCGCTAGGGCATGCCGTAACGTCCCGTCGGAGGGCGAAACCGTCCAGTTCTGCTCGCCGCTCGGGGTACTGGCGGGGGCACTCGCGGGG
>NZ_PNYA01000043.1 GCF_002879885.1 Trinickia dabaoshanensis
GTGGCGCCTTTACGGCGATCCTGAAGTGGCGCCATTACGGCGATCATCCGCTGGCTCCTTTACGCCGATCCTGAGGTGGCTCCAATACGCCGATCCCGGTTTGGCTCCATAGCGGCGATCATTGACAGCGGTCGCCCCACAGTACGCGGAGCCAACAAGTGGCGATACCGCCTCGCTAACCTTCGCGAAGAGCGACCATTTCTTAGTTTTGCCCAGCATTTTCGGCAATGCATCGGAATGCACGGACCGAAATCGCCTGCCGGCGATACCTGACGACGGTGAGTTGACTCGAAAGGTGGTCGCAGGGCAGCCGCTCTCGATTTCACTTTTACGCGCCCGGGATTACTTCTCCGAAGCCTGTACTCGCATCGTGACGTTTACGCCGGTGTCGGGCCATCACTATACCGCTCTGATAAAAGGACACCGAAACGAGTGCCATGTCGAACTGTCGGATGGGGGAAGTTCCAGCGATGGATTAATGCACCAGCCCGTCCAGCATGTCGATCGAAAAGTTCTCCGACCATTCCTCGAAAATGGCGCGTTCTGCACAGAGTGACGCGAGGGCAGCCGTTTCCCTTTGCGCACTTAATATGCCGTGGCTAGATGGTCGGGCACCGCCCGGCCATCTAGCATTTTCACGCTGCTTCGATTCGACTCGCGCGATGCGCGCCCCACCAAGATTCAACGCGCAGCCGTGCACTCATCGAACCGGGTCCAACGCATAGACGTGCGGGAGTCGGTTAGGATAGCCCCGATGCAAGACGTAGCCGGAATGGGAGTGAACGGTATGTACTCCAGGGAGAATCCGGTTGAACAGCCCGGCCTCCTCTATCAATTCGGGCTTGCCGTAGGACAAGACCCAGGTCCACTCTTCGGAGTCCTCGCATACAACCTCGTGAACCGAGTCTTGGCTGCTGTCATTCCCAAGCATGTTGCTTTCATTTGCCACCCGCGACCTGCAGTCATACAAGTCGAAGGACCTGCCTCCAACTATAGAGATCACTAGCTGACCCGCGGCCGGCGAAGCAATTTCTAACGTGCGTCCTCGCACTCCACTATAGCCGGAGACCTCCGTCACAAGGAAGCGTCCCAGGAATTCGCCGGAAAAGTCGACGCCCGGGGTTGTATTTGTTACGCAGCCGCATAAGGATATAGTTGCTGCAAAACAAGTCGCTGCTAACGGCTGGCGCAGAAAGGACAGCTGCTTAGAATTCATCGCTTTTCGATTCCTAGACCGGATTTCATTACTGGCAAGCTGCTTCTCCTCTCTCTATTGTGGAAGTTTGTGCCCGGCGCCGACCGTGGTATCCGGCTGCTTCCAGATTCACATGTAGCGGTAGCATTCTTGCTGCGGCAATCACCGCTGAGCGTGATATCGGCGGCCCAGGGCGAAAATTGAGAGGCACTTGATGAGAAGCGCCATCGATCCGCGGCTCCTTTCATTGCGAACCACGATTTCCGTTGCAAGAAGGCTCAACCGTATGTGGCGAAGTGGTGACTGATGGACCTTGAAGGCGGTCGCTGACGTCGCCGCGACCTGAACGACGGCAACGGGTCGAGGCCGTGTGGAAACTCCATTTTTTACGGTAGAAGGTTGAACTACCCCGCGAGGTCGAACGACTTCAGTCGATCGACCGGCGCAAATCGAGAATCAGGATCAACTGGAGGCCAGTGCCCGGAATGGCTACGGGAGTGCCTAATGTTTGATCTGCCGCCCAAGCAAAACTTGAAATTGCGAGCAGCGACAGCAAAACGATTCGGATACCTTTGATAGTCACCCGTGACGCAAATCGGCTGCGGGCTTCTCCCTCCGCGTGGCCGATCCGCAATCCTTTCCATAAATTGCCCTTCATATTCCTCCGCCTTGCGCGAATTTTGTTCAGCTCCACTAAAGTTTCGCGCGAATTTGCCGTTAAAAGTTTACCCAAGCCTTTCACTGCACCACACCATGACGAACCAACCGCAGAATACGGAGGCGTTGAAAAAACCAGCCTTCATAACAGGGATCGCGTACGTCTACGCGCTAACGCTATGGAGCATGATAAAGACGTTCGACACGCCGCTCGTCAACCGAGCGCCGCTATATCTAGGTTCCTGGGCATCGCCCCATCTCCAATGGGACTACTACACCATCGCGACGCTGATCGTCGCCTTCGTCACAATCGGCTTGTTTCTCGGGCACGGTTGGCCGCGCTGGCTCGCTTTGGCGGGAACCGTCGCGGGTTGGGCCGTTTCGCTACCGCTGCACGATACGCGGGGCATCGGCCTATACACGGTGTCCGTCGCGGCTGGCGCAATCGTCTTGGGCTTACTCTTTCTGGCCCCCTCGGCCAGAGCGTATTTTTCTCGAAAGAGCCAAGCTAACGTTTCGCCGTCAATGCGACTGCGCGCACGAGCGTTCGTGGCGACACTCTTTTACGTGGTCGGGGCGCTGGCTATTTACAGCGCCGTGCTCGACGGCTTCATCCATACAGGTAAGCTTTGGCTAACCTTCGCGGCGATATTGGTGATCTCGCTGCCCTGTCTCCTATTGGGAATGGTTGCGCGCTGGAACATCGCCTCGGCATACCGCGACAGCGCCACCGTACTCGTTGCTACAGCGCTCGCTTCGCTGCTTGCACTTTTCGCCAGCGTCGTCTTCATTCACTCGACGCGACCCGCGTCGCTCGCGCTCGTAGACTTTAGTCAGCCGATCGTTGCAGCGGGCATCGCCTTGATCGGATACGTCTTGGCACGCATGTCGAAACGCCGAACCTCGAGCGTCGCCGCAACCGTCAGTTAACCACCGCATCGCCACACCCTATAGCGCTTTCGCCTGCTCCGCGATAAAACCCCGAAGCCACTGCTGAGCCGGATTGGCATCGCTACGGCGATGCCAAATCAAGTCGAGTTCCACTGCCGCGAGCGCGACCGGCGGATCGAACAACACAAGCTTCCGGCTCACAGCCGACTTGAGCGCGATGCGTTTCAACACGGTTGCCGTCGCCTGTGTTCGCGCAACGATATCAGGCACTGCGAACATATGCGGCAGCGCGACCGCAACCGTGCGGCGCAGCCCCTGCTGCATGAGCGCTTGATCGACGAGCCCATACCGATCTCCCTCGGGCGAGACCAAAACGTGCTTGAGCGCCAGATAAGTCTTCATACTCATCCCCCGTCGCGCTGCCGCATTGTCCTTCGATACGATCGTCACGAATTCGTCGCTGAGAATATGGCGCGTGAAAATGCGCTGATCCATCTGCGTCGGCGCGATACCGATGGCCGCATCGATTTCGCCCGAGTCGAGCAGATCCACCGCCGCGTCGCGATCGGTGAACGCGCGCACCCCGATCGAAATACCCGGCGCCTCGCGCTCGAGCGCGGCGAGCAACGCAGGCAACAGCACGAAAGCCGGGTAATCCGATAGCCCAAGATTGAACGTCACCGCGGCCTCGCCGGGCTCGAAGCGAGGCTCGGCCACCAGGGTTCGTTCGAGTTGACGCAACGCCTGCCCGATAGGGCCCGCCAATTCACGCGCACGCGGCGTCGGCAACAGCCCTTCCGCGCTACGCAGAAACAGCGGGTCGCCCAGCAAATTGCGCAAACGCGACAGCGCCGCGCTCATCGCAGGCTGGCTCACGCCGACCTGCGCGGCGGCCCGTGTGACGTTTCGTTCGCTCATCAAGGCGTCGAAGGCCACGAGCAGGTTCAAGTCGATTCCATGAAAATCCATGATTCGAATAATCGTTCATATCGGTTATTTGTTGGACGGATTTTAGGTCGATCGACACAATCACGCCATGTTCATCGCAACGAGGCGACCCTCACCATGTATGCATCCGACGTTCAATCCTCCCCGGCGCTCGCTGCCGAGCTCGAAGCGGTCAAAACGCTTTATCGCGCGTTCAGCGAGAAAAACCCCGATCTAGTCGACTCGATTCTTGCCGACGACTGGGACGACATTCCGCTCGGGCCCGGCCAGGAGCCCGGACCCCAAGGCATCAAGCCAATCATCTCGAGCTTCGGCGAAGCGTTTCCCGACCTTCACATCGCCATCCACGACGTCGTGCAGACGCCGGGCAAAGTAGCCGTGCGTGCCGAGATCACCGGCACCCATCGAGGGGAATTGTTCGGCATTGCGGCCACGGGCAAGCGAGTCAGCGTACGCATGCATGAATTCCACGAGATCGCGGACGGCCGCATCAAAACGACCTGGCACATGGAAGACTGGTTCGGTCTGTTCATGCAACTCGGTCAATTTCCCGCTCAAGCGTAACGAGTACGCATAAGAGAAACGAATGAGAGCATCGATTATCAATACGTTTGGAAGTGCAGACGTCATCTCCGAGGCCGATATCCCGTCGCGTTCCATCGCAGCCGATGAGGCCAGTGTGCGGGTTGAAGCGGTAGGTTTGAACCCACTCGACCTCAAGATCATGTCGGGTGTCATGCAGCAAGTGTTCCCCATCGAATTCCCTTACGTGCCGGGCACCGACTTCAGCGGCGTGGTGACGGCGGTCGGCGATGCGGTAACCGGTCTTCGCCCCGGCGACCGCGTGGTCGGACGCGCCGCACCCACTGCCGGCGGCGCAATCGCCCAACACCTAGCGATCGCGGCCGGCGATCTCTCCGTGATCCCGCAACAGATGAGCTTCGAGCAAGCGGCGGCGCTTCCCACTGCCTTCGGCACGGCGTGGCAAAGCCTGTTCGACGCAGGCGGCTTGCAACGCGATGAGCGCGTCCTGATCCACGCGGCAGCGGGCGGCGTCGGCTTAATGGCGGTGCAACTGGCCCGGCAGGCCGGCGCGCATGTCGTTGCCACCGCGTCGGCACGCAACCACGACTTGCTCAAAAGCCTGGGCGCGCACGAGGTCATCGATTACCGCGTCGAAGACTTCACGCAAGCTCGCGATATCGACCTCGTACTCGACACCGTCGGCGGCGAGACGCTCGAGAAGTCATGGTCTGTCTTGCGCACCGGCGGTCGCATCGCAAGCATCGCGGAGTTCGGCATCGAGCCTCGGAACGGCAACGGCGGGCAATTCGTGTTCTTCGCTGAGGCCAAGCAGTATCTACCGGATGCCATCCGCCTGTTCGAGGCCGGACAACTCCAGATCGTCATCGACGGAATCTACGCACAGGACGAAACGCGCGCAGCGTTCGAAAAACTGGCCACAGGACATGCGCGGGGAAAAATCGTCGTTCGACTGAACAGCGGACACACCGCTCGAGTCGACGCCATCGCATAACACGCGAAGCGTTGGACGTTACTGAGGCCGCGCATCGGCATGCGCGGCCTCGAGGCATGACTGAAATAGCAATGCCGCGCGCGACGGCCTAGGCGAGCGGCGCGTAAGCCCCACGTACCGGCATTCGTAATGAAAACGCTGCGGCACCACGACGCGCAGCAATCCCTTTTGCTCGAAGCTCTCCGCGTAGTGATCGGGCAGAAAACCGAGAAACCGCCCCGACAGAATCAACGTCGCGATCGCCTCCTGATCGAACGCCGTCGCTCGCCGCGTGAGTTTCGCCCGGTGGCTCAATTCCATATTCGGCGAGTGAAAGCCGAGCCCGGCGAACGCATGCTTGCGGATGGCGCTCCAAGTCAAACGTGCATGCGACGCATCGTAAAGCGGATGCTCGCGCCCGCAGTAGAGCAGCATCTGTTCGTCGAACAGGTTCGTGTAGACAAGGCTCTTGGACGCACGATGCGCCGGGATGATGCCTACTTGATAGCTGCCGTCGATCACGCCGCGCTCCACCTCGTTGATGGAAGCCACGTGTACGTTCAAGGCGACGTCGGGGGCGTGATCGACGAATTGCCGGATCGCATCGCCGATTTTGGCGTGCGGGTTCGTGGCGGTTTTGTCGAACACGGCGAGGTGAAGCTCTCCGCCCATCTTGTCGTGGATGCCGTCGATTCGGCTGCGGAATGCCTCGATCGAGGCGAGCACCACGAGCGTTTCCTCATAAACCGTGTGCCCCTCCGCGGTCAGCGTAAACCCGGCCCGCCCACGCCGGCACAGCACGAGACCAAGCCGTGTTTCCAGGTCTTTCACATGCCGGCTGATCGTCGAAATGCCAATATTGAGCTCGAGTTCGGCCGCAGCCATGCCCCCGCATTGGACGACGGCCTTGAACACGCGCAGCAGGCGCAAATCCATGTCGCTGAGCTGGCCCAGCAGCGCGCGGCTCTTCGCTTTGTTTACTTGCACGGATTGGAAAGTAAAGATTGATATTGCGATATCGAAGAGACTAATCGTCCGGCCGAAAATACGCAACGTACCGACACCGAGGGGCGCGCCGCGCCGAACGACATGACCGATATGACTGACATCAAGACCGGATTGAAGGCTAGCGAGGACGCTGTCCGAACGGATCGCGCCTGGCTGGAGGCGCATTGGATGCCGTTCACCGCGAACCGGCAGTTCAAGGCCGACCCGCGCATGATCGTCGGCGGCAAAGGCGCCTACTACACCGACGCCGACGGCCGCCAAATCTTCGACGGCCTCTCGGGCCTATGGTGCTGCGGCCTCGGTCACGGGCGCAGCGAAATCACCGAAGCGGTGAGCCGGCAAGCCGCCCAGCTCGACTATGCACCGGCATTCCAATTCGGCCACCCGAAGTCGTTCGAACTCGCCAATAAGATCAAGGCGCTCACACCCAACGGCCTCGACTACGTCTTCTTCACGGGCTCGGGCTCCGAATCGGCCGACACGTCCCTCAAAATGGCGCGTGCTTACTGGCGCGCGAAGGGCAAGGGAACGAAAACCCGATTGATCGGCCGCGAAAAGGGTTACCACGGCGTGAACTTCGGCGGCATCTCGGTAGGCGGGATCGGCCCGAATCGCAAGCTGTTCGGTCAAGGGATCGAGGCCGACTTCCTGCCCCACACGCAATTGCCGGAAAACAAGTTCTCGCGCGGTCTGCCTGAACACGGCGCGCATTTGGCGGACCGGCTGCTCGAACTCATCGCCTTGCACGATGCGTCGAACATCGCGGCGGTCATCGTGGAGCCGTTCTCCGGCTCGGGGGGTGTCGTTGTCCCACCGAAAGGCTATTTGCAGCGGCTCCGGGAAATCTGCACGGCGCACGACATTCTGCTGATTTTCGACGAAGTCATCACGGGCTTCGGCCGCACGGGCGCGATGACGAGCGCGGAGTTCTTCGGCGTCACGCCCGATATCGCGAACTTCGCGAAGCAAGTCACGAACGGCGTTCAGCCGCTCGGCGCGGTGGTGGCGAGCAAGGAAATCTACGACACGTTCATGGCGGCCGGCGGGCCCGACTACATGCTCGAATTTCCGCACGGCTACACGTATTCGGCGCACCCGGTAGCCTGCGCGGCCGGCGTGGCCGCGCTCGACCTGCTGGAAAAAGAGGCAGCGGTCAGCCGTGTGCGCGATCTGGCGCCGCGTTTCGAAGCGGCCGTGCACGGGCTGAAAGGACAACGCCATATCGCCGATATCCGCAATTGCGGCCTAGCGGCCGGTATCACGATCGAGCCCAAGCCGGGCGAGCCCGCCCGCCGTCCGTTCGAGATTGCGATGCACTGCTGGAAAAACGGCTTCTATGTGCGCTTCGGAGGCGACACGATTCAACTTGCGCCGCCGTTCATCTCCGAGCCGCGCGAAATCGACGACCTCGTCAACGCGCTCTCCGATGCGTTGAACGCCGTCGATTGAACGGCGTGTCCGGCGGACGGTTACGCCGCCCGCCGGTTACTCCTCGAATTTCTCGCTCGCGTCGGCGCGCCCTTTGATCCAATACCCCGACGCCTTCACCGACGTGGGCGGATACTTCAGTTCACCACGCACGTAGTCGCGTACCGAACGCGTGACGTGCGCCTCCGCCGCAATCCACACGAAACCGTCGCCCTCGGGCAGCACCAGCTTCGCGAGCGCGTCGAGCACCGGTTGCGGATCGTCGGCGCGCTCGGCCGGGCGATACACCCACTGGGCTTCGTGTTGCGCGCGCGTCTCGAAGCGTTGCTCGTTCGCCTCGTTCGTGACGGCAACGAGGCTAATCACCCGCGCGTCCGCCGGCGCTTCCTCGATACACCGGCCGATCGCCGGCAACGCGGTTTCGTCGCCGATCAAAAGCCGCCAGGCGGGCTCGCCTTCCATCACCCTCGAGCCTCGCGGGCCACCTATTTCGAGCATGTCGCCCGGCTTCGCGCCGAGTGCCCAGCGCGTGGCCGGACCGGCGTCATGCAAGGCGAAATCGATATCGAGCGTACCCGCGTTCGTATCGAAGCGGCGCGGCGTGTAATCCCGCGACACCACCTCGCCCGTCTCATCGACGACAAACAGTTTGATATGGTCGTCGGGCGCGGCGCTGGCGAAGTCACGCAGGTCATCGCTCGCGAACGTGACGCGCAACATCTCCGGCGTCACACGTTGCGTTGCGCGAACCGTCAGCTTACGCCTGCGCAACTCATGCATGACTCGTTTGAATGTGAAACTCATATTAGGCTCCTGGTTTCAATCCCGCTCCATTTCGGATCGCCCCTTCACGTCGAACGCCAATCCACTCACATCAGCGGATGCGCCAATAGATAGTGGAGCAGCGCCGATGCCAAAAGTCCTGCCGCGCCGACGACAGAAAGGGTCTTCAAGATAGTCATGTGATTTTCGTACGATGCATTTTTCGGGTATCGTCGTTGCTCGGATCGAGATTGGAATACCCGTCGGTATCTCAATACTATCACGGATGCCGTTAGCGATTATTCGCCTTCCCGGCGTTTTGGAACCTTGCTAGCATTCGGCAGATCTCTCTGTCTAGGAGGAGTACGAATGACGAGGATGACCCGCGAGCAGAGCCGAGCGCACACACGGGCTCGGCTGCTGACGGTGGCTCGGCAGCATTTCACGCGCTATGGCTATGCCGCCTCCTCGCTAGACCGGATCGCGGATGAAGCAGGCTTCAGTAAGGGCGCGGTCTATTCGAACTTCGCCGGAAAAGACGCGTTGTTTCTAGGCGTACTGGAGGAGCACGCGCGCGTCACATTGGCCGAAGTCCTCGCCGAAGTCGAAGACGCCCCGGATATCGAAGAGGCGATCGAACGTATCGCGGCATGGGCAACCCGCAGTTCGCGCCTCGGCAACTGGCCCATGCTGGTGCTCGAATATGCACGAGTCGCCGAGACCGAAGACACATTCCGAAAACAGCAGGAAAAAATCTTGCGCGCGCAGTGGAAAGCGCTGGGGCGGCTCTTGCTTGCGCTCGACGACGCGCCGGACGTCAAACCGGAAGTGCTCGGCGCTCTCATCTTCGAACTCACCTACGCCCCTGCGATGAGCTTCGTCAGCAAGCCGAGATCGGGCGATCTCGTGCGCATCGCGCTGCGCGCTCTGTTCGGCAAATGAGTCATCAAGCTTGCCGAGTGCCCGGATAAGCCGAGCCTTTGGTCGTTGTCTCCGTTTCGATACAGATGTCGCGAAACGGAGACGAACCTCAACCTCATTGGGCCACCCAGCCTCCGTCCATGTTCCAGATGGCGCCGCGCACTTGCCTAGCCGCATCGCCGCAAAGAAAGGCGACGAGCGCGGCAAGCTCGTCCGCGGCAACGAATTGCCCCGATGGCTGCTTCTCGCGCAGCATCATCTGCGTCGCCTCATCGATGCCGATCCCATCGGCGGCCGCTCTCGCTTCGATTTGCTTTTCGACGAGCGGCGTCAAAACCCAGCCGGGGCATATCGCGTTGCAGGTAATGGGCTGACCGGCCGTTTCGAGCGCGACGGTTTTCGTGAAGCCAACCAAGCCGTGCTTGGCCGCCACATAGGCCGACTTATGCGCCGATGCCACGAGGCCATGGACCGAAGCGACGTTGACGATACGCCCCCAACCGCGCTCGCGCATCGATGGCAAGGCCAGCCTTGTCGTGTGAAAGGCCGAAGTCAAATTGATCGCGAGTATGTCGTCCCACTTGTCGACGGGAAATGCCTCGACCGGCGCCGTGTGTTGAATGCCCGCGTTGTTGACCACGATATCGACGCCGCCGTAGCGCTGCGCGGCCGCCGCCATCATGGCGCCGATCTCCTCGGGCCGGCGCATGTCGGCGGCCGAATGCATCGTGTCCGCGCCCAACGCGCTCACTTGCGCAACGGCGCTCGCGTGATCGCCGAAACCGTTGAGGACGAGATTGGCCCCTTCGCGCGCAAGCGCGCAGGCGATGGCGAGGCCGATGCCGCTGGTGGATCCCGTGACGAGGGCGGTCTTCCCGCTAAGTCGCATTGCTGCTCTCCTGTGTTCGTTCGCGATGGCACGGCGTGTGCCAAGCGGGGCCACAGGAAAGCAAGTCACATACCATGAGGCGTCGATATACCGAGGCCGAGCATCTTCTTGTAAAGCGTGGCGCGCCCGATGCAAAGCCGCTTGGCGGCTTCGGCCACGCGTCCCCCGCATTCGGCCAGGGTGTTTTCGATGAGCGTGCGTTCGAACCCGGCCAACGCCTCGTCGTAACGAGCCGGCCCGAAACGCTGCTTCTCGCGCCGGTCGGCGGCGGGGCTCGTGTGCATGCCGGCCATGATGGCGGTTCGGATGGTGTCGGCATCGAGCGTCGAGCCTTCCACGGCGAGCAGCGCGCGCTCGAGCACATTGCGCAGCTCGCGCACGTTGCCCGGCCAATCGTGGCGGCGCAATGCGGCCAGTGCCTCGGGAGAGAGCGTGGCGTGCTCGTAGCAACCGTGCGTGCACAGTTCGTCGAATATCGCCTCGCAGATCACTTCCATATCGTCGAGGCGGGCACGCAGCGGCGGAACGCTGACGTTCAACACGTTGAGCCGATAAAACAGGTCGGAGCGGAAATGACCGTTGAGCACCGCTTCATGCAGGTTGTGCGACGTCGCGGCGATGACGCGCACATCGGCATGAATGACCTTGTTCGAGCCGAGGGGCTCGAACTCCTTTTCTTGAAGCACGCGCAGCAGTTTCGACTGCAACGCGAGCGGCATGTCGCCGATCTCGTCGAGAAAGAGCGTCCCGCCTTGCGCGGCTTGAAACTTACCCGCTCGGCCCTTCGGACCCGCACCGGTATAGGCGCCCGCGGCCGTACCGAAGAACTCGGCTTCGAGCAACGTATCGGGCAACGCCGCGACGTTCACGCTGACGAACGGTTTGCCCGCGCGCGGCGACGCGGCATGAATCGCATGAGCGAGCAACTCCTTGCCCGTGCCGGTCTCGCCCAAAAGCAGCACGGGCGATTCCGTTGCGGCGGTGCGGCGCGCGTGGCGCTTCAGTTCGAGCGTGGCGGCGCTCGTTCCGGCGAAGTTGGCGAACGAATACTTGGGACGCCGCTCGTTGCGCAGCGATTCGCGGGCCGAGGCGAGTTGCTCTTGCATCAGCCGATAGCGGGCGAGCAACGGCGCAAGCGAATTGAGCCGCTGATGAAGCGCGAACCCGATCGCGCCGATGGTTTCGCCATGCTCGTCCTTGATCGGCAAGCGCATCACGACGAGCGGGCTCGCCTCGCCCTCGAGGATATCGAGCAGCAGCGGTTCGCCGCTTTCCACGACCTCGCGCATCCGGCTGTTCGGGATCACCTCTTCGCATGGCATGCCGATCACCTCATCGGCGCGCTTCGCGCCGAACCTGCGCAGGTATTGCTCATTGACCCATACCACGCGCGCCTGGTCATCGACGATCAGCGTGCCCTCGCTCGAACGCTCCAACACGTCGAGCAGCGATTGCATCGCCGAGAGCCGCATATGGCCGTAGTCGCTGAGATTGCGCGTCGCCTTTTGCTCGCCGCCTTTGTTTACCCGCGCTCGCCCGCCGCTTGCTTTCGTCCTCGCGGCTTTCTTGTTCTCGCTGTCTATCGGCGCGTTCGTCGCGCCCTTTTGTCCTTCGTCGGTCGTTACCGCCATCGAATTTCTCCTGCCCATGCCGGGATGCATGCTGCTCGCGCCGCGCAAGGGTAGCCGAGCGTGAACGCGCCGGCCATCGGTGAAGTCACGAATACGCCGCGCGCCCGAGGCGCGGCGCCGCGCGCGCCTTTCCCGGCGTCGCCCTTGGAACCTGGAGTAGACTTCGCCATATCGATGACGCCAGCGGTTCAAGCGGTAAGCCCAATCGGCACTTGCCCCAGCCGTCTTGTTTTCACGCCCTTTAACCAATAGGTTCAACGCAATGGAAAATGTGCCGGTGCGACTGCGCAGCGACGTTCCGGGTCTCGACGAAATTTGCGGCGGCGGCCTGATCGCGGGTTCGTCGTACATCATCCAGGGCCGCCCGGGAGCGGGCAAGACGATCCTCGCCAATCAGATCGCCTTCGCACAGGCCACGCAGGGTCGTAAAGTCCTTTATGTCACGCTGCTCGCCGAATCCCATGATCGCCTGTTTCAGTCGCTGTCCACACTCGCATTTTTCGACGGCGCGAAGGTCGGCAAGGACATCACGTTCATTAGCCTATTGCGGACGCTGCGCGAAGAAGGCCTGCGCGCGCTCGTCGAAATGCTGCGCGGCGAACTCGCTCGCCAAGGCGCGAGCATTCTCGTGCTCGACGGGCTGCTGACGGCGCGCGAAACGGCGCATAACAATCTCGACGTGAAAACGTTCGTGGCCGAATTGCAAGGCCACGCCGCGTTTACGGGCTGCACCGTGCTCTTTCTGACGAGTGCCCGCATCGACGAGTCGAGCCCCGAACACACCATGGTCGACGGTGTGCTGCAACTCGAGGAAGCCGTGGCGGGCTCGCGCACGGTCCGGCAGATCCGGGTGGCCAAATCGCGCGGCAGCCGCGCGCTGGGCGGCTTCCATCTGTTCGAGATCTCGGGCCGCGGCATCGACGTCTATCCGCGCCTCGAAGCCGCCCTCGCCTCGCCCTCCGGAAAAGACACCGCACCGCCCGAGCGATTGAGCACGGGCGTGCTAGGGCTGGACGAACGTCTCGGCGGCGGCCTGCCCGCCCATTCGGTGTCGGTCGTCGTCGGCCCGGCGGGTAGCGGCAAGACAACGTTCGGTCTCGGCTTTCTTCACGCAGCCACGCCGCAGCAGCCCGCCGTGCATTTCGGTTTTTACGAAACGCCCCAACGGCTCGCGGCCAAGGCTTGCGCACTCGGCATCGACTTGCAGGCAATGATCGAATCGAAGGCGCTCACGATCATGTGGCGGCCGTTGACCGAAAACCTATTGGACAAGCTCGCGCACGAACTGCTGCAAACCGTGCGCGCCACCGGCGCTCGGCGGCTATTTCTCGACGGGCTGGCGGGCTTCGAGCGCGCAACGATCGATCCGCATCGCATGGTGGAATTTTTCGCGGCACTGTCGAATGAATTGCGGGCAATCGGTACGACGACCGTGTGCACGTGGGAGGTCAAGGAACTGTCAGGGCCATGGCTCACGAATCCGTCCCCCGAAATCTTGAGTCAAATCGACAACGTCATTGCCCTGCATCACACACTGACCGACGACACCTTGCGCCGCGGCATGAAAGTGCTCAAGGTGCGCGACAGCATCTTCGACTCGGCCGTTGCCGAATTCGAGATCGCCGGCGGCGGCATGGGGCTCCGGGTGACGGGCTCCGTCCCCGTCACCGCGTCGGTGCGAACCGGGGTGGACGGCCGATAGGCGACGGATCAACGCATGACTACCCTGCTTGTCGTCGACGACGAGTCGCTCGTGACCGATTTCCTTTCGTTTCTTTTATGGCGCGAAGGGTATGTGGTGCACGCGGCCCGAACCGGCAGCGAGGCACTCGAGGCGACCGAACGAGTGCGGCCGGATTTGATCGTGACCGATTTGATGATGCCCGTGATGTCGGGCGTGGAGCTTGCGACAGCACTCCAGCGCGACGAAACGCGGGCGAGTGTACCGATCGTTCTATGTACCGCCGCACCGGGTGCGCTGACGGACGAGGAGCGGCAGCGATTCGTTGCGGTGCTTCGCAAGCCATACTCGCCCGGAACGCTGCTCGACATCATCGCTCGGCACGTCGGTCCGGGGCGGCATCGGGAATAACCGGACCGCCGCGAGCCGGTCGCGCGGGTCGAGCCTGTGCATTTCCGGCGGATGAACACTCGGGTCTTGAGCCAAGTAATGAAGCGTGTCCTCCTAGTTGATGACGAATACGAGTTGCTCGAGGCCCTGAGCTTTGCCCTGCAGTACTCGGGCTACGAGGTCGACTGCGCGCGCGACGGATGCGATGCCCTCGCCCGCATGCAACGCCAAGTGCCCGATTTGGTCGTGACCGATTTGATGATGCCCGATATGGACGGCATATCGTTGTGCCGTTCGTTGCGCGCGCATCCGGATTGGGCGCATATCCCGATCGCGCTGCACACGTCCGCGCACGTGAACGCGAGCATCGCCGGCGCGCCGCTCTGGGACGCATTTTTACGCAAGCCGGCCCGCATGGACGATTTTCTTTCAACGGTGGCGCGGCTGGTGCGATCGCGAGGGACCGATGCAAGCGAAGCCGAACACGAATAGCCGACAGCGTGTCGAGCCGGGCCGCCCATGAGCGACGCTAGAGCGCTAACCGCCGGCGAGCGCGAGACCGGTGCGACCGACGCCGATCTCGCCGCCGCGGGGCTCGGCATCTGGCAGGTCGAGCTCGCCGGCGCCGCCGTGACATGCAGCGAGCAATGCGCAGCCCATTTGGCGGCAGCCGGTACGGCGGCGGTCACGCCCGAGATGGTCTTGGGCGAGGATAGCGCCAGCTTTGCCACGCGCCATGGCTCGACGAACGACACTGCGCCGTTCGAGTTCGAGCGCCTCATCGAGTCGCCCGCAGGCGAGCGTTGGGTGTTGATCCAAGGGGCCCGGCGCTATGACCGGGACGGCCGCCTCCACGCCGTCGCCGGATTCACGATGGATATCACCGTCCGCAAACAGCGCGAGCTTGCATGGCGGGCACGCGCGGACGCCGAACGCGATGCCCGCGAGCGAAGCGAAGCGCTGGCGGCGGCGATGGACCAATTCGTGTCGAGCGTCAGTCACGAGTTGCGCTCTCCGCTCAACGCGATCGTTACCTGGGCCGAAGTGCTGCGTTTCGCGAAGGCACCCGCCGACCTGGAACGCGCGGCCGATGCGATCAAACGCAACGGGCGGCAACTGTCGCATATGGTGGACGACCTCCTCGACAGCGGCGCGATCACGACCGGCAAGCTGTCGGTCCATCGGCATCCGATCGATTTTCGAGCCCTAGTTCTAGCGGTCGCGGAAGATATGCACAAGCAGGCTCAGCACAAGCAGATCGAGTTGCGCATCGGCGAATTGGCGGCTTGCTCGATCTCCGGCGATGAAAGCCGTATGAAGCAAGTCGTTTGGAATTTACTGTCGAATGCGCTGAAATTTACCGATGCGGGCAGCGTCGAAATCGGCTTGAGCGTCGTCGATGGTCAGGCTCGACTCACGGTACGCGATACAGGCCGGGGTATTTCAGCCGAGGCATTGCCGCTCGTATTCGAACGTTTCCATCAAGTCGCCCCGCACGCGAGCGGCCGCATCGGCGGACTCGGCTTAGGGTTATGGCTCGTCAAACACATCGTGGGCTTACACGATGGTGTGGTGAGCGCGAGCAGCGATGGGCCCGGGTGCGGCTCGACCTTCGTCGTGCGCATTCCCTATGTGAGCCGCGGCCCGGCCTTCGATCGCCGGGCCACGGAAGGGCTTTAAGCGCCCTTTACGAGTACCTTGGAAATCGCATCGGCCACCGGTCCGACGTTGCGCGCGTTCAATCCGGCCACGCACATGCGGCCCGAACGCAAGATGTACACGCCGTGCGCTTCGCGCAGACGATCCACCTGCCCAGCGTCGAGCCCCGTATAGGTGAACATGCCGCGCTGCTTGACGTAGCGCGACAGCGCCTCGCCGCCGATATGCCGGCTCAAGCGGTCGTGGATCGCCACGCGCATGTCGGCGATGCGCCGGCACATCGCGGCCAACTCGTCACGCCACATCTGATTCAACGCGGGCGTCGTCAGCACCTTCGTCACGATCTTGGCGCCGTGCGTGGGCGGATTGCTGTAGTTCGAGCGCACCGCGCTCGTCAATTGGCCGACGACACGCTGAGCCTGCTCCGCGCTCTCGCACAGCACGCTGAGCCCGCCGCAGCGCTCGCCGTACAGCGAAAAGTTCTTCGAAAAAGAATTCGCGACCAGCATCGGCGCGTTGCGGCGTGCCAGTTCGCGCACGGCGAACGCATCTTCGTCGAGATTCGAACCGAATCCCTGATAGGCCATATCGACGAACGGCAGCAATTCCCGCTTTTGCAGCACGGCGATCAACTGCTCCCATTGGGCGTCGTTCAGATCGACACCGGTCGGGTTGTGACAGCACGCATGCAAGACGACGATACTGCGCGGCGCCAAGGCGTCGATCGCAGAAAGCATCGCATCGAACTTCAAGCCGCCGGTGGCATCGTCGTAGTACGGATACGTGTTCACCGTGAACCCGGCCCGCTCGAAGATGAAACGATGGTTCTCCCAGGTCGGATCGCTGACCCATACTTGCGCTTGCGGGAAGTAACGTTTCAGAAAATCGGCACCGATCTTCAGCGCACCGGACCCGCCGAGCGTCTGCACGGTCGCGATGCGGCCTTCCGTTCGGGTGGCGCAATCGTCGCCGAACACGAGCGCCTGCACGGCATCGCGATAGGGCGCGAAACCCGCCATCGGCAGATACGGCTTGGGACCGAGGTCGGCCAGCATGGCCGCTTCCGCCTCGCGAACCGCCTTCATGACAGGCAAGCGGCCGTCGTCGTCGAAGTAAATGCCGATGCTCAGATTGATCTTCTCTTGACGCGGATCCTTCTGGAAATTCTCGTTCAGGGTAAGAATGGGATCGCCCGGATAGGCGTCAACATGTTCGAACATGGTCACGGTCGGTTCAATAGAGGGAGGGGATGCCGCGCTCGCTCCCATGCCAGCGCGGACCTGCGGACGATAGTTTACGGGCGAATGGGCGAAATAAAATTTCGCAATCGATGCGGGCAAACGCTAATTTTAGGTCATAAATTGCGCCGCGCCGCCGATAAAGGTCTAACTCCCCGGCTTGGCCGCCGTCATCCAGGCAATCCGTTGCGCGCCGAATTGCTTGCCGCTCTCGACCAACGGTCGCAACCGGGCCTCGAAAAACGCGCGCTCGTCGGGTGTGAATTGCGCGTCGAGGACGGATTGCAGCGACGGCGCCAGCGGATGCGGCGAACTCTCGACGAATGCGTCCCACGGAATCGGATCGGCCGGCACGACGTCGATATGCAGTTCGAGGTGAATGTCGACGAAGCCCGCGTCGATGGCAAAGCGCACCAAATCGCGCTCGCCGTAGTTCGTGATCGGCAGCGCCCTCGCCTTCTCCTCGGTATCGGGAAACTGCGCCGATCGCCAACGCAACAGCAGCGGAAAGAACGCGTCGCCCGTACCGGGCGGGCGCGCATCGACCATCCGCTTCAGCGCGCACACTTCGAATGCCTCGTCGCGCAGGATGGGTTCCGCCATCGAGAGGCGCCCGTCCGGCTTCAGGATTCGATAAAACTCCCGTAACGCCGCGCCCTTGTCGGCTACATATGCCAGCACCGCGCGCATGGTCACCGCGTCCACGCCGGCATCGTCGATTTGCGTCAGCGCATCGGCCGATCCTTGCACGAACCGGCATTGCCGCGCGACGCCTCGCTCCGCGGCAAGCGCTTCGGCATGGCGCAGCAGCGGCGCGGAAACGTCGGTCATCACGACGTTGAGCGATGGACCGAACCGCTCGATGGCGCGGAACCCGACGAGACCGTCACCCGTGCCGATATCGGCCAACGTCATCGCTTCATGCACGCGCGCCCCGTCCAGCACGCGGTCGGCATAGACGGTGACCTCGCCGTGTATCGCTTGGCGGTATTGCATATCGTCGCCGTGTCGACGGCGAAGGACCCATTCGGACCACATGTCCGTGTCTTGTTGGCGCATCGCGCTCTCGGCTCTCAAGTAACCCAACCTATTCATCGTTATTGTGAATTGTGCATCGAAGTGCTGAAGGCACCCTGACGCGACCGGCTAACATCAGGAAGCCTTAATGTTCGTCCGTCATCATGCGCACTGCCCTCTGGCGTCGCCTGCGCGGACTCGTCGCTCGTCGATGCGCTCGTAGCGACGCAACGGCAGATGCACTCCGCAAACACACTAAAGGGTAATCACCCATGACCATCTCATCGATCAGCACGCAAGTCGCCGGCTTGGCAATGCAGTCGGCGCAATACGCTTCGCCCGGGAAAGAAGCGCGGGAAGTCGGCCCCGATCGCGACGGCGACGCCGACGATGCCAGCCGGGCCGTCGCACCGGCCGCGGCCAGCGTCAATCCGCAAGGCCAGACGGTCGGCACGATGATCAACGCGACCGCCTAAATCGCAAACGTCCGACGGCTTTACAGCGATTTTGTCAGACCGGCGCCGGCTTCGCCTTGCGGGACCGGCGCGATAGACTCGGAGCGGCGAACGGTCGCCAGCCGATCCCATCGCAAATCGGCGAAGCACGGCCCTTGCGTGGCTTCGCTGAATTTGATGTCGTTGTGCTCGGCATTCCATTCCATCAGCTTCACGCTCTCATCGTCCGCGATCGCCACATCCCAGCCCACGCAGCGCGCGAAGGGCACTTTCCGATGAAGATCGAGAACGGTCGCCAAACCATTCTCGAAGGCGGGAATTGTCACCCCGGCGAACCGAATCTTACTATCCGGATGCTCGCGCACGACGGTCCAATCCGTCAGATAGCCGTGTTCGGCCAGTTCGCCCGTCGCGCAATCCACGGCGATCCGAACGTGGCTGCTCGACTGAACGTGGGTATCGGCGTCGCGACCCAAACGCAAATAACAAGCACGGACAGAGGGTACGCCTTCGTCGTTGACCGCGGTCGTAATGCGCAGCGTCGCGACCGATCGCGGCGCGAAGCGCCCGAGCATGTCGTGCTGCGAGATGCACGATTGAAAAACGCCGTTGCCAAGGGCTTTGATTTTCTCGATGTCGAACGTCGCCCGGTCGATAAAAAATATCCCTCTGCCCTGCAGCGAGTTGTCGACTTTGAATACCACGCAATCGCTCGTGGCGAACAGACGCCGAGCGAGCGATTCGGGCGGGATCGCCATCCCCTCGGGCTCGATGAAAAGGCCGTTGGCGAAATAGACCAGATCGGGAAAAGCGTCGCTTTGAAAAATCGTGCGCTGCAGCGACTTCAAACTCGATGCGACGCCATAGCCACCCTTGAGTTTCGGTACGACGACATGGCCGTAATAGTTGTCAGGAATCCAACCTTCCTTGAAGCGCCCGGCGACCGCCGTGTAGACATATAACCAAGGTGCATAGCGCGCGTGCCCCAACACGTCGCGCGCATAGGCGTCCGCACGCGCGAGATCGCCCCGAGGGGTTTTTCCTAGGTATTGCTCGAGCGTGCCAAGAACGGCTAAAGCCTGCGAACGGTGAATCCGATGGAAGCGAACATCGAACACGCGGCGCGCCAACTTTCTCGCGATCACTTTTGCATCGATCTTCATGCGACCCTCCTTATTATCGGCACTCGAAGCGCGGTCCCGTTTTATACGCGGCTTCGATTTAAACGGTGTCGGCAAAATCGTGCAGCAGCACGACACGTCGGCTACGAAAACGCAGATGAAGCACGACCAAGGACAGACGCGGGCAGTGCGACGAAATCGACACGGCGCCGCGGCTTCCTCCCCAAACGGTCAGATATCCGTTCTTGAACGCCGAGCGAAACGCCGCGCTCGCAAGAACGTGCGCCGCGATTACCATGCAAACGACGAACGAGACGGCTTCGAGCCTGAAAGCGTTCGAAACGAACACGCGTTCGGGCACGCGGAACAGCAATATGGAAAGCAAGGAAAGAACCTGTACGAGCGATGCCGCCAGCGAGGCAACCCATAAGTTGGCCCGCACCAGGCCGGCCACCGACGGCGCTATGTACACTTCGACTCTCTCCGGC
The DNA here is from genome assembly GCF_002879885.1 of Trinickia dabaoshanensis. Lineage (GTDB taxonomy): Bacteria > Pseudomonadota > Gammaproteobacteria > Burkholderiales > Burkholderiaceae > Trinickia > Trinickia dabaoshanensis. The sequence goes on from NZ_PNYA01000043.1 coordinate 19,896, forward strand.
CGCACGTGCAGCATCCACGCGAACGATGCGACCGCTTGCGCGAATCGCGTCACGCCGACGCCCATGATGAAGGTCAATCATCCTATCGTTCAGAGCTTAAGAAAAGCTGAAGAAACCGACAATAAAGCGGTGACCACGGCGCTTCTCGCGTACACTGCCGTGCGATTCGCCTCGTCAAAATCAAAGGCGCGCTGCGCTGCCGCAAGTAATTGAATATGAGAATTCTTCTTGTTGAGGACGACGAACTAATCGGCTCGGGCGTCGAAATCAGTCTTCGTCAAACAGGCTACGCCGTCGATTGGGCACGCGACGGACGCCAAGCCGAACTCGCCCTCGCCACGAATCAGTACGCACTCGTCATCCTCGATCTCGGCTTACCGGGCCGCTCCGGCGGCGAAGTTCTGAAAGCAATGCGCGATGCGGGCAACGACGTCCCGGTGCTCGTACTAACCGCGCGCGGCACCATCGCCGATCGCGTGCGCGGCCTGGACGCCGGCGCCGACGACTATCTCGGCAAACCCTTTGATCTGACGGAATTGCTTGCGCGTGCCCGGGCCCTCGTACGGCGCTCGCAGGGGCGCAGCGTCGAGCAGATCGTTTGGCGCGATCTGTCGATCGATCTGATCGGGCGAACCGTGACGCGAGGCGACACGCGCATTCATCTGACTTCGCGGGAATGGGCCGTGCTGGTTCAACTCATCACGCACCCGGGCATTCCCCAATCGCGCGCCGATCTGGAAGATAGTCTTTACGGCTGGCAAGAGGAAATCGAAAGCAACGCCATCGAGGTCCATATGTCGAAGCTGCGCAAGAAGCTGGGCCAGGAGCTGATCACGACCGTGCGAGGCGTCGGCTACATGATCGAAAAGCCATGACGCAAGGCTCCATTCGCCGGCGTCTCTCGTTGATGGTGCTAGCGAGCGTGGCGCTCGTATGGGTCGCGACGCTGGTCTCCACCTTTCGCCATGCCTCCCAAGAGGTGCAGCGCTGGCAGGATACCCGGCTCGTCGAATTCGCCAAGTTGCTCACCGTGCTGGGCGACGACGATCTGATCCGGCTCGCGCATTCGCACATCGACGCGCGCATCGAGCTGCCGGAGCCCGACGAGCTTGCCTCGGGCACCGCGGACAGCGATATCGCGCCGCGCGAAGTACTCATCGACGTAAAAGACGCGCAAGGCCGCACGATCGCGGCCAGTCCGGCGCTGGCGCAACTCGGGCCCATCGCGCCGCCCCCCGCCCATACCGAAGGACCACGATCGGCCACGCTCGCCGATACGGTGTGGCGCATCGAAACGATCCGCGACGCACAGACCGGGCGCGTCGTCCAGGTCATGGAGACGTCGAATTCGCGCAGCGATCTGGCTCGAGGCGCGGCGCTGCACGTGAGCCGCCCGTTGCTGTTCGCGCTCCCGGCGCTCGCGCTGCTCGTCTGGCTCGCCATCGGTCGCTCGCTCGCGCCGTTACGCACCCTGTCCGAGAAGATCCGCGCGCGCGATGCAACGACGTTCGAGCCCATCGATATCGAGCACGTCCCGACGGAGGTGCGGCCGCTCGTCGATGCGATCGATCAATTGCTGGCTCGGCTCAAACAATCGATCGCCCGCGAACGCGCGTTCACGTCGGACGCCGCGCATGAATTGAAGACGCCGCTGGCGGCGATCAAGGTGCAAGCGCAGGTCGCGTTGGCCGCCGACGATCCGATGCAGCGGCAACTGGCCATCCAGCGGGTGGTGCAAGGCGTGGATCGAAGCTCGCGGCTCGCGGAGCAACTGTTGCTGCTCGCGCGGCTCGACGAACACGATCGCATCCCGACCGTGCCCGTGGCGCTCGACGCGCTCGTGCTCGAAGCCATCGCGCGGCACGCCGAGCGCGCGCGGCAAAAACCCATCGAGATTTCGGCGCTCGACTTGCCCGCGCGCACGGTGCTGGCCGAGCCGTTTTTGATCGGCATATTGCTCGATAACCTTTTTGACAATTCGATCAAGTACGGCAAGCCGGGCGGACACATCGAGGCCGCGTTGTTCGACGATGGCGATGCGGTCAGCTTGGTCATTCGCGACGACGGCCAAGGCGTGGCCGCATCGGAAATGCGGCGGCTCGTCGATCGCTTTTATCGCGGGGGCAATGCGGCCGCTCCGGGCAGCGGGCTCGGCCTGTCCATCGTCAGACGCATCGTCAGCTACTTCAACGGACGCCTGACGTTCGAACCGGGCATGGGTGGCGCCGGCTTGACCGTGATCGTCTCGTTGCGCCGCGCCGGCGAATCGTCGCGGCCTCAGTCGCCCGCCGCCGACGTCGCGGACAGCACATGGAATAGCTCGTCTTCCTGTTCGCAATGAAGACGCACGATCGCGTCGAGCCCGTACAGTAGCCGCTGAAATTCTGCGACGCCATGCGCGTCGGGGCCTTCGGGCGGCAGATCCGCCGTCATGTTCGCCAACAAACGCACGATCCGGAATATTTCTCGATGCATGCCGCTCATGGCCGCCATCGGATCGTCTCCGCCCACGAGGCGCGCCAAGCCGGGATACACGTGCAGATCGTCGCGCTGCTCGTGGGGCACCAATTCGCGAGTCAGCGCTTCGTTCATCCGCGCAAGCGCGCCGGCGACGGACGCGCTCGGCATTCCAGGCAATTCGTCGGCCAACGCCCGGATTCGAGCGATGACGGGAGCGAGCCGCACATGCTCCTGTTTCAAACGGTCCGCGTCCTCGCGCGCGAGCGCACCGGCCGCCATGCGCGGGCTCGTCCGCAAGGCGCGTAACGCATTGGCGATGACGGCCACGTCGATGCACTCTTGAGCGATCGCGCCCGCGATCGGCGGCAAAAAGCCGAATGCGGCGACGAGCATCGCCACGACCGACATCGCCATCCCGGCTACGACGCTTTGCACCGCGATGCCGCGAGCGCGTCGCGCGATCCGCAGCGCATCGAGCAAACGATCGAGGCGATCGACGAGCAGCACGACGTCGGCGGCCTCGGACGAGGCGGCCGCACCGCGCGCGCCCATGGCGATGCCGACATCGGCCGCGGCGAGCGCGGGAGCGTCGTTCACGCCATCGCCCACCATGATGACGACGCCGTCGCGGCGTGCCGCTTGAATCGCGTCGAGCTTGTCGGCCGGTGTCTGCTCGGCGCGCACTTCGGTGACGCCGAGCAGCGCGCCGACCGTCTCGGCAATATCGCGTCTGTCGCCGGTCAGCATCACGAGCCGCTCGATCCCTTCGCGCTTGAGCAGGCGCAGCGCTCGCGGCGTCTCGAGCCGAAGCTGATCGGCCATGCGCACGACCCCGGTCATGATGCCATCGACCCCGACGAAAACAGCCGCTTGCCCTTCGTAGCCCAGGTTGCGCAGCACAGCGGCGCTCCAGGGCGCCGGCTGCGTGACCGCCGAAACAAAGGCGAAGCCGCCGATCGTCACCGTTCGGCCGTCGATTCGGCCCGTCAGGCCCGCGCCCGCGGTTTCCACCACGTCCGAGGGGGACGACAAGCGCACGCCGCGCTCGCGCGCCGCGATCGTCAACGCCTCGGAGATGACGTGTGCCGACGCTTGCGCCAACGAGGCGGCGTCTCTCAACACGGCCTCCTGCGTCGCGCCGGGGCCGCACTCGATCGACACCAAACGCGCGTGCCCCTTGGTGAGCGTGCCCGTCTTGTCGAAAAAGAGAATCGATGCCTGCGCCAGTTGCTCCAGCGCGCCACCGCCTTTGATCAAAATGCCTCGCTTCGCGCAGCCCGACATACCGGCGACGATCGCAACCGGGACGGCGAGGATCAACGGGCACGGCGTCGCCACGACGAGCACGGCCAACGCGCGCGAAATGTGCCCCGCGGCGAGCCAACTCACGCCGGCGAGCGCGAGCGACACCAAGACGAAGAACGCCGCGTAGCGATCCGCCAACCGCGCGGCGGGGCTGCGTTCGCGTTGAGCCGCTTGCACCATGCGCACGATGCCCGCGAACGTACTGTCGGCCGCGAGCGCCGATGCCACCATCTCGAATGGAGCACCGGCATTGAGCACACCGCTGCAGACGGTCTCGCCTGCGCGCCGCCGCACGATGGCGGATTCCCCCGTTAGCGTCGCTTCGTCCAGCTCGGCGACGTTCGCGAGCGCACCATCGACAGGAACGAGTTCGCCGCTGCGAACGAGCAGCCTATCGCCCGGGCGCACGACATCGAGTTCGACCGGATACCACTGCCCGTCTTTCAATACGTTAGCCTGACGCGGAGCACGGCTCAACAATGCGGTCATCTCGCGCCGCGCTCGGCTTCGCGCGAATTGCTCGAGCGCGCGGCCGCTCGCCACCATCAATCCGATGACCGCCCCGGCGAGGGTTTCACCTAGTGCGAGCGCAAGGGCGATTGCCAGCCACGCCAGGATGTCGACCCCGGCCTGGCGCTTCATCAACCCCTGACCGATCGATACGGTCAACGCGGCCCCGATGACGGCGGCACCTGCGAACCAGAGCGCTCCGGCGAGCCGGGGCGTATCGAATGCGACGCATAGACCGCCTGCGGCGAGGGTCGCCGCCGATACGATCAGCAAAACGAAGTCAACGTAACGAAAAGCGCGCGACATGGCAAGAGTGGAGTGGGCGTGGGGATCCTTCATCTTGGTACGTCGCCCCGGCCGCACCGACGTTGATTTCAATCAAATGATCGGAAAGGTTCGGCTAACACAATAGGTCTAAGTACACCGAACCCCACGTTCATGAGGGACCGTCCATGAGCGCATCGATTTCAGACCGCGCAGCGAGCACCCTACCCGATAACATCCTTGTCGCGGTCGATTCCACTGTCGCATCCGAGCGCGCGATTGCCTTTGCGAAGGGTATCGTCGCGCCGGGAGGTTACGTGCGGCTCGTGAGCGTCGCGGAAAATCCGCGGACCTTGATTCCTACCGGTGCCTTCACGGGCGACATGCTCGAATCCGCCCGCGCCGAATTGCTGCGCGACGCCGATGAGGCACTCGCCACGGCTCGCGCGGCGTTCGATCAGAGCCACCTTCGAATCGAAACGGAAGCGATCGATCTGTCGAAGCACGGCAGCGATGTCACGCACGCGTTGATCGATGCGGCTCAACGATCGGGGGCGCAACTACTCGTTGCCGGAGCGCGGCAACACCATGGACTGCTGCGATGGGTGGAGGGCACGGTATCCGCCCCGTTGGCGAGTCTTGCGCCCTGCCCCGTACTGATCGTACCCGAGGCCTACCATGCCGAGCCGCACGCCGAGGCCGGGACGGGCGCCACTCCACGGCGCATCGTCTTTGCCATCGATGCGAGCCCGCAAGCGGAAGAAGCACTGCGATTCGGCTTGCGATTCGCGACGCATGCCACCGCCGGCCGAGCGATCTATGTCGTCGATCGAGCGGTACGTTTGAGCGATTTCGTCCCCATCGATGCACTCGAAGATGCCTTCGTCCTGGAAGGAACACACGCGCTCGCCGCAGTGGAACCGATGCTCGCCGATCGATGCGGCCAGGCAAGCACGACGCTCGTCGAGACGAAACGAACGAGCGACGACGTGGCGCACGCCATCGTGCGCGAAGCGCGGGAATGGCGCGCCGATTTGATCGTGATGGGCACGCACGGCCGGCGTGGCCCTTCGCGTTGGATGCTCGGCAGCGTCGCCGAGCGTGTGGCGCAATTGACCGAAACACCGCTTTTGCTTGTACGCGCGCAAACAAAAGCGGACTGACGTTAAACGTGCGTATGTGCTAAGTCGAACAACCGGGCGCATCGAAATTACACCTTTCGCCCGATTTGTCCTATAAACCGAGAGACATAAAGAAGTATTCAGGGGGGGTGCGATGATTGCCACGCTAAAGCGTATCGTTCGCGCACAGTATGCGGCGCTGCTCATGGCAGCAGCGCTTGGTTTCATGAGTCAGGCCGCGCAAGCGGTGCCCGCGTTCGCCAGGCAAACGGGGCTTGCTTGCGTAGCCTGCCACGTGAGTTTCCCGGAACTGACTCCGTTCGGCCGATTCTTTAAGCTGAGCGGCTATACGTTGACGAACAACAAAACGATTCCGCTCGCCGGGATGGTTCAGTTTTCGCAAACCAATACGCGAAGAATTCAGCAGGACCAATACGATTTCGTGCGCAACGGCGACGTGGCCTTGCAACAAGCCAGCCTTTTCTATGGCGGCCGAATCGCGGGACCCGTCGGGGCATTCGTGCAATGGACTTACGACGGCATCGCCCATCACAGTGGAATAGACAACACCGATATTCGCGCCGCCGGGCAATTCACTCGGGGCGATATCGATTTCATCTACGGCATGACGCTGAACAACAATCCCACGGTGTCGGATGTCTGGAACAGCACGCCCGCGTTCGGCTATCCGTACGCGTCGAGCAGCGTCTCGCTCACGCCGATGGCCAGTACGCTGATCGACGGCGGGCTCGCGCAGCAAGTAGCCGGCGTCACGGCCTATGCATTTTGGCAGCGGAGCATCTATGCGGAATTCGGCTTGTATCGAACCGCCGATCGGATGTTCTCGTTTCTGCGCACAGGGCAGGACACCTCGAGCCCTGGGGGCGTCGCGCGCTTGTCCGGCAGCAATCCTTATTGGCGGCTCGCGTATAACGCCGAGTGGGGACCGCATTCGCTCATGGTCGGCACCTATGGCCTGATCGCGGACAAGTATCCCGACAATACGATTCCGATTTCCCCAACGGATCGCTTTACCGATTATGCGTTCGATACGCAGTACCAATACCTGACCTACACGCACTCGCTCACCGCGCAGGCCACGTGGATTCACGAAAAGCAAAGCTGGGATGCGAGCTTCCCGAGCGGCGGAATCGGCGCGGGCCCGACACCGACGAACCCAACCGATACGCTCAATACGTTCAAGGCGAAAGCATCGTATTACTTCAGGCGGAAATACGGGGGCACGCTAGCGTACTTCCAAACCACGGGCAGCAACGATGCCGGGCTTTATGGCGCTGCACCGGTAACGGGCAGCGCCAACGGGACGCCCAATTCGAACGGCATCATTCTCGAAGCGGATTACTTGCCGGTTCCGCAAGTGAAACTTTCGGTGCAGTACACATGGTTCCTCAAGTTCAACGGGGCACGCTACAACTACGACGGTAACGGGCGCAACGCAAGCGACAACAACACGCTGTACTTGTTGGCTTGGATTGCGTTCTGACACACCGCTATCGAAGATAGAACGAACTCATCGGATGGACCGAAAAATGAAGAATCCGCTCCGCCACGGGATCGCGCATGTCGTACCGGCAATCTTTCCGCTCGTCGTCTGCGCAGCCCTTTTCGGCTCCCCTTCCGCGCAAGCACAAAACGCGGAGCGCCTCGCCACGCAACTTTGCGTCGCCTGTCACGGCATACACGGCGACAGCAAATCGCCGATGTTCCCGAAACTCAATGCGCAAAGCCAGGACTACCTCGTCGCTCAGTTGAAAGGCTTCAGGCAGCACGTTCGCGGTGAATCCGATGCGCGCTCCTACATGTGGGCCATCGCCTCGCAACTCGACGACGCCACCGTCGCCTCGCTAGCCGAGTACTACTCGCAACAACAGCCGACGACGGGCGGCACCGGCGACGCGGCCCTGATCGCGGAAGGCCAAAAGATTTTCGAGCAAGGCTTACCCGACAAAGGGGTACCGGCATGCGCTTCATGTCACGGCGCGCAGGGACAGGGAAACGGGCAGTTTCCTCGACTAGCGGGGCAGCACGCCGACTATCTGCTGCGCCAGATCGAGGTCTTCCAAAACGGTACGCGTGCGAATGCCCCGGTGATGTCGGCCGTGGCCCACACGCTAGGGAAAGACGACGCCAAGGCCGTCGCGACGTTCCTTCAATCTCGATAGGGCAAATACGGCACGCGCGGCTCATCGCCTGACCGCGCGAAGCGCTGTGGCCGCACCGAGCAGCAACAACGTGACGAGACCGAAGAACGCGCCTGCGTAGAACGTCGCCTGCGCGCCGACGCGATCCCAAAGGGCGCCGGCAATGACGCTCGAGGCCACGGTCACCAAGCCGCTCAGCAAATTGAAAAACCCGAACGCCGTTCCGCGCAATTGCGCCGGGGCCGTTTGGGCGACCATCGCCGCGAGCAACCCTTGCGTCATCCCCATGTGCAGCCCCCAAAGCACGACACCGGCGAGCACGACGCTCCAATGCGCGCCGTGCGCGAGCACGATGTCCGCCACAACGAGCACGACCATCCCGGCAACGAGCAACCGGGTGTGACTCATTTGATCGGAGAGCTTGCCGAACGGATACGCCGACAAGGCGTAGACGACGTTCATCGCGACCATCACGAGCGGCACCAGCGCGATCGGCACGCCGCATTTCATCGCGCGCAACACCATGAAGGCTTCGCTAAAGCGTGCGAGCGAGAACGACGCCCCGAGCGCGACGACCCACCAATACGCAAGGCTCAATTGCTTGACGCTATGCCAGCGAATTGGATTGCCGCGTTTGCCTGCGCCTTCGTGCCGCGGCTCCTTGATTCCCAATGCCAGCACCGCCACGGCAAGCAAGCCCGGAATCAGCGCCAGCCAAAACGCGAGGCGAAAGTTGTCGCGCCAAATCAGCATGACCGTCACGCCCAGTAACGGTCCTAAGAATGCGCCAACCGTGTCGAGCGACTGTCGCAAGCCGAACGCCGCGCCGCGTAAATGCGAAGGCGTGACATCGGCGACGAGCGCATCGCGCGGCGCCCCGCGAATGCCTTTTCCGACGCGATCGACGATGCGGGCGCCGGCAACGACGCCGATCGTCGGCGCGATCGCGAAAAACGGCTTGCTGAGCGCCCCCAACGCATAGCCGATCACGGCCAGCCATTTGCGGTTGTTCAGATAGTCGCTCAATGCCCCCGAAAACAGCTTGACGATCGGCGCAGTCGCCTCGGCCACGCCCTCGATCACGCCGATGGTGGCGGCACTCGCGCCGAGGCTCGTCATGAGAAACATCGGCAATAAGCTATGGATCATCTCGGACGATACGTCCATGAGCAGGCTGACACAGCCGAGCACCCAGACGCTTCCGGGTATCTGCCGCAGCACGCCGGCCCGCGAATCGGCACTCATGGCCCTCCCGCCTTCCATGCAAACGATTGAACGGATGCCGTCGATCGATCCGCGTCTTTGGCTTGCGGATTCGAACTTGACGCGTCTACGACAGCCGTCGTAATGTACCGAAATGAACCGATACCGTCTACCCGCCGACGACCTCGAGTATGCGGCTTTGACCGTGCTCTGGGAGCTTGGCACCGCGTCCGTGCGCGCGCTGCACGAGCGCCTCGGCGCCCCGGCCGGCCGCGTCTACACTACCACGGCGAAGGTCGTCGATCGCTTGCGGGACAAAGGGCTCATCACGCGCGAGCGCATCGCGGGCGGATTCGTCTATCGTCCGGCGGTCGATCGGCTCGACGTCGAGCGCGCTCGGGCACGGCAACTCGTCACGCGGTTTCTCGGCTCCACGCCGCGCGCCGCCGTCGCCACGCTCGTCGATGCCGTCGATGAAATCGACCCCGTGCTCCTCGAGGAACTCGAGCAAGCGATCCGCGCCAAGAGGAGTCGCAACGATGGAACGTGAATCGCTACTGACCTTGCTGATGCTGCTGCTCGGCGGTATCGCGCTGCAGCCGCTCGCGATGTTCGCACCGCACTCGAACCCCGACGCCGCCGAGAGGCAAGCATGGATACGCCTTTGGCTGCCGCTCGCGCCGGCCCTCGTCACCGTGGCCTGGTTATGCGGCTGGGCGTTACGCGAGCCTGACCCGGTGGCCGATCGCGTCGATCAATGGGTGTTGATCGGCGCGTGCTTGCCCTTCGCGGCCGTCTTGGTTCGCGCGGCGGCGCGCGCCGCTTGGGCGCTCGCGCGCGATCCATCGCAAGCAGGCGTTTTCACAGCTGGTCTTTTGCGACCGCGGGTGACGTTCTCCCCGTTCCTTGCGAGGACTTTGGACGACGCCGCACTCGAAGCCGCATGGCAACACGAACAGGCACACGCGCGCCATCGCGACCCGCTACGCATTTGGCTCGCCCAGCTTGCAACGGACTTGCAATGGCCATGGCCCGGTGCCGGCGTGCGGTTTGCGGCGTGGCTCGAAGCGCTGGAGTATGCGCGCGACGATGAAGCGCGCCGGCATGGCGCCTCGGGTGAAGCGCTCGCGGCTGCCCTGCTCGCTACGCTGCGGCATACGAACGCGCTATATGCAGCCCACGCCGAATCCGGCGGCCAAGCGATGCGTGCTCAAGCACGACTCGTCGGTAGCCGCCGCGCGCTGCAAAAGCGAATCGCACGTCTGCTCGCTCCTATGCCTGCCGCGCAAACGTCGCGAGCGTCGACGCGCACGTGGCTGGGAGCGCATTTCGCGCTGCTCCTGCTGGTCGCGGGCGTACTCGGCGCCGTCTATGGCGATCCGATCGTGCGGGAGTTGCTCGCATGGATCGCCTGACGCGCAATCCCCCTCGTAGACGTTGGGGCGCGGTGGCACTCGTCGCACTCCCCGCGTCGATTTTCCTGAGCGCCCCGGGCGCGTATGCGGACGGCGCGCGTACGGGCACGAACGAGGACATCGCCACGACCGTGGTCGCGAGGGCGCAGACGTTGCCCGTTCAACTCGCCGCGTACGGCCAAGTGGCGCCGACCACGATCGTCGACGTTCGGGCCGTCGAAGCGGGCACGGTGAGCGACCTGCATGTCGTGCCCGGCAGCAACGTTTCCGCCAACGACGTGCTCGCTCGTTTGAACGGTCCGCAAATGCGCTCGCTGCTGGCCGCTCGCGAAGCGTCGCTACGCAGCGCGCAGGCGCGGCTGAGCGCCGCCACACACGCGCTGGGCATCGCGGGCAGTCAGTTGGCGTTGCAACTGACGACCCGGCAGGCGATCGACGCGGCATCGAGCGAACTCGCCGCCGCGCGCGCGGCGGCGCAAACGGCGCAGGCGCAATTGGACGAAGCGCGCGAGCAACAGATCATCAAGGCCCCGGCCGCGGGTTCCGTCGTCTCGGTGCAAGCGGCCGACGGAAGCCAAGCGCTGGCCGGGCAGACACTGCTCACGATCCAGCCGAAGGGACCGCTGTGGGTACTCGCCAAGTACTACGGCGAGCAAGCGCCGGCGTTGCGGATCGGCATGACCGGACATATCGAACTGGCCGGCGGCGGCACGCCCATCCCAGTCAAAGTCGTTACCATCGGCCCCGCCGCCGGTGCGGACGGCGGCCTGCAAGTGGGCCTTGCCGCCACCGCGCGGGCCGATTGGATCGCCGGTCAATGGGGCAAGGTCACGCTCGACAGCCAGCCCGTCACCTACGCGATGATCCCGACCGCCGCGCTGATTCTCGATCGCGGCCAGTGGTGGGTACTCGTCCATACGGCGAGGGGAAACGAGCCGCGTCGCGTCGTACCCGGCCAAGCTCGCGGATGGGAGACAGGCATCGTCTCCGGATTGCGCGCGGGTGAACGGGTGGTCGCTCAAGACGCGTTCCTCGAATACCACCGGAACATCGCCCAGCGTTACCAACCGCCGGACTAGCCCATGGATCGCGATATATCGATACCGCGCATATTGCGGCGTCCGGTGCTTTGGTTGCTGGTGCTCGGCGCAGTGCTGGTTTATGCGGCTTATGCGTTCGTCCGCACACCCGTCGAAGTGCTTCCTCAGTTCGATTTTCCGCAGATCGGGGTAACCGCGCATCTGCCCGGTACGACGGCGACCGAGCTCGAACGGCTCGTGGTCGCCCCGTTGGAAAGCCAGATCCTCACGTTGACGAATATCGCCGGCGTGCGATCGACGATGGGCAACGGCACCGTCGAGATCGACGTACGGTTTCGCGAAGGCAGCGGTGCGCAAAGCGATCTTCAAGCGGTCAACGGTGCCATCGATCGCGCGCGCGCCGAACTGCCGGCGCAGATCGACCCGGTCGCACAGATCATGGGCAACGCCGTCAACGAGGTGGCCGACTACTCCGCGCGCATTCCCGCCGGCGTTGCACCCGCACAAGTTCAGCGGGCGTTGATGGCCGATGTCGTGCCGGCCCTGCGGGCCATCCCCGGGGTTCAATTCGTCCATGTCTACGGCGCCGGCGACGAAGCGCTCTGGATTCAGCCGAATCTCGGCGCCATGCAGCGCTATGGCGTGCCCGTCACCGCGCTGGCGCAAGCCGTGCGGGAGCAGGTCCTTCTCGAGCCCGCGGGGTTCGTGACGATGGGGCACAGCGACGTGCTCATCGAAGCGCGTAGCCTGCCCGTGCATATCGCCGAGCTCGAACGCATTCCGGTGCCGGCCCCGAGCGGCCCCGTTCCGCTCGGCGCGCTCGCGAAAATCGTGCGATCGGCCGAGCCGACGCATAACGCCGTCGCCCTCGATGCCCATCCGAGCGTCGCGCTGACGATCATCAAGCAATCGGGTGCCTCCACGCTCGCCGTGACGCGAGCCGTGCAAGCGACGCTCGATGCCAGCCTGTCGCAATTGCCGACAGGCGTGAGTTGGATAAGGACCTATAGCCAAGGACATGTCGTTCAACTCGTCGGCGCCGATCTCGGGCGCAATCTCTTGATCGGCGCGGTGCTCGCCGTCCTCGTGCTGCTATGGGTGCTCGGCGCCGGACGGGCGATCGTCACGCTGGCATTGAGCATCCCCTTGTCGCTCGCGCTCGCTATCGCTCTGCTCCACGCCTTCGGAGAAGACCTGAATCTGATGACGCTCGGGGCGCTGACCGTGGCGGTCGGGCTACTCGCCGACGACGCGATCATCGTCCTCGAAAGCATCTATCACCGATGGGAGTGCGGCGACGCGCATTGGGCCGGCATCTGGAACGGCGTGAAGGCGATCGCGGTTCCCGACATCACGGGCACGCTCACGAACGTCGCGATCTACGTGCCCTTGCTTTTCGTCGGCGGGTTGGTCGGGCTGTTCTTCATTCCGTTCTCGCTCGCCATGATTCTGGCGCTGCTCGCCTCGTTGCTCGTCTCCCTAACGCTGACGCCGCTCGGTCTCGGCTTTCTGAACGCGAGAGCCGCCGCGGGCACGCGCAGCGGGCAGCGTTTGCTGCAACACCTGCAAGCGGGCAACGAACGGCTTTTCGCCTGGGTGTCGCGTGCGCCGCGAGCAAGCCTGGCGATCACGTTCGCGGTGCTGCTGCTGAGTCTCGCGGGGCTCGTACTCGTACCGATCAATTTTCTGCCGCTGCCCAACGAAGGGGTTCTGCTCGAATCGTTTACGCTGCCGCCCGGCAGTTCGCTGCTCGATGCGCGGGAGGCCGTCGACACGATCACCGGGCGTCTGTTGCGCGAGCCGACCGTTGCGCATGTATCCGCACGCATCGGCTCCTCGGCATCGACGTCGTATACCGAACCGGCCTATGCCGGCGAAATCCAAGTCGTTTTGAAACCCGGCGTGAGCGTGAACGCGCTCGACGCCATCGGCGAGCGCATACAGCGGGTATCGAAGCTATCCGGCGTGCAGTTCGCAATCGATACGCCCACGATCGAGCGTGTGGGCGAAAGCCTCTCCGGTTTGCCGCAGCCTTTCGTGATTCATGTCTTCGGCAGCAGCGTCGCGCGGTTGCGCGAATTGGCGCAAGAAATCACGGCGAGATTGCAGCGCATTTCCGCGTTGACCGACGTTTTCGACAACGACGGCTATCCGGTCACGCAGCTTCAAATCGAGCCCGATGCGCAAGCGCTAGGCGCGAACGCGATGACGCCGGCGACGCTCTATGCCCAGCTCAATCCGCTCGTGAATGGAGAAGTGGTGACGCGCGTGCCGGAAGGTAACGTGCCGCTCGATCTATACCTGCGCCTGGCCGACGCCTCGCAACGCGGCGTGGACGAACTCGGCGCACTGCCGATCCGAACGCCCGGCGGATGGACACCGCTATCGCAACTCGCGCGCCTTTCGCTCGTCAGTACCCCTAATCAAATGCAGCATGTGGCGGGGGCACGGGCACTCGATATCCTCGCCACGCCGAACGGTGCGCTCGGCAGTACCGACGCGGCCGCGCGACGCGCGCTCGAGGGGTTGCGTCTTCCCCCGGGTTACCGCATTGAATTCGGCGGGTTAGCGGCGCAAATCGAACGCGCGGCGCTGGGCCTCGCGCTCGCCGCGCTGACCGCATTCGCCATCATGATCGGCATTTTGCTGCTCCAATTCGACGGTTTGCTGATTCCTGCCATCCTGCTTCTCGAAATACCGCTGGCGCTGACAGGCGGCACGATCGCGCTGGTCATCAGCGGCGTGGGGCTGAACGCGACGGGCATGATCGGCTTTCTGACCTTGATCGGCGTCGGCCTTCGCCACAGCATCGTGCTGCTCGACCGCGTGCGCCACAACGAAACCGCGGGGATGCCGGTGGAACACGCCGTGCGTGAAGCGATCAGCGTGCGCTTTCGTCCCATCGTGCTGACCGCCGTCACGGCGATGCTCGGCATGCTGCCGACGGCACTCGGTCTCGGACAAGGCGCGGCGCCGGAGCAAGGGCTCGCGGTCGTGATCCTGGGCGGCCTGCTCTGGAGCGCGGTGCGCAGCACCAACCTCATTCCCGCGCTCTATTTGTACTGGCGCCGCAAGCAGCTTGCGCGCCTTGCCTCAGAGCAAGCCGCGCCATGAAAACGACACGCACATCGGCGCCACCGAGCAAGCGTAGGGGCAACCTGGCACTCGGCCTCGGCGTACTCGCCGCCGTTCTCGCGGCGGGCGGATGCGCATCGTATCGTCCGCTCCCGCTGCCCGATCACGCCCAGCTCGCCGGCCGGCTCGACGATATCAGGCATACGCTTGCGCTGGGCGGCGCGCCGCATGTCATCGACACGAGCCAACCCTTGGGCGTCGACGATATCGGCTTGCTCGCGATATTGAACGATCCCGAGTTGCGTGCCGAACGCGGGGAGTTCGAGCTCGCGCAAGCCGACCTCACGCAGAGCAAGGCGTTGCCGAATCCATCCGTCGGCCTCGGGTACGCCGCGTTGCTCGGCGGCGAAGGGACGACAGGCGCGCTTAGCGCATCGCTGACGCAGGACGTCAAATCGATCCTGACGTATCGCCGGCGTGTGGCCGCGGCCCGCGCGCATGTATTGGAAATCGATGCGCAACTGCTTTGGAAGGAATGGCAAGTCGCGCAGAAGGCGCGGCTTCTAGCCATCGATCTGTACTGGGACGAGCGCTCGATACAAAGCAGCGAGACGGCGGCGCACACCCTCGCGCGGACGGCTTCGCGCGTGCGCGAGCAAGTCGGCGCGGGCCGTATGAGCCAGTCGGATCTTGCCCCGCTGTTGTCGTCGCAAGCGACGCTCGAACGATCGATCGCGTCGTTGCGGCTAACGACGTCGAAAAACTGGGCCGATCTCGACGCACTGCTGGGCATGACGCCCGACGCACGCTTCGCGCTGGCGCGACCACGAGCCCCTGCGATCCCGACGGACATCGACGCAGGCATCGCCGAGGCAACCGAGCGGCGCCCCGACTTGATCGCGCTCAGGCTCGGCTACCGTAGCGCGGATGAAAACGTACGGGCCGCGATTCTGGGGCAATTCCCCGCGCTCGCGCTCGGCGGCTCGTGGAACTCCGACACCTCCAACGTGCGATCGGGCGGCCCCACGGTCACGTTCGACTTGCCGATATTCGATCGCAATCAAGGCCGGATCGCTCAAACCCGGGCAACGCGGCGCTTGCTTTACGAGCAATATCAAAGCCGGCTCGACGAAGTCGATACGACGATTCGCGCGCTCGATGTCCGCAGCCGGCAGATCGCCCAGGCACTCGACGCCGCGCGCGACGACGCGGCATCCACGCAAACGCAAGCGGATCGCGCGAGGCAGGCCTTTCGACAAGGAATACTCGATCGACGCGCGCTGACCGACTATGACATGACCGCGCTGAACCGGCGCCTAGACGCTTACAATCTCGAGCGCGCGCTGGCCGAGGCGCATACCGCGCTCGCCTTGGAACTTGGCTCGGGGCTGCCCCGAACCCGGCTCGCCCCGCAAGATACGGGAATGTGAGAGATCGACGGAATTCGCATGCAAACCAAATTCAACGCGGCCTTCACCGCATTGCTCGCCGCCGCCCTGTTCGGCGCGACTACCCCCTTGGCGAAGCTCTTGTTGGGCACGCTATCGCCATTCATGCTGGCGGGGCTTTTTTATCTGGGCAGCGGCGTCGGCCTCGGTCTGACGATGCTCGTGCGCCGACTCGTGCGGCCGAAGCAAACACAGCACTCGGACGCACGGATCCACCGCACCGAGATCACATGGCTTGCCGGCGCGATCGCGGCCGGGGGCGTGGCCGGCCCCGCGCTGTTGATGCTGGGGCTCACGAGCACGCCGGCCGCCACCGGCTCGCTGTTGCTCAATCTCGAAGGCGTGTTCACCGCGGTCATCGCTTGGGTGGTGTTTCGCGAGAACGTGGACCTTCAAGTTTTTCTCGGCATGGTCGCGATCGTGGCGGGCGGCGTCTTGCTGTCGTGGACCGGCGGCGCCGCCGGCATTCCCGTCGGCGCCCTCTTGGTTGCGGGCGCGTGCCTATGTTGGGCCATCGACAACAACCTGACGCGCAAGGTATCGACCAACGACGCCATGGTGATCGCGTGCCTGAAGGGGCTCGTCGCCGGGCCGGTCAATCTCGCGATCGCGCATGGGACCGGGGCCGCAATGCCCGGATCCGGGCAAGCGGCCGCGGCGATGGCAACGGGATTCGCCGGATACGGCGTCAGCCTCGTGCTGTTCGTTATCGCACTACGCAACCTCGGCACGGCGCGGACGGGGGCGTATTTTTCCGTCGCCCCGTTGTTCGGGGTGGCCATTTCGCTCGCACTATGGCCGGCGATGCCGCCGCTCGCGTTCTGGGGCGCTGCGGTGCTGATGGCGATCGGCGTGTGGTTGCATCTGCGGGAACGCCATGAGCATGCCCATACGCACGAGCCGCTTACGCACACGCATCGTCATCGGCACGACGAACATCATCGACACGAGCACGATTTCGAGTGGGACGGCGCTGAGCCCCATACGCATCCGCATCGGCATTCGGCCATCACGCACACGCATGCCCACTTCCCCGACATCCATCACCGTCACTCGCATTGAGCGCTTGGCTTGACCGATTGAACTAGCCGCTTGCGGGCGCGGCTATTTTCTTCGGGCCGTTGAAACTGAAGCTTCGGTGGGCGGCTGTTCGGCTCGGGCTCCTCCCGGCACCATCGGCATGGATTTCCTCCCTAGTCATTTTGCCGATGCCCGCGCCATGCCCGATACGCTTCCCGTCGTTAAACTCGCCACGATCGACCTTTCGTTCCATCACGCCGCCGCCGGCATCGTGCGCGCCGTACTCGCGCGTCATGGAATCGAGGTGGAAGAAATCCGCCGTCCGCATGAAGCGGCGTTCGATCTCCTAAAAAGCGGCGAGGCCGACATGCTCTGCTCGGCCTGGTTGCCGGGCAGCCACGGCGTGTATTTCGACGCGATCGCCGACGAATTCGATTCGCTTTGCGTGCTCTATACACCGTACGCGCTGTGGGGCGTTCCCGATTACGTGCCGGCCGCTGCCGTATCGAGCGTCGCGGATCTCCAGCGACCCGACGTTGCCGCCCGCATGACCCCGCTGATTCAAGGCATCGGCCCCGGCGCGGGTATCTCTCGCTTCTCGCGAGAAATTTTCGACGCATACGCTCTCGAGCGTCACGGCTATCGATTCGCGAACGGGACGCTCGAACAATGCGTCGCGGCGTTCGAGAACGCGGTGCGGGACCGGCGCTGGTGCGTGGTGCCTTTATGGCAGCCTCAATACCTGCATTGGCAGCACACGATTCGAGCATTGCGCGAGCCGTTGGGTCTGCTACGCGGCACCGACGCCGCCACCCTCGTCCTGCGCAAATCGACGCGCGATAAGTTGCCTGGCGCGGCACTTGCCGCGCTGCGCGCACTCGCCCCGGGCAACGGCGAAATCACGCGGCTCGATCATTGGATTTCGCGCCAAAGGCTTGCGCCGGAGATGGTGGGCGAGCGCTACCTTATCGAGCGCGACGACTGTCCACCTGCTCCGTACTGCTAATTAACCCATCATCTGTACCGGTACTGTTCCACGTGCCGCACGTAGACTGTCTCGACTCTCTCTACTGCCGGACCTACGAAGCGATGCTGCCCACGTTGCCTTATGCCGCCCTTTCCGCCGCGATGACGTTCGCGTTGGTGATGTCGATCACGCCCGGCCCGAACAATACGATGTTGCTCGCCTCGGGCGTGAACTTCGGTCTTCGCCGCACGGTCCCGCACATGCTCGGCATTACTTGCGGCTGCATCATCATGCTGATCGCGATCGCACTGGGCCTCGGGCAAGTCTTCGCCCGGTTTCCGAGCTTGTACACGGTGATGGAGGCCGTCAGCGCGGCCTACTTGCTGTATCTCGCTTGGAAGATCGCGCGCTCCGGCGGCTTGTCGGCCGGCGCCGCCAATGAGCGTCCTTTCACGTTCTTGCAAGCCGCCGCGTTCCAATGGGTCAATCCAAAGGCTTGGATGATGGCGGTAACCGGCGCGACCGCATTCCGGCTGAACGACGACCTTTTGACGAATGCCTTTCTCCTGGCGGTGGCGTTCGCCATCGTCAATCTGCCGAGCATCACGGTGTGGGCCGCATTCGGCCTCGGCGTGAGGCGATTTCTCTCCGGGCCGACGATGCTGCGCATCTTCAACTGGACGATGGCGGCACTGTTGATCGCCTCCATCGTGCCGATGATGGGCCATGCATCGCCTCGATGAGAGCGTCAAACGGCGCCGATCGCGTCGTCTAACCCCAGCGATCGAGTACGCCGTACCTCGCTCGGCGTCTTTCCTGTCCATCGTTTGAACGCGTGCCGAAATCCAACCGAGTCGCTGAACCCCAACGTCTGCGCGATATCGTCGATGCCGAGCGAAGTCGTCGTCAGATAGTCGATCGCCAGCGCCTTGCGCACGCTCGTGAATAGCTCGCTGTACGACGTGCCTTCGGCTTCGAGCTTGCGTCGAAGCGTGCGCGAGGTCATGCACAGGCATTCCGCGATCTGTTCGATGTCGGGAAACTGCCCCGGCGTACGCGTCAACTCTTGATAGACCCGTCGCGTGATACCGGCCTGCCAGCGCAGTTGTTCGAGCTGATGCGCGCAGTGCTTGGACACCTGCGCCGCCGTAATGGAATTGGCGAGCCGTGGCGAGCGCGATAGCCACGACGCGGGATAGCTCAGCACGTTTTGCGGCTGATCGAACGCAAGCGGGCACTCCAAGGCTTCGGCGAGCGCGGGCGCATGCGGCGGCTGTGCGCGCATGAAACCGGCCCTCGCCGGCACGCACCAACTGCCCATGATGTCCTTGGTCAACGTCACGTGCACCGTGAACTGCAAATCGATCAGGAAGTCGTAGAGCGGCACATCCAGGTCCGGCAACGGGATTTCCTCGCGCTCGGGAAATACCCACACCAAAGCGTCGTCTCGCTCGAGCCAACGTATATCGAGCATCGGGTTGGCCAACTGATGATATTTGACGGCGGTATCGAACGCGCGCCGCAGCGTCTCCGAACACAGCAAGGCATAACCGTACATACCGTAATCGGATACGTGCATGCGGCGGCCGACGCGCACGCCTAGGTCGGGCTCCCGATAGAGCCGCACGGCATTGCGCGCGGCCTCGAGAAACTGCATCGACGAAGTCAACGTGAAAGGATCGGCAATCGATTCGGGCGTGAGTCCCGTCCCGTCGAGCACCGCATGCGGATCCAACCCGAGTTCTCGGCCCACCGCGACGAGGGCGGCGAGCTTGGACGGCGAAAAGCAATGCTCGCGCAATTGAACGCCGAGGGCGTGCCGAGGCAGCCGCTCGCGGCGCGGCTCCTCAAGCGCCGCTTGCGCGGAAACGGCAGTAGTGCCGGCACGGTCCATGTCCGAAAAGATGCGTGTTGTCACGGGCCGAATTTTGCGCGTTCGGACGGCGGCCGGCCATAGGGTGCACTCCCGACAGCCGCCTGCGAATGCGTCATGGCTCCACGCCACGCCCCAAATCGTCCGACCTTCCCACGCCGCGCGCGGCTCACGTCTGCCCCCACCTGTCCGTTCCGATCATCGTTTTGGCCGCGACGATCATTTGCACCGGGCGGCTGGCGAGCGATAGTCGCCACGCGGAACCCCACCCAACCCATAAGGAGAGACATTGAGCAGGAGACATTGGACCCGATCGTACGGATCGATTCCGCTCGAGATCGATGCGGATCGCCATCCGTCCTTGAATGCGATCTTGGAACAGGCAATGCGGCAATTCGCCGCCAAGCCCGCGTTTCATGCGTTCGGCACGACCTTGACCTATGCCGACGTCGATCGGATGTCATGCGCGTTCGCCGCGTTTCTACAAAATATCGCCGGCGTGAAAGCGGGCGATCGCGTGGCCGTCATGTTGCCGAACTTACTCGCCTTCCCGATCGTCGCGATCGCGGTTTGGAAGATCGGCGCAGTACTGGTCAACGTCAACCCGCTCTATACGACGCGGGAACTCGAACATCAACTCAATGATGCCGGGGTGGAGTCGATCGTCGTATGCAATGCGTCGGCGGCCGCCACGCTCGCCGCCGTCATCGGCAACACGGGGGTCGAGACGGTCGTCACGGTCGACCAAAACGACTGCGGCGGAATCGGCCCAGCGCTAACCGATATCGACCGCGCGGCGCTGCGCGACGCGGTAAGCCTTTCGGCGGCCATCGCGCGAGGCGAAGCGCTTCGGTGCGATCCCGCGGACGCGACCGGCAACGATCTATTGCTGCTCCAATATACGGGCGGTACGACCGGTGTCTCCAAAGGCGCGGCGCTATCGCATCGCAATTTGATCGCCAATATCGAGCAGTTCAAGGCGTTCATGACGGGCGCGCTCGAGCCCGGCGCCGAGGTGGTGGTTACCGCGATCCCGCTTTATCACATCTTCGCGCTGGCGGTGAATTTCCTCACGTACTTCTCCATCGGCGCGGAAAATTGGCTCGTGGCCAACCCGCGTAACGTCGATGCGCTATTCGAGGTACTCGGAGCCGCGCGGCCCACGGTGCTAACGGGCGTCAATACGTTGTACGCCACGCTCGCCTCGCATCCGCGCATGGTCACGACGGACTGGTCACGGCTGAAGCTATCGGCGGGCGGCGGCGCGGCCGTCATGCGCGTCGTATCCGAGCGCTGGGAAGCCGCCACCGGGCAATTCATCCGCGAGGGATACGGTTTATCGGAAACCTCGCCTGTGATTTCGTTCAATCCGCAGTTCACTGCCGAGTTCACCGGTACGACGGGGCTGCCCGTGCCCTCCACCGACGTCAAGCTGCTCGACGACGCCGACCACGAAGCCGGCATAGGCGAATGCGGCGAGGTCTGCGTGAAAGGGCCACAGGTGACAGCCGGCTATTGGAACGCGCCCGAAGCCAACGCGAAGGCATTCACGTCCGACGGTTATTTCCGAACCGGCGATATCGGCGTATTCAACGAGCACGGCTTCTTGAAGATCGTCGATCGCAAGAAAGACATGATCATCGTGTCGGGCTTTAACGTCTACCCGAACGAAATCGAAGCGGTCGCCGCCGCGTTCGCGGGTGTCGCCGAATGCGCATGCATCGGCGTACCCGATCCCAAAACGGGCGAAGCCGTCGAACTCTTCGTCGTGCGCCGCGCGGCAATGGACGTGAGCGAAACCGAACTTATCGCCCACTGCCGGTCCGCGTTGGCCCCCTATAAGATTCCGAAGGCGGTGCGCTTCGTCGACGCGCTGCCCAAATCGACGGTCGGCAAGATCCTCAGGCGCGAATTGCATCGAATGGGATAACGGGAAAGCAGCGGCGCGGGCCGAGTGTCGCGCCGCGCGTTTGATACGGATCAATCCCAAACGATGGGCAACGTCCAAGCTTCAAGTGTGTGTCGCTCGGCGGCCGGCCGCGATGGCGACACGACGCGCGAGGTGACTTGGCATGGCGCCGATCAACGATGTCTTCAGTTTCGCCGACGAATTGGGACCCACCAAAGTCGTCCACGTCCACAATCCGGCAATCGGGTTGCGGGCAGTGCTCGTCGTCGACAACGTCGCCGCCGGTCCTTCGATCGGCGGCGTGCGCATGGCCCCCGACGTCAGCACCGAGGAATGCTTTCGTCTCGCGCGGGCGATGACGTTCAAAAACGCGGCGGCGGGTCTCGCGCACGGCGGCGGAAAAGTCGTGCTCTACGGCGACCCGAAGATGCCGACCGATCGCAAGGAGCGATTGATCCGAGGACTCGCCTGCGCGCTCGCCGATATCCGCGACTACATTTTCGGTCCGGACATGGGCACGGATGAAACGTGCATGGCGTGGGTCAAGGACGAAATCGGACGCGCCGTCGGTCTGCCGCGCGAGTTAGGCGGTATTCCGCTCGACGAGATCGGCGCCACCGGCTGGGGTGTCGTGCACGCCGCCGAAATCGCCGCGTCTTATTGCAAGTTCGATCTCGCCGGCGCACGCGTCGTCATTCAAGGCTATGGCGCGGTTGGGCGCCACGCGGCGCGATTTCTCGCGCGCAAAGGCGCGGTCGTCATCGCGGCCGCCGACTCGGCCGGTACGATCGTGGATCGCGCGGGCTTGGACCTCGCACTACTCGATCGGGTCAAAGCCGAAGGCAAATCGGTGCTCGAGTATCCGCGCGGCGAGAAACGCGAGCGCGATG
Source organism: Trinickia dabaoshanensis (assembly GCF_002879885.1). GTDB lineage: Bacteria > Pseudomonadota > Gammaproteobacteria > Burkholderiales > Burkholderiaceae > Trinickia > Trinickia dabaoshanensis. The sequence continues at coordinate 42,558 of NZ_PNYA01000043.1, forward strand.
CCGTCGTCGATATCGAGTGCGAGATTTGGATTCCCGCTGCCCGGCCCGATGTCGTTCATGAAGGCAACGTCGCGCGACTGAAAACCCGCTTGGTCGTTCAAGGGGCGAACATTCCGTTCACGCACGGGGCCGAGCAATACCTCCATACGAAAGGCGTGCTGTGCGTGCCCGACTTCATCGCGAATGCGGGCGGCGTGATCTGCGCGGCGGTCGAATACGATGGCGGCCGGCAAAGCGCGGCCCTGGATACGATCGCGGAAAAAGTACGTGAGAACACCCGCGCCGTGCTCGACGCCGCGGCGCAGCATGGCAAGTTGCCGCGCGATGCGGCGACCGGCCTCGCCCTCGAACGGGTGAAGAAGGCGATGTCGCTGCGCCGGTGGGGAACGTACTAGTGCGACTGCCGCGACGTCCGTGATTCGAGCGGCCGCCACCGGCCGCTCACCTCAAAATATGAGCCTCGCCGCCGACGGAGTACTCCGTCGCAACAGACTTTACACACTGTTACCCCGCGCCCGCGTACAGTCGATTCGGCTTTCCCTATACTCCGGTCCGCAACTGATTCGTTTGCGCCTTGCAAGCGCTCAATCGATACCGAGAAATGCAATGAAACGGCCCACGCTGACCCAGTCCGCTTTGCTCGTAACGCTCTTGGCGACCTCCGCACTCTCGCTCACGGGATGCGTGGCGCCGGGACCCTACGGAATGTACGGCTCGCAGCCGCAATTCGGACAGCCGCAGTACGCACAGCCCGCCTACGCCCAACCGAGCTACGCCGAACCCAGCTATGCGCAGCCCGCCTATACGCCGCCGCCTCAGCCCGCGTACGTGCAGCCAGGCAATTACGGTACGCAGTACGGCACCGTGGCTGCGATTCGTCCGATCGGCGGCGCAACGAGTCCTTCCGGCGTGGCCGGTTCGCTCGTCGGCGCATTGGTGGGTGGTGTGCTGGGCAACCAGATCGGCCGCGGACACGGGCGCGATGCCGCCACCGTCATCGGCGCCCTCGGCGGTGCGGTGGCCGGCAATCAGATCGGCCAAAACATGGGGCAACCTTCGGGCTACCGTGTCGACATCCAGTTGAACGACGGCACGATGCGCTCGTTCGATATGCAAACGCCGGGCGATCTGCGTCCGGGACAACGTGTGCGCATCGACGGCAATCAAATCTCCGGCGACCGGTGAAATAGCTCTGTGTTCGCGCGACGCGCATGACGCGGCGCGCGAAACATTCAACCGAACGAAATCAGAAGCGATGGACCAACCCGACGCCGACGCCGATCTGACTACGCGTGGAAGACGGGTTGCCGCTGAAGCCGTCGCCGATCGAGGCCGTGGCATCGACGATCGCCCCGTTGTTCATCGTCTGTCCGCTCGCATGCTGATAAGCCTGCGCCGCATATAAGCCGGTGCGCTTGGACAGCGCGTAATACTGCGTCAACGTGAACTGCTGGTACTGGGCGCCCTTCGCCACGCCGTTGGACTTTGTCGCGCGCGTATAGGCGTAGCCCGCACCGAAGTCCCAGGCCGCTGCCGGCTTGAAGTGAAGGGCCGCGCCCACCGTATTGAAGATCGCCGTATTACGGAACGTGGAGTTCACGCCCGGAACGTATTGGACGTTCGAATACGATGCGCTTACATCCCAAGCCGCCGAGAATTTATAACCTGCCGTAACAGCCACACGCTGCTGGGCTTGTGCCGTGACATACCCGTTGTTGATGGCCGACACCGCCGTTTGCGCGCCACCGTTCGACGTCGTCGAGTTCGCCCCCCAAGCGCCGCCGCCGGACGTGGAGTTGTTGATGCGCTGGAACGCCGCCGCGATCCCGAACGGCCCTTGCATGAACTGCACGCCCGCGCTCCACGTCGAGCCCGCATTGACGCTGCCGGGTTCGCCGCCGAACGAGTAGGAGCCGCCGAACGTGAGCCCGTGCAGCGACGGCGACATATAGACGAGGGAATTGTTCGCGCGGTACAGCGTATCGAGCGAATCGAGATCGCCCGGATGCGCGCCGAAGTACCCCGTCAGCCAGTTCGTGGGGCTATACGGTGCGAGCAGCGTGTAGTACGCCGTGTACTGCCGCCCTGCGGTCAGCGTGCCGTACGCCGGATTCGTCATCCCCACCCAGGCTTGGCGTGTGAACAGGCCGTTCGTGTATTGCGACGCGCCGTTCGCCGCCGAGAAGCCCGATTCGAGCGTAAAGATCGCCTTCGAGCCGCCGCCGATATCCTCCGAACCCTTGAGCCCGAAGCGGTCGCCCAACCAAACACCGGTAGACATCTTGACGAGCGAGTGGCCGGCGGCCGACGAGCCAAGCGTCGTGCCGTTGTTCTGATAAGCGATCCCGTTATCGACCACTCCGTAGAGGGTTACGCTCCCCTGCGCGCAGGCCAATTGCGACATCAATCCGGCGCAGGCCGCAACGGCCATCGTTGTCTTTTTCATCGTTTCTCCGTCTCTTATTAGGACTACTAATTAATTCGTTGCCGTCGTCGACGTGATGTTCGTTTCGTCGAAGGACGCGCGGTAAGGAGGAAGGCAGAGCCGGGCGGGTACGAGACTCGCCCGGCGAGAGGATTAGGCCAAGGAGGCGCTGCGACGGCTCGTCGCTTCGCCGGGTTCGGCGATCGGTTCGATTCGCCCCATGACGAACACGAACGAGACGATACCGACCAACAGGATCACGCCTGCGATGAGGAACGCGTTGGTGAACGAGTTCGTGGCGCCGACGATGAAGCCCGTCACGACCGGCGCCGCGACGCCCATCAGGTTGTTCGCGAAGTTCATGATGCCGCCGATGGTCCCCACTCCGCCTTTCGGCGCGATCAGCGAGGGCAGCGACCAGCCCACGGGTGCCGCCGAGGCAAGCCCGCCGAGCGCAATCGAAATCCAGACGATCGCCCACATCGGATTGGTCGTCAGCGTTGCGCCGAACACCGCTAGACCCAGCACCATCCCGCAGACGAGGACAGCCTTGCGCACACGCGTCTCGTCGCGGCCGCGTGCGATCAGATGATCGATGAGCCAACCGCCCACGATCAAATCGGCGAGCGTCGCTACCGCCCAAGGAATCGCGGCGAAACCCGCGGACTTGAGGATGCTCATATGCATCGTCTGCACGAGGTAGCCCGGCAGCCACGTGAGGAACAAATAGAACGAGTAGCCGTACGCAGCGAAGCCGATCGTGAGCCCCCAGACCTTCGACTTCTTCAGCAGGTAGCCGAGCATCGACACCGCGCTTCCCGTCGGCGCACCCTCGGGCGTCGCGCCGCCTTCCACGATATAGCGGCGTTCGGCTGCGGAGAGTTTCGGATCCCGGCTCGGATCGCGGTAGATCACGAGGAACGCGACGAAGTACGCGAAGCTGAGCAAAGCGGTCACGCCGAAGCCCCAGCGCCAGCCCAAGCCGACCACCACCACCGCCACGAGCGGCACGCCGATCACGTTGGAGAACTTCGCCGCCGCGTCGAAAATCGCGGTGGCCATCGCGCGTTCATTGCGCGGGAACCAGTAGCCCGTTGCCTTCGCGCTCACCGGAAAGCCCGGCGCTTCGGCGATGCCGAGCATCGCACGCGCGGCGAAGATGCCGCCGAAGCCGCTGGCAAAGGCCGTCACCGCCGATGCGGCCGCCCAAAGAAATGCCCCCCATCGCCCGAGGCGCGTCACGCCGAAGCGGTCGAGAACGATGCCCGCCGGGACCTGCAATAGCGCATATGGCCAAAAGAACGCGCTGAAGAGCAGGCCCATTTCGGCCGGAGAAAGATTGAACGCCGCCTTCAATTGCGGTGCCGCCACGGACAAGTTGATGCGGTCGAAATAATTGATGAGCACGCCCACGCCCAACAACACCCCCATCACCCACCGCCGTTTCGCGACTTTTTGCGTTGCCGTCGATGCCATCATCGTCTCCTCGAATATTGTCGGATTGGCTTCATGAATCTTTGAAGGTCGGGCGAACGCCCCTTTGGCGTGCCCGCGTTTGATCTATCGCCGGACCGGCGGCGCAGCGGCTACGGCCAACCGATTGCCCGTGTTCGACCGCCCCGAACCGATGCAGACAGCGCTATCTTTCGAAATCGAACCGTATCCTTGCGCCAATGCGGCATGCCGGTGCCAGTCGAGCGCCTCATCGACGATCGCATCGAGCGGACGCGTCGCATCGACGGTCAGCGTCAGGCTTTCATTTACGGGCGCTTCCAAATCGGCGAACTGGCTGGCAACCAGCGAATCCGGCATGAAATGGCCAGTGCGCGTCCCTACCCGTTTCGCCGCTTCTTCCGGCGGCAGATCGAGAAAGACGAAACCGGCAGCCGGGCTGCCGAGCCGCAACCGTTCGCGATAGCGGCGCTTGAGCGCGGAGCACGCGAGCACCACGCGCTCGCCGCGTTCGCACGCCTGCTTCAGCTCGGCCGCGAGGCGGTCGAGCCAACCCCAGCGGTCGGCGTCCGCGAGCCCTATGCCGCGTCGCATCTTTTCGACGTTGGCGGCCGGATGAAACGCGTCGCCTTCGATGAAGCGCCCGCCGAGACGAGTCGCCACGGCATGCGCGACGCTAGATTTGCCGCAGCCCGCGACGCCCATGACGACGATAGCCGATACAGTCTGGTCCATCGATTCGAGTTCCTTGCATTGAGATAGCGCTATCTCTTCCTATCGAAAGAAAGGCGGTATCGAACCGCCTCTCGCTCTGATCCGTCCCCGTTCGCATACAATATCGAACGTTTGTACGACGGTTGAGACAGCGCTATCCTAGTTGAATCATGACGCCCCCGACACCCAGGAAAACCCGCGGCACCGGCCGCCCGACTCTCGAGGAAGTGGCTCGCCGCGCCGGCGTGAGCACGATTACCGCCTCGCGTGCCCTGCGCGGCCTGAGCTCGGTCGGCGCGGAGTACGTCGACCGGGTGCAAGAGGCCGCGCGGGAACTGAACTATGTCGCCAATGCGGCCGCCCGCGCGCTTGCGCGCGCGCAGAGCGATACCGTGGCCGTACTCGTCCCGTCGCTAACGAACAACGTGTTTACGGATGTCGTCGAGGCGATTCATACCGTGCTGCGGCCGCATGGAATCGAAATCCTGATCGGCAACTCGCACTACTTGCGCGACGAGGAAGAGGCCCTCGTGCGTCATTACCTCGCTTCGCCTCCGATGGGGATGATCGTGACGGGCTTCGACCGCAGCGAAGCCGCGCGCCGTCTTATCGACGCGAGCGGCGTGCCGTGCGTCTATATGATGGAGCTGACCCGCGCGGAAAACGTCTATTGCGTCGGGTTTTCTCAGCAGGACGCGGGCGAAGCGGTCGCGCGGCATCTGCTCGCGCGCGGTTGCCGCCGCAACGCATTCATCGCCGCGCAGTTGGACCCGCGGATGCTGCAACGAGGCGAAGGTTTTCGCCGCGCGTTGCAACGTGCGGGCATGCATGAACCCGAACTAGAAATTCTGACGCCCGCGCCATCGTCGATCGGACTCGGTTGCGAACTCTTTCGCCAACTCCTGACGCGCCGGCCCGAGGTGGACGGCATCTTTCTCGGCAACGACGACCTTGCGCAAGGCGCGCTGTTCGAAGCGCGCCGAATGAATATCCGCGTGCCGGAAGACGTGGCGATCGTCGGCTTCAACGATTTGGCTGGCTCCGCGGATTGCGTGCCGAGGCTCACGACGGTACGCACGCCGCGGGCGGAAATGGGCCGCACGGCCGCCGAACTCTTGCTGTCGATCATGCGGGGAGAGGCCGTCGGCGCCCCGATGATCGACCTCGGGTTTGAACTCGTGGTGCGGGAGAGCGCGTGAAGGCTGCCGGGTTGCGTGCCGCTTAGGATTTATGATTCGCAGAAGCGCCCGAGCGCGAGCATGTCGGAGCGAGCAGAGCAAGCACGCCGGTCAATTGGCCAACGACACGTGCAACTCCATATCGCGAGCCTGCTCGCCTCCCCCGCTCGGCAGCATCGGATAGATTTCGAACGCGCCCGCCGTCCCGAACGCTTCCTTGGATTGCTGGAACCACGAAAGCACACGCGGGCGCAAGCGAGCGTGCCCCTCCATGTACGCGCACCGCAACGAGAACACGACGAAACGCGAAGGCTGCGCCGCCAACTCTATCCATCCCTCGGGTAACGCATCCGAAGGCAGCGGCGCCTCTATCGCGCAAACGCATCGGATCTGATGGGCAGGCGTGTTGTCCGGGTCGTCGAAGATCACGCCGTAGAACGGTCCTTCGGATCGAATAGCCAACGAATCGAGCCGCGTGGAAAAATCGGCCCAATGCGCGAGCACTTGGCTGTAGGAGCCGACATAACGCCACATCCATGAGCGCCGGGGTTCGACCGCGCCTTCGATGTGCGCGGTCGAACCAATCTACCACGCCCCATGCTGCGCTCACCATGACGGTTTCATCAGGAAAAGCGGCCGTCGTGTCCTTGACCCAGGTCAAGGCCAATCGACATGCGCTTCGTCACACTGCCCAACATGCGAGATCCCGCGGACACGCACCGCGATCTTTCGGAACGCCACCGAAGATCCGTCTCTATTCGTTTAAAAACAGATGGCCCCGGAAAACAAATCAGCGTTGGAGACGCGATGAACGAAAGGCAAGAGCCCGAAGGCCTTGAATCGCTGGAGCCGCCCGAGCGGCAAGCGCAATCGTCATCGATCGGACACTCGCACCCCTATGGCCCCGGGGCTCGGACGCTACTGCTTGCCATTGAAGACGTACTACAACGGGCAATCCCGGAGGCGATCGATCTCTTTTACCTGCGGCTCAATAGTCTTGAAGTACCGAAGCAATTGCTCGGCACGCTATCAGGGGACGAGCATTCGCATTTGCGCATGGCGCAAAGAGACAACCTAAAGCTAATCTCGGACCCAGCGCTGACCGAGGAAGCACACCGTGCCTCGGCGCTCAAGATCGGACGCATCCATGCGATCGTCGGCTTGGATAGGCAGCATTTGGCGCGAAGCCGCGGCATCTTGCTCGGCGCGCTGTCCGATTGCGTCGACATAGCGGCCTTCGGCGAATCGCTATCGATCCTCTCGCGGCGGCTCAACCGTGATTTGGCTTGGCAGTTGGAGGCATACGAAGCGCTGCAAGAGGCTCGACAGCAAGCCGTGCTCGATGTCACCGCGCTCGCATGGTCGGCCAACAGCTATACGGATCTCATCGCGCAAATCGTTCGCATTCTCGGTTCATTGGACGAAGTCACCGCCTGCGGCATCGGCCGTCCCGATCACCACGGCATCTTGCGCTTCGAGGCAGTGTCCGACGAGCGCATGCAACGGTATCTGGAGGCAATGGAAGAATCGGACTGCTGCATTTCGATTCACATCGACAAGCGCACGGGCCAAGGTCCGGCCGGGACCGCATGGCGCAGCGGCAAACCGGAGCGCGTGCTGAACTTCCAAACCGATCCTGCGGTGGCGGCATGGCGCGAGATCGCGCGCACCGCCGGCTTTCGCTCGAGCGTCGCGATTCCTATTCGCGCCCCCGGCCACTTGCCGCTCGCGATCCTATCGTTGTATAGCGCGCTGCCCGGTGGATTCGGCGGAAGGAGCCAGCGCATATTCGTGGATCTGCTTCAGACGTTGCTTGGGTTCGCGCTAGCGCGGCTGCAAACGATCGAAGGCGAGGGCCATACCGTTCCGTTCGGCGTGCGCCAGCGGTGGGTGACGCTGCTACGTTCCGATGCGTTGCAAATGCACTATCAACCCATCGTCGACTTGGCGAGCGGGGAGGTTAAGAAAGTCGAAGTCTTGGCTCGCCTCTACGATGGCGACCAGATGCTCACACCCGGCGATTTCCTGAGCGTGCTGTCGATCGAAGACTACTTCGCGCTCTATGTGCGTGCGCTCGTGCGGGCGCTGGAGCAACGCAATGTCTGGCTCGAGGCGGGCTTCGACCTTGGCATCTCCATCAACCTGCCGCCGATGGCGCTCCACGACAATCGCTACCTTCAGGCAACCCAAGAAGCGATGAGCACATTTCGCTGCCCCTCGGGCCGGCTCATCCTCGAAGTGCTAGAAACGGAGCGCGTGCCGCAGAGCCTCGAAAGCCGCGACGAGTTCGGCAAGTTCAAGGCCATCGGCGTTTTGCTGGCGGAAGACGATCTCGGTTCGGGGCATAGCAGTCTAGCTCGTCTTCATCAATTTCCGTTCGATCTCGTCAAGATCGATCGCTCGATCGTCGGCGAGATCAATCGCGATGCGTCCGATCCGCTGCGCTTCGTCTATCAGTTGACCAGGCTCGGGCATTCGCTGGGCATGTCGGTTGTCGCCGAGGGTATCGAAGACCCCGATCTGTTGCCTGCCCTGCGCATTCTCGGCGTGGACGCAGCGCAGGGGTACGCGATTTCACGTCCGCTGCCGGCAGACGATTTTTTTGCGTGGCTGCGTAGCCGATCGGGTGTTCCCGCGAATGAGCTTCGCACGAACCGGTTCGTTCAGCTTGCTCAATTTTTGTTGTGGGAGGAAAAGCTGTCGCTCGTGATCAACGATCCGCACGGTAGGGAGCGGCTCATCGATAGCGAATCAGCGGATGTAGAGCGCTGTCCGCCCGAGGGAGAAAGCGGTGATCGGGCGCTCGTGGATGCCTTACTGGGTATTGAATGTGATGCCAGCGAAAGGTTTTTCGTCACCGCACGGCAACGCAGCTTGATACACGCTGCCCTCGAACATGGAATGCGAAGCAAGCAATATCGTTCGCTTCGCGAGCGTGCGACATCGGAAATTGGATAGCGCGCAGAGGTTGTACATACGGAATGTCGTGACCGCGCACCCGCTCGAGGCTAGCCATACGATGATGAATATTTGGTTGCGCGCGCACGGAAGGGTCTTCGCCACGTTGCGGTGTGCGGGCGTGGATGACAAACCAGAATTGGGGATTTCAACATGGGCGCCTCCGACGATCGGCTCGGTTCTGAGGTCTTTCGTCGACTGACGATGCGCCGGCCCGAGGTTGAGAGCATCTTTGTCGGTAATGACGACCTCGAGCAAGGTGCGCTGTTCGAAGCGCCAAATGATGTTCGGTGACGCCTACAAGCGGTTTTTCATGTAAAAGGAATCCACGAAGACAAGGGCGCTTTTTTCCGCTTCGTTCAGCTTGAATTTTTCCGGGCTGCAACTCAGCCTAAATTTTCTATCGATCCCCAGAATCGTGCTGTAGACCTCCACAGGGAGTGGCTCAATAGAGTCAATCGTACATGTCACTTGATCATTGTTCGAGCCGCTCAATCCAGTTCGCCTATCAAATAGATACTGCACCTGAGTAGTTACGGTTCTTGCATATATACTTATCTCATCAACTTGAGTTACCAAACAAATCAAACTCGCCCCATTTGGACTTTCAGCATGGAAGACGTCCCCAACAACCAGATTCCGAAGCACTGCTTCGCGAGCAATCATTGTTTGCCTCCCGAAAATAAAAACGATTTTAAAATTGCCACTTTATCTGCAGCTAATTCGATTTTAATTCAAAGCAACTTGGCCGCACAATCCAGGCAGACATTACGACCACTATCGCAATATATTGCGGTCATGCCGTAACTGCCACCGCTTTGACACCCACCGCCGCTAAAGCCTTCGCACCGCAGATCGCCCGCCGCCTGGCCGGAAGAGTCGGACAGCACAATCGGATTTTGCCACGCATAGGCGTAGGCGTTAACGCCGCCAAGTAACCCGACCGGGTCGCGTTGCACGTATCGACCAGCAGTGGGATCATAATCGCTGCCCCCGGAAACCGAAAGTTGCTGAGCGACAGCATCGTCCGGCGTCACCGCCCATAATGATGATCAAATGAACCCGGCGCGCCTCCACCGTTTCCCCAGTATGACTTTCATATCCGCCCATTGATCGTCGAGAAAATCGACAGCCTCGGCGCACCCTTGCGACTTGGCTAGCAGGCTGTTGAAGTATCGCCGTCGTGGCGCAGCGGTGGCTTTCCACAGCGCTGCCGTGCCGATTCGGGTCATGTCGTTTTGATGCTGGATTTCTTTAATTCTGACCGATTCGATGTCATTTGCT
>NZ_PNYA01000044.1 GCF_002879885.1 Trinickia dabaoshanensis
ATGGAACCGCTCGGCTATATCCCGCCCGCTGAAGCTGAGGCAAACTACTACCGGCAACTCTGCAACCCAGTTGCAATGCCGGCATCAACTTAAACCAACCAGCCTCCACGATTCCCGGGGCGGTTCACTTTGATCGGTGACGTACAGCGACGTTACATTGAATTTTTCATTGCCGCCCGCGACCGCATTTCGGCCTCTGAAGACAACGTTGCTGCAGAGGTATTAGTCGCTCTCAACAACGAACAGATCCCGTATCCGTATCGTTATCTCAGAGTCGATGTGCTCTCCAAAAACTCGGATGACGCGATCAAGCCATTCGAGTTGACGCTTGACCCAGACCCAAATTTCGAGGCGACCGAATTCAAGTTTGGTGAGGTCCAGGTCGCGCTTTATCCGTTCAGCTGGAACAGGGCACAAATCGTTTTCGAAAAGGCGATCGCCGATCAGCAGCAGTTGGATCGATTTATTACTCGGTGGCTCGACGTTGAAGAAACAGAAGCTCATGCTTATAAAAATCTTAGCGGGGCGGCTCATTCCTTCACCCCTGTCGAATCGAATGGCGAGTGGTGGTACCTGACAGTTGACTTCGGCACGGCGCCGGCGGAAGCAATGATCGAGCTTATCGAAATTCTGGCGTCTCTCGGCATGACGCGGATTACCGTAAAGGCTGGATGATGATCGTCAACGATGTACGCAGCGCTGTCGACTGACCGCTCTTGGCCGATTTCGGAAATCCGAAGCTCACCGATGGTCGGGCGTCGCCGAGTTAGCCGTCAACTTCAGCTTCCCGTAAAGCGGCCGTTGGGCTTCAGTGCGAAGAAGATGGCCGCCGAGGGGCTATTGGGATAACGTTGGCACCTGTCCAGCGACTGACGTCTGCTGAACTGCCCGACGTGAAACGTTTGCCGATCACCATCGATACGCTGAGAGCCCCCCCCGCGGCCTCACGGCCGTTCAGCGCGCTTGATTTCAAGAACGATCAGTCCTAATATCAACTCACCATGAGACGTCCATCCGCCCCCGACGCTGCTCCCCCGCCTTCACCCGAGCGCGGACGGCCGCGAGAATTCGATATCGACGAAGTGACGCGGGTCGCGAGTCGCATCTTTTGGGAACAGGGCTATCACGCGACGTCTATCGAGAAGCTGTGCCAGTCCACGGGGCTTTTTCGCGCCAGTCTCTATAGTGCGTTCGGCGACAAACATGGCCTACTGATCGCCGCTTTCGACCAATATGCGGAGGGCGCGATAGCGCGTCTGAAAGAAAGACTGAATTCGCCAGGGTCGCCACGTGAGGCACTGCGGCAGGCGCTACTGCACTACACGAGGGTCGCCGCGAAGTTATCGGAACGGCACGGATGCTTCATTACCAATGCCGCGATCGAGTTGTTGCCGGCGGACGAGACGCTGCGGTCGCACATTGAGGCGACGCTGCATCGGATCGCTACTCACCTGGCCGCTGCGGTAGTTCGAGGTCAGCGGGCGCGGGAATTCAACGCAACGCTCGATGAACAGGCAGTTAGTACGTTTCTGCTGTGCGTCATCCAGGGCTTGCGCGTGCTCGGCAAGATCAATGTCCGCGAGGAGGACCTGGTCTCTGTCGTCGATTTGACGATGCGGGCACTAGTCTAAAAATTTTTTCCCTATTTCTGGAACGATCAGTCATGAATAAAGCGATCGATTTTCCGACTGCTCCTGTCGGGCAGATAGCCGGGGCTGCTACTGCAGCGGCCTCGCCGAACCATGGTGCGTACGGCCGGGGCGTACTGTTTTGCGTGATAGCGACTGTACTGATGGGAATCATGTTTCCCGTGATGACGGATGCGCTCACACATATCGATCCATTCACCTTTACTTCGCTGCGCTACCTCATCGCTGGCTCGGCATTCCTCGTGCTGCTATTGATCAAGGAAGGGCCACGCGCGTTGCGTTCGAATGATGAATCGATCGTGCTGGCCTGGCTGCTGGGTTCGATCGGCTTTTGCGGATTCGGCTCTTTCGTGTTTCTCGGGCAACAACTCGCCGGCCCGGACGGCGCGCTCACTGCGTCGATCATGATGGCCACGCAGCCGATGTTGGGACTGCTTCTCAACTCGCTCGTCCAAAGAAGCAGGCCACCGGTGTTCTCCCTGCTGTTCATCTTAATGTCGTTCGCGGGAGTCTCTCTGGTCGTCACCAAGGGTGACGTCACGGCTGCCTTGCATGAGCCACAGCACTATTCGGCTAACGCGCTTATCGTCGTCGGCGCGTTATGCTGGGTGATCTACACGTTCGGTGCGTCGCGTTTCAAGAACTGGTCTGCGCTGAAGTACACGACGATGACGACCTGGCTCGGGCTCACCACGATCATCGCAGTCAATGCGCTGCTTTGCTCATTGCACGTGATACCCGTGCCAACCGCATCGGAATTGCGGGCAGTCGCGCCTCATCTGCTCTATATGGGCCCGGTCGCTGGGTTTGCCGCGATCCTGCTCTGGAACATGGGCAACCGGATTCTTACTCCACTCAACGGCGTATTGTTCATGGACGTCCTGCCTATGACGACGTTCGTCGTATCGTCACTGACGGGAATTGTGCCGGCGCGCGCGCAGATCGCCGGAGCGTGCATGACCGGCGCAGCACTGATCTTCAACAACATCTACTTGCGACGGCGGCTTCAGCGAACCGAGCGCCTGCCACGCGGTGCATGACACCAGCCTTACCTCGTCCATGCCTACCGATGACGAGCCGAAGCGCCGCCGGCTTTGGCACCCGCCAGAATCCGCCGCATCTGCGCCAGATGCTCGTCCGCAAGCGTGCAGTCTTGTACCTCACGCGCCGGTCGAGGCGATGCCGGCGGCCAGATGCCCAGATAGCGGCACAGCGCAGATACGAAGACGGCCCGCCCCGAGTGCGCCAAGTGCCGCGCAGCCTCGGTCACGCGCACTTTCCCAGCATGGGCCATGAGCCACGCTAGTGCGTACCGGTCTTCGTCGTTCGCGATTCGGATCAGTCGTTCCATACAGGACCTTGCACTGTATAAAAACACATGTACATATATACACGATCCGAACCGGAATTGGCAAGTGGTGCCTGCCCACGCTACATCGCCGCGCTCACCCCCGCCGCGCGATGACCCGATGCACGCGCTTGCCGGAGGATTCGTTGACGGTCTCCGCATCGACCAAGAATTGCAGATCGCCAAGGCCCTCCCTAACTCGCGAAGCATCGAACCCCGCGTACAGTCGGCCGGAGCCATCGCGCTTGGAGGCCGAATCGGTCACTCGCCAGCTCAGATACAACGTCCCTCCCGGCCTCAAAATCTCCGCGAGACGCGCACACGCTCGTGTCACCTCTTCCGGCGGCAAATGCATGATGACCGTTTCGCACAGCACGTTGTCATAGGCTTCTTTGCCGATCGAATCGAGCGCCGGAAGCGTGTCGCACTTGAAAACCAACGAAGGATAAGCCGCCTCGGCCTGTGCGAGCAGCCCAACGGCCGCGTCATAGCCCACCGTCGGAAAACCGTGCGCGTTCAACCAAGCAACGTCGCGGCCGGCGCCGCAACCGATATCGGCGGTCTTGCCACCCGGCGTGAAGTAACGCTCCAGTAACGCGTACATGTCGGTAGGCGGGGGCTGCTCGCGCCACTCGGCCGCAAACCGACTCGCGGCTGTCGAATAGGCTTCGATAGTCTGTTCGTCCATCGGATAGGCCTCGGATCAAATAATGACGATAGCGGTGTAGTTTAGGCGCACGCCGCTTAGCGCGGAAGGCATGTGGTTATCCCGGTATGGTTCGTGACAGGCTCCGAAGGAATCGACCTATGGACCCATCGACCTCACCATTCCTTTGCCGACGATTGCCTCGGCCACGTGCGTCGTTATAATCATGGCGAATAAAGAAAGACACAAAAATAATCATACCGAGGGCGATGATGAATCAGCTCGAACAAATGGCGTCGATGGCGATCTTCGCAAAGATCGTCGAGACCATGAGTTACACGGAGGCGGCACGGGTCATAGGGGTGTCGAAGTCGGCCGTCAGCAAGGAGTTGGCTCGGCTGGAGGCCACGCTCGGCGTCACGTTGCTCAAGCGCACCACGCGCAAGGTGGAAATCACCGACGTGGGGCGAACGTACTACGAGTACTGCGCGCGCATGCTCACTGAAATGCGCAGCGCCGATGCGTTCATGGAGAAATATCACGCCGATCCCGTGGGAAATCTGAGGGTGGCGGCGCCGGTCACATTCGGCAACGTCATGCTAATGCCGGCGCTGAATCGATTCGCCACGAAATACGTGAACGTGCAGGTCGAGCTCGATTTAACCGATCGGCAAATCGACCTCGAAAGCCAAAACCTGGATGTCGCGATCTCGATCAATCGCTGCAAGCCCGAGGACACCCGCGGCAAAGTCCTCATGGAGATCGACTGGGGATTGTTCGCGGCGCCGGCCTATCTGGCGCGCCACCCCGCAATCACCGATCCGGAACAACTCTCGCGTCACGGCTTCATGCTGTTTCGCGGCTCCGCTCACACGAGCGTGGTCGCCATGCAAAAGCACAAGCGCGAAGTCGAAGTGCGCGCGCGCTGTGTCATGCGCTCGAACAATAGCCGCGCGCTGCTCAGTTCGGCGCTCGACGGTCTCGGTGTGGCCTACCTGCCGCGCTATGTCGCCCACGAAGCCGTCGCGGGCGGCACGCTAACGCCGATCTTTCCCGATTGGACCTTCGAAAAACGCTTCGCCTTCCTGATGTGGCGCGACGATCCGTTCGTCGCCCCGCGCGTGCTCTCCTTGATTCAATTTCTGACCGATCACTTCGACAATCCAAATACCTAGCAGGCTGTCGAAGCATCCCCCTCGTGGCGAGGCGGCAGCTTTCCAAAGCGCCGTTACGCTGCTTCGGCTCATGTCGTTTTGATGCTGGACTTCCGGAATTCGGGCTGATTCGACGTCACTGCCTCGTCAACTTTCACCCCTACGCCGCGCTCGCCGCGAGCGTTCGGAGCGGTTGACCGTGATTGGTTTAGATCGTATCCTATGTACGATATGGAACGTTCGATGCGATATGTACACCGGCTCGCTACTCAGCTATCTTTAGGCGGGCAACCGCGCCGGTTAGATCTCTTTTTCAATCGAAGCCGCGTGTGCAGCACAAGAATGCTTAGGGCATTCGGAAAATTTCACTCGTAAGCTGATCATAAAAGGTGGAAATTGAAGGTTCGAAATTTTTTAGCTTCGAGTTGTTTGATGGTTGCCGGAGCAATGCTCTTGGGAGGGTGTGCTGTCGGCACGGACACGCCTAGGCACGCATTCGACTTCGACGCGCAAGATGACAGTCCCGGTGTCGAGGTGCTGAACTACCAGTACGGCACCTCGCGCTTACCGGGTGTTCGCCCATCGGCGGACGCACTGGAACATAACGACGTGCCGCAGCAAACTGACGTCTACGGAGCGATGCGCCGCGGAGACTTTCTATATGTGAAATGGCGTGTTCAAGCGACGGGAAAGCTGTATGAGGATCGAGTGGACCTACGCAGCCGCTTGCCTCGCAATCTCGATGACTACCGTATCCATTTCGCGATCGATGGCAGTCAGTTATACGTGTATCTCATTTCACCTGAGAAAGTGACGGGCCTTTGCCCCGATGATCCAGGGCTGGCATATAAACGTACGCCTCGTCAAAAACGCATATTTATCATGTACTGTTCTAGAAAGATAAAGCAAATTTATCCAGATTAACAAAAGAACGTAACGGTGTTGCGGGGTAGACCATGAGCGTGATAGAGACCTTAAAGTCCGACGGTGTTGAGCGTGCGCGGCAACAGGGAGAAGCAATCGCGAGCAGCGCTAAGCAGATCTCCCATTCGGATGGGTTCGTGTATCTTGCGGCATTTGATGGGACCAACAACGATAAGAACGATGTAAAGCTATCGGGGAACCCACAAGACACAAATGTGGCCCAGTTATTCGATCAAGTCGACAAAGCGTCGAAAGGTACTGAGAACTTGAGGGCGGGTTACTATCCCGGTCCCGGAAGCGATGGTTCACGCACCGCGTCTACATGGTTCGGCCCGGAAGTCACAGCCCAGGTAGTCGATACTGCTCGGCACGCCTATGAGCAGTTTTGCAGCAAGGCGAGCGAATGGCTTGAAACGCATCCCGGCGGTTCCGTCACCGCCATGATGACGAGCTTCAGCCGTGGTGGCGCTTCCGCCGCGATCTTCTCCCAACTGCTATGGGAACACGGCCTGGTCGATCCGAACAGCGGCAAGACCTTGATTCCCCCCGGCGAAATCGGCGTCACGGCCGGCGTTATCTATGACCCGGTCGACACGGGCGTCAGCGGCAATCTCGCCTTCGCGCCGAACGTGCGCAACATCACAGTCGTACGTTCGCTCGACGAGCGCCGCTCGGAATTTAGAGGCGCGGATTACACGGGTCAGCCCGGCGTGACGGTCTTGCCGTTTAGCGGCAACCATTGCGATGTCGGTGGAGGTTACGACAACGGCTTAGGCGCCCTATCTCTAGAGGCAGGGACGGCATTTTTCCGCAATTCGGGGCTATCTATCGCGGACGTCGCCGAAAGCCGCAAATTCAATCCGACGCAGCCGGTAGTCATTCACACGGAAGGTGTCGACGACTACGGACACACACAGTGGACTGAGGATGCCAAGTTCGGCTTCGGCGTTCCACGCTTGAACGAGAGGGTGGTGACCGCGGCTATGCTCCGGGAGAAAAGCGCCGACGGCGAAACGACGCACTTCACGGATTTTAACGGGACGCAGGTTACTTTGATCGCTCGCCCGGACGGTGGCTATGCTGAGCACATGACCACGCGCGACGGCCATACGATAGACGCGTCGGGCGACAACCGAGCGCCGCAGCAGCCCGACTCATCCCCAACTGTCGGTGGATTCGACATTTACGGCATGGACCGTAAGGGCAATATCCATCCGTCGCTGATCGATGGAGTGAAGGGCGCCAACGAAGCGTACGTCAAGCAGTGGTGCGATGAAAGAGGCTACCGCGAGCCGCAGGCCCGATCGCTCAAGAACACGGGATGAGACAGGTACGCCGCGAACTCTCGCGGCGATTCCGCTTCAGCGGCGCATTTCGGTCTACTGTTTTCTTATCACTGCGTATGGATCGCCTGCGCTATACACGTCCCACCATTGCCCTCGTTACACTGGGGGCTCTCAGGCGCGCCCACTTTCCAGCCGCCGCCAAGCGCCTTGGCCAGGAAGACCAACGTCGCCAACTGGCGGCCATGAATGGCCACCTCTTGTTCGCGGCTCGTCTGCAACTGCTGCTGCGCGCTGATCACGTCGATGAACGCGGTCATGCCCCCCGCGTAGCGCTCATGCGACATATCGACGAGGCGGCGCGCATCGTCGACGGCCGCATGGGCCTGCCGCGCTGCCGCGTCGAGCACGGATAGGCCGGTGACGCCGTCCTGAACCTGCTGCATCGCAGCGAGCACGGTCTGTCGATAATGCGCCTGTGCCTCGGCATAGCCAGCCCGAGCAAAATCCACTCGCGCCCGGCGTTTGCCCCCGTCGAACAGCATCGACTCCGCCGATACGCCTACCGACCACAGCAGCGCCGGCGCACCGAACATACTCGCGAAGCGCGTCGCTTCCCAGCCGATGCCGGGGTTCAACGTAAGGCTCGGGAAATACGCGGCGCGCGCCACGCCGATGCGCGCGTTCGCTGCGGCCATCGCACGCTCGGCCGAAGCGATATCGGGCCGGCGCTCGAGCAGCTCGCTCGGCTGGGCGAGCGTGACGGCGGGCGGCGAGGTATCCGTCAGCGGCACCACGCGCGGCGCGATCGAGAATGCCGGCGCCGCCGCGCCGACGAGCGCGGCAAGCACATGCTCGTATTGCGCACGTGTGGCGAAGAGCAATTGCGCCTGGGTCCGTGTCGCATCGAGTTGCGTCTGCTGCTGCAAAACATCGAGGCCCGATACCGCGCCTAGGTCATGGCGCGTGCGCACGTAATCGAGCGATTGCTGCTGCAAGGCGATGAGTTTGGCCAGCACGTCGCTTTGGGCATCGACGACACGTAGCGCAACGTACGTGGCCGCCACGTCGGCCGTGATCACGAGCCGGGCATTGGCCAGATCGTCGGCGGCCGCATCCGCCGAAGCGCTCGCCGCCTGAACTTCGCGGCGAATGCGCCCGAATAAGTCAAGCTCGTAACCCACGCTCGCCCGCAACACGATGTCGTTCTGCACGGTCGAGTAAGTCGGCACCCCGTAGTTGATCCGCGGACGCTCACCGGAAATCTTCTCGCGCGCCGCGCCCGCTTGCACGCCCAATTGAGGCGCCTGCGCCGAAGCGACTTCGGCAAGACTCGCGCGCGCGGCATCGTAATGCGCGCTCGCCGCTCGCAACGTTTGGTTCTCGGCAAGCGCGGCGGCTTCCAGGCTGTCGAGCTGTGCATCGCCGAAGCCGCGCCACCAGTCGAGCACGAGCGGCGCGTGCGCGGGAGCCGCCGCATGCCAGTATGCGTCGCCGGCGTCGATGCGCCACGCCGCCGGCATCTCGAGCTCCGGCCGTCGGTAGTCGGGCCCGGCCGCGCATCCGGCGAGCGCCGCCATCATCGAGAACCAAGCCCAGCGCATCCTCACGCGTGCCCCTTCGTCGTCACGGGCGCCGGCGTGGCGATGACTTTATCGCCGTCGGCCAACGAGTCGCCGGGGTTGACGATGACCCGATCCTTCGGCGTGAGCCCACTTTCGATCTCGAGCGATTGCCCCAGATCGCGCGCGATGACGACGGGCTGCAAATGAACGCGACCGTCCGCGCCGACCACCGCCACGCGCGGCCCCTCGGCGCGAAACAGCAATGCGTTACCGGGCACTTGAAGCCGAGCGTGGGCGATATCGTCGAACGCTACTTGCACATACGCCCCGGGCAGCAGCGCGCCATCGTGGTTGGGCAAGGTCACTTCGACCTGCATCGAGCGTGTCGTCACATCGATGGCTTGCGCCGTGTGCGTGACGGTGCCCGCGAACGAGCGGCCCGCAAGCTCGGCCTGCGTCACGACGACGTGCGCACCGGTTGCCATACCCTGTGCATAGGCCTGCGGCACATCGACATACACCCGCAGCGGATCCGTCTGTGCAAGCGTAAACAACGCACGACGCGTACCGCCGTTACCCGCGTCGACGAGATCGCCGACATCGACGTTACGCCGCGTAACGACGCCCGCGAACGGCGCGACGATGCGCTTGAACGACTCGAGTTCGCCGAGCCGCTTCACGTTCGCATCGGCCGCGGCAAAGCTCGCCGCCGCTTCGTCGTACGCGCTCGAGCGTTCGTCGAGTTCTTGTTGCGATACGGCGTCATGCGCGCGCAACTCGCGCCAGCGCGCAAGCGAACTCTTCGCCAATCCCAGCGTCACGTTCGCTTGGCGCTTTTGCGCCATGGCCTGAGCCAGCTCTTGATCGATTTCGGGCGTATCGAGTTCCGCCAAAAGCTGCCCCTCTCGCACACGCGTACCGATATCGACGTACCAGCGCTTCACGTAGCCGTTGGCGCGTGCATAGATCGGCGATTGCACTGCGCCGCGCAGCGTGCCCGGCAGCACGAGCGCGTCGCCGTGGTGCGGCACGGTCGGCTTGACGACGTACACATACTCGCGCTGATTGGCCGCCGCCGCGTCGGCCAGCGCATGCTTGCGCTCGATGCCGACAACGACCGTGCGAGCCGTCAACCCGACGATCGCCAAGGCGATGAGCATTGCCGCGACGCGCAGTCGCCGCCGTACCGTCTGCCTCGACGGCAACGGCACGGCGCCGCCCGCGGGCGGCATCCGCGATGCGTCGGGGGCAGCGTGCGGGCGCTGTGCGTTGAAGGATTCGAGGGAGTCGTCCATGTCGTTGCGTTTTAATTGGGTCGTCATAGCGCGTGCGCCGCACCCCGCTTGCGCGCGAGCCGCCCATGCAATACCGAGAATACGAGCGGCACGAACACGAGCGTCGACACCGTCGCGAACAGGAGGCCGCCGATAACGGCACGTCCCAGCGGCGCGTTTTGCTCGGCCGCATCGCCGACGCCCAGCGCCATCGGCAACATGCCGACGATCATCGCGGTGGCCGTCATCAAAACCGGCCGCATGCGAGTTGCTCCGGCTTCGAGAGCGGCGGCGAGCGGCGTCGCGCCGCTAGCGAGCCGCTCGCGCGCGAACGAAACCACGAGGATGCTGTTGGCCGTCGCAACACCGACGGTCATGATCCCGCCCGTCAACGCAGGCACCGACAAGCGCGTGCCCGTCAAAAACAGCATCCATGCGATACCGGCCAACGCCGCGGGCAGCGCGCTCACGATGATCAGCGGATCGAGCCATGACTGAAAGTTGACGACGATCAGCAGATAGACGAGCACGATCGCCACGGCGAGCCCGATATACAGGCCCGAGAACGACGATCGCATTGTCTCCACTTGGCCGCGCACGTCGATGTCCGATCCGCGCGCAAGGGTGGGCCGCGCCGTCGCGACGAGCTTGTCGATCTCGCGCGCAACGCTCCCGAGGTCGCGCCCTTGCACCGACACCAGTACATCGATGGCGGGCCGGATGTTGTAGTGCGACACCTCCGCCGGCAACGCGCGGCGTTCGACGCGGACAAGATTTCCGAGCAGTTGCGGCCGGCCGTTGCCGCCCGGCGCCATCACGGGGATACGCATGAGGCTGTCGAGCGATGCCGCGTCGTATTGGGGCATCTGCACGCTGAGCGGGTATTGCACGCCATTACGTTCGTTGAGCCAGAACGCAGGGGCCGTCTGCGAACTGCCGGACAGTGCGACGAGCAGGTTCTGTGCGACGTTTTGTGCGGTTAGATCCAACTGCTGCAAGCGGGAACGGTCCATCCGAAACACGAATGCCGGCTCGTCGACACGCTGCTGGATATGCACGTCCACGGTGCCCGGCAGCGTGCGCATCGCCTTCATGAGATGGCTCGCCACGGCGACGTTCGCACTCCGATTCGCGCCGACGACCTGCACGTCGATCGCCGCGGGCAGGCCGAAATTCAGAATCTGCGTAACGATATCGGCCGGCTGAAAGAAGAATTCGACACCAGGGAAGCGCTGCGGCAGCAGCGTACGCAGACGCTCCACGTAGCGTTGCGCGGGCGCGTGTCCGGGCGCGAGCGCGATCATCAGTTCGCCGTCGAACGTGCCGATCGTACCGGCATTGCTATACGACAAGTTGATGCCGCTGTAGGGTAGCCCGAGGTTGTCGAGGATCGGGCCACGCTCGCGTACCGGCACGACTTCGCGCACGACGTTCTCGACCTGATCGGCGAGGCGCGCGGTTTCCTCGATGCGCAGGCCCGTCGGCCCCCGCATGTGCAAGCGGATCGCACCCGAGTCCACCGACGGAAAAAAGTCGGTGCCGACGACGAACAGCAACGCCGTAGACAGCAGGCATCCGCCTAGAAACACGCCGCCAAAGCGGCCCGGTCGTTCGAGCGCCATCGTGAGCAGCACGACGTAATTGGCATGCAGACGGTTGAAGACGCGCTGAAAGCGCCGGTGCACGCGCGCAAACAGCGAGGTTCCCGTTTGCGCATCATCGGCGTGCATCGGCGGATGTTGCGTGAGCAATAGCGCGAGCGTCGGCACGAGCGTTCTCGATAGCAGATACGACGCGAGCATCGCGAACACGACCGCCTCGGCAAGCGGTACGAAGAGGTACCGTGCCACGCCCGTCAGAAAGAACATCGGCACGAACACGATACAAATCGACAGCGTCGAAACGAGTGCGGGCACCGCGATTTCACCGGCGCCGTCGAGAATCGACTCGCGCAGACTACTGCCCATATGCAAGTGGCGCTCGATGTTCTCGATCGTGACCGTCGCATCGTCCACGAGAATGCCCACCGCGAGTGCGAGTCCTCCCAGCGTCATGATGTTGATGCTTTCGCCGAGCGCCGACAAAGCGATCAACGAAGCCAAAATCGACAGCGGAATCGAGATCGCGATGATCAGCGTACTGCGCCAGTTGCCGAGAAAGAGCAGCACCATCGCTGCTGTCAGCGCCGCCGCAATCACCGCTTCGCGCGCCACGCCCTGCACCGCCGCCTTGACGAACACCGATTGATCGAACAGCGAAACGATCTTCAAATCGGGCGGCAGCGATTGGGCCACGTGCGGCAACAGCGCGTGAATGGCGTCGACGACCGACAGCGTCGACGCCTCGCCGCTTTTCATCACCGACATCAGCACGCCGCGCCGCCCGTCCTGCCGCACGACGTTGGTCTGCGGCGAAAAGCCGTCGCGCACGTGAGCGACTTCGCCCAAGTAGGTCGTCGCGCCGTCGACGGTGTGCACGGGAATATGATTCAACCCGTCGATCGTATCGGGCGAAGCATTCGTCATGACCGAATATTCGGTCGCCCCGATCTTCGCCGTCCCGCTCGGCAATATCAGGTTTTGCGCATTGACGGCATTGATCACATCGCTCGGCGTGAGGCCCTTCGTCAGCAACGCACGCGTATCGAGGTCCACCGAGATCACGCGCGGCTTGCCGCCGTATGCGAACGGCACGACGGTGCCCGGAATCGTCACGAGTTGCGGGCGCAGAAAATTGGTGGCCGCGTCGTTGAGCGCCTGTTCGGACATGACGGGACTCGAGATGCCCAGTTGCAACACCGGAATACTCGATGCCGAGTACGTGAGGATCAACGGGGGTGTCGCGCCGGGCGGCATGAAACGCAACTGCGCCTCCTCGGCCGATACGGCCTGCGCCATCGCCGTACGCACGTCGGTGTGCGGCTGCAAGAACAGCTTGATGATCGCGATGCCGGCCAGCGATTGCGACTCGCTATGCTGGATGTTGCTGACGAGCACGGTGAGATTGCGCTCGTTGACGGTCGTGATGCGGTTGGCCATCTCCTCGGCAGACAGCCCGTTGTACGTCCAGATCACGCTGATGACGGGGATGTCGATGGCGGGCAGCACGTCGACGGGCGTGCGGATGAGCGTCAGCGGCGTCGCGAGGACGATCGCGAGCGCCATGACGATAAAGGTATACGGCCGCGAGAGAGCGAGCCTGACGATCCACATTGCGTCTGTACGGTTATTGCGAAAACAGCAGGGCGAAGCGCTTGAGCACGGCGTCGCGGCTCGTGCCGCTACCGCCCGCTCGAGCTTGCGGCGAGGGCAGCAGCTTGATCGCATCGAGCCCCGGGCGAGCAGGCGCGACGTCGTTGCGCGCCGGGATGATGAACTCGTCGGCGACGTCTTGCTGGCCCTTGCGCGACAACACGAAGTCGACGAAGCGCTTCGCGTCGCGCACCTCTCGCGTGCCCTTCATGATCATCATCGGGCGCGCGGTCGCGATCGTGCCGGAGCGCGGGAAGATGACGTCGATCGGTGCGCCGTGCGCCTTGTCTTCGAGCGCCGTATGATCCGCCACCGCGAACAGGGCCGCTTTGCCGCCCTTGATCACGGCATCCATGGCCTGCGCGTTCGAACCCGAAGGCGTCAGGCCGTTCTCGCGCAGCGCGGCGAGCAGCGCCCAGATGTCGATATCGCGCTGGGCGTCGAGCGCGGCGATGAGGTCCAGCGACGAGCCCGACTGCGCGGGATCGACCGTGCCGATCCGATCGCGATAGGCCGGTGCGGCGAGGTCGCCCCAGTCTTCGGGCCGAGGCGTCCCGCTGTCGATCCGCCACACTAGCGCGAGTGTCGCCACGCCCTCGGCGACGAACTGCGGCGTTCGATAAGCACTGGAAATCTGCTCGTAGCCTGCGGGCCGATACGGCAGCAATTCGCCCCGCCGGCTCATCTCGAGCGCGGTATCCCATGAGCCGAGAATCACGACGTCGGCCGGCGTCGCGCCCTTGTCGGCTAAACGCGCGAGCACTTGGCCCGTGTCGCCTTGAAAGACGTTCACCTCGATGCCCGTTTCCGAGCGGAAATCCGCCGCGAGGCGGCGAATCAGCGGCGCGGGCCCGACGCTATAAACGGTCAACGCCGCGGCATCGGCCGCTGCCCCCGCACACACGAGCGCCACACAACATGCACTGAGAAGTCGCACAAAAGATCGTTTCATCGGTTTCGATCGAGCCGCTTTAGATCAAACGCTATCAAGCGTTGACGAGTGTTTGCAGATTGCCGAGACCGGTGAGCCGCGCGCGCCGATCGCGGCCGGCCGTGCGCCGCCGGCGTACCGCCTGCGCCAGTTGCTCGACCACGCGTTCGGTGTCGCCCCAGCCGATGCACGCATCGGTAATGCTCTGCCCATAGACGAGCTCACAGCCCGGACGCAGATCCTGGCGGCCATCGACGAGGTTGGACTCGATCATGACGCCCACGACGGCTTCGTTGCCCTCGGCCACGAGACGCGCCAAGTAATCGCAGACGAGCAGTTGATTCGCATGACGCTTACGGCTGTTGCCATGCGAGGCATCGATCACGACGCGCTCGGGCAGGCCACGTTGCGCGAGCGCGGCGCACGCTTGCGCAATGCTCTGCGCGTCGTAGTTCGGTTCCTTGCCGCCGCGCAACACGAGGTGACACGCCGGGTTGCCCGTCGTGCCGATCGTCGCCAGCGTGCCGTCCGGCGCGACCGAGAGGAATTGATGCGGGCGGCTCGCAGCCTTGAGTGCATCGGCCGCGATCGTCACGTTGCCGTCGGTGCCGTTCTTGAAGCCGATCGGGCAAGGCAGTCCCGACGCGATCTGCCGATGGATCTGCGACTCGGTCGTGCGCGCGCCGATGGCGCCCCACGCGATCAGATCGCTCAGAAAATGCGTGGCGGTCGGTTCGAGGAATTCGGTTGCAGCCGGTACGCCCAGCAGATTGATGTCGATGAGCAAGCGCCGCGCGAGCCGCAGGCCCAGCCGCACGTCGCTGCTGCCGTCGAGCAGCGGATCGTTGAGCAAGCCTTTCCATCCGTCGATCGTGCGAGGCTTCTCGAAGTAAGCGCGCATGACGATTTCGACGTCATCCGCGTACACGCGCCGTAGCGCGGCGATTTTCTCAGCATAGGCGAGCGCCGCCTCGACGTCGTGGATCGAACATGGCCCGACGACGAGCGCCAGGCGGTCGTCGTCGCGCGCGACGATGGCGCCGAGCGCGCGCCGCGCCTGCTCGACCGTATCGCCGGCCGCCGCTCCGGGCAGCACCGTGGCAAGCTCGGCAGGAGACGGCAGCGGCGCGACGTGCGCGATCCGTCCGCCGTGGTAGGCGCCGCTGCGCTGAAGATCTTCGCTCATGTCCTCGTTCCTCGACGATCGTTGGATTCGGCGCACCAGCGCCGGCGTCGCATCAAATTCGCGTCAAATGACTCCTATCGCGCCGAGCACGGAGCCCGCCGCGATGAGGTAGATCGGATTGAGCCGCCGCGTCATCGCAATGCCCGTCGCGACCGCCGTCAGCAGCAGCGTGCGCACCCAGCGCTCGTCCATATGCGAGGCGCCGACCGACAGCATCCAGCCCGTCGCCAGCACGAGCCCGACGGTCAGCGGCGCCAGCGATCGGCGTATCAGCTTGTGCCACTCCGTGCCGCTGTGACGCGCGCCGAGCGTCTCGACGGCGTAGGCGAGCAGCGACGTCGGCCCGCACATCGCGCCGATCGAGGCCAGTGCGCCGGGCAAGCTCGCCACCCAGAAACCGTACATCGCCACAATCTGCACGTTCGGCCCCGGCGCCGCCTGCGCAAGCGCGTTCAACGAGATGAAGTCCTGGTCGGTCATCAGACGCAGATCGTCGACGAGAAAACGATGCATCTCCGGCAACACCGCCCCCGCGCCGCCGAACGCAATCACCGAGATCAGAAAGAAATGCAGCGCCAGTACGCGCGTCAAATTTAAGTTCAGGTTCATGACGCCCCGCCTCCCAGCTTGCCGCCGTCGCCGCGGCGCGCCGTCCAGTTTGCGTGCCTGCGCATTGCGTATTCGATGACGATGGCCGTGGGCACGAGCACCAGCATCACGTGCACGAGCGGCAGATGCAGTACCGCAATCGCGCCGAACGTCAGCAACCCGAGCCCGATCGTGAGCACGCGGCGCGTCAATGCGCGCGCGAGGCGCAGCCCCGTCTCGATACTGAGGCCTGCCGCCACGGCCGCCATTCCCTTCAGCGCCCCATGCACCTCGGGCAGCTTGCCGTACCAGCGATAGAGCAGCGCGAGCACGATCAGGATCACGAACGGCGGGATCAATAGACCGGTGACGGCGGCCAAAGCGCCGCGCCAGCCGCATCGCCGCGCACCGAACATCACGGCCAGGTGCGTCCCGTTCGCGCCCGGCAGCACCTGAGCGAAGCCGAGCAATTCGGTGAATTCCTGGTCCGTCAACCACGCATTCGTATCGACGAGCGTGCGCCGCGCCCACGGCAAGATGCCGCCGAAGCCGCACAGGCCGATCGTCGCGAATGCGACGAACAGCGCGGCAGGCGAAACGGGCGCAGGCACGCGTTCGTGCGACGACGCGCGATGCTCGGCAAGCGTACTCATATCGGAGGCGGTGCTCTCGGCTCGCATCGCGTCCTCAGTAGCGGGCGTCGGCGGGCTTGCCGCCCTTCGGCCAATCGTTGACCTTGGGCGGATAGTCGGGACGCGGCTGCTGCGTCACGTAGGCCGCGACATCGACCGCTTCCTGATCCGTCAGCGTCCCGCCCTGGCCGAGCGGCATGTTGTTCTTGATGAACGCAGCTGCCGGGCTAAGCCGCGCCATGCTGGCGCCGATGTTGTACGACGCCTCGCCCCACAGCGGCGGAATCGAGAACGTGCCGCCGGAGCGCATGCCCTCGCCGTTCGCGCCGTGACACGATGCGCACCGCTGTGTATAGATGGCTTGACCATGCGCCCGATCGGGCGTCATCTTCGCGATGTTCGCGATCTTGCCCATGCCGCGGCCGGGCACGAAATCGCCGCCCGTCACGCCGCGCGAGAGAAACGCCATATAGGCGAGCAGACCGTTCATCTCGGGCGAATCGAAGGCGAGCGGCGTGCCGTTCTCGGAACGCACGAAGCAATTGTTGATCCGCTGCGACAGCGATTCGACGGTCGCGCTGCGCCCGCTGTACGACGGCATCACCCCCGTGATGCCGCCCCACGGCGACGCCTTCGCCTGCATCCCGCCGCCGATATGGCAACTCGCGCACGAGATGGCATTGCCCGACACATGGCCCGGCGCGTAGTGCGGCGTGTCGAACGTGATGTTGCGCCCGAGCACGATCGCATCGGTATCCGGCCCCGGCGGCAGCGCGGCGATGCGCGCATCGAGATCGTCGGCCCCGTAGGCCGCGCCGGCGGCCGCTGCCGACAGCATGGCGGCCAGCGCAAGCATCGACGCATGTTTTCGTTTTAGTTGCATGGCGAATCTCCTCGCGTGAATCTCTGTGTCACGGACGCGCATCGAGCGGCACGAAGGCCTGATTGTCGGGGCCGACGTAGTTCGCGCTCGGGCGGATGATCTTATTGTCGATGCGTTGCTCGATCACGTGCGCGCTCCAACCCGACGTGCGCGCGATCGCGAAAATAGGCGTGAACATCGCCGTGGGCACGCCCATCTGGTGATAAGCGATGGCCGAGAACCAATCCATGTTCGGGAACATCTTCTTCGAGTCGCGCATCACGTGCATGATGCGCTCCGCGATATCGAACATCTTGCGGTTTCCGGCGAGGTTCGATAGGCGCTCGGCGACCGAGCGAATCACCTGGTGGCGAGGATCGGCCACGGTGTACACGGGGTGGCCGAAGCCGATGATGACTTCCTTCTTCTCGATGCGGCGGCGGATGTCCTCTTCGGCTTCGTCGGGCGTCTCGTAGCGTTTCTGGATCTCGAACGCCACTTCGTTCGCGCAGCCGTGCTTCGGTCCGCGCAGCGCGCCGATCGCACCCGTGATCGCCGAATAGAAATCGGAACCGGTGCTCGCGATCACGCGTGCCGTGAACGTCGATGCGTTGAATTCATGCTCGGCATACAGGTTGAACGACGTATGCAGCGCGCGCACCCA
This sequence comes from Trinickia dabaoshanensis, assembly GCF_002879885.1. Taxonomy (GTDB): domain Bacteria; phylum Pseudomonadota; class Gammaproteobacteria; order Burkholderiales; family Burkholderiaceae; genus Trinickia; species Trinickia dabaoshanensis. Next base: position 17,958 of record NZ_PNYA01000044.1, read on the forward strand.
AGCCTCCGGCGCCGGACGGCCGTGCAACAGATGCAGGAAGTGGCCGCTGATCGAGTCGTCGTCGGTTTCGACTTCGATGCGCCGGCCGTTCTGGCTGTAGTGATACCAATACAGCATCATCGAGCCGAGCGACGCCATCAGACGATCGGCGATATCGCGCGTACCCGAGATGCCGTGATCGTCCTTCTCCGGAAGGACGGTGCCGAGCACCGAGACGCCCGTGCGCAATACGTCGAGCGGGTGTGCGGCGGCCGGCGTCGCCTCGAGTGCCTCCTTCACGGCTGCGGGCAAGCCGCGCAGCGATTTGAGCTTGGCCTTGTACGCCACGAGTTCCACTTGATTCGGCAACTTGCCATGCACGAGCAAGTGCGCAATCTCCTCGAATTGGCACACGTCCGCAACATCGAGAATGTCGTAGCCGCGATAGTGCAAGTCGTTGCCCGCGCGGCCCACCGTGCACAGGCGCGAATCGCCGACCACTACGCCCGACAGCGCAACGGACTTCTTGGGCTTGAAGCCAACGGGCTCCGATGCAATCGCACGCTCATCCATCGTGGGTTCTCCTTGTGTGTTTTGATGCTGGCTTGATTACTGAGGGGAAACGGAAGGCTCGGCTACGTCTTCGCGCGGCCGGGCCGTGAGCCGCGCGCGCAGTTCGTGTTTTTGGATCTTGCCTGTCGATGTCTTGGGCAGCGGCTCGAAGCGAATCGCCTTCGGCATCTTGAAGCCGGCCAGCCGCGTACGGCAGTGCGCAATCAATTCGTCGGCGCTCACTCGCATGCCGGAACGCGTCTCGACGAATGCGCACGGTACCTCGCCCCACTTCTCGTCGGCCATCGCGACGACAGCCACCGCGCTCACCGCCGGGTGCTGATAAAGCGCGTTTTCGATGTCGATGCTGGAGATGTTTTCGCCGCCCGAAATGATGATGTCCTTGCTACGGTCCTTGATCTGCACGTAGCCGTCGGGCCATTGCACGGCCAAATCCCCGGTATGAAACCAGCCGTGGGCGAACGCTTTGTCGGTCGCCTCCCCGTTCGAGAGATAGCCCTTCATGCACAGGTTGCCGCGAAACATCAGTTCGCCGATCGTCGTGCCGTCGGCCGGCACGGGCTCGAGCGTCTCGGGATGCCGGACCGAGAGCCCCAGTTGCAATTGATAAGCCACGCCCTGCCGCGCGCGCTTGGCGGCGCGCTCCGCGGGATCGAGCGCGTCCCATTCGTCGCGCGGCACGCAGATGGCCGCGGGGCCGTAGGTCTCCGTGAGACCGTAGCCATGCGAGGGCACGATGCCTAGAGTCTCGAGCCGCTTGAACAAGGTCGGAGACGGTGCCGCGCCGGCCAGCAATGCATGCACGGAACGCGCGCCGCGCGCATGCCACTCGCCGAGCCGCGTGTCGATCTCGTCGGCGAGCAGCGTCTGCACGATCGGGGCGCCGCAATAGTGCGTGACACGTTCCGTGCACATGAGGTCGACGACGAGCGCGGCGTCGACGCGCCGCAGGCACACGTTCACCCCGGCGCGCGCGGCCAGCGCCCACGCGCAACTCCAGCCGTTGCAATGAAACAGCGGCAGGGTCCACAGATACACCGGGTGCATCGGCATATCCCAGTCGAGCACGATGCTCAGCGCACTGAGGGCCGCGCCGCGATGATGCAAAACGACGCCCTTCGGCTTGCCGGTCGTGCCCGACGTGTAGTTCAGCGCGATCGCGTCCCACTCGTCGAGCGGACGCAACCACGCAAAGTGCGGATCGCCGCCGGCGAGGAAGTCTTCGTAATTGGTCCAGCCGCGCATCCGATCGAGCGAGAAGGCGCCCGGCGCGACGGGATCGGTATCGACGATCACGCGCAAATGCGGACAGGCCGCTTCGAGTTCGAGCGCGCATGCCGCGAACTCGGCATCGACAAGCAGCACTTTCGCCGCGCAATGCTCGAGCATATAGACGAGCGATGCCGGATCGAGCCGGTAGTTCAACGCCGCCAATACCGCACCGGCCATCGGCACGCCGAAATGCGCTTCGACCATCGCCGGCGTGTTCGGCATCAACACGGCCACCACGTCGCCGCGTTCGATCCCAACCCGCATGAGCGCACTGGCGAGGCGCCGCGTGCGAGCGTAGGTGTCCCGCCAGTTGCGGCGCACGGGACCGTGCACGACGGCCAGCCTGTCGCCGTGCACCTGCGCCGCGCGCGCGATGTAATCGAGCGGCGTCAATGCGGCGAAATTGGCGTCACGGCGCGGCAAGTCGGCCTGGCGGTCGCTCATGAGGCTTCTCCGTGGATCGAACACAACGAAGCGGGTGGATGGCGGCCCTCGCAGCGAGGGCCGCCGGTTAGGTCAGTCGACGATGAACAGCTTCGCGCCCGTTTCCGTGCGCGAGCGATGCGGCTCGGCGTTGTCGGCGACCTGATAGCTCTGGCCGGCCTTCAGCGTGAAGCGGCGGCCGTCGTCGAGCTCCGTATCGAGCTCGCCTTCGAGCACATAGAGGATGTGTCCTTTCGAGCACCAGTGATCGGCAACGTAGCCGGGCGTGTACTCGACTTCGCGCACGCGCACGTCGCCAAACTGACGCGTACGCCAGTAGGCCATACCCGTTTCGCCCTTGTGTTCCGTGCGCTCGACGGCCGACCAATCGGTCACGCCGAACGGGATCTCGTTCATTTTCATGGCAACGCTTCTTCGTGTTGTTGGGGGGAATGCGATTGTGCACCTTCGTCATCGCCCATGCCGGCGATCGACGTGCGGAACTCCGCGCAAAACGCGCCGCGCTCGTCGGCGAGCCACACTTGATGCGGCGCCGGCAGCATCTCCGAGATACCGAGCGTTTGCGCGCGCGCCGACACCGAGGTCAGGGCATCGAGCGACAGCGGACAATCGAAGTCGACGAAAACGGGCTTGGGCTCGGTGTCGGCCTTGACGAAGATATGGCGCGGCAAGCCCAGCGCATCGGCCCAACGCCGCCATGCGAGGAAGGCCGGCATGCTCTCGCCGACGCGCTCGGCGATCGGCAGCGCGCTCGCTTGCAGCGTCCACGTGCGCCGCTTGAGTATCGTATGGCCCAGGCGGATACGCTCGGCGATGCCCGCCCCGAGCACGTCCGCGGCCAACGCGAAAGCGGCCCGATGGAAGTCGCCGGGCAATACGGTAAGCAGGTGTTCGACGAGACCGCTCGCGCGATCCTCGACGAACAGCGTGCCTTCCCGTTCGATCAGCCTCAGCCGCGCAGCGGGCACGCGCCGCTCACCGGGTACGCGCGCACTCGCGCCGGGCATCTCGACTTGCCACAGCTCGGGCACGTCGAGCCAGTCGATATGCGAACGCTGATAGGTACTGTCGGAATCCGCCGCGACCATGCGCGAATTGCCGAGCGTGTCGCTCACCTCGTCACGCACGCTGTCTTGGTATGGACAGAACGGCTGCGCCACGGGCTGCGATACGGTATGCACGGTCGGATGCACTTCGCCGATCACGAGGTCGAACCGGCCCTCGCGGATCGCATCGACACTGCCGGCTGCGATCAGGAAATCGGGAGAATGCACGCGCGTGCCGAGCGGCTGCGGACCGCTCGCCCGCAGGCCCGCTTGTTCGAACGCGGACACGAGCCGTACGAGATCGCTCGTATCGAGCGTAATCTCCCCATCGATGGATTGCTTGTCCGCCACCACACTGCTCCACGCCGCGCGCAGCAGCGGGCGCAGCGTAGCGACCACTTCCTCGGCCACGCGATGACGCTGCAATTCGCGTGCGAACGAGAGCAAGTCGTGCCGTACCGCCACATCGCCTTCCGCGCGGATACGCACGTAGGCCGCGGACAATTGGGCGGCGATCGCGCCGGCCAGACGATCGTAGAGCGCCATCAGCGGCACGAGTTCGGTATCGATCGCGCGCCTCAGCGCACCGCCGATACGCACGCGCACATTGCGTGCGCAGTCTTCATAAAACGGAAAGCGGCCGACGTACATCTTGCCTTGCTCGCGACTGACGTCGATGCCGTTTTCGGCCAACAGCGTCTCGCAGTCGGCTAGCGCTGCGCGTCGTTCGTCGAGCCCGCCCGTTGCGAAGCGAAGCCGCTCGCGCTCCAGCGATTCGAACAATTCGCGCCAAAAACGCGTACGTGGATGCCCCGCGTCCAGATGCGCCAAGTAGGCGCGCAGCGCACCGAGGGGATCGGCAAGACCCGCCGCGATCCGCACGCCGCGCGAGGCGATGCCCTTCGCAAGCACGCTGTCGATGGCCGCATCGACGCTTTGCTCGGTCAAGCCCCGCGCGACGCAACGCTCGCGCAGCACGTCGCGCTTGATGCCGTGAGCCCGGGCGGCTTCGAGTTCTTCAAGCACCGCACGCAGTGCGCCATCGACGGCGATGCGCCGGTTGCCCGGCGCGTGCAACGCACCCTCGATCAATGCGCAGGCCGGTGAAAGCGAGGTCGGCAGCGTAGCGGCGAGCACGGGATCTTCCGACATCGCCATCGCCACGCGTGAGATGACCCAATGTTCGAAGTACGTGCGCCGCTCGCCGATCCAACCGCCTTCGCCAAAATCCACCTCGAACGAGGCAGCCTCGCCGCCCGCGGCGTCCGCCGGGGCGAATTCGCCCCAGGCAATCGGCCCGAAAAAGCTCGTCGTATCGTTCTTCGCGCATAGCCGCTGCACGTAGCTCCATGCCAAGCGCAAACGCTGCCGCATACGGTTGTCGACGCGCTCCGGCGAGCATTCGGCCAACGTGTCGACGCGTTCGAGCGCGCTCGGATTGGACAAGAACACCGCCTCGCGCAGCAACGGATCGCGCAGCGTCTCGAACAACGCGCCGCGCGCCCGCGTGGCTGCCGCGGCAAAGCTCGCTTCGAGCGCGGTGTTCAGTTGCGTAAGCTCGGCGCGTTCGGCATAAAGCGGCTCGAGTTCGGCAGCCGCCAACGCCGTTTGATCGGCCGGCCAGTCCTTGGCCGTCAATGGCATGCCCTCGGTCAGCTTGCGCACGACCTTCAGCGCCACGGGCGAGCCGGCCTTGAGCAAACCCTCGCGGATACGCGCGATGCGCGCCTCGATCGACTCGGTCAACGCGTGCAGGCGCGCGACCTGCGCTTCATCGAGCCGCACGGCGAAACGCTCGAGCCAGCTAATCGGAAAACCGGCCGAGCGCATCCAGAAGAACGACGAGAGCGACATGGTTATCCCCGCGAGACGTCGATGGCGCGACACTGACGCAGCAACTCGAATGCGCGCGCGTCGGCTGCGGTGACAGGCGCGAGCCCGCGCGCGAGCAGCCGCTCGCTTAGGGCGGCGCGATCGGCCGGCTGCTCGAGCGCGTCGTAGATCTGCGCCGCACGCTCGGGCAACATGCCGAAGCGGTGGGTGTGCTCATCGTCGACGTAATAGGCGACATACACGCCCGGCACGTCCGGCAGCGGCTCACGCCCGAGCGTGCCCTTCTCGCGCAGCCATTTCGCGAGCTGCGTCGACGAGCGGTAAAGCTCGCAATAAGGCGACCGTGCCCACACGGCGCTCGCGTCGTCGAACTGAGCAGCCGCCGCGCTCGGGCCGCTTGCGGCTTGCTTGCGTGCCGATTCGTCCATCTCTCCCACGCGCCGCAGCATCGCGACGGCCGCCGCTTCGAGGCCCATCAAATCGGCCATGCCGGCCACGCGCACCGCGTCTGTCTCGCGGCGCAGGAAGTCCAGTGCCTCGGCGCAATACGTGTAGACGAAGGGCCCGTAATCGCGCCATCCAACGGTATCCAGAAACCGCGCGCCCAGTTCGCGTACGTCGTGGCCGTCGGCCATCAGCGCACGCAGCGTCAACGGCGCGCCGTTCTCGAGCGCGTTCAGAAACGAGTTGCGCATGCGGAAGCGATAGTTTTCGACGAACCACCGCGCACCCGACGCTTCGTGCGCGTATTCGCGCGCAACCGCGTTTTCCTCGTCCGTCAGGGAAAAACGCGCTTGCATGTCGTCGACTCGGCCCGCGAGCACGGCTTCGGCGAACGGCTGTTCGCACATGATGCGGCGCCACGTGAACCAGACTGTTTGTGCATTCATATTCATGCTTGCTCCGCCATCGTCGACAGATCTTGCCGCGCGCCCTTATGGCGATTCCAGATTTCGCGTGCACGGGCGAGGTCGCCCGCGATCATTTCGTGATCGGACTGCGCCGTCGATTGCCCCAGCACACGCGTGCCGTCGTGATGCGCCTGGCCTTGGAATTCGAGGATCACCGCGGCCGGCTCGGCGCGCGAGAGCACGTCTTCGAGCAGTTCCCAAACAGGCTCCGGCACCTTGCTGTCGTGCCAGTCGTGATAGCTGCCGCCATACCAACTGCCGCCCGCGAGGTGGATCGCGATCACGCGATCGAGCGGAATCGTGTCGAGGTAGTCGGCGCAAGAGAACCCGGCGAGGTTCACCGAATTCGTATAAATGTTGTGCAGATCGAGGTGCAAGAACGTGCCCGATCGTTCCACGAGCCGCGCCATGAATTCGGCTTCGCGCATCTGCGCGCCGGGCGTCGGCATGTAGTAGGCCGCGTTCTCGTGCGCGAGCGGCATGCCATACGCATCTTGCACGGCTGCGGCGCGCGCGGCGCAGCGCTCGATCTCGGCATGCGAGAACTGGACTGGACTGCTCCAGATGTCGAGCCACGAGTTGTCGCCATAGAAGCAATGGTTGGCAACCCAGGGGCTTCCGAGCGCTTTGGCGAGCGGCACGTGGCGTCTTAGCGCGGCCGTCTCCGCAAGCGGCGCGAAGCCGAAATCGCAACCATAATTCGAGTGCGCGAGCAGCCGGCCGCGCCCGCGAATTTTCTCGAGTTGCTCGCGTGCGGCGGGACGCATCAGATACGGACCGTCGAGCGGACCCATCAGGTTGTCGAGCAGCACTTCGTACACGTCGACTTCCATATCCTCGAAAGGAAACCAGTCGAGGATCTCTGGGTTGTATTGCAGCCCGACGCCGATGGCGGACGGCTTCGCAAATTTCATGATTGCTCCGGAAAAGGACCGCCCCCGGCCCGACGGGCCCGGCGCCGCGCGGCTAGGCGCGAGCCGGCGCGGGGGCGTGCATGTGCATCACGCGAAGACCTTGCTTTCGATGACTTCGATGTCGTCCAGCGAGAAATCCTCGAAGTCCTGCAGCGCCTCGGCCGGCTTGGCTTCGTCGTTTTGCTGTGCGGCGTTTGCTTGCGCGCCGGCGTCGAGCTGGCTCGACTCTTGGGAGACGGTCGTGTCGTTCATGAAATCCTCCTGGGCAGTCAGTGGGGTTGAAAAGCAGCAACAGCGGAAACCGCGATGCGAGCGACGTTGGCCCAAACGATGAACCAACCGCCAAGCGTGCCGATGACCATAGCCGTGTATGTCAGCGTCTCGCGCCGCGTGAGCGAGACGCGGCGTCCGCGCACGAGTGCCATGAAGGCCGAGAACGCGCGCTGGCGCAGCCGCGGCATGTTCAAGAACTCGGTCATCGCCAGGTAGCCGTCGCCGTTGAATATCGGCAACAGCGTCGGGATCAGCGCGAGCGAAGGACTCGCGATCGCGACCGTCGCCGCATAGCGCGCCGCGCTGCCGGGTGCCGCCCATGCCCAAACGAAGACGGCCACCGCGGCGAACACGAGACTCGCAAACGGTCCCGCGAAAATCGTCACGCCTCGCGCGGTCTTATCGAGGCGGCTCCATTCGCGCTGGACGGGCCACGCCCAACCCGTCGCGATCACGACGTACACGGCCACGCCGATTTCCGTCACGCGCACGCGATAGGCGCGACATGCGAGCGCATGTCCGAACTCGTGCACGACGATCGACGCGATCACGACCGCGTAGTGGATCGGAATCCAGGCGAACCCGGTCGAATAGACCGTCACCAATTCGCGCGCGAACGTGTGCGCGTTCAACCCCAGCATCACGCACGCGGCCAGGACCAGCACGCCGAACGCGCCGAAGGCCGTGCGCGTCGCGAGCCACGGCATGCGAGCCATCATCGCGTCGAGCATGTCGTGCGGATCGAAGCGAAACAGCGTAATCATCAACACGCGCTTGAACGGACCGTAGGTGATGCCGGCCGATTGCGAGCGCGGCTTGGCCACACGAGAAGCGGACGGGCGCGACGGATCGGTCAGGATGCCGAGCGCCACCATGCGCTCTTCGAATTGCTTGACCGTCGCCTCCGATGCGCGCACCCCGTGTTCATCACGCAGCCGCTCGACGATCCGATCGATCGAGCACATCCCGTCGAACATGCGTGCGACGAGCAACTCGCGCTTGCCGAGCACGAACGACTCCTCCGTGTCGCGGTCGCGCAGCACGAAGCGCTCGGGCTGCCCCGGCTCCACGAGGGTCTCGATGTCGAGATCCTCGCGCAAGCGGGTATAGCCGACGATTGGCTGAGCGAGACCGGAGTTCAACTGCACGCTCCCGGCAGCGCCGCGACGGCTGCCCGTATCGTCGCCATTTCCTCGGCCGCGCCTTCGCGCGCGGCGGCAGCGAACGCGGCCGCACTCATCGGCTCGGCCGCCCGCCCCAGCACGTAGACGCCGCCCGGCCGCGTGGGCCCCGTCAGCGGCTCGTCGGTGGACAGGATCGGCTCCCAGCCATGCTTGCGCATCAAGAGGCCGATGCTGCGCAACGTCAGATAGCGCCGATGCGTATGGCTAAACGTGCCGAGCGCGATACCGCCACGCAACGCGCGCCCTTCGATGAACATGAGCCCGCCCTCGCTCGTCGCGCGCCGGCACAATTCGAGCGTGCGATTCACGTCGTGCACGTGTTCGAGAGAGCCGGTAATGACGACGAGGTCGAAGTGCCCCTCGGGCAGCACCATGTCCTCAGCACCGACGGTCTCGATCCTCAGCTTCAAATGGCGGGCGCCGTACTCGGCATAGCCCGCATCGGGATCGGTCCCGAGCACCTCCCAGCCGCGCTTGGCGAACGACACCATGAGGCCGCCCGCCGAGCAGCCGACGTCGAGCAAACGCCCGGTGGCCGGCAGGTATGACTCGAGCGATTGAAGCAACCGCTCGCCGCGCCGCAACTGGTCGACCATGAAAGCGCGCTCGGGCTCGGTCGCGCCGAACAGATTCACGCGGTAGTGCTTGCGGTAATACGCGTCGTAGAACTCGGGCTCGAAGCGCGGGTTCTGCATGACGAAGCCGCAGTTCTCGCACATGACGACCGGCAGCTTCCAGCGCCGGTCGTGGCCGATCTCGACCTCGTCCACGAGCGGGGCGAAGTGCGATCCACCGCACACGTCGCACGGTTGCTCCGCACAAGCGTAGTCGTCCTCGACGCCCACGGCGCGCAGATACTCGCGCGCGGCATCGCGCTGAGCTTCGCTCGCGTCGCTCACTTGATGCATAGGAAACCTTCGAAGCAGATGTGCTTGAACACCGTCACGACGTCGCTGAAACCCGCCCGCTTGAGCATGTCGACGTTGCCTGCCGTCGAGAACGGTTCGAGCACGCCTTTCAGGCTGCGCGTCTTTTGTAGGATCTGCTCGCAGTCGTAGCCCTGTTTGAGCTTGTACTCGTTGTACAGCGCCACCGCGATATCTTGAAAGCGCGCATCGGGTGCGCGCACCTTCTCGAACATCAGGAAAGCACCGCCCCAATTCAGGCTCTCGTAAACCTTGTCGATGAGCGTTTGACGCAGGCGCGGCCGGACGAACTGCACCGTGTAGTAGGCGACCATCAGATCGCTCTTCTCATACGGATGCAAATTGATGTCGTCGACGAGAAAGTTCACGTTCGCCATCGGATCGACTTCGTTCGCGGCCGTCTTGCGGGCTTGAGCGATCATGTCGGGCTCGACGTCGATGCCGATCCATTTGGCCGTCGGCCCATGGCGCCGTGCGAGTTTGCGCGTGAGCGCGCCCGTCGAGCAGCCGAGTTCGTAGCAGACCGAATGGGCGCTCACGAAGAAATCGCTGATCTCCGCAACCAGTTCGTGACCTTCCGCATAGCGCGGCACCGATTTCGACACGTGGTCGTCGAAGTGCTTAGCCGTTTCGCCGGCAAACGTCCAGGCGGCGTTGCCCGTGACGATCGAGTCGCCCACGGAGGCGACGTTCAGGTTGGTGTCCATACTCACCTTTATCGTTGCAGCTTGATTTCGGGGCGGCACGCCTCTGCCGGCGCGCTCTGGATAAGAGCGCGACGCGGGACGGCCTGGAGGAACAGCGAAGAGCGATTACGCGGGCGTTACGAATGCGGTTGGATGCGAATGTCGCGCTGACCGCTGCGAGCGCGCTTACCGCCGAACCACACATCGCCCCAGTTTTTCACGCTGACCGGCAGGAGCGGCAGCAGATGGAGCCCGGCGAGCGAGTAGTCGGGATGCTCGTCGAGCCCGTTCGTGAAGCCGGGCGGCCGATGCGTGACGGGGCAACGGGTGTCGGTGAAGTAGTCCCACACGCTCAAGATCGCGCCGTAGTTCGAATCGGTGAAATTCTGCGTACGTCCGTGATGGATGTTGTGATAAAGCGGCGTGACGAACACCTTGCCGAGCCACTGCTCGAGCCGATCCGGCAAACGAATGTTGCTGTGATGGAACACGCCGTAGCAGAACACGAACGCTTCGTAGGCCCCTACGGTTTCGGGCGGCACCGCGAGCAGAAACAGCACGGGCAGCTTCGTGGCGAGCGCGAAAAACTTCTCGGCGAAGTGATTGCGGATGCCCGTCGTCACGTCGAGATGCTCGTCGATGTGGTGAACGGCATGAAAGCGCCACAGCAGCGGGATGCGGTGCGCCAGCATGTGCTGCAAGAAATGCGTGAGATCGAGGATCAGGAAATCGATGAAGAGCGCCAGCGCGCCGTGATACCAATCCGGCCGATGCAAGCGGTACGGGACATCGCGCACGATATACAGCACGAGCGGCGCAATGACCATCGGCGAGAATATGAGCTTATACGTGATGCCTAGACCGAAGTTATTAATCAGACGGCTGCGCTTATTTCCCTCGAAGATTATGCGCGGAAAGATCCGTTCGAGAATAAAGAAGGCCGCAAAAACACCGACCGCAACCACCAATGACAGGCTGATCGTTTGAGGAAGCAAGGATTTCAAAATACCCTCCTTCGGGCCACGGCAGTGCATTTAAAAAAACGATGCCATGCAGAGCTCTCATCGGACAATTCGGCAGTTCATAGCCGAATAACGATGCGGCCTTCTGCAATCCTTGGAAACTTCTGGTTATAAATAGAATCGATAAGCATATGCGCAGCTACGATAAACACTAACGAATACGGGCGCAAGATGCTTGCCCGGCTGCTTCAATTGTTTCCCGGTGGAAACGCAGACACTCGATTTTCCGTAGGCCAACCTACTATAAAATTGAGGCTCGTCTGCTAGTTATGCCAGTTGACACCGACGTGCCACGCAATCCTAGTCACAATTACCGGCCAATGCGATGAACTCACCAGAAATGACCGATAACGATTTCCTCGGGTTTTATCGGCGCGCGACTGAAGCGGGCGATCAATGGTGGCGCGTCACGATCGGAGATCGTCCGCATACCTATCGGATCGAGCAGGGTATTGGCGATACGGCCGGCGATATCGATCTGGTCGTCGATGCGGAGAATCTGCGCGCCAAGCTCAAGAAGTGGCACCGCGAGGGGTTCGTCGCCGATGCACCGTCGGCCGAGCGCGAAGGTAGCGCCGACGCGCGTGTCGCGTTCTTGGGGGAGCTCGCGCGCGCGTCTGCGAACTATCGCCGTCATCACGGTGATGACGATGGACGCAGCGATGGCGTTCGCCTGCCCGCGACCGTGCGGATAGGCACGATCGAGATCCCTTGCGGTGGAGGCCATGCGCTCGTGCCGCGCATCAATCCGGCCTATCTTTTCTCGCCGCGCTTCGACGACATCGTGCTCGACATCGTCGAGAACAAGCGCGTCATGCTGATCGGCCACACGGGTGCCGGCAAGACGAGCTTCATCGAGCAGGTGGCCGCCCGTGCACGGTACGGAGTGTTGCGCTCGAACATGAACGGGCAGACGACGGCTGGGGATTTCGTCGGCTTTTGGACCGTCAAGGGCGGCGAGACGATTTGGGTCGACGGCGTGCTGCCCACGGCGATGCGCGAGGGACTATGGCTCATCGTGGACGAGATCGATTTCGCCGAGCCATCGATTTTGGCCGCGTTGACCGCCGTGCTCGAACCGCAGGGACGTCTCGTGCTGAAAGAGAAAGGCCATGAGATCGTCGAGCCGCACCCGGACTTCCGCTTATTCGCGACGGCCAACGCCGTCGGTGCGATGAGCCGCTTCCGGCATCTGTACCAAGGCGCCAATCTGATGAACGAGGCGTTCCTCGATCGTTGGCGCGTCTACCGCATCGATTATCTTTCGCCCGAGGAAGAGGCGGACGTACTTGTCCGCACGCTTGCGCCTCATATGACGCGGCCGCTCGCCGGCACGCTCGCCACTATCGCCGCCGAGTGCCGCGCAGCATTTTTGCGCGAGGACTTGTCGAGCGCGTTCTCGACGCGCCGCCTGATCGACTGGGCCGAGCTCATGTTGCGCACGGGCGATCCGGAGCGCGCCGCCGAGCCCGCCATTTACGCGAAGGTTGCGCCGGAAGACGCGGCGTTCATCCGCGCGATCGTACGCCACCACATCGATCCCGGATCATGAGCGCGACACATGCGGCCCGTGCTGTGCGAGAGCAAGACGGCTTTGAATTCGAATCGACGCTCGGCAAGATCGCGCGCGTCATCACGGGACGCTACGGCATCTCGGTTGCCTTCAGCCCGGACGGCCCGCGCGTCGAACGCGGGCGCATCGTGATTCCCGATGGCGCCGCCGACGAAACGCTGGAAAGGGATGTGCTCGTCGGCTATTTGGATTTGCTCGCCGCGCGCGCCAAGCATTCGTCGCTCGATGCGCTCGCCGCGCAACCACGCGGCGTGGCCGCCGATCTCGCGCAAGTCATCGAAGACCGCCGCGTCGCGCTGCTGTTGATCGAAAGCTATCCCGGTGCGCGCTGGTTCCTCGGCGCGCTGCGGTCGCATGCGGCGCGCCAGGCGGCGCAACGCTGGCCGCGCTTGCATTGGCGCGACCGCTTGGTGTGGCGCATCGAGCGCGCGTTGTGGGACGAAGCGCCGACCGCGGTGGAGGCGCAAAGCCACTCGCTGGCCGCCGCCTTGCATGCGGCCGGCGACTCGATCGAGGCGGCGCGCACTAGCCGCTCTAGCGCGGAAAGTATCGAGCGCGCGCAAGCGATCATCGAGCGGGTGCGCGCGCTCTCGGCGGGCGGCGCGAACAACATGATGTTCACGACGCGAGCTGCCGAGGACATCGAAACCGATCGCGCGGCCGCCACGTTCGAATCGTTCGAATCGTTCGACGATACCTTTGCGCTCGATGCACCGCTCGCCGCCGATGGGGCCCACGTGGAATCCGCCGAGCAGGCAGCGGCCGATTCGTCGAATGAGGCCGTGGGCATGGGTCGATCGCCGCTCGGCGCGGCGGCGCTCGATGAAGATGAAGATGGAGAGGCAAGCGAAACAAGCGACGCGGGTGAACGCGCGCTCCACCGTGCCGCGGGCCGCGCTCGCCCGCGGCTCTCGGTCCCGCTGGCGACCGAATTCGATGTCGAAGCCGATCTGACCGGCACCGGCGAACCGGCGGCGTGGCGGGCGCTGCGGCAAGCGGCGCGCGCTCAGACTGCACCACTGAAGGACCGGCTAGAACGCGCGCTTAGCGCCGACGAGCGCATCCGATGGCGCCGCGAGCAAGAACGCGGCGAAATCGATCGCGCCGCGTTGGCCAAGCTCGCGACGTCGCCGGGCTACCGCACACCGTTTCGCACGCTGCTCGCGACCAAGGGCCGAGATGTGGCGATCACGCTGCTGCTCGATCGCAGCGGTTCGATGGCCGGCCGGAAGATCGAACTTGCGCGGCTGTGCGTGGCCGCACTTGCCGATGCCCTCACCCAGCTATCGTTCGAATGCGAGGTGCTCGGGTATAGCTCGTTGGAGTGCGCGCCGATGCAGGCGCTGTTCGAACGGCAGCGGGTCGCCGGCGCCGATTTGAGCGGGTACAACCGTTTCGTGGAGCGGCTCGATCTGAAAATCTACAAGCGCTTCGGCTCGCCCGAACTCAGCGGCCTCGCCTGCATCGATTGCGGCTATGAGAACCCCGATGGTGAGGCGCTGGCGTGGGCCGCTGCGAGGCTTGCCGAGCAGCGCGCCGCGCGGCGCATTCTGATGGTGTTTTCCGATGGCTACCCATCGACGGGCGACGGCGACCCGCAAGTGCTGCGCAGCGACTTGCGCGCGCGCGTGGCGGCAATCGGCGCGCGCGGTATCGAGCTCGTCGGTGTGGGCATCTTGACCGATGCCGTCGAGTGGTTCTACCCGCACAACATCGTCGTAAGCCGGCTCGGTGAGTTGGCGTCCACGGTGATGGGCGTGCTTAGCCGGATGTTGCTCGAGCGGTAGGGGGCGTGGCACCGCATCTCGCGAGCGGCCCTTTGAAATCGGGCATCATCCGATTCTGCGAAAATCGGCAGTCTCCACTGGCGGAAATTTCAAGTAGACCCATCAAGAATCGATGAACCTCATCGCAAAGATTTTCGGGACTCGTTCGCTTTCGACGATACCTGCACACACGGTGTATTTGCAGCCGGGACAGTCGATGTCCCTTTTGGCCGCGATCGAGGCCGTTCGCAGTAGCGCCGACCAGGATTTCATGGCCCAATGTATGTCGCACTATTCGGGCTATCTTAGGGAGGCGGCGATTAGCCGGGCAGTCGAGCTTGGCGGCGATGCGCCTTTGGAGGCGATCGCGAAGCGCGTGAACGACTGGGTGCCCGAGGTACGGCGCGCTGCGACGAACGCGCTCCTTACCCTTTTTGCCACCGTTCCGGCCGATCACTTCGTGCCTCTCATTCCACGGCTGCGCGATCTCATGCTGGCCACGCGCGAGGACCATCGCTCATGGGTGTTTGAGTTCGAACGGCGTCTCATTGAAGCCGGAGGCACTGAAGCGATTGTCGCTGCGATGACCGGCGCAGATTTTCGACTTAGGCGAGCAGCGGTATTACTTGGTATCGACCATCAGGTCTTATCGGTTACCGAAACCATAGAGATCGGCCTGAATTCAGGCGACGTGGTGCTTGCACGTTCCGCGGTTGCTCTGCTCGACCGCCTACCGACCCCCGACCGGCTCGAATACATCGCCCGCGCCACCGAATCTTCATTCGGTTCGATACGCTTTGCGGCCTTCAACCTCATCGCCAGCGCCGATAGCAACTCCGGCTACGAACCCTTTCTATGGCGCGCTACTCTCGACCCGCAAGGGAGCCTGCGGTCGGCGGCGGCACGATTGCTAAGGGGACGGGGCCGGGATGTTATTGGACATTGCACGGCGATACTCCATGCCGGAAATCTGACCTCCATGCAGGTGCGCGCAGCGCTATCGCTTCTCGTGGAACTGCGCGCGCCGGACACCCTCCGTACGCTGAATGAGTACGCCCAATGCGAACGAACCGAGATTCGCGCGCATGCCGTCGCGCTACAGGCCAAGGTTTCGCCTACGCAACAGGACGAGATTGCCTCGCGTGCACTCCTCGACCCCTCTAGGAAAGTACGAAAAATCGGCGTTCGCCTGTGTGCACGTGGAGCATTCGTCTGTCTCGGTCTTATCAAAACGATGCTCGTCCGGCATGGAGACCGACACGCCGCCATGACGATCTGCGCAAGAGACCGGTGGGATAGCCTCGCGTGCATCGGCCTCATTACTGAAATCTGCCTGCCGGCCCATCGTGATCGATTAGATATGTCGCAGGCGCTGAAGCGCTGGATTGAAGATCCGAGAGCAGCATGGACAAAACCCAGCGGCGAGCAACGCTTACTGATCTCCAACCCGGAAGCCCGAGCACGTCTCGCCGCTCTCGCCGGTGAACGACAAGCGCAATTGTGCGCGCGGCTTAAAGAAGGTGGGATCGAGGGATAAGGCCACCTCGCACGGTCAAAGTCGCTCGACCGTATTCATCATGCGGTGGGCAGCCACCTCGCCGATGGCGCTCGTCGCCGGCGAGTTGCGGATGCTCACCCTTTCCGTCCAGGACTCGACTCGAGGCTTTGCCCTCAAGTGGTTGCGCGTTTGTGCCGATAACACACTCTTTGACCAGCGAGTGTGCCGGCTCGCACAGGTGGAATGACGGCCACCCGAAGTCCCCCGATCGTAGCCATGCATCTTCATCGCACGAAAACGTACAGCGTCATTGTCGCCTCTGTAGCCGCCCTTTTCCTTTGCGCGCATTCGCCGCTCGTATCGGCGCAAGCGGTGCAAGCCCCCTCTTCCTCCCCGGCGCATCGGCGGGACGACCCGGCGTGCGCAGGCACATCCACCCTTGCGATGAGAGTCGATGCGATCGAAAAAGCGGCCGCGCAGGGCGATCGCGTTGCCCAGCACGATCTCGGCGTTCTTTACTGGTGCGGGGAGGGTCTGGAGGGCAACTTTTCTCGGGCCGCGACTTGGTATGAGAAGGCTGCGCAACAGGGATATGCACCGTCCCAGTTCAACATCGCGCAGATGTACCTCCATGGCTACGGCGTCCAGCGAAACGACGAAATGGGTGCTTACTGGCTTCGCCAGGCCGCCGATCAAGGGGTAGCCGTCGCGCAATCCGAACTCGGCAACCTCTATTTCCTAGGGATCGGCGTGAACGAGGATCAAGCGCAAGCTGCCGCCTGGTTGCGAAAGGCCGCCATACAGGGCGACGAAAATGCACAGACGCGATTGGGCCTGATGTTAAAGAACGGTTTCGGCGTACCCAGGAACTTGATCGCCGCTTACGCATGGCTCGAGATTGCCGAGAAAACGCATCCCGCCTCCGCGGTTGGCGAGCTTGGTTACAAGCCGCACTTGTCAGGCGAAGCGTTAAAGACGGCCGAAACGATCGCAGCCCGTTGGAAAGCTGGGGATTCGGTACCCGAGGACAGCCCGTCGCCAACGGATACCAAATAGATAGGGTATTTCATGAACCAAGTACTGCGCCTCGCTACATTACTCACGCTTGCCTACCTGACTTTCACGGCAACGCAAGCCCATGCAAGTACGGCGGTGCACACCAACCCCGCCGACTCGCCCCGTTCGTTCACGAATTCGTTCGCTGATATCGGGCAAACATTTCGCCTCGCCGTCGGCAAAATGAAGCAAGGCGATGCGCGCGGCGCCGAAGAGGACCTCACGGCCCTCGTTACGAATCCGCGACTTGCCGCCGCTGGGCCCCGTTTCAGTTTCGCCGTACATACCGCGCTTGCGTACTGCCAGCAAGGCAATCACGAATTCGAGCTTGCGTACGAGAACGCGCTCGCAGCCGGTGAGATCGCGCCGGCTGTTCGTAATCGGGATTACTGGTATTTGCTGATGAGCGCCGCCCGGGCGACGCACCGCGACTACGTGGCAGTTGAATCTCTAGCTCACGTGCTCTTGAGTTCGCCCGAACACGCGAACGATGTCGACGTGTCGACAATCTGGTCGGCCTATGACACGACTGCCAGCATGAACGACGGTGGCGCGCATCGTAAGTTGTTGCTCGAGGCACTATGGCAAGTCAAGTACGTGCCTAAAGACGCGTTCGAGTTGCCCGCCACCCAGCGGTGGTGGACCGATCTGTATGAGTCGTACATCGACGCCGGCGACGCAAAAAGCGCGCAAGCCGTCCTAGGGGCAATTCACGATCCTTATCAGGTATTGCGGTTGCGGGCAGATAACCGCTATCGTGAATCGATCCTGCGTGACGCGCGCGTCTCCGACATCGTCGCCGTGCAGCAAGACGACATCCGGTGGCTGAACGGCGAGATGCAGGCTCGTCCGCGCCTGATAGGCCTCGTCGAGAAGACGGCTCGTGCGTTGATGATGTCGAACCGGCTGTCGGAAACTTTGCAGCTGTTGGACGATGCGTTGGCGAACGTTGCCAAGGCACCAAAAGGTAAGCCGGCATTCGACGACCTATCCGACAATCTCAGATGGGTGTCGGATACGCGCGCCCGCGTCCTAGCACGCATGGGCCGCTGGGATGCGGCGCTCGATGCGCAACAAGCTGCGCAAAGCGACGCGGCGGTTCCTGCCGACGATGTCGTCAGCCAAAGAATCAATTTCGGCGATTACTTGTATCGACTCAATCGGCCTCGCGAGGCATTGGAGCAAGTAAAGACCGTCAACACCGAGAACGCTAGTGCGTACGGCATGATGGAAGCGGGGGAAGTACGGGCGTGCGCGTTCGCGCAGCTCGGCGATAGGACACGGCTTCGCGCGACGATTGACGCCATGCTCGAGCAGCGTGACGTCGATGCCGACGCGCTGCGAATCGCGTTGCTTTGCGCCGACGATGAAAGCCAAATCGCGAAAATCATTACCGCCAGGCTCCGTAACGAGCGGACTCGCAACGCCGAATTGGCGGCGGATCAGGAATACCTACCGACGCCCAACCCCACACCGTACGACCGGACTCTGTCATTGCGCCTTCGACATGTCCTCGGACGGCCGGATGTGCACGCGGCTATAAACGAATATGGTGTTGTGGAGCATTACCCGATGTTCGCGCCCGACGATTAACCGTGTTTCTTAGCGTGCGGGCTTACCTGCCCTCATCTGGAACGACGTGTCCGTCTCATCGACAACTTGAAACTCGAGACGTTGGTAGAGCCTTATCGCCCGATTGCCTTTTAAAACGTTTAGCGTGACGGGTACGTTTGCCGCCTGCGCCTGTTGTACGAATTCGCCGATCAGTCGCGCCGCGATACCGCGACCTTGACGGCTAGGCAAAATTTGGATCTGAACGATGGTCCATTCTTCACGACTGCGGAAGAATTTGAAAAGCCCGATCCTTTCCGATCCGCTACAGACTATGTGTGCATCGCTGTAGCGATACCGAACGCGTTCCCAATGAGCCTGCTCGTCGGGCGACTCGCCGGCACGCCGTAGATGCTCGTCCATCGTCGCTCTGCGCAAATCGAACAGAAACGCCTCGTCGGCAGGCGTCGCTGAACGGAGCGTGATTTCGAGCATGCTCATTCGTCCTCGCGGAGCGTCACGCCTTCATACAGACATCAGCGTGACGAACGCGCTTACGACGTCCGGGTCGAAGTGCGTCCCCGATCCGGCTACGATCAGATCGAGCGCGTTGTCGGCGGGCATGGGGTCGTGGTACGGACGCGTCATCGTCACGGCATCGAAGCAATCGGCGACGGCAATGATTCTCGCCCAAAACGGAATATCGCTAGCCTTCAGCCCCGACGGATAGCCCGCCCCATCGAACCGTTCATGGTGATGGAGAACCGCTTCCGATATTCGGTCGTGCGCGGGACCCTGCGGCCCCTGGGACGCCAAAATCCGCTCGCCGATCGCGCTATGCGTTTGCATTTGCCTAAACTCGCTTTCATCCAACGCCCCCGGCTTGAACAACACCCGGTCTGGAATCGCGATCTTACCGATATCATGCGCGAACCCCGCCTCCCTCAGCGAGCCTAGTTCGTCATCGCGGACACCCAGCGCTCGCCCCAGGGATTCGGCGAGCAAACCCACTCGCAGGCAATGTCCCGACGTATCCGCATCCCTTTCGTCCAGAGCGACGAGAAGCGCCTTATCCACATGCACGCATTCAAGGCGAGCCGCAACCGATGTCACATTCGACATTACATCCTCAAGTTCATTTGTACTGCGATGCGTTTCGTAAGGACTGAATTCCGAGCAGCGAGTCGCATCAATTACCGCGCAAGACAATACACCACATCCGGGCAACCCTCTTCGTTTCTACTCCCGTCGCTGTAAGCAACGGCCAAGAACCCATGTTGCTCATAGAACGCCGCAGCATCATGGTTCATTTGAAACGTATAGAGTTGAAGCGCGCCATCGGTCTGTGACTTCACCGACTCCAAGAGGGCGGTGCCAACCCCTCTTCGCTTGAATCGAGGGCACACGTACAACTGGTCGAGCCATGCCCCGTCATCGGATAGGGAGTACGCGGCCATGCCCACTATACGGTCATCGATCACGGCAACGGTAACGCCACCCGACGGAATGAGCACGTTCGCAATCCAATCGCGCACGGCCGCTTCGGAGTGCGCGCGGGGCGCGTACGATGCCAGCGTATCGCGTGATCGCAGATATACGTCGGCCAGCTCCGCGGCATCCTTCGAGGTCGCGCAACGCAAGATCAAGGGCATATTTTCGGTCCGGAATCATCGAAACCGCATCACGATAACAACGTCGAATCGAAATTCCAAGCTCACGTACATGGGCCGACCGAGCACGCGGTGGCGCATCCGTCAGAATCCATCCACATTTCTCGGGTATCCTGGTCCATCCCTCCACCAGCCTTACGCGAAATAGGAGAACGATGACATGCGGCGTGTCGTGTTCAACCAGAAGGGCGGCGTCGGCAAATCCACGATCGTATGCAATCTCGCTGCCATCTGCGCGAGCGAGGGCCGGCGTACGCTAGTCGTCGATCTCGACGCTCAGGCAAATTCGACTCAATACCTCTTGGGCGCCGAGGCGGCCGGCGTAAGGCCCAACGTCGCCGAGTTCTTCGAAACCGCCCTGACGTTCAACTTCCGGCCGATCGACGTCACCTCGTTCATTCGTGCGACGCCCTTCGAGAATCTGGACATCATGCCCGCGCACCCGGATCTCGATACGCTGCACGGCAAACTCGAATCGCGCTACAAAATCTACAAGCTGCGCGATGCGCTCAATGAACTCGACATGTACGACGCGGTCTACATCGACACGCCGCCCGCGCTGAACTTCTACACCCGGTCCGCACTGATCGCGGTCGAGCGATGCCTGATTCCGTTCGATTGCGACGATTTCTCGCGGCGTGCACTCTATGCGTTGCTCGACAACGTGAAGGAGATTCAGCAGGACCACAACGCCGATCTCGCGGTCGAAGGTATCGTCGTCAATCAGTTCCAACCGCGTGCGAGCTTGCCGCAAAAGCTCGTCGAGGAACTCGTCGACGAAGGCTTGCCGGTACTGACGTCGCGACTATCGTCATCGGTAAAGATTCGCGAATCGCATCAGCAAGCGAAGCCGGTCATTCATTTGGATCCATCGCACAAGATGGCACGCGAGTTCGTCGCGCTACATCATGAATTAAACGGCTAAAGCACTCGAGCACGTCCCACCCCACCGCTGCTTCGGCAGCGAAGGAGAACGCCATGACGCGACGATTCGATGCAGTCATCATCGGCACCGGGCAAGCAGGCCCACCTCTGGCGGCACGGTTGTCCGGCGCCGGAATGAAGATCGCGATAGTCGAGCGAGCGCGGTTTGGCGGCACATGCGTGAATACCGGTTGCATCCCCACGAAGACGTTGATTGCCAGCGCTTATGCGGCCCATCTCGCGCGGCGCGCCGATGAGTTCGGCGTGCGGGTGGGCGGGCCGGTCACGGTCGACATGAAGCAGGTCAAAGCACGGAAAGACCGGATTTCGGCGAATTCCAGCCATGGTGTGGAACAGTGGGTCCGCGGCCTGGAAAACGCCACCGTCTACCGCGGCCATGCCCGCTTCGAGAGCGCGCATACGGTGCGAGTCGACAATGAATTGCTGGAAGCCGACCGAATCTTCATCAACGTCGGCGGCCGCGCGTTGATCCCGTCGATGCCGGGTCTGGACCAGATCGACTACCTCACGAACTCGAGCATGATGGACGTGGACTTCCTTCCGGAGCACTTGATTGTCGTAGGGGGTAGCTACGTGGGGCTCGAATTCGGCCAGATGTACCGGCGCTTCGGTTCGCGAGTCACGATCGTGGAGAAAGGCCCGCGCCTAATCTCGCGCGAGGACGAGGACGTGTCGCAAGCAGTCCGGGAGATACTGGAAAGCGAGGGGATCGACGTTCAGCTCAATGCCAACTGCCTCAGTGCGCGGCGTGACGCGGGCAACGTGGTGGTCGGATTGGATTGCGCCGCCGGCGCCCGCGAGGTCGCAGGCTCGCACTTGCTGCTCGCCGTCGGGCGCGTGCCGAACACCGACGATCTCGGTCTCGAGCGAGCCGGCATCGAGACCGACGCGCGAGGCTATATCAACGTGGATGCAACGCTGCGCACCAACGTCCCGCATATTTGGGCCCTGGGCGACTGCAACGGTCGAGGCGCATTCACGCATACGTCGTACAACGACTATGAGATCGTGGCGGGGAATCTTCTCGGCAACGAAGCGCGCAAGGTCTCGGACCGCATCTCGGCCTACGCCATGTTCATCGACCCGCCGCTCGCGCGCGCGGGCATGACGCAAGCTGAAGCGATGCGATCGGGACGCAAGCTCCTAGTCGGCACGCGACCGATGTCACGCGTCGGCCGAGCCGTGGAAAAAGGCGAGAGCCAGGGCTTCATGAAAGTCATCGTCGATGCCGAGTCCGGGACGATACTCGGTGCGTCGATCCTGGGCGTCACGGGCGACGAAGTGATTCACTCGCTGCTCGACGTGATGTATGCGAAGGCGCCGTACAGCACGATCAGTCGCGCGATGCACATCCATCCGACCGTGTCTGAATTGGTGCCGACACTGTTGCAAGATTTGCATCCGGTAAGCTAGGGCTCGAACGGCTGAGACACGAGAAGGACGCGTTACGCGTCCTTGCTCATGCTTGCGTTCGCCGCTCAAATGGCGGCTGCCAGTTCAGCGAGCTTCGCGATCGTATTGATGTTGCGGGCAGTGCCTCCTGCCTCTATTGGAATCTTGAGCTTCGATCTACCCATGCCGGCGCCAAAGGCCACATAGATTTCACGCTTACCGAGGCGCACTTCCTCGTCTTGTCTGCCCTTTACCAAGTCGAGGGTATCGGCGGGCGGAGGCGAATCGAGAAAGATCGCGACCGTCCAGTTCGGGGGTGCGTCGGGAAACGGATTCGCGCGGAGCACTTCTTTGATCTCTTTGGCGGTGCGTACCGCCACGCGGACCGGCTTACCGGCATAAGCGGCCAGGCGCTTCTCCAGCGCGACCTTGACTTCGAGTTCGGATCGCCCTGTCGAGAACACGACATTGCCGCTGGCAATGTAGGTCCGAACGTTTTCGAAACCCTCGGCAACGCATATCGCCTTCAACTCGGTCATCGGTAGCTTACCCGTCCCGCCGACATTCACGGCACGCAGTAGGGCAACATATGAGGTCATCTGTTTCGCTTTCTACGTAGGTTTGGTCCAAGCCCCAACTTCCACTACGCGATCGAGCCATCGTCCGAGTCCGCGACGATGACGCCAATAAGCACATCGATCGCGGCTCGCCCGGCGGCTTCGGCGATGAGGTACGCCCAACGGCGTGTATAAGGACCGTTGTGCAGCAAAATCTTACCTCCGCGCGCGCCGACGACACGCAGATTGTCGCCGCCCTTGATCTGAAACGTAACGTCGTAGAGATCCGCCGCGGACTGACTAAGCTCGACATGTATTTCAAATCCGCGGTACTCGATCATTCGATACATGAGACGCTCCGTTTGCAAAAACGACAGTGAAACGGGCGCGCAAAGGAAAAGCCGATCAACGGCTTTCACACGCTCGCAGCGCTTTTACATATCGACGACTGAAGCTCCGCTCACTTTCCCGTCGATGATGTCTTTTCCCTGTTGCCGGGCGGCACGCCTCGCCACGCCTAGATCGGAATATGCGTCGGGCCGATCCAGCCGGAAAACGCGGCTTGCGGGAGAGCCGGCTACCGAGGCCGGGCGACATATCCGCACCGCGATGTCATACCCTTCGGCGTAACGGGAATGTCCGTCAAAGCGATTGAATATGCGGGCGAAAACAAGAGGATGAAGTTCATACCCCTTGTAGAGAAGAAACGCGGGTGTCGACATGGTGGTCACTCCACAGGGGGTGGCTCACTATACCCTGGAACGGGCAACACGGGGCGGCGCAGAATTTTTCCGAATTGCGTTGACCGAAGCTACGGGTACGCGTAACGTAGCTCAAGAAGTTCGCAAAGCGGGTCTTGTCCGCACCGTCATCTATCTCCGTTCAGATGACCGACGAGGGCTATCGACCTCGTTCTTCCTCCGCCGCACCTAAGCGGCCCCGATGAGAGCGTTCAGCGGCAGCCGGGCTTGTCAGCACTTGCCGATGGACGCATAAAACCCCGTAGCGAGTTCGGCGCGAAACTGCCTAAATCAAGTTCTCGCCCGAGTTCCAGCTCTTGCACCGAAGAAAGTCCCGCAGGGCTGCTTCGATCCATCAATACGGCTCGCCTGGCGTTTCGGATATCGCTGTCGGCAGCATACGCAACGATCAAAAAACCGGCTGCTTGCCGCGGCCAAAAGGAGTGACCTGATGAGCAACATTCGCCATTATCGAGGCCTCGATATATCGCTACTCGTGTATCCGCATCGCGCAACCCAAGCTGGGTTCGGCCGTAATTACGAGGAAGGGTTCGATGCGTCGATTCGTATCAGCGAACCCGATGCCGGGATAGACAGCTTGCGGAGCCGTGTTTTCCGCGTACCGGGCACACGTCCTTTTTCGAACACCGGCGACGCTAGGCGCGCCTGCTTGGCCTACGCTGAACAGTTGATCGACGCGGATGGCGCCGGTCGCCCGATTTGGGGACACGCGTAAACGTGTGCGGCCAAGTGAAGCCGCGCGCGAGCCGCAGCGCTGCCAGCGGCTGCTCCTAGAGCACAGCAGCCGCCCGCTTATCCCCTAAGGACTTCAACTCAGTACTGCTTTCTCGGCGGCAACGACCGCTTGATCTGTTTTCGGAGCCGGGAGACAGCAGCAGCTTTTTTCCGTTTGCGTTTCGCAGTCGGCGTTTCGTAGGCTGTTCTGGCCCGCAGTTCCTTGATCAAACCGGTGCTCTCGATCGAACGGCGGAAGCGGCGTAACGCGACTTCCATGGGTTCGTTCAACTTGGGGGTCACAGTAGTCAATTTTCTTCCTAGTGGTGGGTTTGCGCCGCCGATCGTGCGGACGTTCGCGGACGGGGTTCGCTGCGGCGTTCCGTCGCGATGGACGCCATCTGATCGGAGCGGTAGAGACAGGATCGGCGCTCTTCGTGAGCCCGATATCGTTGCTCCGTGGTGCGGACGATATCTCCTGTAGCGCGAGATATCGTTCAAATTCGCGATCGGAGAGAGAGAAGCAAAGCGACCCGCGAACGGCCACTATACGCCCGCTGCTCTGCTGCGTAACGACATTTCTCGCTCAACGGCGTGTAAATTCGACCGATCGGCGCGCCACTCGATCGATACGAAAAGCGTGGCCAGCCATGCTCATCGCGGTCGATTGCCGCGCACATGGGCACGGGCCTTCCGATGCAGCCGTCCCGTCATCCGAAGCGTGCGTCCAGCCACTCCTGCGCCCACTTTTTTGCGAACGCCACGGCGTCTTCGCGCACGTCGAAGCCCGCAAGATCGCCGCTTAGGTGAACGTCGTGCTTGCCACCGTCTGCTCGGCTGGCGCTGATACTGGCATGGGCCATGTATTCGCCGTCAGCCCTGCGGGGCGTGGGGTCGATGAAGAATCGCGTCGAATTGAAGTGCACTGTCTTTCCTTGCTCGGTTGCCGCGCAACCATGATCGTTGCGCCCGCGTCGCGTGAATGGTGGCCCACGTCAGGGTGTTCAACGGGGCCGTGATCCAGCCGGCCGCGCGATCGCAATCGCGGTCGCGGTCGCGGTCAGCCGAGCTGGTGCGTCGGCTTTAGCCGCGCGTATCGACCCAGTCGCGTGCCCAACATGCCGAGTGCTGCAGCGCCTGCTCTTCGCTAGGGAAGTAATCGAGCGAATAGAACTGGTAGCGGCCTTCGGCGCGCGCGCTGTCGCTGCGTTCGAGCAGCAAGTTGGAGGAAAAGCTGCCATCGGGCAAACGATGCGCCGAGGCTTGGACGGCATAGCCGTTGTAGTGTTGAATGAGTTTGTTGTGCATTTTAGTTTTAATGATATTCGGGTGCGTGCACGCCGTGCGAAATGTGCACGGGCACGCCTATCGACGCGATGTCGATCGCGTGAACTGCAGGAGACAGAGCTCCGCGAGAGTGTTGCGGCAACCCGGCGTCCGTCGAGGGTGGCCGGGCCCGTCAAACGTTACAGCGGCTTGATGTTGGCCGCTTGCAGCCCCTTCGGGCCTCGCTTCGTTTCGAAGCTGACCTTCTGATTCTCAGCGAGCGTCTTGAAGCCGTCGCCGCTGATTTCGGAGAAGTGCGCGAATAGATCGTCGCCGCCGTTGTCCGGGGTGATGAAGCCAAAGCCTTTGCTGTCGTTGAACCACTTAACGATACCGGTATCCATGAGGAATCCTTGATGAAAAATAGAAAAATTTGCTCTGTTACGGAGCACGTAAAGCATCAAGGAGGGAGAGGACAACGAATACCGCTGAGGAGCGACAAATTGATGAACAGCAATCGAACTTCTTGAACTTCAGGGCGTACGGTAACCGCTGAGAGCGAGCAGCGTCAACAGTTAAGTTGTAACCGTTCCGCGTGGTCGCAATCGCCGGCCCGTCCAGTTGCACAGACGGGCGTCGTCATCGAGGCAGGGCACTGCGTCGTCATTTGTGCGCCCGAGCAAACCTACAGCAGGTCCTCGAGTGTCTCCGAGCGGCTGGCAAAGCGCGATAGATCGCGCCCTTGCAACGGCTCGGCCGGCGGTAGCGAAACGGTGAGCGGATTTTTCGGAACGTCGTCTACCTGGACCTCGTAATGCAGATGCGGTCCGGTTGCCCAACCGGTCGCGCCGACATAGCCGATCACTTCGTTGCGCTTCACTCTGGTCCCAATCCGTATGCCTTTGGCAAATCGCGACAGATGCGCAAACAAGGTCGAGTACGGGGGACGATTGCGAATCTCGATCACGTTGCCATAGCCCGTCTGCACGCCGGCAAAAGTCACGACGCCGTTTGCAGTTGCATGGACCGCCGTACCGCTGGGCGCGGCAAAATCGACGCCGTCGTGGGGCTGCCAACGTTTCAGTACAGGATCGAAACGACGCTGCGAGAACTGAGACGAGATTCGACGAAAATCCAGCGGGTAACGCAAGAAACCGCCACCGCGTGCGCGGTCCCCACGCTTCGTGTAGTAGAACGCCTTGCCGGCCAGATTCCGGTATAGAAAGATGTCGTGCTCACCGGCGTCGGTCACCACGCGAACCGCGGCGGGCATGCCGGGGCGCCCCTGGTCTTCGCTGGAAGCCTTATCGCCTTTTGTGTCGAACACGAAGGCCACCCGATTCTTTTCTTTCCAATCACGGCGAAAATCGATCATGTTGCGCAATGCTTGCGCGACTCGAAAGGTTGCCGTTGCATCCAGGCCTGCGCGGCTTGCGGCGTCGACAAAAGTAGCCTCTCCATCGATCGTCTTGACCACGTACCGAGTCGCCTTCTCGGGCGCCGCCGCGGCGCCGCTTGCCGGGGCGGTGGGCACGGGGGAAACCGACACGAGGTCACTCGGCGAATCGGTGCTCGTTTGTTCGTTTTTCATCGCGAAACGACCGACGAGAATGGCCGTGGTGACGACCATCAAAAACACGAGGAAAACGAGCGTGAACTTATCCGGCTGGACGGGAAGCAGTGGAAATCGGGGCATACGGACAAAAGGATCGGCAGGTAAAGACAGACCGGGAAGGGACCCGGCGGCGATCGATTGGGAGGAAGGAGTGGCCCTGTAGCGATTCCAAACATGAGCCATGTTTATGCAGGAATGCATGGCATGCGATGGATACTGGATTTGCCCCCGTACTTCCGGACACCGCCTCACACTTGAGTTGATGATTCGGTCCTGCGCCGGAATTCGCGTGGCGAACGGTATTTCAGCGCGCTATGGGGATGATGCTCGTTATAGTGCTCGAA
>NZ_PNYA01000045.1 GCF_002879885.1 Trinickia dabaoshanensis
GGTCGAACAAGTCGCTGCCGCGTCAAAGGCGCTCGACGATCAGGGACGCATGCTTGCCGACTCCGTAGCGGTCTTCCGGCTGGGGTCAGAAGCATGACGCGCGCTATCCCAACTAGCGCATGTGCCATCGGGGACGGCGAACGCGGCCGCTAAAGCTCCCGATCCCTTGGCCGTTAACTCAGTAACCCCCGGGCCAACGGCGCGCTCCAATCGGCGATGCGCGCCTTCGGCTCGTTTGACCCGCCAGGAGAGCATGTTTTAAGCATTCCGGCCGACTGTTGCACGCTCGGCCCCGGCAGGCACGCAGCTAACCAGCGCCAAGCCGTGATCGACGCGTGATCGAGACACCTGGCGGTCGCGTCTCCTCCGGGCGTGGAACCGCCGACCCCGATGCTTCTGCTCGACGCAGCAAGAATCGTCCAATGAAGGCTTTAAACGTGAACAAACTTCCATCGCCGTCATTCCCGTCGCGAGGGTGCAGTGCATGTAAGGATGCGAATGCGTTGTCAATGGAGATAGGCTTCGCTTTCCAGCCTATCGTGGACATGAAGAGCCAGAAGCCGTTTGCATTCGAGGCGCTGGTGAGAGGCGCGAATGGCGAACCGGCGAGCTCAGTCTTGTCCCAGATCGACGAACAGAACAAGTACCCGTTCGACCAGCGATGCCGGCAAGTTGCCATTGCGTCAGCGGCCGAACTGAACCTGGACGCCCATCTGTCGATCAACTTTATGCCGAACGCCGTCTACCGGCCCGAAGCCTGTATCCGAACGACATTGATGGCAGCAGAAACACATGGATTCCCGCTCGACAAGATTATCTTCGAGACTGTCGAGGGTGAATTTATCGCTGACCGCACGCACATTGTCAACGTCTTCAGATCGTACAAGGAGTACGGTTTCCTGACTGCCATCGACGACTTCGGCTCCGGTTATTCGGGGATGGCGTTGCTCGTGGATTTCCAACCCGACATCGTTAAACTGGACATGTTCCTGCTTCGGAACATCGATCAAGATTCGGTACGTCAACGGATCGTCAAGGGGATTTTGGCCATCGCCAATGACTTGGGCATTCGCGTGATCGCAGAAGGCATCGAGTCAAAGGGCGAGCGGGATTTCTTCTTGGCCGAAGGCGTCAGCCTCATGCAGGGTTACCTATTCGCAAAACCAGCGTTCCGCCAACTGCCAAATCTCGACGAAGCCTCGTTTGCATGAAATATCGCTCGCGCGTTAAAGACTGAATATAATGCTACTGTGTGGCGACGATCTCGCACCCATGTTCGGCACCAGCCGAGCGTTGTGAGCTTCTCGTCGGACATCAGGGAGCGAGGCGCCTCGTTATCACGGGCAAGGCGCGGCCGCGGCCATGCTCCCGGTGCATAATCGTAGGGGCTCGGGACGTCTCTGCGCGAAAGAGTACCCCCACCTCGCGCTACCAAAGTCCTCCGGAAATGTCTTGCTCGTTCGTTCAGCTTCCGATTCTAGGTGGTGCCCTTAAATTCGCGCTTACGAAAAAGTCGCGTAGCATGACTTGGGTGTCCGTTCCCTGAGCCAAATGGGACGCCCCAACGTCTCGCCATCGACGCAAATCAATGACGCTTAATGGCCGATTGGGTGAGGTCGCCAACGGCCGCTTAGTGGCACTCCCGTTTGCACAATCTGGATTGGGCTGACTGGCCGGTTTGGAGAAAATTGTCTGACCGGAGTGGGTCGCTTTATGCCTTTTGCATGAGAGGCTGCGCCTGCGGCGATCGCCGGGCTCGGTCGTCGGGCGCTAGCCGGCCACGAAGCGACGCTTGCTCGACGGCGACAAATGGCTGAAACTCGACGCGTTTCGGCCATTCGACCCGTTTGGTATCGACTAACGGCCTGTGCGGATACAGCTACCATTGAGCGATGAAAGATGAGCAACTTCCGAAGGCGCGTTGGCCTGATAGCGGCGAGCCGCGTCTATGGACAGTCGAAGGTCAAGCTACGAACTGAATATCGCCAGCCAGCGCTTTCGGCGTTTGATCGAGTCTCGGTCAGCTAACAGGAAGTAGAAAAAATCCTCGTAGTGCGGCACGACCATCTGAGTGATGTTTTTGCTTCGCTCATATTCACCCGCCGAATGAGCCATCGCCTCAAGCAGGTGATGAATCGGCTGGAAGGTTTCCACCAAGCGCCATATCGCCAGCGGCGCCGCTTTCTCGATGACATACTGCCGGTGGTAGCAGTCGAACCGAGTCATCGGGTGGCCGTTTTCGTCGAGGTTCATCGTGTAACCATTGGACACGCCGTCGCTATCCATCTTGTAGATCATTTCCAGTGCTGATCGCTCTCGCCTCACTGCTGGGGTATATTCCTCATACAGCGACACAGCGATGTCGAGCCACTTGTAGAGCGGGCTACGCTCCATCTTCGCTTCGCAAACCTCGTTCAGATTGAAGTAACGCGACTGGTCGCCGTAGTCCGACAGGAACGCGACGACCGCTTCATCGTCCTCAGTCAGCGGTGGCGGCTCGGCCTCGCCGCGCGAATAGAGTGGAATGAGTTGACGGCATTCCTGATAAAGGCGTTCAACATTATGCCCATAATTCCGTCTTAGCTCTTTAATCGTGGGCGACCTGTAATCGTTGCTCAACATGTGATGCGTGACGACCGCGAGCTTGAGAAGCCGCTCGAACCCAATCGACAGGTGAAAGAACGCTGAGTAGAAGTTCCCCTCCGTGTCCTGATAGAAATTCGCTTTCAGGAGCAATTCGAACCCGGACAGGATGGTGTTCTTCGCAAGGTGTGCCTCCTGACAGAGCAGCGTAAATTTTTTGTTGAATCCGATGAGGTCCACCGCGAAGTCCTTTTCGATAAGAGTTCAGGTTCATTCAACGTATTTAATCAGGTATGCCTTTGCGGCTCGCGTTTACGAGCCATCCGCGTACCTTAGATAGGAATGCCCAAACGTCGTTCTCACACGGACGAGCATAGCTTTCGCTTGTCGGATCAGCGCCCAATTTCTCAAAGATAGACGTTAGCCAGTTAGGCCCATGCCCAGACACTTCGCGGTGCTTTAGCCATGACTCGAGTTCGCCACCCGGCACGATAAAAATACCGTGCTCGCTCAATTGATCTAGGAGAATCTGCGCGGCGCGGCGATCATCTGATTCCAGAATGTTGACCCCTCCGTCACGCTTCATATTTTTGCCGCTCTTGTCCAGTGCTGCCTTCACTGAATGGCGCATGCTTGCGAGGCCGTCGCGAGATATGGCGGGAATGCCAGCCCCGTCGAGAAGGTTCGCCCAAACGGTCCCGCCTTCTTTCAACGCATCAATATCGACGATACCAACGGCCGGAATCCCGAGCTGACGCAGCGGGCGGAGAATTGTCGGAATGGTCTGCTTGTTCTGCGCATTGATGAAGAGCGCATTTCCGATCGCCCACTCCGGCTTGTATTGCAAGAGTCTTTCGTTGATCTCCTGATAGAAAGCACGATCGGCGTCGGATTCTGTGACAACGACGAATTCGTAAAAAAGTGCGTTTAGTACCCCCGTAGACCTCAGAAGTGGGTGACGCATGAGTCGGACAAGGGACTCTCCGTCAAGTACGCGTGCTGATGCGGTGCCACTTCTGTAGTTCAATCGGACAATGTTGATGCGTGCCCCCGATTGTATGCAGCCCATGAGGAACGAGGCACTATGCGTGGCCGCAAACACTTTTTTACCTTGAGTTAGTGCTCCCCGTGACACTTCGTGGCCCAATTTGAACGCA
Source organism: Trinickia dabaoshanensis (assembly GCF_002879885.1). Classification (GTDB taxonomy): domain Bacteria; phylum Pseudomonadota; class Gammaproteobacteria; order Burkholderiales; family Burkholderiaceae; genus Trinickia; species Trinickia dabaoshanensis. Next base: position 3,741 of record NZ_PNYA01000045.1, read on the forward strand.
ACGGAAGGGTGTAGGAACGCTTCAGGCTCATCGATCAGCATGACGCTAGGATTGCCTGCTATCGTGGCAATGATGATTCCAGTAAATGCTTTCACGCCGTCGCTTGCGTCGCCGATATAACGTGCCTTGGCATGGTACGCCACACCCTTTGGAACCAAACCCCGTTCTTCCATTACATCGTGCGGCGGTTCGTCTGCAAGGCGGATTTTTAGTTTTCCGAGGTCGGTCGGATCGATGAGAAGGTAGCTCCCAAACGCTTCGAACACGATACGACGAACCTCGTGATATTTCGCGTCATCGCGAAACAACACTTGAAAGTTCGTTTCAGGGGGACGTTGTAGATCACCTCCCGCTTGATCGCTGACAAGGTTGATTCGGTTTGCCCCCGAAAGGCTTAACGTGTCGTAAACCTGAAACCATTGGCAATATGCCGCAACGTGGTCGTTCGGCGCTTTCATGTACTGCCTGTAGCTCGCGACTGGAAGGGCGTTTCCGTTCCTTGTGAGACCTACAAATATGTGGTCCGGCGGAGCTTCCCGCCCAGGTTCATCCGGGCGTCGGATACGTTCGAGAGCTACATCGATGGCGGCGTCGTCGAATGCAGCAAAGGTTAGATCGTCGAGGATAACGGCTTTATTGTCTTTTATGCCGGTGCGGCAGAATTCTGCTATCTCCGACAGAAGTTTGCTCTTCCCTGAATTATTTGGACCGACAAAGACATTCACAGGTGCAGCAGCTACCGACTCTGCTGCAGTTTCCGAGTTTTTGCCAAACTTTAACTTGAATGTTTCAATCATTTTTGGTCGAAGTGCTGTGCCGGATTTTTTGCTTTCTCTGAGTCTTCGCGACCCCACAAAGTCCGCCGAATGGCGGGCCGCGAAACACGTCACTCGCGGTGAGAGCCGAGCGAATGCTGCTGCATTATAGAAACCTTCATTCGAGTGTTCCAGCGACCCAACGTTCAGCGTTTGTCTCGTATCGGCGAGACAGCGGACCGCCGCCAATGCCGACTGAGTGACTCGAATGGGTCGGCAAGCGTCTTTCGCTTTGGGCGAGAACGGCTTCCGCGTGGCGTACCGCGCCCAGATGTTCGCAGCCAAAACGTCGTGATGTCGCCAATGCAAATCAGTGCCGGAGCCGTCTTTCGATGCGCGCCTCGGAGCTGGGCGCGGCAATAGCCACCCATATGCATCAGGCCGTGGGGGATGGGACGATGCCCAGCGTCCAATGCAAACGGATCAACACGCTCAGATTCCTTTCGGCTTCTTCAACTTGTTCGTGATACCGCCGGTTGACTCCAACTCTTTCAATAACGAGCGCGATCATAACCACAGGAGGTGACTCAGCGCAATGAGCGCGCTCCGTGCATGCTGCTCACGTCCACGGCCCATGTCGTCCTGAGTCTGCTGCAGCCCATCTGCGAGAGTTGTTACGTGCATGGCTACACATGGCGGGAAAGGTCGCCTAGCGTACCGCTGCCGCCGAAGATCGTACGGCGTTGCAGTTGGCGACGCCGCCGCGTGCCGATACGTCGCGCTATAACGGTTTGCGCAAGGCGCGGGAGGCAGGCCATGCGTGACTTGATCACTGAACTGAAGCAGCTACGGTTGCACGGGATGGCGGCTGCCTGGGGCGAACTGCTCGAACAGGGCAACGTTGAGGAGCCGACGGCCCGGTGGTTGCTTGAGCAGTTGCTTGCCGCCGAGAGCCGAGAGTACCGATCGGGCCCTGCGCTCGGTCAACCAACAGATGAACGCCGCGAAGTTCCTGGCGCATCGCGTGGCGGGCTTCGACTTCGATGGCTCTCCGGTTGATCGCAAGCTCGTCATGCAACTGGCCGACATGAGCTTTACCGAAGCCGCGCACAACCTGGTGCTGGTCGGCGGAGCGGGTTCGGGCAAGACGCATCTGGCGACGGCCATTGGCGTGTCCGGCATCGTGCATCACGGCAAGCGGGTTCGCTTCTACTCGACGGTGGATCGGTCGATAAGACGCTCAGATGACGGCTCCCGCCGACCCGCGGCTAGACGCTACGAGCCCTCCAAAGCGTCCGCGAACTTGCTCCATAGCCCGTTCGTTGAACGGCCGTACGCCTGAATGTCGGCCATCATTAGCCCGACTGATCTTTGTCTGAGCTTTTGCATGAGCGTACGGCGCGTTGTGCGTTTGTGCCATTATCCCGGCACGCCCGACTACGCGCAGAACGACGGCTCGGGAAGTGGGCACGGGGTCACCAACTGGAATCGCCGTCGGCGGCGAACTCGCGTCTTGCCACGTCCACGACAAGCCGTGGCTGGCTCTGAAAAACTTCGGCTGGAGTTCGACCGTCAAGTAGCGCATGCGGCGAGTAAAGCCAGAAAGCGCGGCGCCAGCCGCCGCGATCTTCGTCTTCGCCGGGCAGCAACCTCAGGAGATCGGCAACCTCGGGCTTAACGTTGCCTAGCACGTCAAATTGGACGTCGGGATATCGAAACGCGTGTTCATGTGCAACCCACACCCCGAACAACGTTCCGTTCGAGCGCAAGCGAGCCGCGAACCGTTCGATGTTTTCGGAGTGCGAAAGTCGAGCCATTTTCGCCAAGCGCAAATCGTCGGGCCAGTCCTTGGCAAGCAACTCGTCACGGAAATGTTCGATGGATCGCATGGTGCATCTCCCGTTGCTGCGGCAGGCCGCAAATAAGTTGTGCGTCCTTCGTACAGCTGGCGCGCCAAGCATACCTCGGTTAAGGCACGCAGTCCGCTTTTAGCTTCTTGAACCCTGGGGCAGCTGAGGTTATACCGACCGATTGATGGGTGAGCAGAAGCTGGACGTCGCCCTCAAACTGACAGGCACGATGTACCTCGAGTGGACATTGCTGGCCGATCTCGACACGTGCTTATCTGGTCCGCATTGATGGCTGCTCGTGCTTCCGCTGGTCGGCCATCGGCGATTGTCGTTGCCGTCGCCTCGGGCCTTCTGACCGATGGGATACGCATGGCTGCAATGCGCGCGTTGCCCCACGACTAACGCGATTGAGTCGCCGTCGAACTCAAGATTGCCGATCATTTCGGCTTGAGTGTTATCCGGCCATTTTTTGGCCGATTCGGCCATCTTTTCCCGGCACCGAGACGATCCACTGACCTTCACTCGGGGGCGGTGGCTCAAAAACTCGTCAAGGACGTCGGCGCGCAGGTAACGCAGGCTCACCATTAGATTACTCGCTTCCTCGAGCGACTGTCCGTTGCCGATGTCGCTAGCGAGTTCCAGGATGGCTCGCTCGGGCACTGACACCCGCCCGCACCTGTGGATCGCCAGCACGAAGCGGCTTTAGGCCCTTCTTGTAAGGCAGATCATGGTCGAACAGGGCAGTGGTCTGAAATGACTAGCTCAGGTGCTCATCCACCCAGGAGGGGATGCGGTACGCTTTCTGGCCCCACAGCACAACCTTTTCGCGAAACGCGATGTTGTGGCGGACGCCTTGCCACGAGAGTGCCGTTTCCCCCCAACGTGAAGGCCGGTAACGGGTCGAGTTAGGTACGCGATCGAACCGTCTCTTGTTGGGGTATCACCGGTCATAAGGTAGACGCCCTGTGAGAGCCGTTGCAGCCACCCGGATTTGACCATGTGCGCCGCGAGTGCGGCGCTAATCCCCATGCCCCGGAGCATGTCGGAATCGATGGGGTGGCCGCGCCGGCTCTCCCGCATCAGCTGCAGGACAGTTCTTTTGCTCATCGGCGTCTCTGCGTTGTTTCGTTGCTGAATATGCTCGGTTCTTTGATTATCTGCAATTTACTAACAAAACGCGCGTCGTTTGGACCAGGACATACGTTGGACGAGTCCGCTCTCCGGCGCATACATGCTGGAGACTTCACCACTGACATGGGCCGGCGCGGTTATTGGTATAGTCCGATTACATCGATTGGAACAATTAAAACGTCATCGTCTGACCATCTACGCACGAGTCGACAGCCAGTATTTGGACCCACCGCCAAGTCGAGCCGCAGTGTCAAAGGTCAACCGCCGCTGATGCGCAGAAATTCCGCTAGGTCTGCGCCTCTGGGGCCTCTGGAAGGCCGTGCCTTCCAGTATCGGTGCATCTCGGTGCCCCAATTCTTCAGGTCAGTTTCGCTCGCTGCGTGAATTCGATCAAACGCGATGTGGTGCGACGCAGTCAGCAAACGCGGGACAGCGGGAAGGCCAAAGCGAAGTCGCAAACGCGCGGCTGTTCGGCGCGCGCAGCCAATCGCACGCGCGATACGCCGGCAGTCACCTTGCTCGGCAACAAATATCCGTGCGAATCCTTGCACCGACTTGCTTGCATCGGCTGCGATCGGAGGTCGTGCCGACCAAATTGAAGTGCGGAACGTCGCTTGCTCGCAATTCAAATCTTCAAATCGATCGAACAGGCTGGCGAGAGCCATCACGATCGCCATCCCAGGGGCACCCTGCCCGCGGAAGCCGGCATCGATCATCAAATCGCGCCCTTCATAGCTGGGATGCAACAACATAGGACGATGCTTTTGGAGCCAGTCATTTGGGAACCGCGACCGAACGTGGCGGCTAATCGAGGAGCATGAATGATGTTTTTTCGCGCTCCCGATGGCAAGTTCAATGCACCGTTGTCTGACGCGAAGTCGGAGACGTGATGGCTCGACGCGCTGCGTAAGTAACGAAACGGCGAATGCCCTATACCGTGCCACGGCCTCGTCCTGCCAGTTGGGACTTGTTTCCAAAACGTACCTCGTGCCTTTTACATAGTGACTGGGCAAGCGCTCCGCTGCTCTGTCATCGTGTACAAGGCAGAGCACCTTGTGATGATGAATGCAAATATCAACGCCTGGGAGTTGATGCTCCCGCCTCCACCAACAGAAACCAACGTCAATGGCATCTTGTTGGGCGCATTCCAAGCAAAAACGTAGGTGCTTGAGAATCTGACTGTCGGCAGGCTTTAACCACGCCGCCACGAGATCTTGGTAACTGTAGCGTTCCTTATTTCCCGGTGGACAGGCGTATGTGAACGGTAGCAGCGAATGGTTTGCTAAATAGGTTTCGGAATCTATTCCGAGTCGAGTCGAAATAACCTTAAAAGGCTGTCGGAATTCGTCGCGCTTGCGATGATCTCTGGATTTACCCAACAATATCCGTCGAAGATCCGCGAGCGTTGAGATTCCGTTAAGGTATGAAATACGTCCGGAGTGAGCGACCCCGAGTTCGCCCGGCATCGCTTGGGCAATGATCATCAGCGTTTTGCCTCCCTTTTGACGAACCGCATTGCCAGTTCATCGAGCTCCGCCAAGCTTCGGATCACTTGTGCAAGCGCATGCGCGTGCTGGTCGCTGCCGTCCCAAACTTCAGCGAGAGCAGACATGAGTTCCGAATTCCGACGCGCATCAGTGTGTCGGCCGCAATTTAGCCGACGGGATGCATAGATGCATATCTTATCCAGGAGCCGTGTATGTCGAACGATGCGTCCAGCGAGGATGCGACTCACTTGCGACTGACTGGCGCCTACGGCACGAGCCAGTTCTGACTGCGTTACACCCGCCCCTTTAAAGCGAGGTGCGAGCTTCAAGCCTAGGCGCTGCGGATTCGATGATGTTGGCATCATATCTCTTCGATCATGCATATGTGCATAGTAGTACATAAGAAGAGGAATGCAATAGTTCGGACGGATTGCTCCGATCGTGCGCCACGGGTCATTTCAATCGAAGTTTGTGTCTATTTAGTTGCGATAAAATTAATCGTGCGGAGTATGGATAGGTGTTATGGCTTAAATCGATTCTTTTTGAATTGCATTGAAAAATTTGTTCTGATTGAATAAAATTTGTTCATCGTTTTTCAAGTCTCCACAATGTTGCCCAACAGAACACGCGAAGAAGTTCGGGATGCCTTTTCTGCTCACGGCATAACAGTCGTCGAGTGGGCGCGTGCACACGGGTTCAGCCCGGACTCGGTGTATGCCGTCCTTCTGGGGCGTACGCGCGGAGTGCGCGGGGAGGCCCATCGGATTGCAGTTGCGCTGGGGCTTAAGTCGTCGGCGGAAACGCCGAACCCGATGGTATGGCCATCGAATGGCCCGGATCGACCAGTCGAGACTCAGCAGGAGGGGCGCATGTCGAACAATTGATTTGGGGGGGGAAGCACAAAGGCCGCAGCTCTTGCAGGAGCATGCGGCCTTTCTGGACGTGCATATCGCTTTCAGGTTGCGATTACATGTATCGTCGTCCACAGCTTTGCCTTTGTCAAGGCGAAGTTGTGGGCCCTGCTTTTCCCCGTTTTTTCGGTGTCGTATCAGCTCTACGTGCCCGCCCGCCGGGTGCGCAGGCATCGTTCACTCGACGAAGGGGAACACAATGCAATCTACTCGCTCAGCGGCAAAGTCATCACGCATGATGGCACTGGTTCGGCGTTATGAAAGCCGTCAAGGGATAGACAGGACCGGGGCCCAGTATCAACCAGCCATCAAAGCTGTCCGCGGGGAAGCGCCCAGCATGTCGCGGTGTAGTCAGATCTTATCGTCCAAACTCCAGAGGTCCGTGCATGTTTTAAGTTCCACCGAGGCCGCCGCCGCGGTCGTAGCGCTTCATTGTCCAGCGCTCGTCGATCTGCTGGAGCAGCGATGCTTACCGCTCGAGCCAGCCCGCCACCCGGCATCGCTCTATAACGATGCGAGTCCCAACTTACTGTGGTTGCCCGGAACGATTCGGGTGGCTGAACGGCTCGAACTCACAAAATACCAACCGCGCTTCGTGGCGGAAGACGCCGACGGTGCTTATCACGTGCCTATCCCGTTGGTCGGCGATCTGTTGCTGATTCTGCGTGACGCGGCCGGCGTCTATGCGGTGAATTGGACCGTGAAGCGCACCGAGGAGGCATTCCTCGAGCGGCAGGGTCTGCGCCCGCTACGTCGTCGCAGCCACGAAAGCGTCATGCACGCCACAGCGCGCCATCGGATCGAGGAAGTCTGCTACCAGGAATGCGGGATTCCGACGCATCGGGTCACCCGAGCGACGTTTGATCAGACGCTGGTCGATAACTTGCGAATGTTGATTCCGTGGGACAGTCGACGGACCGACTTACAGGAGTTGCAGCGCGAGGAGATGGTCAGTGCTTTTTGCGGCATCGTCGGCACGGAACGCGCACCGCTCGATTTGTTGGAATCGCTGGGTAAGCAGTTCAGGTGCGAACGGCGGGACTGCTTGGTTGTGTTGTACCAGGCGATCTGGCGCCGTGAGTTGATCGTTGATCTCTTTAAGCCGGTACTCGTCAATAAGCCCCTCAGGCCGGAACGGACGAATCCATTCCATCGCTATGCGCAATTGTTCGCGCGAGGTGCGTAATGAACATCGGGTCCTTGCTTGAATTTCCTGAAGGGTACCGCGGCATCCCCAAGTCGGCCAAGCTGCACTTGCTCGATAACTTCCATTCGCCGACATGGACCTTTTTGGTCGAGTTCATCGACGCAAAGGAGAAAAGAGCGGTAATACGACGGATAGCGCGCCCGGATTTCGAGTCCGGACTTCTCGAACACGCGATTTGCGTGAGCGGCACGCAGCCATCGCTGCCGCCTTGGCTGGTTTCACTCGAAGGGATTGATCTACAGAGCATTGAAGCCGCTAGAGGCCGTGGCAAACACTCCAACGTCGACAGGGTAACGGCTCGTTTGTGCGAGATTCAGCCTTTGCTAAGTCGCGTTGAACAAATATTTTGCTCCGGCGATCCGTCGCGGGCCATCGCTGCGCTGGCTCGTGTCTTTGCACCGCGGTCCCATCCGAATCGCCTCTGCTTGTGGTTCGCCTGCTACCGTGTGTTTGGGAGCGAACGTGCCCTTTATCCATCGTACATTCGCATTGGACACTGGGATCGCAAAAGCATATCCGCGTGCAAGCCGCTGGGTCTTCCACCCCGAGGTGGCCGTGGCACGTACTTTCATGTCGACGACAATGCACGCCGGACCATAGAAAATGGCTACGCTAAGTGCATGGACATCGGAAGCAAGTGGCCTGAAGTCTACGTTAAGATTCTCAAGAACGATTTCAACTGCACGACCGTGGGCAAGGGCGAGGAATTACGCATCGTCTCGCGTGACAGTAACCCCTTTCCCACCATCAATCAGGTAACGTACTGTACCCGCAAAGCCTACAGCCCAGGTTTGCGGAGTGAGGCCATCTACGGGGCTAGCCGTGTGCGTCAGCGCCTTGCCCCGGACCAAGGCCGATACAGTCGAGGTGTTGCAAACGTTTTCGAACGCGCGGAGGCTGACGGCTATTTCCGCAAGGATCGCCTCCGTGATTTCGCCGGAAGGCCTTCCGACAAAAAATTCTGCGTAGTCAGACTCGTCGATGTCTTATCTGGCGTGATCGCAGGTGTCGGGTTCGCTTGGGGAAGTGAAACCGCAGACGCGTACCGGATGGCCCTTTTTTGCGCCTCCATTCGAAAGGCTGAATTTGCCCGACTCTTTGGCCTCGAGATCAGTGATGAGGACTGGCCATGCATCGGCTTACCCGCGCACCTATCGATAGACCGCGGACCTGGGGCAGCGCAAACCGTCTTGGGTGACGATCGTTACATTGGCTGGCGCGAGCTGACGGCGTCGTTCTCGCCCATGGATAAGGCGAGTGTCGAATCCTCCCATCCGAGGACCGTCCGGACAGAAGGGCGGCCGATAAAATTCCAAAGCACCTTGACACCGGTCGATGCGGCAAAGGACGAAATACTCAGAGCGATAAAAGACAATTGGAGCAGCGACGCGAGCGAGCGTCTGACGCCCGACATGATTGAACTCAATAACCCGCCCAATCCGATGAGCATCTGGGAATGGCTTGATAAACGTGGTCGCACGAGTGCGGAATTGATCAGCTCTGATGAAGCGGTTCGTACCTTCCTAACACCGGTTGAGTTCAAGGCAACACGGGACTCTCTCCGTCTCGATGCCCGCAGTTTTGCGTCGCAGGAATTGGAAGCTGCGGGCTTCCGCCAACGACTGCCGCGATCGCAGACGTTGAAGGTGCCTGGCTATGCGATGAATCTGTGCGTGCGCCACGCTTGGGTCAAGGTCGATCATCGTCTTATTCCCGTTGACGCGCAATTGCCAATCCGGGACGACGATGCCCAGTTGTACTCCACTACTCTTCACCTTGCCGCTGAGGTCCAGCAACTGGCGGCGATGCGGTCGGATCAACGGGAGCGCGCAATTGGTGAGGAATTGAAGTACCAGCAGGCATGCGAGGCAGCTACGGGCAAAGACCCTACTGCCGGCACGTGGGCTTCGGCCAAGGGTAAACGCCGGGGAAAGAGCCGAATACAGTCGAACGCGGAGCGTGATGCCTTGACTCCGAGGGCCACGCCATGAAGAACCTCACGCCATGGGCGAAGCGATTCGTCAATCTCGACGACAAAACGATTGAAGCGCGAACGAGATTATCACCAGACCCGGTCGTGTTACCTCACTCGATTTCTGCTGGCATGGCTGCCTCGACTTTGCTTTGCGGGCTCGAGTCAATTTTCGTTGCAACGCCACCCGGCATTCGAGTCATTCGTCGTATCGTCGATGTGGCGGCGACATATTCCCGAGCGGTCTTTCCGGAAGTCGATCCGCGATCTTTCATGGCTCAGCTTTACGACTTCGAATCCGTAAAACTAGCACCTCGCCCTGCGATTTGCCTCACCGGTCTCGCAGGTAGCGGAAAGAGCGCCTTGCTTAAAGCGGTGACCAGATTGTTACCGGACACGGAGTGCGAGGGCCACCCTGGCCAACCCCTTCCCCTACGCAGTTTCCTCTACCTTGCAGTGAAAGAGCACGACACCGAGGCTGCAATCTTCAACTCGCTGCGAGAATCGACGGCGCGTTGGCGTGACCCAGCGCACACCGCGCATGTTTCGCTCTCGAACGAGGCTGTCCGCAGGAAAAGGGTGGGAAGCGTTAGCGGAGAGATGCCTGTTGCGCAACGCGGGGTCTTTCGTGACGGGGTATCGGCAATATTGCTTGATGAGCTGCAGTTCCTCGCACAGAGCGGCGCAACTACCCGAGTTACGAAGACTCTCCTACTTCATACCTACCTTGGGCCACCTCTTTTGTATGCTGCCAATTACGACATGGTCCACGGCCTGGCAAAGCGTGCGCAGCAGTATCGCGATAGGCTGCTGTCGAACCCGCTTGTCATGTTGCCCGATTGCCTCGAGTGCGCGGATGAACTGGCCGGGTGGACCGAATATTTGGGCGAGATACTTCGCGTGGCGAACGGCGGCTTAGCTTTCGATCAAACAAAGGACGCTGAACTATTGCATAGGTACAGTTTTGGGCTCCGCAGAAAGCTCCAACTCTTACTCTCAATCGCTTACGGCCGCGCCCGTGAAAGCGGCAAGTCATGCGCACACCTCGGTGATATTGATTGGGCATACAAGTCCACTCATTATCAGATACATCGGGCGGATGTCGAGGAACTAGCTGGCATAGAGGTGGGCGCGACATCACGGCGAAGCGATCTTGTCTGTCCGTTCGAGGTGGAAGAGCGCGTTAAGGCGGCGCGGCTGAGGCTCTATCGAACCCGGCTTAGGGAGGAGACGGACCAGCGCGTAGTGGTCGCGGCGATGAATCCGCTGGAAGCTAAGGAATATGCATCGGCCGGTGGTGCTGTCGGCAAAGTCGGCGTTGCCCCGAATGGTCGATCGAGCGGGCCCCGGGTGAAAAAGCCGGTCTCGGCGACGTCCCTGTCGGAGGGGCGGCAACGTTTTAAGAGGGGGCGTGAGAGGTAGCAGCCCGTGTCTACATGGCGGACATTGACACTACATGTCTGCGCTTCTCGCGGCGTGCCCGTGATAGCTGCCGGTTCCTCGGAATGGGTGGAGGTCCAAATGGTAACTGCATCTGAAATTCAGCCGCCCTTAGGCTTGCGGATTCCACTTCCCGTCGGGGAGTGGTTACCAGACGAGACGATTTTTAGTCTCGCGAGTCGCCACCACGTCGTCGCATGTAACCGGCGCGGCTCGGATACCTGTATGCAGTTGTTCGGTCACGCGCGCGTGGGGAGTAAGCATGACGTTCCATCGCGACTTGATACGTTCGTCGCTAGAACTGGTGGGCAACTCGGCAGCGTAGAGGAGATCGTATTTGAGCGCACTATCTTGCCTTTGTATTTTCCCTTGACGTCAAAAGAGCGGATGGAGGACATCATTCGAACCGTGCGAGATACGATGACGGGGTCGCTCCGGTATCCGCTGTACATGCTCTTGAATCGCTTTTCCGCCGTTCATCCGCTAAAGGCTTGCGAGCAATGCATCGATGAAGATGTCAAGCAGTTTCAGGTTGCTTATTGGCATCGTGCTCATCAATACCCTGGCGTCTGGATATGCCCGACCCATAACAGGGAGCTTCGCGAAATCACGATGTCCATTGGACGATCCCGCGGTTACGGTTGGTCCCTGCCAAGGAAGGAGCATTTCGCACGCGCGTCGAACACGTGTTCGCTTGCGAGCGTTGAACCTGACCGTACCGTCTTGCTCTGCCGATTGGCTTTCGCCGCCGCCGCTCTCGCCGCGCTGACGCCCAACGTCTTCATTGAGAAAGAAAGAGCGGTGCGAACATACAGGAACAGGCTCATTGCGCTGGGGATGCGAAGTACATCTGGGGAGCTGCAGCTATCGCGATGTGTAACGTCGGTGCTCGAGGCGGCGATGCCGCTCCGGTCAGTACCTGAACTCTTGGCGCTGCCTGCGAACGAACGTCAGGCGCGTGCGTACATAATGCGATTGACTTGGTTGCCCGTTCAGAATATGCACGTCTTGCTGCATCTCTTCTCGATTGTTTGGCTTTTTCGGAATTGGAATTGCTTTTGGGATAGTTACCTGACCTGTACCGGATAGCGATGGTCCGCGGATGTAGGATCATGTTGACTGCACTTGAGCGCACCAAGATCGCTGAGGAATTTCCTGGGTATGTTTCGCGGATGATGCACCATCTGTCGCGCGGTGCCCGGAGCAAATCGGCGGTACGGGCTCAGGCGGGGCTACGGGCCTATGGCGTCACCAGATGTACCGCGGCACGTGTGTATCACCATGAGGGAAAGCGAGGAGGCGCGCGCCATCTGGAAACGTCGGTTCTTCGCACCGCGTGGCGATTTTCATGACGTCTTGGTTCCGTTAGCCTTGTGCCAGTGCAATTGGCGCGTGCGCATAGCAAGGTTTATCCGGTCCGCTAACAGACCGGCGAGCAATCGAAGCGTTTGTTTTCCTTGAGCATCCAGCACGCGCGGTGCCCGATCAATGACGCAAAGGCTGCCCAGAGCGAATCCGTCCACATCGCGCAGGGCGGCTCCAGCGGTGTCCCCTGCATGCACTCGGTCGTGGCCCGGGCCGGGGCCGAGTATCGCGCCCGACTGCGTACCTCGCAAACGGTGACCGGTCTCACCAATGTGAACGGCAGATGGGTGCTGACGACGCATGAAAGCGGCGAGTGTCCGGACGTTTTCGATGCGATCGTTCTTGCCAACCCGGCGCTCCAGGCCAACGCGCTGCTGCGGGACGTTTCGCCTGCCCTGTCGGTCGTCACCGATCGGGCGATCATGTAACCGACGTGGGCGTTGATGCTCCGTTATGACGAGCCACCGAATGTTGAGTTCGATGCGGCGTTCGTCAATAGCGGCCCTTTGCGATGGATCGCCAACGATTCATCGAAACCAGGCAGGCGCGGCAAGTCGGTCTGGATTCTGCATGCCAGCGCCGACTGGAGTTCACGCAACCTCGCGTGAGGGCTGTATCCAGTCCGAGCAATTCACGGCAAGCGGCAGTGTCCAACTGCCGGTTGCACTTTGGTCTGCCGTTAGGCCAGCCACGCGGCGTTCTCGTCGCAGCCGCGGTTCATACCTTTACCGCTTAAGCGAGCGTCAGCGCATGCCATTGACCGTCGACGTAGCGGGCTAGATTAACGCAGTCGAACCGCCATAGATGCAACCAGCCGTTATCGACGAGTTGGCGCACCTCATTGCGTTCGTGCAGCACCCGCTCGATGGCGTGGGGCGGCGCGTCGATGATCGCCGTCATTCGGAGCGGCTCATGTACCCAGCGTTTTCCATCGTGTAACGACTGGTGGGCCAGCCCGATCCGCAGATCGCCGCCGTTGCCCTCGAACACCCCAATTCGCCCCCCAACGACGTTGTGCAAGACCTTGTTGCCACTGCCCAAGTGCAAAGGGTCGCACGTCGATGCGTGATACTGCCAGTTGATCCAGTGCGCCACGAGCAGCGGCCCAGTCATCAACGATTCCAGCAAGCTACCGTCCGGGTCGCTGTCGGCGTCGTAGTCGTGTAGAAAGCAACGTCCATCCAGATTCGTGCCATAAGTGCGATGACGTGGCGCGATAATGCACGCGGCATTGCCGGCCAAGCCCCACTCGGGTCGCGTCTGAGCCCCGTCGTTTGCTCGACGGCGCAGCAGTGCGAGCAGTTGTGCGCTACCGGTTCGAGGATCGATATCCAGGCTCACCGCCCGCTCGCGGCGAACCTGGTCGCTGGCTTGCGCAAAAACGCGTTGCATGCGGTTCCAACGCTCCAGGGCGACTGGCGGCAGCAAATCAAGGTCGAAACCCTCGATCTCATCGGTCGTCGTGTTGTGTAGGGCTGCCATGAAGACCGTCTGGCTCGCAATCGCGACGCCGCAGCGCCGCAGCCCCTCACGAACGGCGGAATCGTTAAGCAGCAGTGCGAGCGCGCGTGCGTTGACTTCACCCGTCTGACCGCAGCAGGCGCCGCAATCCAATGAGGCCGCGTGAGCATTGTTGCTGCTTTGACTGCCGTGGCCGACGAGCATCACGAGCGGCGCGAAGTGACGCTCCAATCCGATCGCGTGCAGTACGCGCGCGGCCAGATCGACCTTCGCGTCGATGTGCAGATCGCCGAGCGTTGGGCGACAGATCGGCCGGTAGCGTGGCGGCAACCCCGTCAAGTCGTCCCGCTCGCGCGGGCTCCCCGATGGTGCGAACCATCGCACGAGTTTGCCGAGGTATCCCACCCCGGCCGCCTCCACGAAAGAAAACGCAGAGCTGGGCCAGTCGCCAAGCGATTGGCTTTGTTCCGAAAGCGCAAATCGCCGCTGCCTGCCTCTGCGTGCTTTGTCGTTCAGGCTTGCGTCGCCTTCGGTGCGGTCGGCGCCGGAAGGGACTATGCGATCCGTCAACTGCAGCGCAGGCGCGAGCAGCGCCGGCAGTTGAGGTCGTGATGCCGTCGCCCCGAGTGGCGCGTACGCAACCGGTAGGCCGAAGAAGCCTGCAAAACCTATCGTTTGAACGGCCGGCCAGACAGCCTCCATTGATCGGCGCATACGTTCGCTACGGACGTCGATACAAAACACCGCCTGTACCTCGATCGCATCGCGCGGGGCCGCCGTCACTCGAGAGTACGCGGTCGTATCGAGCTTACGCATGAGTTGCCGTTGATAGCCGGCTTCCAGCGCTACCTGCCAGACCTCATCGATTACCAGCATGTCTTGCGCGCGTTCTAACACCGTGGCAGGGTCTTTCCACTCGGCCTGCAACAACGAAATCGCCCGGCGGGCATTCGAGACCCCTTTGCTTTCGAGCAGGATCACGCCCCAAGCAAGGCGAATCGCCAGCAAGTCGCGCAGGTGGGAGTCGGTTTCACCGGCCAACCGGGCCTGCCAACCAAGATAGGCGCACCAGGAGGCCCACCCGTTGACGGTTAGCAGGGCGGCTTCTAAATAATCGGCCCACACGTCGGTCGGCAGGCCGAGACGCTGCAAGACCCAGGTTTCGGCTTCGCGGCGGTCGGCGGGAAGCTTGCCAAGCGACTTGCCGAGTTCGGGTAATCCCATCAACGTCCCGATGCCGTGGTCATGCATGAGCGTGTTGCGCCAAAAAGCGTAAAGACCACCCGTTCGGTCGGGCTGCCACGCCGCTTGGCTGTCATCGAAGTAGGCGGCGCACGTTTGACCGATCTGGTGCGTGACGGCCTGCCGCCAAGTCAAGCGGTTGTCACGCGTCGGGTCGTCATCCAACACGTCGATCAGCAGCGGCAAACGCGGCGGGCTTTCTTCGTTGCGTAGTGCTTCGATGCACTGCGCTGCCGTCAGTGTTTTGTCACGCGCGGCCGGCAGCGAAGTCAACGCTTGAGCAAGGTCGGCGAGCGCGATGCGTTCTTTGCTCCACGCATCTGCAACGTAGCCGCGAGATGGAAACACTCGGAGGCCGCCCAGAACGGCCATGCGCGCGGCGACGAGCCTGACTGGCAGGCCGGTTCGCTCCCAGTGCGGATTGACCGCAATGGCGCGGTTCAGCGGCCACGCAGGCGCGATAGCCCCGCATGCGCGCTCGCAGGCGGCCTCGATCGGGTCGGTCGAGTCGCGTTCGGGCAGGCTCTCGGGTGCTTGAAGCCCGACCGGCGATTGTTCCGGGCTGTAGCGCGAGAGGTCATCGCGCGATGCCAAAGCGTCCATATGTTTCCCCAATGTGGTTTTTTAGTCGGCCGCTACCGCGACCTTCGCGCCTTTCATCGTTTCTTGGAGCGGTGCCGCCATCGCTGCTGGCGTCCAGCGCGTTGGCCAATAGTGCAACGCGAGGCGCGTGCAGAACTCGTCGAGATAGAACCCTGCGTAGCTCCACCGCCGCCACGTATTCAGCTTTTGAGGGCAGACCTGCAGTGCGGCGAGAGACAGGTACATGAGCGCCATGCCTCCCAGTGCGACGACGCCTGCCGCATCGTTCGGTGCATCGATTACGCGCAGCGGCAGCGTATGTCCGAGAGCGGTGATCGTCGTGAGCGCGGTGGCCATGCTCCACCCGACGATGGCGCGGGATAGGGGCGCCGTAGCTCCATTCTGGCGCAGCGCCGGTAGCCAGAAGAGGGGGGCCCAAGCGAGTGCCAGCGCACCGCTCCACCACCACGGCCAGGTCCCGTGTCCAACGAAGAACTGGACCGCTGCGATGCTCGATGCGGCGAACGCGGGCGCCACCAGCAAACTGACCCGCGAGCGTGGCGTCTGGCCACGCATCGCCTTCAGCTTGTTCTCCCGTACGATCGTCGAAGCCGAGAGGAAAGCGTGAGCCTTGTATAGAGAGTGGCCGACAAGATGCATGGCGGCCATCATGTAGAGGCCCAACCCGCATTCGAGCAGCATGAACCCCATCTGCGCTACCGTCGACCACGCGAGCCGGACTTTGATGCTGGTTCGGGTGAGACTCACCAGTCCCGCCAGCAGGGCCGTAACGAGGCCGAGTGTCACCAGGAGCCAACACGCTGCCGGCGTGTGTTTGAGCAGGGGCGCGAATCTGATCAGGGCGTAGCCGCCAAGATTCACGACGCCGGCGTGCAGCAGCGCTGAAACAGGAGTCGGCGCTTCCATCACCTGAATTAGCCACCCATGCATCGGTAGCAAGGCCGTCCGCAAAATTACCGCCAATGCGAGGCAAATCGCGCTGATTTGCAACGGCACGGAAGCACCGTCGTGCGCGAGATACAGCCACAAATCCGAAAAGGAGCCGCTACCGACCGTCGACCATGCAAGCGCGGCTGCGCCGAGCAGTAGCGTATCGGCAAGCGTATCCGCCACGCGCTTCTTATGCGCCGCAAGCAATGCAAGCGGACGTTCGCGATAAAAGCACAGCAGGCGCCGCAATGCCGATCCGACGAGGGACCATGAGACGATCAGCACAACCCAGTGGTTCGCAAGCAGCAGGAGATGAACGCAGGCAAGCACGCTGGCGAGCGCCGCGATATAGCGCGGCTGACCGCGTTCGCCTTGCAAGTAGCGCGAAGAAAACACACCAATGACGGTGGCGAGCAATTGAACCAGGAGGGCCACGCAGGCGCCGAACGGTTCAACGGCAACCCAATGCGACAGTGGCAATGGCACGACGTTTGGCAATGAGAATTGCATTACGAACGTCGACAGCGCGGGCCACACCCCCAACTGCGCGAGTACCGTAAATCGCCTCCATTGCGCGGTCGGGCTTCGCCCCCCGACTAGGGCGGAGAGTGCGGCGATCGACATAAGGCCGATCGGTGTAAGCGCGCACGCGAACGCCGTTAGCTTTGCAATGTTCATGTCTGGACAATTCGTGACAGGGTGTCACGATAGTGCCTTTTGCTGCTTGTTCTGTAAAATTCATTGATTAGAACTAGTTGATGCATAAAACAGAATGATTGATCTCGACAAACTCAACTTTCGTCACCTGTTCTACTTCTGGCGAGTCGCGAAGATAGGGCACCTGACGCGAGCGGCCACCGAGTTGCACGTCTCTCAGTCCGCGCTGTCCGCACAAATCAAGCAATTGGAGGATCGGTTAGGCGAGCCTCTGTTTGAGCGAGAGCGCAGGCGCCTGAGCCCCACTCATACGGGGCAACTCGTATTTTCGTATGCCGAGGACATCTTCGGCCTAGGGCAAGAGATGCTCGGGCACGTTCACGGGCAACGCGAGGGGATGGTGCGCATGCGTCTGGGCAGTGTCGCCACCATGTCCCGCAACTACCAGGAAAACTTGATCCGTCCTCTGCTCATGGACCCCGCGGTGGTGTTGACGTTGGAGTCGGGGTTGCTACATGGATTGCTGGAGCGTTTGCTTCAGCACAAACTTGACGTGGTCCTTGCGAATCAGCCGGCACCTTCCGATCCGGACCGCCCGTTGCACTCTCGCTTTTTAGGTAGCCAGGCCATTTCTCTCGTGGGCCCCGCCAAGGATTGGTCCCAACGCACGCTGCGCGTGCCATTCGACTTGGATGGCGCCGATATCGCACTGCCTGGTCCGCGGAACGTGTTCAGAGCTCAGTTCGATGCCTTGTGTCTTTCCGCTGGCGTGAAGCCCCGGGTGCGGGCGGAAGTGGACGATATGGCGATGCTTCGGCTCATCGCTCGCGATAGCGGTTGGCTGGCTGTATTGCCGGAGGTCGTCGTACAGGACGAGCTTCAATCGGGCAGCTTGGTGACGGTGGGTCGATCCGCAGAGCTGCAAGAACATTTTTATGCGATTACCACGCCGCGTCGACAGCGGATTGAATGGCTGGACCGGCTGTTCGAGGGGGCAGCCCCGGTGCAGCGCTGACCGGCCGTCCCTCGAGGCCGCGCGTGGAGCTGTATTGCGTATTTGAGGGTCGCGCGGACGGCGTACGGTGCGCTTGTCGGCGACCGATCCCTCAATCACCGTAGCTACCGCAGTTTCCAATTCGATGAAACGCTCTTTCGGTTCGACGCGCTGATTTCCAACGAATTTGGGCGGCGCCTTAGCGTCAGTCCGTCGATGGTGAGCGGCATTGCGGCACAATATGGCAAAATTGCGTTTCACCGTGTCGCGGAATCGCGCACACTCTGGGCGCAACCTCTTGGTGACAAACGACTGATACGCAGGCAGAAGCGAAGCGGTTTGGCCCTTGCAGAGCCGGCACGACGGTCCTCCCACAAATGGAAAGCGTTATGTCCTTCGTATGGATCACGGGCGCAAGCGGCGCAATTGGCAGCGCGCTGGCTCGGCGCCTCGGCAGTAAAGGAATTGCGCTCGTGCTCACGGCGCGGGAACCGAATAGGTTGGCGGCTCTGGCCGATTCGCTCGACGCGGAGTCTGTGCTGGTTTGTCCCGCCGACGTCACCGATGCCGCGAGCGTGCAGCGCGCTCTGGAATGCGGGGTAGCGCAGTTCGGGCCGCCGGAGGGGATGGCCCATTGCGTGGGGTCGATCGTCATTAAGCCGATCCATTTGACCTCGGCCGACGAATTGAATCAAGTTCTCGCTACAAACTACCTGTCCGCATGGAACGTCTTGCGCTCGTTTGTGTGCGAGTTGATCTCGCACCGTTTGCCGGGCAGCGCCGTATTGATCGGCAGCGTCGTCGCGAGGACGGGTTTCCCCAATCACGAAGCCGTTGCAAGCGCGAAAGCGGCGGTCGGGGCGCTCGCACAATCCGCGGCTGCGACTTACGCCGACAGAGGAATTCGCGTCAATTGCATCCATCCGGGGTTGACCCTGTCTGCGATGTCCGCCCGTCTGACGGCGTCGGAGCCGGCTATAGCGCGTCTGTCGCGCGCTAATCCACTGGGTCGACTCGGGACAGGCGACGACACAGCGGCGTTGGCCGACTTCCTACTGAGCCCGCACGCCTCGTGGGTGACGGGGCAACAGTTCGGCGTCGATGGCGGACAGGCCGCGTTGACTGTGCCGCTCAAGGCATAGCGGCCAGGTCGTGACGCACACGTTATCCCGTCGGCAAGTATCCGCTCAGACCCCCCGTATGGCGCCGGTCGCGATGACCGGCCCCGTCGGTTGTCCCGTGGGTGACCCGCCGAACGGTTCGACAGAAACGGCAAGCGCGGAGCGCGCACTCATTCGCTTCGGAAGCTCGGCCGGCAGGGCGAGCGAGGCTGCTCCCGACGCCGGCAGCACCCCGAGCGGTACCGGCTTGCCGCCGGGTGCGATCAGCCACAGTTGCGCCGACCGGTTCGCGGCCAAGTGCGGGGAGGCGGCGCCAACGACGATCATTGTCCCGCGTCGCACGTCAAGCGTCGCGATCCAATGCGCTATTCCATCGCTACTCGCGATCGTCGACACCATGTAACCGTTTTGCGAGACCGTCGCACTAGGCCACCGCGTTTCCCTTTCCCTCAGCAAGCTGACGTCCAGCGCCAACAACGTCACCGCGGCGACACTGGCTCCGGCGGTCAGCCAGCGCCACACGGTTGCCTTGCTCCACCAACTCGGCGATCTATTTTCGGCCGGTATCGTGCGTACAACCCCGAGGTCACGTTCGATACGCTTCCAGACGTCTGCTGGCGGCGGCATGCCGGGCAGGTCCTCTGCGAGCGGCGCGAGGCGTTCGAGCCATCGATCAAGCGTTGCCCGCAACTGTGGATCACGTTCGATATCGCGTTCGAGCACACGACTAGCGTCGCCGTCCAGCACGCCTAGCGCGTACTCGGCGCAGCGAAGCTCATCTCGGGTTCGGGCAGGTGCATTCATCGCTCGAGGCACAGTTTGAGTTGAAGAAGGCTGCGCCGGATCCAGCTTTTCATAGTGCCCAAAGGCACTTGGTAGCGATCGGCCAATTCGGTATAGGTCGCGCCGCTAAAAAAAGCTTCCTTGACAGTGCCACGCTGTTTCGCCTCTAGGGCTTGGAGACAGGCCTCGAGACGCTTACGCTGTTGGCTCCAGTGTGCGACGTCGACCGGCGTGGGCGCCTCATCTTCGAGCTCCCTCTCATGCGCTTCGTCGATATCGAATTCGCGATGCTCGCGCATGCGGTCGATCGTGCGGTTGCGCGCCAACGTTACGAGCCAAGTCATGGCGTTACCCCGTGCGGGGTCGAAGGTGTCCGCGCGGCGCCAAGCGCGCATGTAGACGTCTTGGAGCAAGTCCTGCGCCTCCGCCCGATCGCGGATCATGCGCGCGATCACTGCAAAGACATGCGAGGCCGTGAGCGCATAGAACCGTTCGAAGGCTTGCTTGTCTCCGGCGGCGATCAGTTGAACCATTTGATTCAGAAGGGCGCGACGCGTTGCGTCATCATCGGGGCTCGCGGTCATGCGAAGCGTGTTCTTCGTCATATGAGTTCGATGAGCCGTCTGGGCGTGGGGCGATTTGGCGATGCAGCTGCGTGAGCAAGGGCGAGATTGGCCGCCAGCCGTTGAACGTCACGGAACCACACGACGATCGGTTGGCTCTTGCGCGGCGGGCTGCGACGGGTCATCGTCCTCAGAATGGCATTGATGAAGCAAAAGTGTACAAGGTTTTGCGCTACAACAGCGTTGTACTGGCCGACTCATGAAACGATATGCGTGCTAAGCACTGTAACGTACCATCTGCCGGCTGGGCAAAAGCGACGGCTCCTCGCCGCCACATGACTTCGACGGTCGATCGGCGATCGAAAGCGGGTGCCTGGCAGGGGCTGCTGTAGTAGCATGGAGCCTATCGTGAATCAGAAAAGCGACACAACACCGTTTCGCGGTTCGCGTCAAACCCACTGTCGAGAGGAAGCGCATGAAGAAGAAGGCTGCGAGGGCGGCAGTCGAGCCAACAAGTCTAAAGGTACATGCGAGCGGCGAGCATCGCTATCGAAGTGGCGAGGCCGCGCGACTGGCGAAGATGCCGCCCACCACGCTGCGCATGTGGGAGCGCCGCTACGATGTCATCAGCCCCATGAAAAGCGAGGCCGGTCAACGGCTGTACACGGAGCAAGATGTGCGACGCTTGGTCCTGCTCAAGGCGCTGGTCAGGCAAGGACACTTGATCGGCTCGATCGCGCGCCTGCCGCGCGAGCAGTTGGAATCGTTGCTGCAGGTACGCCCGGAAAGTGTCGCATCTGAACCGCGAGCGACTCAGGGCGGAGCGCAGCGGCTAGTTCGCATCGCGGCGGTGGGAGCGGGGATACAGCGGCGCCTGAGTCTCTCGTTTATGCAGACGGGGTGCGCCGAATACGTGGTGTTGCTCGAACTGTCCAGTCTGGGCGAAGCCGGGGTTGCGGCCGACAGAGGAGAACAGGTCGACGCACTGGTGGTCGACGTGCTTGCGCTGACACGCGATGTGGCGGCGCAGGTGCTCGAGATGCGAGGCCGTTTGAATGCACGGATCGCGGCTGTTTCCTATGCCTACGGCAATGCCGAGCCCACAGAGACGTTGCGCTTGGCGGGCGTGCGGCTCTACAGGGCGCCGCTCACCGCGGTCGAGAGCCGGCAACTCGCGGCTGATTTGCAGGCAGGCGGCGCAATGGCTGAGGCGACGGTCGCCGAGGTGGTTGGCGCTCGCGGGCCTCGCAGGTTCGGCGACGAGGAACTTGAGCGCTTGATGTCGCGCTCAGCCGTGGTGCAATGCGAGTGTCCCCAGCACCTGGGGGAGTTGATCATGCGTCTCGACGCCTTCGAGCGTTACAGCGATGATTGCATGTCGAAGTCGGTGGATGATGCTGTGCTGCATCGGCATTTGGGCGATGTGACGAACCGCGCCAGAGCCATGCTCGAATCCGCGCTGATACGCGTACTGGACACGCAAGAGCACAAGTAGGCGGCGCGGCCACGCCGACCGGCTGATCGCGCACCAAAGCGCCGAAGACCCCAGGTTGCCACTCGACCTAAGCGCCGAACGGACGCGCCCGGTCGAGAATTATCGTCGCATCCTCAGGCTGCGACGCCGGCGCCGGCCGAAACTATATCGGACATCCTGCCAGTTCTTGGGCCATGCGCGCTGCCAGGCCCGCGTGCGCCCGCACGCCGCGAAGAACCTGCAAAGCGCTCGCTTACTGCCCTTGTGTGCTCCCGACTCATTCATTGAACAATATTCCTTTCGGCGGAAGCGGGCCTAGCTAGGCCTGAATACCTCGTTGATCGCTCCGAAGGCCGCTCGGCATTCTTGGCGTCGATTTAAGCGTGTGTCGAACTGGGGTTTGACATGTGACGAGATATGGTTTCATTTTCATGTTGTGTGAAACGGGGTTATGGGTCACACTAATGATTGGTTGATTGGCGTAAAGTTCCTGTGGAGCCCTATGCGTTGGTCGGGAAGCAGTCGAGCGTTGGTGGTCGCATGCGGGGCCCTGACGGTCTGCGCCGTCGTGGGCGGCTGCGCGTATTTCGCTGGTGGCAAGGTGGGCAATGCGAGCGTTCCTCAGCCGGCCAAGCCAGTCGACGTCGCCCGCTACTCCGGCAAATGGTACGAATTCGCGCGCTACGAAAATCGCTTCGAGCGAGGATGTGAAGGGGTGACCGCCGAATACGCGGTACTCGAGCATGGGCTCATCTCCGTGCGCAACGCATGCCAGGAAGGGCAGGTTGGCGGACGCGAGCGCGTATCGCTAGGTCGAGCAAAGGTGCTGCCGGGCAGCGGGCAAGCCAAGCTTAAGGTCTCTTTTTTCGGTCCGTTTTTCGTGGGCAATTACTGGGTGTTGGACCATGCCGACGATTACACATGGTCGATCGTGGGAGAGCCCTCGGGGCGCTTTCTCTGGATTTTGACGCGCGACGCGCACCCGTCGGATTCGCAAGCGCGGGCGCTCTACGACCAGGTGCGCGCGTTGGGGTACGACGTGACCATGCTGCGGCGCACCGCGCAATGAAAAAGCGCACCGGCGCTGCGAGCTTCGGGGCGTTGGCAAATCACTCGGGGGGCGCCACGGAACCATCACACGGTCGTGTCCGGCGTCGCTTGGCCCATTGAGGGCCCCGCAAACATAGGCGCATCCGGCCCCTCCTTTCGCCCGTATATCCCCTCTGACGTTGCCATTTCCGTGCGGCATATGTCCGCAATTCCACGAACAAGCAAAAAATGATGCACAGGGTTGCCTCTATCGTTTGTCTAGCGCTGACCTTCGGCTTGCTTGCGGGTTGCGACGGCGCTCAGATGCTGAACGCGTTCGCGCGCACTGACGATTACGAGTTGAAGCAAGCGGTACCCTACGGGCCTGACGCGCGCGCGCGGCTCGATATTTATTTGCCCGTCGGTCTAGGCGCCGGCGCATCGCCGGTCGACGCGCGCGGTGCGCCTGTGGTGGTGTTCTTTTACGGCGGTAGTTGGCAAAACGGCGCGCGCGAGCAATACCGCTTCGTGGGTGCGGCGCTTGCATCGCGCGGCTTCATCGTAGTCGTGCCCGATTATCGAAAGTATCCAGCCGTAGTATTCCCAAGCTTCGTTGATGATGCCGCGCGCGCGGTAGCCTGGGTGCGTGGGCATGCCGAGAGTTGGGGTGGCGATCCAGACCGGCTTTTTTTAATGGGTCATTCGGCCGGCGCCCAGATTGCGGCGCTGCTTGCGACGGACGGGCGATACCTTGGCGCCTACGGCATCCAAAAACATCAAATAGCCGGAGTCGTCGGCCTGGCGGGCCCCTATGATTTCTTGCCGCTTCAGGACGCCACGCTTCGCCGAATCTTCCCTGGACCGCTTCGAGCGCGGAGTCAGCCGATCAATTTCACTCAAGGTGGCGAGCCGCGTATGTTCCTCGCGGTGGGGGCGGACGATACGACTGTCGATCCAGCCAATACGTACCGGTTCGCCGCCCGCCTAAGGGCGGCGGGGGATGCGGTAATCGTCAAGCGCTATCCTATGATGAGTCATGCCCTACTCGTCGGAGCGCTAGGGGCGCCATTGCGCCTCATCCTTCCGGTCTTCGATGATGTGACGACCTTTCTTGCATCCCGCTGAGCTCGCTTTGCAGGCATAGCCCCCGCACGAGCTTGGGGGTACCATGCGCTCGCCGCACAGTGAAACGAAATATTGAATTTAGATCGTTTCAATGAAACGTAAACGCGTTACACTGCATCTGAACCGTGACGAGTGGGCTAACACCTCCGTCTTCGAACATCGGGCGGGCCGCTTACTGGAGCAAAGCCTCGCACAGACGCACGAGATCCGTCCTATCCAAGGACGGTCATCGGCGGCAAGCTAACCTCGGAGAAGCGTGTATGGAATCAGTAATCGAGCAATGCGTATCGCCGTGGGAGCCCGCGCGGGAGGCGACAGCCTCGGTGGGGCCCGCAATGACGCCGTTGACGCCTGGGCAAACGGTGGTCTCTGATCGCGTCCGCCGTCGGTTAATGCATGCTGGAGCGCGATTTCACGCCAATGACAACATCGCCGACTTCCTGCGCGACGGCGAGTTGGACCTGCTTCAAGAGGAAATCGAAGCGCGTTTCGAGGGTGTGTTGCGAGCGCTGGTTATCGACGTCGAAAACGACCACAACACACGCGAGACAGCCAAGCGCGTGGCCAAGATGTTCGTGCGCGAAGTATTCGCAGGGCGGTACGAGAGTGTGCCCCGCGTTACCGAATTCCCGAATGTCGAGCGCCTTAATGAACTGAACATCATCGGGCCGCTATCGGTCAAGAGCGCCTGCTCGCATCACTTGTGTCCGATCGTGGGCCGCGTTTGGGTAGGGGTGCTGCCCAACGCGTCGTCAAATCTAATTGGTTTGTCCAAATACGGAAGGCTCGTGAACTGGGTGATGAGCCGTCCTCAGATTCAAGAGGAGGCGGTCAAACAGCTCGCCGACCTGCTCGAGCGCCGGATCGCGCCCGATGGTCTGGCGGTGGTGATGGAGGCCGACCACTTCTGTATGCACTGGCGAGGCATCAAAGAAAGCGACGCGAAGATGGTAACGAGTGTCATGCGCGGGTCGTTTCTCAATGACCCGGCGTTGCGGCGAGAGTTCATGACCTTGCTGCCCGGGCGCCGCCAGGGGGAGATATGAAGATCCCTTTAGCCAGCAGCGAGGGCTTCGCGGACTGCTCCGACGGCAAACACTCGCGTGCGGAACAGCGGCAAACCATTAGCCTCGCCTACCTGTGTGAACGCTCTCACTCACAGGTAGCGGGCATGCTATGCATGCCGCTCGGTACAGTGAAGGCGCCCATTAGGCTGGGCCTCGTCAATCTAAAACGACTGATCGAAGCGCCGGTTGCCTGACGCCGAATGCGCATCCGCCCAAGCCTCTTATACGTATTTCCATCGCATATCGAGCGTGATCGGCCGCCGTTGGCTGCGCGGCCTGCCCCCTCCGACGCTACCGCAGGACAATTGAATGATCGAGATCGCATCCGCTCCGCGGTTCGGCAGCAAGGTGGCCGTAATTGGCGCAGGCATATCCGGCCTCGCCGCGGGATGGCTGCTATCGCGCCGTCACGACGTCACGCTGTTCGAAGCGGGCGAGAGATTGGGTGGGCATACGAACACCGTCGACGTCGAGATGGATGGGGTGACACATCCCGTCGACACCGGGTTTCTGGTATTCAACGAACGTACTTACCCGAACTTGATCGGGCTGTTCGACGAATTGAAGGTGGACTCGCACGCGAGCGATATGTCGTTTTCAGTATCACTCGACGGCGGTCGACTCGAATGGGCTGGAACGAATCTGAACACTGTATTCGCCCAAAGGCGCAATGCGCTTTCCCCGAGTTTTCTCGGCATGCTGCGCGACATCATTCGCTTTAACGGCATGGCCGACCAGTACCTCGCACAGGCCTCGCAGACAGGATGCTGCGTCGGGGATCTACTGGATGCGGGGCGCTTTGGCGACCCGTTCCGCAACCACTATTTGCTGCCGATGGCGGCCGCCATTTGGTCATGCGCGACAGCGGATGTACTGCGTTTTCCAGCGACAACGTTCCTGCGTTTCTGCATCAACCATGCGTTGTTGCAGATCAACCAGCGCCCACGATGGCGCACAGTGCGCGGAGGCGGCCGCGAATATGTCCGGCGCCTCGCCGCAGCAATAAGTTGTGTACGCGCCGATGCACGAGTCGAGCGTATCCGCAGGGTGGCAGGTGGCGTCGATATTTCGGTCGCGGGCGAGACGGTCCGCTTCGACCAGGTGGTGATCGCCACGCATGCGCCCACGAGCCTGAAAATGCTCGAGGACGCGGATGCGAAAGAGCGCAGCTTGCTCGGCGCCGTGCGCTTTCAGTCGAACGTTGCCATCTTGCATACCGACGAGGCGCTTTTGCCTCGACGCCAGCGCGTATGGTCCGCATGGAACTATTTGGCTAGGCGCAACGAAGCAGGCACGGCGCCTGTGTGCGTCAGCTATTTGCTCAATCGACTGCAGCCTCTGCCATTCAAAAAAGCGGTTATCGTCACGCTGAACGCGCACTGCGAGCCAAGGCCCGATAGGCAGCTGGGTCGGTTCACCTACGATCATCCGTTGCTCGACCACGCGGCCGTCAGCGCACAGTACCGATTGTCCGAGATCCAAGGGGTACGCAACACCTGGTTTGCCGGTGCTTGGACAGGGTACGGCTTTCACGAAGACGGACTGAAATCGGCCCTACGGGTGGCAGCTGCTTTCGGCGTCAGGCCGGATTGGGCACAGATATGAATCCGAGCGGATGCGATCGCGGCGACGGGCCGGACCTTCTTATGCTCGGACGCGTGATGCACGAGCGTGTCAGACCGGTGCGCAACCGCTTCGTTTATCCAGTGTTTTGCGTGCGTTTCGATTTGAGCCGCCTGCCAACGCGACGAGCATGGTGGTTCGGCATAGGCAGATTGCGGCTTCTTGGGATAGACCCTCGTGACTACGGCTCGTGCGACGGCAGCGATTTACTCGCGTGGGTACGCGGCCAGCTCGTGCAAGCGGGCCTTCCCGACGACGGTCGCATATGGCTGCAGACTTTTCCGCGCGTGCTCGGTTACGCGTTCAATCCCGTGAGCTTCTGGCTTTGCGAGGATCGCGACGGCAATTTGCGCGCGCTGATCGCGGAAGTGCGCAACACGTTTGACGAGCGTCATCGTTATCTGCTTCGCGCCCCAGGCGGCGTGCCGATTGACTCTGACACGCCACTCGATTGTGCAAAGACGTTCCATGTTTCGCCGTTTTGCCGTGTTGAAGGGCGATACGTGTTTCGAGTGCGTGAGACGCGACGGGCGGCATGTATCGCGATCGACTACCACGACAACGAAGGGCTTTCGATTCGGACGTCGATCGGCCTGCGCAAGACGCCGCTCACCGCGTGGAGCGCCGTGCGAGCAGTTGCGCGGCAGCCTTGGCTCACGTTTGCCGTCGTTGCGTGCATTCATTGGCAGGCGCTGCGCTTATGGCTTAGAGGCGTGCCCTTTTACGGCAAGCATCCGCCGCCACCCGCATCGCGAGACGACGCCGCTGTGGATGCTGTTTCCCCAACGCAAGAACAGGTACAACGATGAAGCCCTTTCCGACTTTGGTAGGTCAGCCCGCCATGCCGTCTTCGGCCCGCCTATTTCTCGCGCTGCTCGATCGTCTGCGCGTTGGGCATCTGGTGGTGAATACGCCTGACGGTAGCCAGCGATTGTTCGGTCAAGCGCATGCTCAGCCGGGCGCCCACCTCGCGTTGCTCGACTGGCGCGCTTGCGCGCTGATGCTCCGAGCCGGAGATATCGGCTTCGCGCAGGCTTACCGCGAAGGTTGGGTCGATTCGCAGGATTTGGTGGCGTTGCTGCGATTGGCGATGGTGAACGAGGGCGCGATGCCGCAGCCGGTCGTCGGCGGGATGCTTGCGCGCGCATGGTACCGGCTGCGCCACTGGATGAACCGCAATACGAAGGCGGGCAGCCGACACAACGTGCACGCGCACTACGACCTCGGCAATGATTTCTACGCGCTATGGTTGGACCCCGAGTTGACATATTCCAGCGCGCTCTTCGAAGGTGACGCGCAACGTTCTCTCGATGCGGCTCAAAGCGCGAAGTACCAGCGCATCCTCGATCGACTTGGTTTGCGTCCCGGCATGCGAGTGCTGGAGATCGGCTGCGGGTGGGGTGGATTTGCACTACATGCTGCGAGGCAGGGCGTTCATGTCCATGGCATCACGCTGTCGGCGGAGCAACTCGACCACGCCCGTACTCGAGTGCATCATGAAGGCTTCGCAGAGTCTGTCAGCCTCGAGTTGCGCGACTACCGCGAGGTTCGTGGCCGTTACGACGCTGTCGTGTCCATCGAAATGTTCGAGGCGGTGGGAGAGGCGTTTTGGCGTGATTGGTTCAAGGTAGTGCGACAGTGTCTATCCGATGGTGGGCGCGCCCTCGTTCAGACGATCACGATCGACGAAACGCGATTTGCCGCTTATCGCGCATCGAGCGACTTCATCCGCGAGTACATCTTTCCGGGCGGGATGCTGCCTTCGGCTGAACGCTTCGTCGCCCAGGCGCGTCGAGTTGGACTGCGTGCGCAGCGTTCGCTGGCGTTCGGCCTGGACTACGCGCGAACGCTGCGCGGCTGGCGCGAAACCTTCGAAGCGAACCTGCACGCGGTACGGGCGCAGGGCTTCGACGAGATTTTTATTCGCACGTGGCGGCTTTATCTCGCATATTGCGAGGCTGGATTTACCGAGGGGCGCACGAACGTCATGCATTTCGAGCTCGAGCCGGTCACGTATGCGGCCGCTTGAATGGCTCTGCCGGTTCGGCGCGCTGGTGACCGCTGCTTGTCTGTTGGTGTGCGCGGCGCCTGCTCGGGCCGGCTGCTTGGGCGATGTCGAGCCGAGGCATCTGGTAGGAGCGGGGCGGTTGTGCCTATTCGGATTTTGCTTGTATGACGCGCAACTGTGGGGGGATGGCGCGCCGGATAGCTTCACTTTGCCATTCGCACTGCGGTTGACTTATCGGGTACATGTGAAACGGGCCCGGCTTGTGAGTACCGGCTTGGACGAGATGCGACGACTAGCGGTTTCTCCGATATCCGATTCGGTTCTCTCCGTTTGGAGGAAAGACATGGAGCAGGGATTGCGCGACGTGGCTCCCGGCGACACGTTGTGCGCCGTATTTTTACCGCGCCAGGGCGTGCGCTTTTATGCGAACGGAGAACCAACCGCGGAAATTGCCGATCCTGCGTTTGCACGCGCCTTTTTTGGCATTTGGCTCGATACCGATTCGCGCGCTCCTGCGCTGCGCAAACAACTGTTGCACGCTTCGCAGTAGACGCGAAGCCGCGGGTGCGTTTTCACGAGATGTGTCTTGCTCGACTTCGCGACGATCGTGCGCAAAGTGGTCAGCCGCCTCCATCGGGAGAGGCGAAGCCGGGCTTGCCTATCTGTGATGGCAGCTGGGGGACGCGGCGCACACGCGAAGTATCGTAGCCCATCGCGTCCATCCGAGCGAGTAACGACCGATAGGCATCGTCGCTGATTTCGGGGGAGCGGGCAAAAATCCACCCCAAGCTCTTATCCGGGTATCCGAGGATCGTATATCGGTAATCCGGATCGACGTAGACGGTGAGTTGGGTCACATAGATCGGCCAAAACAAGCGGACCCGCCATTCGGCGTTGCCGCTGCCCGGAACCACTTTGTCGACGAAATGGTACTTGGTAAGCGGGCCGTCGAGACGCTTCTTGTGGCCGGCATAGCTGTCGTCGATTTTGCCGTCGGCGCGCAGCGACCATTGCGCATAGCTACCCACGTAACCACGCTCGGCGAAATAGGGAATGTTGGCGATGATGTACCAGCGGCCCATATAGCGCGGCAGATCGATCGGGACGGTCTGCAGCGGCACGGCCGCCCGCGGGTTCGGATTGGGCGGTGTTTGAGTGCAGGCCGAGACGGCAACGAGTGTTAGGCACGCCAGTATGTTGGCGACCTTCGGCAACCGAAGTACTTCGAACGATAGGAGATTCTTGTGCGAGATTCCGAACGCGGACGCAGCGGGCCGAGGGCAGCGAGCAGGGCCGCCCGACGAGCCGAGCTTTGGCAGTATGGCGTAGTGGGGCAGGTTGCCTGGCTTTGCGCCGTACTCGGCGGAGCGCACGGCCGCGCGCTTCCGGGGTTGCTGACGGCCGCCGGAATCGTCTGCTGGCATCTTTGGCGCGCGCCGCAACCCACGCGCGAAGCGCGCGTCGTCGCCATCGTCGCAATAGGTGGGTGGCTGTGGGACAGCGCTCTCGCGGCTGCGGGCTGGCTCGTGTATCCGGGCGTTGCGGCGGCCCCTGCCGTGGCTCCCGCGTGGATCGCGGCGCTCTGGGCTATTTTTGCGGTTCAACTGAACGTCCTCTTCGTTTGGTTGCGAGGTCGATGGGTCCTCGCGATGTTGATAGGCGCATGCGCCGGGCCGCTGTCTTTCCGCGCCGGCGCTTCGTTGGGCGCTGTGCGATTTGCACATCCGTGGCAGGCGCTCGCGATGCTTGCCGCTGGCTGGTCGCTACTATTGCCGCTCGCCGTAGCGATCGCGCGACGCTGGGACGGAGTGCGCCCGCGCGCATAGCGCCCCGGCATCGCATTTGCGGGACTGTCTATCAGCGCTTTTCGAATAGGTAATGCGCAACGCCCCACTCGTTGCCATCGGCGAAGCCGAACAGTTCGGCCACGGCCATGTAAAACATGCGCCAGCGTTGGAACCAGCGCGAGGCGTCGACCGGGCCGTAGGTCTCCGTTAATACAGGCATGACGGTGTCTTTCGCCGCGTCTAGCCGAGCGAGCCAGTCGTTTGCGGTGCGTTCGTAGTGTGTGCCGTTCAACCACCAATGGCGCGTTACCGCCAAATCGTCTTGGAAGTGGAGCAGAAGCGATTCCGAGGGCATCGTTCCCCCTGTGAAAAAATACTTCGACATCCAGTCGCTGCGCTCCCGTACTTCGAAGTGATAGGCGAGCGTTCGATGCGCAAAAAGATGGACGAAAACCTTTCCGTCGGGGTGCAACCAATCGGCGATTCGCGCCAGCAACGCTTTATAGTTTTTCATGTGCTCGAACATTTCGACCGACACGATCCGGTCGAAGCGCTCGCCATCCGTGAGCGTGTCAGCGTGGATAGTTGCAATGTTTCCCGTGAGCACCCTGATGTTCTTGAGCTTGCGGACGGCGGCCTGCGCTTCGATGTGCGCGCGTTGCCCCTGGGAGTTGGATAAGGCGACGATTTCCGCGCTTGGATAGCGTGCGGCGAGCCACAGCGATAGCGATCCCCATCCGCAACCGAGGTCGAGGATGCGTTGGCCATCCTTGATCGCCGCGCGCCGCTCGTACAGCGCGAGCATTGCTTCCTCTGCGTTTGCAAGTGGCACTTCGCCGTCGGCGTACAGGCAGCAGGAGTACTTGAGATGAGGGCCCAGGTGAGCAGCAAAAAACGCTGGCGGGAGTTCGTAATGTTGAGCGTTGGCGGCCTCGGTTTCAATTGCGATTGGGCTCGCGGTCAATTCATCGATCAGGGACGCGAGGCGCGATGCGCGATACTCGCCGTCCTGCGCGCCCTCGTCCGCGAGACGTTGCGCGATCAGTCTGCGCATTCCTGCGCGCACGAGCCAGTCGGGCAGCCACCGGTTTTCGCAGATGCGCGTAAGAAAGTCGTCCGACGGATTCGTGCTCGAGAACAGTTTCGCTAAGTTCGTGGTGGTTTGTGGCATCTTGGCATTTCCCCATCTGCAGCTTTGGTTGTTTCGAGTGTTTGAAGGCTCAGGCAACGAAGTCTCCGTATTTCCGTCGGTGCCTCGCTCGTTAAGGCGTCGTGCCGCTCACTCCCGCCGGGGCGGCCAAGGCACGAGTGCGCTGGTACGGCGCTTGTATGAGGCATAGCCCGGACGCGTTGCGGTTAGATGCTGTTCCAGCATGGGCAGGCCGGAGATCTTGGTCAGCAGCAATGCCATGAGCAAAGGGGGTATGACGGTCAGCCACGCGAAAGGCGCGCCAATAGAGAGGAATACGTACGCCAGCCAGTGTAGGCATTCGAAGAAGTAATTCGGGTGACGCGAATAGCGCCACAGCCCGGCTTCACAGACTGCGCCAGAGTTCAGGGGCTGCGCCGCGAACCGGGCAAGCTGGCGATCGGCAATCGCTTCTCCAACCACCGAAAGCAACCAGACTGAGCAGGCCGCCGCGAGAAGAGGTGCAGAGGGGCGATCAACGCGGAAGGCGGGTATCGCAAACGCGACGGACAGGACCATCGAGACGGCCACCTGAAGCTGGAACAGCCAGAACATGCGATGGTTTGCCTTCGCCCCCCACGTATCGCGCATTTTCCGGTAGCGCGCATCTTCGGGCTTGTCGGCGTTGCGGCGCCGGAGATGCGCGGCAAGCCTCAGCGCCCAGACCGATCCGCCTAGCCCAACCATCCACCGCGTCAGCGCCTCGCCCGAAGCAAACGACGCGTATATGAGTGCGACACCGCCAAGGGACGCCGCCCAAACCGAGTCGACTATCGCGGCGTTACGCGTATAGCGTTGGCGCCACCATGCTGCGCTGAATACCACTACCAGCATCGCCAGGGTGCACGCGGCGAGCCAACCCTGGGTCGCTAAGACATGCGAATTCATTCTTATGCTCCCGCCATCAGAATCGGGAAAGCTCTAGGTGATGAGCCCAGAGCGCAATGGATGCTGAGAACGCCAGCGTGCTGAACCCGCCGCCCCATGGGCGCCAAGAGCACGCGTGCCGCGACTCGCGCGCAGGGTATATCTGTTCTCGCCATGCAAATGCCGCTATCTAACACTGGTTTCATAAGCAGTTCGTCACCAAGTTTCAGCGAAATGGGAACAGTGATCATTAATAGATATATACGCGCGGAGTCCGCAACCGGATGTGCGTGCGACGCGAAAGGCCATCGGCGGGAAATGCGCTCGACAGTTCATTGGCTAGCCCCGGCACTTCGCGGCGCGCAGTCGTTCGACAGATAGCGTCGACATGCGCTTCATCAGCGTGCGTACACGTCGACGGCCGACTCCATGGCCCTCCGGCGCAGCAGGCGGGCCAGGTTCCGCGCCCCGGCGACCGGAAATTCCATGTGCAGTTCGTCGATCCGGCGCAGCAGTTTCTGATCCGCTTCGCCAACTGGCCGAGGTTGGCGGTAATACACGCTTGATCTGGCCACGCCGACGAGACGGGCCTGCTGCGCTATCGGCAACGCATGCTTACGCTCGATCATTTATTTGCGCTCAGCAATCCCGCCTTGTCGAGCGCGCCGCTTAAAGAATCATTTTCCAGCGCCAATTGTCCGATCTTCGCGTGCAGCGGTTTCGGGTCCACCGGAGGCTCGTTCGACAGCGCTCCGCCCGCGCCGAACACGTCCGCCGCGCGCTCCTGCAACTGCCGTTTCCATTCCGTGATCTGGTTGGGGGGCACGTCGAACTGCTGCGCCAGTTCGGCCAGCGTCCGCTCGCTTTTGACTGCGGGCCAGTGCCACTCGCGCTTTGAACGCGGCTGAGTGGGGCGGTCCGGTTCTCTTCCTCATCTTTCCGGTTCCTTTACCTGCATTGTCGCTGGCTCGGGCCCCGGCCATTCCACCTATCTGGCTGTCCGAATTTCGCCGGCCACCTCTCGCGCCAGCGGTGACGCCGACACTTCTGTATAAAGCGATTCCCTTTATCACGTGACATTTGGCGATTGGGATAACGCGATCGAGCGTCAACGGGCGGTTCTTTGTGCGACGGTATATCAAGTTTCAGGGCGAAATTCCGTCCTGAATGGCCGAAAGAACCTCCTGATCTCCTCCGCCAATAGTTCGGGCTGCTCAAGCGCAGCGAAATGGCCTCCCGCAGGCATTTCCACCCATTGAGTGACAGGAAACACCCGCTCGACCCAACTGCGTGGTGGCATCGGCAACTCGCGTGGAAACGCTGCCACACCAAGAGGGACGTCTACGCGTTCGCCTGCCTCGAAAACAAGTGGATTCAACCGATTTCCCTTGTAAAGGCGCAATGATGCCGCGATGCTTTCAGAGAACCAATAGAGCGATATGTTAGTAAGTAGAACATCAATGGGTACTCCGTACTCGGAGACATCGCTCCTATCCGTCCAGGACTGAAACTTCTCCGCAATCCAGGCAGCAAGACCGACGGGGCTGTCGGATAGTGAAAACGCCAACGTTTGCGGCTTTGTGGACTGTATTGCCGCATAGGCGCCTTCCTCTGCGGAGAATCGACTAGCGCGTTCAAGGAAGCTATTTTCATCGGCCGATATCGGCAGGTTTTCATCAGCGACATGCGGTCTAAAGCTGCCGGGGATGTAGTTTAGGTGAGCGCCGAGAATGTTCTCAGGAAAAAGACGGGCAAGCCACATTGACACGCCTGCGCCGATATCGCCGCCCTGCGTTGCGAACCTTTCATAACCAAGCTCGCGCATCAACTTTCGCCAAAGCACAGCGACCTCCTTCGAACTCATCGCAGATATTTTCGGGCGCCCTGAGAAGCCGAATCCGGGCAGTGATGGAACTACGACGTCAAACGCATCTACGCAGCTACCGCCGTGCGCGCCAGGGTCGGCGAGCAGCGGGAGAATGCGCTCCATCTCGACAAAGGATCCTGGCCATCCGTGAGTCAATAGGAGCGGGATCGGTGTGGGGCCAACGCCTTTCCGGTGTACGAAATGAATTTCGATGCCATCGACGTTCAAAAGGAATTGTGGCAGACGGTTGAGTCGTCGCTCCTCGGCGCGCCAGTTAAAAGCGTGTATCCAATAGTGAACCAAGTTTCTGATCGCAGCTAGGCTAGCACCATCGGCCCAGGTTGCTTCATCAAACACGACTGGCCATCGTGTTGCTCGCAAGCGTGCATTGAGATCGGTGATTGCACTGTCGCTGATGTGTATTTGGTACTCACGTATTTGCATGTGGAGCTCCAGTTTTTCTGCATCTCGGCTTCCTTACAAGCTAAATGCGACGAACAGAAAGCCGCTTACTTTCGATGAATCCCGCTGACGGGTTCATTGTTCCCACGGTGGACGGCCCAGAGCAATGCGCGGCTGTCGGTATGCCTTTTCGATACGTCTGGTTTTAGCCGCTCGGCGTCTGTCACGGATCGGCGTAATGGAGCCGGGGAAGATCGGCGTAAAGGCGCCACGTGGAAGGGTTCGGAAACGCGGTTTCGAACGCCGTCAAGAATGCTAGTTTTTGGCCCGTTTTTCAATGCCTGAAAC
>NZ_PNYA01000046.1 GCF_002879885.1 Trinickia dabaoshanensis
GGGGGCGGTTTCGTCGGAAGGGGGCGGCAGGCCATAGCGAGGGAATCTCGACCGAGCGGGACAATGCCCTGCCGATGCAAGAGTCCACGCAATTCATGGCTGGACAGGGATTAAGGCGACGCTATCGGAATTTATTCCCTCATATTCACTTTCGGTAATATTTTCTCGTTCTTTCATTTCTTTGACGCATTTGTCCGTGCCTGATAAATTCCCGCCTTCTGTCCGTCGAATCCATTTTCCCCGGGCGAGCTAATTTGATCGCGGTGGGCGGATATCAAATGCGCATTGCGTATATTTCGAGCGAGAGAATACGTCGTGAACTACGCAGACCTGCGGCGCGTGTCATTCGGGGCGCTGCCGTCCCAAAAGAATCGGGTAGTCCGTCTCCACTTTGGCGAGCATGAGGAACAACTCGAGGACGTTGTGCTGCCTCAACGCGTCGATATTCGCGAAAGCCTTTTCGGTGGGATCGACGGCTGCGTGTCTTGCGTCTCCACGAACGCCGGCATACCGCTCACCACCTTTCTCGGCTTGCCTGTATCGGTGCAGCTCGTCACCGACCAAGGTGCGTTGCACGCGATCAACGGCATCATCGTCGACGCCCGCGAGGGCGAATCGGACAATTCGCTCTCGACCTACCAGCTATTCATCCGAGATGCCCTGTCGATTCTTGAACGTCGCATAAATACGAGAATTTTTCGACAAAGCAATGTGCTGGACATCATTCAGACGCTGGTTGGTGAATGGCGACAAAACAGCGAGGTCCTAGGCGGCGCCTTTTATCTCGACGTCTCGGATGTTGACCGGGCAGAGCTTCCGGTTAGAGAACAGACCGTTCAGTTCGATGAATCCGATGCAGCGTTTATTCGCCGGCTATGCCGACGAGAAGGTATTGGATGGTTTATACGCGCCGGCAAACCGGGGCAAAAGGATCCCGGCAAAGCGGGCGATACGGCGCACACGCTCGTCTTGTACGACAACGCGATCAAGCTGAATCAATCTGCGGTCGGCTCGGTAGCGTACCGCTCCGATGCGACGCTCGGGGAGCGAGACGCCATCACGCTGCTTTGCGTCGCTAGGCAGCTCGTACCGGGATCGATACGCCGCTTCAGTTGGGATCACAAACGCGGCCAAACGGACCGTATCCAGGGATCGACCAATGTCGATCAGGGTAAGGCCGGTAACGACCTCGGCCAGTTACTGATGGATTCTCGACTCGATGCGCCGCATATCGCCGATTCTTGGGCGCACTACGACCAGCTCGGGCTTGCGCGCGTCAAGTCTCACCGTGCCCGCGCGGCGCATGTCGATGGCGCGAGTGGGGTTCGAGATCTAGTGATCGGTGAATGGATCGAGGTTACGGGGCTTGCCGAGGAGCCGGGTTCGTCGCGCGACGATCGCCGGTTCACGATCACGAGCTTGCATCATCGCGCCGAGAACAACCTGCCGAAGGATCTGCACGAGCGAGCGCAGGCGTTGTTTACCGAAAGCCGCTGGTCGTTCGACTCACCGCCTGTTTCGTTGGATACGCCGAAACGGCCTTCCGTCTTTGGCGATTCGACCCAAGCCCGGTATGAAAATACATTCAGCGGCGTGCCACGCTCGATGCCGCTGACACCCGCTTACGATCCTCACGTCGATCTTCCGCGTGTTCATCCGATTATCGGCGTCGTCGTGACGCCGGACGGCGAGGAAGTGTTCTGCAACGCTTACGGACAGATCAAAGTGCAGTTGCAAGGGCTCGATCCGAAAGATCATGAGCACGCTAATGGCGCGGGGACGAGCGGCACCGATAGCGATAGCGCCTGGGTTCGGGTCATGACGGGACTGGCCGGGGACAACTTCGGCGAGAACTGGCTTCCGCGCAAGGGGATGGAAGTCGTCCTCGATTTTCTGTCGGGCGACCCCGACAAGATCTACGTGGCCGGGGTGTTCCACGGCGGCACGCATATGCCGGCGACTTTCACCAACACCGGCGCGCTGCCCGGGAATCGTTTTGTTTCCGGGGTAAAGACGCGCGAGGTGAAGGGCAGGAGGTACAACCAACTGCGCCTGGATGACACGCCGAGCGAAATCAGCGCCCAGTTGGGCAGTGAGCATGAGGCGAGCGAGGTTAACCTTGGTTTTCTAACTCATCCGCGAACCAACGGCGTCGGCGAGGCGCGTGGCGAGGGGGCGGAAGTGCGCACGGATGCCGCCGCCGCGTTACGAGCGGCGAAGGGCATTTTGTTGACGACCTACGCTCGCAATAAGGCCGAAGGACATCAGCTCGATCGCGACGAATTGAATCAGTTGCTCGGCGAGTGCATGGAGCTTTTTAAATCGCTTGGCGACTACGCTGGGCAGCATGGCGGACAAGCAGCGGATGCGGTCGGGCAAAAAGCACTTGCCGATGCGGTCAAGGATTGGCAACCGTCGGGCGCCGGCAGCGCGAAGGGCTTGATGGCGTTCGGCGCGGAAGCGGGCTCGGTGCAAGTCACGCCGAAGACGCACGTGACGTATTCCGGAGAAAACATCGATCAAGTCGCCCAGCAACACCTCCAGCTCATGAGCGGCCAACGTTTGAATGCGACGGCCGGACAAGGCATGCAATTGTTCGCGCGCGGCAAAGGCGTGCAGGCGATTGCGGGGGAAGGGCCCGTGCTGCTCCAGGCGCAAGCGGATACCTTGACGGCCAATGCGCAAAAGGGCGTAACGATCAGTACGAACGAAAACGAAGTGCTGGTGACGGCGCCCACGATACGGCTCGTGGCCGAGGATGGGAGCTATATCAAGATCGGTGGTGGGGTGACGCTCGGCACGAACGGCGATATCAATCTGCTTTCCGCTTCACACAAGTGGGGCGGGCCGTCGACGCAGCAAGCCACGAAGTCGGCGTTCAACAATGCACCGACCGATCAGCGTTTCCGTTTGCATTACCCGGCGGGCGCTGATGGCGAGAAAGTGGCTGCGGCCAACAAGCCGTATCGGATCACGCTGGACGATGGCCGCGTTATCGAAGGTAAGAGCGATGCGAATGGATTGACCGAAGTCGTGAAGGACGAGGCGATGCGCATTCTCAAGATCGACATTCTGAAGCCAACGAATTGAGTGGGGCAGCGAAGACGAAATGGCTGACGCGACAAACTCTAACAATGTCATTGCGCAGGCGAACGCGGTCACGATGACTTGCCGGCCGGGGCCGCGCGACGTGGAAGTGCCGCCGGCTCGGCCCGGTGTGGTCATTTTTCTGCATGGGGTGAATGACCCCGGGGTCACCTATGAGCCGATCGAGAAAGGGCTCTGCCAAGGGCTGAACGAGCGGTTGTCGCGGACCGATTTGCGGCCGGGACGATATGGGGAGCGTTTCAAAAGGGCAAAGGAGGCCTTTCAAACGGCCCAAAAGCAGAAGCGCCAGCTTGGAACGGCGGACGCTGACGTCTTCTACGATCCCGACTCGTACGAATATTTACGCGCGGAAATCGACAAGGAGACCAAAAGCGTCTTTATCCCCTTCTACTGGGGGTATCGAGCGGCGAACAGTGAAATTGCCAAGAAAGGCGATGCTGGACAGGTGGTCAGCACGGATACCAAGGGTGAGTATGTTGTCACTCGAGGCCAATACCAGGATAAGGCCGGCAACCGGCTCGATGCGCATTTCGCCAAGGAAGGCGGCTTTTTTGACAATGCGACAAACAATATCCCTGACATGTACGGGGAAGGGTTCAAGACCGGCCGTAAAGAGCATCTCGTGATGAAGGCAGGGCTCTCCGGGCAGTACAGCTACATCGGCGATTCGCCCGAGCGGCGTTACTTCGTGCTCGCAGCGCATCGCCTCGCGGCACTCATCAGCACGATCCGGGGCGAGCAAGTGCAAGGCGGGGTCAAATTGGGCGACGCCGATGCCGCGAACGAGACCGTTACGATCATCGCGCACAGTCAAGGGACGCTCATCACGTTGCTCGCGCAGGCGTTGCTGCGCCAACAGGGCCATCGATGCGCCGATTGCGCGATCATCGTCGACACGCCCTACAGCGTGCGCGATACGGATGGGACGAAGCAGACGCCGCTCGCGATGCTGGAAACGTTCGTCGAGATCGTGAACGAGGTGACGAAGACTCCTTACACCATTCCGCAACTGGCCGACCTCATGTTCGATTGTGAACGGCACGGTGGGAGAGCCGGTGCCGGATGGACCGCAACTCAAGGAAAGCGCAAGGATAAGCACGGTAACTGGGTTACGTTCGACGAGCGGGACAATCGTGGCAAGGTCTACTTGTATTTCTGCCCTGAGGACACGGTCGTAGGCTTGGACAGCATGCGGGGCATCGGCACGTACGGCATGCCCGACGAACTTCATTTGGAAGGACACAAGGTGGTCCCGGCTATGGACCGTCTAAAAAATATGCGTTTCTATCAGCGCATGTGGACACGCCTCGAACGTGGCTCCGGGGACGGCGAGTTTCAGCCGGTCTTGGTCGGTACCAAGCCGGGTCATATGGTTGTCCGCGATCGGTATCAACGGCTGGCTGTAGGGCCGGACGCGGGGATGGGCCTTTTGGTCGGCGCGGTAAGTACGACCTCACATCAGCGCAACGAGATGCGAAATATCAACGGCGAGCAATTGAATCCTCCGCATGCGCCGGAGATGTACGGCGGAGAAGTGGTGAAAGGGGGGGCGAGGCCGGGGTATGCCGATCGAGCCGGCGAGTTCAAGCCCGACGAAGTTTCGAAGAATGTCGCATTGGGGAATCAATCCGCGTCTTTTAAGTGGATCGTCGTTGACCGCCCCGTTGTTCAGCCTGACTTGGATACTTATAAGGCCGCATTCAACTCGAAGAGCCCGGACGAGGGCGACCATTCTTACAACTGGCGCGCTCTTGGCATCATGGCACCGTACGTCGTCGAGCGCGAGGAAACGCCGAACGAGGCCCGCGCTCGAATGGAGACGGACGCGAGTGCAAGGTCCCAGAACAGTTACCATTCCGCCATCTTGGCGAGCCCGGAGAATCATCGGTGGGTGACCGCAATGGATGTTGCGATTGGGCAGGGGGCGATGCTTGATAATCCGCAATGGCGAGACTTGCTGATTCGAATGGCGGATTGGCGTTTGACTGACCAAAATTTGACGCCACTGAAAAGCAATCCGAACTTTGGCCGATTATCTAAGGGCGTGAAAGATCTCATCGCGGCGACAGCCGACTACTATCAAAATGGCTCGTTCCCTCCGCAGGTCATTGTTCCCCTAACGCCGCCGCCACTGGTCGTTGACGGGCGGAAAGCATGAATATAGGCCAAATGACAGTCAATCGGCCGCGCGCCTGGCCCTGGTTCGGTGCATTGGTGGCGCTGTCTCTTGCGTGGATTGCATTTACGATGTACGAAAACTATCAACATTGGCAGGCCACTGGTCTGATGGAGCCTATGGGCAATAAAATTCGTAATGGGGTCTTGCTTGTAGCCGCCCTGCTCGCAGTGGGATATGCAGCGGTATGGGGTAGTTCACTGCTTGGGCAAAAAGGAGGCAGGAACACGGTGGGAGGGCGTTCGGCGAATTCCGTTACTACCGATCGTCAGCCTGCGTCGGCACCTGCAATCTTGTCTTCCTCCGGTGCCAAATATGTCCTCGAAGCGCGTAGTCTAGGCGTGGTCGTCAACCGGGATGTAGACCACGAGATCTGGGAAAAGATCGAGCAGAAGGCCGACAACTTTTCGTCGTTCCTGTCGCAGAACGAGGACGATTACGCGGATTCGGCGGATATGCGTCTGAGCGATTACGCGCAGGTGAGTGGCTTGGCTTTCCGCGAAGCAGCCGGTCACGCTGTCGAATACTGGCCTATCCCGACGATCATTTGGGGCCCGCCACGAGACCCCAAAAGCGACTACAGGGCGGCTAGAGATATTTCGGCGAATCGGCAACAGGCGGGACTAGGCGTTCATCTTTTTCTTTGGTCCGACGACGCTAACACGAACGACGGCGCGGCCATGGCGTCGAGGTTGTTTGATTTTTTTGACAAGCATCCCGACGTCCCCGCTGCGCTTGTTTTTTGCGAGGACGGAGACGTTATGCGTTATCTCGTGGGGCCCGGGGGACTTATGCCCCAGGGCCGCATGGTGCCAAAAATCCCGAACAGCATCGTCGGTATATTCGTCTCTCGCTCTGACCGCGTCGATAAATTGATTCGCCCATTTGCGGTGGATCAATCCGCGGCAATCGACAAAGACACGACGCAATATGACGTTACGCGGTTATGGAATTACTACTGGGCTAAAAGCGATGACCGAGGACCCGACAGCTTCCATGTGTCGTACATAAATGAGATGAAGCATGAAGGCTACGAGGATCCCAGTCCAGTGAATACGATGAGGGCCAGTTGGTGGCAGCAGCAATTGCCGGCGTTCTGGAAGCAGATCACTAACAAGGGACCAGGCGACTTCAAGCCCACACCGTACCTCCCGATCCGCTGGACGACATGGCAAGTCGAGCAGTTCGACAAGATGCCCTTGATCGGCTACCTGCATCGCCCTGTGGACGTGAAGCTCACGAACGACGAGGGGAAACTGCTGCCCAAGTCGGAGCAGATCGCCGCACTCAAGAGCGGGTGGGCGTCGGCACTCGGAACATTGGAGCCGGCGATGGAGCCGAAGCGCGTGTTCTATGACACGACCGGTGATCGCCAATGGGCTATTCCCATAACGCAGGCACTTTCACAGGAAGGCGCGAAGGCACCCGACATCGGCGACGTGAAGCAGGGGTACGACATCGGCCGCCGCATTGGAAACACCGGCGTGAGTTCCCCGATGGTCCAGCTAGGCTTGGGTCTGATCGCAAGCTACAAGGAAGGCGGGGCGAGCGCGACGATCAACCGCCGGCCTGACGGTAACGCGACGATCATGATGGTCAGCCCGCCCGATGCGGCTACAAGAGCCGCATGGCAGCAACAGCATGGTGGCCATACGCCCTTCTGAGGTAATGTACCCTCCGCCGGGCGCAAGCCGGCGGAGGACCGTCAACGAGTCCCGATGTCCTCCTGCCGCTTGGGCATTTGGCATTGAGAGTTCTAGAGAAAAATGCGCGGAGTAATTCGGATCGGCGATTCAACATCGCACGGCGGCGTCGTACAAACGGGCCGAGAGCAATCGACGGTATTGGGCAAAGCAGTCGCTTGCGTGGGTGACGAATGCACTTGCCCGATGTCCGGGCACGACCACTGTGTGATCGTCGAAGGCGATGAACAGGTATTGATCGACGGACGCGCGGTCGCTTTCGACGGCCACAAAACCTCCTGTGGCGCCACGCTGATTTCGAGCGTTCCCGCTTCGGGCCGTGTATGACGGCTGAACGGGGCGATTTCCTCCCCGCATACGAGCGCAAACCGACAAGACTGAGCCACTAGCTTCATAAAGTCACGCGCCGTTATCCCCAAACCGCTGCACAGCTTGCCATTGCGACATTGGCAGACCACAGGTCTGACGGAGCCTATGGGCAATAAAATTCGGAACGGTGTCTTAGCCCTTGGCGCCTTGATTGCATTGGCATATGCGTCGGTATGGGATGTTTCCCTGTTTGGCCAACCCGCAGGCAACGACGCGGCGGGCGCGCGTTCATCCAATGCTCGGGCGATCGTGAACCACCCTGTAGCCGCTCCTGCAATCTTGTCGGCATCTGGCGTTCGATATGTGCTGGAAGTGCGAAGCCTCGGCTTGGTTTTAAACCGCGATGTAGACGACGAGATTTGGGAAAAGATCGAGCAGAAAGCCGATAATTTTTCGTCGTTTCTGTCGCAGAATGAGAACGACTACGCGGATTCGGCGGACATGCGTCTGAGCGATTACGCGCAGGTGAGTGGCCTGGCTTTCCGCGAAGCAGCCGGTCAGGCGGTCGAATACTGGCCCATTCCGACGATCATTTGGGGACCCCCGAGGAACCCGAAGAACGGCTATCGCGCTGCTGCTGATATTTCAGGGAACAGGCAGCAGGCAGGACTAGGCGTTCATCTTTTCCTTTGGTCCGACGACGCTAACACGAACGACGGCCCGGCTATGGTGTCGAGGCTGTTTGATTTCTTCGACAAGCATCCCGATGTCCCTGCTGCCCTCGTCTTTTGCGAGGACGGAGATGTTTTGCGATTTCTCCTTGGGCCTGGGGGAGTTATGCCCCGTGGTCTCATGGTCCCGACGATACCCAACAGCATCGTTGGAATGCTTGTTTCCCGCTCCGATCGCGTCGATAAGCTGATTCGTCCGTTCGCAGTCGACCAGTCCGCGTCGATCAGCAAGGACACGACGCAATACGACGTTACGCGGTTATGGAATTACTACTGGGAGAAAAGCGACGGTCAAGGGCCGGACGGGTTCGATGCGTTCTATACGAATGAAACGAAGCAGCAAGGCTACGATCATGTGACCCCGGTGAATACGATGAAGGCCGATTGGTGGCAGCAGCAATTGCCGGCCTTCTGGAAACAGGTTAGCAACAAGGGACCCGGCGACTTCAAGCCCACGCCGTACCTCCCGATCCGTTGGACAACGTGGCAAGTCGAGGAGTTCGACAAGATGCCCTTGATCGGCTACCTGCATCGCCCTGTGGATGTGAAGCTGACGAACGACGACGGGAAACTGCTGCCCAAGTCGGCGCAAATCGCTGCACTCAAGAGCGGGTGGGCGTCGGGACTCGGGACATTGGAGCCGACGATGGAGCCTAAGCGCGTGTTCTATGACACGACCGGTGATCGTCAATGGGCCATTCCCATAACCCAGGCGCTGTCACAGGAAGGCGCGAAGGCACCCAACATCGGCGACGTCAAGCAGGGCTACGACATCGGCCGCCGCATTGGAAACACCGGCGTGAGTTCACCGATGGTCCAGCTAGGCTTGGGCCTGATCGCAAGCTACAAGGAAGGCGGGGCGAGCGCGACGATCAACCGCCGGCCTGACGGTAACGCGACGATCATGATGGTGAGCCCGCCCGATCCGGCTATACGAGCCGCATGGCAGCAACAGCATGGTGGTCGTACGCCCTTCTGATGCAAGGTATCCCCGCCCTACTCCCCGTGACACACCGCTTCGATATTGTGCCCATCGGGATCGAGGACAAATGCGCCGTAATACCCCGGGTGGTAATGCGGACGCAGACCCGGCGCGCCGTTGTCTCTACCACCTGCGCCGATCGCTGCGTGATAGAACGCATCCACCATCGCGCGATCCGCCGCGCGGAATGCAATATGAACCGGCGGATTATTCGGCGTGCCGCGGCTGATCCAAAAATCGGAGGCCCCATCCGAGCCAAATCCAGCCACGTCCGTATGGCCTGTCACGGCCGCGGGGAATTCGCTCAGCATGGCATAGCCGATCGGC
Source organism: Trinickia dabaoshanensis (assembly GCF_002879885.1). Classification (GTDB taxonomy): domain Bacteria; phylum Pseudomonadota; class Gammaproteobacteria; order Burkholderiales; family Burkholderiaceae; genus Trinickia; species Trinickia dabaoshanensis. The sequence continues at coordinate 9,337 of NZ_PNYA01000046.1, forward strand.
GCGAGCGCTTGCTGATAAAAGCGTTTGCTTTTCTCGAAATCGCTTACCAATACGCCGGTATGGTCGATCATCGTTTTTCTCTCATCGTTAGTTTTAAGGGGTGAAGCGGCCGCCGCTTCGGCATGTGATGTTATGTCACCTCAAGCGCGCTCATCGTCATGCGCAGCGTGTTCAGCGTGCGGGGGACCGTTCGGCCCGTCGCCCACGCGATTGATTGTTCCTTGAGCCAGCGCGACGAGCGTTTCTTTCTCGCCGTCGACGACGTACACCCGACACTGGCAGATGGCATGCCCACGGCCGGCATAGATGAGTTCCGCACGTGCGATCAACGTGCCGCGCACGGCCGGGCGCAGGTAATTGATCTTGTATTCGCCCGTGACCACGCGCGGCCCCAGCGCCAGCGCACCGGCGAACGTCAGGGCATTGTCGGCCAGGTAACTCGTGACGCCGCCGTGCACGAAACCTTGCTGTTGGCGCAATTCGTCGCGAATGGGCAGGCACAACGTCACCTCGCGCTCGCCGATTTCCACGAGTTCCGTGCCAAGCAGCATGCTGAAAGGCTGCGCGTGTAGCGCGCCGCGCGCCAAATCGAAGAAATCGGTCATCCAAAGCCCCTTCGGGTTTGCGCCCTGTGGTGTCGCGTTCCACTCTAGGAACGCCAGCTAGGTTGCGTCAAGCAAGCAACTAGGCAATTTGCTCCGCGAGACCGATCGGGCAACGCGTCACGCACGATCCACGGCCCACGGACCATGGCGAAGGACTCAAGCAAATCGAGGAACTGCCGTAAACCCTGACGACGGCCGTTCCGGCCTACCTTTCGTTCTACTTTCGGATGTTCTAGATGTTCAGCAAGATCAAGCTCGCTTCCGGCCTGTTATTCGTCTTGGCCGCCTTCTGCCTGCTGCAACTCGTGACCGGCGGCATCGGCTTTTGGTTCCTGACCAGTACGCATCACGATGTCGGCGATCTCTCCAACGTCGCGCTCGTCCAGGTCAACGCGGTCAACGAGACGACGCAGCATCTGATGGACGCACGCATCAACTTGTCGCGCGCGGGAACGCGGATGGTGGGCGGCGGCGCGGAGCCGACCGCCATCGTGCAGCATGCGCGCGAGCAACTCGCCCTCGCCGACAAATCGTTCGCCCGTTTCGCCGATGCGCCGAAAACGAGCGACGAAAACCGCGCGCACGCGGCCGCATTAGCGGAAAAATACCAAGCGCTGCATACGGCGCTCGGCGAGCTGGCCCAGTACCTGGACAGCAACGACATCAAGTCGTTCATGGATCAGCCGACGCAATCGTTCCAGGATGCCTTCCTGAACGAGCAGCACGCCTTCACGCAATTCGGCGATGCGCAAAGCAGCGCTTCGCTCGCTTCGATCGACTCGCGCCTGTCGATGTTCCGCACGCTGAGCGTGGTGATTCTCGTCGCCCTGCTCGCCGGGACGGCCGCGGTCTATGCGGCGCTCAAGCGCGGCGTCGTGGCCCCGCTCGAGGAAGTCGGCCGGCACTTCGAACGGATCGCGCGCGGCAAGCTCGTCGAGCCGATCGCCGCACGCGGCACGAACGAGATCGGCCGTCTGTTCGCCGGTCTCGCGCATATGCAGGCAAGCGTGGCCCAAACGGTGAAGACCGTGCGCGATGCCGCCGATTCGATTCATACGGGCGCGGACGAAATCGCAACCGGCAACGCCGATTTGTCCGCCCGTACCGAAAGCCAAGCGGCCTCGCTCGAGGAAACGGCCTCCAGCATGGAAGAGCTGACCGCCACCGTGCGCCAAAACGCGGAACACGCGCGCGAGGCGAACACGTTGGCCGACGATGCGCTGCGCTCGACGTCCGAGGGCACGAGCGTCGTCGATAGCGTCGTCGACAAGATGCGCGGTATCGCGCAAAGCTCGGATCGGATCGCCGAGATCATCACTGTCATCGACGGCATCGCATTCCAGACGAACATCCTGGCATTGAACGCGGCCGTCGAGGCGGCGCGCGCCGGCGAGCAAGGCCGCGGCTTTGCGGTGGTGGCCGGGGAAGTGCGGGGCCTTGCGCAACGCAGCGCGCAGTCGGCCAAGGAGATCAAGGCGCTGATCAGCGAATCGGTGGCGCAGATCGAAGGCGGTTCCGAGCTCGTCGAGCGTGCCGGCGACGCGATGCAGAAGGTATCGAGCTCGATTTCGCGGGTGGCGCAGATGATGGCGGAGATCAGCGCGTCGTCACACGAGCAAAGCACGGGTATCGATCAGGTCAACCAGGCCGTCGTGCAAATGGATCGTATGACGCAGCAAAACGCGGCGCTCGTCGAAGAAGCCGCTGCGGCGGCATCGTCGCTGCACGATCAGACCCGTCAGCTCAAGGAAGCGGTGTCGGTCTTCGAGATCTCGTCGGCTGTGCTCGGCGACGCACGGTTTGCCACGAGCTCGCATATCGCCGGCGGCGAGCCGATGCTCGCTTACTGAATCCGAGAACTGAAGTTCAAGCCCTCCGGCCGCTTCCCGGCGGCCGATCGATGCGGGCCGTGCGAGCGCTCGGCCCCGCGCATTCCTCAACTCGCCAACGAGGCGTAGGCCGTGGCGAGGTGATAAGGCGTGGTGGACGGCATGTCGGCGCGCGCCACCTCGCCCGTGCCCGAGAGGCACTCGTACCAGCCTCGCGCGTGCAAGAAGCGCGCTTGAAAGCGTGGAATCTGTAGCGCCAAGGCTTGTAAATCCTGCTCGCGCCCCCGCGTGGCCAGGGCCCGCAGGTATTCCGTTTGCGCCCATATCCGCTGCGTTGCGTCTTTGACGGCGCCCGTTTCGTCGAGCGCTGCACAAACCCCGCCAGTCTGTCTGTCCACGCCGTGTCGCTGCGCGAAGTCGAACGCGCGCGCCAGATCGTCGGCAAGCCCGGATGCCGCGGCGACCGGGCCGGCACGCTTCGCCAAATACAACCATTCGAATTGATGACCCGGCTCGAGCCGGTTGTCGGCGCTGCCGATCGGCAATTCGGCGATCGCGCCCGTCGGCGCGTGCACGAAGTGGCGCGCGACGGCTTGGGTCAGTTGCGCGAGCGCCGATTCGTAAGCCGGCTCGCCCGTCGTCTCGTAGGCGGCCAGATAGGCCTCGGTCAGATGCATCAGCGGGTTTTGCAGCGGACCGGTGCGCGCCGCGCGGAAGTCGGCTTCGAGCGCGGCGTGCAGCAAACCGTCGCCTGCGGCGAAACGCGCTTGGACGAGCGAGGCGGTGTCGCCGATGACGCTGAGCGCGTCGCGATCGCCGGTGGCCGCGGCATAGTGCGCGCAGGCGAAGATCACGAATGCGTGCGTGTAGAGATCTTTCGTGGTTTCGAGCGGCGCGCCTTGCGCATCGACGCTAAATATCCATCCTCCGTGCTTTGCGTCGTGGAAATACCGGCGCATCGCGTGAAAGAGTTGTTCGGCATGCGCCGCCTCGCCCGCTTGAGAAAACACGAACAATTGCCGCGCGCAGGCCATGGCCCGGTAGCGGGTGACGGGCAGTGGCGCGTGATCGTTCGCGCCGACGGCCTCGTATGGTAATTGCAGGGCACTGTTGAAACCGGGTCCGCGCCAGATCGGCAGGACGGTTTGCTGATAGTGCGCGCGTAGGGCTGCGGCCTCGGCCGCGATCGTACGGTCGATCGACATGGACATGATGCGGTTGGCTTGACGATGAGACGACGCGCGCATTGAGCGGCCGCGCGAAGCACGAAGCATAAAGCGCAAAGGATAAAGCAAAGCCGCTGCGCGAGGCAGGCCGCATGGTCAACCGATCGTGAGACAATGCCGCGTTTGCAGCACGCTTCGATTCGACCACGATACCAACGAGCCGCGCTTAGCCGCAGCCGCTTCAACACGCCATGGCAGATTTTGCAGCATCCTCTTCCCCCCGTTCCCGAGGTTCTTCGACCAGTAAAGGCCGTGCCCGTGCCGCATCGTCCGACGACGTTCGCCGGCCCGCGCGGGCCGCGGTCGAGGCCGAGCCCGAGTCTGCCACGGTGCAAGAGGCTGGCGATTTGCTGCAACTGCCGCCCATCGATCCCCGCCAAGGCACGCTGCTTGGCTTCGAGTTGCCGGCGGAGGCGCTGGCCTTGATCGCCGAGGAACAAGCCCCGCCCGTTGCCGAACTGGTTGCGCCGGCGCAGCCCACGCGCGGGGCGCGAGGCAAACCGGCGGCTGTCGATCGCGCCGCACCCGAGCCGGTATTGATTCCCGACGCGGCGCAGGCGCAGCCGGCCCCCGCTGCGACCGGCTCTGAGAACGGCGCGCTCGCCGGTGCGCGCGAACCCGGATTGCTGTCGCCCGGCGCGGCGCTTGCGAGCGTGCGTCAACAAGCGGCGCGCCGGCCAGCGCAGACGGCGCGGCCGGGCGGTACGCCTGCGCCGATCGAGGCGAGCGCGCCTCCCGTCCCTCCTACACCCGAGTTTGCCGTTTCGTCGGCCGCCGTTGCCGCGCCGGAGGCTCCCATTGCCCCGGCGGCACAGCGTGCGGACGTTGCCGCGCACACGTTCGACATGGCGCGCCCGGCCGAGTTGGCCGAAACGGTTGCGTCGCTACAAGAGGCGCTGGCGCAAGAACGGCTCGCCGCGCAGGAGCGTTGGCGCCGCACGCGCCATTGGCTCGGACTCGCGTTGGGTGGGCTCGTGTTGCTGTTCGCGATATCCGTCGCGCAGACGGTGGCGCTGATCAGCTTCAGTCATCGCGCACAAGCCGATCAGCAAAAGACCCAGTCGGCCCTGAACGAACAGCAAGCCGCATTGGCCGGCTTGGCCAGCAGCACCTCGGCGTTGGCGGCGCTCATTCCCGCGCCCGCGCCCGCGCCCGCGCAAGCCGCTTCGGCCGTGGACGCTTCCACGCCGCGCCCGGTGCGCCACATGAGGCTCGCGCACGCGCGGCGTTTGAAAGAGAAGGCCGACAAAGTCGAAAAGGCGAATAAGGCGGAAAAGACCAAGGCCGCCGCTCGCTGAACGCGAGCGGCATGCGCGGCGTTCACCCCCTCTCGACGCCCTTCCAGCGCTTGAGCAGCAGCGCATTCGTGACCACGCTGACGCTCGAAAACGCCATCGCGGCTCCGGCCAGCATCGGATTGAGCAAGCCGAGGGCGGCGAGCGGAATCCCGATCAGGTTGTAGACGAAGGCCCAAAACAGGTTCTGCTGGATCTTCCTGTACGTGCGGCGCGAAATATCGATCGCGTCGGCCACGAGGGCCGGGTCTCCCCGCATCAGCGTGATTCCCGCGGCATGCATGGCGACGTCCGTACCGGTTGCGAGCGCGATGCCGATATCGGCCGCGGCTAGCGCCGGTGCGTCGTTGATGCCGTCGCCGGCCATGGCGACCACGGCCCCCGTGCGCGCCTTGAGTTGCGCGACGATGTCGGCCTTATCCGACGGGAGCACCTGTGCAAATACCTCCTCGATGCCGAGTGCGGCGGCGACACTGGCCGCCGCACCGCGGTTGTCCCCCGTCACCAGCACGCTCTTGACGCCGCGCGCGGCCAACTGTTCGATGGCGGCCCGGGCCGTGGGCTTGACGCTGTCGCCGAACGCGAGCAACGCAAGCGCTTGCGCCGGCGCGCCTTCGGTACCCGCTCGCACGAGCCACGACACGGTGTTGCCTGCCGCCTCGAGCTCGCTCGCTCGAGCGCGCGCTTCAGCGGGCGGCTCGGCGCCGAGTTCATCGAGCCAACGCCCGTTGCCGACGCACACGGTGCTCCCGTCGATCTCGGCTTGCATGCCGCGACCGGCCACCGCGTTGGCGTGAACGGTCAAGGGCAAGCTCGCACTCGCCTTGTTCTCACCGCCCGCAAGCGGCAAGGCCGCGCTCGCGTCGTATTCGGCCAGTAGGGCACGCGCAAGCGGATGTTCGCTGTTGCGCTCCACCGCCGCGGCGAGTGCGAGGCCTTGCTCGCGGGAGATCCCGAACGCCTCGAACGCAACGAGCTTGGGTTTGCCCTCCGTCAGCGTCCCCGTCTTGTCGAAGGCGACGACGGAGACGCGTTGCGCCAGCTCGAGTGCTTCCGCGTCCTTGATCAGCACGCCGCGACGCGCGGCGACGCCCGTACCGGCCATGATCGCGGCCGGCGTGGCCAGGCCCAACGCGCAAGGGCAGGCAATGACGAGCACGGAGACCGCATTGAGAATCGCGGTCTGCGCCGAAGCGCCCGCGAGCAGCCACAGCGCGAACGTCGCCGCGGCTAGTACGAGAATGGCCGGGACGAACACGGCGCTGACGCGATCGACGAGGCGTTGGATCGGTGCCTTCTCCGCTTGCGCGTTTTCCACGAGCCGAATGATGCGGGCGAGGGTCGTCTCGGCGCCGGTTGCCGTCGTCGTCACTTCCAGCAATCCTTCGCCGTTGACCGAACCGGCGGTCACGCGCTCGCCGGGACCTTTGGCAACGGGCAGACTCTCGCCGGTGATCAGCGACTCGTCCACGTGGGTGCGCCCCGCGGCGATCGAGCCGTCCACCGGCACACGCTCGCCGGGCCGCACCAGCACGACGGTACCCACGCGAACTTGGTTCAGGGGCACCTCGCGTTCGTTGCCGGATGCATCCTTGATATGCGCCCGGTCGGGCCGCAGCGCGGTCAGTGCGCGGATGGCATCGGTCGTTTCGCGCTTGGCGCGCGCCTCCAGCCACTTGCCGAGCCGCACGAGCGTGATGACGACGGCCGACGCTTCGAAGTACAAATGCATGGTGTCGCCCGGCGCGACGATCGTTTGCCAGACGCTCAAGCCGTACGCGGCGGACGTGCCCAGCGCGACGAGGAGGTCCATGTTGCCCGCTCGTGCCCGCACGGCCCGGAAAGCGCTGACGTAGAACCGCGCGCCGCAAACGAATTGGACGACGCTGGCCAGCGCCAATTGCAGCCAAGCCGGCAACGCCCGCTCGGCGCCGAACGGCGCCGTCAGCATCGGCAACGTCAACGGTGCGCTCAGCACGGCCGCTAGCGCAACCGCCGCCAGTTCGCGCCGCGCTAGCCTCGCCCGCGCGCCTTCGGCTTGCGCCGGCGCGGCCTGCGCCGTGTCTTGCTCGGTGACGATGGGGTGTGCTTGGTAGCCCGCGGCGACGACCGCATCGACGAGCCGTTGCACATCGCCGGGCGTGAGCCGCGCGGCGGCTTGAACCGTCGCGCGCTCGGTGGCGAGATTGACGGAAGCGGCAGTGACCCCCGGCACGCGCGCCAGCGCTTTTTCCACGCGCGCGGCGCACGAGGCGCAAGTCATGCCCTCGATATCCAATTCGGCGGTCGAGATTTCGACCCCGGGAGGAGAGGCTAGGTCTGTCATGGTGGCTCGAACGGCAAAATAGAGCGGACGGTAGCCGCGATGCAACACACTATTAGCCTTCCCATGATGGGAAGGTCAAGCGTTCATGTCTAGTGCGGCACGGGCGAGCGCCGTCGTTTGAACGCCGCCGCGGGCAGATAATGGGACCCGCGGCCGCTCGGCCGCGACGTCGTGCGCCATAGGCGGCACCGGCGTTTTATGCTCGAGTTGGGTCGAGTTCTTGCTTCGCGGCCGAGGATACGATAAAACGCTCTCGCGATTCGTCACAGAATCGACGACGCGCGAGATCCCGGCCGGATCGGGCGCAAAACAACGGTGAAGGCGGATACTAGGCCGCCGGTTACCTAGTCAACAGATCGTACACATGAAAACAAAAACTCGAAAACCATCGCTTCCCATGGGGGCCCGTTGCTGGCTGGCCGGCGTGGCCGCTGTAGTCTTTGCGGGTTGCGCCGCACCGCAAAAGGCGCCGCCGCCGGCAAACTCGACGGGGTGGACCCAGGACGAAGTGGTCGATTCATACGTGTTCGGTTATCCGCTCGTCGTGATGACGACGGCGCGGGCCGAAGCCGTGGCCGCCGCGGGTACCGATTCGGCGGCGGCGCTCAATACGCTGCGCCCGATGCCGATGACCGAAACGGGGAACGACCCATTGCCGCCGTTGGCCGACGTGGATACGTTGTCCGCCAATGCATGGCTCGATCTGTCGCAGGAGCCCGTGATCGTCTCGGTGCCCAATACGCGCGGGCGCTTTCTCGATGCGCGCGTCCTCGACATGTGGACGAACGTCGTCTGGTCGACCGGTTCCGGCGCCAATGCGCGCACGGGCGCACCTAAACCGCAGACGATCGCGCTGGTTCCTCCGGGCTGGGATGGCCAACTGCCGGCGGGCATCGAGCGTGTCGATGCGCCGAGCAAGAATTTGTGGCTGGGCGTGCGCATCGCGGCGCTGGATGCGCGCGAACTGCCCGGAGCCCGCCGGCTATTGAGCGAGGTGCGGGTCGCGCCGTTGTCGGTTTTCACCGCGGATGAGCACCATGCGACGCGAGGCAAGCACGCCAAGCACGGCAAGCACGAGAGCGCGGCTGCGCGCAACGCGGCGGCCGACCCGCAAGAAAGCGTCGCGGAGGCGTCGACGGGTCTGGCCGCGAACGCGGCGGCTGTCACGAAACTCGACGCGAACGCCTTTTTCGGCAAGCTCGCGGACGCGATGCGCGACAACCCGCCGACCGCGGACGATAGCCACGCGCTGAAGGAATTGGCCGATATCGGCGTGAAGCCGGGCGAATCGGTGCATTTCGCCGACAAATCGGCCAGCGCGATCGCCGCGGGCGTGGCCGACGGCGTGAAGCGCGTGGAGGCGCCGCCCGTCAATGCGGTATCGGGTAACGGCTGGAGCTGGGCGGGCGACGGCACCGGCAACTATCGCGACGACTATGCACTGCGTGCATTCGCGGCGTTCGCCCATGCCGGGGCCGCCAGCGCGCAAGACGAAGCGTTCCCGACCGTATCCGTGGACAGCGACGGGCAGCCGCTCGACGGCAACAACGAGTACGTGATGCACTTCACGCACAAGACGCTGCCGCCGGCTCGCGCATATTGGACCATCACGGCGTACACCCCGGACGGCGCATTGGTTCCGGGGCACGTGCCGCATCGTTCGATCGATTCGCACGACCGGATGCGGCGCAACCGCGACGGTTCGATCGACATCCTGGTGTCGTCGAAGTCGCCGGGCCGCGCGCACGTGGCCAATTGGCTGCCCGCTCCGCAGGGGCCGTTCCAGCTCGTGATGCGCCTGTATGCGCCGCAGCCCTCGGCCACCGACGGCAGTTGGGCCCCGCCGCCGCTCAAGCGTCGATGATGATAGAGCGTCGTAACAACGGCAGACGAGGCGAGCGAGCGTGACTGGAGTAGTGCGATGACGAGCGAACCGAAGGGCGGCGCGGTGAGCCGCCTGAAGGATAAGTTGGGGTCGCGCGGCGCTCGCCGCACGGCGATCGGCGTGGTGATCGCCGTGGCGTTGTACGGCGTACTGGGCTTCTTTGCGGCGCCGCCCCTGATTCGGCATATCGCCGAGCAACAACTCGGGCGTGCGCTCGATCGTCCCGCCACGATCGAGCGCGTCGCGCTCAATCCCTACACGCTTCGACTCGAGGTGGACGGCGTACGCGTCGCCGAGCGCGGCGGCGCCGGCCAATTCGCGGCCATCGAGCGGCTGGTGGTGCGCGCATCGTGGATGACGCTGCTGCGCTTCGCGCCGATCGTGACGGAACTGCGGATCGATTCGCCGAGCGTGAACGTGGTGCGCTACGACGCCCAGCGTTTCAACTTCAGCGACATCGCCGAGAAGTTCGCGAAGCCCTCGCAGCCGCAAACCGGGCCCACGCTGTTCTCGGTATCGAACATCGCCGTCGAAAACGGCCGCATCGCATTCGACGACCGTTTGCTCGGCGCTCACCACGTCGTCGACCAACTGTCGCTGGGCGTGCCGTTCATCGCGACTTTGCCTTCGCAGACGGATATCTTCGTCGATCCGCGCTTCTCCGCGCACATCGACGGCAGCCCGGTCGCGATCAACGGCAAGACCAAGCCGTTTGCTAAATCGCTCGAATCGGACGTCGCATTGACCTTCAGCGGACTGGACGTGCCGCGCCTTCTTTCCTACGTCCCGGCGAAGCTGCCGCTCGAAGTGCAAAGCGGCCAACTCGCCGGCGCGCTCAACTTGCGTTTCGTCATGTCGGCCGACAAGCCGACCCTCAAAGTCTCGGGCACGGCCGACCTGACCGATGCGCGCGTCGTCGACGCTGCGCACGCCCCGCTGTTTGCCGCGCAGGCGCTGCATGTCGCGGCGGCCGGAGTCGAGCCGCTCGCCGGCGTCTATCGATTCGACGACATCCGGCTCGATCAGCCGTCGTTGCATCTGACGCGCGAGCACTCCGGTGCCTTGAGCATCGTGAAAGCGTTTGCCGCACCTTCGCACCCGGCCGAAGCGAAGTCGATGCCGAGTGCGGCGGCTTCGTCCGTGCCGGCGCCGGTTTCCGCTGCCTCCGCTGCCTCCGCTGCCTCCGCTGCCTCCGCTGCCTCCGCTGCCTCCGCTGCCTCGGCGGCGTCGGGCGCGAGTTCGCCGCCGGGCAACGCCGTGTCGGACAAACCGGCCCCGCTCGACGTATCGATCAAGCATTTCGCCCTGAACGACGGGAACATCGCGTTGGAAGACCGTGTGCCGGATCGTGCCGTCGCGCTCGATTTGACGAGCTTGACCGCGACGCTCGACGATTTTTCGACGCTGGGGTCGAACAAGGCGCGCTATGCGATTCGGACTTCGCTGAAACAAGGCGGCGCCATCGCCGCAAGCGGCTCGCTCGGCTTGGCGTCGAAGCGGGCCGATGCGCAATTGAAGCTGGACGGCCTAGCCCTTACGCTGGCTCAGCCGTACCTGGACGGCGTAAGCGGCGCCCGTCTGACCGACGGCAAGCTCGACGCGGCGCTTCCGTTGGAGGCCGACTGGTCGGGCGCGACCACGCAACTGCGCGTCGGCGCGGGCGAGGTGACATTGGGCTCGCTGAAGGTCGCGAGCGCCGGCGCGGCGAAAGGGGCCGCACCGGCCATCGCCCTCTCGCAAGGACGCGTGGCCATCAAGAGCGTGGACCTCGCGGCGCGCTCGGCCGACATCGAGCGAATCGATGCAACCGGTCTGACTGTCTCCGGCACGCGCGAGAAGGATGGCCGCGTGAGTTTTGCCGAGCTTGCCCAACCGCCGCATTCGGCTAGCACGCAGGACACAGCGAGAGCAACGAAATCGACGAAAGCTGCGAAAGCGTCCGAAAGCGCGTCGCCGGGCTGGCGCTACCGGATCGGCGAACTCGTCGTGAAGGACGGCGCGGCCGACATCGACGACGAAGCCGCCCCGAGTCCCGCGAAACTGCACGTGGCGCCGCTCCAATTGAACGTGCGCGACGTCACCCAGGATCTGAGCCGTCCGCTGGCGGTCAAGCTGGAGGCGTCGCTGAACGGTAAAGGAACGTTGAACATCGACGGCAACGTCGTGCCGAGCCCGCTCGATGCCACGTTGGCGGTGGACGCGAACCGGCTCGATCTCGCGCCGCTCGAGCCGTATTTCGGCGGCAACCTGAACGCGAAGATCGCCAGCGCCGGGCTCAATGCGCGTGGCAAGCTCAAGGCGACGATGCCGAAGAGCGGTGCGCCGTCGTATGCGTACCGCGGTTTCGCGGCGCTCGTGGACGTGCGTTTGCTCGACCGCACGAATGGATCGCCGCTCGCCGGTTGGGGCACGCTCGGCATCGGCGGCATCAATGCGCGCTACGATGCGCACGGCGTCAACCTCGATATCGCCCGCGTCACGTTTGCACGCTTTTTCGGACGAGTACTGCTCGACCCGCAAGGCAAGCTCAACCTGAACGACGTGCTCGCGCGGCAACGCGAAGCGTCGAATCAGCCCGCGGACAAGCAGAAAGGGTCGACGAGTACCGCACAGGTCCAAACCCATGCGCCCGGCACGCCTTCCACGCCGCTGCACGCGCGTATCGGCGAGGTCGTGTTGCAGCAAGGACACGTGAACTACACGGACGATTTCGTTCAGCCCCACTACACGGCCGACCTCGTCGATATCACGGGCAAGATCGGCACGTTCGGAACCGATGTGGCCGCGCCGGCTCCCGTGGACATCAGCGCGAGCTTGGCGGACAACGGCCCGATCGCGATTCGAGGTACGGCCAATCCGCTTGCGTCGAAGCCGTCGCTCGATCTGACCGCGAGCGCGCACGACGTCGAACTGAAAAACCTCACGCCTTACTCGTTGAAATACGCGGGCTATCCGATCACGAAGGGCAGCCTGAACGTCGATCTGCATTACCAGTTGCAAAACGATCAACTAACGGCGCAAAACCATCTCGTCATCAATCAATTGACGTTCGGCGACCATGTCGAGAACACGACCGAAACGCACTTGCCGGTCCGGCTCGCTATAGCGCTGCTCAAGGATTCGCACGGTCGGATCGACGTCAACATTCCGGTTTCGGGATCGCTGTCCAACCCGCAATTCAGTTTGGGCAGCGTGATCTGGAGCGCGGTGAAACACTTGATCGAGCGGGCCGTCACCGCGCCGTTCTCGCTGCTGGCCAACGCATTGGGGGCGGGCGGCGACGGCGCCGCGAGCGCCGAGCATTTGCAGTACGTCGCGTTCGCGCCGGGCTCGGCCGCGTTGACCGACGCGTCGCGCGAGAAGCTCGATACGCTCGTGAAGTTGCTGACCGAGAAGCCCGACGTAAAGCTCGACCTGAGCGGCCGTGCCGACGACAACGTCGATATGCCGGGCCTACGGCTCGCGTACGTCGACGATCTCGTGCGGCGGGAAAAGGCGAAAGCTGCATCGGGCGCCGATCCCTCCGGCGTGACGGTGAGTCCCGACGAATACCATCGGTACTTGACGCAGGCCTACAAGGACGCGGATTTCAAAAAGCCGCGCAACTTCGTCGGTATGACGAAGACGCTGCCCGACGAGGACATGAAGCGAGCGCTCGCTTTCCATGCGCCTGTGAACGAGACCAGTTTGCAGGCGCTCGCCGAGCAGCGCGCGCAGAACGTGCGCCAGTATCTGAGCCAGAAAATCGATCCGAACCGGCTGAACATCGTCGCGCCGCATTTCGGGGTGGAGGGGATGAAGGATAACGGGCCTTCTACCAGGGTTGATTTGATGCCGACGTCTTGAGGGGGATGAGGACCCCTGAAAACCTCGCTGAACTTGTAGTCGGGGAGTTTTTCAACAGAATCGGCAACGAGCCGCCGGTCGAGGTCGCCATTCACTTCGAATAGCTAAGGTCTCGCCGGCCCCCGCTCAATGGCCGGTTTTCGGTTAGCGCATTGCCCGTGGCACTGGCTCAAGCCGGCCACTATGGGACGTTCGCAACGGTGAGCACATGGCCGTTCGAACGGCAGTTGCAGCCGAAGAGCGGCCTTTCATGTAGTCGTCACTGATACGCGCTTTCCCGGACGGGGCGGCGGCCGAACTCGCTGAATCACGTACTCGCGAAAGTTGGTGGAAAGATTTCCGCCTACGACGCGACTGCGACGAGGTCAGCTCAAACCGTTGAATTCGTACGTTGAACCGACCTTCTGGTAAGTGACGACCTTGATACCTGGCTTGCCTGAAATCGCTTTGCTATGACTGGCCTTCGGCTTTTCCGGGAGGACTAGGTAGCGGTTCACAGCGATCCCGAGCTCGTCCATAATGCACTCGCCGTGGATCAACAACTGCCCTACACCCGTGTACACATCCGTCGTCCGAGCCGAAGTCTTGACCTCGAATAGATCGACACTAGACGTCGCGACGATAGCCAGATCAATGGCTTGTGCTTTCTGGCTATCCCCCCCGCCTCTCAGTCGTGCTTCCAGGGCTCGGACAATCGCGCCGTGCTCGACGGTGCGTTTGCCGCCGCCATGTCCCTTGGTGCTCACCTCGCCGGAATACTCGTCGAAATAGGCCCGCAGTTTCAGAAGGCGCTCGGCGGGAGAAGTGGGTGCTGGGTCGCTCGCTTTTCCCCCGTTTGACCCGTTAGGACCGTTGGGGTCACGAGGTGCAGTGCTGACAGACTCGTTTTCCCCATCTCCATGCAACTCTTCTCCTAGGCGGGTCGCGACTTCTCGGGCTTCCTCAGCGAATTCCCATAACCGGTCGACCAGTTCAGGGTGGTTTAGCCCGGCGATCAAGATGACCCTCGAGGTCTTCTTGCGATGATCAGCCGCTTCGACGGTCGTGGCCGCAAACTCGCGGAACACTTTGTCCTTCGGAAGTCCCGCCCGACCTTTTGTCAGCTTGCCCCGGTGCGCCACGAAAATCTCGCCGTCGGCATCCCTGATAAAAGCGCCGGCCATGCGCCGGTTATAGGTACCCGCCGGAAAATTCAACTGCACTGCTATCTCGATCCACTTTGTGCTGCCCGCATCGGCGGAAAGCAATAAGTTCATGAGCTTGTCGGAATCGGAGCCCGCTGACCAAGCTCGAAGACCAGTGCCAGTCTGCGCCTCGAAGTACACCATGCCGGTTTGGTGGCCGGATGGGTAGGTTATCTCACGGCTCTCCTTGTAGGGGAGAGCCGCGCGCAAGTGCTTCGCAAGTTGCTTGTTCAATCGCGCGATTTCGGCGACATCTGTCACGACCTCGTAGTGCTCTTCCACCTTTATATCCCCACCACCTTGTTTTATTGAGCGACCATCATGCCAGACGACGTTGCCAAGTCGAAGCAGTCGTTGAGAAGAATGGATCGGCTTTTCCCATCTCCGGTGATAGGGAAGAGACCGAAGACATGCCGCACGTTCGCGAGAGTCAGCGTGCGGCCAGAAGCGGGCGCTCGCGATCGCCGTCACGCGGTCGTTCGAGCGGCGGCTCTGCATCGAAGCGCGGACCCTCACAGTCGGATTACTTGAGGCAGGTCATCGGCCTTTGTGGGTGTTCGGTCGTCGCCATCGATCGGGCGACGTCAGTTTGCTTTTCTGCCGTTCGGGCCTCCTCAATCGCAAACGCCCGGATGCGTACCTTTGATCAAATCGCGTTTGCGTTCCATTTTGCGAGCGCCATGATCCGCCGCTGGATAGCGGATTCCTGACGTGCGCCCGGCTGATCGACCAAGCAGATACCTGATTGCGTCGGTCCAATGTTGGCGCCAAATTTTCTTTCGTGCCGCGCACTGCATGGGGTGCAAGTGGGCAGATGCTCAAGTCCTCCCGCCGGACGACGAAAATCAAGGGGTTACAGATGAGAGTATTCGGCAAACCTTGTGCATTCGTCTTCGTATCCGCGCAGCTTCGAGACGGTCTACCCCAAAAACATTCCGTCCATATATACTTTAGCCAGCGGTGGCGACTGCCTCGGTCTGCATGATTGGTCCCATAGCAACCATTAAGTCATCGTCAGTGAGTTAATTCTCTTTAGTGACTTTTCTTAAGCGATCGATTGGTGGAGCTGGCATGCGCAAAGCGTTTTCGGGATTTTATAAACCGACCCCAGACGATCTTTTGGAACTGTGGCGAGAAGCAACGTTTGTGTTGGATGCTAACGTTCTGCTTAGTTTGTACAGGTATCCGCAGCAGGCCCGGGACGATCTCTTTAAGGTGCTAGAAAGCATCGCAAACAGGCTGTGGATCCCTTTCAATGTTGCACTGGAATTTCAGCGCAATCGAATTGCAGTTATTGCTGCCGAGAACGCGAAATTTGAGGAAACGGTGGATCAGCTCGACGCGGCGGAATCAAAACTAGTCGAGGCAGTTGAGAAGCTGGAGTTGGATCGTCGGGGCTTGGGAATAGACACTGCACCGCTGCGCGAATCGCTAAAAGGGGCGATTCAAGAAATAAGGAGCGCCGTAAGTGCGGGTAAATCGCGCCAACTGGCGATTAGTCACGATGACGAGGTGCGTGAACGCTTGGAATTAATTTTGCGCGACAATGTTGGTCGGCCGCCCACGAACCAAAAAGAAGTGGACGATCTCATTACCGACGGAGATTTCCGCTACCAGCGCAAAATTCCGCCAGGTTTTAAGGATTCGAGCAAAGCCCGCAACCCCACCGACGCCAAGTATTTTCATGATGGCATCGAATACACGGCCGAGTATGGTGATTTAATCGTTTGGAGGCAAGTCATTGCGCATGCCAAGAGGAATGGCCTTCAAAAAGTCGTGTTCGTTACAAACGATAAGAAGGAGGATTGGTGGCTGAGGGAGTCGGGAAAAACCCTTGGCCCGCAACCACAGTTGATTCAAGAGATACGTCGCGAGGCCGGCGTTGATGTCTTTTGGATGTACGCTGTTGATCAATTCCTCGTTCATGCGCGGCAATTTATAAATGCTGAGATTGACGAGTCTTCTGTAACGGAGGTCCGAGAGGCGGCGGCAAAAAATGTTAACTCAGAGGTGTCCGACAATCTCACTGCAACAGATGTCTCAACAAAAGAACTGGTAAGTGCCCTTCATATGTTGGGCGTAGGTACCGCACAATTGCCTGCGTATCAGCTGACCAAGGGACTCAAGAGGCGGCGCAGTATTCGATCGACGACTGGGCAGGATGTGCCTAGCGTTGTGCGGCAAGCGGCGCTGGCATGGGTTGACAACCAGCGAATTCCGACTGAGACGGTCGATACCCGTTTCGGGAGATTCCCAGAGTTCATTCTCCGAGACGGGTCTAGCGTTCGCGGAATTCATTGTGTATACGATGATTTGGGAGGCAGTGAAGTCAATCTCCTTAGCCTGTTTCTCGAATGCGTCACTTGCGTCGCTGCGGGAAGCTTTACGACAGTGACGATAGTTTTCGTCTCAATGCCATTTACAGATGGCATAAATGGGGCGTTGCGAAAGAAAGCCGGAGAATATGCATCGAACTTTCCATCGATCAAATGTGTTTATCTGCAATTCGACGATTCGTTTCGCGTGGTCGAAGTGAAGAATTGATGTATTGGCGTAAATTCACCGCAGAACGGCTCGAACATCTGATGTGAGTCGAGCGCGCGTTAGTTGGGACGATCTGTAGGCAGATCTCGATAGCATGGGGTCCGCGATAATCCAAAGGGACGCTGTGAATAGATCAATCCAGTTTTTCGAGTCTCAAAAAGTGCGCTTGTGGCTCCCGTTCGAGAAGTCGTTTGTCGAGTGCGCTATCACGCCAGCTCATCGCCCGAGTACTTCTCCTCGAAGGACGCTGGCTAGTGCTGTTGGCGTGCAGATTCGCCGTGCCGACCTAGTGGCACTTCGAGCTTTTCCTTGACGGGTCATGTCAACCGAGGGATGGTTATAAACGATGGGTGCTCGAAAAATACTCACTATTGGCTTCGAGCTGGCGTCCGACGACAGCGAATATGCGTCGTTCGACTCCAAACTGTCATTGCTCGATTGGGATATCATTCTTGTCAAGCCCAAGCTTGGGGACTTCTACGCTTATAGCGACGATTATTATCAGGGTAAGCGCAGCCTTAGTGACAGCAGTTCATTCCGCTTGAAGGAAAGTTCGGAGCACTGGCGACGGGAGATCAAGCAAGCGGTTGATGCAGGTAAAACGGTAATCGTTTATCTGGCACCACTCCAAGAAGTATATATTGATACGGGGCAGCGCTCGTACTCTGGTACAGGCCGAAATCGGCAAACTACTCGCCACGTCGCTCTCTTTACGAACTATCAAGCAATTCCGGCAGCGTTCTCTCCTGTTGCCACCAGTGGGACATCAATGAAGCTCGTCGAGAAGGGAGCCGAAGTGCTAGCTTCTTATTGGAAGGAGTTCGAAGGGCAATCGGCCTATGAAGTTCTTCTCGAGGGCGAAAATGTGCCTTCGTGCCTGATGACACGCGCAGGCGACAAGCCTGTGGGCGCGCTCTATCGAAGCAAGGCATCTTCTGGTGCGCTTCTCCTTTTGCCGGACATTGACTTCGACGACGAACGCTTTATCGAGGAGGATGAGAGCAACCGAGTCTGGACCACCGCTGCCTCACAGTTTGCTGGCAGGTTCGTATCTGCTATCGTTGCCCTCGACAAGGCGCTTCGCTCCAGTTCTGAGATCACCCCGGAGCCGCTCTGGGCTGCCGACTCCAGCTATGCGCTTGGCCCTGAATCAGCACTCAAATTGCAGTTGCTGGAAGCCGAGCGAAAGGTCGAGGAGGCGCAGCAGGAAAAGGAAGCCGTGGCGGATCAACTTGTAGCCGCAGGGAAATATCGTGCACTATTGTATGAAAAGGGAAAATCACTAGAGCGAGTCATTATCGATGCTCTTCGCCTTATGGGCTTTGAAGCGGCGTCGTTTAAAGAATCCGATTCCGAGTTCGATGTTGTTTTCGAAAGTGATGAGGGGCGCTTGATTGGCGAGGCAGAGGGAAAGGACAATAAAGCTGTCAATATCGACAAGCTCCGGCAATTGTCGATGAATATTCACGAAGACCTTCAACGAGACGAGGTCACTTCGCCCGCAAAGCCTGTTTTATTCGGAAACGGATATCGCTTGCTGCCCATCCGAGACCGCCCGGATCCCTTCACTGAAAAATGTCAAAGCGCCGCGACAATTTCGTCAACGGCGCTGGTGCATACACCGGACCTATTCAATGTTGTTCAGCATCTCCTCGGCGAAAGCAATCCAGAGTTCGCACGCGAATGTCGCCGGGCGTTGCTCTTTTCAACCGGCCGAGTCTCGTTTCCTGAAGCGGCGACATCATCGAGACCATCTACCGGTGCCCAGACCAACGAATCATAGACAGTAGCCGCGACCGTGCGGTCCGCGAATCGCTACCCACTGTATGCAAATGACGTCGTGACCGAAATGCGCTGGGTTAGCCCCCTGATCCTGAGGCGCTGCTGTCCGAAGGCACGACGCCTCCATCGTCGGCAATGCGCTGCGTTCAAAGCGCGGCAGCCAGCGCGCATCAACGTCGGCTAGGGCTGGGAGCTTGCCGACCAACTGCGCGGGGCGAGGGTCTGTTGGACCCGGGAAGCTGTCATTGCGACGTTAGGAGTTCGAACGACCGCTCCGGGTCGGCCTGCGACCGCCCGACGCGGCGCACACTCAATCTCCATTTGCTTGAAAGGGGACGGTCGTGGAATCCGAGAATGTCGTGGTTGTCCACCGCGTGCCGTGGAACAAGGGCAAGCTCACCGGGGAGAAGCCACCGTTAAAGCTTCGGGAAATCTGGGTGATTCGGAGGAGACTTCAGATGGCGTCGAACGTTCGTGAGCTCGCGATGTTCAATCTCGCGATTGATAGCAAGCTGCGGGCGTGCGACCTCACGCGGTTACGGGTCCAGGATGTCCGCCACGGAAGCCAGGTGGCGTCGAGAGCGACCGTCATGCAGCAGAAGACCCAGCGTCCGGTGCAATTTGAGATCACGGAACAGACTCGTGAGAGCCTCGAAGCGTG
The DNA here is from genome assembly GCF_002879885.1 of Trinickia dabaoshanensis. Classification (GTDB taxonomy): domain Bacteria; phylum Pseudomonadota; class Gammaproteobacteria; order Burkholderiales; family Burkholderiaceae; genus Trinickia; species Trinickia dabaoshanensis. Next base: position 28,520 of record NZ_PNYA01000046.1, read on the forward strand.
GATCGAAACCCGGGGACTGAAGGCGGCCGATTTTCTGTTCCCGAGCCGGGTTCATACGTCACCGCACCTGTCGACGCCGCAATATGCCCGGCTGGTACGCCGCTGGGTCGCATCGATTGGCCTCGACGATACCGCAAGCGGTACCCACACGATGCGCCGCACGAAAGCTTCGCTGATCTACCGGCGGACGAAGAACCTTCGGGCCGTGCAGTTGCTGCTCGGCCACACAAAGCTGGAAAGCACGGTTCGCTACCTGGGAATCGAGGTCGACGATGCCCTCGAGATGGCGGAGCAGACCGAGGTTTGATCGCATCTTGGCCGGCGAGCGGTCGCTTGCCGGCCAGGAAGCGTCGTTCGGTCGTAGCATACGTCAGCCGTTCAGACGTCGGCTCCAAACCCGGAACCGGCCAATCGATGTTGATATGCCAAATCTGTCCAGATCAAGCAGCATGTTATGTACGTAAACTTGGAATCACCGGTAAAAAAGCATCGACGTCATCCGGGCCGCTATACTTTTCCAGACAGCTTAAATACTGAAGCAATACTTTCGCCGAAAAATCAATACTGAACTGCTTCGAGACGGGCAACTCTTGTAAAAGACCTAATCGCCCACCGTGACTAAGTTGAGATCGTCCATCATCGTAAATTGCCGTTACAGCGCTCTCCAATGACATGCCGTTGTTCGAAACGACATCTGATTTTTCCAGCCCGAATAGCCCGCAGCAAAGGGTCAGAATTCCCCCAGCCTTTTTCCCCTGAGTCAAAATATCAAGCGCTATCCCCGCTTTCACCAGTGATACAAACTCGGCCGGTTCTCGCCGTGCCTCACCGAACCAATACATCGCCTCGACCCATCGCTTTTTGAGAGTAGGGACCGGCCCCGGTGTGTTGTGATTCACAAAAGCATAGAGCGCCTTGCCAGCACTACTGCGGAGTCCGGCTGTACGGTCCAGTAGTTCGTGATATCGGCCCGCTCCGCCTTTCAGGCCGGGCATGTCGAGCGACCAAGACGTTGGAATGTCACGCCCTCGGACTTGCAATAGCTGGTGGCTGAGTGTTGCGCCTTTCGCGTCGCCTGGCCCCCTAAGGTCTAACGCGTCGAGATGACCGAGCGCCAACCCAAAGGCGTCGATAGCGACGCGCACAGCGACCTCGGCGCAGGTTCGAGATAACTTCGCAAGTCTATCGGGCACCTCAACGACCGCGATCCATCGGCACGCGCCTACTTCGTCGCACGTTGATTTTGCCTTCCACTGATCGTCGATCGATTTCTGCTGTTCCTCAGAGCTGATCGTTGCTGGATCCCAGACAGGCGCCCCCGGACGAAGCGCTTGACCTTGAAAGTAAGCTCTAAGTGGTCGTACCCACCCCAGCGATAATTGTGCATTGGATTCTACCAAGTCCAGCCAATCAACGCGGGACATGAAGCGAACAGGACCAATTTCAAACTGCGGCGCTTCCGGACTTTCGAAAACGTGGCAAGGAAAGTAATGCATCGTCGTCTTCGACAGGCTAGCTACGCGTTCGCTGAGTATTTTTTTGAAAACGCGTTTAAATTTGGGGTCAGCATCAAATCGATCACGATACGCGCCTGAGATAATATGCCCAACGATAGCGATTGCAAGTTCGCGAATTTCATGTGTCGATATTGAGGCTCGTGCCGATGGTGTGTTCTGCAGCCACAGTTCGCCGATATCCCCAATCGCGCGTAGAGCATCCATCGTAGTGTCGATGTGCGACCCATCGCCTAGTGGGATATTGGGCGGTAACAGCTTGAACTGACTACGCCATCGTCCCAATTCGTCAGGTGACATTTCTTGGATTCGTCGAGTCTCCGAAAATACCGTTTCAAAGAGCTCATCGTAATTGCGACTTATCGATGCCATGTGTACAGTCAACTTGGACTAGGTGCCATGATTCTACTCGAATCACGAAGAGCTGCCATCGGCGGATGGCCCTTGGTGGTTTCGGTCCCCTTGGATCCGGAATGACTCTTCTACCCCGGAGGTTGTCATGGCGGCGCACGGAGTCATAAGGGCGGCTCTGGGTCGGTTGGGGGCGCACGTGGATCGCCGAGCTGCAGCAGAACAGGGCCAATATCGGCCCGCAAAAACTCCGGCGTGATTTCCAGAGTTGAAATTGACCCTTGTCAGACGGGGCGGAGAGACCTCCGCATCATTGCCGAATGGCCTGAGAGTGCGTTGGGTGATAGCGTGCTCGTGAGTCGGCTGAAAGTTGCTTTGGCCGGTGGAGGTTACCAGCGCCCCGAGGCTCCGGCGCGATCTTCGCCTGCTGGCGAAGACGGGACCTTCATCCGGTGCGCCGCTGTGACATTGGCGCGGCAGTTCCACCTCGCAAGCCATCAAGCAGTTGGTGCGGGCGGACGCCAGCCCAGACACTCTGTCGAGACGTCCTATTATCATGTCCATCTCCAGCGCGCAGAAGCCGGTTGCGCTGCCATATAACTACCTCGACGGGGGCAGGATGAAGTTGATCAAGTATCGGGTAACGAATTTCCGCTCCGTGAAGGACAGCGGCGATATTGATGCCGGCGACGTCGCCGCGCTGATCGGCGTCAACGAGTCAGGAAAAACGAATTTGCTGCTTCCGCTTTGGAAGCTCAATCCTGCCCGCGAAGGTGAGATTCAACCGACATCGGATTACCCGAAGACGATGTTCGCGGATGTGCGTGCCAACCCCGGAAACGTTCGATTCATCAGTGCCGATTTTGATGCCAGCTCTCTCAGAGACAATTTGATTGCTCTCACGAAACTGGACGTTGCACAACTGGAGGTTGTGCGTGTTGACCGGTACTTCGATGGTAAACATGCAATCTCGTTCCCGCAGTTTGCGCCCAAGACAACGGTCGCTGCCTCGGAGATCAAGTGCGAATTGACGACCTTAACCACGGCCGTTCAGCGAACAGATGCGCTCAAGAGCGAAGAAGCACTTAAGTCGACGATCGTTGACGCCGTTCGCGCTTTGGCCGAACCCATCAGGCAAGACTGGACTGCGCAGGACCTCGATGCCGCCATCGAATCACTGAAGAAGTTGTTGCCAGACCAGCCGGCCAAGACGTCGACGATCGTTCCTCGTACGCAGCAGACGATTGATGTCCTGACCGAATGGTTGTCCAACATCAGGTCGCCGGCCCCCGAAGACATCGAAGGCGTTCGAGATCTAGTCCTGAAAGCGCTCCCGAAGTTTGTGTACTACTCGAACTATGGAAATCTGGACTCGGAAATTTATCTCCCGCATGTGGTCCAGAATCTTGAGAGAAAGGATCTGGGGGCCAAGGAGGCGGCGAAAGCTCGGACCCTCCGCGTGTTGTTCAGCTTTGTTCGCCTCCAACCGACGGAGATCCGTGAGCTTGGCCGCGACTTCAAAGATCCGAGCAATCAGAATCGGCAGCCCACGGAAGACGAGATTGCAAGGATCGCTGAGCGCAAGCGAGAGCGCTCCATCTTGCTACAGTCTGCGGGCACGACTTTGACCAAGGAGTTCAAGTCCTGGTGGAAACAAGGCGACTACCGCTTCCGATTCGAAGCGGATGGCGATCATTTCCGCATCTGGGTATCAGATGATCGACGTCCGGAAGAAGTGGAGCTTGAGAATCGCAGTACGGGGCTGCAATGGTTCCTGAGCTTCTACCTCGTGTTCTTGGTCGAAAGCCAGGGCGACCACGAAGACGCAATTCTTCTACTCGATGAGCCAGGCCTATCCCTTCATCCCCTTGCCCAGCGCGATCTGTCGGCCTTCTTCGATGGGTTGACCAAGACCAACCAGATCATATATACGACGCACTCGCCGTTCCTCGTCGATCCCGACCGGCTGGATCGAGTGCGGAAGGTATATGTCGCTGCGGATGGCTCGACCGAGTCTTCGCCGAATCTGCGTCAGTCGGGTGCGGACCCGGCACATGCCGGGGCAGCGTACGCCGTGTACTCCGCACTTAACCTGAACGTCGCTGAAAGCTTGCTACTGGGCTGCTGTCCAATCGTTGTGGAGGGAGCCTCCGATCAGCACTATCTGACGACGATTAAAGCGCTTCTTATCGGTGCGGGGAAGATCACACCTCGCCGAGAGCTGGTTTTCCCGCCCGCAGGTGGGACCAAAACGCTAAGGATCACCGCTGGAATATTGACTGGCCGAGACGAGACGCTTCCGGTCGTTTTGCTGGATGGCGATCAAATGGGCAGCAGGATGGCGGCAGAGCTGAGCAGCGGCATCTATAACGGTGAGGAGGGGAAGGTCCTATCAACGGACGAATTCGTTGGCTTCAAAGGCTCAGAGGTAGAGGATTTGATTCCCCATCAGCGTTTCGTAGAAGCTGTAGACCGCATTTTGCGCACCCCGGAACAGCAGTTTTCGGAAATCGCGTCAATGGGGAAGCCAATCGTGCCGCAGGTTGAGGCATGGGCTAAGCGTGAAGGCGTCGAACTCACGCCTGGCTGGAAGGTGGAAGTGAACCGCCCCGGACTTGGTGGAGGCTCCAACTCTTGAGAGAATGGAGCCATGAACAAGTCGAACAAGTTTTCTGCTGAAGTCCGCGAGCGTGCTGTGCGCATGGTGCGAGAGCATCGGGACGAGTA
>NZ_PNYA01000047.1 GCF_002879885.1 Trinickia dabaoshanensis
CGCGTCGCTCAACCGTCGACAGCGCCAGAACAACTTCTTCTTTAGCACCGCCCGTCTTGCGTTGCTGCGTCAGCAGCAGAGAAACGAGATTATGCAGAACCTTTTGCATCTCGTCAACAGTTTTTTTCGTACATCGCTTAAAAACTTGTTGGCGCCGGCGCCGTTTCGTCGCCGCTCATCAAATGAGGATGCGAATAGTAGGTCAAACACACATCCCATGACAAGGGTGTGACGCACTTTTTTTTCGTTAGCGGTGCGCTGCCGCTCCGATCATCGCCAGCGGCACGGCCGCGGCCATCGCCTCGTAGCCGTCGTCGTTCGGGTGAATGTGGTCGCCGCTATCGAAACGGCGCTGCAACTGCGTAGGGTGCGCAGGGTCGCGCAACGCCGCATCGAAATCGATCACGCCGTCGAACGCACCGCTCGTGCGGATCCACTCGTTGACCGAGGCCCGCACCGCTTCACGCGCGGGCGGCAGCGTCGCCGGAGTCAGCGTCGCGCCGTAGATCCGCACGCCATTGCGGTGCGCGAGCTCGATCAGGTGCCGGTAGCCGCCGGTCAGATCGCGCGCTGTGACGGATGTATGCGGGAAGTCGCAATCGAGGCCGGCGCGCGGCGGCATCGCGGCGAAGTTGATGTCGTTGATGCCGATCATCACGATGACCGCACGGACACCGGGATGCGCGAGGGCGTCGCGCTCGAAGCGCCGCTCGAGCGCTTCGCCGTAACACGGCGACGCGCTGAGCAGCCGATTGCCGCTAATGCCGAGATTGAGCACCGACCAGTTCGCCGCCCCGCCCTCGCCGAGCCGGCGCGCGAAAGCATCGGGCCAACGGCGATTGCGATTCAAGCTCGAGCGCAAGCCGTCGGTGATCGAATCGCCGATCGCCGCGATCGCACCCGCGTCGGGCGCACGCACGTCGAGTCCGCTGACCCAGACCGACTCGGTGAACTTGCGCGCAAAAGCCGTCGGCGCCGCATCGAGGGCATGGTCGCCCGGCGTCGAAACGTAGTTCAGTTGGTTCGCCACGCGATGCCAGGCGGTCATCGTCTGGCGAGAGCCCGCGACCAGGCTGATCGCATACGGCTCGCCCGCCGACACGGCGATCTGAATCGCATCGCTGTCGATCTGCTCGCCCGGTTGCAACGTAATCGCGCTCTTACCGCCGAAGGTCACGCGCAAGGCGGTGCCCCGCTGCGTCGCCGCGCCGCCGGCCGAGCGCGCCAACACCACGTCGGTCAGCGTCAACGGCGCCCGCCCGTAGACATTGCTCACACGAATACGCGCTTCGCGCCCCGAGAGCGTCGGATAGACGATCTGCCTGACCGTGCGCCCGGCGACCTCGGGGGTGCGATAGAGCGGTGGCGGATCGGCCAGGTCGGGAATCGTTTGGAGCGCGGTGGCCCAAGCGCCGACCCAGCCGCGCTCGGCCGCGTTCGGCGGCGAAGCAGGCGCGGCGCTCGCCCCGCTGGCCGCGACGACGAACGCGGCAGCCATCATCAATGGGCGCAACTTGGGCGAGATAGAACGGGTGAACATGGCTGCTCGCATCGAAGCAAAGAAAACAATCGGCGATTGTGCCTGAAGGCCGCCGCCCCGATAAGACCGCTCGAGCGCGGACCCTCGCATCGGCGCTTGCGCACCTCGTCCGCATCCACGTTTTCCCGCGTTTTGCTTTCGTCGGTTTTAATCATCGGGCCCTAGCTGCCGATAACGCACTTCTCAGCGTTGGAGATCACAGTGAAAGCCCACATCAGCCTTCTTATCGCCGCCGCCCTAACGGGGTGCGCGCAGATCCAAGCGTTGCGATCGAACGACGGTCAGCAATCGGCTTCGGCCTCGAGCGGGCAAGGCCCCGCCAAACTGGTCGACATCGCCATTCCGGCGGACGCACTCGGCGCACGCGATCCCCACCTCACCGAGGTGCTCGTGAAAGTGGGCGCCGTGGCTTCCAAACAGCAGTCGGCTCGCATCGTCATCGCCGCACTCCCGCAAGACTTTCCCTATCTGAATCAATCGGTCAAACGGGGCATCGCTTCGGCGCACTCGGGTTCCGTTCAGATCGACGACGTCTCCGTCGGTAGTTGCCACCCCTACAGCATCCAAGTCGTACCCACCGAATAGCCTCCGGAGACGATCATGATTTCCCGTTCCGCTCTCGCGTTGACCGGCGCGCTCGTCTTCGCCGCCATCCCCCCGGCCCAGGCCGAAACGAGCGGCGTTGCCGCTAAGGCGTCCGGCGAAGGGGCCGGCCCGAGTCAGCTATTCCCACCGCTGCCTTCCCTCGCATCGCTGCCGCCGTCGTCCGCCGAACAAGTGGAAGACGTTGCGCCGCGGGCCGCCGGCGGGCACCGGTCCGGCGGGAGGAAAGGCCGGAAGGCGGCTGCGCACAGGACCGTGGCCGAACCGTCCATTCGCATGGTGGTCAGCGACGAGTCGCAAGCCTACCTGACGCAAGTCGATCGGAACCTCGACGACATCTTGCACGCGCCCGCGCGCGCGGCGCACGGCGGCGCGGACGCGGTATCCGTGGCCTCGACCCGATGAAGACGGCGGCTGGCCGCTAACGTGGGAGTTTCAGCAATGACCGCATCTCCGTTCCCCCGCTCTCGCGGCGTATCCGCCCGGTGTGGCGCCGCCCTAGTCGCGGCCGTCTGCCTGCTTTGCAGCGCGGGCAACGCGCGCGCCGACGACGATTGCTTCGCGCGGGCCGGCGCCTATCAAGGCGTCAATCCGCTCGTCCTTCGCGCAATTGCTTGGTACGAATCGAAGGGCAATCCCAGCGCGGTCCACCGCAATGCCGACGGCAGCATCGACGTGGGCCAATCCCAGATCAACTCAATCCATTTCGCCGAGTTGCGCCGGTACGGGGTCCCGCCCGGCGCCCTCAAGGATGCCTGCGTCAATACCTACGTCGCCGCCTGGATGCTCAAGCAGAAGATGATCCGCTACGGCAATACTTGGCACGCGATCGGCGCCTATCACTCGGAAACGCCCTCTCTGCGCGACAAGTACGCGCGCAGCATCCACGCCGTGCTCGCGTCGTGGGGTATGGGCAAATAAGCGGGCGCACACCGCGAGGTGCGCATCACCCTTGATGCCGGGCGATGATCTGGTAACCCGGGTCGGCGTTGCTGCGCGCGGCGCGCTCGGCCTCCTCGTAAGACAGGAAGTGCTCGGCTTCCTCGAACGACGGCGTCAACCCGACGTCGCCATCCTCACCCGGGCAAAGATACTGCTCGCCGGTTTTCACGAAATAGACGGTCGTCATGATCGTAGTGCGGGGCGTAAAGAAGATGGGGCAATGCCTTCAGTCTAGCAGCCGCCTCGGATGCGCGAATCCGCCCCTATTCCCCCTCCCTGCGCGTGCCGCGGCCTAAACCCGGCCCTAAAAATTATTTATTAACCGACCGGTCGGTTGATTTATACTCGCGGCAACGTACAACCCAGGACGAGATCGTTCCCTATGTATACGCAATCCCTGGATATTCCGGGCAATGTCGCGGCGCTCGACGCCGGCGCATCGACGCCCGACCAAGCGCGCTTCGACGCGGTGATGGCGGCCGACGGCAAGATCGAGCCGCAAGATTGGATGCCCGATGCCTACCGGAAAACGCTCGTGCGGCAAATCTCGCAGCACGCGCATTCGGAAATCGTCGGCATGCTGCCCGAGGGCAACTGGATCTCCCGTGCGCCGAGCCTGAAGCGCAAAGCGATTTTGCTCGCCAAGGTGCAAGACGAAGGCGGCCATGGACTCTATCTGTATAGCGCCGCCGAAACGTTGGGCGTCTCGCGCGACGACCTGGTCGCCGCGCTCCACAGCGGGAAGGCGAAGTATTCGAGCATCTTCAATTACCCGACGCCGACTTGGGCCGACGTCGGCGTGATCGGCTGGCTCGTGGACGGTGCCGCGATCATGAATCAGATCCCGCTGTGCCGTTGCACGTACGGGCCGTATGCACGCGCGATGATCCGCATTTGCAAGGAAGAGTCGTTCCATCAGCGTCAAGGCTTCGATGCGCTGCTCGCCATGATGAAGGGCACCGAGGCCCAGCGCGCGCTCGTCCAGCAAGCCGTCGATCGTTGGTGGTGGCCGGTGCTGATGATGTTCGGCCCGAGCGACAAGGACTCCGTCCACAGCAACCAATCGGCGAAGTGGGGCATCAAGCGGATCTCGAACGACGATCTGCGCCAAAAGTTCGTCGATGCGACGGTCGAGCAAGCGAAGGTGCTGGGCGTGACGCTGCCCGACCCGGATTTGAAGTGGAACGAGGCTCGAGGCCATTACGACTACGGCTCGATCGATTGGGACGAATTTTGGCGCGTCGTGAACGGCGACGGCCCCTGCAACAAGGAGCGCCTCGCCACGCGCGTGAAGGCGCACGAGGACGGCGCTTGGGTTCGCGAAGCCGCGCTCGCGCATGCCGAGAAGGCACGGCTTCGCGCGCAGCAAGCAGCCGCCTGAGCGGCCGCCCCGCCCCGTCACCTATTAGTCAGCATTTAGCATCGCCACGCATTCAGGAGTGAGTTCATGAACAAGGAATGGCCGATTTGGGAAGTGTTCGTGCGCAGCAAGCAAGGGCTCGACCACAAGCACTGCGGCAGCTTGCACGCCGCCGACGCGTCGATGGCCCTGCGCATGGCGCGCGACGTCTACACGCGGCGCCAGGAAGGCGTCAGCATCTGGGTCGTGCCCGCGGCGGCGATCACGGCCTCCGATCCGAACGAGAAGGCCGACCTGTTCGAGCCGGCCGGCGACAAGATCTATCGCCATCCGACGTTCTACACGCTGCCCGACGCAGTCAACCACATGTAAGAGTGTCATGACGACTACGCCCGAACATCTTTCCTACGTGCTGCGTCTCGCGGACAACGCGCTGATCCTCGGTCAGCGCAACGCGGAGTGGTGCGGCCACGGTCCGGTGCTCGAAGAGGACATCGCGCTCGCGAACATGAGCCTCGACCTCATCGGCCAAGCGCGCATGCTGTACTCGCATGCGGCGACGCTCGAGCACGCACTGACCGGCGCGAAAAAGACCGAAGACGACTACGCGTATTTCCGCGCCGAGCGCGAGTTCGCGAACTACACGCTGCTCGAGCTGCCGCATGGCGGGCCGCTGTGCGCGACGGCGCGCGGCGATCGCGATTACGCGGTCACCACCGTGCGCAATTATCTGTACACCGCGTTGATGGCGCATCTGTGGACGGCGCTCGAAGGCTCCAAGGACGCGCAACTGGCGGCCATCGCGTCGAAGTCGATCAAGGAAACGCGCTATCAGCTGCAACACGCGCGCGATTGGTTCGTGCGCTTGGGCGACGGCACCGAAGAGTCGCATCGGCGCATGCAAGCCGCGCTCGATTTCTTGATGCCCTACACACGCGAATGGTTTGCGCCCGATGCGCTCGAGGACGCCGTGGCGGCGGCAGGTATCGGCGTGCGCGCGGCCGAGTTCGAAGCGGCTTGGCTCGCCGACGTGCAAGCCGCGTTGGCCGAAGCCACGCTGGCGCTGCCCGCCCCGGTTGCGCACGTGAGCACGGGCAAGCACGGCGAGCATTCGGAACACATGGGATTTTTGCTCGCCGAAATGCAAAGCCTCGCCCGTCAGCACCCCGGCGCCAGTTGGTGATCCGGCGCGCGCCCTCGCCTCTCGTTCCAGGTTTTCGTCATGTCCAGCACCCCTAACTTCGCAGGCGACGCCGAGACGCTCGCGCGCGCATGGTCCGTGCTCGAATCGGTGCCCGATCCGGAGATCCCGGTGGTTTCGATTCGAGAACTCGGCATTTTGCGCGGCGTCGAGCGGTCCGAGGACGGCACACTCGAAGTCGTCATCACACCCACGTATTCGGGGTGCCCGGCGATGGCGCACATCGCCGAGGATATCGCGCACGCGCTCGAGCGAGCCGGCCTGACGCCGCATCGGATCAAGACGGTCCTCGCACCTGCGTGGACGACGGACTGGATCACCGACGAGGCGCGTGAAAAGCTGCGCGCTTACGGCATCGCGCCGCCCGGCGGGCGCTGTGCGAGTACGCCGGCCGGCGCAAGCGAACAAACGATCCGCTTCGTGCCGCGCGCGGCGGCCGCTCCGGCATGCCCCCACTGCGGCTCGGCGCACACGGAACGCCTATCGCAATTCGGCTCCACGGCGTGCAAGGCGCTCTATCGATGCCTGGACTGCCGCGAACCCTTCGACTACTTCAAACCCTACTGAATAATGAACGACCCCCACGCTCACTATCGTTCGCTGCCCCTCGAGGGGGCGCCAGCCTCCCTTGGGTCGGCCCGGCGGGAGGCTGGTATGGCGACCCCGCAATTTCATTCGCTGCGCATCCGCGAGGTGCGGCCCGAAACCGCCGACGCGGTTTCCGTTTCGTTCGAAGTCCCGCCCGAGTTGCGCGAGCAATATCGTTTCACGCAGGGGCAATTCGTGACGCTCAAGGCGCACGTCGACGGCGAGGAGACGCGCCGTTCCTATTCGATCTGCGTCGGGGTGACCGATTACGACCGCGACGGCGAGCTGCGCATCGGCATCAAGCGCGTGCGCGGCGGCCGCTTCTCGAACTTCGCGTTCGATACGCTGCAGGCCGGCCATACGATCGAGGTCATGACGCCCGACGGGCGCTTCTTCACGCATCTGAACGCCGAACAAGGCAAACAATACGTGGCGTTCGCCGGCGGTTCGGGCATCACGCCCGTGCTGGCGATCGTCAAAACGACGCTCGAGCTCGAACCGCGCAGCACGTTCACGCTGATCTACGGCAATCGCAGTGTCGACGCGATCATGTTCGCCGAGGAACTCGAGGACCTGAAGAACCGCTACATGAACCGGTTCGTTCTGTACAACGTGCTGTCCGACGACATGCAGGACGTGGACCTGTTCAACGGCGTGCTCGATCGCGAGAAGTGCGCCGCCTTCCTCGAGACATTGGTGTCGCCGGATTCGATCGACGAAGCGTTCATTTGCGGTCCCGCGCCGATGATGGACGCGGCGGAGGCGGCGCTCAAGAGCGCGGGCGTCGGGCAATCGAAGGTGCACGTCGAACGCTTCGGCACGCCGCTGCCGCAGGCGGGTGCGCCCGTCGTCGAGATCACCGACGAGACGCCGGCGGCCGAACTCGAAATCGTCATCGACGGCAATCGCCGCAAGATGCGCTTGCCCTACGAGGGCGCGAGCTTGCTCGATGTCGGCTTGCATGCCGGTCTGGCGCTGCCGTACGCGTGCAAGGGCGGCGTGTGCTGCACGTGCCGGGCCAAGGTGCTCGAGGGCGAGGTTAAGATGGACAAGAACTACACGCTCGAACCGCAAGAGATCGCGGACGGCTTCGTCTTGACCTGCCAATGCCATCCGGTCAGCGAGCGCGTCGTCGTGAGCTACGACGAACGCTGATCGGGCGGGGCCGCGTTTCGCTTACACTAGCGCCGCGGCGGCCCCGCGCACGGCACGCCCCACGGCTCGGAACCGCCGGTTGGGCGTGCGATAGCGACGATCTCGACGACGTCGATCGCTCGCACCGGGGCCGGCCCGAACCGACGACGACACCATGGCCCGTACCCGAGCACCCGATCACGAAACCCAACGCGAGCAAATACTCGAGCTCGCCGCCGCAGCATTCGCTCAGACGAGCTACCCGAGCACGTCGATGGCGGAACTCGCCAGCGCGAGCGGCACCTCCAAAGCTCGGCTCTATCACTATTACGAAAGCAAGGAAGCGATCCTGTTCGACTTGCTCGATCGCTACACGAAGCGCTTGATGCTGATCATCGCCGAGGTCGAGGGCTCGAGCCAGCGGCGCGGGCTAAGCGAGCGCGAGACGTTCGCCGAGCTCGTTCGCGCCTTCCTGGCCGAATATGAGACTTCGCACAGCCGCCACGTCGCCCTGCTCAACGATGTGAAATACCTCGTCGAAACACAGCGCGAGGTCATTCTCGATCGTCAGCGCGACATCGTCGCCGCGTTTGCACGTCAACTTGCGCGGGCCTATCCGGGCCGCGTCTCGAAGGAAAAGCAGACCGCGCTTACCATGATGGTGTTCGGGATGATCAACTGGACATTCACTTGGCTCAAGCCCGGGGGGCGCCTGGGCTACCGGGAATTCGCCGATGAAGTGATCGACGTGCTCGAAAAGGGCCTGGCGACCTGACGGCAGCGGATGCGCGGACCGTCACCGCGCCGCAGCATGCGCCGAGGGACTGTTTGTTCGGTCGAAATGACGCAGTGCGCATCTACAACAGTCAAATATTTCCTTCCCAATCAGTAGCTTACGCCGCATTTGGCCGGCAATAGAGGGGGTTCTCAAGGCTTTGTTGGGGTTTTCCCTATTAGGGGATATGCCTATCGGGTAAAATTCGCATTGCGCTGCAGCAACCGCGCATGACGAAAGGAGAACCCATGATGAAGTCCTATGCCCCTACTCGCGCCGCCGCCTCGATCGAGCTTCACGAGCGTGCCTCGCAAGAGGCTCATCGTGGCCCGATCCTCGTGCGCGAATTGACGGCCGGCGACCGCGATCAGTTGGTCACGCACTTTCTCGCCCTGGGCGACGACGACCGTCTGCTGCGCTTCGGCCAAGCGGCACCGGATCACGTGATCGAGAACTACGTGCAGTCGATCGATTTCACGCGCGACAAAGTGTTCGGCGTTTTCGATCACGGGCTCGTCCTCGTGGGAGTCGGCCATCTGGCTTACCTGCCCGCCGACGGCGATGGGCGCATGGCGGAACTCGGCGTGTCGGTGCTCGAAAGCTCGCGCGGCATGGGCGTCGGTTCCAAACTGTTCGAGCGCGCCGCCATTCACAGCCGCAACACGCGCGTGACGACGCTCTACATGTACTGCCTTTCGCGCAATACGACGATGATGCACATCGCCAAGAAGGCCGGGATGAAGATCGAGTACACCTACGGCAGCGCCGATGCGTACCTCACGTTGCCGCCCGCCGACCAAGCGAGCATCATCAACGAAATGCTACAAGAACAAGCCGCCGTATTCGATTACGCCATTAAGCGCCAAGCCCGCAATACCGCGCGCATCATCGAGGCCATGATGCCGGCGGACGCGCTAGCCTGACCCTTTCGTCCCCCCCGCGCGCCGCTCTCCCCTGTGCGGCACGCGCGACGAGGCGGCAACACGCCGCCTCGTCTCTTTTGCAGCGCCGGTTCCTCGCGCCGATCCGCCTCAAAGAATCGGTAGCGCCGTCGTCTCCTTGAACGATTCGAGCGCGAAGCTGGTTTTCACGTCGATGACCGACGGATGATGCAGCAACTGGTCCTGCACGAAGCGCGAGAAGTGCACCATGTCTTTCACCTGCACGCGCAGCAGGTAATCCATCTCCCCCGTCATCGCATGACAGGCGACCACCTCGGGCCATGACTGCACCGCGGCGCGAAACAGCTCCGCGTGCGTGGTCCCGGCATGGCCCGTGGCGCCGCCGCGCTTTTCCAGCCGTACATTGACGTACGCGAGCAACCCAAGGCCTAGCTTTTGCGGATCGAGCAGCGCGACGTAGCCGCGGATGATGCCGAGTTCCTCGAGCCGCCTGATCCGCCTCAGACAAGGGCTCGGCGAGAGATTCACGCGCTCGGCGATGTCCTGGTTCGAGGCGCGGCCGTTCTCCTGCAAAAACGCGAGGATACGTCTGTCGACGGCATCGAGTTCGATATCGGCCATATTCTCACCTCCTCCGAGTCGCAAGAGACACAAAATTGCGCAATCGTAGTGCCAACCGACAAACTTCGCAAATTTTTGCCTATCTTGCCGCTATACACTTGCGTCTATTCGCGGCGTGCGGCGCTTGGCCGCGGTGATATCGACAGGAGACAGGTATGCAGGTTCAAACGTGGGATAACCCCGTCGGCACCGACGGCTTCGAATTCATCGAGTACACGGCACCCGATCCGAAGGCGCTCGGCAAGCTATTCGAGCAGATGGGTTTCACGGCGATCGCACGTCACCGGCATAAAGACGTGACGCTCTACCGCCAAGGCGAGATCAACTTCATCGTCAACGGCGAACCCGATTCGTTCGCGCAACGCTTCGCCCGCCTGCACGGCCCGTCGATCTGCGCGATCGCCTTTCGCGTGCAAGACGCGGCCAAGGCCTACAAGCACGCGCTCGATCTCGGTGCATGGGGTTTCGATAACAAGACCGGCCCGATGGAGCTGAACATCCCGGCCATCAAGGGTATCGGCGACTCGCTGATCTATTTCGTCGATCGCTGGCGCGGCAAGAACGGCGCGCAAGCGGGCAGCGTGGGCGACATCGATATCTACGACGTCGATTTCGAACCGATCCCCGGCGCCGACCCGCATCCGGTCGGTCACGGTCTCACCTATATCGACCACCTCACGCACAACGTTCATCGCGGCCGGATGCAGGAATGGGCGGCGTTCTACGAGCGTCTATTCAATTTCCGCGAGATTCGCTACTTCGACATCGAAGGCAAGGTGACGGGCGTCAAATCGAAAGCCATGACTTCGCCGTGCGGCAAGATTCGCATTCCGATCAACGAGGAAGGTTCGGAGACGGCGGGCCAGATCCAGGAATATCTCGACGCGTACCGCGGCGAAGGCATTCAACATATCGCGCTGGGTTCGACCGATATCTATGGCACCGTGGACGGTCTGCGCGGCGCGGGCATCAAGCTGCTGGACACGATCGACACGTATTACGAACTCGTCGATCGCCGGATTCCCGGCCACACCGAGCCGCTGGACGAGTTGAAGAAGCGCAAGATTCTTATCGACGGCGCGAAGGACGACCTGCTGTTGCAGATCTTCACGGAAAACCAGATCGGCCCGATCTTCTTCGAGATCATTCAACGCAAGGGCAATCAAGGGTTCGGCGAAGGCAACTTCAAGGCACTGTTCGAATCGATCGAACTCGATCAGATTCGGCGCGGGGTCGTGCAGGACAAAGCTTAAGACCGGATCGAGGCGCGGCCGCCGGCCAAGCAGCCGCGCGCCTCGTTCACATTACATCTGAGCGAACGGCTCGACGCCGGCGTCGTCGCCCGCGGGCGCAGCCTTGGCGGAGGCCGTCTCGATCGCCGCGACGTGCTTGCGGCTGGCATGCGCGATCGGCGTATGCCGCGCCGGGGCATCGCCCATCGATGCCGCCCACAGTTCGGCCGGGCCGGCACCGATGCCGGCCTTGGCGATCGTGCGAGATACCGCCGTCGCAACCACGCCGGCCTGCGCTTCACGCACGGGCAAGCTCATCGCGAAAAATGCGGCGGAAATCGTCAAAAACGTTTGGATGTGTCGCTTTTCCATTTGTACTCCTTATATTTGCACGCCCGAAGGCGCGTCACGCTCCCGATGCAACGGCCTGATGCCGGGCCGCGTGTCCGCGAAACTGAACGGTCTGCGAATTAGACCAGTCCGACTCCCCTCGTTCCAGCCTTAAAACAACACGTTACGGCCGTTACAGACAGATACGAGCGTGCCATAGCGAGATGACAGGATGACGGCGAAGCCTTATCCAACCTGCGATGGCACTATTTTTGACGGCTGCGGCGGGTTTCCACCAGTGCTACCATCCCAAAAAAACCGTCAATATGGCGGCCCCGGCCGAAGCATCCACAAGATGCGGGCGCCGAGACGTTTTGGTGATCCCAAACAGGGTTGAGGAGTCAACATAATGAATGCCCCGCTAGACGCAGGTCAGCGAGCCTCGCTGGAAGCTGCGCTATCGTCCGTCACGCTCGACGACAAATACACGCTCGAACGCGGCCGCGCGTACATGAGCGGCATTCAGGCGCTCGTGCGCCTGCCGATGCTGCAACACGCGCGCGATCAAGCCGCCGGGCTCAATACCGCCGGCTTCATCTCCGGTTATCGCGGCTCCCCGCTCGGTGGCCTCGACCTTGCCCTCTGGAAAGCCAAGAAGCACCTCGCCTCCAACCAAGTCGTGTTTCAGCCCGGGATCAACGAAGATCTCGCCGCCACGGCAGTGTGGGGAACGCAGCAGGTCAATCTCTACCCCGGCGCCAAGTACGACGGGGTGTTCTCGATGTGGTACGGCAAGGGACCGGGCGTCGATCGCTCGGGCGACGTACTCAAGCACGGCAATTCGGCCGGCTCGTCCCAACATGGCGGCGTGCTCGTGCTCGCCGGCGACGATCACGCCTGCAAATCGTCCACGCTCGCGCACCAATCCGAACATATCTTCAAGGCCTGCGGCCTGCCGGTGCTGTTTCCGTCGAACGTCCAGGAATACCTCGACTTCGGCCTGCACGGATGGGCGATGAGCCGTTACTCGGGCCTGTGGGTGGCGATGAAGTGCGTGACCGACGTCGTCGAATCGTCGGCCTCGGTCGATATCGACCCGCACCGCACTCAGATCGTTTTGCCGGGCGACTTCGCGATGCCCGACGGCGGCCTCAATATCCGTTGGCCCGATCCGCCGCTCGTGCAGGAAGCGCGTCTGCTCGACTACAAGTGGTATGCGGCGCTCGCCTACGTGCGCGCCAACAAGCTCGATCGCGTCGAAATCGATTCGCCGCATGCGCGCTTCGGCATCATCACGGGCGGCAAGGCCTATCTGGACGTGCGCCAAGCGCTCGTCGACCTGGGGCTCGATGACGAAACCTGCTCGCGCATCGGCATTCGCCTTTACAAGGTCGGCTGTGTTTGGCCGCTCGAGGCGCAAGGCGCGCAGGCGTTCGCGCGCGGCCTCGACGAAATTCTCGTCGTCGAGGAAAAGCGCCAGATTCTCGAATACGCGATCAAGGAAGAACTGTACAACTGGCCCGACGGCCAGCGTCCGCGCGTGTTCGGCAAGTTCGACGAAAAGGACGGCGCCGGCGGCGAATGGTCGGTGCCGATGGGCAACTGGCTACTGCCCGCCCACTATGAACTGTCGCCGGCGCTGATCGCCAAGGCGATCGCAACGCGGCTCGAGAAATTCGAGTTGCCGTCCGATGTGCGCGAGCGCATCGCCGCGCGTATCGCCGTGATCGAGGCGAAGGAAAAGGCGCTGGCCAAGCCGCGCGTCACCGCCGAGCGCAAGCCCTGGTTCTGCTCGGGCTGCCCGCACAATACGTCGACGAACGTGCCCGACGGCTCGCGCGCCATGGCCGGCATCGGCTGCCACTACATGACGGTCTGGATGGACCGCAACACGAGCACGTTCAGTCAAATGGGCGGCGAAGGCGTGGCCTGGACCGGACAGGCGCCGTTCACGAACGAAAAGCACGTGTTCGCGAACCTCGGCGACGGCACCTACTTCCATTCGGGCTTGCTCGCGATCCGCGCCGCGATCGCCGCCAAGGCGAACATCACCTACAAGATTCTCTACAACGACGCGGTCGCGATGACGGGCGGCCAGCCCGTCGACGGCGTGCTGACCGTACCGCAGATCACGCATCAACTCGCGGCCGAAGGCGCCAAGAAGATCGTCATCGTCACCGACGAGCCGCAGAAATACAGCGGCACGACGCTGCTCGCGCCGGGCGTGACGATCCACCATCGCGATCAGCTCGACGACGTGCAACGCGAGCTGCGCGAGATCGAAGGCACGACGATCCTCATCTACGACCAGACCTGCGCGACCGAGAAGCGCCGGCGCCGTAAGAAAGGCGAATTCCCCGACCCGGCGCGCCGTGTCGTCATCAACGAAGCCGTCTGCGAAGGGTGCGGCGACTGCTCGGTGCAATCGAACTGCCTGTCGGTGGAGCCGCTGGAAACCGAATTCGGCACGAAGCGCCAGATCAACCAATCGAGCTGCAACAAGGACTTCTCGTGCTTGAAGGGCTTTTGCCCGAGCTTCGTGACGGTCGAAGGCGGGCAATTGCGCAAACCGAAGCCGCTCGGCGCGAAGTCGAGCGACGCCCTGCCCGCGATCCCCGAGCCGGTGCTGCCCGCCATTCAGCGTCCGTACGGCGTGCTCGTGACGGGCGTGGGCGGCACGGGCGTCGTGACGATCGGCGCGCTGCTGGGCATGGCCGCGCACCTCGAGCAAAAGGGCGTGACCGTGCTCGATGTGACGGGCCTCGCGCAGAAGGGCGGCGCCGTGATGAGCCACGTGCAGATCGCGAACGCGCCGACCGATATCCATGCGACGCGGATCGCGATGGGCGAGGCGAATCTCGTGATCGGCTGCGACGCGATCGTGACGGCCGGCGACGAATGCACGTCGCGTATGAAGGCGGGCCAAACGCGCGTCGTCATCAATAGCTCGAAGACGCCGACCGCCGAGTTCATCAAGAATCCGAACTGGACGTTCCCGGGCGCGAGCACCGAGCAAGACGTGCGCGCCGCGGCCGGCGAACACGTCGATCTCGTCGACGCGAACCGCCTGACCGTCGCGCTGCTCGGCGACGCCATCTTCACGAACCCGTTCGTGCTCGGCTACGCGTGGCAACGCGGGTGGTTGCCGCTGGAGTATCGCTCGCTCGTGCGGGCGATCGAGTTGAACGGCGTGCAAGTGGAGAAGAACCTCGCCGCATTCGAATGGGGCCGGCGCGCCGCTCACGATCTAGCCAGCGTCGAGCTCGCAGCCAAACCCGCCGCGGGTGCGCAAGAAGCCGGCGCCACAGTGATCTCGCTGCATACGAAGAAGTCGATCGATGCGCTGATCGCCAAACGCGTCGAGCTGCTCACCGCCTATCAGGATGCGGCCTACGCGAAGCGCTATGAAACGCTCGTCGCGCAAGTGCGCGGCGCCGAGCGCGCGCTCGCCGAAGGCAGCGCCGTAAGCGAGCCGCTGACGGAAGCCGTCGCGCGCAATCTGTACAAGCTGATGGCGTACAAGGACGAGTACGAAGTCGCACGGCTGCAGACGGACCCGGCGTTCCTCGCCAAGCTGCGCGAGCAGTTCGAAGGCGACTGGAAGCTGAACTACCATCTCGCGCCGCCGCTCACCGCGAAGAAAGACGCGAAGGGCCATCTCGTGAAGAAGCAATACGGCCCGTGGATGCTCTCGGCATTCAAGCTGCTCGCGAAGATGAAGTTCCTGCGCGGCACGGCCTTCGACGTATTCGGCAAAACCGAGGAACGTCGCACGGAGCGTGCGCTGATCGGCGAGTACGAAGCACTCGTGCGCGAAGTCGTCTCGGGCCTGACGGCGGGCAACGTGCAACTCGCGATCCAGCTCGCGAACCTTCCGGACGGCATCCGCGGCTACGGCCATGTGAAGGAAAACAACCTGAAGGCCGTGCGCGTGAAGTGGAACGAACTGCTGGCGAAGTGGCGTGCGCCCGGCGGTGCCACCCGGCACGCGGCGTAGTCTTCGCTCGGGAGCGAGCGCGCCGAAAAGCCTCGCTCGCTTCGCCGTACCTAGCCCCGCGTTTTTCGAAACGCGGGGCTTTGTCTTTTTGGGCGGCCGTTGCGTTTTGTGCGCATGACTGAGCCGCCTATCCCCGCTCCCGCACCCAACATCTGGACCGCTCGTCGTGACCGCGGCAGCGTCGCGACGATCTCCTCGGTTTCGCGATTGCCTTATCGAACAAATCGAATAGATTTCGAGCCAGTGGCGCATGCGCTGCGTACGCCCCGCCCGAGCTAACGCCTCGATATCCAGGAGAATCGAATGAAAGCATCGACCCATGCAATTCGTAGCTACGTTTGGACGCGACTCGGCAGTTGCCTGCGATGCATGCGCATTTCATTCTTTTGCGCGATGGCGAGCAGCTTCGTCCTGCCGCGCATGGCGGTCGTTCCGTTGGCCTTGTGCGCCATTGCGCTGACCGCACTTTGGCTCGCGCATATTTCGGCTTTCGCGCTCAAAGGCTTGGCGCGACGCGCGAACGCGTCGCCCTCGCCGGACGAACCGCAAAAAAGCACGCGACGTCGATTTTTCGCGGATTTCACCAAACTCGTTGCCGTCGTCGCCGTCGGCTCGATGGTCCCGCGCATAGCGGCCGCCTGCGGGTCGTGCACGGT
The DNA here is from genome assembly GCF_002879885.1 of Trinickia dabaoshanensis. Lineage (GTDB taxonomy): Bacteria > Pseudomonadota > Gammaproteobacteria > Burkholderiales > Burkholderiaceae > Trinickia > Trinickia dabaoshanensis. The sequence continues at coordinate 15,882 of NZ_PNYA01000047.1, forward strand.
GGGCTGCATGCAATTTTGCGGCGGCGCCAATCGATGCGCCTCGGGCGATGGTAGCCGCGCGTGCCAATGTCAATGCAATTGACCGGCGAAACGGCCGGCAAAGCAAACGTTCAGGATAGTCAATAGCCGCAGCGCCGCGTACTTGCATCGCGAGGCGATGCGGCAAGGATGGGGCGCGCGACAGGAGGCCCCGTCGCGCTGCCCCCATTGCGGGGGCAGCGTAGGCGTCTTATTCGACGCGGGCGTTCGCGGCCGCGACGGCCGTCATGTTGATGATGCGCCGTACCGTCGCCGCCGGCGTGAGGATGTGCACGGGCTTGGCCGCACCGAGCAAGAACGGCCCGACGGTCACGCCTTCGCCGCCCACCATCTTCAGCAGGTTGTAGGCGATATTCGCGGCCTCGACGTTCGGCATCAAGAGCAAGTTCGCCTCGCCCGTGAGCGTCGTGCCGGGGAACGCCTGTTTACGAATGACCTCGGAGAGCGCCGCATCGCCGTGCATTTCGCCGTCGACTTCCAATTGCGGCGCGCGCTCGCCGATCAGCTTGCGCGCGGCGGCCATGCGCTGCGACGAAGCCGACGGCGCGCTGCCGAAGTTCGAGTTAGAGAGCAGCGCGACCTTCGGCACGATGCCGAAACGCTCGATCTCGCGCGCGGCCAAGATCGCCATGTCGGCCAGTTGCTCGGCGCTCGGCACTTCGTTCACGTACGTGTCGCAGATGAACAGGTTGCGGCCCGGCAGCATCAGCAAGTTCATCGCCGCGTAATGCTCGGCCTGCGGCGCGCGGCCGAGCACCTGTTCGATGTACTTCAAGTGGCTGTGGTACGTGTCGATCATGCCGCAGATCATGCCGTCGGCATGACCCAAGCGGATCAAGATCGCGCCGATCAACGTGTTGAACTTGCGCATCGCGGCTTTCGCGATCTCGGGCGTCACGCCGTCGCGTGCGCCGATCTCGTGATAGAGCTGCCAGCTTTGCGTGAAGCGCGGATCGTCCTCGGGGTTGACGATCTCGAAATCGTCGCCGACTCGCAGCTTCGAGCCCATCTTCTTCAAACGCATTTCGACCACGGCCGGACGCCCGACGATGATCGGTTTGGCGATCTTCTCCATCAGCACGAACTGCGCGGCACGCAGCACGCGCTCGTCCTCGCCCTCGGCGAACACGATGCGCGCAGCCTTCTTCTTGGCGGACGCGAACACGGGCCGCATGACCATGCCCGTACGATAAACGGTCGCGCCGAGTTGCTCGCGATAGGCGTCCATGTCTTGGATCGGACGCGTCGCGACACCCGAATCCATCGCCGCTTGCGCGACGGCCGGCGCGATCTTGATGATCAGGCGCGGATCGAAAGGCTTCGGAATCAGGTACTCGGGGCCGAACTCGAGCGAATGACCCTCGTACGCCTTCGCCACTTCGTCGCCTTGGTCGGTCTCCTCGGCCAGCTCGGCGATCGCGCGCACGCACGCGAGCTTCATTTCTTCCGTGATCGTCGTCGCGCCGACGTCGAGCGCGCCGCGGAAGATGAACGGGAAGCACAGGACGTTGTTGACCTGGTTCGGGTAGTCGGAGCGGCCCGTGGCGATGATCGCGTCGGGCCGCGCGGCCTTCGCATCCTCGGGGCGGATCTCGGGTTCCGGATTGGCGAGCGCGAGGATCAGCGGCGTGTTCCCCATCGTCTTGACCATCTCGGGCTTGAGCACGCCGGCGCTCGAGCAGCCGAGGAACACGTCGGCCCCTTGGATCGCGTCGGCCAGGGTGCGCGCCTCGGTCACGGCCGCATAGCGCGCCTTCGACGGATCGAGGTTGCCGCGCCCTTCATAGATGACGCCCTTCGAATCGGCGACGAGCACGTTCTCTTTGGACAGACCGAGCTTGACGAGCAAATCGAGGCAAGCGATCGCGGCCGCGCCGGCACCGGAGCAGACGAGCTTGACCTTCGACAGTTCCTTGCCGACCACCTTCAGGCCGTTCAGGATGGCCGCCGACGCGATGATCGCCGTGCCGTGCTGATCGTCGTGGAAGACGGGGATCTTCATGCGCTCGCGCAGCTTTTGCTCGATGTAGAAGCACTCGGGCGCCTTGATGTCTTCGAGGTTGATGCCGCCCAGCGTCGGCTCGAGCATGGCGATCGCCTCGACGAGCTTGTCGGGGTCGGACTCGGACAACTCGATATCGAACACGTCGATACCGGCGAACTTCTTGAACAAGCAGCCCTTGCCCTCCATGACGGGCTTGGCGGCGAGCGGGCCGATATTGCCGAGGCCGAGCACCGCGGTGCCGTTGGTCACGACGCCGACCAAGTTGCCGCGCGAGGTGTACTTTTGCGCGTCGAGCGGATCGGCATGAATCGCCTCGCAGGCGGCGGCGACGCCCGGCGAATAGGCCAGCGAAAGGTCGAGTTGATTCGACAGCGGCTTCGTGGGCGTGACCGAAATCTTCCCGGGCTTCGGGTTCTGGTGGTAGGCGAGAGCGCTTTGCTTGAGTGATTCGTCCATGTATTAGCCTGCGAGACGTTATTGAATTTGGGCCGATACGCTCGCGCCGGCGCTACGCTGGCAAGTCGGCAAGGTAGCGACTGCGGCGACCGGACTGCGCGCCGGGTAGGCGCGGCGCCGGCGCAAAAGCGGCGAGTGAGCGATTTGCGGGGCGACTAGTGTACACCCCCTAATCTTCGTTTCCAGAGGGGCCGGCTCGGAACTCGGGTAAAATACCCGCCTACGCGCGCAGCAGCCCAGCCTGCTGCCCGAGGGCGAACCCGCCCGCCTCACGGTTTTCATCCAAGGATTTGCCCCATGACAGGCTACGATCGCCAAACGATCTCCGATACGACCGCCAAGATCCTGCTCGAAGTGCAGGCGGTGCACTTCAACGCCGAAAAGCCGTTCATCTTCACCTCCGGCTGGGCAAGCCCGGTCTATATCGACTGCCGCAAGCTGATTTCGTATCCGCGCGTGCGCCGCGCGCTGATGGAGATGGCCGAAACGACGATCCTGCGCGACGTCGGCTTCGAACAGATCGACGCCGTCGCCGGCGGCGAAACGGCCGGCATTCCGTTTGCCGCTTGGATCGCCGATCGCATGATGCTGCCGATGCAATACGTGCGCAAAAAGCCGAAGGGTTTCGGCCGCAACGCGCAGATCGAAGGGCATCTCGAGGAAGGCTCGCGCGTGCTGCTCGTCGAGGACTTGACGACCGACAGCCGCAGCAAGATCAACTTCATCAACGCCCTGCGCACGGCCGGCGCGAGCGTGAACCATTGCTTCGTGCTGTTTCACTACAACATCTTCAAGGAAAGCGTGTCGGTGCTGAAAGACATCGACGTCGATCTGCACGCGCTCGCCACCTGGTGGGATGTGCTGCGCGTCGCCAAGGCATCGGGATACTTCGATACCAAGACGCTCGACGAAGTCGAGAAATTCCTGCACGCGCCCGCCGAATGGTCGGCCGCGCACGGCGGCGCGACCTCCACGCCGCAATAACGCAGCAATAGCGGTGCGATCGCGACGTCATTGCGTCGCGATCCCCGGCAAAGTCGCGTGTGCGCGGACAAGAAGCCCGCACACACGCGCGTCTCCATTCGCTCCCCTCAGGTTACGAGACTTCCGCATGGGCCATCGGCCGATGCGCGAGGCCGTTCGCCCACGCATATTCGATGAGCTCGGCATCGCCGGCGACACCGAGCTTGCGCAGCGCGGCCACCTTGTGCGAGCTGACGGTCTTCACGCTCCGATTGAGCCGTACGCCGATTTCACTGACGCTCAAGCCCGATGCGAACAATCGCAGCACCTCGATCTCGCGCGGCGACAGCGTAAGCGGCCCCGTCGCGCGGCCGTTGCGCGCGCCGCTGCGCTCGAGCGCCGCGCGCAGCGAAGGACTGACATAGCGGACATCGTTCATGGCATGGCGCACGGCCAGCCCGATATGAGCGAGATCGTCACCTTTGCCCACGACGGCCGCCACTCCCGCCTCGAACAAGCGCCGCAGCAGCGCGCCGTTGCCGAGCATCGTCAGCACGACGATACGCACCGCGGGAAAATGCCGGCGCAAGTATCCGATCAACGCCAAACCGTCGCCGTAGCGGCCACAAGGCATCGCGAGGTCGGTCACGATCACGTCGGCGGACACGCGCTGCAGCGACTCCACCAATTCGGTCGATTGCCGTGCCTGGGCCAGCAACGCGATATCGTCGAAAGCCTCGAGCGCATGGCGCACGCCGAGCAAGATCACGGGATGGTCGTCGGCTGCGACGACCCGGGTGCGGCGCAAAGGCGGCGGGCCGCCGATGGGAAAACGCGAGACGGTTGAGCTCATGAGACCGGTATCGATGCGTAATAGTCGTAATGGCCGATTGCCCACCGGCCGTGAATGAACGGGGCGTGCCGAGCGCTCGCCCGACGCTTCGCGCAGCGGGCGTTCGCAGGCCGCGATCGCGAACGGCCGATGTTAGACTGGCTGACACAAGGCGGCGCGATACCGGCAAATATTCGGCCGCAACGAGGTCCTCCCGGAGAGATCGGTTCATGCGCAGCTATCGCGAACTCGTTGGATCGGTTTTCATGCGCTCGTCCGCGAATGGGGCAGCCTTGCTCGCTTGTGTGTTCGCGGCCGGGCTGGCCGCGGGCGCCGGCCGGGCAGCGGCACAAGGCGCCTTCTCGCTCACGAGCACCGACTTGAAGGACGGAGCGGCGTTCGGCAAAGCTCAGGTGTACGACCGCAACGACTGCACGGGGCGCAACGTTTCGCCCGAGCTGTCATGGCGCAACGCGCCGGCCGGCACCAAGAGTTTCGCCGTCACGGTCTTCGACATCGACGCACCCGGTCCCGGCTGGTGGCACTGGGCCGTGGCCGCTATCCCACCGAGCGTGACGGCGCTGCCGGCGAATGCGAGCGCCTCGGGCTACCTCACGAAGATCGGCGCCGTGCAAGCGCGCAACGACTGGGGCGACGAAGGCTACGGCGGTCCTTGCCCGCCGCCGGGTAAGTTGCATCGCTACGTCGTGACCGTCTTCGCGCTGAACACGGCGGATTTGCGGCTCGGACCGGGGCGCCACGCGCTGATGTTCGATCACGAGATCAATACGGCTGCGCTCGCGAAGGCGAGCCTGACCGTCACCTACCAGCGGTGAGCGGCGTTACATCGAATTTTCACAGCAAGTTCGATTAACAACCCGTAAAATCATGGCTTTGGCGCCGTTCCGGCGGCGCTTTCACCGGCCACATAGCGAGATCGAAATGAGCACGAAGGTTTTTGTCGACGGACAGGAAGGCACGACGGGTCTAAAGATATTCGAATACCTGTCACGCCGCTCCGACGTCGAAGTGCTCCGCATCGAGGAAGCGAAGCGCAAGGACTTGGACGAGCGCCGCCGTCTCATCAACGCCTCCGACGTCACGTTCCTGTGCCTGCCCGATGTCGCCTCGCGCGAATCGGCGAGCCTCGTCGAAAACGGCAATACCGTGCTCATCGACGCCAGCACCGCCTTCCGCACGCATGCCGATTGGGCCTATGGCTTGCCCGAACTCGCGCCGGCCCAACGCGAACGGCTGCGCACGGCCAAGCGCATCGCGGTGCCGGGCTGCCATGCCTCGGCTTTCGTGCTGGCGATGCGCCCGCTCGTCGATGCCGGCTTCGTCAAGCCCGAGTTCGCCGCGCACGCCTACTCCATCACCGGTTACAGCGGCGGCGGCAAGAAGATGATCGCCGATTACGAGGCCGCGCAGCCGAACCCCAAGTTGCAAAGCCCGCGCGCCTACGCGCTCGCGCTCGGCCACAAGCATCTGCCTGAAATGGCGGCGCACACCGGTCTCGCGGCCGCGCCGATCTTCACGCCGATCGTCGGCCCGTTCTACAAGGGACTCGCCGTCACGACCTACTTCACGCCCGAGCAGCTCGGCAAGCGCGTGGGGCCGCGCGACGTCCAGGCGCTCTTCGCCGAGCGTTACGCAGACGAAGCGTTCGTGCGCGTGGCGCCGTTCGATGCGCAGGACAACCTCGACGAGGGCTTCTTCGACGTGCAAGCGAACAACGACACGAACCGCGTCGACTTGTTCGTCTTCGGCAACGAAGAGCGCTTCGTCACCGTCGCACGGCTCGACAACCTGGGTAAGGGCGCGTCGGGCGCCGCGATCCAATGCATGAACTTGAGCATCGGCGCGGACGAGCAATCGGGATTGCAGCGGTAATCCCCCGAATCCCCGCTCGAATGCGCAATGAAAGCCGGCTTTATGCCGGCTCAGACTGCTGACAAAGCCCTGGCTTCGGCCAGGGCTTTGTTCTTTAATAGGGTTCATGCTCAAGAAGCCGACACCCGCCCAGCAAGAACTCGAGATGGTGACGCTCGAGATGCTTGTTCCAAAGG
>NZ_PNYA01000048.1 GCF_002879885.1 Trinickia dabaoshanensis
GAGTTGGTACCACCCCTTCCCATCCCGAACAGGACCGTGAAACGACTCCACGCCGATGATAGTGCGGATTGCCCGTGTGAAAGTAGGTAATCGTCAGGCACCCAATGCTAAGAAACCCCCGAAAGCCCAGCGCTCTCGGGGGTTTTTGCTTTGCGCTATGGGAATGCGTCATAGACCGAGCCGTCGCGCCAACCTAGCTAAGACTCGTCCGAATTTCCTGACGCACGCCGATCCGATCGACCTGCCGGCATAGACTACGCGCCTCGTTTTCTTCCGGAAGGCCGCATGTTTTGGAAAGCATTCCCACTCGTAGCGCTTTTGGCGATGCCCGTTGCCGCTCAGGCGTCATTGCGCGATAACGCGGCCTATGACGATTGCATGCTGCAGACGTTACGAGAGAGCCGCAACGGCGACGTAACGAATTTAATCCGCCAATCGTGCGATGCGATTTATCGCAACGGCGCGATGCTGTTGCCGCGCGACCGCAGATACCACGAATGCATATTGCAATCGCTGCCCGGCGTGAGAGACGAGGCCGCGGTCGAGCAGATCGTCTCGATCTGCCGTCGGCGCGGTGGACTGTAATTTCCGCATCGCGGGGCATGCGGGTTGCTCGCCGTCCTTCGTGGCCGCTGCATTTGCGGCGCTTCAATCGAGGAACCGACGATGACGAGCAGACCAACGCCGCCCCTGCCCGAGCAGCAGCAGGAACAAGTCCCCGGTAAAACCGCGCCGATGTCGCCCCAACCCGATCATGGCGAGCACAGTTACGAGGGGCACGGGCGTCTCGCCGGCAAGGCTGCGATCGTGACCGGTGGCGACAGCGGTATCGGCCGGGCGGTCGCGATTGCCTTTGCACGCGAAGGCGCCGATGTGCTCATTGCCTATTTCAACGAGCACGACGATGCGCGGGAGACGGCGCGCTGGGTCGAGCAAGCCGGCAGAAAGGCCATCCTGGTCGCCGGCGATCTCGCGCAGCGCCAGCACGCGCGCGAGATCGTGGATCGGGCGGTCCAGGCGTTCGGCCGAATCGATGTGCTCGTGAACAACGCCGCGCACCAGATGAATTACGAATCGGTCGAAGAGATCTCGGACGATGAGTGGGATCGAACGTTCGATATCAACATCGGTGCGATGTTTCGGCTCGTCAAAGCCGCCCTGCCGCATATGAAAGCCGGTAGCGCGATCGTGAACACGACGTCGGTCAACGCCGATAAGCCGCGTCCGACGCTGCTTCCCTACGCCACGACGAAGGGCGCCATTCAAAACTTCACGGGTGGGCTCGCTCAACTGCTCGCGGAGCGCGGTATCCGCGTCAATTGCGTTGCACCGGGTCCGATCTGGACTCCGCTGATTCCGGCCACGCTGCCGCCCGAGAACGTCAAAGAGTTCGGCAAGCAGACACCGATGAAAAGGCCCGGCCAGCCCGCTGAGCTGGCGCCTGTCTACGTCATGTTGGCAAGCAACGAAGCGAGCTACGTGTCCGGGGCGACCGTCGCGGTCACGGGCGGAGTGCCAATCATTTGACCGGTGCGTGCCTGAAGATGACGAGCACCGCGGATATCGACGCCGCTACCACGGCGAACGAGGAGACAGACGAAACGGGCATCGGCTCGCGCCGGTACGGCCTGCTCGAAGTCGGTCGCAACTGCGGGGCGATTGCGCACGCGGATCGATTCGCACTGCTAATCGATGGCAGCGCCTATTTCTCCGTCCTCCGCGAGGCCCTGCTGGGGGCGGAGCGAACGATCTTCATCGTCGGCTGGGACATCGATAGCCGCATGCGGCTCGTGCCCGAGCAAACGAGCGACGGGCTGCCCGCGCCCCTCGGCGAGTTCTTGCAGGCGCTTTCGGCCCGACGGCGGCGTTTGCGCGTCTACGTCCTCGCATGGGACTTCGCGATGATCTACGCCTTCGAGCGCGAATGGATGCCCGTCTACCAAACAGGCTGGCGCTCGCAACGCGGTATAGTGTTCCGGCAAGACGGCTCGCATCCCCGGGGAGCCTCTCACCATCAGAAGATGGTCGTGATCGACGATCGTCTAGCGTTCGTGGGCGGTTTGGATTTAACGCGCTCGCGCTGGGATACACCCGCGCATCGCGCGGATGAACCGCGCCGCCGCGATGCGAACGGGGCGCCTTATGCGCCGTTCCACGATGTGCAGGCGATGTTCGACGGCGATGCGGCAGCCGCGATCGGGGCGCTCGCTCGCGAACGTTGGCAACGCTCGTGCGGCAAACGGATCGCGTTGCGTGCGCATCGCGCGGTCGATCGCGAAGCCGATCCCTGGCCGCCGAACGCGAAGGTGGAATTGCGCGACGTCATGTTGGGCATTTCCTTGACGCAGCCCCCTTATCGGGCGCAAGGTGCCGTCCAGCATGTGCAGGCGCTCACGGCCGATGCGATCGGTGCCGCGCGCGGCAATATCTATATCGAAAACCAGTATTTCACGGCGGCCGTGGTTCGCGAGGCGCTTGGGGGGAGGTTATCGCGCGAGGACGGGCCCGACGTCACCGTGGTGGTGCCCCGGGTGCAAAGCGGGTGGCTTCAAGAGGCCACCATGGGCGTGCTGCGGGCTCGGCTGCATCGCGCGCTCGTCGAAGCGGACCGCTATGGTCGTTTCCGTATGTATTGCCCTCATGTCGACGGCCTCGGCAATCGGTGCGTCAACGTGCACAGCAAAGTGATGATCGTCGACGACACACTGATCACGGTCGGCAGCGCCAACTTGAACAATCGGTCGATGGTGCTCGATACCGAGTGCAATGTAACGATCGACGCCAACGGCGACGCCCGCGTGCGCGAAGCCATCGCGAATTGGCGCAACCGGCTCTTGGCCGAGCATCTCGACGTCTCCGTGCCCGCCGTCACGAGCGCTTTGTCGCAAACGCATCGGCTCAATGCGGCAATCGAAACGTTACAGCGTCGCGAAGGCCGCACGTTGCAGCCTTTCACGCCGGTCGTCACCGCCGACCTGGATGCATTGGTGCCCGTTAACGCATGGCTCGACCCGGAGCAGCCGATCGAGCCCGACGCGTTGGTGCGCGAGTTCATCCCTCAGAGCCGTCATCGGTCCTTGACCGCGCGGTTCTTGGTGCTGGGGGCTCTGGTATTGGTGTTCGCCGCGATGGCGGCGATCTGGCAGTTCACGAGCTTGGGTCATCATCTGAATTTGGCGGAACTCGCCCGGCTCATCAGGCGTATCGATGGGCTCCCGCTGGCGCCCGTGATCGTGCTGACGGGGTATGTCGCGGCGGCGATCGTATCGGTGCCGATTACGTTGCTGATCGCCGCGACGGGGCTGGTTTTCGGCGCGTGGCCTGGCATCGGCTATGCGCTCGGAGGGACGCTGCTCTCGGCACTGGCGACATACGGTCTCGGCGTGGCGCTCGGCCGCGACGCCGTACGCCGGCTCGCCGGGACGCGCGCCAATCGGCTCAGCGAACGGATCGGAGCCCGGGGGATCGTCACGATGATGGTCCTTCGGCTGTTGCCGATCGCGCCGTTTACAATCGTCAATCTCGTTGCCGGCGCATCGCATATTCGCCTGCGCGATTTCCTGATCGGCTCGACCCTGGGTATGGTGCCCGGCATTTTATTGACGGTCACGTTCGCCCATCAGTTGCTGAATGCCATCCGCCATCCCAATCCGGGTTCAGTGGCGGCCCTGCTGGCGATCGGGATCGCGCTCGTCGGTATTTCAGTGTGGCTGCAACGCTGGCTGGGGCGACGCCAGTGAACGCAAACGTCAACGAACACGCCGAGCCGATCGCCGATTCGGTACCCGCCGCGGACGCGGTCAAGCAACGCATTGCGGCGCCTCAAGAGCGAGTGTGCGAACTGAAGATTGCCACCTACAACATCCATGGCGGGCTGCCTGCATGGACGGCGCAGTCGAAACGGCAAATGGTGGCGCGCATCGCGCGCGTGATCGACGAACTCGACGCGGATATCGTGGCATTGCAAGAGGTGCCGCTCGGTGGTTCCGAAACGCCCGACGTGCTGTCACTGCTGCGCGAGGCGAGCGGGATGTTCGCGGTGGAAGGCCCGACGCTCGATACGCCTAAACGCCGCTACGGCAACGCGGTGCTGTCGCGGTTGCCCGTGCGTATGGCGCGCACGCTCGATCTGTCGTTCCACCGCCGCGAGCCGCGCGGCGCGCTCGATGCCGATATCGAATGCGCCGGGCGCTTGATTCGCGTCGTTGCCACGCACTTGGGCCTGTCGGCCACCGAGCGCAGCGCTCAGGTGCGAACGCTGCTCGCAGCGTTCGACAACAGCCAACTGCCCGTGATCTTGCTCGGCGACATCAACGAATGGTTCGTCCGCGGGCGGGCGCTGCGAGCGCTCGTGTCGCATTTTCGGGCGGCGCCGGCGCCTCGCACCTTTCCGACGTTTTGCCCCATCTTCGCGCTCGATCGCATTTGGATGCACCCGGGCGAATTTCTGGTGGATGTCCGAGTCCATCGGAGCGCCGTTGCACGCCAGGCCTCGGATCACTATCCGCTCGTCGCGCGCATACATATGCCGGCCGGTGTTCCGGACGGGCCATCGCTAGGAGGAAAGTCATGAATACGAGCGAGTTGCAGGGATGCGAGCTCGATTATTGGTGCGCGCGGGCACTCGTCGACGGCGATGAACTGATCGAGTTCATTCAGGTCGAGCCGAGCGTCGTGGTGACGTTGACCCATGGCGCGTTGCGCAAGCTCGCGCAGCCGTTTTCGCCGGCCGGCGAGTGGAGCGATGCACTCGAGGTATTGGAGCGCGCGCAAGAGCTGCAATGGAAACGCGACGAGCGCGGTGCGCACTGCAAAGTGCGCTTCGAGGGGGCCGATTCGAGCGAAGCGGACGCGGAGCATCCCCGCGTCGCGCTGCTGCGCGCATTCGTGCTTGCTCGGTTCGGCCAGACGGTCGGCGACCGTCCCACGATGCCGCATGCGGTGCGCGAGGGAAAGGTGAGTCCGTACGATGCCGGTGGCGTTCCGCCGACGTACGGCGACAACGTGGGCGCGGGTGACGAGATCGGCAATATCCGCTCGGTACCGCGGCCGTAGCCGCTTCTCAGGCCATCGCGCCGCGTACGAGCCGCAGACGCGTGATCTCCGACGGCGCGCCGAGCCGCTTCGGTGGCCCCCAATACCCGGTTCCGCGGCTCGTGTAGATCCATAGCGTACCGAGCTTCGCGAGTCCGGCCGTAAACGGTTGTTGCAGGCGGACGAAGAAATTCCAAGGGAAGAACTGGCCGCCGTGTGTATGCCCCGACAACTGGAGCGTAAAGCCGGCATCGACGGCCGCGTGTGCCGTGCGGGGCTGATGCGCCAGGAGCACTTTAATGTCGATATGGCCGGGGGCTTGGGCGAGGGCGGCGGCGGGATCGCTGCGATGAGACGCGTCGAAGTGCCCGGCGGTGTAATCGGTCACACCGGCGAGGATGAAAGGCGCGCCCTGGTGCTCGAGCACCACGTGCTCGTTGAGGAGCACGCGCAGTCCGAGGCGCTCGAATTCCGCGATCCATTGCGAGGCGCCGGAATAGTACTCATGGTTGCCCGTCACGAGGAACGCACCATAGCGGGCAGTGAGCCGGCCCAACGGCGCCGTGTGGTCCGCCAGTTGAGCGACGCTGCCGTCGACGATGTCGCCCGTCACCGCGATTACATCGGGCTTTAGCCGGTTCACGGCATCGACGATCGCTTCCACGTAGCGCGCTTTGATGGTCGGCCCGACGTGAATGTCGCTGATCTGAACGATCGTCAATCCTTCGAGTTCCGCCGGCAATTCGTCGATCGGCACGTCGACGGAAACCACGCGCGCCCGCCGTCGCGCGTTGACGAAGCCGATCGTCGTCGTGAGGGCGGCCAGCATCGGCACGCCGATAGCCGTATCGACGCGCCACCGGTCCAATGCGAGCGCCTGGTGCCAGAGCGCATCGACGGTCAGCGCGCAGGCGAGGGCGACATCGCGCAGAAACGTGAACACCAGCAGCGACGAAAACAGCCCCATCGCAATCAAGCCGATCCAGGCGATGCGATCGGCCCGCGGTCGATGCTCGAAAGTTCGAGCGAGCATCCCGAGGGGGATCAAGCAGCACGACAGTACGAGCGCGCACGCGGCAACCCATTTGAAGGGCAATCCGACCGGCAAATCGGGAATGATTCGCAGCCCGACGTAGACGTGCATCAGCATGCCGATCAGAATCGCGCGCGTGAAGAAAGATGAGCGGCGCATAGGCAGGGAAAAGGGGATGAGTCGAAGCGGACGAGCCGCGAGACGATAGAGAGCGGAATCATTGTACCGGGGCGCGCGCAACGGCGCCGGATGCCCGCCACGCAACGATCCGAGCCGGGTTAACGGCTGTTTCCCATGTCGTGAAATCGATCTAAGCTACGGGTATTCATGATTCGATTCCTGAGCGGGTTCGGCATCTGAAAGGGAGGAGGCGAATGATGAAAACAACTAAATGGCTTCATAAGTCGCATGGCCCTCACCATCTCGGTTACGAGGGCAGCCATGTCATGTTGCCGCTCGTCGTGCTCTCGCTGATGGCGCTCGTCGTCTATTACCTCGTCCGTAGCGTCGATTTGCTCGAAATCAGCCGTAGTGCCTTGTTCGACGTCGTGATGGTGTTCGTCGCGCTCGGTATCGCGGGCCTCTTCGGCGTGGCGGGGGCATGGCTTCGCTCGGACGGCGAGGGCCGGAGCGAAGGTTTTTGCTTCGTCGGCGCATTGATCGGCGCCATCGTGTTTTATATCGCGCTGCTGACCTGAGCGGCGGCGCACCACCGCACCGGGGAAACGCTCGACGTTTGAACGTGCCCCGATTCGGAACGCGTCATTCGATGCGAGCGGCCTCGTCGAACGAGAGGCGCGGGTTGCGCGGGAGCAACTGCGCCCGGTCACCGTAACCGAGGTTGATCAGGAAGTTCGCCGTGATCGTCGTGCCCGCGAAAAACGCTTCGTCCACTTTGGCGGCGTCGAAGCCCGACATCGGGCCCGCGTCCAAACCGAGCGCGCGCGCTGCCATGATCAAATAAGCGCCTTGCAGCGATGCATTGCGAAACGCCGTGCTGCGGATCGCTTGTTCGTTGCCCGCGAACCAGCTACGCGCATCGGTATGGGGAAACAGCTTCGGCAAATACTCGTAGAACGCCATATCCATGGCGACGATCGCGGTCACGGGCGCAGCCATCGTCTTGTCGACGTTGCCGGCCGATAGCGCCGGCCTGAGCTTTTCTTTCGCCTCGGGCGTTTTGACGAAGACGAAGCGGGCGGGGCTCGAGTTCGCCGACGTCGGACCCATGATCGCCAGGGCGAATATTTGCTTCAGGAGGAGATCGTCGACGGGCTTGGGTAGCCAAGCGTTGTGGGTACGGGCTTCGCGGAATAGTTGATCGAGCGCTTCGTCTGAAAGGAGCATGTTTGACGGGGGCAACATTGAGCCGGAGTTTGGGACGGCATCAATGATAACGATGCCGGCGAAAGCGTGCACAGGTGGTGGAACCGCAAGATTTGGGACGCGCTAGCTTCGCTTGTCGTGCGATATATGCGTGGGAAAACGGTAATCGGCCGGCTCGCCGGTCAAGGTGTCGATTCAATGATGGATGACATGTTCGGTGGCGGGCTGCGAGTCGATATCGACTGGTATCCGCATTGGCTGTCGCCCGACGAGGCGTCGGTCGCGCTCGGGGCACTCCTCGAGGAAGTGCGCTGGAAACAGGATCTCATTCGTACCCCCGGGGGTATCAAGCCCCTGCCGCGTCTCACGGCTTGGCAAGGCGAGCCCGGCGCGGTCTACGTCTATTCGGGCATTCGCAACGAGCCGCTTACGTGGACGCCGACCGTGCGGGCCCTGAAGTCGCTTGCCGAAACGACGTGCGAGACGCGGTTCAATAGCGTGCTGCTCAATCGGTATCGAAGCGGGGAGGACAGCATGGGTTGGCATGCCGATCGCGAGCGCGAACTCGGCACAGAGCCGGTCATCGCCTCGGTGAGCTTGGGCGTCGCACGCCGGTTCGACCTGCGGCACAGCGCTACGGGAACACTGCGCGCATATGAATTGACGAGCGGCAGTCTGCTGGTCATGCGAGGGCGCACGCAGCAAGAGTGGCGGCACCGCATCGCCAAGGTGCCCGGGTTGCAGGGGGAGCGGGTGAACCTGACTTTTCGCTTCGTCACGCCGATCGACAAGGCGAAGGGAGGCTAGATGTTCGTGATGTTTGTCTTATAAAAATAATGAGTTTTTTATGCGCATAAACTTTTGATTCGTCCGACGAGGCAGCGGGTCCCTTATTGCCGGGGATATGGCGGATCGTACCGATACTCTCTCGCCATGGGCGGGGACGCTGCCCGTATGCTGATCGTAGTCCCCGCGCGGCCTCACGGTTCCTCGCCCTCCAGCTTGCAGCCGCATAACGGCCGCGCCACGCGCTGTGTCTCCGCGCGTATGGGCTCGTTCATGACGGAAACCGAAGGGAAGGTAGCGGATGAGGATTTCCATTGTTCTTGGCGTGGCGATGTTCGCCGGTGCGATCGGCGCGCAGGCCCAGCAGCCGGCCGTGTATCCACTGCGTAGCCAAACGGCGGCGGCCCAGGGCGTGGACAGCGCCTATTGTTACTGGCAAGCGAGGCGGCAAACGAACGTGGATATGGCCCGCCAGTCGCAGCGCCCGGTGCGGACCAAGCCGCTCCAGTTTGCCGCCGATAGCGGCAGGGGCGCCAGCGAGCCGCCGTTGCCCGCGCCGCAGGTTGCGTCGGGGAGCGCCGCGCACGCGGCCGAGGCCGGCATGCAAGCGTCCGGCGGGCGCACGGCGGCGAGTGCCGTGGGCGCCTCGTTGCCCGCCGCGGGCGCCCCCGGCCATCCCGCCGCGGCGTCGGGTGCCACGGCTCTGACCTCCACGAGCGCGCCCAAACTTCCGCCGTTGCCCCCGCCGCAGCCCCCCATGGAGACCTACTGGCAAGCGTACGGCGATTGCATGCAAAGCAAAGGCTACGGCGTCCATTGACCCGCATCGCATGAGTGTGCCGAGGCGGCGCGCTGCGGCGTTTCGTTGCCTTGCAATCGACCCGCTGCGACATAGACTTAACTTCTCGGAAAACGTCTTGGGGGAATAGGAGATGCGTTTGACCATTTTGATTAACGGTTCAGATCCCACCGTCAATCATGATTACGCTGTGCTTTGGCTCGATACCGAGGAACGCGTCTGGTCCAGAGAGTCGCATGACGGGATCGACCTGCCGCCCTGGGGGGAGTTGCGTGACGAAGGCGACGTGACCAAGCTGTGCGCGCCGACGGCGGAACAACCCCTTTGCACGTTGCGCGGCTTGCATGTCGAGCGCGATTACCCGACGGCAGCGCAGGGCGGAGCACAGTGGTCCACCGGATCGGTCGGCCGTACCGACGGCGTATGGCGCCTGCAGGCCGTCGAAAAAAAGCCCGTTCAACCGGAGCACAGTATCTTCAGGCGGTAAATCCGCCGCGCCGTCGAGCCGGGGGTGGTGAAAAATGTCTTACCGTTCGTTACGAAATCCCCCGGACGGCATTTCGTTTAGGTATAGTCGGCCTTGGCTATCTCGAGGCCAACCCTCCTAGGCCCGTTCGGCTTCTCGCCGACGGGCCGTCTTTTTGCCTACTCCCCTCGCTTTTGTTGCACCGATCCTCCCAGAACTGGGCAGTGTCCGATTTGTGCGCATTCGGCAAAAATAGCGGTTCGTGCCTCCGTTTCGCGTCGAAGCGTCGAAGCCCCCTGAGCGCACCGATTTGTCGACGGACGGCAGCTCGCAACCAACGGGAGATCGTCCGAAAAAACGCGCTCGGCGGCCTCGTTGCCAAGCGTCCCTGGCGCTGCGCGTGCCTGCGGCTCGTGACCGCCATATGAAAAACGTTGCGATTTTGCAACTGATTCGAAGCGAAAACGTTCGTCACCCGTGGACTCGCATCGACCCTCTACCACAAAACAAATCCGTTCAAAAACAATGAGGTAGGGGTTTTCACCAAGTGGATTGTTCCAGATCGAGCAAGAATGTGTTGTGTGTTCCGCGTATACCCTACCTAGGGTCGACACGTAGACTCGGCGCTCATCGGACAGGTCAATTGTTCAGATCGCGTAGCTGCTAAGAAGCGGCATCGAGGTTCGATCTGTCCATTCCGAAGTCTGGCAGAGAGCCAGTTTTATAAAAGGGACTTCTCAAATGAAAAAAACCCTGGTCGTCGCAGCGGTTTCCGCCTCTTTCGCAGTCGCAGCACACGCACAAAGCAGCGTCACGCTCTACGGCGTGATCGATGCTGGCATCACGTACACGAGCAACGCGGGTGGCAAGTCGAACTGGCAACAAACGTCGGGCGGCATCGATCAAACCCGTTTCGGCCTGCGCGGTTCGGAAGACCTGGGCAACGGTCTGAAGGCAATCTTCAACCTGGAAAGCGGTTTCAACCTGAACAACGGCCGTTACGCAAACAGCGGCAGCGAGTTCAACCGTCAATCGTACGTTGGCCTGTCGAGCAACTACGGCACGGTCACGCTCGGCAAGCAATATGACGCCGAACAAGACTTCCTGGCTCCGCTGAGCGCAACGGGTAGCTGGGGCGGTACGTCGTTCGCTCACTTCGCGAACCTCGACAACCTGAACTCGAACTACGGCACGTCGGTTAACAACTCGATCAAGTTCACGAGCACGAACTACGCTGGCTTCACGTTCGGCGGCACGTACGGCTTCTCGAACCAAGCCGGCGCATTCGCGAACAACCGTGAATACAGCATCGGCGCGGCTTATCAGTACCAAGGTCTGCGTGTCGGCGCTGCGTATGCTCAGCAAAACAACCCGCTCGCCGGCAACAGCGGCGCGTCGGACGGCTCGGCCCTCGGTGCATTCGCAGGCGGCTTCGTTGGCGGCCTGACGAACGGTGCAGTGACGTCGATCGGTAACTTCCGTCAACGCACGTACGGTGTCGGCGCGAACTACGCGTTCGGCCCGGCGCAAGTTGGCGCAGTGTGGACGCAAGCACGCCTCGACAACGGCCAAATCCCGCTGTCGATCCACCAGAACAACTATGAAATCAACGCGAAGTACAACCTGACGCCGGCTCTGGGTCTGGGCGTTGCATACACGTTCACGGATCAGAACGAGTCGATCTTCGGTGCGGAAGCGTCGCAACGCTACCACCAAGTTGGCGTGCAAGCCGACTACGCACTGTCGAAGCGCACGGACGTCTACGCTCAAGTGGCTTACCAGCACGCCAACGGTACGGGCGGTGTCGCTGCGATCTACAACGGCACGTTCAGCGGCGTGTCGACGTCGGACAACCAAACGGCAGCTACGGTTGGCCTGCGTCACCGCTTCTAAGCCGGCAGTTTCGGTCTAATCGCAAGAACGGCGCCGCGGCCGCGGCGCCGGACACCGCGAATGAACCCCACGTTTTCCGGAACGTGGGGTTTTTCTTTGCGCGGTCTCGTTCGCCTCGCCTCCGCAATGCTTCTCCCTACTCGCCGGCGGGCCACTGCCGCGCCCGCCCGGGGTTCTCCCTATACTTGATCTCGTTGAGCGTGAGGCGCTACCCGTGCCGTGCACGCGCGATGCGTCGGCCATGACCTATGGCCATCGATTTCATCAGCGAGGGAGCGGATATGAGTGAAGCAGCGGCACCGGGCAAAGACGGGGTACTTCGCACCGACGTCGTCATCATCGGCGCGGGACCGGTTGGGCTGTTCGCGGCCTTCGAGGCCGGCGTCGTCGGCTTGTCGTGCCATATCGTGGACGCGCTCGAGCAGGTGGGCGGCCAGTGCATCGAGTTGTATCCCGACAAGCCGATCTTCGATATCCCGGCCATCCCCGTGTGTACCGCTCGGCAACTGATCGATCGTCTCACGGAGCAATGCAAACCGTTCGCGCCCCCCATTCATCTCGGGCATCGCGTCATGCAGCTCGAGCGCGTCGAATCGACGCAGCGCTGGCGCGTCAGTACCGATGGCGGCCTCGTGTTCGATACGGCCTCGGTGCTGTTATCGGCCGGCAACGGCGCGTTCGTGCCGCAGCGCGTGGGCTTGCCCGAGGCGCAGACGCTGGAAGGGCGGCACGTTCACTATGCCGTGCGCAAGCGAGCGATGTTCGCCGATCAGCGAGTCGTCGTGGCAGGCGGCGGCGATTCCGCGCTCGACTGGGCCCTGGCGCTGCGCGGCCAAGCGAAGCATGTCACGCTCGTGCATCGGCGCAATGCGTTTCGCGCGGCCGACGCAACGGTGCAAGAGCTCAAGCGCGCAGTGGCCGACGGTCAGATCGATCTCGTGATCGGGGCGCTCGCGACGCTCAATGCCCCGCACGATGTACTGCGCTCGATCGAGGTCAAGACGCTCGAGGCAAGCGTGACGATCGAGGCGGACCATCTGATCGCGCTCTATGGCCTCGTGGCCGATCTCGGCCCGATTGCGCAATGGGGCCTCGACGTCCGGGCCGGGCGTGTCGCCGTCGATACTTCGTACTACGAAACATCGCTGCCGGGGGTATTCGCGGTCGGCGATATCGCAATCTATCCGAACAAGCAAAAGCTGATCTTATCGGGGTTTCACGAGGCCTCGCTAGCGTTGCGCAAGGCTTACGCTTACGCGTTCCCCGATAAGAAGCGGGTGCATGTGCACTCGAGCTACGATGCCGGCCTATCGGAACGCATTCTCGGGACACCGGCTGCGCAGGAGTCGGCTCACTCCTAGTCTCGACAGTGGATCCGAGCGGTATCTCGTTGCGAGACGCCTTCGGATCTCGAACGGTTCGCAAGCAGCCGCCACACGACCGAGTGGCCGGCGCCCAACCAGGAGGACCGCATGTACCAACGAATCTTAGTCCCCGTCGACGGTAGCGAAGGCGCGCAGTTGGCGCTCGACGAAGCGCTCAAGCTCGCACGGCTTTGCGGCGCCCAACTGCAAGCGGTGTACGTCCTGCAACATCCGACGCAGGTCGTGGACGTCGCAGCGGGATTCGTCGAACAGGTGCAAATACGCGATACGTCGAGCGATACCGCCACCACCGTCCTGGCCGAGGCGCGCGAGCGCATGGTGCCATTCGGAGTGGCCGGCACTGTGCGGGCCATCGATGCCTACGGCGAGAACCTGGCGGCCGTGCTCACGCGCGCGATCGATGAATTCGATGCCGATCTCGTCGTCATGTATTCGCATGGGCGCAGCGGGATGCGGCGGCTATTTGCCGGCAGCGTGGCGGAATCGTTGCTGCACGATACGACCGTTCCGCTCTTGCTCCTGCGCAACGGCGCGCATCTCGAATCCGAGTAGGCGCGCGCGTTGCCGGACGCCCGGTGCGGGTTGACCTTAATTGGAGGGGGATCATCGGCTAGCTAAAATGATGGGTTTTGCCCGGCCGATCACGAGTTGGCCGGGCCAATTCCCACCCAGAGAGGAGGTCTCTTTGACGCGTCCCACCGAGCACGAAGGCTTACACCGCGGGCTGAAGAATCGTCATATCCAATTGATCGCGCTCGGCGGCGCGATCGGCACCGGGCTTTTTCTCGGCTCGGCTAGCGTCTTGAAGGCGGCCGGCCCTTCAATGATTCTCGGTTACGCGATCGGCGGCTTCATTGCCTTCATGATCATGCGTCAACTCGGCGAAATGGTGGCGCAAGAGCCCGTGGCCGGCTCGTTCAGTCACTTCGCTTACAAATATTGGGGCGATTTCGCGGGCTTTCTCTCCGGCTGGAATTATTGGGTGCTCTATGTGCTCGTCAGCATGGCGGAGCTCACGGCCGTCGGCACTTATGTGCACTTCTGGTGGCCCGCGGTCCCCACGTGGGTGTCGGCGCTCGTCTGCTTCGTTGCCATCAACGCGGTCAACTTGGCCAACGTCAAAGCGTACGGAGAGACCGAGTTTTGGTTCGCGATCATCAAGGTCGTAGCCGTCATCGGCATGATCGTGTTCGGCGCCTATTTGTTGGAAACCGGGCGAGGAGGGCCGCAGGCGTCGATCACGAATTTGTGGCGCTATGGCGGATTCTTCCCCCACGGCTTCAATGGCCTGTTCATGACGCTTGCCGTCATTATGTTTTCGTTCGGCGGGCTCGAACTCATCGGGATTACCGCCGCTGAAGCCGACGATCCGGGCCGCACGATTCCGAAAGCGGTCAATCAAGTGCTTTATCGGATCTTGATTTTCTATATCGGCTCGCTCGTCGTTCTGCTCGCGCTGCATCCCTGGAACGAAGTTGCCCAAGGCGGCAGTCCCTTCGTCATGATCTTTTCGCAGATCGGCTCCGGCATCACGGCCAACGTACTCAATGTCGTCGTCTTGACGGCGGCGCTGTCCGTCTACAACAGCTCCGTCTATGCGAACAGCCGAATGCTCTATGGCTTGGCCGAACAAGGCAATGCACCGCGCGCGCTGCTCAAGGTCGATCGCCGCGGCGTGCCGTACGTCGCGATCGGTCTATCCGCGGTCGCTACGTTCGCATGCGTCATCGTGGACTACCTGATGCCCGCGCGTGCGCTCGACATACTGATGTCGCTCGTCGTCGCGGCGCTCGTGATCAACTGGGCCCTGATCAGCCTCACGCATCTGAAGGCGCGTAAGGCGATGGTGGCGGCGGGGCAGCAACTCGTGTTCAAGTCGTTCGCCTATCCCGTTGCCAATTGGGTCTGCCTCGCGTTCATGGCGATGGTCCTCGGGATCTTGGCGTTCACGCCGGGGCTGTCCGTGTCGGTCTGGCTCGTGCCCGTCTGGCTTTTGGTGATGTGGCTCGGGCATGCCGCTAAACGGCGCTCGCGCTCCGTGGTGCCGGCCGGGGCCGGCGGCCGGTAAGCTCGCGCGGTGTGCAAGGCGCCGTCTCGGGTCGGGGCGCGCCTTTGCGAAGGCGTCTTGCGCCGTGATGCGGCGATCTGGGGCGGGGCCGGGGTGCGGCGCGCGGCTGCGGCGAGCGTTCGCGTGCCTGCGCCTCGATGGCTTCCGCGAAGCGCTGCAAGGCCGGTAGCGAACCGCATACGCTGTGGTAGGTCTGGCTGCCGATGCGCGCATCGAGCAGCACTTGCAGGCCCGCTTGGCGGGCCAATTCGATGATGTCCATGTCACGCCTCCCCGTTAGGCGCTGACGCAACGCGTGGCGTTGCGAAACCGGCTGAATCGCTCGTCGCGCCGCGCGATGCGCTGCCCGCACCGACCGAGCGCGCGTCCGCATACGTGCCGAGTATCCAGCCGGCATCCCCGCTCGCTCTTTTTCGTTTTGTGCTGGCGCCATTGACGCACACGACCATGAATCGACGTCGGAACGGCCGATCCGATTCCGGCCGTTACATGTACGCGCATTGTCGTGCTCCCCGCCACGCCGCGAATGTGCGCGGGCGTACCGCCCAGCGCTTATCGTGATCCTTTTCATCATTCGCGAAGGCCGCACCGCTCCTCGCCGGCGCTGTCGAGCGCCCCCCGTGTGCTTGTCCTTGGCCATTGATGTGACGAATGGTAGTCGACGCAATGCGAGCATGACAGCGTGGTAAGTACCTAGTCCAAGGGCCCGCTCGCGGCGGCGGCGGGCCGGAACATAGGCGGACGTCGCGGCGGCGCCTAGCCCATTACGATGTTCGTCAGCTCGAATCGATAGGGTACGGCTGCGGTGCCGCCGCCGCCGCCGGTCATCACGATGTCGGCGCTGGCAATGCCGAGCAAGGTAATCTCGGTATTGATATCGGAGAGCACGGCGGAATTCATGAGCCTGCCTTCCTCGACTTGCGAGGCCGTGCCGATCCACAGCGTGGGCTTGAACTCGAAGACGGCCTTTTGCCCTGGGGCGATACCCGTCTTCGTCGACAGCAGCCGCCCGTCTTTGAAGATCGACGCGTTGATGGCCCCGGCGCCGAGGTCGTTGCGCACCTGAACTTCGCGCGAGGTCGTGGCGCCGCCCGCGGCGGCGAGCACGTTGCCGGAATGCGAACGGGTGACCGCGAAAAGCTGGCCGGTTTGCGCCGCCTTTTGCGGCATGTAATTGCCGTCCGAATCGCTGGCCGTCACCGTCGTCGCCATCGGAAACATGAACGGATGGTTCGCACCGCGGCCGCAGTTCGAAATCACTTTCCATGCCACGGCCAATTCGTCGAAGTCCGTCGAGACGTTCTTTTGAAAGATGACGACTTGCGAGTTGTTGACGTCGTTCGACAAGTTGATGAAATTGAGTTTGATGTCCATCGCTAACCCTGCCTATTGATTGTTGGTCGATGTAGGTCGAGCGGCTCGTCTAGCGTGCCGCCGAATGCATGGCACGTTAGGCCATCACCACGTTTTCGAGCCGGAAAGCGAACGGCAGCGACGAAGGGCCGGGGCCGCCGCCGGTCATGACGATGTCCGCGCTCTTGATGCCGAGTAGGGAGACCTCCGTGTTGATGTCCGACATCACGGCCGAGTTCATGACCTTTCCCTGTTCGACTTGCGACGCCACGCCGATCCAAATCGTGGGCTTGAACTCGAACACGGCCTTTTGCCCGGGCGCGATCGACGTTTTGATCGCGAGCGGCGTGCCGTCCTTATAGATCGTCGCGCCTACCGCGCCTTGCGGCAGATCGTTGCGAACCTGGACCTCTTTACTGGAGCCCGGTTGCGAAGCGAGCTGCAAGACGTCCCCGGACGGTGCGCGCACGACCTGGAACACTTGGCCGTTCGTCGCGTCTTGCTGCGGCATGTAGTTTCCATAGCTATCGCTCGTGCTGACGGCCATGGCGATCGGGAAACGGAACGGATGGTTGTCGCCCTGGCCGCAATTGCGAATGACTTTCCAAGCCACGTGCAACTCGTCGAAATCGGTCGACACGTTTTTTTGGAAAATGACGATGCTCGAATTGTTGGCGTCGTTCGAGCGATTGACGAAGTTCAATTGAATGTCCATCTACAGCTCCTCATGGAATAGCGGCAATCGGTTTGCCGCGTACCTAACCGCCGGCCCGCGCAGGAGCGGGTCGTCGAAACCGAATCGACTATCGGAGAAAGCGAATGCGACGTTCGCGCAGGTACTACAGACGCAAGACGTTTTCGAGTTCGAACTGGAAGGCGCGCGCGTTTTCCCCGCCGCCCCCGCCCGTCATCACGATGTCGGCCGAGGCGATCGTGCCGAGCTCGAGCGGCGTATTCGCACTGGAAATCACGGCCGACGCGAGCGCTCGGCCTTCCTCGATTTGCGAGCCGACGCCGATCCAGAGCATCGGCGCGAAACGGAAGACGGCTTTTTGCCCCGGCGCGACGGCCGATTTCGCCGCGATCAGGCGGCCCGCGACGAACGCGTTGACGTTGACCGCGCCGCGCCCCAATTGATTGACGACTTCGATGTCGCTATGAACCGTCCCCTCGGGCGAGCTTGCGAGACGCGGCCGCCCACTGGGATGCGCGGCGACCGTCAAGCGCGTCCCGTTGGAGGCGGGGACGCGCGGCGAGAAGTTGCCGTGATCGTCGCCCAGTGCGATTTCGACATCGGTGGAGTAAGTGAACGGATGGATGCAATCGCGCCCGCAATATCGGATCACGCGCCAAGCGATCGCAAATTCGCTGAACTCGGGGATGACGTCGCGTTGAAAGAGCACCACCTCGCTGTTGCCGCAATCGTTCGAGCGATTGATGAAGCGCAGTGCGATGTTCATGCGGCCCCCGCCGTATCGTCGTCGCTATCGAGTTGGGTTTCCGCCCACTGCACGAGCGCGGCCGGTACGCCCACAGCCAGCGAGGACAGATGGGCGCCGTAGGCGCTCGCTTGGCTGTGCACATCGCCGAGCAACTTCGCGGCAAGCATCGACACGTCCTGCAGGTTGCGGCAACGCTCTAGGCCTTCGAAATACTGCGCCATGGCGCTCGTGAGCGCGCTCGCATGTTGCGTTTGGCCTTGGGTCATGCGGGATGCCAAGTCGGCATGGATTTCGGCGAGGGCTTTGATCGATTCGGCCGCGCCCTTTAGCTGCAGTTGGTCGCGTTGTTTGCGCCAGCCGTCGTCGAGCGCCGATTGCATCGCATCGGCATAGTGGCGGCTCATGTTCAGCGCGGTCTTCGTCAGGTTTTTCAGAACGTTGGCATTCGGCACGACGCCGGCCGTTTGCAGCGAGGCATGCGTTTCCGAGGCGAGCTTTTCGGCCAAGTCGAGCGCGGTTTTTTGCGCGCTCTCCCATTGCGCGATGACGGCGGTAAGCATGGCTGCTCCTTATCGAGTGGACGTGGCGGGCGAGGCGTGCAGACGCTCGATCATCTTCATGACCGCCGCCATTTGCGGCGCTTCATGCGTGAAGAAGTCCGGGTGGCTCGCGTCGTCGCTCGTATAGCCCCAAAAGTCCCAACATTCGAGCGGGTTACTCGGCGAGCCGCGATCGGCGGATGCGATCTGCGGATAGAGCACGATGATCCGGTTGGTGTCGGCGAACGTGTTGTAGCCGGTGTCTCTGACGAATTTCATGCCGACCTTGTGGACGTTTTGCAGGCAACCGTGAAAGACGACATGCACCGCGCAGCCGGCGGCCTCGCAGCTTTGGGGCACGTAGACGTAGCCGGTTTGCGCAAGCGAGGCGCGGTGGTCGCGATCGAACTCGGTTTGATCGAAGGCGAGCAGGGCGCCCGTCGCCTTCGGGGCCGGGGCATTCAGTTGCTTGCCGGGGCCGCCGTAAATCCACTTCAGGATTTCATGCGACTGCTCGATACCGCAGTTGTTGATGAACGGCGTCTTATTGGAGTCGCATGCGATGTCATCCGCCTGGTCGGTCAACAGTGCATGGCCCGCGTCCGGCAGTTTCCGGTACTCGAGGTTCTGCTCGCGCACGCCCGCCAGCGTGAAAAACCGCGCGGCTTGATCGACGACCTTCGTGAACACGACCGTGTCCTTCGCTCCGCTAAACAGATAGATTCTTTGCCGCTGGAGATGGGCCGTATCGTCGATGAGACCTTGGGCCGCGAACGCTCGCGCATCCTTGTAGGCGACCTCGGCTTTCGGCGCGGGCCCGAGCGGTTGCATGCACGAGGTCACCGCGGCCAGCGAGAGCGGTGTGACGCCGGCCGCGCCGGCGCAGTAGAACTCGCCCCCCGCGACGATGCCCGCACCGATCAACTTGCTCGAGTAGGCCACGTCGAGCTGGGCGGCCATGAACGCGCCGGACGACAGTCCCGAGACGGAAGTGCGCGACAGGTCGGCGCCACGGCCTTGGAGCGGCGCCGCGGCCGATGCCGAATCTTGCGCGAGTGCCGCCTTCGATACGAGCGCGACGAGCGCGAAGCCGATCGCCGCGGCGCATGCGATGCGGCGTATCGTCTTGGCCGTGCAAGCGCGCGCGCTGTCGGCGGCGTGCAAGCGGCGGACCGCTTCAAGGCGTGCCGAACCGCTCAAAGGATATGACAGCGGCGACGGTTGATGGCGGTGAGCGGAGAGTGATTTCATTTAGGTATCCTATCTAATTGATTTTTCATTTCCGGTTTCGATGTCGATAGCGTACGGGCGCGGTGGGCTTCGTCATATAGGGCGGATGACACACCCGTATGCCTAGTACTTGCGTACGATGACGCGACGCCCGGAACGCATGACGATTCATCGCGGCGATGCCGCGCAATAGGTGAGCGGGACGAACGTCTTTTTATCCGCCGTAGCGATCGCAATCGGCTCATTGGCCGGAGTGTAGATAAGGCGTAAGGCGCCGCGCGGGCCGTATCCGCTATCGATATCGGCGGCCAAGCGATCGCCATCGGCGATGCCGGCCCGGCTCTTGCCGAAGAACATGACCGGGCGCGTTTGAGGGTCGTCCCAGTTGGCGGCGTCGGCCGACAAGTAGAGCGACGGCGGTAGCCTGCGCTGTCCATACATGCTCTCGAGCGTCGCGGCGAGCCGCACCGCGCAAGCCGGGCAGAGCTGCGGCCGGCGCTCGGCCAGCAGCGTCTGCGCGATTCGATCGACTTCGGCGCGGCACGTGGGCGGCGGCTCGGCGCGCGCGGCGCCGGCCAGCGCGCCGATCAGTGCGGCGGCCACAAAGGGCGAGGGCGCGATTCGGTTCGCGCGCGGGTTGGCTTGTGCATCCATGGGATCACTCCGTGGGTAGGAATCGATTCGGGGTTACGAGCGAAACAGATCGCGTTCGGCTTGGCGGCGCTTCGTGAGACCGGCAAGCGGCTTGCCGCCCGCCTTGTTCCAGACGAGGAATTGGTCCGCGGCGCGCTCGAATTGGCCCGCGTTCAAGCAGCGCAGCAAGGTCGACGATCGCAATCGGCCGGGGCCGAGATTGAAGACGAAGCCCATCAGCGCATCGAATTGCTGCTGCGTGAGCGCGACACGCACGAGCTTGCGCAGGGCGAGTTCATGGCTGCGCAAATCCTTTTTCAGCAACGCTTCGGCAGCGCCCGCCGTCAGCGGGGCATCGAACTTTTCATGGGGCAAAATCAAATGCCCGTAACCGATCGTGGGCTTGCCGACGGCGTCCAGATAGCGGCGAAGACGCAGGCCTTCGAAGTGTTTGATGAGCTCGATGCCGTCCTGGCCCGTGCGTTCGGGATGTTCAAGCATGGGTTTTCTCCTCGTCGGCCGGCTCGCCCCGCTTCGGACGCGGGACGAGCCGGTGCGTGTACTCGTCGATGACGCGCATGATCGCGTCGGGCGGATCGAGCGCGGCGAAATGCATTTCTATGTCGATGTGCTCCGTGTCGCGTTCGCGTCCCGCGCTCTCGCCTGTACGCTTGGAGGGCGGCGCCAGCGTGACGTGAAAGCGGGCCCGGTGATCGCCGCCGTTGATCGGCATGGCCTCGGCGAAATCGCCGCGCACGGTCAAATGCACGACCATCTTCTCGAGCGCCAGCCCGCGCGGCGTCGCTAGCGCCACGAGCGGCACCGGCATCGTGTGCTCCGCATCGAGCTCGACCTCGACCGTGCGCGCGGCCAACAGCCCCTCGTCGTTGGAATCGAAGAACGTATCGAGCACGCGGGTGTACTGCTGGGCCAGCAGTTGATTCGCGCTCGCGGCGGCGTGCTGCATGC
>NZ_PNYA01000049.1 GCF_002879885.1 Trinickia dabaoshanensis
TACTCGTCGCGATGCTCGCGCACCATGCGCACAGCACGTTCACGGACTTCAGCGGAAAATTTGTTCGGCTTGTTCATAGCTCCATTCTCTCAAGAGTTGGAGCCTCCACAAAATCCGGGGCGCTTCAAAAACACAGTCGTATGCCTACCCGCTATTGTAAGTGGGAGACTGTGTCCGGACTTTCAGGGGGCCGCTCCAAAACGTATCGAAGTCGCGATAGGTTTCGGAGTCACGAAACTCATTGTAGCCATCTACATGCTGCCCATTCCAATCGCCGCCAATAACACAGGCGCGAGTCAGCGCAATCGAAGCAGTTTTCATTCATTCTCCTTTGGTCAGGTTCTTCTCATATAGGAAGCGGGCGGCTTACGCGTCGCATGCTCCGCCCGGTATCGGTCGCTCAGACGTGGTTACCCCATGCTGTTACCGACATCGTGTGTCCGGCGCAAATCCCCGCGTACGCCTGATACCACTCGTACAGCGTGTCGTCGTCCGGCATCCGCATCTTCACGACGTCGAGTCCCACAATCTGGTACATGAGGCATTCCGCGTCGGCTGCATAGAGCAATGGGTCATTTGTGACCTTCACAATCCTCTTAGTGTCGGGGTCGTAGTGAATGTAGGGAAAGGCATTGACGACGTCCGAAATCAGGAAATCGAACTCGTCAAAATCCTCGGCGTACTCGCGAGTTCCCGTGAAACGCTCAAGGAAACTCTCAACACGATGCCCCTCCCAGTCACCGCCAAGCAAGCACACGCGTGCCATTTCCATAGACGCAGCATTCATGCCGTTCTCCTTTTTCTTCAGTTGCTTTCGACAGAACTGCAATCGTCCCGCTGCACGTTCAAGTGCTCCTCCTCGTCGGCAAGCTCTATCGCCGCGCGCAGGAGTGAGATGTTCTTCGTAGCAAACGCCCGGTCTTTGGCGTCGGGGCTAACGGCGTATGGAATAAGCGTACGCAAGCACTCGTGGCGGCGAACCATAGCCTCGAGCAGTTTCATGTCATCCTTGAGCAGAAGTCCGTACTCCCTTAGTACCCCCGTCATTCCGTAATAGTCTTCGAGCTCATCCAGCGTCAACCGCGCTGTTGACACAGGTTGGACTCCGACCGTCCCCGTGAGCACACTATTCACTTTTGCTCCCCTGAGATTCGTTTCTGTCATCACTGACCTCGATACCCGTGAATTGCGGCGCCTGGATGCCCGGAGCCATCAGACGCGATAGAACGCGAACGCATAGAAGCGGCCGGATGGCGTGAGCCTCGGGTCAGTCGGGTCGACGATAAGCGCGTCGGCGTCCGCTATCACCATGTCTCGCCAAGCCAGAGAGAAACCTTCGGCGACGTACAGACGCTCAACCGCCCCGCCACAGCGCAAGTCGACGAGCACACCGGGCTGCCGGTGCTTGTACGTCGACTGCGTTGTAAGCTTCAGACCGTGACGTGCCAAGCCGTCCGATAGATACGCTGGCAAACGCTCGGCGTCGTGCATGCGTTCTGCGACAACTTGCTGAACCGCTTTGCCTCGTACGCGCTGGTTTCGCAAAGGCTCGAGCACAGAGGATTTGAGAAAGCTCGGTGCGTCCGTCACCGAAAATCGGGCTGCGCGCGCCTGCATATCGGCGTGCTCCGCTCGCAGGGCGGCGTACCTCTCGTTAGTATCGAGAAACGCGAACGACTTCCCGTGCAATTTTTCTGTGACTCGCTGCGCCCGAAACGCATCGAGTATCAAGACATTTGCCATAGTTATTCTCCCCGTTTTGCCGGCCAGAAAACCAATGCACCGAGCGGCACGATAACCAAGTACCACGTATGCCATCGCAGCGGTGGCGCGCCGAATGCTATCCACAGTAGGAGCTCGCAGGCGAGCAGCACATACAATACAACGATGATAACTGTCAGTTTTTTTCTCATTTGCCCTCATCCCCGATGACAGCATCACTCTACGGTTTTGAATCAACAGATGTCAACATTTAAATCTTTAGCACCAAAGCAGCGCTAAAAAACACTTATCCTTTTTAACGCCCTAAAAAGGACTTCTTTTTTCTAGCCGCACGAAATAAATCACGATGTCGCGGCGTGTATGGAGCGAGACAACAGCGGCAAGTCTGCTATGGCATTATCCGAGGGAGGCTTTGTCGCTCCTGGCGGGAAGAGTGTTGCCAAATGATGATGCCCGGTCGCGCAGCTGGCGTTTGCTACTGACGCTGAGCCATCCGCATTGGCGCAAGCATGACAACGGGCAACTGAAGCTCCCGACTACGGCAAAAAGCCAAAGTATGGCCTGGCGGTCGACGGCACCGCTTCGGCGCTCCGAGAACGCCCTCCAAGCCTCTATCTTTTGCGCGGTCTTCCCTTGGCGATACGTAGAAGCGCGAGTTGCCCTTCCACGTGCGCCGCCGCCTCATTCCCCTCACTGCGCACGTGTTCCGCCAGGTCAAGCAGATATTCGCCCCGCGCCTTGAGGAAGAGATTCGCCACGAGCACGCCGCGAACAGCTTCAGTAGCCTCGGGCGCGCTTTTCCACAGTATGTACGCGTCCTCGAAGTCGAATAGCTCCGCTACGGTCAGTTCCCTTGTTGCTTTTACGAACGGGGTAATCCTCCGCGTCATCCTTCCTCCGCATTCTTGCCCTGGCACAATGCCGAAGGCGAGCGTAGCCCGCCTGCTGCCGTTTGTCCGCCCGTGCTTTTGCTAATTCCTTCTCTTCCACTTATAATTCACATGCCGGCATTACTGACGCCTACTAAAAAGGAATGGTCCTTTTTATACCGCGACACCAATTTCACCATCATCAGCACCACTCGCGTTTAAAGATTTAAATCTTCGCAGAAGAGAAAAATACATATTGCAATTACAAAACCGATTCGCTACACTGCGAACTCGCTGACGAAATGACTCAGACGCAGTAATCGAGTTCCGAGAAGTTTCTCAGTCTGTTCCGCCGAATAGGTGGCTTGCAGTACCCGCCCCGCGTCAGCGGGGATAGCTCGAGTCCAGTCTTGGACGACGGCATTAACCACCGAATAGGTGGCTTGCAGTACCCGCCCCGCGTCAGCGGGGATAGCTCGAGTCCAGTCTTGGACGACGGCATTAACCACCGAATAGGTGGCTTGTAGTACCCGCCCCGCGTCAGCGGGGATAGCTTGAGTCCAGTCTTGGACGACGGCGCTAACCACCGAATAGGTGGCTTGCAGTACCCGCCCCGCGTCAGCGGGGATAGCTCGAGTCCAGTCTTGGACGACGGCATTAACCACCGAATAGGTGGCTTGTAGTACCCGCCCCGCGTCAGCGGGGATAGCTTGAGTCCAGTCTTGGACGACGGCGCTAACCACCGAATAGGTGGCTTGCAGTACCCGCCCCGCGTCAGCGGGGATAGCTCGAGTCCAGTCTTGGACGACGGCATTAACCACCGAATAGGTGGCTTGTAGTACCCGCCCCGCGTCAGCGGGGATAGCTTGAGTCCAGTCTTGGACGACGGCGCTAACCACCGAATAGGTGGCTTGCAGTACCCGCCCCGCGTCAGCGGGGATAGCTCGAGTCCAGTCTTGGACGACGGCATTAACCACCGAATAGGTGGCTTGTAGTACCCGCCCCGCGTCAGCGGGGATAGCTTGAGTCCAGTCTTGGACGACGGCGCTAACCACCGAATAGGTGGCTTGCAGTACCCGCCCCGCGTCAGCGGGGATAGCTCGAGTCCAGTCTTGGACGACGGCATTAACCACCGAATAGGTGGCTTGTAGTACCCGCCCCGCGTCAGCGGGGATAGCTTGAGTCCAGTCTTGGACGACGGCGCTAACCACCGAATAGGTGGCTTGCAGTACCCGCCCCGCGTCAGCGGGGATAGCTCGAGTCCAGTCTTGGACGACGGCATTAACCACCGAATAGGTGGCTTGTAGTACCCGCCCCGCGTCAGCGGGGATAGCTCGAGTCCAGTCTTGGACGACGGCGCTAACCACCGAATAGGTGGCTTGCAGTACCCGCCCCGCGTCAGCGGGGATAGCTCGAGTCCAGTCTTGGACGACGGCGCTAACCACCGAATAGGTGGCTTGCAGTACCCGCCCCGCGTCAGCGGGGATAGCTCGAGTCCAGTCTTGGACGACGGCGCTAACCACCGAATAGGTGGCTTGCAGTACCCGCCCCGCGTCAGCGGGGATAGCTCGAGTCCAGTCTTGGACGACGGCGCTAACCACCGAATAGGTGGCTTGCAGTACCCGCCCCGCGTCAGCGGGGATAGCTCGAGTCCAGTCTTGGACGACGGCGCTAACCACCGAATAGGTGGCTTGCAGTACCCGCCCCGCGTCAGCGGGGATAGCTCGAGTCCAGTCTTGGACGACGGCGCTAACCACCGAATAGGTGGCTTGCAGTACCCGCCCCGCGTCAGCGGGGACCACGATACCGACTACCGCGATTCTGGCAGTAGTCGGTATTGTTTTTTCAGCCTTTCCTTTCTGGGCCTCCCGGAGTCGGTCAGTTGCAATTCCGCTCCCAGCCGACTCGTCCCGTCCTCGACTCGGCTATCTACCTGCCGGTACAGAAACTCAATCCGCCATTCGGTCCCTCGACGGCGCCGCATATTGGCACTGGCCAGCGAAGGGTGACCTGCCGTCAACCAGGTCGTCGTCTTTTACGTTTTAACCTACCACCATCCACACTGTGGACTACGCACTGTCGCTCGCTACAGTAGGCCACAGACGCAATGTTTCCTCCGTTCACGCCAGCGAATGGTCCAGACTATGCAAGCATCCACACAGCAAACATCGGAATCGAAAGACTCGCAGCGACGTCAGGAATGGACGCTACAAACGGGCCTGACGTTTTTTAACGGCCTGCTCGACGTCATATTCAAGATATCGGTGCTCCTGCTTGTGCTGCCAGCGCTGGCCATCCTGGCATATCTTCGGACCATACATCGAACCGACCTGTTCCTGCCCGCCGTCGCCTCGGCGCCGGGACTGTTCGCGCTGCTCGAAGCAACCTTCATCCTGTGCGTCGTCCTGCTCGCCAGCTTCGTTGCGCCATCGTGGATAGCTTCCCAGATAGCAGATACCTATGGCAAGACCGAGCGGCCGACGCACGGCTCTGCGGGCTTTGTGATTTTCAGCGGCGTTGTCTTTGGCCTCTTCTTTCTAACGCTCGCTCATCTGTCAGATGCGGCATGGCCAGCCTGGCTCAAATGGATTGTGGGAATCCTGCTCGCGCTACTCATTCCAACCGTGCTGTTCTTGCTGGCCTGGCAAAGTCCGCGCGGCTTACGGACGCTTACCAACGCCGAACGCGCCGACCGAAAGCTGCGCGTTCAGAAAAGCATAAAGCGGACTCTTTGGGTTTGCGGTGCTGCCGTGCTGACCTTAAGCACCTTAGTGACATTCGACATTCTGTTCCCGCTGTATGGACTAACCGGCAACGGGTGGCGAATCTGGGCGGTTGGGACATCCGTGTTTCCGGCGACGCTTCTTCCCGCCGGCATGTATCTGGCGAGGCGCAGCTGGGGCGATTCGCGGGCGAAGGCCATCGCCACGTCTGCGATGATGCTGGCACTCACCGTTTTTGTGCTCCTCATCAATGGCATCTCGCCGGAACCACTCATGCGCCTAACCATGCGGGCCATGAGCATCGGCGAGAAAGAACCCCGTACGTTTGAACTGGTCACGAAAACTGAACGCGCGGCGTACGAGGCGCTCGGATTTCGGTTCATCAAAGGCAGCGACTTCTTTAAGGCGACCATCCGCTTCCAATTCGGCGACGTCAAGCTGATATGCGTTGAGCCGTACGATATTGCGAGCCCCAACCCCGCAGCACTGGGCTCGCTTGGCACCGGTCGTAAACCGAAAACTCCCGTTCCCGAGACGGGATGCGTCACCCCTCTCAAGGACGAGGTCAAAGTCGTCGAACCGCCAGCAACGGGATTGGTTGCATCGATGTGGGAAAGCTCTTCGACGGCTGCTCATCCGCCGCAAAAACAAGCTATCGGGGTCCGCGCGCCGTGACGACGTATCGATATGAGCGGTACACGAAGTGGGATTCACCGCACGCCTGGCAACCCGCAGTGCTCCACTGCGTGCGGCTTTAACAGCGTAACTGCCCGCCCGAAGGAGATGCGTCACCCGCGACGGCCGAACAAAGAGCGGTCAAACGGATTACGCCGGGCCCAGTCCTGTAGCTCTGGCCACGCAGCATCGCGCAGCTTCCTGGCAGACTCAACGCGCCGGCCGTAACACGCGGACAGATAGCTCAAGAGCTTGTCAGAGCAGCCCGGGAACGTCTTTTGAGCGTGAGCCTTGTTCCAGCGCCCGCCGCCGGTCACTTGCATTTGATAGAACTTGTAGCCGAGGGTCCCGATGCAGATGTTGGCCACTTCTTCCAGTCGCATCTTGTCACGCGCAATATCGGCGTACGACCAGCCACACGCGTACGCGTAGGTCACGAACACGTCGTGCGCTTCGTGTCGGTACTCGCCAGAACCGGTCTTTTCGAATGCCGGAAATGTGTACGAGAACGGCGATTGCCAGCGGAAGTTCTGGATTCCCCGCTCGAACATTGTCGCTTCAGCCGGAGGGTGCTCCGAGCGCTGAGGTGGCAGATTGCCGTTCGGGTCGCGCTTTGCCATCTCTTCCCGAAACTTGGCCTCAGCGAAGGGTCGGTGCCGCTTGATGGCGTCCACATCTTGCCGTGCCACAGCTTCAACGTATGAAGCGTGTTCGCTGCCGCGCTTGTTTCGCAAAATGTTCCACGTACCGGCTTGCTTCCGGCACATCAGCACATCCCCAGCGAACCCAACTAGCGTTTGCCATAGCACGAATGGCTGGGGGTTCGTCCTGTACCCGGCCTGATAGGTTACGTAGTCAAATCCAAACGCGTCGAAAAACGCAAGTAGCTTCGCATGGTCTTCCGGCGTCGCCTCATAGGTTTCTAGATTCTCGTCTATGTAGCCAGTGTCCGTCGGCTCATATTCGAGTAGCACCTCGAGGTTGTAGTACCCCGCCTTGTACTGCTCCTCACGAAGCGCGTTCGACGAAACTTGTCGACTCGCCGCGTCCGGCTTCTTCTTGAATTCAATAACGTTGCTCATAGTGTGTTCTCAATCAAACCGGCCCCAGGCCGTGATTTTCCCTTTGCGTGGCGGGTTCTTCTTTGCCCACGCCTGGAGCTCCGGCCAGACCTGGTCGCGCAGCTTCAGTATCGTATTGCGCCGCCCGGCGCAGCATGCCTTAATCCAGCGCTGGAGCGCGGGTGAGCAGTCGCCGAAACGCTGCTCGAACTGGTCTTTTGTAATCCGCTTCTCAGGCACCAACTGGCCGAGCGAGCCGACGACAACCTCCGAGAGCTGCTCTAGCAGGTCGCGGTCGTGGGCGCTATCACGATATTCGTAGCCAAACGCTCGAAGGATGGCCGAGAACTGCTCATGCAGGTCGGCGTCCGCGATATAGCTGCGGCCGTTCTCATCAATCTCGAAGGACGGAAAGGGCCAATTGCCAATGGCGGTGCTGCTGAAATACGGCACTCGCGCCTCGAGGCCCCAGTCACGAACAGTCTTTGCCCACCAGATAGCATCATTGGCAGCCCTCGGACGGCGCAGGTCGCCGAGGCGAGACACCTGTAGCGCCGGGTCCTCCGGCATGGGCACTCCTTCGAACTTCGCAGCGTGTGCCGCCGTCGACTCCAGCAGCGCTGCCAGCCCTTCCTTCGCGAGTCGCTTGACGACCAGCTCTTGCTGCAACGCGACCGCCTTGACCCAGCGGGGGTAAGCCGCCGGTAGGTGCTCCGTGGCAACCTTGAACAGCGCGGGATTTTCGAGGTACAGAATGGCATGCAGCGCTGCGTCCCAGTACAACTCCCGCAGAATGTCGAAGACGCCCTGGTCCGGCAGGCTCGCGTACTCGTTGTAGTCGAGGCCGAACAGCGTGAAGAAGCCCAGCGCTTTCTCATGCTCCTCTGGAAACTCGAGCCAGGTATGCCCTTGGCCCTTGATGACGCGCAGATGGAATTTGAAACACAACGCTTGGTAGTGCGGGCCGGGTTGAAACTCCGGATACACCCATTCCAGAGGACGGTCCCAGTGCTCCTCTGACTCGCGCTTGGCCTCCGCCAGCTCGGCGTCCTTTTTGAACGCCGCGAAATTCACCACGTTACTGTCACTCACTCTTGGCTCGCTCTTCCCATCCTCATCGGCTAGTTTACGGCCGCCAAGCGAAAAAGCGTAGCCGCCTACCTCAAAAATCGAAGGGACGGTCAACGGACGCGGCATGCCTTTGCGAATGCACGCGTGCAAGAGAGCTGCCGCCGATGGCCTGGTCGACTACGGAAGATTAATCCTTTCCAGTGGGCAGCAAAAACGTGCTTTCGGCCAAATAAGTCGCAATCGGACGTACCGCGTAAAGTCGGGGTCCGAGAACCGCGCATCGATGCAGTTGCGACTCTACGCATTTCTGCATCAATTCAAATATCACGCGGGTAACTATTCGCTCTCGTGGGCCTGAGAACGGACCGAACCTTTACCGAGAACGAAAAATGAACGTTGACAATACTAGCCCGTACGCCACTTTCCGCGTAACTGAATGCGACGAGCCAGCAACTACCGCATACGCGATGGTTGCCGAGCTCAGCAAGCTTACCTCGCCGCTGCTTTTCGCTGTTTGAAGGAGCCGCTCATGCTACTCAGTTCCCTGGAAAAGGCCTATCGCCAAACCTACTATCGTGAACAAGTTGCGCAAGGTGTCGCGCCTCGACAGGCCGCGAGCATTGCAGCAGAACGAGCGAAGAGCGCGGCTACCGCCTCCTGGCTGCTTACGCTCGAAGACCCGCCTCAGCCACCGGACTGGCTCGAGTCTCAGGAGGAACGAGCTGCGAGAATCGAAAAGGCGCAGGCAGCGGACGACGTGCAGTTGGCGACTGCCAAGAGTACGCCGGAACCGTTGACGCCGGACCATCCGGGAACTACTGTCGTTGTCCCACACGAATTCGTACGATGCGGTCTCTTCGGTGTTGCCGACCCGAACACTTCGCGCGAGTACGTGCCGCATGCCGTTTTCAACGTCTACGCAACGCACGGTGGCACCATTACCTATCACGGCCCCGAGTTGCGGCAGGATGACCGCCAGGTCCTGTTCGAGGCCCTGCACTTCGAGCGCAACACACCGGGCACCGCCATTGCCACGCCGAACCAATTTCTTGTGAACCTGGGCTGGAGCCGCAACGTGAAATCACGCAAAAAACTGCACGCATGTCTGGAGCGGCTACGGGACGCGCACGTCATCATCAAAGTGCCACGCCTTGGCAAGCTTGACATCCCCCAACTGCTTACCAGCGTCGACGTACTCGACGACGGCAGCTATTGCGTGAAATTCCACGACGACGTGCGCAAGCTCTACGGAGGGAACCACTACACTCGTATCAACCGCGAATACGAGAAACAACTCGAACGCCGAAGCGACCTGGCTCGATGGCTCATGCTCTTCTACTCCACGCATCAGACTCCGAATCCAATGTCGCTGGTCACACTGAAGGAACTCTGCAACGACCGCTCGAAGGACAAGTACGCGTTCAAGGATAAGATGGCCGCCGCGCTCGGTCAGTTGGTCAGGCTAGGCTTTTTACTGGACTGGGACATAACCAAGAAGGTCGAGGGGAAGTCAGGGACCGAGATGGTCCGGGTCAAACGCCTACGTCTGCTGAGGTCGGCCGGTTAAGGACGGCGGCACTGAAAAAACGGTCACTCTCGAGTGGCCGTTTTCATGTCCTGCGCATACCAACCCTCTGGCCCACGCGCCTTTGACCAGAAAATCCGCGCCTTTGACCGGTATCTGGCGCGCCTTTGACCAGGAAAGCACGCGCTTTTGACCAGAATCGACAAGCCGAAACCCTTGTCGCACAAGGCGTAGCGAGACCCCCTAAAAGAATTAAAAGGAGGTCCCAAAAAGTAAAAGGCGGTCGCAATCTGCGCCCGCGAGAACCTTCAGTCTTGGCGTCTTCCTGAACGGTGACGCCCCAGTTGGCGGAAGTTCACGGGGAAGGGTCCTTCTGTCCTCCAGGGTACAGCCTGGACTACACATCCTGCTGGAGCCCCTCACGGAAAGGCTTTAGGGTGGAGTCCCGACAGGGAAAACCTGTGTTGGCCAGGGGATGGGCTCCGCCCACCCGGGTCTTGCTCGGGAAGACTGTGAACGCTCCGAACCGGGAAGACGCTTCGCTGCGCAGCAGCGGCCTGGCAATCCGCCCGCCTAGCGGGCATCAAGACGTTCACTTTGGCTCGCCACGCAAGCGGTATCCAGGGCTTGAGCAGAACGACCGGAAGTCGCCGGTATTCCACGTTCTCATGGTCCTCTCCACGTGGTTCAGGCTCGCCTGCATAGCAGACGGAATAGCCTATGCCTGTCTCGAAGGTCCAAGGTTCGTGTTGGAATTCGACCTCGTCGACCGAATCGCTCTCAGTGTCGTCGGCGCCGACTGCCATGAATCGTACCTCCGCATCCGGGTCGGCGTCTCCCAGTTCCTCAAGCAGTTCCCTTACCGTCACGGCCTATCTCCCCTTCGGCATTGAGCCGGGCGAGGTGTCAGTTGCAGGCGCCACGGAAAAATTGACGTTCACGGGTCAGCGGGCCCGTCGGCGACCTCGTCGCTCGGTCCAGTCTCTCGTGATGCCTCAGCGGTGCCGGGCAACGGGGTCGCGATGACCTGTTCAAACGACATGTCGACCGACACACTGTCGTTCACAACAACCTCTGTTCCACTCAGGTCGAGCGAGTTGCATCCCGCCGGACCATATGGCGTTCGCACCGCAGGAAACGGCGGCATTGAGCGCGCAGGACCACCTGGCACCGGGTCGCGCTCCGGCGACGGCAGCATGACCTGAAACATTTCGTTTGCCGCCGACAGAAGGAGAAACGCGTAAGGGAGGGTTGCGTCGCTCCCACTGCGCTTCAGTAGTGCGAGCGAGATGAAGTCTGGGGACGATGGCCCCGGGATGAAGCTCCGATGAACGGGCGCAAGCAAGTCAAACTCTTTCCGGTGTTCGGGGTTGCGAATCCACTGCAACGCCTTTGCGAAATTTGGCAGTTCAGCCTCAGGCATTACCGAGAGTCCCATTTTCACAAACGCCTTAAGGACGGCTATCGGAACGTGAGGGTCGCGATTGAGCAGAAAGCTGACGCGCTTCTCTTTCTCGTTGACGGTAAACACCGCATCGCCCCGTGCATGGTTGACGTTGAACTGGCGATTGCTATCGCACTCGATACGCCAGCCGTCCACGTCGCTCTTCAAGGTCGGTACGCCCCCCTTTCCCCGGATGCGTTGCATCGAGCGCATCGGCTTTGACCAATTGCCGAAATCGTTCTCGATGCCCGAGCCGAAAAAGGTATTGCACTCGTCGCACTCGTACAGGGAGAAAAGACTCTTGTTGCCGAGCAGTTCAGGAATTGCGTGTGCCTTGAGACTGAATGTGGCCTCCGGTCTGGATTTGCCGCAGAACCTACACGCGCGCGGCTCCCGCTCACCGAGAAAAATTCGATTGCCAGGCTTGAGCTGCCATTGGCCAAGCAACTCGTAGTTTTCCGCGTAAAAGCCCAGCGCAATCTTCGTGTCGTCCATGGATTCTGATTCACGAAACGCGTTGGCACTAATTCTACGGCACTTGCCCCAGGCGAAGAACGGTATCGCCACGTGGTAGCCGCCGAATCCGCCTCAAAGCAAAGGCGCACGCTGAGTACCCATTCACCGCACACTCCATCCGCGCATGGCTCAACGTCGTAGGCCGTCACAACCGGGCACCGTATCGGAGGCCAAACCGCGAGCGCCGCGCCATCGCTCTACGCATTCCTGCATCCCCCATCCGCGCGACGTCAGAGCTATACGGGGTAGAAGCAAAGATAAACATCGCTATGACCGCCACGACCCGCCCATCTCCTGCCGTGCTCTTTATCAAAGACTATCTCGCCGCCTGCAAAAGGCATGGATATGTCATAAGCAAATCCAATCTCGAATTTTGCGAACCGTGCGATGAGCTCGATGATGAAGTCGCTCTCGCGGTACGCATGCTCGTCGAGTCCGGCGATAGCCTCGCCGGCATGGAAACCGAATGTGCGGCGCTGCTCGCCAACCGAACCTATCTGCCTTTTTATGCCCTCGCGGCCGTCATGCGGCTGTTGGGCGAAGCGAAATGCCGGGAATTGGTGTCCACGCAGGACTACGGATGGTTCTTTTCGCAGCTTGACCAACACCAATGATGTTCAAGGAATCCACAATGCAATCCTCCATTCCCACCGCCATCGCGACGTACCGCACCGGCGACACCGAAGTTTCCCTTTACCGCGTCGACGACGACTACCGATTCACGGTTACGGTTCAACGCGAGCAGGCGTCAGTCGGCTACCGAAGCGGACGGAACGCCAAACTGCGTTTTACCGTGTTCGAGGGCGACCCGGCCTTTTTCAGAAACCTGTCGATGACGCAGTTTCACAACGTCGAGCTTGGCGTTTGGCACTGCATGCGGCTGGTCAAGCATCAAGCAATACCTCCGACGTCCGCAGAACCGCAGCCATGAGGGCGCCCTCAGCATTGCTCAGTACGTTTTTTTTCAACGCCCGCCCCGCCGGCACCGAACAGCGCTTCCGACGACATCAGCCGGCGGACGGCGCGGCGTCCAGCCGCGTTCATAGGCGCAACGTTTGCCGGCGTGCATGGGTCACGTTTCCATCCGCAAGCACAGCTATGAGAGCGCAGTTGCTCGCGACCGTGCCCGGCTTCGCCGGTGCGAACCCCCGCCACCGTCCGAGCGCATGTCCTCGTTGTCAACACGCGCGAGCGCGACAGCGCACGCGCGGACTGGCTCGGGGTCCCCATGCTGCAGCGAGAGTCGAGTTGCTTTCGCAGCGTGGGGCAGCCAGCGTCAGCACGTCATGCCGGTTGCGCAATCGGCGCCGGCGTTCCGGGAAAACAGTGGCATCGCACAAACGCCTGCGGACGGTGGCGGGGGTTCGCACCGGCGGAGCCGGGCCGAACGCACATTGGCCTTGAGGGACGTCGCGACGAATACGTCGATGCCGCGCGCCCCTGCGCGCGAGGCTGGGTAAGGGGATGAGACAGTTGCCCTCTGCCCGCACCCGGCCGGGCAACGAAGCCTGGAGAGAACCGAACTTTTTCGGCGCGCGTGGTGGTCAGGCTACCGAACCTTGATGGCGCAGTAGCTATACGGAATAACGCCACACGTGCGCCAGACGACACCCCGCTGCACGAGTGGAATCGCAAACATTTTCTTGTCGGATGTACACGCGATGAAACATCAATCTACGGCGCCGATG
The DNA here is from genome assembly GCF_002879885.1 of Trinickia dabaoshanensis. Classification (GTDB taxonomy): domain Bacteria; phylum Pseudomonadota; class Gammaproteobacteria; order Burkholderiales; family Burkholderiaceae; genus Trinickia; species Trinickia dabaoshanensis. The sequence goes on from NZ_PNYA01000049.1 coordinate 13,295, forward strand.
GACGATACCCATGGCGAACAAGTTGCGACCGAGGTGGAACAAAACCCGCACCCTCGTGAACACGACACCGACGGCGTGCAGCCGCAGCCTCGGTTGGTGAATCGCGGCCTCACCGCCGAGATTCACCCGAGCGCACTTCAACAAATTGTGTGGCTCCGTGCGCTCGAGACTCTGGACCGGTTTCGCGTAGTGCGCGCTATCGATATAGCCGTGGCGTGCTTTCCGGAGCGGCCGTTCAAAGCTGCGCTCACCGCCGCGCAACGGGCGATGCGCGGTCTCGCGAAAGCGAATCTCATTCGCCGTTACCGAACCGACCGATTCCAGCATGTGTATGGTCTAACCGTCGCCGGCGCAAGATGGCTGAATGACAGAGGGGTGGAAGCCGTTTCCTCCACTCGCCGCGTCGTCGACATGTCAAATCCTGAGCACACGCTATGGATGAATTTCATCGTTCTCGCGGCCGAAGCACGTGGCCTTCGCGCGATGACCGAGCGTGAGGCGCTACAAGACCTCAATCTTCAACGCGACGAGGGTGAAGCTGCCATTCAGGGCTTCCTGAGCGTCGAGTTGCCCAACGGCACGCGCACCTTGCGTCCCGACGCCGTCGCCTTCGAAGACGACGGCCTGACGTGGTTCGAAATCGACAGAAGCAAGCGCGGCGCAGACCGTGAAGCAGCTCTGTCAGCGCTCGCCGGTCAAGTCGGTATGCGCCTGCCGAATCAGGCCGTCTTGCGCCGCGTCGTCGTGCTGGCGAGAACCGAACGCATCTGGTTACGCGCACAATCCGTGCTGCGCGCCAAAGCCGCTCTCGCCAACGACGTGCCCCTCGTGCGCGGCAGCGCTCGACATTTCCGGGAGGCTGGCGACGGTATGTTCGAGGTCTGGGCGGCCGTAACAAAAGAGCCTGGCGGCTACGCAATCGACGTGTGTGTCGGTCACGTCATCGTACTGTTGCTTCCCACCTGGCTCCCCAAGGTTCGATTGGACAAAAGCAACCGGCAGCCGCTTGCCGGATGGTTTGAAGAGAACTACCTGCCGTATCGGCGGCCAGAAGCCTTGCCACCGTGGCCCAGCCCGACCTCGCCGCTGCTGAAATATTCCCGCAGCTCACAGTACTAGTAGCTATACATATTGCAAATCCCTGCTGCTGGGTTTCGCTGTACTGTGAAAGTAGTCCAGTGCCATGATTCTCTGACGAAGTTGTCCTCGGGCCTAGCTAGCCCACCTGCCCTCCGGCCTTATCCCCGGAGGGCTCTTTTAGGCCTTCATCTTATAGCCGACCATGCCGTTATAACGCTGTTCCATTAGCGCACAGGTACCACCATGAACAAGCCAAAATCAAATGTCACCGACATCAAGGACCAGCTATTCTGGAAGAAATTCGAGGACCGCATGAAGCGGGACCACGGCGTCGACGTTAGGCACGCGTTCATCAGTAACGCTGGCATCACGCGGCTGCTCGTCAATGGCGATGGAACAAGTTCGAAGGACGACGGTATCGCGTTCGATGCCGAAACCTCAAAACAGGTCGCCCGACTGTTCACGAAGTACGGATTCCCGCCTGAGCCAAAGACCTGGGCTGAATACCAAGCGCCGGTCAAATACATCCAGCGCATCGCCGAAGCTGTTGATACCTTCCGGATTGGGTACCCGCACATACCTGAGCATGGCTGGGAATTCATGAGGATAGAATATGGCGACATTTTCGATGCAGTGAAGCTCGCCATTGAGGACGACTACGAGGGGCTCGTGACGAGGCACAAGCGTCACGGTACGTTCGCGCGACTTGTCCAGGAGTACGACGGGAGCAAAGAACTGCCGCCTCCTTCGGAAGACGACTCCCTATAAGCGCCAGCGTCTACACGTAGCCCTCCTCGTACTCGCCGCGCCTCGGCCGACGGGCGCCTCTCTCAGCTCAAAAATGGAGCGTCATAGCCATTCGAACTCACATTTTGGTGGACTCTGACCGGCTTTGAATCGATGCAGGCACGGATGAGCACTCCGTGCTACCGGCACTCGACGTCGCACTTGTGAAGTTCCTTCAGCCAGCACATCTCGGTGCCTATACGAATAGAGGATGCGACTGCATCGTCGAGACATCAACTTCAGAGGACATCATCATGCAGGCATACGGTAACGTGGGCAGCGACCCTGTGAAAAAATTGAGTAAGACAACCGGTAAGCCATATTGGGAGCTAAGGCTGTGCGAGAGCCAGCGCGGCGTCGATAGCGAGCCCACATGGTATTCCGTGAGGGTTATGCGGGACGTGGACCTCAAGCTAGCCAAAGGGGACTTCGTGAAGGTAACCGGCAAGCTCAAGGCCGACTTCTATCTTTCGCGTGAGGGCAAGCCGACCGGCACGTTGCTCATTCTCGCATTCGAGGCGGCGAAGATTGCCAAACCGGTCGCCGCCAGCGCGGAATCGGCTTCGGCCTGAACGTTTTCACGCTTTGCTGACGAGGTGTGATGTGTGCAACGGCAAGCCTACCAGTCAGGCGCGTAAGCATCTGCCGACAGCCGAAGTCCGTCGTGCGCTCAAGGGACGACGTCGTCGAGACCTGCTCGCAATTCTTCGACTGGTCGAAGAGTTGGTCCATTCCGGCGACTGGAACGGGCTGACGGAACTCTTCTCGAACGCGTGACGCCGTCATTTTCACCGGCAGTCCACAAACCATCGACTGATTCGGCCACCCTCGGGTGGCCTTTTTTCCAGTCGGCGGACCTATTGGGGCGTTCGGTCACTCCGTCGGCCGAGCCGCGTATGCTGCGTCGAAAATGGCCTCTAGCCCTGGATGAACGCCCCGTAGCCCATCGACCACAGCCTTCGCCCAACCGAAATACTCCTGCTTCCGCGCGAGCGGCCAGTCGGCCGGCGGGCTCATCGCGATATCCCGCAAATTGCAAATCTTGTCTGCCAGCTTCACCAGTTTGGCTCGGCGGCTGATGTGAGCGGCGTGCTCGACTTGCAGACGCTTGCGCTCCGCCTTCGGTAGCGCCTTGTCATCCGTGACTTCCATCACGATGTCCGCCACCTCCTTGCCGAACAGGCGAACCAGCTCCTGCTCAGTCGTCTCCGTGTCTTCAATCGTGTCGTGGAGAACCGCAGCAAGCAGAACACGTTCGTCCTCTACCCCACCCTCGTTGGCAAGCACGTTGGCCAGCGCAATCGGGTGATTGATATAGGGCGATGCCTCGTGGTCCTTCCGCCGCTGATTGCGGTGCTTGTCTGCAGCGAATGCGATTGCAGCGACCAGCTTGTTCATTCTCGCCCTCCGGTAGTTCCTTGAAACTCAATGTTGCCAAAGTGGTATGAGGCCGCAGTCGTTGAGGTAATGCCGCCACGGGATGACTCCGGTTAGTAGAAACGCTTGCAGGCATTGAGCATGTTGTCCATCCAGTTTGGAGCGCCGACGCATTCCCAGCTTAGGCACACGTCGGGCGATTCGTGTTTCGTAGTCAATGGTTTATTTCGATTTTGATGGCAGCACGTGGTTCAGCAGGGACCCAGGTAGGTCGAAGCAAGCCATTGCTGTCTTCGCGTGTGAGCAGCCAGCCGAATGAAGGCCTACATGATTCATATTCATCCTGCCACAGCAGTCGCGCCATCCTCACCAGCGCAAACTGCCCCGACTCCGGCAACTTCTGCCCTAGCTCAGTAGCGATATCTCTCTTAACCACCTCGAAGTTTTGCTTGGCCCCGCCGAACTTCGCAGCCCACTCTTCGCGCCGTTCGAACCCCCGAAAGTGCTTATCCCATATAGCGTCGAGCCGTTCCAGCGTTTCGTCCAGAATCTCCATCTCCTCCACTCCATCAAACGATTCTTGAGTAGCAAGACGCCAGTTCAATGCTTCAAGAAGTCGAGCCCGTTCGCCCTTGACGGCCCGCTCGTCATAGTCGGTGATGGCGGCCGGAATATTGTGGATAAAGGGAAGCGACAGAGTAATCGTAGGCCTCCTCCATACGGAGGGTTCACTGAGCTCCCATTCATGCGCCTTCTGGCCCAGTGCTCGCATCGCTTCCTGCCCGGGAGCACATGTCGCACTCCACTCTATCTGCGCCTCCGCGATGGCCTCACACAACCTCTTGTCGCTTTCTACAATGCTACGAAACGCCTTTTCCGTTCTCTGGTAGGCAGCCGCCAATTTTTCAAGTTTCTTTTCATCCAACTCGCGCGACATCAAACGGAGCGTTCGCAACTGCGACTTCAAATCCGCAGGCGTATCTTCAGACTCAATAAGTCGAGTCCATATTTCTCTCAATTTTCTCAACCCCAACTTGCCTACCTGATGCTTCAAGTGCGCCAAGTACATTGGAGTTCCCCCGTTCAAGCTACGTAGACCATCAAGGTCTGCCTTTGTATATGCGGCCATAGTGTTCTCCGGTCGGTCTTTCTGCTGGCGCCTTATGGAGCCGCCTTTTCTATAAAATGGGCTTGCTTCTATGTTCCTCGGAGCTATGAATTGCCCGCACTGTGCCACGACTGCAAACGCTCTGCCAACGGCCGAAGCTAAAAACTAAACGCTGTTTTTGTCGCGCACGCTATGTACTTCGTCCCAGTATGCGAGCAGGAAGCGCTGCACATCCCCATGCGTCACCGGGTGCCGGCGCAGCAGGCTCTCGATGTCTTTCTGGTTCACTAGGGTCACCCTGTTTTTGTGTGCGCGGCCCACGGCTGTTTCATTGAAGTACTGGTTGGTGGCGACCCACTTGGAAAAGTTAACACCCGGGTGGCGTAGCCGGTATTCTGCCTCGCCGGACACGACATCCTTTACGCCCTGCGAATCGAGTGCTGCGTCCTCTGTCGCAGAACTTTTGCACTGGATGATGTCGCCCGAGTTCCCCGTGAACGCGACTACATCGACGCCCTCGTCCTGACGCGGCGTACGATACACGGTGCGAAAGCCCTTCTTCTGCCAGATGGCGGCCACCAGCGACTCAAAGTAGTCCCATTCCATACGCAGCACGTCATCTAGCGTGACGGCCCGGCTGAAGACGGGGTCATTCGCACCGCCCGGGATGATGTCCTGAAGGTTCCAATCACTTGGGAGAACAGTTCCTGTACTGAATCGCCCCGGGATTCGTGGAGGCTGGTTGGTTTAAGTTGATGCCGGCACGACGACTGAGTTGCAACGTTGCCGGTAGTAGTTTGCCTCAGCTTCCGCGGGCGGGATATAGCCGAGCGGTTCCAT
>NZ_PNYA01000004.1 GCF_002879885.1 Trinickia dabaoshanensis
CGCGTCGCTCAACCGTCGACAGCGCCAGAACAACTTCTTCTTTAGCACCGCCCGTCTTGCGTTGCTGCGTCAGCAGCAGAGAAACGAGATTATGCAGAACCTTTTGCATCTCGTCAACAGTTTTTTTAGCGTCGCTTGCATCTGCTTGCTATCGAACCGTTGACGAAAACCTCGCGGAAAACCGCACCGCGTAAGGCCTCGCTTCTCTTCGCTCAGTCACGTTGACTGCACGAAAGGGCGCAATTCTAGGCGGCTTCTTCGAACCGCGCAAGCGGTATTTTGCAGCACCCATTCGCACGCATCTCGGCACCGGCGCCACCCTCGTATACCGAGGCCAAGCCGGTACGCTCGACCAATACGCTTGACGACAATGCCCGCTTGCGGGTTCCATACGGGGGCTCCGCGCGCCCTATATATATGCAGATGGATGCCATGCGCGCGGACAGGCCTCTCGCAAGCCTATCGGTCCACAACACACCCAATGAATCATCAGCCGAACTACCCGCTCATCCTCGAGCAGATCTATCGCGACATCGAGCCCTGGCGAACCCAAGGTCGAGTCGCCAATTACATACCCGAGCTCGCCAAGGTGCCCGCCGAACGCTTCGGCATGGCCGTCGTCACGCTAGGCGGCGACGTCTTCACCGTGGGCGACGCGCACGAGCGTTTCTCTATCCAAAGCATCTCCAAGCTTTTCGCCTGCACGCTCGCGTTTCAATTGCTCGGCGACTCGCTTTGGCAGCGCGTCGGACGCGAACCGTCGGGCACGGCCTTCAACTCGCTCGTACAACTCGAGACGGAGCGCGGGCTGCCGCGCAACCCATTCATCAACGCCGGCGCGCTGGTCGTGACCGATGTGCTCTGCCGGCGCTTCGTCGGGGCCGAAACGGCGCTCGTGCAATTCGTTCGAAGGCTGTCCGGCGCATCGGACATCGATTACGACTCGCGCGTCGCGCAATCGGAACTGCAACATGCGGAGCGCAACCGCGCGATGGCGCATTTCATCGCGAGCTTCGGCAATCTCGAGATGCCGCCCGAAACGGTCGTCGATGCGTATTGCCGTCAATGTGCGATCGAGATGAATTGCGTCGAGCTCGCGCGTGCCGCGCTGTTCCTAGCGGGCGGCGGCGTATCGCCCGCCACGCAAGAGCGCATCCTCGATCCGAGTTCGACCAAGCGCCTGTCCGCGCTGATGCTCACGTGCGGCACCTATGACGCAGCCGGTGACTTCGTCTACCGCGTCGGGCTCCCGGCCAAGAGCGGGGTCGGCGGCGGCGTCGTGGCCGTGCTGCCCGGCGAGATGGCGGTTTGCGTTTGGTCGCCGGGGCTCGATGCAAACGGCAACTCGCTCGCGGGCACATTGGCTTTGGAGTGGTTGACGACCCACTCGGGACGATCGATCTTTTGATTCCCGCCCGGCGCCGGCGGCAAGATATCGCCGAGCGCATAGGCGACGGAGATACCGCCCACGAGTACGCCCACCAGATTCATGATCCCAGACCACACCACCGCAGGTACCGGTTGCAAGGTATGGGTATAGATGACCGTGGCAACGGCGTTCGACGAATCACGAAACCCATTGCTCGCCTCGAACGCCAAGACCATGACGAGACACACGATGAGCATCGCGACGATGACGGCTGAGGATGGAGCGAAGTGAGCGAGCATCTTGGCAATCCGCGTCGGATGACAGGCGTAAAGAAGGCGCCGCTGATCGCGCGAGTCGGTCCACCGGTGCGCGTATACTTCCGTCCTTTCATGACCGCCTCAAGCTATCTAGGATCAAACATGAGCGCACTGCCGCCCTGTCCGAATTGCAATTCCGAGTTTACGTATGAAGATGGGAGCGCCTACGTCTGTCCCGAATGTGCACACGAATGGTCGCCCAAAGAAAGCGCCGCAACCGAGGCGCAAGCCAAGGTCTATCGCGACTCGGCCGGAAACGTCTTGCAGGACGGCGACACCGTGACCGTCATCAAGGACTTGAAATTGAAGGGTTCGGGAGGCGTCGTGAAGATGGGAACCAAGGTAAAAAACATCCGATTGGTGGATAGCGACCACGATATCGATTGCAAGATCGATGGCTTCGGCGCAATGAGCCTGAAATCGGAATTCGTCAAAAAGGCGTAATTCGGGCAAGCGATCGCAGTCCTCGGGCCAGCCCAGCCGGTACGTCTGACGTCACGAACGTAACCGCGACCATCGAACATGAACGATCGAACCTACGCACGAGATTCGGCCGCATTCCCCGTCGAACAGCAACTGAACGCCTACAACGCGCGTGACATCGATGCGTTCATGCAATGGTGGACTGACGATTGCGAGTATTACGAATTCCCCTCCCGCCTGCTCGCAAGCGGCGCGGCGCAAATCCGCGAGCGCCACGTCAAGCGATTCGAGGAATCGAACCTGTTCGGCCGCCTCATTCACCGCGCCGTGGTGGGCAATATGGTCGTCGACCAGGAGTGCGTGACGCGAACGTTTCCCGAAGGCCCGGGGGAAATCGATGTTCTAGCGATCTATGAAGTGGCCGACGGGAAAATCGCGAAAGCCTGGTTCAAGATGGGGACGCCGCGACTGGCAGGCGAGACGCAGTAGTTCGCGGCTCGCCTGCCAGTCGCAATGGCCAAGCGCCGGTGTCGACACAACAGTATTGGAGCGATGAAATGGACTCGTCCGAAAACTGTGTCGAAGCCTGTAACAACTGCGCGGACGCATGCAACGCGATGGCGTGATTCGAGGTTATCGGCCCCCCACCGCATCTGTCGTGATCTGCCGGAGTACCACGCCATAGGGGCCCGCGAGTTCGGCGACTTGCAATACGCCCGCCTGAGGCGTGGCCGCCAACCTCCAGCGAGTTCCGCAGACCGTCATGCGAGCGCGCAGGACGGGATCCTCGAATGCGACGCCGAATCTGCAGTTTTTCCAACCCGCAGTAATGACATAAGCGGTCGATTGGGTGTGCGGCCGGTGTGCCGTCAGAACCACGACCACATCCGTCGTCAAGCGAACCAGGAATACGCCCGCGATAGCGCCAGTCACGACTGAGCCGAACGCATGGATCAACGGATTCTCCAGCGGCCGTCGCAGCCCGCGCAGCAGCCAAACGCAGGCGAGCGCCGCGAAGAGCGCGCAGGCAACGGTGAGCCGAAGCGCTGGAAGGCCAGGCGCCGGATAGACGTCGCGCGACAGAACGGCCAGGCCGAGAAGGAGCGTCAACAGCGCGATAAAGGCGCCTACCTTTACGACGGTGCCGCGAGTCAAGGGCGGGTTCCGCAAGCTAGTCCACCGGCCGTGTACGTCGCCCGCTCAAGATCCGCTGGCAGGCCAGCGCTCATGGCGCGCTCCGATAACGATGCAGCGCCCGCCATCGCCCGCCTGACGGCCGGCCGTTTCGCCAATTCCTCTATCGCGGCACGAAATTCCAGCGCGCGGTCATTCTCACGCATCGTTTGAAATCCGAGTTTCCGATGAAACGCAATCGATAGCCGATTCGTTTTGTAGACATGGCTCGTCAATTCGCGGATTCCTCGCTGGCTTGCCAGCACGGCGAGCTTCGCGATCAATTCGCTGATCACCGCGGAGGTGCGATATGAAGGATGCGTACCGAACGCGCCGACGAACCATTGCTCGCCCGAATCCGGGCGGAGCATAGCGTAAGCGACGAGTTTGCCTTCCCGTCGCACTGCGCAGACTTCGCTCACTGCTAGCGAAGCCTCGAGCATCGCCTTATGCTCGCTGAGCTCGAACGGAACGCCAGCCAGCTCTGTGTGTTCGCGCAAAGTCAGCGCATCGAGCGTAAGAAGTTCGTCGACGGACGGCGACATCATTAAGGGTAAGAACATTAGAAGAACCAAAATATACTGCAAACACCGGTTTTCGAGGCGGCAGCATTTAGCGAACGAGCGCAAATCGTCCTAAGCTTTTCGTATTAAGGCGGCTGTTCCGCCGGCGGCGACGCAATCGCATGCGTCGGCTGAAAACGATGAAAACCCATCCGTTGCCGCGACTCGCATCGACTCGCCTCGCGCGCCCGCACACGTGGCTGCGTAAGTGGCTTGCTCATTGCGCAACCGGTTTGATCGCCTTCTTGGCCTGCGCGGCAATCGCGAATGCCGCCACAGCCGTCGGCAAAGTCGTCGTCATTCCCGTCGTCGGGGCAATCAGCCCCGCCAGCGCCGATTTCGTTACACGCTCGCTCACCCGAGCGGCGAACGAACAGGCCCAATTGGCGGTCATCGAGTTGGATACGCCCGGTGGGCTCGATATCTCGATGCGGCAAATCATCAAAGCCATTTTGGCGTCCCCCGTTCCCGTCGCCGCCTTTATCGCGCCCGGCGGGGCGCGGGCCGCGTCCGCGGGCACCTACATCGTGTATGCCAGTCACGTCGCAGCCATGGCCCCCGGCACGAACCTCGGCGCGGCCACGCCGATCCAGCTCGGTGCGCCGGGTTTAGCGGCTCCGGAGCCGAAACGCCCGAACGAGCCCGGCAAGGGCGCCGCATCGTCCCCGGCTACCGATACGCAATCGACCGAGACACGCAAGCAGATCGACGACGCAGCCGCCTACATCCGCGGGTTGGCCCAACTGCGCGGACGTAATGCCGCCTGGGCAGAGCGAGCGGTCCGCGAGGCCGTCAGCCTCTCCGCCAAGGAAGCGCTCGAGCAAAATGTCGTCGATCTCACCGCCCGCGATGTGCCGGATCTAATGGCTAAACTCGACGGCCGAGTCGTCGAAACGGCAACCGGCCCGCACAAGCTCGCGACTGCGCACGCGCAAGTCGTCACGTTCGAGCCCGACTGGCGCAGCCACTTTCTTGCGGTCGTAACCGACCCCAACGTTGCACTGATCCTCTTGACGATCGGGATGTATGGCCTCTTTTTCGAATTCGCCAATCCCGGCTTCGTCCTGCCGGGCGTGGCGGGCGCCATTTGCCTGTTGGTCGGCCTTTTCGCGCTGCAATTGCTGCCGATCAGCTATACCGGCCTGGCATTGATTTTTCTCGGCATCGCGTTCCTCATCGCCGAGGCCTTTCTGCCCACTTTCGGCACGCTCGGCTTCGGCGGAATCGTCGCGTTCGCCGCCGGTGCGCTCATGCTGATCGACACGGACCAGCCCGGCTACGGCGTCCCGTTGCCGACAATCGCCGCCATCACGGCCGCCGGCGCTGTTTTCGTCTTCTTCGTCTCGAGCTTCGCCTACCGCGCGCGGCGACGGCCCGTGGTCAGCGGCGGCGAAGCGCTCGTCGGCAGCGGCGGCGAAATCATCGACGCCGCGCTCGCCCCAGCCGAAGGCGAAGCCGCGGGCGTCAGCGTCGGCTGGGCCCGTATTCACGGCGAGCGCTGGCGGGTACGGGCCAGCGCGCCGCTCGCGGCCGGCGCGCACGTGCGCGTTACCGGCCGGCAGGGGCTCATGCTCGAGGTCGTATCGGCCGAAGAACCAAAACAACGAGGAGTATCGCCATGATCGGTTTCACATTTAGCTTCGGCACGATCCTATTTCTAATCGTGATCGTCATCGTCGCCTCGTCCATTCGCGTCTTTCGCGAGTACGAGCGCGGCGTCGTCTTCTTGCTCGGCCGTTTCTGGAAAGTCAAAGGCCCTGGCCTCGTCCTAATCATGCCGGTCGTGCAGCAAGTCGTACGTATCGACCTACGCACGATCGTCTTCGATGTGCCGCCGCAAGACGTCATCACCCGTGACAATGTCTCGGTGAAAGTCAATGCCGTCGTGTACTTTCGCGTCGTCGATCCGGAAAAGGCCGTCATTCAAGTCGCCCGTTTCATGGAAGCGACCAGCCAGCTATCTCAAACCACGCTGCGCGCCGTATTGGGCAAGCACGAACTCGATGCGCTGCTGGCCGAGCGCGAGCAACTCAACGCCGATATTCAGAAAACACTCGATGCCCAAACGGACGCCTGGGGCATCAAGGTTTCGAACGTCGAAATCAAGCATGTCGACATCAACGAGTCGATGATCCGCGCGATCGCCCGGCAAGCGGAAGCCGAGCGGGAGCGCCGCGCCAAGATCATCCACGCCGACGGCGAGCTTCAGGCTTCGCAGAAACTATTACAGGCAGCGCAAACGCTGGCGCAAGAACCGCAGGCGATGCACTTGCGCTATTTGCAAACCCTGACAACGATCGCCGCCGACAAGAATTCCACGATCGTTTTCCCGCTCCCCATCGATCTGCTCAATACCCTGCTTACCCGCCGTTGAGCCGCCCACGGCCGCTTAGCCCTGCCGCAAGTGGCGCGCTGGCGTCCGCGCAGGCGCGCTATTACACTGTGCGGCTGGTCCGCGGATTGGCCGCCAGCGTTGAGCGTAGCGGCCGCCGGCGCATTCGATAGGAGACGGTACTCAATGGAACAAGTCAAAGCCCTTCCGTTTTTGGAATCGGCAAAGCGCTACTTCGGCTTCGAGGAAGCCGGCACGAATTTCCGGACGGAGATTCTTGCCGGTGTCACGACGTTTCTGACGATGGCTTACATCATCTTCGTGAACCCGGCGATCCTTGGGGATGCCGGCATGCCGAAAGCCGCGGTATTCGTCGCAACGTGCCTCGTGGCCGCCATCGCAACGCTGATCATGGGGCTGTACGCGAACTACCCGATCGCTTGCGCGCCCGGCATGGGACTGAACGCGTACTTCGCCTACGCCGTCGTCAAAGGCATGGGCTTTTCGTGGGAAGCCGCGCTCGGCGCCGTCTTCGTCTCGGGGTGCTTGTTCTTGGTGGTCACCCTGATCGGCGTGCGCGAAATGATCGTGAACGGCATACCGCGATCCATCCGCGCCTCCATCACGGGCGGCATCGGCCTGTTCCTCGCCATCATTTCGCTGAAGACGGCCGGTGTCATTACGGGCAATCCGGCCACGCTCGTCACGCTCGGCGATCTGCACAAACCCGAAGTGGTGCTCGCCACCATCGGGTTCTTTACGATCGTCACGCTCGACGCCCTGCGCGTTCGCGGTGCGATCTTGATCGGCATCCTCGCGGTGACCGTTTTGTCGTTCTTCTTCGCGGGCAACCAATTTCACGGTGTGGTTTCGGCACCGCCTTCCATCATCCCCACGCTGTTTCATCTCGACGTCCGTGCCGCGCTTTCCACCGGCATTTTGAACGTCATCCTCGTGTTTTTCCTCGTCGAATTGTTCGATGCCACCGGCACGCTGATGGGCGTGGCCAACCGCGCCGGGTTGCTCGTCGAAGGGAAAATGAACCGTTTGAACAAGGCTTTGCTCGCCGATAGCACGGCCATCCTCGCAGGTTCGCTGCTCGGTACCTCGTCCACCACCGCATACATCGAAAGCGCCTCGGGCGTGCAGGCCGGCGGACGCACCGGAATGACGGCGATCACCGTCGCCGCGCTCTTCCTCGCGTGCCTATTCGTCGCCCCGCTGGCGGGCGTGGTGCCCGGCTATGCCACGGCACCCGCTCTGCTCTATGTGTCGTGCTTGATGCTGCGCGAACTGGCCGACTTGCCTTGGGACGACGCGACCGAGGTCGTACCGGCCGTACTGACCGCGCTGATGATGCCGTTCACGTACTCGATCGCAAACGGCGTGGCGTTCGGCTTCATCACCTATGCCGGCCTGAAGCTCTTCACGGGGCGGGCCCGGCAGGTCGAGCCCATCGTCTGGATCATCGCCGCCATCTTCCTGTTCCGCTTCTTCTATTTGGGCGGCGGCTGACGGCGGCGGATGCGCGCCGGGCGCAAGTCACCAAGCCGCCGCCATCCTGGGGCGGCTTCGTCGTTTTTACGGCGAGCGAGCTTCGAGGCAACGACCTTCGGCGCCGTTAGGCGCGCGCGTTCGCCTCGTAGAATCTGACGTAGCCGCTGCGCAGCGTCACGCATTGGGCGCTCGTCTCGGCGAGCAACCTGCGCGTCGCCGCCTCGATACGGGTCCTGTGTGCGTCGAACGCGCCGACCATGTCCTCGAGCCGCGGCGAAGCGGCGCCGAAATGGTCCTCGAGCGCTTCCGCCGTGATGCTGCACCAGATACGCTCGCCGTTGACGAGCGCCGGAAATGCCACTTTAAGCTCGCGCCCCGAGTACTCGGGCGCTTCTTTAGGAAAACTGATCTGCATGGGGTTCGCCTTTGCCGTGACGAAGACACGCCGATGACCGCGCCGAGTGGGAGTGCTTCCTTCTTGCTGGAAGCGCGGGCTTCACGGCGGAAGCATACCGCCCCCCGCCGATTGCATTTACTTTAGAACGTTTGCGGCAGCGAGCAAGTTTTCCTTGCGTCGCAGGGGCTTTGATATGAGGAAATGCTCATCAACCGAGACATGCCGATAGATAGGAGTCCGAACCCTTTGGCCGGCGTACGCGAATCGTCCGCTTGGACCGCCTTTGCACCGACCATTATCGGCAAAGCGGGCCCTGCACATCGCTCGGCCGTCGTCGGTTGCGGTAAGCTCGCCTGACACCAAGGGCCTTCCCCTCAACTCATCCATTGCGCTTTTCGCTCGTCATGACTCACCCCGCCGCGCCGCGAGCCGTTCGCATCGAGCCTCACGGGCACTCATTCGAGGCGCCCGCCCCCCTTTCGGTACTCGAGGCCGCCACTGCCGGCGGCGTAAGACTTCCGCGCTCGTGCCGCAACGGCACCTGCCGCACCTGCATGTGCAAGCTCGTGAGCGGCAGCGTGTCGTATCGCATCGAGTGGCCTGGGCTGACGAAGGAGGAAAAAGCCGAAGGCTGGATCTTGCCGTGCGTGGCGACGGCCGACACCGATCTGGTCTTACTCGTGCCGGACGCCGAACTCGACTGACCGTTCTCGCCCCGGATTTCTTTCCCACCTTCCGTTGGCGTTAGAATGCACGCGCCTCATGATGGTGCATCGGCGACAGAATCGATGCCGCATGCGGCGTATCGTCCACCACTAGAAGTGTCTGCATCATGCTTACCGAACATGACCTCCGTCGGCTCGACGCGCTCTATCAATCGCTCGAGCAGGCTACGGAACGCTTCCTCGGCTATCCCGTCTCCAAAGACTTCGAGATGGGGCCGCTCGAGCGCTTTCTGCGCTTTCCCCTCAACAACCTCGGCGATCCGTTCGTCGATTCCACTTTCGAGGTGGGCACACGCGAGTTGGAGCGCGAGGTGGTCGGCTTCGTCGCCGACCTGCTGCGCGCACCGGCCGGCGAGGTGTGGGGCTACGTCACCAATGGCGGTACCGAAGGCAACCTATACGGTCTTTATCTCGCCCGCGAATTGCTGCCGAAAGGCATCGTCTACTTCTCCGAGGACACGCATTACTCGGTCGCTAAGAATATCCATTTCCTCGGTCTTCGGTCGATCACGATCCGCAGTCAAGCCAACGGCGAGATGGACTACGAGGACCTGGCCGAGACGCTGCGCATCAATCGCGACAAACCGGCCATCATCTTCGCCAATATCGGTACGACGATGACCGAAGCCCGCGACGACATCAACGTCATCAAAGGCTTGCTGGGCCGTTTCGCGATCCGCGACTACTACATTCATTCGGATGCCGCGCTGTGCGGTGGCTTCGCGCCGTTTCTGGATCCGCGCCCGGCTTTCGATTTCGCCGACGGTGCCGACTCGATCTCGATCAGCGGCCATAAGTTCTTCGGCTCGCCGATGCCCTGCGGCATCGTGATCGCACGTAAGCGCCACGTCGAGCGCATCGCGCGTTCGATCGGCTATATCGGCTCGCTCGACACGACGATCACCGGCTCGCGCAACGGCTTCACGCCGCTCGTGCTCTGGTATCGGCTCAAGGAACTCGGCATCGATGGGCTGCGCCGGCGCGCGGGCGCGGCGCTCGAACTCGCCGCCTATGCCGAGGCTCGCATGAAGGCCGCCGGCATCCCGGCTTGGCGTAACGCGCAGGCGCTCACGGTCGTGTTTCCGAAGGTCAGCGACGCGCTCAAGGCGCGCTGGCAACTCGCCACGCAGGGCGAACAATCGCATCTGATCGTGATGCCCAACGTCACGCGCGCCCAAGTGGATGCGCTCGTGAACGATATGATTGCCGAGCGCGAGCCACGCGAGAACGGCAACCCCACGAATACCCCGTCAACCCAGGAGCCCGGGCACGCATGAATTCCCTCACTGTGATCACCACCGACCGGACCGGTTTGATCGCCGAACTGTCCGGCCTGCTCGCGACGAACGGCGTCAACGTCGCGGCGATGGACGGCCGAGCCGTCGGCACGAACGCGATCTTGCACATCGATGTGGACAACCTTTCCGCCGCCATGGCCGTCCTGACGCGCGCCGGCTGCCAAGTCATGTCGGACGAGGTCCTGACGTTGCAGGTGGAAAACGTACCGGGCGCGCTTGCGCGCGTGGCAAGCGAGCTGGCCGAGGCGAACCTCGACATTCGCATGATGCGCACCGTGAGCCGTCAACCCGACAGTTGCATCGTCACGATCGCGACGAGCGACAACGCGCAAGCCAAGCGCTTGCTGGCCGACCGGCTCGTCTGATTCGCCGCCGCGGCGCGCCGCAGCCTCTCGCGCTGAATGCCTCAATCAATCGAACCGGACCACATCCCATGGATTTCGACGTCGTCGTTCTCGGGGCGGGCATCGTCGGCGTGTCTTGCGCCATCCATCTGCAAGACCGTTCGCGCCGCGTCGCGCTCGTGGATCGAGGTGCGCCCGGGGAAGGGACCAGTTTCGGTAACGCGGGGCTCATCGAGCGCTCGGCCGTGGTGCCCTACGCTTTCCCGCGCAGCCTAGGCGCGCTGCTGCGGTACGCGCGCAATCGCTCCACCGATCTGTACTGGGATTACAAGGCGCTGCCCGGCTTCGCGCCATGGCTCGCACGGTACTGGCACGAATCGTCGCCCGAGCGGCTCGCGGCCGCGGCGCGCGAGATGCTGCCGCTCGTTCAGCGATGCGTCGAAGAACACGATGCGTTGGTGGCCCGCGCCGGCGTGGAGGCGGCCACCCTCGTGCGTCACGGTGGCTGGATCGAAGCATTCAGGACGCCTGGCGAATATGCGGCCGCCGCCAAACGCGCGGAAAAATTGGCCAGCGCTGAAGGCTTGAGCCTCGACACGCTCGATCGCGCGGCACTGCGCGATCGCGAACCGGCACTAGCCGATGCGTTTTGCGCGGGTCTGCACTGGCGCGATCCCGAGAGCGTCACCAATCCCGGCGCCCTCACCAAAGCCTATGCGGCGCTGTTCGAAACGAGCGGGGGCAAGATTTTGCTCGGCGAGGCCTCCACGGTGCGCGCTGAAAACGATGCCTGGACGGTACGAACCAGCAACGGGGTGATCAGCGCGCGGGAAATCGTCGTTGCACTCGGCCCCTGGTCGGATCTCGTGTTCGAGCCGCTCGGCTACCGCATTCCGCTGCGAGCGAAGCGCGGCTATCACATGCACTACGAAGCGACGCGCGAGGCGCCGCTCGGCCGCCCCATTCTGGACCGCGAGCAAGGCTATGTGATCGCGCCCATGCAACGCGGCCTACGCTTGACGACCGGCATAGAACTCGCCGCGCGCGAGGCCCCGCCGACCGGCATCCAACTCGCCCGAGCGGAAGCGTTTGCGCGTCCCGCTTTCGGGCTCGGGCAACGCCTGGATTCGCAACCTTGGCTCGGGCTGCGTCCCTGCACGCCCGACATGCGCCCCGTCATCGGGCCGGCGCCACGGCATCGCGGCCTATGGTTCGCATTCGGTCACGCCCATCACGGCTTGACGCTGGGCCCGGTCACGGGCCGGCTACTCGCCGAAATGATGACCGGGGCAACGCCTTTCACCGACCCGGCGCCCTATCGTGCCGGGCGCTTTTGAGTACCGCGCGACATGCGTCGTTACCGTCGGCGAACGCACTATCACGCGAAGGTGCAGAAATGTGTACTGATTTGTGCAAATTGACGTAAGCCGAGTTCGATTATTTCCATTTGGAGAATTGTGTTTCTACGGATATAACGATAGCGATCCTGGCCGGACCCGAATACATTTAGAAAGCTCGAGTCCAGGAGCTGCTATGAGGACCAAAAAGTCTCACGCTATAGACGTAAGCCGCGTCCAAATCGAAATTCTCGAACAATCCGACACGACGCTAATCATTCGTTGGGTTGAGCCCGGCCGTTGCCACTACGGGGAGCAACGCTGGCGCCGCCGCTCGGCCAATGCTTCGGGAACCTGCATCGTTTCGCGCCGGGCGATCCGCCGCGGCGATGCCGTATTTCGTCCGGCGGAACGCCCGGCGCCGGCCAATGCGGCAGCCATGATCTCCGTCGATGCATTTCGACGTTCAGTCGAGGAGTAATTCTATTTAACCGCCTCGGCACGACTACGATTTTCTGTAGTTGCCTGCCACCGACAATTATGTCCATCCCGGCGTGCCTTGCACGCTCCCGCCCGAACCGTCTGTCGCAATTGTTCAGACCGCCGTCGCTTGCCGGCTATAGCGGCTCATTTCGGCTGCCGATATTCACGCGGTAAGCGCCGCTAGTTCACCGCTAGTTTGCGCGCTCACGTCGCCGTCTGCCGTCTTCGCACGCGCACCGGCGCCCGCCCGCCGTTGGGCGCACCGCAAGCGAGCAAACGTCATGCGAATCTCGTTGTCCATTCGAGGCGGCCTGGCCGCCGCCATCGCCGGCTACACGGCGTTGCTGGTACTCGTCATCGCGGGTGCGATCGCGATGCTCTCAGCGGGCAACGCCGCGCTGGCCGCCATGTATCGCGACGACACGGCCGCATTGCTTCATTTGAAAACGAGTTCCGAACAGTTGCTCGTGCTGCGCGGCGGCCTGAGCGAAGTCGAGCAACTCATCAGCGCCGGCCAACCGGCGCAAGCCCAAATCGCGCGCTTGCATCGATTGCTCGCGCAGAGTAACGACGAATTGGCCGCGTACCGGCAGTTGCATCGCCCGGATGCGGTGGAGAAAGACCTGCTCGACGTATTGCTGACCCGACGGCAAGCCCTCATGAGTCAAACCGTGCAAAAGGCGCTCTCGCAATTGGACGCCGACAACATGGTCGACTTTCTTTCGACGCAACGCGAGGCGCCGCCGGCGCTGTTCTCGGCCTATCAAGACGCCATCGCCGCGCTGGAAAACCTGCAAGTGGAGCGCGAGAAAGCGCGATTCGAGGCCGCCGATCTGCGCTTTCACCGAGCGTTATGGGTACTCGGCGCGGCGGCGCTGCTGGCGATCGCCGTGGGCGTCTCGACCCAGCGTGCACTGTCACGCGCGATCGTTACGCCGGTCAATTCAGCCGTGGACCATTTCGAGCGCATCGCTAAAGGCGATTTGACTCATACCGTATCGATCGCGCGCATGAACGAAATGGGCCATCTACTGACTCGGCTCAATCAGATGCAAGCCGGCCTCGCGCAGACGGTGAGTCAAGTGCGCGCGAGCACGGAATCGATCGTGGGCGATGCGCGCGCGATCGCCCACGGAAATATGGAATTGTCCGATCAAACCGAGCAGCAAGCCGCGTCGCTGCAAGAAGCGGCGGCCAGCATCGAGCAACTGACGGCCACCGTGCGTCAGACTGCGGAGAACGCCCGCAACGCACGCACGTATGCCGGCAGCGCCGCGGAGATCGCGCTCAGAGGCGGTGATGCGATGGGCCGCGTGGTCTCCACGATGAACGCGATTTCGACGAGCTCTGCGCAAATCGCCGGCATCGTCGGCGTCATCGAAGGCATCGCGTTTCAGACGAATATCCTCGCGCTGAACGCGGCGGTCGAAGCGGCGCGCGCCGGAGAAAACGGCCGCGGCTTTGCGGTCGTGGCCGCGGAAGTTCGTAATCTGGCGCAACGCTCGGCGTCGGCGGCGAAAGAAATCAAAACGCTGATCGGCGATTCCACGCAACGGGTGGACGGCGGCAGCGCACTCGTGGGCGAAGCAGGCGCCACGATGAGCGAACTCGCGCACGCCGTGGAGCGCGTGCGCACGATCATCGCCGAGATCAGCTTGGCCTCCGAGCAGCAGTCGATCGGTATCGAACAGGTCAACACGTCGGTGGCGCATATGGAGCAGGCGATGCAACGCAACGCGGCGCTCGCCGAGCAAGCGTCCGCCGCGGCGGCCTCGCTGGAAGATCAAAGCCACCGCCTGGATCAAGCCGTCGCCCGCTTCCGGCTTGCGCGCGACAGCGGCTGACGTACCGATACCATCGGCGCGGCGATTCGGTTCTATCGGCGGGAAATCTGGCCTGGTCTACTGCATGAGCCGCGTGGTGGTTCGATCACGCGCTTTTCATCGAAGAACCAAGGCTACCTTCATGTCCACTCCCGATCGTTCTCACCAATTCGTGCTCACCCTCGCTTGTCCGAGCGCCGCGGGCCAAGTGGCCGCCGTCGTGGCGCTGCTCGATAGGCATGGCGGATACATCGACGAGCTCACCGTTTTCGACGACGACCTCAGCGAACGCTTTTTCATGCGCTGCGTCTTTCACGGCGCGAGCGCGCAGAACACACCGCTCGATATCGATCGCCTCAAAACGCAGTTTGCTCCGATCGCCGCCGATTTCGACATGAAGTGGGCCATCCACGATGCGAACGTGCGGCCCAAAGTGTTGCTCATGGTGTCCAAGCTCGAACACTGCCTGGCCGATTTGCTGTTCCGGTGGCGCATGGGCGAGCTGAAGATGGATATCGTCGGCATTGCGTCGAACCATACGACGCTCGAACCGATGGCCGTTCAGCACGGCTTGCCTTTCCACTATCTGCCGCTCACGCCCGATACGAAAGCCCGGCAAGAAGCTCGGCTACTCGATTTGTTCGAGACGACCGGCGCCGAGTTGATGGTGCTCGCGCGCTATATGCAGATTCTTTCCGAAGACACGAGCCGCAAGCTCGCCGGCCGCGCCATCAACATCCATCATTCGTTCCTACCGGGCTTCAAGGGGGCGAAGCCCTATCACCAAGCCCACGCCCGGGGCGTGAAGCTCATCGGCGCGACGGCCCATTTCGTCACCGACGATCTCGACGAAGGACCCATCATCGAGCAATCGGTCGAGCGCGTCGATCACTCGCACAGCCCGGAGCGGCTGCTGGCCGTGGGGCGCGATGTCGAATGCATTACGCTCGCCCGCGCGGTCAAAGCGTTCATCGAACGGCGCGTATTCATTAACGGCGAACGCACGGTCGTGCTCCAGTAAGCGAGCATCGAACGAAGCCTCTTGCGCGTGCGCACCCGCAAAAAACCGGGGCGCACCGGTCTTCGACGACCGTGCGCCCCGTAGGGACACTGCTGTAGGCCCGACGTTACTTCACATCGGCTGTCCATTCGGATACGCGGTCGGGATGCGCCGACACCCACGATTTCGCCGCATCCACGGGCTTCGTGCCGTTTTGAGCCGCGAGCATCACGCCGTCGATCTCGCCCGGCTTCCACTGGAATTTCTTCAAGAATTCGACCACCTGCGGCGCCTTCTTTTGAAGCTCCGGATTGATCACGCTGTCCACGTGTTCCGCACCGCCGAATACCTTCTTCGGATCTTCGAGAAACTTCAGCTTCCACTTCGCGAACATCCAATGCGGCGCCCATCCAGTCACGACGATTGGCTTATCCGCGTGGATGTCGCGGGCAAGCTCGGCCGTCATCGCGCTGCCCGAGCTCGGCATCAATTGGTAGTCGAGGTTGTAGGCCTTGATCGCGTCGTCGGCTTTCTTCATGACGCCGGCGCCTGCATCGATCCCGACGATACGTCCGCCGAAGTCGCTCTTTTGCGACGCCAGATCCGCGATCGAAACGGCCTTCACGGTGACCGGCACGACGAGCCCGATCTTCGCATCGTTGAAGTTCGCGCCGAGGTCTTCGACCTTCGACTTATATTGTTCCCAATAAGCAGCGTGCGTGGCAGGCAGCCAAGCCGACAGCGTCGCATCCAAATCCCCGCGTGCCACCCCGCCCCACATCACGCCGGCCGCGACGGGCACGAGCTTGACCGGATACCCGAGCTTCGTCTCGATGACTTGCGCCGCCACGTTCGAGGTGGCGACGCTGTCGTCCCAGCCCTCGACATAGCCGATCTTGATGGTGGGTTTGCCGTCCGCTAGCGCGGGAATGGCGCTGGTCAGCGCCATGCCGAGCACTACGGTTGCCAGCAATCGTCTACGTACGTTCATGATGGTCTCTCCTGGTCATCGTCCGCGGCGCGGGTGTCACAGGCTTTAGAATGATGAGCCATAAATCGCCCGTGAGTGCGGTTTCCGACATGCGTTTGTCCGCGAGCGACGCGCGCATGTCGTTATTTGTCCACGACGAGATCGCTGAGCGGTTTGCTGCAGCAAAGCAACACCATGCCTTGATCGATCTCGCGCTGACGGATACCGCCGTTATGGCGCATATCCACCTGGCCCGACACGAGCTTGACTTTGCACGTCCCGCACATCCCTTGCGTGCACGATGCCGGAAGACGAACGCCCGCGCGCTTGGCGGCGTCGAGCACGTGTTCGTGGCCGCCGCATTCGATATCGCGGCGCATCTTCGCAAACGTCACGGAATACGACGTTGCACCCTCCGCTTGCGCCTCGCCGGCCGGCACGTTCGCGCCCTCCAACGCCGCCGCCTGCTCGGCGGCGGGCAGCGCATCGAAGGAGAAGCTCTCCTCGTGATAATGCGCGCGGTCGAAACCGGCCTCGGCCAGCATGTCACGCACCGCCTTCATATAGGGCGCGGGGCCGCACGTGAAGATCTCGCGCTCCATGAAGTCGGGGGCGATCAATCGCAGCAACGGCAGCGTCAGGAAGCCGGTGATCCCGGGCCACGTGGTGCGCTGTCCGACACGTTCGCAGACGAACGACGTTCGAAAATGCTGTTGATTCGCCGCGATCAGATCGAGTTCGCGCGCAAAGATGATGTCGTCCGGCGTGCGAGCACTGTGCACGAAGACGATATCGCGGTCTTCGCCGAGCTCGTGATGCGAGCGGCTCATCGACATCAGCGGCGTGATGCCCGAGCCTGCGGATAGGAACAAGTACTTGCGGGCGGCATGACGGGCGCAGGTGAATTCTCCGGCCGGCCCCAGCACGCGCACCGAATCGCCCGGGCGCAGATTATCGTGCAGCCAATTCGACACCTTCCCGCCGGGCACGCGCTTGACCGTGATCGAAATCGTGTGGGGTCGCGTGGGGGGCGAGGAGATCGTGTAGCAGCGATTGATCGTCTCGCCGTCGATCTCCAATTCGAGCGTGATGAACTGCCCTGGCTCGAACGCAAACGTCCGCCCCGCTCTCGACATGAAGAAAAAGCTCTTCACGTCATGTGTTTCCTGCCTAACTTGGCAGCAAACGAGCGTTTCCTCGGCATCGCTCGTCCACGGCTCGCCGGGGGCGCTCCAAAATGCGGGCCGCGTAAGGCGTCCGTCTTGCAGCTCGAAAGTGTGCGCGTCTCGCATCATGTCGTGCCTCGTGTATCGCTAAGCGCCGACGTGGGCGCCCATGCGCCGGATATACCAATCGCAGAACTTTTCCACGAGCCCTTCCGTGTACGGCGAATACGGCCCCGGCTCGTAGGCGCTGCTGCCCGCGCCGCGCTGCGAGAACTCCACGAGCGCGCGATCCTGGGCATTCGTCGCGTTCCACACGGCGGTCAGGTTTTCGACGTCGTAATCCACGCCTTCCACCGCATCTTTGTGCACCATCCACTTCGTGCGCACGAGCGTCTTGCCGGCCGAGAGCGGAATCACCGAGAACGTCACGATGTGATCGCTCATGAAGTGATGCCAGGAATTGGGTTGGGTCCAGAACGAGAGCCCGCCCAAATCGGCCTGCTTGAATTCCCCGAGCAGTTTCTTCGACGCCACTTTCGCATCGAGCGTCTGCGATTCGCCGCTGCGATCGAGCGGCAAGCGCTGCGTGCGAAAACCGGTGACGTCGCTCAAGCGGTCGATCTCCACCGACGGCAGACTCATCGCTTCCCACTGGGCCGCGCGCTCGACACAGGTGCGCTCGAACGCGGCCATCCCTTCGGCGTTGGCCGGAGAAGGTTGATAGCCGAAGCCGTATTCATAGAGGGAAATCGTGAGCTCCGGATGATTCGCGACGCAGTGGTAGCACTCGCGATTGTTTTCCATCGTGAGCTTCCAATTGCCCTCTTCGATGATGTCCACTTGCGCGGCGATCTTGCAACTGGGCAGATCGTGCGGCAGCAGGTACGGCTCCATCGCCGCCCGCATCATCGCGAAATCGGTGGGCGGCTCGTCCGCCAGGCAAACGAAAATCAGGCCCCCTAGGCTTTCGACGTGAACCGATTTCAAGCTGTGCTTGCAGCGATCGAACTTCTCGCCCATGTGCTCGGCGAACATCAGCGCGCCGCTCAGGTTGTAGGTCCAACTGTGATAGGGACAGACGATATTGCCCACCGTGCCGCGCTCTTCGTTGCACAAGCGCGCGCCCCGGTGCCGGCAGACGTTGTGGAACGCTCGGATCGACATATCGTCGTCGCGCACGATCAAAACCGATTCCCCGGCCAACTCGACGGTCACATAATCGCCGGGCTCGGGAATATCGGGCTCGACCGCGACATGAATCCAGTGCTTGCGGAAGATCGCGTCCATATCGAGCGCGAAAATCTCTTCGCTGAGATAAAACGGCGCCTCCAGGCTGTAACCTTGTTTGCGCCGATCGATGAGCGCGCGAATGTCTACGGATACGGTCATATCTGCTCCGGATGCTTACTTGCTTTAAGTGCTTCGTGTTTGCGAATTCAGTAATCGACGAGTCGATGCTCCCGCAAATACCCTAGGATGGCTTGTGCTTTTTCGACCGAAGTCCCTTCAATTACGACGTTTCCGCCACGGCTTTCCGTCGTCGTCGCCGTCAGCATCCGGGCGTGCCCGGAACGCTTCTCGGCGGCGGCGAGCTTGATCGGTTTGCGCTGCGCCGGGGCCGTTTGCCAGGCGTCGGCATCGGCATCGCGAACGCAAACCGTGCGTTGCGGCTCGATCGAACCCTCCACGGTGCGGGCATAGGCATAACGCGGCTTGGCCGCGGCTTGCGGATGCACGGTCACGACGGCGGGCAGCGCCGCGTCGAGACGGCGGCGAAAACCCTTCGGTAAGAACTGCGTCACCGATACGCGCTCGCCTTCGATCGCCATGTCAAGCGCGGCATCGATGAGCGCGTAGCCGAGTGCATCCGCCACCCGGTAAGGCAGCGTGCCGGTGTCGTATGCGCCCTCGGCGCGCATGCCCGTCAGGACGAGCGGCACGCCGCGCAGGCGATCGGCCAGCAATGCGGCGGCATCGTCGCCGTCGGCGCAGGTCAAGACGTCCACGCGCGGCGCGCCCAGGGCCAGGTAGTCGGTCAGCGCGAGATTCGAGGGATCGCCCGCGTGAACCACTTCGAGCGTGGCGCCGTTCGCTTGCGCGAGCGTACGCGCGATGTCGAGCGCGCATGCATCGTTTCGGCTATAGCAGGACACCCCGCTGACGCGATGGCGCCCCACCGAGACGAGCACGGCGATCCGATCCAGTTTCATCTGTGCTTTCATGCCGCCATCCCCTCACGAACGTCGGTACCCGCGACGGCCCCGACCTGATTGTGGCCGCTTTGCTTGGCCTGCCCGACGGTATCCGTCAACGCACGCATCGTCGATTGCGCATCGGCGATCACTGTCAAGTTCGCGCGTTTCACGATCGGCGCGCTCGCGTCCAAGTTCACCGCGATCACGTGGCGGCAATCCTTGATCCCTTGCAAATGCTGGACGGCGCCCGAGATACCGAAGGCGATGTAGACGCTCGCATTGACGGTCTTGCCCGTCGCGCCCACTTGCTTGTCGCGCGTGAAATGTCCGTTGTCCACCGCCACGCGGCTCGCACCGACCGCCGCACCCAACGTACGGGCCAGCGCCTCGAACGCCGCGATGTCGGTCACGCCGTTGCCTGCGGAGATGATGAAATCGGCTTCCTCGAGCGCAACTTCGGCGGCGTCGAGCTGAGCCGTGCCGCGATCGCCGTACCGCCCCACCGCGTGCGGCGGCTGAGCGGCGCCGCTTGTATCCAACGCCACGGATTCGCCCGCTCCGACGAACGGCAGCTTGGCCGATACGGCGTCGAACTCGAGCAGGATCACGTCGGGCAAGCTGCGCGTGGCGAACGAACGACCCGCATCCACGTAGCAGCCGACGTGCTCGGCATCGATCTCGACGACATGCGTCGCGATACTCGCGCGCGCCTGCGCCGCATACCGGCGTCCCAAGTCGCCGTCGCCCGTCGCGTTATCGGGCATGAACACATGCGCGGGAGAAAACGCTGCCACGCAATCGCGCAGCGCGGCGAGTGCTTGCTCGGGAGCAAACACCGGCCTCGCCAACGACGGCAGGTGGATCACCTTGTCCGCGCCGAGGGCAGCCGCATCGTCGGTCAGCTCGCCGAGGACGAGCAAGACGACTTCCGTTTGCGCATCGGCGAGGATCGCCGCGGCGGCCACAGCCTGGCGCGCATGTTCGTCGAGTGCGCCACGGTCGCTGTGAGCAACGGCCAACAGCGTGCGCCCGCCCGGTCGATAGACTCGCTTCGGCTTAGGCGCCGGCGCGTGGGCGCCGCGCAGGGCCGCGAACACGGCAGCATCGCTCGCATCGGCCGATCGCTCGTCGCCGAGCGTAATGCGCCGGAGGCCCGATGCAGCGATCACGAAGGGGCGCCGCGGATCGATTCGTTTGACGGTGTTCATTGACTTATCACTCCAGCGCGCTGGCAACGAGTTCCGCGACGTCCAGCACCTCGGGGCGCGGACCCACGACGCCTTCGAGCATCGCCGTACAGTTCGGGCATCCGACGGCGACCACATCCGCGCCGATCGCGCGCGCATCGCCCATCCGGATATCGGGGATGCGGGCTTTGCCGGGGATATCGGTCAACGGCGCGCCGCCGCCACCGCCGCAGCAACGGCCGCGCATGCCGTGACGTTCCATCTCGATCACCTTGATGCCGATCGATTTGAGCGCGCGCCGCGGCGCTTCGGTCTCGCCGTTGTATCGGCCGAGGTAGCACGGATCGTGATAGGTGATACGTTTGTCGGCCAAGGCCGCGGAAGCCTTCGGCGAAACGCGCCCCGATTGCACGAGTTCGGCGATGAGGCTCGTATGATGCTGAACCTCGTAGCGCACGCCGAACGCGCGGTACTCGTTACGCAGGCTATGCATGACGTGCGGATCGGCCGTGACGATGCGCTTGAAACTGAGTGCGCCCAGCGTGGCCGTCATGCGCCCCGCCATCGCGCGGAACGTCGCTTCGTCGCCCAGACGCCGCGCGACGTCGCCGGTATCGGCTTCGGCGCCGCCGAGCACGGCGAAGTCCACGCCCGCCTTGTTCAACACTTTGACCAGCGCGCGCAACGTGCGCTGATAGCGCATGTCGAATGCACCTTCACCGGCGATCAGCAATACGTCGACGGCAACGCCTGGCTGGGCGACGCGCGCATTCAGATCGACCGCCCAGTCGTAGCGCGCGGCGATATCGTAGCCCCCGGCACTGCCCGTCTCGCGCAAGTTGGCCAGGACTTCGGGCGCCTTGCCGGGAATGTCCCCTTCGGTGAGCGTGCGGTTGCGGCGCATATCGACGATCGCATCGACGTGTTCGATCAGCATCGGACACTCTTGCACGCAGGCGCGGCAGGTCGTGCACGACCAAATCGTGTCCGACTCGATGAGCCCGGAGACGATCGGGCCGCCCGGGCCGCCGCCGTGGCGGCCCACGGCGATACCCGGCGTCGGGCTGCCCGCGTAGGCCGCATCGGTGCCGCCCACCATCCCCACGACCAGATCTTGAATCAGCTTCTTCGGATTGAGCGGCTGCCCCGCGGCGAACGCCGGGCACGCGGCTTCGCATTTGCCGCATTGGACGCAGGCGTCGAAGCTGAGCAGTTGGTTCCAACGGAACTCGACCGGCCTGGCCACGCCGTATTCGCGGTGCTCGAGATCGGGCACCTTCAGCGCCGTCGGGGGCGTCGCATCGCCGCTGCCGGTGTAGGCCGCGCTCGTACCCGAAAACCGCTCCTGGCGCGGATGAAAGGCAAGGTGCAGCAATCCCGCGATGGCGTGCTTCATCGGGCCGCCCTTCGCTGCCCCGAGCGTCATCGCGAAGGCGCCCATGCCGATCAGCACCGCGCAGACGACGGCGAACGCCCGCGACATCGCACCGGCCGGTACGACGGTGAAGAGCAGCAGGCCGAGCGCGAACGAACCCAGCAACCACGGCAACGTATTCCAAGGGCCGCGCGAAAGCCGCGCCGGCACGTCGCGCGCTTGCCTGCGGCGCCAAACGAATACCGCACCGATCAGCATCGCGAGCGCCGCAAGGAAAATCAGCTTATCGAGCCACGGCGAATAGATCGCTAGACCGTAGTTGACGAATACCAGCGCGAGCGCGGCGATCGCGCCGCCCGCCGTCGCGACGTGGGTTTTCGCGATATACGGGTCGCGCGCCACGACGTGGTGCAGATCGACGAAATATCGCTTGGGAATGGCGAACAGATTGGACACGCCGAACGCACCGGGTGCGGTCGCGCGCCCAAGCCGCCAGTACGCCGAGCGCTTGGCGACGGCGAATGCGAGCCCCGCCACCGAGAGCCACAGCAACACCGTGATGAGAAACGCCGGGCTCATGGTTAGAAGTCCTTACAAAGCCGCAGCGCGTCGTAAATCGCACCGTGGATATTGTGCATGGAGATGCAATCGCCGACGCGGAACAACAGGAAGCGGCCGTCGCCGAGCGTTTCCGACAGCGACGGCTGGGGCTCGGCCGCGAAGAGTTTGTTCACGTCGGTCTGCCCGCGATTCACCGATTCGGGCTTGAGCTTCCAGTAAAGCGAATCGTTGGGCGTGCTGCCGTTTTCGATCACGACTTGATCGACGGCACGTTCTTCTTGCTCCTCCGTATACTCGTTGCGCAGTACGGCGATCGTCTTGCCGTCTTCCTCGTAGACACGGTCGAGCCAATAGTTCGGCGTATGAATCACGCCTTGCGCATAGAGCCGCCGGTAGAAGATCGGGAAGGTCGTCCCGCCGCAATCGTCGGCCACCTTGACGTCGGGCGTCACGATCTCGACCTTCGAGCCGCGGCTCGAGATGAAGTCGGCCACGCCCGCGCCGGCGTGTGTACTTACACCGTCATAGACGAGCACGTTCTGTTTGGGCTCCACGCGGCCGGACAGGATGTCCCAAGAACTGACGGCGATGCCGTCGGCCACGCCCCAAGCCGCCACTTGATCGGAGAAAGCCCGGCCGCCGGTTGCCAATACGACGATGTCCGGCTTCTCGGCCATGATCGCGCTCACGTCGGCTTGCACGCCGAGCCGGCGATCCACGCCGAGACGCTTCGTCTCCATATCGAACCACCGGACGATCCCAGCCATTTGCTCGCGCTGCGGCGCCTTCGACGCCAGGACGATTTGGCCACCCACCTCGGTGTTCTTCTCGAACAGCACGACGTCATGACCGCGCGAGCGCGCCACGCGCGCCGCCTCCAATCCCGCGGGGCCCGCGCCGACCACGACGACCTTGCGCTTGGGCCCCCGCGATTTTTCGATGACATGCGGCATGGTGGCTTCGCGCGAGGTTGCCGCGTTCTGCACGCACAGCACGTCCAAGCCGTTGTATTGGCGATCGATGCAATAATTCGCGCCCACGCACTGCTTGATCTCGTCTTCGCGCCCGTCGCGAATCTTGATGACCATGTGCGGATCGGCGATCTGCGCACGCGTCATGCCGACGAGATCGATCATCCCCGACGCGAGCAAGCGCTCGGCTTGTCCGGCATCGCGAATGCTTTGCGCGTGCATGACCGGAACCTTGACGACCGACTTGATGCCGGCCGCGAGATGAACGAAAGGCTCGGGCGGCAAGGCCATCGGCGGCATGCAATTGGCGAGCGTATTGTGTGTATCGGCCCCGGAGCCGATGACGCCCAAATAATCGATGAGCCCTGTTTCCGACATCGCCTGCGCGATTTCCTTCAGTTGCTCGTGATCGAGCCCATCCTCGTGAAACTCGTCGCCGCACATGCGCAGGCCCACGACGAAGTCTGGGCCCACGGCTTCGCGCACGGCCGTCAATACTTCCACGCCGAAGCGCAGCCGGTTCGCGAGCGAGCCGCCCCATTCGTCGGTACGGAAATTCGTACGCGGGCTCCAGAATTGATCGATCAAATGCTGGTGGGCCGCGGAGATTTCGATGCCGTCCATGCCCGCCTGCCGCACGCGCTTGGCCGCGGCCGCGAAATCGCCGATGATGCGGCGGATTTCCTCGACCTCGATCGTCTTCGCATTGCCGCGGTGAACAGGCTCGCGCACGCCCGAGGGCGTCATCAGATGCGGCCAATGCTCGCCGTGGAAGGCCGAACGACGCCCCATATGGGTGGCCTGAATCATGATCTTCGCGCCGTGCCGATGCATCGCCTCGGCCAGCCGGTTCAACGGATCGATGACGCGATCGGTCGAAAGATTCACCGATTTCCACCACCCTTGGGGGCTATCGATCGACACGGGGCTCGAGCCGCCGCATACCGCCAAGCCGACGCCGCCCTTCGCCTTTTCCTCGTAATAACGGATATATCGATCGCCGGGCAATCCGCCGGGCTCCGCGTAGACTTCCGCATGCGCCGTGCTGACGATGCGGTTGCGCAGCGTCAGCTTGTTCAGCGTCATCGGTTTGAACAGATGGGGGTAGCGCATGTCGATCGACCTCGAGCGAATTCTTTAACGAGCCGTATTGCTAAATCACAAGATGTTTGCGCCGCGAACTAATTCGGCCGCGGCGAGACTTCGAAAACGCAATACGCGTGGCCCTCGCCCGCGCACTGCGTCTCCTTCGATTGCGAACGCGGAGCGTGATTGGCTTGCCCGGCCGTATCGTTGACCCAATCCATCGCTCCGGCGAACCAGCCGGCGAACATGTAGCAAAGCTTGCCTTCCTTCTCCGGCTGAGCCAGAACGAACGACGAATGACGCAATTCGATACGGGCGTGCGCGCGCGCCGGATCGGCCTCGGCGATCGTGAACAGCCCCCACCCGCGCTGCGAAAGGCGTTTCAAGTAGTGCTCGAACACGGCCATGCCGGCGAGCCCATGTTGCTTCGCTTCCTTGTCGCACCAGTGATAGGCCGATTTGTAGCCGGCGCGATAGAGGATCTCGGCGTAAGCGTCGCGCCCGAGCGCCTCTTCGACGGCGACGTGGTTATTCGTGAAGAAATGGCGCGGCACGTAAAGCATCGCCAGCGCGTCGGTCGTCCAGACGCCCGTATCGGGATCGACGTCGATCGGAAGTTGCGGTTGCATCAAGTGGTCCTCGTTCGAAATCAATAGCGGTGCGTCACGCGCCCCATACTTCGCCAAATACCCGCACCCAGTTTTCGCCCATGATTTTGCGAATGCGCGTTTCGCTCCATCCGGCGCGCTCCATGGCGGCGGTCAGGTTCGGAAACTCGCCGATCGTGCGGATGCCCTCGGGATTGACGACCTTGCCGAAGTTCGTCAAACGGCGATAACGGCCCTTGTCGTGCGTGAGCCAATCGAAGAAATCGACGCTGTAACCCTGCGTGAAATCGGTGCCGATCCCGACGGCGTCCTCGCCGATCAGGTTCACGACGTAATCGATGGCTTCGATGTAGTCCTCGACCGTCGCATCGATGCCGCGCTTCAAGAACGGCGCGAACATCGTGACGCCGACGAAACCGCCCGCGTCGGCGATCTCCTTCAGTTGCGCATCGCTCTTGTTGCGCGGATGCTCTTTGAGGCCCGAGGGCAGGCAGTGCGAATAGCAGACCGGCTTTTTCGAAAACGCGATCGCCTCCGATGACGTGTTGCCGCCGACGTGCGACAGATCGACCATAATCCCCACGCGGTTCATCTCGGTGATCACTTCGCGGCCGAAATCGGACAGGCCGCCGTCGCGCTCGTAGCACCCGGTGCCGACCAGGTTTTGCGTGTTGTAGCAAAGCTGCACGACACGCACGCCCATGTCGTGGAACGCCTCGACATAGCCGAGGTTGTCCTCGAACGCATGCGCGTTTTGAAAGCCGAGGATGATCCCCGTCTTGTTCTCGCGCTTGGCGCGCAAGATGTCGCCGGTCGTGCGCACGAGCGTCAGGATTTCGCTGTGCTCGCGGATTTGCTGCTTCATCAGCGCAATGTTGTCGACGGTCTTCGGAAAGCTTTCCCAAACGGAAACCGTACAGTTGGCGGCGGTGATGCCGCCTTTGCGCATGTCCTCGAACACCGAGCGCTCGAACTTGGATATGTTCAAACCGTCGATGACGATGCTGTTTTCATGAAGAGTGGACATCGATTGCTCCTGGCTTGGGCGGGTCGAGTGGAAGCGGTCAATAGATGGGGAAGCGTTCGCACAGCGCGAAGATTTCGCGCCGCACGCGTTGCTCGGTTTGCGCGTCGCCTTCGGGGTGACGCGTCAACGCCTCGAACACCTCCAGAATCAGCCGCCCGATCTGCTCGAATTGCGCCACGCCGAAGCCGCGCGTGGTGCCGGCCGGCGTACCCAATCGAATACCCGACGTCACCGTCGGCTTTTCCGTGTCGAACGGGATGCCGTTCTTGTTGCAGGTAATGCCGGCGCGCTCGAGCGCCGTTTCCACCTGCGTGCCCTTCAATCCCTTCGGCCGCAGATCGACGAGCAACAGATGGTTGTCGGTCCCGCCCGTCACCAAATCGACGCCGCCTTCTCGCAATACCGCGCCGAGCGCTTGCGCGTTCGCCAAAACGCGATCGATATAACCCTTGAAGCTGTCTTCGAGCGCCTCGCCGAAGGCCACGGCCTTACCTGCGATCACATGCATGAGCGGGCCGCCCTGCAAGCCGGGGAACACGGCCGAGTTGATCTTCTTGGCGATGTCCTCGTCATTCGTCAGCACAAAGCCGCCGCGCGGCCCGCGCAGTGTCTTGTGCGTCGTGGAGGTCACGACGTGCGCATGTTCGATCGGATTGGGGTGGCGGCCGGCCGCGATAATGCCCGCGATATGCGCCATGTCGACCATGAGCTTAGCCCCGACGCTATCGGCAATCGCACGGAACCGCGCGAAGTCCAATGCGCGCGGATAGGCGGAAAAGCCCGCAATGATTAGGCTCGGGCGGTGTTCGGCCGCCAGCGCTTCGATCTGGTCGTAATCGATCAGCATCGTGTCCCGGCTCACGCCGTACTGCACGGCGTTGAACCACTTGCCCGACAACGCGGGCTTGGCGCCGTGCGTCAGGTGCCCGCCCGCATCGAGCGACATCCCGAGCACCGTGTCGCCGGGCTTGGCCAGCGCGAGCATGACCGAACCGTTGGCTTGCGCGCCGGAATGCGGCTGCACGTTCGCATACCCTGCGCCGAACAGCCGCTTCACGCGCTCGATCGCGAGCGCCTCGACCTCGTCGACGAACTCGCAGCCGCCGTAGTAGCGCTTGCCCGGATAGCCCTCGGCGTATTTGTTGGTCAACACCGACCCTTGCGCTTCGAGCACGGCGCGCGAAACGATGTTCTCCGATGCGATCAACTCGACTTGCGACTGCTGCCGCTCGAGTTCCCGAAGCACGGCCGCGCGCACGGGGGCATCGCGGTCGGCAAGCGTCTGCGTGAAAAACGGCTCTGAATTCGACATGGCTTATCCGTAATGAAGGCGCGGCGCACGCTAGTGGCTCGGCGCCGCCGATGTTCGTTGGCGACGGCTCTATTCTTGTCGCTCGCCCTTTTTGCGGATTGACGAATTCAGACGCGTTCTTTACCTTTTCCGACACGCGCGTCCGTTTTGGACAAGTCCGATGCGCCGGGCCGCGCTCGCCTTGCGATGCAGCACGGTTGCACCGTGATCAGGCCGAGTTCGGCTCCCATTGGGGCAGCCGCGCACGACCGCGGTGCAACATCGGACACCTAATCAGCCGGGTATAGGGTTAAGCCGTATGGCATGCTTGTTGCCCTGGAATCCACAATGAAACGCGCCGGCTCGGCGGTAGCCGCAGCAGCTTTAGATCGGATTCCAAGGAACGTCCCCATGTCCCCTGACCGCACTGCATCGCTGTCGAACTTCGCGTTTATGGCCTTGCCGAACTTCACGATGATCGCGTTCTCGAATGCGGTCGAAGTGCTTAGGATGGCTAATTATCTGAGCGGCCAGACGCTTTATCGATGGTCGGTCGTCAGTCCCGACGGCGGGCCGGTTATGGCCAGCAACGGGTTGGCCGTCGAGACGGCGCCGGTGTCCTCGCTCGAGCAGCAACCCGACGTCGTCTTCGTCTGCGGCGGCGTCGACGTCCAACACTCGACGACTAGCGCGCATTTGTCCGAACTGCGCCGTTTCGCGCGTTCGGGCGTCGCGCTCGGCAGCCTGTGCACGGGTACTTATGCGCTCGCGCGCGCGGGTTTGCTCGATGGCTACGCCTGCGCCATCCATTGGGAAAACATGTCGGCGCTCAAAGAGGAATTTCCGGGCACGCGTTTTCTGAAGGAGCTCTTCGTCGTCGACCGCGACCGTATCACCTGCACGGGCGGCGTCGCTCCGCTCGACATGATGCTGCATTTGATCGCGCCGCGTATCGGCACGCCTCGCGTCACGCAAATCGCCGAACAGTTCATCGTCGAACATGTGCGCGATACGAGCGCGCAGCAAAGGATGCCGCTCGTGGCACGCCTGGGCTCGGCGAACAAATCGTTGTTCGAAGTCATCGCGCTGATGGAAAACAATATCGAAGAGCCGTTATCGCGCGAGGAACTCGCGCGGCTCGCGAACATGTCGCAACGGCAGCTACAGCGGCTGTTCCGCGAACATCTGGGCATGACCCCGACGCATTACTACTTGACGCTGCGCTTGCGCCGCGCGCGCGAACTGCTGCTGCAAACGGACATGTCGATCATGCACATCACGATGGCGTGCGGCTTTCAATCGGCCTGCCACTTCAGCAAAAGCTATCGCGATGCGTTCGGCACCGCGCCAACGCGCGAACGCCGCAAACAGGTCGCACCGCTCGCACGCCCGACTGCAGCCGTTCTCGAGTTGCACGTTTGAAGCCCGGCCGCGCGCACCGCGCCGGCATCAACCGAGCGCCCACGCCTCGTGCAAGCGCCTCGCAATGACGCTCGCCTCGCGGGCCGACGTCACGTTCGTGAATCCCATCAACACGCCTTTGTCGCGCGCGCCCGCACCCGCGTTCGCGTAACGTTCCGATAGCGGCTGGCAATTCAAGCCTGCCTGTTGTGCGCGGCGCGCGAGCGTGCGATCCGTTGCACGGCCGCGAACACGCACGATCAAGTGCATGCCGCCGCGAGTCTGATCGATTTCGATCCGCTCGCCGAACGCGGTACGCAATGCTTGCGCCAGCCAATTGCGACGTTGCGCGTACAGCAGTCGCATCTTCTTCAAATGGCGCGCGAAGTGGCCCTGCTCGAGAAAATCGGCGACCACCGCTTGCATCATGCGCGCTCCGCTGCCTGGGGCTATGCGCGCGGCCACCGCGAAGCGCGGCACGAGCGCATCGGGCACGACGAGATAACCGAGCGATAGCGCGGGAACGAGCGTCTTCGAAAAGCTGCCGGCGTAGAGCACGCGGTCGCCCGAATCGAGGCTCTTCAGCGCCGGCAGCGTCGGGCCCTCGTAGTGAAACTCACCGTCGTAATCGTCCTCGAAGACCCAAGCCCTCGCCTTGGCAGCCCATTCGAGCAGCGTCAACCTGCGCGCGACAGTCATCGAGACGCATAGCGGCGCCTGATGCGACGGCGTGACGACGGCCAAGCGCGCATCGGGGGCAAGCGCGCGCCCCTGCGCGACCACGAGCCCCTCATCGTCCACCGGGACCGGCGCCACCGCCATCGATGCGCGTTCGAGCACCGCGCGCGTCGGCGGATAGCAAGGGTCTTCGATCCATACGGCGTCGCCCGGCGCGAGCAGCGTGGTGGCGGCAAGCGCTAGGCCGGCGCGATAGCCGGACGTCACGAATACTTGACGCGGCCGGCACGCGACGCCGCGCGAAACGAGTAAGTACGCGGCGATCGCTTGTTTCAGCGCGAGCTCGCCGGATGGATCGCCGTACCCGAAATCGGCGGGCAAAGTAGCGCGTGCGCGGCGCCCGGCGAGCCTCGACCAAATCTTGCGCGGAAACGCGTCCAACGCGGGGATGCCCAGTTGAAGCGGCGGCGGCGGATCCGGCGCGGTCGCGGTCGCGGCTTCATGTTGATCGACCATCGTCGAAGCGGCGGCCCGGCCTGCGCCATGGGCGCGTGCAAGGACACGAGGCACGATCGACAGGTTCGGCGAAACAATCGTCCCGGCCGGCCCCCGCGCCAACAAGTAGCCCTCTCCCGCAAGCCGCTGATACGCCGCCTCCACCGTTCCGCGCGCCACGCCGAGTTCGCTCGCCAGTACCCGGGCCGACGCGACGCGCGCCCCGGGCGTGAGCGCGCGCGTATCGATCGCGGCGCGGATCCGTTCGTAGATCTGCAACGCGAGCGGCACGCGATTGCGCCGGTCGATTCGCGCAACGGGCCCATCGTTATCCACGCCCTCGCGAATCGCTCGTTTCGATGGCCTAGTCATTTTGTCTAGTTTTGGTTCTTTCCAGTGGTGCATCGCTCGGACACACTGGCCGTCAGTGTACAGCGGAGGAACGGACCATGAACGAAAAGGTATTTTTGGCTGGGGCGGCCGGAGCGATCGGCACCGCGCTGACGCCGTTGCTCGTCGAGTTCGGCTATGAGGTGTACGGCACCACACGCCGGTTGGACCGAACCGATGCCATTCGCGCGGCCGGCGCGCATTCGGTACTCGTCGATATATTCGACCGCGAAACGCTAGCCAACACGATCGAATGCATTCAACCGTCGATCGTGATTCATCAATTGACCGATTTGCCGCCGGCGCTTGCACCGAATTTGATGAGCGAGGCGGTTGTCCGCAACGCGCGAATTCGTAGTGAAGGCACGGCCAATCTCGTATCGGCCGCGCGTGCGGCCGGGTGCAAGCACGTTGTCGCCCAAAGCATCGCATGGGCCTATGCGCCAGGGGTCGCCCCATACGACGAATCCCACCCGCTCGATATCGACGCGCAGGGGGCGCGCGCCGTAACGGTCGTCGGCGTGGCAGCGCTCGAGCGCTGGGTATTGAGTATGAATGAAGCGGGCGGCGTCGGCACCGTGCTGCGCTACGGCAACCTATACGGCCCCTGCACCGGCCGCGACGCACCCGAAGGCGCAAGCCCGTTGCATGTCGAGGCGGCCGCATGGGCCGCGTTGCTCGCCGTCCAGCATCCCATGGGCTGTCCATTCAACATCGCGGAAGACGGCGCGCAGGTCACGAGCGAAAAGGCCAAACGGGCGCTCGGCTGGCGGCCCGATATGCGGCTCGCCGAACCGCACACGGCTCAATCGCGATACGCCGCGCGCTAACCGCCCTGCTTGCCTTCGCGTTTCGGCATGCCGGCGCCGCATATCATGGCGACGCCGGCCTCGGCCGTCGCGCGCAGCACCGCACGCTCGTCGCCCGCGCGCGAACGTATGGCCATCGAATGCAAAATGGACGATGCGATCCTCGCGAGCAACACGGGATCGGCATGCGCGGGTAACTCCCCGCTGTGCTGCGCGCGTACGAGCCGTGCCTCGAACGAGCGATCGAACACCCGCAACCCGTCGGCGAGAATCCGACGAACTTGCTCGTCGTGGAACGCCTCGGCGACCGCCGTGCCGGTGAGAAAACACCCGGTGGGCGTGTCGCTCGAGCGATAGTAGAGCGCCAATGCGAGGTCGTACACGCGCATCAAAGCCGCATCGAGCGGCAAGTCGCTGCCCAATACCTCGTTCATCGCCGCGAGGCTGACTTCGATATAACGCTCCAGCGTGGACAGATAAAGCGCGTGCTTATCGCCGAACGCGCCGTACAAGCTCGGCCGATTCATGCCCATCGCCGCGCTCAATTCGTCCAACGTCGTCGCGCTGTACCCGCCCTGCCAGAACGTATCGCGCGCACGTGTGAGCGCATCGGACACATCGTATGCGCGCGGCCGGCCGCGCGTGCGCTTAGGCTCCGCGGTTGAGCCTTCCTTCTTTTTTTGTACCATGATGAACAAAAATGCTTGACCGTCCAGAATTTTGTTCACTATAGTACAAAAACCAATCTACGAAGGGGACGAGACATGGAGTTGTACTTTTCACCGCTGGCTTGCTCGCTTGCCACGCGGATCGCGTTCTACGAAGCCGGTTACGAGGCCACGTATCGGCAGGTCGACACGAAGCGCAAGCGGTTGCAGGACGGCACCGACTTTTACGAGGTCAACCCGCTCGGACAAGTGCCGGTGTTGCGCACCGACGATGGTGAGCTTTTGTTCGAGAATGCCGCGATCTTGCCTTACGTGGCCGATCGTTTTCCATCTGCCAACCTCGCGCCGAGCGGCGGCTTGGAACGCGCGCGCCTGCATCAGTGGCTCGGATTCATCGGCACCGAATTGCACAAGGCCGTGTTCGTGCCGGTACTGGACCCGAGCGCGAACGAGGACGTCAAGCGCTATGCGCGCGAAGATATACCGTTGCGGATGCAACGACTTCAGACCCACCTCGCCACGCGCGAATGGCTGCTCGACGCATTTAGCGTAGCCGATATCTACCTAGCCGTCGTTCTGAATTGGGCCCGCTATTGCGAGGTCGATCTTTCGCCGTGGCCGGCCGTGCTGGCTTTCTTCAAGCGCATGTCGTTACGCCCCGCCACGGCGCGAGCATTCGCCGAGGAATTCGAGCTTTACGGCTTGGAATTAAAGCGCGCAAACACCTAAGCTTGCATGCATCGCGGCGCCGGGTGCACGCCGCGGCGCTTCAATCGGCTGAAAGCGGCTTCAATCGATCAGATCTTGCACCGCCAAGCCGTTTGCTTCGCAGTACTGACGATAGGCGGCCAACTGCGTCGATGCGCCCACGCGGTTGCGCACGCTGCCGTCCGCGCCGATGAATTCCACCTCGCCGTACACCACCACCATGACGGTCAACGGCACGTCACCCACCACCTTCCACCAGTCGGTATTGCCCGGCGGCTCGAACACGTACTGCCCCGGGCCGATCCGCTCTCCCGTGCAAAGCAAGCGTTCGCCCTCGAGATTGAAAGCGTGAATCGCCCCCGTGTGCCGATGCAGCGGCATGATGGCACCCGGGCTCATCCGCATCAATTCCACGAAGCCGCTGCCGTCGGAGAAGAACCGCAGCGGCTTCCACGACTTGACGGGAGACTCGGGAATCCAAGGCATATCGGGCGCGCTGGCGATACGCGCGGGCAGATATTCGATCGGGGATGCGGGCAGTTGCAGCTCGGCGTGACTCATGACGGTGGCTCCAATAAACGTCGACCAAAGGCCGTATGAGTCGTACTTTAGCGATACACTGGACCACAATTTGATCCAGTTTTCGACCATTTAATGGAACCAGTTTTCGAATTTCCGATCGAGCTCGGCAAGCGCGGCCCGGGCAGCCGTGTGCAGCGCTTGCATCAGCAATTGCGCGCCGCGATCATCGAGCGACGCCTCGCCGCCGGAACGCGGATGCCGTCCACCCGGCGCGTCGCGCAAGCCTATGGTGTCGCACGCAATACGGTTATCGCCGCGTACGACCTGCTCATGGCGGAAGGGTTTATCGTCACGCGAGCGGGAGCCGCCGCCGAAGTGGCCGACGTCGCGACGCGAGCCGACACCGGCACGAGCAAGCGGCAGCGTCGGCTCGCCCTTCGTCCGCCAGCGATGGCGTGGCACAAGGCGCCCGGCGCAACGAGCGAACGCGTCACCGTATCGCGCACCTTCGAATTGGGAATTCCAGAGCATCGCTGGTTTCCGTCCGACATCTGGCGCCGTGCGCTTCTGCGTTCGACGAGCCTCGCCCT
Organism: Trinickia dabaoshanensis; assembly: GCF_002879885.1. GTDB lineage: Bacteria > Pseudomonadota > Gammaproteobacteria > Burkholderiales > Burkholderiaceae > Trinickia > Trinickia dabaoshanensis. The sequence goes on from NZ_PNYA01000004.1 coordinate 33,780, forward strand.
TGCCGACGCTTTCGGCTACCCCGCCCCGGAAGGCCGGCCGCTGTTGCGCGAAGCGATCGCTCAGCACGTCGCTTACGCGCGTGCCGTCGTCTGCACGGAAAGCGATGTGGTCGTGACCTCGGGCGCGCAGCAAGCGTTCGATTTGCTCGCACGCGTGCTCGTCACGCGCGGACAAACGAAAGTGGCCGTCGAAGACCCAGGCTATCCGCCGCTGCGAGCCGCCCTATCCGCAGCCGGTGCGCAACTGGTGCCGATACCGGTGGACGACGAAGGGCTGGTGGTCGAGCGATTGCCGCCCGATGTGCGGATCGTCTGCGTCACCCCGTCCCATCAGTTTCCGACGGGCGTTGCGATGTCGCTTGCGCGCCGGCGCGCGCTGCTCGATTTCGCGCAACGCCATAGGGCCGTCGTCATCGAGGACGACTATGACGGCGAGTTCCGCTACGGCACTCAGCCGCTCGATGCGTTGCAAATGCTCGATCGAAACGAGAAAGTCATTTACGTCGGCACGTTTTCGAAGAGCCTTTTTCCCGCGCTGCGGCTCGGTTATGTCGTGGCGCCGCCCTGGCTCATGAAGACGCTCGCAGCCGCCAAACAAAACGCCGATAACGGCGGCAACGTGGCCGTGCAAGAGGCATTGGCGCGCTTTATTCTCGACGGTCATCTTGCCCGGTACACGCGCCGGATGCGCAAGCGGTACGCGCGGCGCCGAGACACGCTGCTGGCGGCGATAGAACGCGAACTCGGCGAGTGGCTCATACCGGTCGTGCCCGATGCGGGCATCCATCTGTACGCACGGTATCGCGATCGGAGACAAGCGAAACGTATCGCCTCGGTCGCGGCGCACTATGCGATCGGCGCGCAAACCTCGGGCGATTTCCTGCTGGGGCGCGATGCCTCCGCCGGCCCCGCCGCGGACGCGGGCATCGCATTCGGATTCGGGTGCATCGACGAAGACGAGATCGAAGCATCGATCGCGCGCTTCGCGCATGCGATGGCGCGCGCTTAAGCGGCTCGCGGGTCCGTTCTCAAGACGTCGCGCCAACTGACGATCCCGATCGGCCGGAACGAGCCGTCGACGATCGGAATACAAGAGATCGGGTTTGCCAACAGCAGCGCGATGGCATCGGCCACCGTGGCCTCGGCGGTGAGCGTGACGGGTTTGCGCGACATGATTTGATGCACGCGCTTGCCGAGCGTACCCAAGTCCCTCGCGTTTTCGACGACGCTATCGATGAAAGGACTCAGCGCCGACAGCAAATCGCGGTCGGACACCACGCCTTGCAGGACGCCATCGTCCACCACGAGCAAGTGGTGAAAGTTCGCGTGATGAAAGATCTCGCGCACCGTCGCCAACGTCTCGTCGAAACCGACGGTCACGAGGCGGGTCGTCATGAGTTCGCTTACGTACATGGTCATCTTCGTTCGTCTTCTCGCTCAATAGGCGGATACCCGCGCAACGCGGCCAAACATTGTATCAATCCTGCCTCGCAAAACGAGATTTCGCGAACAAATCGACCCGGCTGTGAGCCAAATGCACCACGTTACTCGATATTGGCTCCCGCCGTTCGGATCGTCCGCTTAGCATAGCCCCCTAGGGTATTGCGCTATACTCCCGGCGGCCAGCAAAGGGAGCCCAAACATGAGCCATACGATCCGCGAGAAGCAAAAGCTTCTCAATCGCGTGCGTCGAATCAAAGGACAGATCGAAGGCATCGAACGCGCGCTCGAGCAAGAGCGCGGCTGCATCGACGTACTCCAGCAAATCACGAGTTGCCGAGGGGCCATGAACGGGCTCCTCGCCGTCGTCCTCGAAGACCACATCAAGACCCATCTCGTCGACGCGGAACCCGCCGACGAACACGGCAGCGGCACCGAGCAGTTGATCGAAGTCGTTCGCAGCTACTTCAAGTAAGGGGAATGCGATGAGCGAATTCGAGAACGTCGCGTTCGGCGCGGGGCACGACCACATTTTCCTCGGCGCCGCACACGAGGAAAACGAGCGCAGAACATGGATGGTGATCGGGCTGTGCAGCGCGATGATGGTGGCCGAGATCGTCGGCGGCACGTGGTTCGGGTCGCTTGCGCTCGTGGCCGACGGCCTGCATATGTCCACTCACGCGGGTGCGATGCTGATCGCCGCAATGGCCTATACCTATGCGCGCCGGCATGCAAGCGATCCTCGCTTCGCGTTCGGGACGGGAAAGCTCGGCGATCTCGCCGGGTTCTCGAGCGCGATCGTCCTGGCCATGATCGCTGCGCTCATCGGCTACGAAGCGATCGCCCGCATTCTCGCCCCGGTACCGATTCGGTTTAGCCAGGCGATTCCTATCGCCGTCGTTGGCCTGCTCGTCAATCTCGCCAGCATCTGGCTGCTGAGCGGGGATCATCATGGACATGGACATGGACATGGGCACGGGCACGAGCATGGTCACGACCACGGGCACGGGCATGGTCACGATCACGACGATCATCACGAGCACGCAGACGAAGCCCACGCTGCAACGGTTCGCGATCACAACATCCGCTCGGCGTACGTGCACGTCATCGCCGACGCCGCCGTCTCCGTGCTCGCCATCGTCGGCCTGATACTGGCCCGTTCATTCTCCTGGTACTGGATGGACCCGCTCGCCGGGATCATCGGCGCACTCGTGATCGCGAACTGGTCGTGGGGATTGATGCGCGATACGGGCGGCATCTTGCTCGATATGAATCCGGATCGGCGCATGGCCGAGAACGTCCGCCGCGTCGTCGAACAGCACGGCGACACGGTGCTCGACTTGCACGTCTGGCGCGTCGGCCCGGGACATTTGAGCGCGATCGTCTCGGTGGCGACGGACGATACCGAGCGCAACCCGAGCTTCTATCACGCTGCGCTGGCAACGTTCAACGGGCTATCGCACGTAACGGTGGAAGTGAACCGCCGGCAAGCGCTTGCTTGACCGGCACCGGCCGGCGATTCCCTACCCGGTTAGACGGGCCATTACGCGGCCTTGAGCATCCCGTGCGGGTCGATGACGAACTTGCGCGGGGCGCCGCCATCGAATGCGCGATACCCTTCGGGCGCCTGCTCGAGCGAGATGACGGTCACGTTGACGATCTTGGCGATCGGCAGCTTGTCCCACAAGATCGCTTGCATCAAGTTGCGGTTGTACTTCATCACCGGCGTTTGCCCCGTGTGGAACGAGTGCGACTTCGCCCAACCAAGGCCGAAGCGCAAGCTCAGGCTACCGCGCCGCGCAGCCGCATCCGTCGCGCCCGGATCGTCGGTCACGTAAAGCCCCGGGATGCCGATCGCCCCGGCCGGGCGCGTGATTTCCATCAGCGAATTCAGCACCGTCGCGGGTGCCTCTTGCGTATGGGCGTTGCCGTGACCGTGAGCCTCGAATCCGACGCAATCCACCGCGCAATCGATCTCGGGTGTGCCCAGAATCTGCTCGATTTGCTCGCCCAGCGAAGCGTCGAGCGACAAGTTGACGGTTTCGAAGCCCATCGCCTTGGCATGCGCGAGCCGCTCTTCGTTCATATCGCCGACGATCGTCACCGCCGCGCCGAGCAACCGCGCCGAAGCGGCGGCCGCCATCCCCACCGGCCCCGCCCCCGCGATGTAGACGGTCGAGCCCGGTTTGACGCCCGCGGTCACCGCGCCGTGGTAACCCGTCGGCAAAATGTCCGATAGGCAAGTCAGATCGCGGATTTTCGACAGAGCTTGATCGCGATCGGGAAACTTCAGCAGATTGAAATCGGCGTACGGCACGAGGACGTATTCGGCCTGACCGCCGATCCATCCGCCCATATCCACGTAACCGTATGCACCGCCCGCGCGCGACGCGTTCACGTTCAAGCACACGCCCGTGTGCTGCTCCTTACACATCTGGCAGCGGCCGCATGCAACATTAAACGGCACCGAAACCACATCGCCGACCCTGAGCGTCTCCACGTCCCGCCCCACCTCGATCACCTCACCCGTGATCTCGTGGCCCAGCACGAGCCCTTCCGGCGCCGTCGTCCGCCCTCGCACCATATGCTGGTCGGAGCCGCAGATATTCGTGCTGACGACTTTCAAAATCACGCCGTGCTGGATCGCGCGGCCGTTCGGATCGACCATCTTCGGATAGTCGATCGACTCCACCTGCACCTTGCCCGCCCCTTGATACACGACACCTCGGTTGCTGCTCATCGTATTCGTCTCCTTTCGTCTCGATCGCCGAAAAGCGATCACCATTGCGGCGGAGTCCACGGGCGGCAGGTGCAGGACGCGCAGGTGCCGGCCGGTCTCCTCCGTTGCCGCTTGCAGCGTAGTCCGCAACGCACTGCGGCGATCGTACAAAACGCGACACGGGCTTGCTAGAACCCGACACGCAGGGCGCGATACCGCCCTTATCGATTGAACGCCAGACGTAAAACGCCTATCGTTGGAGCCTTCGAATGACTGACGAAGCTTCTTGGAGAAATGCCGATGAATCCGTCCTCCGTCTACGGTCCGCAGCGCCTGTACATTGGCGGGACCTACGTCGAAGCCACGTCGGGCGAGCACTTCGAGACGTTCGATCCCGCCACGGGCGAACGCCTGGCGACGGTTGCGCAAGCGAGCCGCGACGATATCGAGCGCGCCGTGGTCTCGGCGCGCGAAGGGCAGCGGCAATGGGCGGCCATGAACGCCATGGCGCGCTCGCGCATCTTGCGCCGCGCCGTCGAGTTGCTGCGCGCGCGCAACGACGAACTGGCCGAACTCGAAATGCGCGACACGGGCAAGCCCATCGCCGAGACGCGCGCGGTCGATATCGTGACGGGCGCGGATGTCATCGAATACTACGCGGGCCTTGTGCCCACGATCGAGGGCCGCCAAATCCCGTTGCGCGACGATTCGTTCGTCTACACACGGCGTGAACCCTTGGGCATCTGCGCGGGTATAGGCGCTTGGAACTACCCGATTCAAATCGCGTGCTGGAAGTCCGCGCCCGCCCTAGCCGCGGGTAACGCGATGATTTTCAAGCCCAGTGAAATCACGCCGCTGTCGGCGTTGAAGCTGGCCGAGATCTATACCGAAGCCGGTGTGCCGGCCGGCGTATTCAATGTCGTCCAAGGCGGCGGCGCGGTCGGCGCGATGCTGGCCGAACATCCGGACATCGCGAAGGTCTCGTTCACGGGCGGTGTCGAGACGGGCAAGAAAGTGATGTCTATGGCCGGCGCATCGTCGTTGAAGGAAGTGACGATGGAGCTTGGCGGCAAATCCCCGTTGATCGTATTTGCCGACGCCGATCTCGAACGCGCCGCCGATATTGCGGTCACCGCGAATTTTTTCAGTGCCGGTCAGGTATGCACGAACGCCACGCGCGTGTTCGTGCAGCGTTCGGTCATGACCCGGTTCGAGGCACTGGTCGCGGAACGCGTGAAGCGCATCCGCGTAGGCAAGCCATCCGATCCCGATACGAACTTCGGGCCGCTCGCGAGCGCCGCCCAACTCGACAAGGTGCTCGGCTACATCGAACACGCGAAGCGCGAAGGCGCTCGTCTAGTGGCGGGCGGTATGCGCCTCGCCGAAGGTCATTTCGCGCATGGGCAGTACGTGGCGCCCACGGTGTTCGGCGAGTGCCGCGACGACATGCGTGCCGTACGCGAGGAAATCTTCGGCCCCGTGATGTGCCTGCTCGCATTCGATGAGGAAAACGACGTCGTCGAGCGCGCCAATGCGACCCATTACGGGCTCGCGGCAGGCGTCGTCACCGAAAACCTCGCGCGCGCCCACCGAGTGATCCATCGTTTGCAAGCCGGTATTTGCTGGATCAATACGTGGGGCGAATCGCCGGCGGAAATGCCCGTGGGCGGCTATAAACAATCGGGCGTGGGCCGCGAAAACGGCATCGACACGCTCGAGCATTACACTCAGATCAAATCGGTGCAGGTCGAACTCGGCCCCTACCGGCCCGTGTTCTGAAGGAGAGCGCTCGTGAGTGCCAAGGAATACGACTACATCATCGTCGGCGCGGGCTCGGCCGGCAACGTGCTGGCCACGCGGCTGACCGAGGACGCGGGCGTCACCGTGCTGCTGCTCGAAGCGGGCGGCCCCGATTACCGCTTCGACTTCCGCACCCAAATGCCGGCGGCGCTCGCCTATCCGCTGCAAGGGCGGCGCTACAACTGGGCCTATGAAACGGAGCCCGAGCCGCATATGAACCACCGCCGCATGGAGTGCGGCCGGGGCAAGGGGCTTGGCGGATCGTCGTTGATCAACGGCATGTGCTACATCCGCGGCAACGCGCTCGACTACGACGGCTGGGCGTCGAATAAGGGGCTCGAGAACTGGCGCTACCTCGATTGCTTGCCCTACTTCAAGAAAGCGGAAACGCGCGACGCCGGGCCCAATGCGTACCATGGCGGCGACGGCCCCGTGCACGTCACGACGAGCAAGCCCGGTAACAACCCGCTCTTCGGCGCGATGGTCGAAGCCGGCGTGCAAGCGGGCTACGCGCGGACCGACGATCTGAACGGTTACCGGCAAGAGGGCTTCGGCCCGATGGACCGCACGGTCACCGCGCGCGGGCGTCGCGCGAGCACGGCGCGCGGCTACCTCGACCAAGCACGGCAACGGCCGAACCTGACGATCGTCACGCATGCGCAAGCCGATCGTGTTTTATTCTCGGGCAAGCGCGCCACGGGCGTGGCTTACTTGCATCAAGACACGAACGTGACGGCCCATGCGCGGCGCGAGGTGCTCGTGTGTTCGGGCGCGATCGCCTCGCCCCAACTGCTGCAACGTTCGGGCGTCGGTCCCGGCGAATGGCTCAGCGAACTGGACATACGGATCGTGCTCGATCTCCCGGGCGTCGGCCGGAATCTGCAGGATCATCTCGAGATCTACATGCAGTACGAGTGCAAGGAGCCCATCTCGCTCTATCCCGCGTTGCAGTGGCACAACCAGCCCGCGATCGGATTGGAATGGCTCGTCAACGGGACCGGTATCGGCGCAAGCAATCAGTTCGAAGCGGGCGGCTTCATTCGAACGCGCGACGACGACCCTTGGCCGAACATTCAATACCATTTCCTGCCGATCGCTATCAACTACAACGGCTCCAACGCGATCAAGATGCACGGCTTTCAGGCGCATATGGGTTCGATGCGCTCCCCCAGCCGTGGACGAATTCGGCTGCGTTCGCGCGATCCGCGCGTCCATCCGAGCATCTTGTTCAACTACATGGCCGAGCCGCTCGATTGGCGCGAGTTTCGCGACGGCATCCGCGCGACGCGGGAGATCATCGCGCAACCCGCACTCGATCGATATCGCGGACGCGAGCTGAGCCCCGGGGCCGATCTGAAAAGCGATGCGGAACTCGACGCATTCGTGCGATCACACGCGGAGACGGCTTATCACCCATCGTGCTCGTGCGCGATGGGATATGACGAGATGTCGGTCGTCGATGCCGAAGGTCGCGTGCATGGTATCGATGGGCTGCGGGTGGTCGACGCCTCGATCATGCCTCGCATCACAACCGGCAATCTGAACGCGCCGACGATCATGCTCGCCGAGAAGATCGCCGATCGCATTCGAGGCCGTGCGCCGCTGCCCAGCGTCGAGGTGCCGTATTACGTGGCGAACGGGGCGCCCGCGCGAGCGGGAGCGCCTGCGCGTATGCCTGCGTCCGATGCCGCAAAGGCCCTGCGATCGACGGCGAACGTCGTGAGTTAGTCCCAACGCATTCCCACCGGCCTCTCATTCGGAGCGCAGCCCGCCATGCCGAAAGCCCAATTAGCGACGCCGCTTCGCGCAAGCGCCGCCGCTCGACTCGAACGCCTGCCGTTTTCGTCGTATCACCGCTTGCTGTTCGTCGTCATTGCCCTCGCCTTTTTCTTCGACTCTGTCGATCTCGGCACGATGACGTTCGTGCTGGGCTCGATCAAGAAAGAGTTCGGTTTGAGCACGGCGGCAGCCGGTCTCGTTGCAAGCGCGAGCTTCTTCGGCATGGTGGCGGGAGCGGCGGTGGCAGGCTTGCTTGCCGACCGTTTCGGGCGGCGGCCCGTGTTCCAATGGAGCATGGTGCTCTGGGGCATCGCCTCGTATCTCTGTTCGACGGCGCATAGCGTCGAAGCACTCATCGTCTACCGCGTCTTGCTCGGTATCGGCATGGGGATGGAGTTTCCGGTCGCGCAGGCATTGCTGTCTGAATTCGTGCCGGCCCGGTCACGCGGCCGCTTGATCGCGCTGATGGACGGATTCTGGCCGCTCGGGTTCATTACGTCGGGGGTCGTCTCTTACTTCGTTCTGCCGGGCTTCGGTTGGCGCACTGTCTTCGCACTGCTCGCGATTCCGGCCGTATTTGTTTTGGTCGTCCGCCGCATCGTTCCCGAGTCGCCGCGCTGGCTCGAGCATCATGGCCGCGTGCGCGAAGCGCAATCGGTGCTCGCCTCGATCGAAGCGAAAGTCATGCGCGCTTGCAGACTTCGTGAATTACCCGCGCCGGTCATCGACGCGGGTCCGCCGCCGGCGTTGCGGCAACGAGGCGCATTCCGCGAGATATGGAGCGCGACCTATCGCAGCCGCACGATCATGGTTTGGACGCTCTGGTTCTTTGCGCTGCTCGGGTTTTACGGCCTAACCTCTTGGCTCGGCGCACTCATGCAGCAATCCGGTTTCGCGGTGGCCAAATCGGTGCTCTATACGGTTTGGATTTCGCTCGCGGGCATTCCGGGCTTTCTCTGCGCCGCATGGCTCGTCGAGCGCTGGGGACGTAAGCCGACCTGCGTGGCGTCGCTCACGGGCGGGGCGGTGATGGCCTACGTCTACGGACAAACCGCATTGCACGGCGCGAGCGTCGCGCTGATCATTTGCGCCGGGCTGGCCATGCAGTTCTTTTTGTTTGGAATGTGGGCGGCGCTCTATACCTACACGCCCGAGCTTTACGGTACGGGCGCCCGTGCGACGGGTTCGGGATTCGCGTCGGCGATCGGGCGTGTCGGATCGTTGATCGGGCCGTACGCGGTGGGCGTCGTGCTGCCGACGTTCGGGCAAAGCGGCGTGTTCTCGCTGGGCGCGTGTTCGTTCGCGCTCGCCGCGATCGCGGTCGCGACGATGGGTATCGAGACGAAGGGGCTCGCGCTCGAGGCGCTCGGCCAGGCCGATCCCGAAGCATCGAACGCGAACGAGTACGTCGCCGCGTTCGATGAGGCGCGGGGAGGCTAATCGGCGATCGCGCGGCCATGGGGCTCGCGATGGCGCGACGGACCATCAGCGCGCGGTCATTTCATGCTCGGCAGCGAGCGCGAGAAACGCGGAGCGTGACATTCGGCGTTCGCGAGCCGCCTCATCGATTTGTTGGACGAGCCGCTCGGGAAGGCTGATATTGAGTCGAACTGCTTTCCCGTTGATGCGCGAGAGGTCGATATCGAACAACATCCAAACGCCGCCTTCGTATTGCGGGTCGTGAGCCAGACGCTCGAGCGGGGTCGGCTCGGGAACGCTCTCATCACCATCGGAAAAATGCGCTTCGACCGCTTCCTGCACCGCGCTCGGTAGATCCTCCCATTCGTCCGCCGCCGCGAAACAGCCGGGGAAATCGGGAAACGTTACGCCGTGCGAATGCTTGGCATCGCCAACGTGGACATAAAGTGGATAGAGCATTTCGAGCTCCTTCTATCTTCTATTGTGTAATCATACACAACGAACAGTCTCCAGCGTGGCGCCGGAAGCGTCGGTGCCAAGTGGTGCTCGATAATCCGGCAATGCACCGTCACTTTCGACGAGAGACAGATCGATCTAAAAACCGAGGCTTCACATGCCCAACACCGGCAACTCAAACGAATCGACCGGCCGGGAAGCGTATTCTCAGTTCGCCGAACGTTACGCCGAATTCGCGCCGACCAAAGCCCATAACGCGCTCTACGAACGCCCTGCAACGATGGCCCTAGTGGGCGACGTGCATGGCCTGGCGGTGTTGGACGCCGGGTGCGGTCCCGGCATTTGCAGCGAGCATCATGCGCGGCAAGGAGCGTCGGTACACGCGTTCGACGTGACGCCTGAGATGGTCGAGTTGGCTCGCAAACACTGCGAAGGCTTAAAAGTGAACGTCGTCGAGCCGCAGCCCTTGAAAGAGATGAAGGCGAAGTCGGAACGCCTGTACGCCGAGCTATCCCACTCGCCCGCCTTCATCTGCATCCGCGCTCGATGCTGACCGCGGCTCGACAATCACAACACGCGCATCACGCCTGCTTCAACTGCGTCCCAACCGGCAGCTTGCGCACGCGCGTACCCGTCGCCGCGTAAATCGCGTTCGTCACGGCCGGCGCGAGCGCCGCGGTACCGGGCTCGCCGATGCCTCCCGGCGCTTCGGTACTCCGCACGATGTGCACTTCGATCGGCGGCGTCTCGTTCATCCGCAGCACGCGATAGTCGGTGAAGTTCGATTGCTCGACGCGCCCGTCCTTCAGCGTAATCTCGCCATAAAGCGCCGCACTGATACCGAACACCACCCCGCCTTCGATCTGCGCCTCGATCGTCTTGGGGTTCACGGTCATACCGCAATCGACCGCACACACCACGCGTTTAACGGTGACTTGCCCGTCATGATCGACCGCCACGTGCGCCACCATCGACAAATAGCTGCCGAACGCATGCATGACCGAGACGCCGCGGCCCTCGCCCTTCGGCAACGGTTGCCCCCAACCGGCGGCACGCGTCGCCACCTCGAGCACGTTCGCCGCACGCGGCGACTTCTCTTTCAGCAGATCGCGCCGGTATTGCACGGGGTCGATACGCGCTTGAACCGCTAGCTCGTCGATAAAGCTTTCGACGACGAACGTGCCGCGCGTCGCACCCACACCGCGCCAAAACGCCGTCGGCACCGTGCGCGGCTCCTGACGGACATAGTCCACCCATTGATTCGGAATCGCATACGGCAGTTGCGCGGCCACCTCGACGGCATCCGAATCGACGCCGTTCTCGACGGCGCCGGGCGCGAATCGCGAAAGGATCGACGAGCCGACGATGCGATGCCGCCACGCGATGGGCCGCCCGTCGTCGTCGAGTGCCGCCGAGATGCGGTCGTAGTAGTACGGCCGATACATATCGTGCTGAACGTCTTCCTCGCGTGTCCAGAACACTTTGACGGGCGTATCCACCTGCTTACCGATTTCAAGCGCCTGCGCGATCATGTCGACTTCGAGCCGCCGCCCGAATCCGCCGCCGATCAAATGGTTATGCACCGCGATCTTTTCAATCGGCAAACCCGTCGCTTTTTGCGCAGCCTGCGCGGCGAATCCCGGCACCTGCGTGCCGACCCAAATATCGCAGCCATCGCGCCGCACGTGGACGGTGCAATTCATCGGCTCCATCGTCGCGTGCGCGAGAAAGGGCTGCTCGTAGACGGCATCGATGCGATGCTTGGCCGTACCGAACGCTTTGTCCGCGTCGCCTTCCTTGTGCGCAACGGCGCCGTTCTTTTGCGCGGCGCTCGCGAGGTCGTCGACGATATCCTTTGTCGACAACGTCGAGCCCTCGCCTCCGTTCCACTTCACGTCGAGCGCCGCGGCGCCGCTTTTCGCCGCCCAGGTATGGTCTCCGACCACCGCAACCGCGTCTTTTAGCTTGACCACTTGCCGAACGCCGCTGACTTTCTTGGCATTCGTCTCATCGACGCTCGCCAGCGTTCCGCCGAGCACAGGACAGTGCACGATGGCGGCATAGCGCATCCCGGGTACATGTGCATCGAACCCGAAGCGGGCGGCCCCATCGGCTTTTTGCGGAGAATCGAGCCGGTTGGTCGGCTTGCCCACGAGCGTGAATTGCTCGGGGCTCTTGAGCTTGATCTCGCTCGGCACCGGCATCTTCGCGGCGGCATCGACGAGCGCTCCGTAGCCAATGCGGCGCCCCGACGAAACGTGCACCACGGTGCCTTGCTCCGCTCGGCACGTCGCGGCATCGACCTTCCATCGCTGCGCAGCCGCGGCGACGAGCAGCGCGCGTGCCGTCGCGCCCGCTTCCCGCATCGGCTGCCAGGCATAGCGGATCGAGGTCGAGCCTCCCGTCAGTTGTCCGCCGCCGAGCAGCGGATCGCCGTATAGCTTTGCATTCGGCGGCGCATGATCGAGCGCGACGCTTTGCAGCGGCACCTCCAACTCCTCCGCGATCAGCATCGGAATGGCCGTATAAACGCCTTGCCCCATCTCGACCTTGGGCATGATCAGCGTGACCAAGCCCTTGCGATCGATTTGAACGAACGCATTCGGCTCGAACACGCCGGCAGGCAACGCCGGCGGGGCGTCGCCGATCTTCACGCCCGCGCGGTGCGCGGATTGCGCGGCGGCGGACACGCTGAAGCCGAGCAACAACCCGCCACCCGCGGCCGCACCCACCGACACGCCGAATTTGAGGAAGGTACGGCGCGATACACCGGCGTTCGAGGTTGCCCGCACTCGCCCGGCATCAAGGAGACCTTGGGACATATCAGGCCTCCTGAGCGGCATGTTTGATCGCCGCGCGAATACGGTTATAGGTGCCGCACCGGCAGATGTTGCCCGACATGGCCGCATCGATATCGGCGTCGTTCGGATGCGGGTTCGTCGCCAGCAGCGACGCGGCCGACATCACCTGCCCGGACTGGCAATATCCGCACTGCACCACATCGAGTGCGGTCCAAGCCGCCTGCACCTTGCGGCCGGCCGGCGTCTCGCCGACGGCCTCGATCGTCGTAATCTTTTTCCCGGCGACGGCCGCGACCGGTAAAACACATGAGCGAACGGCCGCGCCATCCAAATGAACCGTGCATGCCCCGCATTGCGCAATTCCGCAACCGAATTTAGTGCCCGTCAACCCTACGATATCCCGTAATACCCAAAGCAACGGCATATCGTCGGGCACATCCACATCATGGCTCTTACCATTGATCGTCAGCGTCGTCATGAACCCTCCGGTTATTGCCTCAGCGAATCGAGGTCGATTACGAAGCGGTACTTTACATCGCTCTTCAACATTCGGTCGTAAGCTTGATTGATGTTTTGCATGGGGATGATTTCAATATCCGACGTAATCCCATGCTGACCGCAGAAATCGAGCATCTCTTGCGTTTCGGCAATACCGCCGATCAACGAACCGGCCAGACGCCGCCGCTTCAAGATCAAGTTGAACACTTGCGGCGACGGGTGGTCGTGCTCCGGCGCACCCACGAGCGTCATCGTCGCATCGCGCTTGAGCAATTCGATGAACGGATTGAGGTCGTGCTGGGCGGCCACCGTATTGAGAATGAAATCGAAACTATTCGCGTGCGCTTGCATTTGCGCCGGGTCTTTCGAAATCACCACTTCATGGGCGCCGAGACGCTTCGCATCCTCGACTTTGGACGGCGACGTCGTAAACAGCACGACATGCGCGCCCATGGCACGCGCGAGCTTCACGCCCATATGCCCGAGACCGCCTAGCCCCACGATGCCGACCTTCTTGCCCGGCCCCGCGCCCCACTGGCGCAGCGGCGAGTAGGTCGTGATCCCGGCGCACAATAGCGGCGCCGCGCCGGCGGGATCGAGGTTATCGGGCACGCTGAGGACGAAGGCTTCGTCCACGACGACGCTCGTCGAATAGCCGCCGTACGTGATCTCGCCGCTCACGCGGTCCACGCCGTTATACGTTCCGACCCAGCCGTTCTCGCAGTATTGCTCGAGGCCTTCGGCGCAGCTTGCACACGTACGGCAAGAATCCACGAGGCAACCCACGCCGACCAAATCGCCGCTCTTGTAGCGGGTGACGCCGGCACCGACCTTCGTCACGCGGCCGACGATTTCGTGGCCCGGCACAACGGGGTAGATCGTGTTGCGCCATTCGTTGCGTGCCTGATGCAGGTCCGAGTGGCAGACGCCGCAAAACAGCACTTCGATTTGCACATCGTGCTCGCGTACGTCGCGGCGCTCGATGTCGAACGCGGCGAGAGGCGTATTGGCGTCGTTCGCTGCGTATCCGTGAGTCTTGTACATGGTGATTCGCTCCTGCAAAATGCGCGCTCCGACATGGAGCTTCGCAGGTGCAAATGGTAGAAACCGGGCGGGCCCCAAGCCAATGCCTGAATCTATCGAACGCTTGCCTTTTTCTCTTGAGGGCCGGCGACGCAGCAAAATAGGCGCTATATTTTCAGCCTGATTCTCCTAACCGCTGTGTTCGACGGCCATGTCCACTCCCGCCTTACCCCCCTCTTTCACCAGTCCCGCTCAGGCGCGCATGGTGCAATTGCTTGCGACGCTGGCCCCGGACGAGGGCTACACGCAATCGGCGCTGGACGGCGTGAAGTTCATGCGTGCGAATGCCCCGATCCCGCGCGTGCCGGTGATGTACGAACCGTCGATCGTCATCGTCGCGCAAGGCCGCAAACAGGGGTTTCTCGGGAGCCAGGCGTTCATCTACGACGCCCAGCACTATCTCGTGCTCGCCGTGCCGCTGCCGTTCGAGTGCCAAACCGAAGCGACACCCGAGGAGCCGATGCTGGCCATCTCGATCCGGGTGGACCTCGCCGTCGTGGCGGAGTTGCTGATGATGCTCAACGATACGCGCGGGCCGATGGACAGCGAGCCGCGAGCCGTTTACGCCACGCCGCTCGACACCACGCTCAGCGACGCCGTGCTACGGCTCCTCGAGTCGCTCTCGTCGCCGCACGATGCCCGCATCCTCGGTCCGGCGATCGTTCGCGAGATCTGCTACCGCGTCCTCACGGGGTCGCAAGGCGACATGATTCGAGCCGCGCTCACCCATCAAGATCATTTCGGCAGGATTGCAAAAGCCTTACGACGCATTCATATGGATTTCGCCGGCAACCTCGACGTGCCCACACTCGCACGTGAGGCCGGAATGAGTTTGGCCGTGTTTCACGCGCAGTTCAAAGCCGTCACCGAAACCTCGCCCATGCAGTACGTGAAGACGACGCGGCTGCATCATGCGCGGTTGTTGATGGTTCAGGACCGGCTCAATGTCAGCGCGGCCGCGACGCGCGTGGGGTACGAGAGCGCTTCGCAGTTCAGCCGCGAATTCAAGCGCTTATTCGGCATGAGCCCCGCCGACGACGTGAGGCGCATGCGCAGCGGAGGCGACACGCAAGCCAAACGGGTGCCGCAGTCGGCCAAGCCCGGCGAGCCGTGCTACGTCACCGCCGACTGAGGCCCCGGCCGGCGGTCGTTAGCGCGTCGCGTCGCCGAAACGATATTCGTGCGTCAGTTCGTCGAGCTGCGCTTTCAGTTGCGGATCGAGCGTAAGATCGACGGCGGCCAAGGTATCGGCCAACTGCTCGGGACGGCTCGCGCCCAGTATCGCCGACGTAATCGAACTATGGGCCAGCACCCAAGCGACGGCGACGGTGGAAAGCGAAAGACCGGCATCGGCCGTCAGTTTCTTCAGCGCTTCGATCGTCTCGAACTCGCGCTCGTGCCAATAGCGCGCTTGGTACATCTCGCCCGCCGTACCGACCGTGAACCGTCCCTCGGGAGGGGGCGCCTCGCGCCGGTGCTTGCCCGTCAGCAAGCCGCCCGCGAGCGGGTTATAAGGAAGGACTGCTAAACGTTCTTCCTCGGCAAGCGGCAGCAGCTCGCGTTCGATCTGACGAAATAGCAGGTTGTAACGCGGCTGAACCGAGACGAAGCGAGCCGTGCGCAACGCATCCGCTCGACCGAGGGCCTTCGCCAAGCGGTACGCCAGGAAATTCGACACGCCGATGTAACACGCGCGGCCCGAGCGGACGATGACGTCGAGCGCTTCGAGCGTTTCGTCGAGCGGCGTTTCGCGGTCATCCGAGTGCAGTTGGTAAAGGTCGACGTAATCGGTGCCGAGCCGCTGCAAGGAGGCATCGATCGCGTCCAGCAAGTGCTTGCGGGAGGCGCCCTGATCCCAAGGCGCAGCGCCCATTTTGCCGACGGCCTTCGTCGCGAGCACGAAGCCGTGCCGCTTGCCCTTGAGCCAACGGCCGACGATTTCCTCCGTGTGTCCGACGCGCGTGTCGCCGCCTCCCAGCGGATAAACGTTCGCCGTGTCGAAGAACGTCACGCCGGCTTCGGCCGCCGTGTCCATGATCCGGATCGACGTCGCCTCATCGGACTGGAAACCGAACGTCATCGTCCCGAGGCACACGCGCGATACGCTCAAACCCGTTGCGCCGAACTTACGGTATTGCATCGCATTCTCCCAAGCACGCCGCTCCATGCGGCCAAGGCGAAAGGATAATCCCTCTTGGAAAAGGCCGTACGCGATGCGCGCAGCGGGACGCCGCGCCGTCATCATGGCTCCCTTCGCGCGTGATTGCTCCGACGATTGCAACGTTCGTACCCAGCCGCCGGGGGGCGTCCAATGCCGCGAATCGACGGCTAATGGCGGCGTTGTTCGCTCAATCGTCGAGCGCGCAGGCGTCTTATCCTGTAGGGCATGAAAATGGTGCGGCCGGTAGATCGCACCTGGCCAATCAAATGGAGCGATAGGAGCACTATGGACATCCCGGCTCATGGGTCGAACGAGGCCGCTCGAATCGCGCTCCTGCGATCGCTGAATATTCTCGACACGCCTCCCGACGAGCGCTTCGATCGCTTGACGCGGCTGGCCAAACGCCTTTTCGACGTACCCATCGCGACCGTCTCGCTCGTCGACACCGATCGCCAATGGTTCAAATCGTGCATTGGGCTTTCCGTCGAGGAAACCCCGCGCGACATTTCGTTTTGCGCTCATACGATTCTCGACGACGATTTGCTCGTCGTCGACGATGCGCAATTGGACCCGCGCTTCGCCGACAGCCCGCTGGTCACCGGCGATCTCGGCATACGCTTTTATGCGGGGTGCCCGCTCACACTGAATAAGAGCCTGCGAGTGGGCGCTTTTTGCATCGTGGACAAAAAACCTCGGAAACTCGACGCGACCGAGCGCGAGTTACTGCGCGATCTCGCCCGTATTGCCGAGCGCGAACTCGAGGTCTTGCAACTCGCGGCCACGGACGATCTGACCGGGCTTTCCAATCGCCGCGGGTTCGAGGCGCTCGGCCATCACGTGCTCGCGCTCACCAAGCGGGCTCGCTCGCGCGCGTCCTTGCTCTTCTTCGATCTGAACGGATTCAAGCAGATCAACGATGTCTACGGTCATGCCGAAGGCGATCGAGCCCTCGTCGGCTTTGCCGGGGTATTACGTGGGGCTCTGCGCGAAACCGACGTCCTCGCTCGCCTTGGCGGCGACGAGTTCGTGGCGCTGGTCGCGGGCGCGCAAGCCGGTGACGAAGCGCAAATCATCGATCGCGTTCGCCTTGGCGTGGCCCGCTACAACCGTGACAACCGGCGCGGCTACGATCTGAAATTCAGCGTCGGATACGCGCCGTGCGGCACACAAGACGACACATCGATTGCGGAATTGATCGATATCGCCGATCACGCGATGTACGCGAATAAGCGGGCGGCGCGAGAAAAAAGCCCCCGATCGGAGGCGAGTGCGCTGGTCCCGGCGCAATAGCGGGTCTCGACGGTGCCAACGAAGTAAACTATCGGCCGCCCGGCGCCGTTGCCGGTCGTTAGCCGATCATTATTTTCACGAAGCGCACCGTGCAAGCACAAGCCCAACCGCCCGTCGCCGATTCCCCGCTTACGGCTCCCCCGTCGCCCTCCTACGCACGCAAGGCGCTGCTCGGCTCCGCGCTCGGCTACGCAATGGACGGCTTCGATTTGCTGATCCTGGGGTTCATGTTGCCCGCCATTCGGGCAGCGCTGCATCTATCGCCCGAACAAGCGGGCGCGCTCGTCACTTGGACGCTCGTCGGCGCTGTGGCGGGCGGCATCGGCTTCGGGCTGCTCAGCGATCGCTTCGGCCGGGTGCGCGTTCTCAGTTGGACGATCGCCGTCTTTGCGCTGTTCACGGGTTTATGCGCGCTTGCTCGGGGATTTGGCGATCTGATCGCCTATCGAACCATGGCGGGAATCGGGTTGGGCGGCGAGTTCGGCATCGGTATGGCGCTAGCGGCCGAGGCGTGCCCCCCGCATGCGCGCGCGAGGTATTCGTCGTGCGTGGCGCTCGGGTGGCAGGCCGGCGTACTCGGCGCGGCGCTGCTTACACCGGCCCTGCTCCCGATCGCCGGCTGGCGCGGCATGTTCGCCGTTGGACTCGTACCGGCGCTCGTTGCCTTCGGGGTGCGGCGTACGCTGCGCGAGCCGGAGACCTTCGCTCGGCGCGAACCGGCGACGGTCCGCGCGAGCGAACGCCTCAGGGCGCTGTTCGCCGATGCGCAATCGACGCGATCGAGCATCGGCCTATTCATTCTGTGCTCGGTTCAAAATTTCGGGTACTACGGGATCATGATCTGGATGCCGACGTTTCTATCGGCAAAGCTCGGGTTTTCGCTGACGCGTTCGGGTATGTGGACCGCCGTGACCGTCCTCGGCATGATGGCCGGCGTGTGGTGCTTCGGGCAGCTAGCCGATCGCATCGGCCGTAAGCCGGCCTTCTTGCTGTACCAAGTCGGCGCGGCCGCCATGGTGCTCGTCTATGCGCGCTTGGCCGATCCCTTATCGATGCTCTGGGCCGGCGCCGTCATGGGCGCATTCGTCAACGGGATGGTCGGCGGGTACGGCACCTTGCTCTCGGAACTCTATCCCGGTCACGCGCGGGCCACCGCGCAAAACGTTTTGTGGAATGCGGGACGGGCGGTAGGCGGCTTCGGCCCGCTCGCGGTCGGGGCGGTTGCGGCCCGATACGCTTATCCCGTCGCGATATCGGCACTTGCCGCGCTCTATCTACTCGACATCGCCGCCCTGCTCTTTCTAATCCCGGAGCGCAAAGGGGAAGCGCTCCATTGAGCGTGCCGGGCAAGAGGCTGAGCAGGTAGCGCCTGAGCCCCCCGATCCTCAACGCTCGGAACGACCCACAAGCCATTCAGTCAATATTTCACATATTTAGATCCCCGCGGAATCAATTACCACAAAAAATATACAGACCAATCTACTGATCGCCGTAGTAAAAAAACCTTCAACTGTTTTCAAAAAATAAAAAATTGAAATGAAGTTGACACGGCGAGCTTGGCGCACCTAATCTCTCTCGCATCGCCGTCGAATATCTCGATCGAGATGCACGTACAGAGGCCGAACCTCCGAACCTGCGCCGGCGAAACCATGAAAGACAGGCCTGTCCATCGCTGTCGTTTCGATTCCGCATTTTGTTTAGCAGTCCTAACCAGCATCGTGTTTATCGTAGCCCGAAAAATACCGGGCCCGAATAACACACTCCACTATTTCGCACGCCTTGATTGCGCGCAATAGCATCGCCTTGCCTTTCTTCGAGATAGCTTTAAAAGAAGTTCGTCCCGCAAGTGAACGAAACATTCCCATCAGAGGGTTGAAAATGCGCTTTCCATTCAATACGAAATTGAACTGCATTTCGTTGGCCGCCGCCATTGCGCTGGCAGGTTGCGGCGGCGGAGACGGAGGCTCGTCGGCGGGCACTCGCGCCGGCGCCGCGGCGTCTCCGTCGGGATCCTCCGCCGCAGCGGCCCCCGCTCCCGCCGCACCGGCCGCCGCGACACCTGGCATCGACAAAACGGTCCCCCCGGTCGAGATGCCCGATACCGTGGTGCCGGTGAACTACAAGCTATGGTTCCGTCCGAACCCTGCGCTCAACGCGTTCGATGGTCGCGCCGACGTCGAAATCAAGGTGCTCCAGCCGGTCAACTCGATCGTCGTGGCCGCGCACCGCCTCTCGTTCGTCAACGGCAACCTGACGCTCCAGCCCGGCAATGTCGCGCTCATCGCCACTCCGCAAGACGACGGCGACTACTACCAGCTTCGCCCGCAAAGCGGCCAGATCGCGCCGGGCACCTATTCGCTGCATATGGAATGGAAAGGCATCATCAACTTCAAGACGTACGACGACCCGGCAACGAAGACGGGCGGTAGCTGCGGTAACGACAACTATCCGGGCTGCTCCGCCGCCGAAGGCGTATTCCGCGTCGACCTGAAATCGCCCGAAGGCAAGACGAGCGGCGCGATCTTGACGCAAGGCGAATCGGATCTCGCGCGCCAATGGTTCCCGGGCTGGGACGAGCCCGCGTTCCGTCCCACCTACGAGGTGAGCGCCGACGTGCCGCAAAACTGGCGCGTGGTGTCGAACGCCGCCGAGAAGGACGAGGTCAATGTCGATCAAGGCTACAAGCGCGTGAGCTTCGAGAAGACGCCGCCGATGCCGTCGTATCTGCTGTTCTTCGGCGGCGGCCAGTTCGAGACGCTGGAGGACGACTTCTCGAGCCCGCTACCCGACGGCAAAGGCCTGCATCTACGCGTGTTCACGCCCCCGGGCATGAGAGAGTGGGCGAAGCCGGCGATGGAGCAAACCAAGCAAGCCCTCGATTTCTACTATCGCTATACGGGCATCGCCCTGCCCCTGAAGAAGTTCGACACGATCGCAGCCAACGACGCATTCAAGGCCGAGAAGGATCTGAACTTCGGCGGTATGGAGAACTGGGGCGCCATTCTCGAATTTGCCGACGACATCCTGCCGCCGCCCGGAACGACGATGTCGGACTATGGGGTCACCGTGCTGACGCACGAAGCGGCCCACCAATGGTTCGGCGATCTCGTCACGCTCGATTGGTGGGACGACGTTTGGCTGAACGAATCGTTCGCGACGTTCTTCGAGAACAAGACGAAGATCGCGTTCTTCCCCGACCGCTTCAGCTTGGCCGGTCAGGTCAAGAACAAGTATCAAGTCATCGCGGGCGATCTATCGTCGTCGTCCTACCCGGTGCAGCCGAACTTCAACGCCTGGGCGTCGAACGATTTCGTGATCAACGCGGCATCGTTCGTCTACGACAAGGGCGGCCAAGTGCTGAAGATGTTCGAGGGTTACCTCGGCGAAGACGTGATGCGCAAGGGATTGCAGCAGTATCTGACCGACTATTCGTTCGGCAATGCCACGCCCAAGCGGCTCTGGGACGAACTCGCTCGCGCGAGCGGACAACCGATGAACGCGATCGGCGACAGCTTCGTGCGTCAAACGGGCGTGCCGCTCGTCTCGCTCGAAACTCAATGCGATCTCACGAGCAACCAAACCGTCGTCTCGCTCAAACAGCAGCCGTTCCCGAATCACAATGCCTACCCGGGTACGCAGTGGACGATTCCGCTGACGCTGGCCTACGGCGAAAGCCTGACGAGCCGGCAAACGGTGGCGATGAAGGATACGAACATGCAGGTGCGCTTGCCGGGCTGCGGCGCCGTGCTCGCCGATCCGAGCGGTCAGGACTATTACGTGGTCAACTACGGCGACAACGCGTGGAGCCAATTGCTCGCGCAAAGCACCGCGCTGCAAGACCCGCCGCGGCTCATGAACCTGAAGCTCGAAGCGCACTTGCTCGTGGGTGCGGGCCTGGCGGACCCGTCGCGCGAGCAGAGTATCAATTCGATCGCCACGGCACCGGGCGTCGTCGCGCGGATGATGATGCTAGATCGCACGCCGGTGGAATCGGTCGTTCGTAGAATGCCGTTCTATCAAGGGAAAATGAAGGCCAAGCAGCAATCGAAGTCGAACTGATCCACCCCGTCCCGGCGCGTTCGATCGATACGACGGACGCACCGGGACGGACATTTGGAAGCCCCCGCAACCCTCCCCGACGCTCATGCGGCGCGACGGTGCGCTTCATAGTCCGACCGGGTCCAAGCCAATTCGATACCGATCCGCTGCGTGCCCGGGCGGATCTTGGGCTTGTACAGCACGAGCGTGACGGCGTCGAGCGCGCCCCATTGCTCGAACGACAACACCGCGAGCTCGACCGCCAGGGTTTCGAGCAAGCGCGTGTGCGGCTTCGTTTCTAGAAACCGCGTCAATCGCTCGCAATACCCTTCGTAGTCGATCCACTCGCTCGTATCCGTTTCCGCGGGCGTGCATCGGTAGCCGAGCCGGGCGTCGATGACGACCGGCTGCGGCGCCTCATGCTCGTGCGCGTGAATGCCCACCCGCGTGCGCACCTCCAAAGCGTCGACGAACACGGTCCATCCGCGCCCACCGCGGATAGGCGGTTCGCGCAAGCGCCACAGCGCTTCGTCGACGGCGAACGGCTCGTTTGGCTTCACGATACGATCGGCGCGGCCGCATCGAGCAGGATGCGGCAAAAGTAATCGGCGAAGCTGCGCCGCACGATGATCTCGAAGGTATCGTCGCTCGTCGGAATCAAAACGATCGACGCCTTGAAGAAGTGGCTTTGCGCGCATTGCCCGCATTGCAGCATCTTGGGATGCAGATCGAGCGGACACCCGCGCGAAATAACATCGCGCACGCGTTCGCCGCTCGCCTCGAGCACCGTGTATCCGCTGCCCACATCGACGACAGATGCGAACAGCGCGCCCAACGCCGTGCGCATTTTTCCTTCGAGTTCGGGCGTGCGCGCCTCGTTGGGGCGGACGAGCCACTCGTCGGGGCCGAGCCACAGTGCCTCATACTCGCTGCCCCGAGAGACGGTGTTCGGCGTAGTCGGCAACGGCGTGCCGATGACGCTGTGCACCGCCGCCGCGATCGCACCGTCGCGCGCATCGCCGCGTACGTTGACGAGTTCGAGGAACGGCCGCTCGCGCAATCGGAACAGCTTCGATTGCTGCGCCAGGCTCGCGTCCAGCAAGGATTGCGCGCCGACGAGCGGGGATTCGAGGCGCACACCCGTGCCGGTCATGACCGCGCTGCTTCTATTTTCATTCCACATGTTGGCGCACTCCTTCGACGTCGTAGAAGACGGGGCTCGCGATCGTCGCAGCCATCGACTTTCCGTTCAGATCCACCGAAACTTTCTGGCCCATCTTGCCGAGGCCGCCCTTCACGACCGCCATGGCGATCGAACGCTTCAAGATCGGGCTGTAGTAGCTCGAGGTCACGTGCCCCAGCATCGGCACCGGACTCTCCGCGACTTGGTCCTTGGCCGGACCGGTCGCCCCTTGCGCAACGATTTGACTGCCCTCGGGCAACACGTACGACGGATCGTCCGTCAGCAGACCGACCAATTGCTTACGCCCTTCCTTCGCGGTATCGGAGCGCGTCAGCGAGCGCTTGCCGAGACAATCCTTCGTTTTAGCGACCAGCCCGCCCATACCGAGATCGAACGGTGTCATCGAACCGTCCGTATCCTGGCCGACGATGATGTAGCCTTTCTCGGCACGCAGCACGTGCATCGTTTCCGTGCCATAGGGCGTGATGTCGAATTCCTGGCCGGCGGCCATCAACGCTTCCCACACCGCGCGTCCCGCATTGGCCGGTACGTTCACTTCGTAAGCCAACTCGCCCGAGAAGCTGATCCGCATGATGCGCGCGGGCACCTCCGCCACCGTCCCTTCCCGGAACGACATGAACGGGAACGCCTCGTTCGCGAAATCGATGTCGCGGCAGACCTTGCGCAAAACCTTGCGGCTGTTGGGGCCCACCACGGCGAACGTCGCGAAGTGATCGGTCACCGAGGTGAGCCGAACCTTCATGTCGGGCCATTCCGTTTGCAGCCAACGTTCGAGCCAGGTCAAGACGCGAGCGGCGCCGCCCGTCGTCGTCGACATCAAGTAGTGCTGCTCGCCGAGGCGCACCGTGACGCCATCGTCGAACACCATGCCGTTTTCGTCGAGCATGAGGCCATAACGGCACTTGCCCACTTCCAGCTTCGACCACGGGTTCGTATAGACCCAATTGAGCAGCTTCGCCGCATCGGGACCTTGGACGTCGATCTTGCCAAGCGTCGAGGCATCCATGATCCCCACGCTCGTTCTCACCGCCAAGCATTCGCGCGCCACGGCCGCATGCAAATCCTCGCCGCCCTTCGGGAAGTACCAGGGTCGCTTCCAATTGCCTACGTCTTCGAAGAGCGCGCCGTGTTCGACGTGCCATTCGTGGATACACGTCTTGCGGATCGGATCGATGAAGTCGCCGATCTCACGCCCCGCGATCGCGCCGAACGTCACGGGCGTGTAATTCGGGCGGAACGTGGTCGTCCCGGTCTCGGGAATCGTCTTGCCGAGCGCTTGGGCGAGGATCGCCATGCCGTTGATGTTGCCGAGCTTGCCTTGGTCCGTGCCGAAGCCCATCGCCGTATAGCGCTTGACGTGCTCGACCGACTCGAAGCCTTCGCGCGCGGCCAACAAAATGTCCGCGGCCGATACGTCGTTTTGGAAGTCGACGAACTGCTTGGGCCCGCGCGCCGCGCGCGCATGGGTGCCGACCAGCCAAAGCGGCAGGATCGGCGACTCCTTGATATCGGCCACTTGCGGCGAAGCGGGCCGCGAAGCCGTTTTCAAGCCGAGCGAATGGACGGCCTCGGTGCCCGCATCGAGCGCCAATCGTATCCCGCGCGCCAAGCTGAATTCGCCCGCGGCGGCGCCGACGCTCACCTCCGGCTGCATGCCCTTGCCGGGCACGAAGCAAGCCTTGTCATCGTGCCAATGCGCTTTGCCGCCCGATTGTGCGAACAAGTGCAGCACGGGGCTCCAACCGCCCGACATGGCCACGAGGTCGCAAGAGAGTGTCGCGAGGTGCGCGCCCACCGCGCCCTTGGAAAACGATGCGACTTCGACGGACGATACTCGCCACTTGCCGTGGGCCTCGTTGATCACCGCGCCGTTCATCACCACGACGCCATGCCGCCGGGCCGCAGCCGGCAGCGAGCCGTCGGTTTGCGCGCGCGGATCGACGACGGTGACTTTCGCGCCGCACGCCTTCAAATCCAGTGCGCTTTGATAGCCGTCGTCGTTGTTCGTGAAGACCACCGCCTCGCGCCCGGGCAATACGCCATAGCGCTGAATGTACGTCGATACGGCCGAGGCGAGCATGATTCCGGGCAAATCGTTGTTGCCGAACACGAGCGGCCGCTCGTGAGCGCCCGTCGCCAAGATCACGCGCTTGGCGCGGATCTTCCAAACGAGCTCGCGCGTGCCCTTTCGCATCGACACGGGCAGGTGGTCGGTCAGCCGTTGCACGACCGTGACGAGGTTATGGTCTTGGTAACCGAACGCCGTGCTGCGCGACAGGATTTTGACGTCTGGCATCTGCGAGAGCGCCAGCTCGATCTTCTCGACCCATTGCATGGCACTCTTGCCGTCGATCTGCGCGCGGCACGAGAGCAACGAGCCGCCCAGCTCGCGCTGATCGTCGACGAGAACCACGCGCGCACCGGAGCTGCCCGCCGCATGCGCGGCGGCCAGTCCGGCCGGCCCGCCGCCGACGACGAGCACGTCGCAATGCGCGAAGCATTTGTCGTAGCGATCGGCGTCGCGCGTATCAGGGGCCTTGCCGAGCCCGGCCGCCTCGCGGATTTTCTCTTCATACTTGGGCCACCATTTGCGCGGCCACATGAACGTCTTGTAGTAGAAGCCCGCGGGAATGAAGCGCGCGATCTTCTGATTGACGGCGAGCCTGTCGTTCTCGATCGACGGCTCGGCGTTGACGCTCGTCGCCACGAGGCCCTGATAGAGTTCGATTTCGGTCGCGCGGGCGTTCGGCACGCTATAGGCCCCGCTTTCGAGTTGCACGATCGCGTTCGGCTCTTCGACCCCGGCCGTCATCACGCCGCGCGGCCGGTGATATTTCCAGCTCCGGGCCACGAAATGCACACCGTTCGCGAGCAGTGCCGAGGCGAGCGTGTCGCCTTGATAACCCTGGTACGTGCGCCCGTTGAACGTAAATGTGAGCGGGATGGCGCGATTGATACGCCCACCCGAGCCCAGGCGATCTTTTTGATTGCTCATCTCACTTGTCTCCTTGCGTGCTCTTATGCGCAGCCGCGCCGCCGAACGTTTCATAGCCATGGAACGCATAGGACACCGTATCGCGCGTCGCCATGAACCAGCGGCGGCAGCCTTGCGTGTGCAGCCATTGCTCGCGATGGACGCCGCGCGGATTCTTTCGCATGAAGAGGTACTCGCCCCACTCGCGATCGCTCAGTTTTTCGGGTTCGAGCGGACGGGCGATATCGGCCTCGCCGCCGCAGGAAAATTCGCTTTCGGCGCGCGGCCCGCACCAAGGGCATTCAATCGTCAGCATTTGAGTCTCCAAAAGTGCGTGCGTTAGTGCGCGACGGCGGCAGCGCCGTGCTCGTCGATGAGGTGGCCCGTGTAGAAGCGATCGAGCGAGAACGGTGCGTTCAAAGGATGCGGCTCGTCCTTCGCGATCGTATGGGCGAACACCCAGCCCGAGCCCGGCGTCGCCTTGAAGCCGCCTGTTCCCCATCCGCAGTTGAAGTACAGGCCCTTCACATCGGTCTTGCTGATGATCGGGCAGGCATCGGGCGAGACGTCGACAATGCCGCCCCATTGACGGTTCATCCGCACGCGCGAAAACACCGGAAACATCTCGACGATCGCTTGCAGCGTGCCTTCGATCACGTGGAAGCTGCCGCGCTGGCCAAAGCCCGTGTACTGGTCGATACCGGCGCCGATCACGAGGTCGCCCTTATCGGATTGACTGATGTAGGCGTGCACCGCATTGGACATCACGACCGTGTTCACCACCGGCTTGATGGGCTCGGAAACCAATGCCTGCAAGGGGTGGCTTTCCAGCGGCAAACGCACGCCGGCCATGTCGGCCAGTGTCGTCGTGTTGCCGGCCGCGACGACCGCAACCTTCTTCGCCTTGATGAAACCCTTCACCGTTTCGACGCCGACGACAGCGCCCCCTTCGCGGCGAATGCCGGTGACTTGGCAGTTCTGGATGATATCGACGCCATGCGCATCGGCCCCGCGCGCGAAGCCCCAGGCCACCGCATCGTGGCGGGCAACGCCGCCGCGACGCTGGAACGAGGCGCCCAGCACGGGATAACGTGCGTTGAGATTGATCGTCGGCTCGATTTCCTTGATCTGCTCGGGCGTCAGAAACTCGGCGTCGACGCCGTTCAATCGATTCGCGTTCACGCGCCGCTGCGTGTCGCGCACGTCTTGCAGCGTATGCGCGAGGTTCATCACCCCGCGCTGACTGAACATGACGTTGTAGTTGACGTCTTGCGATAGCCCTTCCCAGAGCTTCATCGCCTTCTCATAGAGCGCCGCCGATTCGTCCCAGAGGTAGTTCGAGCGGATGATCGTCGTATTGCGAGCCGTATTGCCGCCGCCGATCCAGCCTTTCTCGAGCACGGCGATGTTGCGCACGCCGTGCTCCTTGGCCAGGTAATACGCCGTGGCAAGGCCGTGTCCGCCTCCCCCGACGATGACGACGTCGTATTCGCGCTTCGGCTCGGGGCTGCGCCATTGGCGCTCCCAGTTCTCGTGATACGACAACCCGTTGCGCACCAAACTGAATATCGAAAAGCGGCTCATAGCGGTGGTCCCGATGGGTTGAATTAGCATTCGATGACGTTCACGGCCAACCCGCCGCGAGACGTCTCCTTGTATTTGGTCTTCATGTCCGCGCCCGTCTCGCGCATCGTCTTGATGACGGAATCGAGCGAGACGTAATGATCGCCGTCGCCTTTGAGCGCCATGCGCGAGGCGTTGAGCGCCTTGATCGCGCCCATCGCGTTGCGCTCGATGCACGGAATCTGAACGAGGCCGCCGACCGGATCGCACGTCATGCCGAGGTTGTGTTCCATGCCGATTTCGGCCGCGTTCTCGACTTGCCGGGGCGTGCCGCCCATGACGGCTGCCAGCGCCGCCGCGGCCATCGAACAAGCGACACCCACTTCGCCCTGGCAGCCGACTTCCGCGCCCGAGATCGAGGCCGTTTCCTTGTAGATGATGCCGATGGCGGCCGCCGTGAGCAGGAAGTCGACGATGCCGCTTTCGTTGGCACCCGGGACGAACTTCACGTAGTAATGCAGCACGGCGGGAATGACGCCGGCGGCGCCGTTCGTGGGCGCCGTGACGACGCGCCCGCCCGCCGCGTTCTCCTCGTTGACGGCCATCGCATAGAGATTGACCCAGTCGAGCATGGACAACGGATCGCGCAACGATTCCTCCGAGCGGGCCCGCAGATGCTTCGACAGCTCGGCCGCGCGCCGCTTGACGCGCATCGGCCCCGGCAATTCGCCTTCGGCTCGGCAGCCTCGCTCGACGCAGGCTGCCATCGTGCGCCAGATTGCAAGCAGCCCTTCCCGCACTTCGGCAGCCGATCGCGAGGCGCACTCGTTTTCGAAAGCGACTTGAGCAATCGACAGGCCGCTCGCTTCGCACGCCCGCATCAGGTCGGCGCCCGTGCGGAACGGGTGCGGTACCTCGGCGCCGGCGCGCACGCCGTTGACGCGGTCGCCGTCGCGGTTGACGACGAAGCCGCCGCCCACCGAGTAATACTCCTTCTCGACGAGCAGTTGCCCGTTTTCGTCGAAGGCTTGAAAGCGCATCCCGTTCGGATGCACGACGCTCGTGCCGCTCATGAGCTTGCGGTAGAACGTCAGATCGTCCTTTTCATCGAAACGGATCGGCGAGCGCCCCATCAACGTCACCGATTTGTTCGAACGAATGCCGGCCAGCCGCGGCTCGATTACGTCCGGATCGATCGAGTCGGGCAAGTTGCCTTCAAGCCCGAGCAGCACGGCCTTGTCGGTCCCGTGCCCCTTGCCGGTCGCGCCGAGCGATCCGTACAGCTCCACTTTGACGCGCCGCACATAGTCGAGAAGATTGGCATCCTCCACATGCGATACGAAGCGGCAAGCGGCGATCATCGGTCCGACCGTATGAGAACTCGACGGGCCGATGCCGATCTTGAACAGATCGAAGACGCTGACGTTCATGGGGGCAGCCTCGCGATGACGATGAGTGTCGTTGGGTGTCGTTGGAACGTGGGTTGGAGCGGCAATCGACTTCACCGCGCTTGGACGCCAGTACACCAAAGCGTAAAATCGGCCGATAGAACAAAAACGGCATCGCCGTGGGATGCCATCGCCAAACGCGTATCCGGTGGGCGTTCGCATGCGTTTATGCGATGATTGGCGGCGAAAAAACGCAAACCCGGGAGCATATCGAGGCTACCCTGTCGTTGCGCCCTACTTATTGCCGAGCAGCATGAACGCAGTCGAATCGTCACCGCTGGTTACTACTCCCCCGCGCACCCGCATCCGGTTCGGCATCGTGCTGCTGCCGAATTTCACGTTGACGGCGTTCTCGGGTTTCGTCGACATGCTGCGGCTCTCGGCGGACGACAGCGACTTCAGCAAGCCCGTACGCTGCGCGTGGAGCGTCGTGGGAAAAACCCTCGCTCCGGTGCGCGCCAGTTGCGGGATTCAAATCACGCCGTGGGAGACGTTCGACGAGTCGGAGCCGTTCGATTACATCGTCGTCGTGGGCGGATTGCTGCATTCCGGTCCCCAAGCGGACGACGATACGCTGGCCTTCATTCGTCGTGCCGCGACCAATGGCGCGACGATGGTCGGTATTTGCACGGGGGTGTTTACGCTCATGCGGGCCGGCGTGCTCGATGGCCATCGCGTATGCGTGAGTTGGTTTCACTACTGGGATTTCATCGAGCGCTTTCCGCATACCGACGTGCAAATGCTGGTGGCCGATCGCCTATTCGTGATCGACCGGCGGCGCATTACGTGTTCGGGGGGACGCGCGTCGATCGATGTGGCCGCCGCTATTTTGCTGCGGCATTTCGATCATGCGACGGTGCAAAAGGCGCTGCGGATTTTGCTCGTTGGAGAAATGCAAAGCGGCAACGCCCCGCAGCCTCATCCGCCGGGGCTCGAGCCGGCCACGCATCCGAAGATCAAGCGCGCGATCTTGCTGATGGAGCAGCACCTGGGGCGTGCGTTGACGCTCGAGGAATTGGCCGGCAAGCTCGATTTATCGCCGCGTCAGTTGGAACGGCTTTTCAAAGCGCAAACGGGTAAGTCGCCGCAGACGTTCGCCAAGCATGTGCGGCTGCGCACGGCGGCTTGGTTGCTCACGAGTTCCGATCGAACGGTGGCCGATATCGCATCGAGTTGCGGCTTTTCCGATGCCTCGCATTTGGGGCGGGAATTCCGCAAACAGTACGGGATGCCGCCCGTGGCGTTTCGAGAACAGCGCGCGGGAAGCGCGCCGGACGAGCAGGTTTGTGACGAGTATTTTTTGGCCTCGGGGGCGGGTGTCTGACTTGTTGATTTCTACTCTCTTCTCTTTTGCGTCGCCGCACGGCGCTTGGCTAGGATTTCCCTGAGCGGGCGGAGCCGTCCGAACTCCTCGTCGCTTAGCTCCCGAGTGTCCGGGTCCGCAGCGATACCGAGCCGAATCGCCGCATCTTCTTCTTCAGTCGGATAGACGAATTCACGGTTTCCGCTCATAGCGGTGGGCCCTCGACAAAAGCTGTCCATGATGGATCCGCCCGACGTCGGCTGGCCGTTTCGCCGTCGGAATCGGAATGAATTACCCCGATCGTATCCCACGC
Organism: Trinickia dabaoshanensis; assembly: GCF_002879885.1. GTDB lineage: Bacteria > Pseudomonadota > Gammaproteobacteria > Burkholderiales > Burkholderiaceae > Trinickia > Trinickia dabaoshanensis. The sequence continues at coordinate 64,069 of NZ_PNYA01000004.1, forward strand.
CCGCTTCGCCCGAACACCGTATACCCTGGGTTAAAACAAAAACGGGCCGAACGGCCCGTTTCAAATTGCTGCATCGAGTAAGACCACCCTACCGCAGCGATGCGAATATCGTCCGCCCCCGGGGGCGAACGTCCGCCTTCAATGCGACGCGATATACGACTTCACCGCGGCCAGTCCATCCTTGCCGTCGAACGTCGTCACGCCCGCGAGCCACTTGTCGAGTACCTGCGGGTTCTTCTTCAACCACGCGGTGGCCGCCTTGTTCGGGTCTTGCTTGTCCATGATCGGCATCATCACGTGGTTTTCGATATCCGTCGTGAAGTGCAGGTTCGACACGAGCTTCGCCGCATTCGGACAACGCGTCGAGTAATCGGGCGGCGTGGCCGTGAAGACCTTCGCCTCGCCGTAATTCGGCCCGAACACCGCATCGCCGCCATTCAGATAGTCGATCTTCATCTGCACGTTCATCGGGTGCGGCTCCCAACCGAGGAAGACGATCCATTGCTTCTCGCGAATCGCCTTGTTCACCTGCACGAGCATGCCCGCTTCGCTCGATTCGACGAGCTTGAACTTGCCCAGCCCATACTGATTGCCCGTGATCATCTTCTGGATCAACGCGTTGCCGTCGTTGCCAGGCTCGATACCGTAGATGCGCCCGCCGAGTTTATCGGCGAACTTCTGAATATCGTCGAATGACTTGAGGCCCCCGTTGTAGACGTAATCGGGCACGGCGAGCGTGTATTTCGCGCCGGTCAGATTCGGCGTGCCGAGCACTTCGATCTGCTTCGCCTTGACGAACGGTTCGATCATCGGGTCCATCGTCGGCGACCAATAGCCGAGAAATACGTCGATCTGCTTGCTCTTGATACCGGCGAACGTGATCGGCACCGACGCGATCGTCTTCGTCGGGTTGTAGCCCAGCCCCTCGAACACCGCCGAGGCGAGCCCCGTCGTGGCCGCGATATCGGTCCAGCCGACGTCCGCGAAGCGCACGTTGCGGCACACGGCCGAATCCGAGGCATAAGCACTCGTCGTGACCAGGGCGGCCGCAGCCAAAGCCCAGCCTGCTTTCGTCAAGCGTTGGTTCATTAGACTCTCCTCAATCGCGCAATTATGTCGGCTCATCGCCGTTTTCAAAAATACTTCGACGTATTACAAGGACTCCTAAACATCGACTTCGAATCAATTGACTTGCCGGCGTTCGCGGCTCGGCGCGTAACCGAATTGCGCCCGGTACGCCTTGCTGAAGTGGCACGGCGACTGAAACCCGCACACACTGGTTACGCGTGCGATCGAAGCATCGGTCGTGCGCAGCAGGTCGCGCGCGCGCCGCAATCTCAGCGATAGGTAGTAATGCGTCGGCGACACGTCGAGGTACACCTTGAACATGCGCTGCAAGTGCCGTTGCGACAGCCTCACGAGCCGCGCGAGTTCTTCGAGCGAGAGCGGCTCCTCGATGTTCGCCTCCATCAGCCGCACGACCTCGATCAGCTCCGCCCGTGAAAATCCGATGCGGGCATCGACGGGAATCGGTTGATGATCGTTGGCGCTGCGGATGCGTTCGAGAATGAATTGCGCCGATACCTGCGCGGCGAGATCGCGCCCGAGCCGCTCGCCCACCAGGTGCAACATCAAATCGAGCGGCGCCGTGCCGCCCGTGCACGTCATTCGATCGCGGTCGATGACGAAGAGCTCGTCGCGGAACTTCACGCGCGGAAACTCGTTGTGCAGCGACGACATATCCTCCCAATGCACCGTGCAGCGATAGTCGTCGAGCAGCCCCGCGCTCATCAAGGCGTAGGCCCCCGTGCAAATGGCGCCTAGCTGCACCCCGCGCGCGCCGAGGTCGGCCAGCAGCGCCTTCACGCGCGTATCCACGGCGCTACGAATCTGAGTACCGCCGCACACGATCAAGACATCGGGGACGCCGGCCTCCTCGAGAGTGCGCGTCGGCGTGACCGTCACGCCGTTGCTGGCGCGCACCGGCACGCCGTCGCTCGAGACGACCGACCAGCGGTAGTGCGTCCCGCGGCTGACGTAGTTCGTCATCCGCAGCACCTCGACGGCGCTCGTGAAAGCGATCATCGAGAAGTTGGGCAGCGTCAGAAACCCGAAATGAACGGGCCTCGACTCCACGGGTTCGGGCTGCATCACGGTGGCCGGCGTCATGCTTGCCTCGCGCAGGTCAGCTTTGCGTCATCGGTTGCTGGGCACCGGCGCGCAACCGCATCACGCTGCGCAGGCCTTTGAAGCGCGGCGCGTTCGCCATTCCGGGCGTGCGGCCGAAGCTTTCGGTGATGCGATCCAACACGATCGCGAGCAGCACGACCGACAAGCCGCTCTCGAAGCCCAAGCCGATATCCAAGCGCTGAATGCTCGCGAGGACATCGTTGCCGAGGCCGCCCGCGCCGACCATCGACGCGATGATCACCATCGAGAGGGCCATCATGATCGTCTGGTTCACGCCCTGCATGATCGAGGGCAACGCGTTGGGAAACTGCACTTTGTAGAGCAATTGCCACGGCGTGCAGCCGAATGCCTGCCCCGCCTCGACGATCTCTCGATTGACGTGGCGAATGCCGAGACTCGTAAGGCGCACCGCGGGCGGCATCGCGAACACGACCGTCGACAAGATGCCCGGCACGCGGCCCAGACCGAACAGCATGGCGGCCGGAATCAGGTAGACGAACGCCGGCATCGTCTGCATCAGATCGAGGATGGGCCGCACGATCACGGCCACGTGCTTGTCCTTGGCGGTCCAGATGCCCAGCGGAATGCCGAACACGAGGCTGATCAACGTCGAGGACAGCGTCAGCCCCAGCGTGATGACGGTCTGATCCCAGAAGCCGGTGGCATAGATGAGCAGCAGCGAGAGCAGCGTAAATAGCGCAAAGCGCCAGCCGATGCGCCACAGGCCGACGCCGACGAAGACAGCCATCAACGCCCACATCGGGATAGCTTGCAGACCGTGTTCGACGAGACCGGCGAGACCGTCGATCCCGCGGCCGATCATATCGAACGTTTGGCTGTCATGATCGAGCAGATAGTGGACCGATTCGTCGACCCAAGTGCCGAGCGGGATGAGTTCAGACATGGGAGCCTCTCGTACGCGTGATGGCTTTCAGAACAACGGCGCGATCGACCGAGCCGCAATAACAGCCGTCGTCGTCGACGACCGGGAGCGCGCGCGTATGCGCGACGACGCGCGAAACGACATGCTCGAGCGTCGCGCTGCGCGCGATGCACTCCACCTGCGCGACGCTCGGTGCACTCTGTCCCAGCGCGTCACGTGTGACGAAACCACGGATTTTTCGTTCGGCATCGAGCACGAACGCAAAATCCGCACTGCCGTTGAGGGACGCGGCCACGCCGGCCGCATCGAGTTGGCGCACGAGCGGAACGGCATCGGTTTGCATCAGATCTCCCGCCGTCAAATAACGGCTCGTATCGACGCCCTCGAAGAAGGCGCGTACGTAGTCGTTGGCCGGGCGGCTGATGATCTCTTGCGGCGTGCCGAGCTGCACGAGGCACCCGCCTTCCATGATCGCGATGCGGTTACCGATACGCAGCGCCTCTTCCAGATCGTGCGAAACGAACATGATCGTGCGGCGCTGCTCTTTTTGCAGTTGCAGCAAAACGTTTTGCATTTCCTTGCGCTTGAGCGGATCGAGTGCCGAGAAAGCTTCGTCCATGATCATCAGCGAAGGATTCACGGCCAGCGCCCGCGCCAGCCCCACGCGCTGCTGCATGCCGCCCGACAATTCGGCGGGCAGCTTGTGGGCGAACGGCGCAAGCCCCACCTGCTCGAGCACCGCCATGGCGCGCGCCTCCCGCGTTTTGCGGGCGATGCCGGCCACTTCGAGGCCGAAGGCGGCGTTCGAGAGCACGGTGCGCTGCGGCATCAGCGCGAACGACTGAAACACCATGCTCATATCGGTGCGGCGCAGCGCGGTCAAATCGCTGCGCCGCGCCGTGGCGATGTCGCGGCCGTCGATCAAGACCTTGCCGGCCGTCGGATCGACGAGCCGATTGATCAGGCGAATCAACGTCGACTTGCCGGAGCCCGAGAGCCCCATCAAGACGAATATTTCGCCTTCCTGAACATCGAACGAAACGTCGTGCACGCCGACGACCTGCCCTGTGCGAGCGAAGATTTCATCCTTCGTCGCACCGGCCGCCAGCATATCGAGCGCTTGCTTAGGGTTTGCACCAAACACCTTGCATAGACCCTGCACCATCACCTTCGGTGAACTCATCTCTTCCGTCTCCTTGCGGCAGGCCGACGCCTGCACAGTCTGCCTACATGGTTGCCAGAAAAATCCCCGTGCGGCCGACGAATTCCGACGCACGCTTGCGAAAATGCGACACGAGCGGTTTCGCCGCTGCGGCCGCCATTCACGCCGAGCGCCGTAGCATAAGGCTCCGAGGCTCGAATGCAACACTCGTATGCGTGACCCGTGTCGCGAAACGACAGATTCCCGTCCAAAAATGCGTGCGCACCGCGCATATCGGCTGGCAATACTCAGCCAACCGGATCCGTACCTGATTGGAATCCGGGCAGGTCGCGAGACCGATTACAACGACGACGGAGCGCACTATGAGTCAACGCAAGACCCAGTCACGCCTATCGTCCGCTGCTCTCGGCAGCGCGGCGCTATTGATCGGATCGCTGCATGCGAGTGCCGCACTCGCGCAAACGGCCGATACCACCGGAACGAACGCTGCGGCACCGGCCGCCACAGCACCGGCTGCCGCAGCACCGGCTGCCGCAGCATCGGCCCCGAGCGCCGCCGCACCGGCCGCGTCGCCGTTCACGGCCAACGTCACCCTTGCATCGCAGTACGTCTCGCGCGGCTTCCGCCAAACGTGGGGCAAGCCTGCCATTCAAGGCGGCTTCGACTATACGAATCCGAACGGCTTGTTCGCGGGCACATGGCTCTCGACCGTCAGCAGCAAGTTCATCGAAGGCGGCAGCGTCGAATGGGATCTATACGGCGGCTATGGCGGCTCGCTCGGCGATCTGTCGTATACCGGCACGGTGTACTACTACGTGTATCCGGGCGCGCGCATGTCGGCCAGCGCGACGAACTACAACTACGGCGAGTTCGTCGCCGCGCTGACGTACAAGTGGTTCACCGCCAAGTACTGGCTTACTTATACGCCGAATTACTTCGGTTATGACAGCCAATCGCTCGGCGTTGGCAGCGGCCAAAACAGTCGCGGCTCGGGTTACCTCGACTTGAACACGAACATCGACCTCACGCACGGCGTCTCGTTGCTGGTCCACTACGGCTGGCAACGCGTGCAGAACTTCTCGGCCTACAACTGGCAAGACGCGAAGGTCGCCGTCTCCAAGACGTTCGACGGCGGCTGGACGCTGACCGGCGCGGTGACCAAGGGCTGGGGCGCGACGAACGTCTATGACCGCTACACGACCGGGGCGCCCGATTCGTCGGGCAATATCGCGGTGTCCAACCCGTTGCAAACGACGTTCTTCGCAACGCTCACGAAGGTGTTCTAAATTTGTCGAATCACCCGGCGCACCGCCCTCGACGGCGGCGGTGCGCCGGCGGACGGCGTCTGCTCGGCCGGACGCCGTCCGTTTTCGTTTCATGCCAGAATTGCCGCGTCTCGCAACCTGCCCGCACGCGACAAGCCATGTCCCTTTCGTTGCGATCGCCCCGACGATCCTTCATCCTCGCCGCATGCGCCGCGCTGTTCGCGGCCGGCTGCTCGGTACTCGCGGCCGCCGACCCCAACGCGCTGTGGCAGATCGTCGATCTCGACTGCGTGCCGGCCGCGCGCACGACGGGAAAAACCGGCATCTGCGCGACCGTCGATCTGCCGGGACGCTATGCGTTATTGAAAGATCGATCCGGCGTCGCCCAGCACCTATTGATTCCGACCGACCGGATCTCGGGCGTCGAAAGTCCCCTGCTGCTCACGCCTAACGCACCGAATTACTGGGCCGATGCGTGGGACGCGCGCCGTTACGTCGAGGCCGCCTTGAAGCGCGCCCGGCGCGCGCCGCTCCCCGACGATCGAATCGGTCTCGAGATCAATTCCGCCATGCGCCGCTCCCAGGAGCAATTGCATATCCATATCGACTGCATGCATGCCGATGCGACAGCCGCGCTCGCCCGGCACCGCGAAGACCCGCCGCGAGTGTGGACCTGGGACACGATCGACGGCACCCGCTATCGCATCATGCGCATTCCGGGTCCGGCGTTCGACTTCAATCCCTTCGATCTCGTCGCCGGCGCCAGGTCGAGCCCCGACGTCATGGCGAGCCAAACGATCTTCGTGACGGGTGCCGGGGCATCGGCCTCCGAGGCAGGCTGGCTAGTCCTCAACAGCAGCCTGGATACCGACGGCGGCACAGGCTCCGCCGAAACGCTCCTCGATCATGGATGTACGGCAGCGGCCCCGTTGTAATCGAATAGCCGATTCAACTCGCCGTTTGCAATTTTTTGCATTTTTTGACTGCCATTATCCAATCCGATCCTGCAAAATGCCGCGGCAATGCACGCGCCGCGCGGTTTGCGGCGGGCCAAGGGAGTCGACCCGCTAGGCGGCTTGCTTCGTGCTATCCGAAAGCCAATGCAAAAAGTAAGAACCAAGAGGCAGGCAACATGCAATTCACCAAGCAGCGGTTTGCGATCGCCGTACTGGCCGCGGCGGCCATTGCGAATCTGAACGCTTGCAGCTCGTTGTACGGCGAAAGCGCCTCGGCCGGTGCCGGTATTGCCGGCGCCGCCCTGGCGGCCAAAGTCACGCGGAACGCGGCCGTGGCCACCGGTATCGGCCTGGGCGCCGTCGCCGCTGCGAAAGCCGGCGTGCAATACACCGAGCGCGTAGTACACCGAAACACGCAAAACTCCATCGCCGCGGTGGCGGGGCCGCTTGCGGTCGGCGCGGTCGCACCATGGGACGTGGAGCACACAGTAGCGATCGAAGCCGACGAACACGGCCGCGTGACCGTGAGCCGCACGATCAGCACCGGCGCGCTCGACTGCAAGGAAATCGTATTCTCCGTCGATCAGGACGCGACGAAGAAGGAGCCCGCCTCGAGCGCCTTCTACGTCGCATCGATCTGCCGGGACGGCAATGCATGGAAATGGGCCTCGGCGGAACCCGCTACCGAACGCTGGGGTGCCCTGCAATGAGCGCGCGCATGATGCTGGCCGCGCTCGTATGCGCCGGCGCCGGCGCGGCGCTCGCCGGCTGCTCGTCGATCGGGGCAGCCAGCGGCGCGGCCGCCGGTGTCGCGACGGGCGTCGTCACCTCGAATCCGGCGGTCGGAATCGGCGTGGGTATCGCCGTGCAGGCGGCGACGGACGAAGCCGTCAACCGCTATATGCTCGTCATGCATCGAGATCAGCAAGACGCGATCGCCATGCTGGTCGGCGAGATGCCCGTAGGCGCAGCTCAGCCGTGGCGAGTGAGCCACACGCTCCCGATCGAGAACGGCCATGGGGAAGTGCGTGTGATCCGCGCCTTCGACACCGCATTGACGAGTTGCAAGGAATTCGCCTTCTCGGTCGTCGACGGCGACAAACCCGATGCGAAGGTCGATTGGTTTACCGCAAGTGCGTGCCAACAAGGCGGACGGTGGAAGTGGGCGTCGGCCGAACCCGCGGTCGAGCGCTGGGGTACGTTGCAATGACTTTGCAATGACGATGGGGCACCGGCGCGTTCGATGGCGAACGCGCCGGTGCCCCCGGGTTCGGCTTACTGCGCTTCCATGACCAGCAACTGCGCGCCGTCAGCCACTTGATCGCCCACGGCGTAAAGCACTTCCGCAACGGTGCCCGATGCCGGCGCGCCGATCGTATGCTCCATCTTCATCGCTTCCATCACGATCAGCGGCGCGCCCTTCTCCACGACCGCGCCCGGCTCCACGAGCACTGCGATGACTTTGCCCGGCATCGGCGCCGTCAACCGCCCTTCGCCGTGCTCCGCGTCGGCCGCGTGCGCCAAGAGGTTCTGCCATTCGAACGTGAGCGCGGAACCTTGGCAGAAAACGTGGAAAAGATCCCCGTCGACGAATACCCGCCCGGTGATACGCGCTTCGCCCAAACGCGCGCCGAAGGTATGCGGCTCGCTCCCGCGCCACCAGTCGAAGGTTTCACGCGCACCGTCGTGTTCGAGCGTACGCGTCTCACCCTCGCGCCCATAGACGACCTGAAACGCGTGCTCGTTGTCCGTGTCGCGCCATTCGATCGTTTGTCGATAGCTGCCGTTCAAGCGCCAATGCGACAACCCATCCCACGGCGAGGCGCCATGCGCGAGCCCGCCTTCGCGCGTGAGCAGCGCGCCGCATGCGAGCGCCAACGCTTCCTTGAATGGCTTCTCGACGGGCGCGAACAGCGCCGCATGATGGCGTTCGATAAGCCCGGTATCCAAATCGGCCGTTGCAAATGGTTCGCTTTCGACGATGCGCTGCAGGAACGCCACGTTCGTTTGCGGACCCACGGCCTCGCACGCCTGCAACGCCCGGCTCAAACGCGCGAGCGCTTCCGCGCGATCGGCGCCGTGAACGATCAGCTTAGCGATCATCGGATCGTAAAACGGCGTGATCGTATCGCCTTCGCGCACGCCGCTGTCGATCCGAACCGGCGCGCGCGTGGGCGAGCCGATCGCGAATTCGACGCCTTCGGGCATGCGCAGATACTTGAGCGTGCCCGTCGAAGGCAAGAAGCCGCGCGCCGGATTCTCGGCATACACGCGCGCCTCGATCGCATGGCCGTCGATCCGCAATTGATCCTGCCGCAACGGCAACGGCTCGCCGGCCGCGACTCGCAATTGCCATTCGACGAGATCTTGCCCCGTGATCATTTCCGTCACCGGGTGCTCGACCTGCAAGCGCGTGTTCATCTCCATGAAGTAGAACGCGCTGTCGGTCATGATGAATTCGACCGTACCCGCGCCTACGTACGAGACGGCGCGCGCGGCGGCGACGGCCGACTCGCCCATCGCGCGGCGCACTTCGTCGGCCAGACCCGGCGCCGGCGCCTCCTCGAGCACTTTCTGATGGCGGCGCTGGACCGAGCAATCGCGGTCGAACAAATACACCGCGCCGCCGTGCTTATCGGCGAACACCTGCACCTCGACGTGGCGCGGCCGCGTCAAATACTTTTCGATCAGCACGCGATCGTTGCCGAAGCTGCTGGCCGCTTCGCGCTTGCACGAAGCCAACGCTTGCGCGAAGTCCTCGCTCTTCTCCACGACGCGCATGCCCTTACCGCCCCCGCCCGCGCTCGCCTTGAGCAGAACCGGATAGCCTATCGCGTCGGCTTCGCGCTGGAGCAGCTCCGCGTCTTGCTCGTCGCCGTGATAACCCGGCACGAGCGGCACGGCCGCCGCGTGCATCAACGCCTTGGCCGCGGCCTTCGAGCCCATCGCGGCGATGGCGGAAACCGGCGGGCCGATGAATACGAGGCCCGCGGCCTCGCATGCCTGCGCGAAATCCTCGTTCTCCGAGAGAAAGCCGTAGCCCGGATGGATCGCTTGCGCGCCCGTACGCACGGCGGCGTCGATGATGCGCTCGATGCGCAGGTAGCTCTCGCTCGCCGCGGCACCGCCGATATGCACCGCCTCGTCGCACGCCGCGACGTGCTTGGCGTTGGCATCGGCATCGGAATACACCGCGACGCTCGCGATGCCTAGCCGCTTGCACGTCGCCGCCACACGGCAAGCAATCTCGCCGCGATTTGCAATCAGAATCTTGTTGAACATGGAATGTCTCGCAATGGAGCGGCTATCGGTTGCGGTCAATCACGCCAAGCCGGCGCGCGTTTTTCGAGGAACGATGCAACGCCCTCGCGCCCCTCGTCGCTCGCGCGTATCCGCGCGATACGGCGAGCGGTATCGTCGATCAAAGCTTCGTCGAGCGGACACCCGGCGACGTCCTGCACGAGGCGCTTCGATTCGCGCACGGCCTGTGGCCCGTTCGCGCACAGCGCGGCCGTGATCTTTTGGATCGTGGCGTCGAGCGTATCGGCCGTGGCCATTTCATGCACGAGCCCGAGGCGCTGCGCGGTCGCGCAATCGAACGGCTCGGCCGTCGTGAAGTAGCGGCGCGACGCACGCTCGCCCAGCGCACGCACGACGTACGGAGCGATCGTCGCGGCAATCAGACCGAGACGCGCTTCCGATAGACAGAACCGCGCGCTATCGACGGCCACGACGATGTCGCACGCCGCGACCAGACCCACGCCGCCCGCGAACGCATCGCCCGACACGCGGGCGACGACGGGTTTGGACACACGATAGATGGCCGCGAGCATGTCGGCGAGACGCCGTGCGTCGACGCGGTTCTCCTCGTCGGAGAACGCCGCCATCTTCTTCATCCAGTTCAAATCCGCCCCCGCGCAAAACGCGGGACCGTTGGCGGCCAGCACGATCGCGCGCACGTCTTCGCGCGCATTGAGCTTCGCGAACACATCGGTCAACTCGGCGATCGTCGTTTCGTTGAAGGCGTTGCGCACGTCCGGGCGATTGAGCGTGACGGTTGCCACGTGCCCCGCGAACGCCATTTCCAGCATGCTGTAATGCATTGACATTGATCGTCTCCGTGCGAAGGACGACGCCTTACATTCTGAACACGCCGAAGCGCGTGTCTTCGATCGGCGCATTCATCGCGGCCGACAACCCTAAGCCCAGCACGTCGCGCGTCTGCGCGGGATCGATGACGCCGTCGTCCCAGAGCCGCGCGCTCGCGTAGTACGGGTGCCCTTGGTGTTCGTATTGTTCGCGCACCGGCTTTTTAAAGGCCTCTTCCTCCTCGGCGCTCCACGTACCGCCCTTCGCTTCGATGCCGTCGCGCTTGACGGTGGCGAGCACCGACGCGGCCTGCTCGCCGCCCATCACCGAGATGCGCGCGTTCGGCCACATCCACAGGAAGCGCGGCGAATACGCGCGGCCGCACATGCCGTAGTTGCCGGCCCCGAACGAGCCGCCGATGATGACGGTGAACTTCGGCACCTTCGCGGTGGCGACGGCCGTCACCATCTTCGCCCCGTTGCGCGCGATGCCTTCGTTCTCGTACTTGCGGCCCACCATGAAGCCCGTGATGTTTTGCAGGAACACGAGCGGAATCTTGCGCTGGCAGCACAACTCGATGAAGTGCGCGCCCTTTACGGCCGATTCGGAGAACAAGATGCCGTTGTTCGCGACGATGCCGACGGGGTGCCCCCAGATATGGGTGAAGCCCGTGACGAGTGTCGTGCCGAAACGCGCCTTGAATTCGTCGAACTCCGAATCGTCGACGATCCGCGCGATGACTTCGCGCACGTCGAACGGCTTGCGCGTATCGGCTGGAATCACGCCATACAGGCTTTGCGCGTCGTAGCGCGGCGGCTTCGGCTCGCGCATCGCGACGCTCGGCTGCTTCGTGCGATTGAGCTTACCGACGATGCCGCGCGCCAATGCGAGCGCGTGGGCGTCGTTTTGCGCGAGATGATCGACCACGCCCGACAGCCGCGTGTGGACGTCGCCGCCGCCGAGGTCTTCGGCGCTCACTTCCTCGCCCGTAGCCGCTTTCACGAGCGGCGGGCCGCCCAGGAAAATCGTGCCTTGATTCTTGACGATGATCGATTCGTCGCTCATGGCGGGCACATAGGCACCGCCGGCCGTGCACGAGCCCATCACGACGGCGATCTGCGCGATGCCCGCGGCCGACATGTTCGCTTGGTTGAAAAAGATGCGGCCGAAGTGATCGCGATCGGGAAAGACGTCGTCTTGATTAGGCAGGTTCGCGCCGCCCGAATCGACGAGATAGACGCACGGCAACCGATTCTCGGCCGCGATCTCTTGCGCCCGCACGTGCTTTTTGACCGTCATCGGGTAGTACGTGCCGCCCTTGACCGTGGCGTCGTTACAGACGATCACGCACTCTTGCCCCGCGATCCGGCCGATGCCGGTGATGATGCCGGCACCCGGCGCGGCATCGTGATACATCGAGAAGGCGGCGAGCTGAGAGAATTCGAGGAAAGGCGTCCCCGGGTCGAGCAACTGCGCGATACGATCGCGCGGCAGCAGTTTGCCGCGCGAGACGTGCTTGTCGCGCGCGGCTTGTCCGCCGCCTTGCGCGAGGTGGGCCACCTTCGCGCGCAGATCGGCGACGAGCGCCTCCAGCGCGGCGGCGTTCGCTCGGAATTCGTCCGAGCGCGGGTTCAACTTGCTTTCGATGATCGGCATAGGGCTCGATGCTCCGTCGCGAAGAACGTACTTAAAGTTGGATCGGCATCAAAGCGTTTCGGCGAACAGCTCGCGGCCGATCAGCATCCGGCGCACTTCGCTCGTGCCCGCGCCGATCTCATAGAGCTTCGCGTCGCGCCACAAACGGCCCACCGGATACTCGTTGATGTAGCCGTTGCCGCCGAGCACTTGGATCGCTTCGCCCGCCATCCACGTGGCCTTTTCCGCGGTGTACAGAATGACGCCCGCGCAGTCCTTGCGCACCTGGCGCACATGGTCCTTGCCGAGCGTGTCGAGTTGACGGCCGACGGCGTACAAATAGGCACGGCATGCCTGCAGCGTCGTGTACATATCGGCGACCTTGCCTTGAATCAGTTGGAACTCGCCGATCGCTTGGCCGAATTGCTTGCGATCGTGGATGTACGGAACGACGGCGTCCATGCAGGCGAGCATGATGCCCGTCGGGCCGCCGGCCAGCACGGCGCGCTCGTAGTCGAGCCCGCTCATCAGCACCTTCACGCCGCCGTGCAGTTGGCCGAGGATGTTTTCCTCGGGCACTTCGACGTCTTGGAATACGAGCTCGCCCGTATGGGAGCCGCGCATCCCGAGCTTGTCGAGCTTTTGCGCGACCGAGAACCCTTTCATCCCCTTCTCGACGATGAAGGCCGTGATGCCGCGCGCACCCGCCTCGACATCCGTCTTCGCGTAGACGACGAGCGTGTCGCAGTCCGGGCCGTTCGTGATCCACATCTTCGTGCCGTTCAGCACGTAACGGTCGCCGCGCTTGTCCGCGCGCAGCTTCATGCTGACGACGTCGGAGCCGGCGTTCGGCTCGCTCATCGCCAACGCGCCCACGTGCTCGCCCGACACGAGCTTGGGCAGGTACTTGCTCTTTTGCGCCGGCGTGCCGTTGCGGTGGATCTGGTTGACGCACAGGTTCGAGTGCGCGCCGTACGAGAGGCCGACCGAGGCCGATGCCCGCGAGATCTCCTCCATCGCGACCATATGCGCCGTGTAGCCCATGTTCGCGCCGCCGTACTCCTCGGAAACGGTCATGCCGAGCACACCCAGTTCGCCGAACTTGCGCCACAAATCCATGGGGAATTGGTCGTCGCGATCGATCTCGCCCGCGCGCGGCGCGATTTCCTTCGCGGCGAAATTGGCCACTGCGTCGCGCAGCATGTCGATGTCTTCGCCGAGCGCGAACTGCAAACCAGGCACATTGCTCATGAACGTCTCCTCGAATTCGGATGGGGAGGCCGGGTGCGGCCATACGAGCGGCAACCACGCTCGATCACCGCGCATTTCACGCCAGATTTACGTAAGCGTCAATAGTTTTCTTGAGTAAAGCTCATATTTTTGCGGCGCCGCGTGGATCTGGGCCTGCGGTGCTAATATCGGCCCCGGCAATCGAGCGAGCGCGACGAACTTGAATACGACTCAGACCGGGGAAGAAACGAAGCCCGAAGCGGGCGGCGCCAGGCGTCAGCCGGCCGGACGCAAATCCCAGCAACGCGTGAAGGACATCCTTCAGGCGGGCCGCGAGGTGTTTTCCGAAAAAGGTTACGAACGTGCGACCACCGCCGAAATCGCACAGCGGCTCGGCGTCTCGGAGGCAACCGTATTCAGTTACTTCCGCGGCAAGCGTGAGCTTTGCGCGCGCGTCATCGCCGACTGGTACGACGAAATCATCGCCGCGATCGAAACGGGCCTGCCGCGCGAGGGCACGGCGCGTCAGCAGTTCGCCTTCATCGTACGAACCCATCTTCGACTGATGCTGGTGCACGGTACCGGCATGTGCTCGCTGGTTTTATCGGAAGGGCGGGCCAAACATCATGAACTCAGTGCCGAGTTGACTTCCTTGCAGCGCCGCTACACGGCGCCGCTCATGCGCGTGCTCGCTCAGGCCCAGCAAGCGGGGCAGATCCGCACCGATTTGCCGTTGCGCTTGATGCGCTCGATGGTGTTCGGCCCGCTCGAGCATGTGCTTTGGGACGCGGCGTTGGGCCATCGCAGTCCGGACATCGATGTCACCGCCGACCGTCTCGTGGACGTTTTATGGACGGCGCTGCAACCGCCGGCTCCCGCCATTTCGGCCCTGGTCCAACTCAAGGACGACCTCGGCGAAGCGATGCGGCGCTACGAGGCGAGCGCGGCCAACGGACCGCCGCCCGCCTCCGCCGAGAAGCGCAAGTCGAAGCGCGATCGAGCAGACGATTGACCGCATCGGCGCACTTGCCCAATACGGATGGCACGACTATCGTGTGGGTTCCTCATCTTTTGCCCCTTCGATGACTACCCGTCTTACGCCTGCGCTCGCCTCGAAGTTCGCCGACTTGGCGTTATCCCATCTGACCCGCGAATACCCGAACAAGCTGACGCATTCGCTCGCCGGCCCGCAAGACGTTCGCTCGCCGCGCGAATTGCACCCGATCTTTTACGGCAGCTACGACTGGCATTCCTGCGTCCACGGGTACTGGCTGCTGCTGCGGCTGCTCGATCGATACCCGGAGCTGCCGCAAGCGCAGCAGATCCGCGACGTCGTCAATGCGCACTTCACCGATGCGAAGGTCGCGGGCGAGCTCGCTTATTTGAGCCTTCCTCACAATCGTGGCTTCGAGCGGCCCTACGGCTGGGCCTGGCTGCTCGCGCTGGCCGGTCAATTGGATGCGATGCGCTCGCCCGAAGCCGCGCGCTGGGCGTCGGCGCTGGCCCCGCTGACCGATGCCTTCGTCGATCGATTCACTGAATTCCTGCCGAAGGCGACCTATCCGTTGCGCGTCGGCACGCACTTCAATACGGCATTCGCGCTCGCGCTGGCGCTGGACTTCGCTCAAGCGACCGAGCGCGCCAAGCTGGAAGCGCTCATCGAGGAAACGGCCTGGCGCTGGTACAAGCGCGATATGGACTGCCAGGCATGGGAACCCGGCGGCGACGAATTTCTATCGCCTGCGCTGATGGAAGCGGAATTGATGCGACGCGTGCTGCCGCACGACGCCTTCAGCATCTGGTTCGAACGGTTTTTGCCTCGCCTGGCACAACAAGAACCCGCCACGCTCTTCAGCCCGGCCGTGGTGACCGACCGCACCGACGGCAAGATCGCCCATCTCGACGGGCTCAACCTGAGCCGAGCCTGGTGCCAGCGCTCGCTCGCGAGGGCCCTGCCCGATGGCGACGTGCGTAAGGCGTTACTCGAAGACGCCGCCGAGACGCACCTGAACGCGGCGCTGCCGCACGTGGCAGGCGACTACATGGGCGAGCATTGGCTCGCGACGTTCGCCTTGCTCGCCCTCGAAGCGTGAGCGCCGCGCAGGCTCGACCCTCGTGAACGTTGGTGTTGCTGCCCGGGCAGCGCCCGGGCCGGCGCCATCACAGCATCGCCACGACGCGCACGTTGCCGCCATCGGTTGACGGCACCACCTTTTCGCCGACGCGCCGGAACGTAATCGAGACGGTGCCCTCGCCCACCCGCAAATTGCGCACTTCGAGCCAATCGATACCCTCCGGCAAGGCGGGCTGATCGATCCGCACTTCGCCGCGCTCGGCATCGACCGTCACGCCGAGACATGCTTCGAGCATCATGAACGGCGCGCCCGCGGCCCACGCCTGCGGCAAGCAAGCGACTGGATACGCCGTGGGCGGCTCGCCGCGGCGGCGCCCCAATCCGCAAAACAGCTCCGGTAGCCGCATGTCGAAACTGACCGCGGCTTCGAACAGCGCCTGCAGCAAGTGCACGGCGGCTTGCTTGTTGCCATAGCGCGCCAGCCCGCGCGCGCACAGCGCGTTGTCGTGCGGCCAGACCGAGCCGTTGTGGTAGGCCATCGGATTGAAGCGCGCCTGGCCGGCCGCCAGGGTACGCACACCCCATCCCGTATGAAACAGCGTCGATTGCAGATGCCGCGCGACGGCCTCGCCGCGCGCCCGAGTAGGCAGTCCGAACGCGAGCAAGTGACCGGCGTTCGATGCCAGCACGCGGCACAGCTCTCCGTGTCCGTCGAGCGCGATGCCGTAAAAATCGGCCTCGGGCATCCAGTACAACGCTTCGACACGCTCTCTGAGCGCGGTCGATCGCGCCGCATAGCGCGCGGCGTCCTCGGTCAAGCCACGCTGGGCCGCGAACTGCGCCATCGTGTCGAATGCCGCGCACGCGTAAGCCTGCACTTCCACGAGCGCGATCGGGCCTTCCGGGAAGCGCCCGTCGGCATGAAACACCGAATCGTGGCTGTCCTTCCAGCCCTGGTTCGCGAGACCGCGATCCGACTCGCACCGGTAATCGACGAGCCCATGACGATTCTTGTCGCACACTCTCGCCACCCACTGCGCTGCCCGCTCCAGCGCCGGCCACAATTCGGCGATCAGCGCCTGGTCGCCCGTGCGCGCGGCGTAGGCGCCCGCCAGCACGATGAACAGCGGCGTGGTGTCCACACCGCCGTAATACAGCGCGAACGGCACCTCGCCCGTCGCGGCCATCTCGCTCTTGCGCATCTCGTGCATGATCTTGCCCGTGGCCGCGTCACGGAACTTCGAATCTTCGCGTGCTTGGTGCTCGGCGAGAAAGCGCAGCACGCCGCGTGCGAGCCAAGGCTGCAACCACAGGGTTTGCAGCGACGTCACGACGGCATCGCGCCCGAACGGCGTCGAAAACCAAGGGATACCGGCGTACGGATACGGGCCCGTGGGCAGATCCGTCGTCAGCAAACTGAGATCGGCGAACGAGCGATCGAGCCATGCGTTGAACAGCGGATTGCTCGAGCGAAGCCGCGCGGTACTCTGGCGGCGTTCGCGCATCGACAAGTGCGAATTGGCCAGCGCCGCCCGCACCGCGGCGCGTCCCACGCGTGGCGGTACCGCATCGATTTGCGTGAAATGGGCGGGGCGCGCGCTATGGGGCGGTTGCGCGACTTGGGCGCTGGCCGGTTCGACACCGTCCGCGCCGGCGAGCGTTTGCGTGTGCGCGGCCACGGACAAGTAGATCGATACGCAGGCATGGGCCGGGAGTTGCACCGTGTAGTCGGCCCGATCCTCGAAAAGGTAATCGGGCGCGGGCGCGAAGGCGATGCCGACAGTGCGGCGCACGTGGTCCAGGCCGACGTAGACCAACTTCACGTCGTCGCGCCCGACTTGCGCCGGCTCGAGCGAGCCGTGCCGCGTGCGCTTCAAGCCGCGCACTTCGAACATGTCTTTGAAATCGCTGGCGAACGAAATCGACAACGGCACGACCGCATCGCTGAAGCCGTAGTTCGTCAACGTAATCGCTTCGTATAGCACCGTGCCGCACAGCACACGCAGCCGCTCGACGTGAATGACGCCCTCGGGCGTGCCCTCCCCACCCATCGGCGGCAACGGACGGTTCGTCAAATGCGCTGTAAACGATGTGTTGTCGCTGCTGACGTTCCCCGAGAGCAACGAGGGCGCGCGCCCGCCGAACGTCAAACGCAATTGCGACAGCATCCGCGTGTCGTTGACAAACAGGCCGTCGTCGAGCCCGTTGATGTCGCCCAGCGGATCGTTGACGACGAACGTATCGCCCGATTTCAGCACGTATTGGCTGGTGCGCGCGATGTAGGGATGCTCGGGCGCGATGAACGCGCCGTCGGGGTCGGCGTGCAACGGCGCGCCGGTTTGCGTGGGGATATCGGTCAGTGCGTCGGTTGCGTCGGTTGCGTCGGTATCGAGCATCGTCTTGCTCCGGTCGGTTGGAGTTGGCGCTTCGCCACTGTACCGCTTCGGCTCGCTTCGTGCCTATGGTGCCTGCATCGGCGCAAATGCGATGCCCGTCGATCGCGTTACTCGCTCTCGCGGATGAACTCGTCGATGTGACGATTGAACGCGCTCGGATGCGCAAGATTCATCCCATGCGATGCCCCGCGGATCGTGTGCCGCCTCACGTCGGGCAACCAGCCTTCGAGCATACTCACGTTGCGTCGAAACAGCCCCGGGCTCTTTTCTCCGTCGATCAACATGGAAGGGCATCGTAAGCTCCATGCGGCCTCGCGCGTATAGGCGGGCAACGGATCTTGGAACTGCAGGGGCAACGTCAGCGCGTTATCGAGCGCCATGGCACGGAAAGCGGGAGGGCTCTTCGCCCACGAGCCGACGCGGCTCACCGAATCGACGAACAGTTCCAATCCCGCCTCGAGTTTCCCTTGCTCCACCAAGTGCTCAGCCCGCGCGCGAAGCGGGTTCACGGTATCGGGAAGCACGGCCTGGGGCTGGCCGGGCGCCCACAGCGGGCCGCCCGGATCGGCGAGCGTCAACGTGCGCACATGCTGCGGATGGCGCACGGTGAATTGGAATGCGACCGCTCCGCCGCGCGAATGCGCGACGACGTGAGCCGGACCGCCGCCAAGCCGTTCCAAGAACTCGGCAAGCTCGTCGGCATGGTGGCTCCAGCTGAAGGGCACCGTGCTCGGCAACGCGGTGGCGGGCCAGTAGTGCGTCAGGCTCACCGCCACGCAACGGTAGCGCGCCGCGAGCCCCGCGAGTTGCGGCTGCCAGTACCGGTAATCGCAAAGCGAGCCGTGCACGAATAGCACGAGCGGCCCGTCGCCGCGCTCGACGTAAGGCATTCGTAACCCGCCATCGAGCGCCACGAAACGCACTTCATCGTCGGGAACGACGGCCGCGCGCCCGATCGCACCCGACCGGGCCGGCATCGATGAGGCTCGGCTCATGCGTCGAACCGCAGTTCGGCCTCGACCGCATGCCCGACGGCCAGCGTCGCACCGGCCCCGGCGGCGACGATCGCGTTTTGCCCGAACGTGATCGCGCCGTCCACGCGGCTGTCGCTTCGATAAAGGCTCATCGTATCCGTCGGCTCGTTCGGCCAACGCGGATCGCGCTCGCCACTTGCTTGATCGATCGTGGGAATCGGACAACGCGGGCACGGTTTGACGAGGCGCAGCCGCACGCTGCCGCCCGCGGCCTCGATGCCGAGCGTGTCCGTGTAATCCTCTTCGTAAGCATCGATGCCGGCCAGCACCAGGTTCGGCCGGAACCGGTTCATCGGGATCGAATCGACCCCCTTGGCGCTCAGGCGCGCATTCAAATCCGCCAGCGACGCTTCGCCGATCACGAGCAGCGGATAACCGTCGGCGAAATGCACGTCCGCGGTGAGATCGCCCGTCCACTTGCGGCTCGCGGCGCGCTCCACCGCGGGGCTGAACCGCACCAGCCGCAGCGGCGCGCCGAGGAAATCGGAGAACCAGCGCGCGGCATCGTCGCCCGCGTCGAGCGCCGTCACGGTGTCGCTCCAGACCGTCACGGCCAGCGCCGGTGCGCCGGCCAAGGCGGCGGCGTCGAGCGCGAGAGTGAGCGTGGTCATCCCCGGCGCCAGCACCTCGAGCCGATCGTCGTTCAACGCAGGCTGAATCAGCGCCATGCGCGGGTGGGTGCGCTGCGTGACGAACCGCCCTTGCGCGTCCACCACCATCCAATCGCGGTCGTATTCGAGGCCGTGCGCGGTCAAACGGACGGCATCGCGCGAAATACCCGCGCACGACTTGATGGGATAGACGTTGAGTTGACTGATGGAAGGCATGGCGAGGCACGCGCCCACTGACGCGAATAGGCAAACGGCGATGGTAACACCGTGCCGTGGCGAGCGTTTTTCGCTTGGGAAGGCAGGCCCGGCGTTGCGCCGGGCGTTATTGAAGAAATGATGCGGAGTCGACGCAATCGGCTGCCGCGCCGGCGCCGCGCACCGCGCAGGTCAAGGGCTCGTTCGCGACGCGCACCTCGAGCCCCGTCACTTCGGCCAGCCGCCGGTCGAGATTGGCCAGCAGCGCACCGCCACCCGTCAACACGATCCCCGTATCGGCGATATCGGTCACGAGTTCGGGCGGCGCATTCTCGAGTGCGTTCTTCACCGCCCCGATGACGACCTTCAGCGGCACGGCCAGCGCCTCGGCAACGTCATAGTTCGACAACTCGATCGTGCGGGGCAGCCCGTCGCTCAGGCTGCGGCCAACGGCGCGCATGCATTGACGCGGTACGTTAGACGTCGCCGTGCCGATGGTTTTCTTGACGAGTTCGGCCGTCTGATCGCCGATGATGACGCCATAGGTATTGCGAACGTGCCCGATGATCGCGGCATCGAATTGATCGCCGCCGACACGCACCGACGTTTGATAAGCGATTCCGCCCAGGGAGACGATGCCGACTTCGGTCGTCCCGCCGCCGATATCGACGACCATCGAGCCGCGCGCTTCCGCGACGGGCAAGCCCGCCCCGACCGCCGCCGCGAGCGATTCGCCGATCAGCGTCACTTTGGACGCCCCCGCGGCGATCGCCGCCTCGCGGATCGCGCGCCGCTCGACGGCGGTCGCGCTGGACGGCACGCAGATGGTGAATTCCGCCCGGCGCCCGAAGAGCGAGCGCAACCGGGCCATATCGACGAATTCGCGAAACATGTGCTCGGCGGCGGAGAAATTGGCGATGACGCCGTGCCGCATCGGCCGCACGGTCTCGACGTTACCGGGTGAGCGCCCGATCAGTTGCTTCGCTTGATCGCCGACCGCCGTGACCTTGCTCCTGCCCGCCTCGGCCGATTTTTGGAAACAGACCACCGACGGCTGATTGAGCAAGATGCCCTCGCCGCGCGTGTAAATGAGGGTATTCGCCGTGCCGAGATCGATCGCCACGCTTTGCGGGAACAGTCGATTAAAAAACGCAGGATGCGACATCGTTGACTCTCTCATGGATGACAACAACGGCAGGCGTCCCGTCACGACGAGCGAGACGCTCGCGTACTCGTTGCGGGTAGCGCGGTCGGGCCGATGTCCCCTTTACGGCAATGTGGCGCATAACTTTAGGGTCGGTTGGTTTTTTCCGATTGTGCGGTGCCGCAGCCGATAAGCGCGGCGACAGTCAACGCGTGCGTTCGCCGATGCGCCGGACGTGGCATTCTTCTCGCTGGCATCCCTCCTTCCTTTCGCCAAGCCCTCGCCCATGCGCACAACGTTTCGACGACTGGTTCTCCTGGCTTGTCTACTGCGCTACGGCGCAAAGCTGTTATGGTCGGCGGCGCCGCGCGGGCAACGGCTGCGTTGGTTCGCGCACCTCGCGCGGCGCTTGCACGAAACGCCGCGCTCACGGCAGATGTTGCATACGGCGCTCCCGCTGCTGGGCCCGCTCGTCAGCGCGTTTGCGGTGCACGCGCTCTCCGATCCCGAAACCGCGGAACGCTCGATTCACGATGCGCTCGCTCGGCTTGCCGATATCGAAACGGCGCTCACGCGGCCGCTTCCGCCCGGCGAGGTGGCCGCCGCGCTCGAACAAGCGATGGGACACGCGCCCGATGCCGTATTTGCCTCGATCGATCCGATGGCTTTCGAAAGCGGAATCGCGGAGCAAGTCCATGCAGGCCGACTCCGAAACACGGAAAGCGCCGGCAGAGCCGACGGCGGCTTCGACAGAACGGCGATCAAGCTGCTGCGCGTCCGGGAAGTGGAGCGCCTTGGCGACGATATCGCCGTACTCGGCTGGGCGGCGCGGCTGCTCGAGCGCTTCTCTCCCAGAGCGCGAGAACTCCAATTGCACGCCCTTGCCCAATCGTTCGCCGCCGAAGTTCAGCGCCGCTTCGATTTGCGCACGGAAGCGGCGAACCTCTCGCAAACAGGCCGGCATCTCGAAGACGACGAACGCGTCGTGGTGCCCGAAGTCGTTTGGGCGCTCAGTAACGACGACGTCCTCGTCATCGAGCGGATCGAGTCCGTCGCGATCACCGACCTTGATTCCCTACGGGCGAGCGGCGTCGATCTCGAAGCGTTGGCCGAGCGCATCGTGCAGATCGTCGTCGAACAGGCGTTCGCGCATGGCTTCTTTCATGCCGCGCTCGATGCGCAGCGCCTGCGGGTCAGCGTCGAGGCGCGCAGCTTGGGCAGGCTCGTGTTCGGCGAGGGCAAGATCATGGCGACGCTCACCGAGTCCGAGCGCGAATTTTTCGTTCACGGGGCGACGGCTCTGTTCGAGCAGGAATATGGACGGCTCGCCGCGATGCATCGCGAAGCCGGCCACGTCGCGCCGGGCACGCGCGACGAAATGCTCGGCGCGGAATTGCGGACACGCGCCGAGCCGCATTTCGCGGCGCGCGGCGCCGATCGCTCGCCCGCCGCGCTATTGGGGCATCTACTCGGCGCGGTCGAGGCGTTCGACGGCGGAGTCTCCCCCGCGCTCGGGTTGGCCCATCAAGCACTTGCGCGCGCGGAATCGCTCGCCCGCGCGCTGGCGCCGGGACTCGACACGTGGCAGGTCGTCAAAGGCGCGCTCAAGGGACTCGCTCGCGAGGATATCGGCCACCGCGGCTGGATCAAGCGGCTCGCGCGCGAGCTGCCGCATCTGTCGGCCATGCCGCGTCTGCCCAATCTCTTCGTGCATCGGCTGCAAGCGCACTTCAGCGAGCACGAGCGGCCCGATACGGCGCTATGGGCCGCGCAACTGAGTCGTGAGCAACGTCTGACGCGGCGCTTGCTTTGGGCGTGCGTCATGACGGGCGCGCTGCTCGGCGCCGGCGTCGTCTGGCTTGTTCGATGAGAAGCGCGCGAACGGGCGCGGATCAATCGGCCGTATCGGCACCCTCCGGCACCCGCGCTCGCACCTCCGGCTTCGGCTGCGGCGACCATGCCGGCCGCGTACTCGCGCCCGAGTCCACGACGACCAGGTAGCGGCCGGCCCATGGCGTCACCGCGCGATCGGGATGCAGCACCCACAATGAGAGGCCGGCGTCCGCCATCGCTTGGTAATCGGCGTCGAGCACGCCGAAATGGTCCAAAAAGCGGTCGAGCGAACCGGGTATCCGCACGCATCCCTTCGAGTGGCGAATACCGAGCAACGGTTCGAGCTTGTCCGGGTCGGTTGCATGCATCTGCAAGCGCATGGAGGAAATGCCGCCCTTGCCCCACCCGCGCTCGGCGTCGTTCCAGCCGAAATCGAAGATTCGCGAGTCGCGCGCGCCGTAGCCACGGATGCCGTTTTCGTTGAGCGTGCCCTCGGCACGGAAATCCATGTTTTGCGGCGTATGCTCGAACACGCCGATCGGCGTCACGAAATGATCGTATTGACCGGGCCAGCCGGTCGAGACGGGCGATGCGCCGAGGAGCGACCAGGCCCCGCCCGGATCCCCTCGAAAATAGATGAACAGCGCTTGCACGTTCGGATTGCGGTCCACGAGCACGACGTATTGCCGGGACAATGCGCCGAGCCCTTTTGCCGCCAACGCGGCTTGCAAGCGGCGCCCATAGGCCAGTTGGTCGGCCGGCGGTACGGCCAACCGCCTCGTCACCGCGCTGTCGAACTCGCTGCCGAGTTTGAGCGCATCGCGCGGGTCGAGGTGCGCCGCGCGATCGGCGGCTTGATGCGCCGCAATCGCAACCGCCGCGGAGGCGGCCGATGCGGCTTCGGCGGCCGAAGCTGCGGACGCCGCCGAAGCGGCAGACGCTTCCGAACCGGCCGAGGCACTGGCGCCTGCCCCGGACGCGAGTGCGGGACACCCGAACGTCGCGAAAACCACCGCGCAAGCGGTTACCGATAAACGGTGCGCGAGGCGCCGGCCGGAAAGCTTTGCTTCTGTCATCGACGAGACCCGTAGAAAGTGCCTAACCTACGAGCAAAGCAACTTCCGTGCTCGTGTTGGCGCTTCGTTCCTAGTCGCTCGTCAATGCCTGACCGCCCCTACTCCCGCATCGTCGATATCAGGCGCCTCGACCACCGTGAGCGGCAACGTCACGGTCAACGAAAAACCTTCCCCTGGCGCCGTGGCGACGTTCAATTCACCGCCGAGGCGAGCGGCCCGCTCGCGCATGCCGAGGAGTCCGAACGACTTGCGGCTGCGCCGCGCATCGGGCAGCGCGCCACGGCCGTTATCGCGAATCTTGACGATGCAAAACGGCTCCTCGCGTGCAATTTCGACCTCGGCCTCGCTTGCGCCCGAATGACGCGCGATGTTGGTCAACGCTTCCTGCACCATCCGAAATACTTCGGTGCCGCTGTCGCGATTGAACGCGACCTCGTTGATGTCGAGCTGCGCGTTGACGGCGATCCCATGCCGCGCCGAGAACTCGTGAATGAACCAATCGATCGCCGGAATCGGGCCGAGATCGTCGAGCATCACCGGGCGCAAATCGGCGGCGATGCGGCGCACCGAGGCCACGAGCTGGTCGATGAGCCCATAGATACTGCGTAGCGCATCGCCGGCGGATTCGTCGATTTTGCCTTCGATCGTCCGCTCGAACCGTCCCATGTCGATCTTCATCGCGGTGAGCAACTGCCCTAGATCGTCGTGCAGCTCGCGCGCGATCCGCGTTTTCTCCTCTTCGCGAATGTGTTGGATATTCGCCGATAAGCGCTGCAATTCCTCACCCGATTCGCGCAGCGCCTCGTCGGCGCGTCGCCGGTCGGTCACATCCAAAATCCAGCCCACCATCCGATACGCTTTGCCGGACGCATCCCAAAGCGCTTGCGCGCGCGACTGAATCCAACGGTATTCCCCGGCGCGCGTCCGAACCCGATATTCGACGTCGTACGGATGCTTGTCTTGGATATGCGCATTGATTGCGAGCATGACGCGCTCGAGGTCGTCGGGATGAACGAGGTCGTAATGCGCGCGCATTTCGTTCGGCAATTCGTCTTCGTCATGCCCGACGATTTCACGGAAATGCGGCGACAAATACATTTCGCCCGTACGCAGATTCCAATCCCACAGGCCGGCGCTCGCGCCGCTCACCGCGAGTTGGAACCGTTCCTCGCTCGCGGCGAGCGCGGTCAGGGCGCGGTTGCGCTCGATGGCATAACGTATTGCGCGGCTCAGCAACGCGGCCTGAATCTCGCGCTTGAGCACATAATCTTGCGCACCCTCTTGGATCGCCACGAGCCCGACGGAGATATCGGCGAGGCCCGTCAGCACGAGCACGGGCGTATCGGGTGCGATGTGGCGAAAGCGCCGGAACGTATCGATACCGTTCCCATCGGGCAACCCTAAGTCGAGCAACACGACGTCGAAGTGCGCGCCGCAAGCCAACGCGAGCGCATCCCCGAGCGACTCCGCACGCGTCAGCGTGTGCTCGAACTCGCTGATATCGATCAGTGCCTCGCCGATGATCAACGCATCGGTCGGACTGTCTTCAACGAGCAAAACCTTGACGGACGAAGGTGTATTCAAGAGCGCACGGGTGGCAGAGTAACGACACCGAACCAGAAATCACTGATGCTGCGCACGACGTCGATGAATTTCGAAAAATCCACGGGCTTGGTGATGTAGCAATTCGCATGCAGACAGTACGACTTCACCACGTCCTCTTCCGACTTCGAGGTAGTCAGCACCACGACGGGAATGTTGCGCAATTCCGGATCTTGCTTGAGCTCGTAGAGCACTTCGCGGCCGCTCATCCGCGGCAAGTTCAGATCGAGAATGATGAGCCCCGGGCGCGCCGGCTCGCGGTCGGCGTACTTGCCGCGCCCCTTTAGGTAATCCATGGCGTCCACGCCGTCCTCGACGATATCGAGCGGATTGAGGACCTTGTATTGCTCCATCGCCTCTCGGGTCAGCATGACGTCCGTGGGGCTGTCTTCGACGAGAAGGATGTGGACGAGCTTACCGCTGTCATCGCATAGCATGAGCAACACTCCAAAGAACGATGCATTAGCCAGCCGCTGCCGCACCCGCCGCGCGCGGCATGGTAAAGAAGAACGTCGTGCCTTCGTCCGGTTTGGACTCCAGCCAAATGCGCCCGCCGTGGTGCTCGACGATACGCTTGCACAATGCGAGCCCGAGCCCCGTTCCGGGGTACTCGCGGCGCGTATGCAGCCGCTGGAAGATCACGAAAATGCGTTCGAAATATTGCTCCGCAATACCGATGCCGTTGTCCGCAACCGAGATCTGCCAGGCATCGTCCGCCGGCTGCGCGCCCACGTGGATGCGTACCGGCCCGTCCTTTTTCCGAAACTTGATGCCGTTGCCGACGAGGTTCTGAAACAACAATGTCAACTGCGTCGGAATGGCCTGCACCGTGGGCAACGGGTCGTGCGTCACCTCGGCCTGGGTCTCTTGAATGATGACCGCGAGATTGCGAAGAGCAAGCTCGAGCGCATGCCCGACCTCCACCGGCTGCTTCGGATCTTCGAGCCGGCCGACACGCGAATAGCTCAGCAAGTCGTCGATGAGCGTCTGCATGCGCGTGGCGCCGTCCACGGCGTGACCGATGAATTCATCGGCGCGCTCGTCGAGCTTGCCTTCGTAGCGACGCTGCAAAAGTTGCAATGGTCCGGCCACCGCGCGCAGCGGCTCTTGCAAATCGTGCGACGCAACATAGGCGAACTGCTCGAGATCGCGGTTCGACCGGGCGAGCTCCTCGGTACGCTGCCGAAGTTGCCGCTCCGAGCGCTTGCGCTCGGTGATGTCCGCGATCGAACTCAAGACGAAGGTCCCCTCGGACGTCTCGATCGGGTTCAGACCGATCTCGATCGGAAACTCGGAGCCGTCCTGCCGCAAACCGTAGAGATCGCGGCCCGAGCCCATCGGCCTTACCGACGGATTGGCATAGAACGCCGTGCGAAAGCCAAGGTGACCGCTGCGAAAACGCTCGGGAACGAGCATTTCGATCGTCTGACCGAGCAACTCGTCGCGCTTATAGCCGAAGAGCCGCTCCGTTTGCGTATTGACGAGCGTCATCTTGCCGGCGTCGTCGACCATGATCATCGCGTTCGGCGCCGCCTCCACCGCCACACGGAAACGCTCCTCGGCACGCTCGCGTTCGGTGACGTCGTGCAAGACGAGGACCGACCCGACTAGCTGCCCCGCCGAATCGAAGGTCGGTGCGCCGTTCGCATTGACGGGCGTGCGCTTGCCGTCTCGACCGATCAGCAGCGTACCGCTCGAATGATCGACGGCGCGCCGCTCGCGGATGGCCATGATGCCCGGGTTCTCCGCGCGGCTCTTGTCGCTGCTGCGCTCGAATCGCAAGATGTCATCGACAGGACGCCTCATGACCTCCTCGGCACGCCAGCCGGTCAGTGTCTGCGCCACCCGGTTGAAGAAGGCGATGCGCCCGTCGACATCGGTGGCGACCACGCCGTCGCCGATGCTCGAGAGCGTTACCTCCAGCAACTCTTTCTGTTCGAACAACGTATTGGCCGATTTCGCGGCGTCTTGAAACATGCGCCGCGCCAGGTAGCCGAACGACAGACACAGGAAGACAGTCAACGCCCCGGACGCAAGGCCCGCCACGACGGCCAAATCGCGCGTGCGCCGCGCCACCGACTGGCGCGCGGCCAGTTGCACCGACACCTGATGCTCCATCGCAAGCACGAGCGCCCGTGCGCGATCCATGAAGTTTTTGCCCGTATCGTTCAGTACGATCGCCTGCGCGGGCTCGAACCCGCGCGCACGCCGAAGGTCGATGACCGAGCGCAGTTCCTTGCGCTTTTCGTCGAGCAATGCGCTCAGTTGGGCCAGCCGCTGCTCCTGCGGGGCGTCCCCTTTCAACAGCGCTTCGAGACGATCGAGCTGCGCCCCGATCAGCGGCTCGGCATCGACATAGGGCTGAAGGTAGTCTTCGCGTCCCGTAATGACGTAGCCTCGCTGCCCGGATTCGGCGTCGCGCGCGAGCGAGAGCAGCCGCTCGAGATCGGCGTAGACCTCGTTCGACTTTTGCACCTCGGCCTCGCTGTTATACAGCGTGACGGTGCCAACCGCGCCGATACCCGCCGTCACGATCATGAGCAGCCCGATGAAAGGCCAGCCCCATCCGATCCACCGCCACGCCTTGCCGCTGAATTGTTTGACAGCGTTGTTCATTTCCTCGCGCCTCGAACGTGCATTTCGGTGCTTCGTTACAAGATAGTAGGAAATTCAACCGACGAATCGCAAACGCAAATACAAACGCCCATTCCGGCCGGCCGTTGCCCCGACCGCCCGGTGGCGGTTTCGTCATGGTCCGCGCTAGGTGGCTCCCGCGCTCGCCGGACGGTAATCGGTCGGCCGCGCGCCGGTCCATTTGCGGAAGGCCCGATGAAAGGCGCTCGGCTCGGCGAACCCCACGGCGACGGCGATGTCCGCGATCGTTCCCTCGCCGCTTTGCAGCGCGGCGATCGCGATGTCGCGGCGCAGCGCGTCCTTGATCGACTGATAGGTTTCACCCTCGCGCTTGAGCTTGCGACGCATCGTTGCCTCGGCAATGCGCAATTCTTCGGCCAGGACATCGGCCGCGGGCCAATCGGGGATCGGACGCGCCCGCAACGCTCGCCGTACGCGCGCCGCCAAGGAATCGGGGTTACGGTACTTGACGATAAAGCTTGCCGGGGCGTTGCGTAAAAACGTTTTCAACGATTTCGGCGTTTGAACGACGGGCAACGCGAGGAAGGTGGGCTCGAGTTCGACGTAGGACTGCCCTTGCTCGAAACGAAGATCGTCGCAAAACATCGAGCGATACTCGTGCCCCGCGGCGGGTTCGGCGCAACCGAAGCGAGCGGCCCGGACCGGAATGCGGCGCCCGACGAGCCAGCACACGAGGCCGTACACGAGGATGAAATGCGTGGCGTAGGCGAACATCGGCTTTTCGTCGACGCCCTCGCGAAGACGATAGACGAGGCGTACGCATTCGCTCGAGATATCGACGTGGGCCACGATGTCGTCGAGGACGAGCCGCATGAAGCCCGTGGCGCGGGCGATGGCCTGGGCACCGTCGCGCGCGGTCAGCGCGGCCTGGCACATCGCGATGAAGCTGCCGCTGCGCATCGGATGCGAATCTTGGCCGAAAAATTCGTCGTCGAGCCCTCGGCCGATCGCGTTCCAGAGCGCGCCGTACTGCGTCGACGAAACGCGCGCTTGCGGCGAGGCGAGTAGTTGGGAAGAGATGCCGGCGAGTTCGAGCATCGGCGAGGGATCGACGCCGCAGCGCTCGACGCAGCGTATCGCTTCCTCCACGAGACTAACGGCGATGGTCCCTTTTTCTTTGTCCATGAATCGTTCCAAGCGCGCCTGGGGCTCCCCGTGGCAAATGCGCTCACGCCGATTGAGCGGCCTGAGCATCGAAAGCCGCGGCGAGGCTGCCTACACTTCGACGCGTATGCGGCTTACCCGATGAACGCGCCAACGCACAGGCCGCGGGTTCGCGCCCGAGCGGCCGCACAAACGCGACAGTGTAAAGCCGGCCCGTCCCGGCGCCAAGCCGGCGTCCTAGCGGGCCCGCGTGCCGGCGCGCGACGGCCGCCTGTCGCGTTCTCCCTTTTTTTCGTAGCTTCTTGCACTGCCATGGACGAGTTCTACACCGAAGAACAACGGATGATCCGCGATACCGCGCGGCAATTCGCGACCGAATGTCTCGCGCCGCATGCCGCCCAATGGGACAGCGAGGGTGCGTTGCCGGCCCACATCGTCCGGCAGATGGGCGAGCTCGGCTTGCTCGGCATGATCGTTCCCGCGGAACTCGGCGGCACCTATACCGATTACACCGCCTACGCGCTTGCGCTGGAGGAGATCGCCGCCGGCTGCGCGTCATGCGCGACGATGATGAGCGTCCACAACTCCGTGGGCTGCGGACCGATCCTGAAATTCGGCACCGCGGCACAACAAGCCCGTTGGCTCGGCGAGCTTGCCCTGGGCAAGACGATCGGCGCGTTTTGCTTGACCGAGCCGCATGCCGGCTCGGAAGCGAACAACTTGAAGACGCGCGCCGTGCTCGAAGGCGGGCGTTGGGTCATCAACGGCAGCAAGCAATTCGTGACGAACGGGGGACGTGCGGGCGTTGCGATCGTGTTCGCCGTCACCGATCCCGAATTGGGCAAGCGCGGAATTTCCGCCTTCATCGTGCCGACGGATACGCCCGGTTTCATCGTGGGGCGACCGGAGCACAAGCTCGGGATTCGAGCATCGGATACCTGCCCGATCACGCTCGACGCCTGCGCCGTGCCCGAAGAGAACTTGCTTGGCGAGCGCGGAGAAGGCTTGAAGATCGCCTTGTCGAACCTGGAAGGCGGACGCATCGGCATTGCCGCCCAGGCCGTAGGCATTGCCCGGGCTGCCTTCGACGCGGCCAAAACCTATGCCACCGAGCGAATCCAATTCGGCAAAGCGATCAAGGAGCACCAGTCGATCGCCAACATGCTCGCCGACATGACGACGCGCCTGAACGCCGCGCGGCTGCTCGTGCATCACGCCGCGCGTTTGCGCAGCGCGGGGATGCCGTGTCTTTCGGAGGCATCGCAGGCCAAGCTCTATGCGTCGGAAGTGGCCGAAGACGTCTGCTCGAAGGCGATTCAAATCCATGGGGGCTACGGCTACCTGGCGGACTACCCCGTCGAGCGCCACTACCGCGATGCGCGGATCACGCAGATTTACGAAGGTACGAGCGAAGTGCAGCGGATGGTCATCGCGCGCAGTCTCTGAGCGGCGCGCCGCCCTCGATTCTCCTTGAAGCTGCCGGAAACAGCTTCAAGGCGTTGCGGCCGATCCGCGCTACTTGTCCGGCATCCAGTCCCGACGACAGGCGCAACGCGCGCATGTTGCCTTCCATCGCCTCGAAGCACGTGCACGGCACGCCGCAGTCGGAGCCGTAGACGATATGCTCGACGCCCGCCATAGCGACCGCGGGAGCGATCGTATGAATCGAGCCGGGCATCGCCGTATCCACATACAGTCGTGCAAGCTGATTACGCTTTCGGCCGCCGTCATCGGACGGCGTAAAATGCCCGTGCACGTCTATCCAAGTATTCGACTCCATATTTCCCTCTCCGACATGGCCAAGTGGATATGCCCCGTTCCGACCTGTCATATTTGGGCGTTCGCGCCTAGTGTGCGCCCGGTCCATGCAAGGGCGGCGAACCCGAATTTTCAAGCAAAGGACCCGCACTGTCCGATACATGGCTGCGATCTGGAATACACGCCCGACGGTCCGGGGAGGCCGATGGCGCTAAAGACGGCGGCTGTCCGTCGCTTGGACGCGATCGGTACCATCGATAGGAAGCTCGGCATTCTCGTGGCCATTCACGATGACTCGGTTCCGATCTACTGCGACTACCATCAGCGCAAGCACGTCTATCTCGGGAACTGGCCAGGGCAGACGCCAACCGACAAGCCGGTTTTTTTGGGCAGTCTATACGGCCAGAGCGAACTCACCCTCTGTAAGCGCATTGCGGCCGCCGTCCCATGGGAGCGATTCATGAATAACGTCGGTGGCGTCGATATCATCTTCGATTGCGGCCGAGTGATCGTCGGGACGGAGGATGAAACCGATATTCTCGTGCAGGGTGGCTGGCAGAAAGAAAAAGACGGGCCGGTGATTACGTTCCATGCCTATCCGATCGCCAACGCCGGGTCACAGGCCAATACATTCAAGAGTTGCAAAAAAGACGGCAGATACCTACGGCTGTAACGACGGCCCAGCGTGTCGAACCGTGTGTTTCACGATTGGCTTCGGGGTGTTCCCATCCTTCGAAACTGTAACGTCCCATTACTTGCCGGGTCGCCACAATTATGCGGCAACGTCAAAAACCCGTTATATATCAACGGCTCTCGATCTTCTCGGTATCGGAGCGACGCGCCGGCGCCTAGGCCGGCAACCCGCCTTTTTAAGCATCTCTTAAGGCGCAATGTCCAATATCTGCCCGCAGCCAGACGCGATGGAGGCCGGCCCCATGAGTGACCCGAACGAATACCCTACGCCGCGCAAGCCGCGCACCATGTTGCGGCGCATCCTCAGCCATCACGAGATCGCCACGTTGTTGCTGCTCCTGCACGCGCCGATCGATGCCTCCGCCAAGCCCGAGATTCCCATGCTGCAAGAGGCCGGGCTCGTCGAACCTATCGAGATCGAATCGGGCGGCACCCGCTTTCAGTTGACCGAGGACGGCACCGCCGTCTTGCGCGGGCTCGGCATCCGCTGAACCGCGCATCGCCCCCCCTCTCCCTCGCTACGCCCCGTGCCTCCACGGGGTGGCAAATGCGCTCATACAATGTGAGCGTCTTGAGCATCGAAAGCGGCCCCGCCGCTGCCTACACTTCGACGCAGTAGTACATCGGCATAAGCGGCCAAAGAATCGCCTTGCCGGTCGCATCGACGTAGCCGCATCCATCAACGAGGAAACGCGCGGGCAACATCGGCAAGGCCATTCGACCTTGCGCGGGCCACGCGCGCCATGGGATCCAAGCATCCGCGCAAACGCCTGCTTGGATCGACGGGAGACAAGGATGAACGCATCACAGCGCTTTCTGGCCGCGCGCGATTTCCTATTGCGCCATCGGACGGACTACGACCACGCCTATCGTCATTTCACGTGGCCCGAACTGGACGATTTCAATTGGGCCCTCGACTATTTCGACGAAATCGCCCGCGGCAACGATGCGTGCGCCTTGTGGCTCGTCGACGCCGCCACGGGGCAACAAACGAAGCGCTCTTTCGCTCAGATGTCCGAGCATTCTGCGCGTATCGCGAACTTTCTACGCGAGCTCGGCGTGGGCCGCGGCGATCGCATCTTACTGATGCTGCCGAACCGCGTGGAACTCTGGGATACGATGCTCGCCGCCATGAAGCTCGGCGCGGTCGTGATGCCGGCCACGACTCAGCTTTCGGCGGAGGATTTGCGCGAGCGTATCGAGGTCGGGCAGCCGACGTACGCCGTGGTCGATACGGCCGAATGCGGCAAGTTTGCCGGCATCGAGGCGCCGCTCGTCAAACTGGTGGTCGGGGCGCCAGAAGGCGCGCACGATCATGCCGGCTGGCGCCGCTTCGAAGACGGCTATGCGGCCTCACCCGCCTTCGAGCCGCTCGGCGTCACGCGCGCGCGCGATCCGCTGCTGCTCTACTTCACCTCGGGCACGACCTCCAAGCCGAAGCTCGTCGAACACACGCACGAGAGCGCCCCGGTCGGTCACTTGTCCACCCTGTACTGGATCGGACTGCAACCGGGCGACGTTCATTGGAACATCAGCTCGCCCGGTTGGGCCAAGCACGCTTGGAGCTGCTTTTTTGCCCCGTGGAATGCACAGGCTTGCGTCTTCGTCTTGACGTATGCCCGTTTCGACGCCAAGACCGTACTCGATACGCTCACGCAGCACGGCGTTACGACCCTGTGCGCGCCGCCCACCGCGTGGCGCATGCTCGTGCAGGAACCGCTCGCGTCGTATCGCGTCTCGCTGCGCGAAATCGTCGGGGCGGGAGAGCCGCTCAATCCGGAGATCATCGAACGCGTCAAAGCGGCATGGGGCATCACGATCCGCGACGGTTACGGCCAAACCGAGACGACTTGCCAGATCGGCAATTCGCCGGGACAACCCGTCGTGCCCGGCTCGATGGGGCGTCCGCTGCCGGGCTACCGCGTGATGCTCGTCGATCCCGACGGGCACCCCGCCGACGAAGGGGAAATCGCATTGCCCCTCGGCAATCTCGGCACGCCGGACGATACGGCCGGCGCCGGCGAGCCGTGCCGCCGCCCGCTCGGGCTGATGACGCGCTATGCCAATAACGCCGACGCGACCGCGCACATCATGCGCAACGGCCGCTATCACACGTCCGACGTCGCGATGCGCCGCGACGACGGCTATTACGTCTACATCGGCCGGGCCGACGATGTCTTCAAGTCATCCGACTATCGCTTGAGCCCGTTCGAGCTCGAAAGCGCGCTGATCGAACACGAGGCCGTCGCCGAAGCGGCGGTCGTCCCGAGTCCCGATCCGCTGCGGCTTTCGGTGCCGAAAGCCTACGTGATGCTGCGCCACGGCTATACGTTCGACGCGGAGCTTGCTCGTAGCATTTTCGCGTTCTCGCGCGAACGTCTGTCGACGTACAAGCGTATTCGGCGCCTCGAAGCCTATGAGTTGCCGAAAACGATTTCCGGCAAGATCCGCCGTGTCGAGTTGCGCCGCCGCGAGATGGAGCGCGGCGACGCGGCGGAGCGGCTGCCGGGCGAATATTGGGAAGAAGACTTCCCCGAACTACGATGATTTACGAACCGAACCGATCAGGAGTCCATCGATGAGCCATCCCTCCGCCGCCGGCACGAACCGGCCGACCGTCAAGCTGCTGATCAACGGAGAATTCGTCGAATCCGTCTCGACCGAGTGGCGCGACATCGTCAATCCCGCCACGCAAGAAGTACTGGCGCGCGTGCCGTTCGCGACGCGCGCTGAAGGCGACGCGGCCGTCGGCGCCGCGCATGCGGCATTCGCACAGTGGAAGTCCACGCCGATCGGCGTACGCGCGCGCATCATGCTCAAGTACCAGGCGCTGATACGCGAGCACATGCCGCGTATCGCCAAGATCCTGACCGCCGAGCAAGGCAAGACGCTGCCCGATGCCGAAGGCGATATCTTCCGCGGGCTCGAAGTGGTCGAACACGCCGCGTCGATCGGCACGTTGCAGCTCGGCGAGTTCGCCGAAAACGTCGCCTCGGCCGTCGATACGTACACCCTGCGGCAGCCGATCGGCGTATGCGCGGGCATCACGCCGTTCAACTTCCCCGCCATGATCCCGCTGTGGATGTTCCCGATGGCGATCGTGTGCGGCAACACGTTCGTGCTCAAACCGTCCGAGCAAGACCCGCTCTCCACGATGGCGCTGGTCGAGCTCGCGCTCGAAGCCGGTGTGCCGCGCGGGGTGCTCAACGTCGTGCACGGCGGCAAGGAGGTCGTCGATGCGCTGTGCACGCACGAACACATCAAAGCCGTTTCGTTCGTCGGTTCGACGGCCGTCGGCACGCATGTCTATACGCTCGCGAGCGAGCACGGCAAGCGCGTCCAATCGATGATGGGCGCGAAGAATCACGCCGTGGTGCTGCCCGACGCCAATCGCGAGCAAACGCTCAATGCCCTCGCGGGCGCGGGCTTCGGCGCGGCGGGCCAGCGATGCATGGCCACGTCGGCCGTGGTCCTCGTGGGCGAGGCGCGCGAGTGGCTACCCGATCTCGTCGCGCGCGCGAAGACGCTCAACGTCAACGCCGGTACCGAACCGAACACCGATGTCGGCCCGCTCGTATCGAAAGCGGCCAAGGAACGGGTGTCGTCGCTGATCGCCAAGGGTGTCGAGGAAGGGGCAACGCTCTTGCTCGACGGCCGCGGCGTACAAGTGCCCGGATACGAGAACGGCAACTTCATCGGCCCGACGATCTTCTCCGGCGTGACGACCGAGATGGCCATCTACCGCACCGAAATCTTCGGCCCGGTGCTCGTCGTACTGACCGTCGATACGCTCGACGACGCCATCGCGCTCGTGAACCGCAATCCCTTCGGCAACGGCGTCGGTCTATTCACGCAAAGCGGCGCGGCGGCGCGCAAGTTCCAAAGCGAGATCGACGTCGGCCAAGTCGGCATCAACATTCCGATCCCGGTGCCCGTGCCGATCTTCAGCTTCACGGGTTCGCGCGGCTCGAAACTCGGCGATTTGGGCCCGTACGGCAAGCAAGTGATCCAGTTCTACACGCAAACGAAGACGGTCACGGCGCGCTGGTTCGACGACGCGCCCGCCGGCGGCGTGAATACGACGATCAACCTGCGCTGACCTGCAAGGCCGAGCACCGCACACGGA
Source organism: Trinickia dabaoshanensis (assembly GCF_002879885.1). Classification (GTDB taxonomy): domain Bacteria; phylum Pseudomonadota; class Gammaproteobacteria; order Burkholderiales; family Burkholderiaceae; genus Trinickia; species Trinickia dabaoshanensis. The sequence continues at coordinate 99,780 of NZ_PNYA01000004.1, forward strand.
GAGACACGCCATGAAGATTGGATTCGTTGGGCTGGGCAACATGGGTGCGCCGATGGCGCGCAACCTGCTGAAAAACGGTCATTCGCTGCAAGCGTTCGATTTGAGCGAGGACGCGTTGCGCTCGCTCGCGCAAGCCGGCGCGGCGGTGTGCGCCTCGCCGAAGCAAGCGGCGGCCGACGCCGAACTCGTCGTGACGATGCTGCCCGCCGCCGCGCACGTGCGCAGCGTGCTGACCGACGAGCAAGGCGTGCTGGCCGGCATCGCGCCCGGCGTGACGATCGTCGATTCGAGCACGATCGATCCGGCTAGCGCGCAAGCGTTCGCCAAGCTGGCGGCCGCCCACGGCAACGCGTTCGTCGATGCCCCCGTGTCGGGCGGGACCGGCGGCGCGGCCGCCGGCACCCTGACGTTCATGGTCGGCGCCAGCGAAACGCTATTCGCCGAGATTGCACCCGTGCTCGGCGCGATGGGCAAGAACATCGTCCGATGCGGCGACACCGGCATGGGCCAAGTCGCGAAAATCTGCAACAATCTCCTGCTCGGCATTACGATGACGGGCGTTGCGGAGGCGATGTCGCTCGGCGCCGCGCTCGGCATCGATCCGAAGGTATTGGCGGGGATCATCAACACGTCGACCGGCCGCTGCTGGAGTTCGGACACTTACAACCCGTACCCCGGCATCGTCGAGACCGCGCCGGCGTCGCGCGGCTACACGGGCGGCTTCGGCGCGGATCTCATGCTCAAAGACCTGGGCCTCGCCGCCGAAGCGGCTCGCGGCGCCAAACAGCCGATTTTCCTCGGCGCGCTCGCGCAGCAGCTTTATCAAACCATGAGCGCGAACGGCCAAGGCGGACTGGATTTTTCCGCCATCATCGCGCTGTATCGACACCACGCGGCCCAGCAATGAACGAGGCTCGGCCGCGCTTACCGTCATGTATCGACTATGAATGGAGACAATGAATGAACGCACGTGTCGAACTCTCGGATGCCGGACGCGACGGCGTATCGGGCGCCACGCCGCCGGCCGAGGGACGCGTGCTCAGCCACGTGGTCAACGGCGTCGCGATCCTCACGCTCGACCGGCCGCACGCGCTCAATGCGCTGTCGCACCGGATGGTGCGCGAGCTCGCTGAGCACGTCGAGCGTTACCGCGAAGACGATGCGATCGTCGCCGTCGTGTTGCACGGCAGCGGCGAAAAGGGGTTTTGCGCGGGCGGCGACGTCCGGGCGCTTTACCACGCGGCCAACGCCGGCCGCGCGGAAGGCGACGACGGCTGGCGCCAATTTTTCATCGACGAGTATCGCCTCGATTTCGCCCTGCATGCGTTTCCGAAGCCGATCGTCGCGCTCGCGGACGGCATCACGATGGGCGGCGGCATGGGACTCGCGCAAGCCGCTTCGCTGCGGATCGCGACCGAGCGCAGCAAGATCGCCATGCCCGAAACGCGCATCGGCTTCGTGCCCGACGTCGGCGCCACCCGCTTTTTGAGCGTGATGCCGGTCGAACTTGCGCTTTACGTCGCGCTGACGGGTGCGGTGTTGTCGGGTGCCGACGCCGTGCGCTGCGGGCTCGCCGACGTGTGCGTCCAAAGCGAATGGCTGCAGGGATTCGAAGCGCGTCTGACCGCGCTGCCGGCCGATGAGGTCGGCGCGCGTTTGCGCGAGGCATTCGTGCCGCCCACGGCACCCCTGCCGCCCGCCCCGATCGAGGGGGTGCTCGGCGGAATCGAAAAGCACTTCGCGGCGCGGTTGACCGTGGATGAAATGGCGGCCTCGCTGGCGGCCACGCTGATCGCGAACCCGCCGCCCGAGATGCGTGCCTGGCTCCAATCGGCGCTGGATACGCTGCACGGCTACTCGCCGACGATGCTGCACGTCACGCGCGAGGCCATCTTGCGCGGACGGCGCATCACGCTGGCCGACGCCTACCGCATGGAACTCGGGATCGTATCGCGCGCGATCGAGGAAGGCGATTTCCGCGAGGGCGTACGCGCGCACCTCGTCGACAAGGACCGCAGCCCTCGCTGGCAGCCGGGATCGCTGGCCGAAGTGCGCCAGGAGCGAATCGCGCACTTTTTACGCTCGCCGTGGCCGAGCGCACGGCATCCGCTCGCCGATCTCGGCGCGTTGCCGCAGACCCGCGCCTCGCGGTTGCCGTCCTAGGCGCGAGGGCGCGCTAGATTCTCGCATCTAGCGCGCCGAGCACGAAATGAAACGGGCGGCTCATCGGCCGCCCGCATCGCCTCGCCCCACCGGTTCGCGCTCTACGTCAAACCGAAGCGATCAGCCCCATTGCGATCGCCTTCACGACCGCCTGCACCTTGTTGGTCGCGTTCAGCTTCAACAGGACGTTGTTGACGTGGAAGTTGACGGTTCTCTCGGAGATGCTGAGGATTTGGCCGATCTCGCACGCGGTCTTTCCCTCGCCGGTCCAGCACAGCACCTCGCACTCCCGCGGCGTGAGCACGACGCCGGCCTCGGGCGCGAGCCGCGGCACGAGAAACTCGCTCATCAGCGAATGCGATAGGTTCGCCAGCCAACTCGCTTGCAGCGTCAGATCGTCGATTTCCGCGGTGGTGAGCGAGTCGGAGTGGCGCGCCATCGTCAGCAAACCATAGACACCGTGGGCGGCCCAACTCGAATGGGCGACACCCACACGCAGCCCGAAATCGCGCGCATCGTTCCATAGCCGCGGCGCGTTCGCCGACGCTTCCGGCCAGACGATGAGCCGCGAGCTGGTCATCCCCTCGCGCACCGTCGGGTCCACGTCGATGAAGTGGTTGTCTTGGTAGTGCTTCATCCACCCCGACGGATAGGTGTCGAAGATGGCGACGGCAGGATTGGACACCGGCAGAGGCACGCGAATCCCGTAACAGCAGTACTCGAAACCGAGCCGCTTCGCCAACCCCGCGATCCGGTCGAACAGTTGCCGCTCGTCGGTCGCCGAGCGCAACTGTTCGTAACTATCTTGCCACCGCAACGGCGATTCCATGAATACCCCAATTGATAAGTAACACGGGACACAAGGCTGTCATAGTTGCCAGGTCCCACGACTGCGACAGGCTGCTACAGTCCGGCGCATGAGACATCCTTCTGCCACGCAGCGCATCCACCGCGTCGACGGCTATGTCCGCCTCCAAGAGTGCGCGCTTGCCGGACTTCATTTCGACCACGTCGACTCCGGGCTCGACGACAGCCTGCTCGCCGAATTGCGCGCCGAGGGCGTCGATGCGAGCACCGCGGGATACACCGAGTGGCAACGCGCGCGCGGTCCCGGCGCGACGTACGTCACGCTCGGCTGGGACTGGTACGTCGACCGCGGCTCGGGCGCCCTGCTCGTTGCCTGGAGCGATATTCGCAGCAACGTCATGTGCGTCGATCCACGCGGAGTCGACCTCGGCATGAGACAAACGGCCCAAGCATTGTTGCGGCGCGTCGCCGGCCTGAACTGGCCGAACGCGGTCGCGCAAGCGGCGCTCGCCCCGTTGGGCGAACCGGTCACGTGCAACCCGACTCTCCAATAACGCCGAGTGGGGGCGCCAAATCGGTACGCCCGCGCTCGATTCATCCGTAAATTTATCCACAGGTCTCATTTATAAGCAAATCGTCGCCCCATTTCAATCTCATTATTAGATTCGACTGACTTGCCCTGAAGCGGACTGCCGCTTTGGCAGGGAAAAGTACGTCCATTCTAGTCCTGTCAACGTTGACAGTTACCGACCCTCGGAGCGCGCGCTGTAATGCGCTCATCAAAAATCAAAAGCGAGGGATTTCATGCGGACTTCTGTTCACGGCGACGGGCGGTTGCCCGAAGATCTCGATGCTGCACTAGCGCATTATCGGCACCGGATTTTCGTCGAGTTGTTGGGATGGCGTCTGCCGAGTGCCGATGACCGCTTCGAACGAGACCAATACGATCGCGACGACACCGTGTATGTCGTCGCCCATGACGAATCGGGGGCCATTTGCGGTTGTGCACGATTGTTGCCTACTACCCGTCCTTATTTGTTGCAAGAGCTTTTTCCGTCCTTATTGGCCGACGGTATTGCGCCGCCGAGCACGGCCGACGTCTGGGAATTGTCGCGTTTTGCCGCGAGTACGTCCGACGGGGCGTTCGGGGACGAAGCGGGGGCGTGGGCGGTGCGCCCGATGCTCGCATCGGTGGTCGAGTGCGCCGTCAAGCTCGGTGCACGGCAGTTGATCGGGGTGACGTTCCTCAGTATGGAGCGCCTGTTCCGGCGCATCGGCGTGCATGCTCACCGTGCCGGTCCCGCCCAGCGCATCGACGGCCGCATGGTCGTGGCATGTTGGATCGATCTGGATGCTCAAACGTTGACGGCACTCGGGCTGGATTTAGCACTCCTTGCGCACACCGAGGACTGCGACCTGGCTTTGCAAGCCTGCGTTTGACGGCTTCACGGTGTGCCGCTCCCCGCGTGGAGCGGCGCCCGCAATCCTTACCGGACCGCGTCCGGCCGCGTCGCGTCTCGAGAGCGCTGCGCGGCAAGTCTCGGCGCTCGCTCGCCGCCATCATCTGCCTGCCCGGGCCGGCCGGGTGCTCGCGCCTGCGGCGGGCATCCCACCGCCACCACGCGCCTGCTCACTCCGCCCCCCTTGCTTCGCGCGTTGCCCCTCGATGCGAGCGGCCACGCGTCAAGGCCGCCGCTGCCGTCGGCCCACGCTATATAGAAGGAGAAACACCGTGTATATCAGTCATGACGTGCCGACACCCGTTTCCCGTGACGACTTTGCGGCACGGGCGAGAATCGACGTGCAATTTGCCGACGATCCAGTGGCGATGCCGCTTATCAAGCTAGACCGTCAAGGCCTGACCGTGACCGTTGGCGAAGCCGATCGACCGGCGCTTGGCTTGCCGCGGCGCGCACGGATCGTCGCCGGTCATGAGACGCTTTGCGAGCTACGGCTCGTGGCCCGCCGAAGCGCTCCATTGCGAGGCGGCGCGGTCGCGCTCACACTGCAACCGTCGCGCGCCGACGATCACGCGCTGCTCTGGCGAGCGCTACGCGCCTATCAAATTCACCTCGGCGGCGTTGCATCGGGAGACGAGCCGGTTCAATGGACCAGCCCGGCCCCGGCCGAACCCGACTACAGTGCGCCACGAGCCGTTCGGCTGCCGCTCGGCGCGAACGCGGCTAAGAAAGGTAAGCGCTCGCAAAGCGAGCGCAGCGACGGCACCGGTTCGCATTGGGCGAACGCAGCCGGCCTGCGCAGCCTCGTTTCGTGCGACGCCGCTTTTTCGTTGGCGGGCCCCGAAGACGCCTGGTTCTTTTCTCATTGGCTCGACTATCACTTCGCGGAAATCCGAGCGTGGGCAAAGATGAGCGATGCGACAGTCGATCTACGCGAGATTTTCATTCGCGTGGCCGATCACGAGGTGGAAGTACGTTTCGTCTTTCAATCGCCCGAGCGCGCTGTCCGGGCCGCAACGGAAACGGTCTGCGGCCGCATCGAGGCCGAGGCGGCGCGCCAATTGGGAATGACGGTCGAGCACTGGTTGTCGGGCGCCGCGACTACCTTGGCATCCACAACTGCATGGTCGGGACGCGGCGCCGTCGTCGGCTCGTGCGCAGGCGGCTATTCGTTCTCGTCGAAGTATTGATCCTTCCATTTCGCAACCATGAAATTGATATTGAAATTGATTCCAGAAAAACAGAGAAAACAAAATCGTTCGCTGATGTAAAAGCAAGTTCGCTGGAATCGCCCTCTCGCGCGAGTTACTCGTGATCTCATGCTGGCCAGCCTGAGCGCTAAAAATCGAAGCGCAAAAACCTCAGCCACGCCTTTAGATGAGAGAGCAAGGAACAATGGATTTCAATTCATGCGGGCTTGAACTTTTTCACCAGCACTACGGAGACGGGTCGGCCTCCGAATCGCACGAAGCGCATCATGCTCAGGCGAACGACGCGCCCAGCAGCCATCAATTGGACAACGGCCCACTGCACACGCTTGCTCGCAGCAACAGCCTCCCGGCCCGGCTCGGCCCTTCCCCCACTGTGACATCGCCCTCTCCAAGGCCGCGCCTGAACATCGGCGGTGGCCCCGGTTCGGCGCCGCCGGACGCGTCCGATATTGCCGATCGCCATTCCGGCGTCGAAAGGCCGGCCGTCGAACGGGCGGGTATACCGGCCGCGCACGAGCATCGTGTCGATATCGACGACGAGCGCGGGTCGGTCTCGCCGAGCGCTGCGAACGGAAACCGGCCCTGGGCATCTTCCGCGCTTCGCACCGCAAAGGCGTTGGTGAAAATGAGCGACGCCGGTACGTTGTTGAGTCGCGCCGACGACCGCGAATTCATCGCCGGACTGCGTGCGCCGTCGAACGGCGCAGCCGGCGACGGCCCGAAACTCGATCGCTTGACGGCTCACGTCGGCGAGCTCAAAGCGCGTATCGGCGAAGCGGGCTTGGAGGACGCCCTTGCGGCGCGCTTCACCAAGCGCTTGGACGAGGTGGGCGTCACGCTGAACGCACTGCGAACAGACCGGCCGCTACACGAGCGAGCAGCGAAAATCGCCGGCCTGCATATGCTGCTCGCGCCGCTGCCGCTCGCCATCCCGCTGATGACGAAGCCCCGGCAACAGAAGACGGAGGCGGAAATTGCAGCGCTCATGGCCAAAGCGATGGTCGAAGCGATCGGCATGATCCGTACGCCGACCACGGACGACAACCTCCTGAAAGACCGGGCCATGGCGCGCTACTACGCGAACATGGTGCAGGCTATCGAGTTCGCCCTGCCGACCTTCGTCAGCAGCCTGCGTTTTTTGAACAGCAACGCGGCATTCAACATAGCCGCGGGCGCGGTTTCGACCGGCGCGCTGTTCGGCGGCTTCCTTTCGGAGGAGATCCGCCAAAAGTTCAACGTTTGGCGCTCGGGATCGGCGAACCCGCACTTGCATCGGGCGGGGCGCTCGCTGTCGGCCGAAACGAAAGCGGCGTTGGAAGCCGTGAGAGCCGCTGCCGAGTCGGACGGGCAGTCGCTGAACGACGCAAAAGCCGCATTTTTGGCGAACGGATCGCACGAACTCAGTCCTCACGTCGGCAAACAAGTCGCGATCGCGGTCAACGCATATCAGCGGCTTGCGGACGAATTGGCCGATTGCATCGGCTTGCCGCCCGCGGCATCCCCGGCGGAAAACCGCGATCGTTCCGCCAAACTCGCCCTCGCGTTGTTCTCCACGGCGGTCTGCGTAGCGACGACGGTACTCATGCTGCCCGACAAGATCGGAACGGTCGATCTCGCATCGGATGCCGCTTTCACCTCGGCGTTGATGTTCAGCCTCATGGCGGACAAAAACGTCAGCCGCAAAGATGCGCTCGAGGAATTCAAAACGTTTGTCGGATTAAGCCTGGTCATGCTGGCCGTACTCGCGGTCAATAAAGCGGCGAACGACTTCATCGAAGACGGCGTCAGCGGACTGATGGTGGGATCGATCGCGATGACCGCGCTGAATCTAACGGTGCCGGGTCCGGTCGGCCACGCAGCCGCGCAAGCGATCGAGACGCTCATGTCCTTGAAACCGGCCGACTTGATGGCGGGACTCAGAAACATCGGCGATCGCGTATTCCAAATGTTCTGCGGCCAGACGCCGACGCAAAATCCAAGCAGCGTGCGCATCGAGGAATTGCCGGCCGACATCGACGGCGGGCTACCGGCATGACCAAGAAGCGATAACCACGAGCGTATTCGTTCCGCATGCCGGATAACACAAATCCGGCAATACGCCTTGCCCGGCGCCGACCCGCGCAAGAATCATTCCTCTTTTCTTTCAAACGGACAGAAGCCAGTTATCGGACCGCCATTAAGGATTTCCTGAAATTGCCGTCAGGAAATGATTAAACAATGACGCCCCGCCAACACGTCAATCATACCAAACATCCATACATTTCATGCACTTACGCATATAATCATTCAATATAAAACCGTCGCTTCCCGTTACCCCACCGATACCGTCATATCGACGACATACGAATAAGAAAAAATCCCGGCCATTCGCACTTGAATCGACTGCGCACTCTTTCGCGCAGCATGCTAGCCAATGGATCACAGCCTTCATTTCCTCGCTCCGCCCGCCGCCCGCCCGGTCGAGACAGAACCGGCGAGGGCGCGATTGCTCGGCCGTCGCGACCTGCCCGCCCTGATGGAGTTGGAACGCGAGAAATGGACCGACGTGCAGGCGGCATCCGAGGACCAGCTTCGCGAGAGGATCGACGCGCATCCTGAACTAGCGATAGGCGCGTTTTGCACGCGAACCGGCCGTCTGCTCGCTTCGTTGTTCATGCGCCCCATCGCCGATGATTTTTACCGGCACGTTCAAACCTGGGACGATTGCGTGAGCGCACCGTTGCCGGATCAGAGTTCGACGCTGTTCGGCATTAGCCTGTCGAGTCGCAATTGCGAGGGTGTCACAGCGCTGCTGAACTATTTCTGGCCCATCGCGCTCAAGCGCGGCTGGCGCCACATCTATCTCGGCTCTCCCGTGCCCGGCCTACGCGACTGGCGCGAGACTCATCCGGAGCGGCCCATCGACGACTACGTTCACGCAACGCGTCGCGGTATGCCGCTCGACCCGCAGTTGCGCTACTACCGCTCGCGCGGTTTCACCAAGATCGTCTGCGCCAAGCCGCGGTACTTTCCGCACGAGCGCTCGCTCGACTACGGCGCGATTTTGCGCGGCACGGTTCCGCTGTCGACGCTCGCGCCGCTGTGGGCCGCGTTGCCCGAGTCTTGCGTGCGACGCGTCACACGCGCGCTTTCGTCATTGCTGTGAAGCGCGCCGCATGACCGCACACGTTCGACCGTCACGCTACCGGTGGTACGCGGACCTCCCAAGCGCGTTGTTCGTCTTGGCCGTGGCAACGAATACGATCGTCATTTGCCGAACCTCCAGCACCGAACTGCTGGCCGCACTCATACCCCTGCAGGCGCTACTGATGGTGGGATGCCAGGAGGCCAAGCACCTGAGCGTGCATGGGACGTTTTTCCGCAGCCGCCGTTTGAACGACGCGGTGGGGATCGTCTGCGCGGCCTTGTTCGGCGTGAACTTCGTCGCGTACCGTTACTTTCACTTCGCGCACCACCGTGCAACTTGCACGGAGGCCGATCCCGAAGGGCGGCTTTATTCGCTCAGTTGGCCCACGCGGTGGATCTGGCTGCTCGCCCCTATCGAGCTACCTTGGGTGGCTTGGCATATCGGTCGAACCGCTTGGCCGATGGTGCCTGCCGGCAAGCGCTCGCAACGCCACGTTGCGCTGCTTTGGATGGTGGTTTTCGGCCTGCTCGTCGTCGCGGGTTCGCTCCTCGCACCGACGGCAATCGCCTGCGCTTACCTCATCCCGCTCGCGTTGTTTTCGTGGTTCGACTTCATTCTGACGCAAGCGGAGCATTACGGTGCGGCAGTCACGCCCGCTTCGTACGCGCGCGATCCGCAAACGGTGAGCCATGACATCGTGCTGCCCTTGGGGCTCGGATGGCCGACGCTGCATCGCTCGCTTCATGCGGTCCATCACGGCAATCCGGCGCTTCGATGGTTCGAGGCGCCCCGCGTGTTGAAACGAGATCGGGCGGCCGAGCCTGTCTCATACGGCGCGTTCGCGCGCCGATGGTTCACGAGCGGACCGCGGCTTTGGCTGACCGAGCAAGGCGAACGCGCAAGCGCAACGATGTCCGATTCATTTCGCTCCACTCGCCGTTCATGACAAGCAACCTTCGCCTTTCCACATCGGCTCCGAGCCCGCACCCATGGAACGGAACAGGCGTGCGTAGCCGCTTCTTCGATGCGCTCTCGCTGCTGCTGCCGGGCGGCGAACAATTCCTGATCGAGACGCTCGAATCGTGGCGAGCGTCGGCGCAGTTGGGCCCGGGCGATGAGCTCGGCGGTGAAATCGACCGGTTCATTCGGGAAGAGCAAGCGCATCGGCGCGCGCATGCCAACTACAATGCCGCGCTCGTCGATGCCGTTCCGCACATGCAGCCCCTCGTCGAACGCGCCAACGCCATTACCGCGGACCTCGCCGGGTTTTCCGCACCGATGAAACTGGCGCTCGTCGTGGCATTCGAGCATCTGACGGCGGTACTGGCCGAAGAAATCGAGGCTCATCCGTTCTTGCTCGTCCGGAACGACTCGCGCGCCGCACGGCTTTGGCGCTGGCACGCGCGAGAAGAACTCGGGCACCGTCATGTCGCCGTTTGCGTAGCGAACCGCGCCGGCATCGGACGCGGTGCGCTCACACTCGCCCTCCTGCTCGCGACGCTCTATCTTGCAACCGATCTGCTGCGTTATACGTTCGCCCTTTGTCGTTGCGACGTTCGCGCGGGAGCAAGCCGCGCAACGTTGATTGCCGATAGCGTCCGTTTCGCGGGCGGCGCGATCCCTTCCCTTCTTCGCATGGCTCGGCACTGGTTCGGCCTGCTTCTCTCGCCCACGCGGTGCGCGCGCTGACACGCGCAGTCGGCACCGGGTGCGGCGGCACCCGCTTCGCACATTATTTTCTGACGGCCTATGACTCGGTACTCCCTTTGCTTGGCAGATCCCGCGGACGACGCGCAGTTGCGTGCACGAATGGCACACGATTGGATCGAAGGCGACGCCGCGATTACCTTGCGGCGCGAGCCATCGTACTTCGACGCCTCGCGCCTGCTCGGCCCCGCGGTGCAGGTCATCGTGGCCCGGGAAGCCTCGACCGATCGCATCGTCGCAACGGGATGCCGCTCCGTCGCGACTTCGTATATCGATCGCGAGCCGCGGCGCACGGCCTTTCTCTCCGATCTGCGCATCGATCCTGCCCATCGCAACGGCTTCTTGCTCGCACGCATCTATCGATTTCTTAGAACGCTCCACGACGCTGATCCGTTGCCGAGTTACACGCTCGTCTACGATGACAACGAGCGGGCGCTCACCACGCTAGTGGGAGGCCGCGCAGGCCTGCCGCACTATTTGCCGCGCGGACGCATGATCGCGCGGGCCGTCAGGCTCACGCGCAAGCGCAGGATGCCGCGCTTGGCGGGGATCGACATCGGACGCGCGACGCGCGACGCACTGCCCGATATCGTGGAATTCCTCAATGCGCAACGCGCTTCCCACCGTTGGGCGCCCGCGCTCGATATCGCCGATTTCGAGCACGGGCGGCGATGCGATACGCTTCGCGCGGAAGACTTCTTCGTCGCGCGTCGAGACGGACGGATCTGCGCCACGATGGCCGCATGGGACCAAGGTGCGCTGCGTCAGGCTCACGTCGAACGCTATGCGCGTGCCATGCAATGGCTTAGGACTCCTTATAACCTGATGGCGACGGTACGCGGATGGCCGAAGCTACCCGAGCACGGCAAGCCGCTTCCCTATGTTTATCTTGCCTTCATCGCGGTGCAAGACGACGATGCGGCGCTTTGCGCCGCGCTCTTGTCACGCGTCTATAACTCACTGTGCGGCGAACGCTATCTTTACGCGCTCGCCGCGTTGCACGACGACGATCCGCTACTACCGGTGTTCGACGACTATCCCGGTACGACCTCCGCGGTCCGGCTATTCGAAGTGGATTTCTCGAGCGAGCCTGAGGGCGATCCCACGCGAGCATCGACGTTTTCCGCCGGGCGTGCCTGTGTCGAATTCGCCCTGACTTGAGCGGTTCCGGCGCGAGACCCCGCTTCGCTCCGGGAGAAAGGGTTTCGCCGGCGCGGAAAAAAGTGCAACGGGGGCTGACCTAGCATGCGCGATACGTCCTCTCCCGCTGCGTGGTCCCCATGAAATCCGCCTCGAACCGCATCCAATCCACGGCCACCGCTTCCTCGTCGCCCCCACCGGCGGTTGCCGGCGCACCCGCGCCGCAAGGGGCCGCCCCCGAGCCCGCCGCACAGCCGTCCGGCTCGGCTAAGTCGGCGCGCGGCACGGTGCGCGGGCGCCTCGCTCAGTTGCTCGACATCAAGAAGGTGCAGCACGATCCAGCGGTAAGCGTCCCGCAATGGGACGAAGCGTCCACGCTCGAGATTTGCGAGCGTTGGACTCAAGGGCAGCGTTCGCAGCCTTCGATCGCCGGGCTCGCGCGGCTGGCGGCGCTGAACTTCGAACGCGCAAGGCCGGACTCGATTCCGGCCGAACTCAAGAACCAGCGTTTGCTGCCCGAAGGCGCGGGCAACGAGGCCTACTATCGCGAGATGATTGCGACGTTCTTGAAGACGGTCGGGCTCGACGATGCCGATGCGGCGATCGATAGCTTCAAAAAAGCGGGGACAGGTAGCTTGCATCGTCAATACGCGACCGCCTCGTCGTTGGCGGGCGGTGCATTCGGCGTCGCGCAATTGGCCGCTTCCGCCAATCTACCGGCGAAAACGGCCCTTTCAGCCGTGCAGTTGCTCATGACGGCGCTGACCACCGAACTCGGTTTCGAATCGGCCAATCTCCGGTTTCGCAACTCGGGGACCGAGGAGATCATGCCGGCCGGCAAAGCCGATGCGTCGCCGAGCGCGAAGGCCGGACCCCACGTGATGCAGGCCGCCGGGCGCGTTGCCTGGGACCTGCACAAGGTGGGACACGCGGTACGCAAGATGGAGCGCGCGCAAGCCGACTTCGACGATGCGCGAGCACGCCTTTCGAATCCGGCAGCCACCGCGCAGCAGCGCAAACAGGCCGAGAAGGATCTGCATGCCGCCGGACAGGCGCTCTCTATCGCGCACGCGCGTTATTGCATGCGCGCGCAATTGAAGGCCGACTACAAGAGCGCCTCCGAAAGCGCGAAGATCGAGTACCACGGCAACAAGCGCGCACTGGGCGTGGGCGTGGCATCGAGCGCGGCCAGCATCACGGCGACGGTGCTCGGCGTACTGACGCCCGTGGTCGTATCGGCGGCGGTCACGGCCGGTGCGACGGCTGCGGCTGTGGCACTGGCCGCGACACTCTACGTGGGCTATCAGTTGAGTGCCGGCCCGAGCAAAGACGGCGAGGACAAGGCCAAGCGCGCCATCGTCGCGCTGGCCAAGTCTATCGATTGGCTGGCGGGCAATGCCGCGCAGCAGCAGAAAGACCGCGCTGACGCTTATCGAACCTACATTTCCGAAAAGCGCACGTTCGCCAAGCCTCAAGTACGCAAGCAAGCGAAAGCCAAGTTGCTTGCAACGCTCGATGAAATCGCGCGGCGCGACACCGTCAAGGACGATCTCGATCCGGTCAAGAACTGGAAAGACTACGCGGCGTTTCGAGGACAGGTGGCGGCGTCCGGTGCGGACGAAGCAGCGGTGCAAGCGCTCGAAGAAGCGTTCACGCAAGCCCATGCGAGTCAGTTCAAAACCTCCACGGTCTCCGGCGCGTGGAAGACCCCGGAACGCATGCGCTTCGACAGCATGGGGCGCGTACTGGCCGGCAAGGTCACCGCGTCGCTCGTTTCATTGCACGAATTCAACGAGCGCGGCGCGCCCACCCACGCCCGCGATCCGCGCCTTGCGAGCGCCACGCGAGCGCAACTGCAGGGCCGGCGCGCCGAGGTGAAGGCGAGCCTGCGCGATTGGCTTCATTTCGAACTGGCGCAATCGCGCATGAAGGCGGCGCTGGCGGAGAAGGATCCGGCGCAGGCCCGAGCCACGTTGCAGATGGCCGCGAAAGCGATGGCGGCGATCGAGAACCCCGACGCTCGCGATCTATTCAGCCCCGATGCTCGCAAACAGGTCGAAGCAACCGAGCGCGCCAAGGCGAGCACGATCGGCGAACGCGAGCGCTATACGATGACGAACGCCGGCCCCGCGGCGCTGGCCGGCGCCGTCAACGCGTTCGGTGCAGCGGCGGGTTTCGGGTTGACCGTCGAGAAGGACATCGCGGTCGGTCACGGCATTCATCCCCAGGCCAAGTTCGGCGATCAAAACGACGCACGCGTCCTCGTCCAAGGCAGTGCGCCCGTGACGGCGCCTTATTCCGCCGCCGAGCGTGCCCGTTTTCAGAAGACGGGCATGAGCAAGCTCGTGGACACGATCAAGCGCGATACGGAGCCGGTCGTATTGAAGGTCGATCTCGCAGCCGCGAATGCGATGCTCATCGATCTGAACGACCGGCACAACGACGCGGCGCTCGACAAGCTGCTCGCCGCCATTGAAGCGACGAACGACGTGCCCGATGAGATCCAGTTTTCAATCGGCGGCGCCAAACTATCCTCCGCCAAGCTCAGCGGCACGACGGGATACTACGACTGGCGCTATCGGCAGGCGCCGCTCGCGGCGAAAGCAAAATTCGTGGCCCAGAAAGTAAAGATGTTCGCCGACAGCGTCCGCGTGTCGGTCGCGAGCCCGGTGGCGCAAGCAATTGCGCAAATCCCGCTGACGGCGACACGCCGCGCGGTAGATCGCGGCAATGAAATGAACGCCGGGGTGCGTGAACGCCTAACCGAGTTCGCCGCGCGCAAAGAGAACGACGAGAGTCAGGCCGCGCAAGACGTTCCGGTTGCAAGCGAGCCTCCGCAGGAGCAGGCCGTGAGCGCGGAGCGCGATTCGATGGTCCATGGCGATGCGCCCGTCACCGGCGATGCCGCAGCGCGAGCGGACACCCCGCTGCCGAGCGAAACACCCGCGGATGGTGATGCGCCTTCAGGAAGCGAGGCATCGACGAGACGCGATGTCCCGGCGGCGGCGGCGGAGCCTAACGCTCCTGCGTTCGATCCGCGCGCGGCGGCGCTCGCATTGCGCGACATTCCCGAGTTGGGGCACAGTGCGCGCGCCACCCACGGCGACACCCCGGCGGCGCGTCCCGAAGCCGCATTCCGCCCGCGACCCGCGCACACCTCGTCAGCCGATCCAGCGGACGAACGTCGAGCGATTCCCGCGCTCACCGAGCAACGCGACATGATGATGGGCACCGGCCGTGCCGAGACGCTGCAGTGGTTCGAGCAGCACGGCATCCGTGCAGCGTATAACAGCGGGCACGGGATGGACTGCCTGATCATTTCGCTTTTGCAGCACGCAACAGGCCGATATGGCCCGGAATCGGAGCCCGAACTGGTCGGACTGGCCGCGCGCTACCGCGCACAACTGACCCTTAGCCACCCCGAGATCGAGCAGGGCGATCGCATGCTGTACGACGACGAGCCCGCGCTCGAGGCCTTGATTCGGTCGATCAATCGCGACTATCAGGCCGACATGAACGTGCAGTTGATCACGCCGAGCACCGATGGACCCGTGCGCTTTCAGACCTCCGCCTTGGGTTCGCATCCGGTCGGCGTCGTCATGTTCGGCAATCACTTTCAGGCGGTACATCGGCCGGCGGACGAGGCACCGGAAGCCGGCGCGGGCGCAGGCGAAGCCGAGGCCGAGCACGACCGGCCGTGGCCGTCGCCCTCGCGCGAAGCAAGGGATGCAGGCGGCGACACATCGCCTCGCACATCGCTCGGGCCTCGCGCGCTCAGCCGGGACGACGAGTCACGCATGTCCGGCCTCGCTGCGCAGCGGGCACGCACGCGCGCCGGAGCCAGCCAGCGGACGAGCGAAACGCCGGACGAAGCCGCATTCGTACGTACGCCGAAACGTGATGCAAAGTCGGCACGAAGGAGCGTCAAAAGCTGGCTCTCGGCGAGTCCGCATCCCGATGCCATGGAGCAGCACGAAGACGACGGTTTCGTTAGCACCCCTAAGCGCGACTCGAAGTCCGCGCGAAAGAACGTCAAAGCGTGGCTTTCGGCGAGTCCCCTTCCCGATCCCGTCGAGCAGCACGAAGGCAACGATTTTATTCGCACGCCAAAACGCAACAAAAAGGCTGCACGAGAGAAAGTCGACGCCTGGCTGTCGGCGCTTCCCGAACCGGGTTCGATGGATAGGCCGGAAGAAGACGGTTTCGTTCCCACCCCCAAGCGCGACTCGACGGCCGTAAGAAACGACGTCAACGCTTGGCTCCAGACGAATCGCGGTTTGGCGCCCGCCTATCCGATCAATGCCGGCAGCGCCGCTCGCACACCCGGGCGCGGCGGGCAAGCCGCGAGCCCCGAAGGCGGAGCGTGGTGGGAGGCCGTCCCCGATCCGAATTCCGACGAGGCGATCGCGCAACGCATCAAGGCTACATTCGATTCGGCTCTTGATCCAAAAGAGGAAGAATGAGGCATAAGCCGGGCGTCGAAACGAGGCGCTAGGCAGCGGCAAGCCGCGGCGCAAATGGGCATTCGCAACGAAATCAAGGCTATCGGCATCGCTCGCGGCCTAGGCATGGCCAATACGGTGGCGGAAGCGGTGGCCCGATCAAAAACAAATCGCCGCCGATTCGTTTGGAATCCGAATCGGCGGCGATCTTCCAGCCCCCTCCGCACTCACACGTTTTCGTCGCCTCTCGGCGCGTCGGTCTCAGCCGCCGCTTCGGGGGTGGCATCATTGCTCCGGCGGTTAGTCTGCGCTTCACGCACGGCCGATCGCACAGCGGATTCCGCTTGCCACGTGCGCGCGATCGTACTGTATGTCGCGCCTGCCCAAACGGCGGTCGCGCCGTTGGTCATCAAGCCGCTCAACCACGCCGGCGCGTGCAGTTTCTGCGCCACGATCCCCAATGCGTTGCCGAGCGAAATGTTCGAGCCGATGACCGCGGTACGCGTCACCGATTGATCGAGCACCCGCCCATAGTCGACGCCCGTCAACGCGGGATCCAATACTTGTCGCGTGCCCGCCTCGTTCGCTTCTTGTTGCGTGACGTGGATCCAGTCGGACGTCTCGAGCAGCGTATTGATCGTCGCTTTGACGGCCGACGAATGGGCAAACGTACCGAGCGCCTGTCCCATCGAGAGCGGCGACGGATGGGCCGCGAGCGCCGCTTGCGCGTCCTTGTCGCCGAACTTCGCGTCCAGTGTCGTGCGCGCGTCGCTCAAGCCCGCCGGGACGGCGCCGAACGCGTAATTCGCCGCGAAGTTTGCCCCACCATAGAATGCGGCAGCCTTGCCCAAATGCGCGCCGCTGACCCCGCCGTTCGTCTCCTGCTCTGTGTTGACCATCCGGAACGACGCCTGAATCGAATCTCGCGCGGCCGCGTAGGCCATCACTTTCAGATCCGTCGCGAGCACCTGCGCGCCAAGGTGGGGTTGCCCGATGCTGGCTCCGCCGAAACTCAACGCGACGTTCGTCACGACGCTCGACATCGCAAGCGACATCACGGCATCGGAGTAATCGCGCTGCGCTTTCATCTTCGCTTGTTTCTCTTCGTGAGGCAGCGCCTCCCACTGCGCCGCGCTCAGGTTGTGAAACCCGCGCGCCGCCACTTCCGGATTGCGCTGCTCTCGAACCTGGCGCAACCGATGCAAGCCGAGCGTCGTGACGCCTGTCGCGACTTGCATCGCGGACACCGCATGCGGCGGCAGCTGGCGCAACGCGGCGTAGATCGCCTCGTACATCATCTCCCGCGCGAACGTCGGCAAGCCGGTCGAGACCGTCTGGTGGACGAGGTGCCCGGCTGCCGCGCCGACCAAGCGCGGCGGGACACCTAGCACGCGCAGGCCCGACACCGCGCTCGTTCCCACCTGCGCAGCATGGTGAGCACCTGCGCTGAGTAGCTGGCCGCCGCCCTCAACGGTCGCCACGACGCCGTCTTTCGCCGCGGTGAGCCCGGTTGCCGCCGCATTCTTGGCCCTCGTGCCCAGTTCCGCCGCCTTGCCGTACAAGTGTTGAAGCGGAGCGGTCAGCGAGCGCCCGCCGCCGCTCGGTGCCCCGCCGGTTTCCGTTCGCGCCTGCCCGCCTGCGGCACTCGTCTGTCCGTGCTCCGCGCCCGAGTCCCCCTGGGGAACGGTCGCGCGCATCGATGGGAAGTCCGTCTCCAACGCCAAGCGCATTCGTGTCGAGCCGAACCGAGAGGACGGCGCCCCATGGAACAGCGTCGAGCTCTCGCTTTCGTCGCTTTCGTGGCCGTCGCTTTCGTCGTCGATGTCCCCGGTCGTAAGCGGCAATGGGCCGCGTCGCGCCGACGGTAAACCTTGCAACCGAGAATCGGTCGTCCGCACCGAGTGCGCACCGGCAGGCGGTGTCCAACGCGGCTGCCGCGCCGTGTTTTCCTGTGCGGGTTGTTCGTGCTGCGCCGATGAAGCGCCCGACGTGCCCGCGATACCTTTGTTGTGCATAGCCTCTACCTCATGTCGAAACTACCGGACTAATGGTCGAACGATCGGTCCGGTCCGATCGCAGCGCACATGACTGTCAAGCACGCGCGGCTTGTAAATCGGCCGCGAACGCGGCGAAATTTCCCAGCCATCGCGCGAGCGCATCGGGCATCCGGGGTTCCAAAGTCCATCGGCAGAGCAATTGAGGACCGCCCAGACCGATGGCGAAGCTGATGCCGGCGGTCAGCAGCCAGTGCGCGTTGGCTTGCAGCAGCAGCGCGCGCCGCTCTCGGGAGCCGGCCCAATCCTCGTCGAGCAAGGCGCCCACGATCAGTGCGGATTCGTCGGGCGCCAGGACGAGCTGCAACCGTTGCGCCCCGAGTTGAATGCGGCCCGTGCGGGCCGCTTCCCGGGCCACGTCCGGCGCAGCGCCGAGCGCAGCCATGACTTCGACGACAAAATCGAGCACCGCCTGGGGCGCGTCGAACTCCTGATCGGTCGCGGACGCGGCATCCATCGTTCGCGTTGCGCCTGTCTCCCGGGTATCGATCGTTTTCATTGGGAGACCCTCTGCGAAGTGGGCAGCGCCGATGCGCCCTCACGCACGGCGGTGCAAAGCTCGTACATGCCTTCGAGTACGGCGCGAAGGCAGGCCGGGGTTTGCATCGATTCGGTCACGCGCATGACGAGGCTCGCCGCGCCTTCTTCATCGACTACGAAGCCCCACTCGCCGCTGATCATGGCCGCCTCGTTGGCCACGAGCAGCGCGTCGTGCCAAGTCGAGCGCTCCACCTGCGGCGGGCAAGCGAGCGCTGCCTCGGCAATCAACTGCCGCGGGTGCGCCGATCGATCGTTCGTGTGGAGCGCAAACTCGATATCGCCGAGACTCAAGCGCCCCGAGCCGGCGAATTGCCGCGCGGTCTCATCCTCTAGTCCCAGCGTGCCCGCGAGCTCCATCAAGAGCGCCGCATCGTTGCGATGCGGTGGGCTTTGCGACGCCAGCGCCTGTTGGCCGGTTTGCGCCATATCCATGTCCCTCCTAGTCCGGTTGCGCATGTCATGTTGGATAGGGAACCCAACGATGCGAACCGAGTCTAGGTGGGCAAAACTTCGCTCCCCGCGCTAGCCGGCGAAATGCCTCGTACGGCAGCGAACGAAATCGTTTTCACCCCCGGGCGGGCGAAAGGTGCTCTGGGCGGCGGCTTTCAGTGCGCCGCGAGACCGTGGCGAATGGAATAACGGATCAGTTCGGCGTTGTTTCTCAAACCCAACTTCTGCATGAGACGCCGCTTGTGGGTGCTGATCGTTTTCGCGCTGAGCGCGAACGTATCGGCGATATCGTTGATGCTGCGTCCGCTCGCGAGCGCACGCAGCACCTCGAATTCGCGATCGGAGAGGATTTCGTGGGGCGGCACGTCGGTCGAGTGGCGCTCGAACACCACCGCGTCGACGAGCTTCGGATCGATGAAGCGTCCACCGTCGGCGAGCTTTCGGATCGCGGCCAGCAATACCTCGGGATCGCTGTCCTTGGTGACATAGCCGGCCGCGCCGGCACGCAACGCGCGCGACACGACCTGCGCTTCGTTATGGATGCTCAGAATGAGGACCGGCATCTCCGGATACTCGCCGTGCACGCGGCGAATGAGGTCGACCCCGCTGATACCGGGCATCGTCATATCGAGCATCAGCAAATCGACTTCCTTGCTTCGCAACTTGGTCAACACGTCGGCGCCGCTCACCGCCTCGTCGACGACGGCGATATCCGTGGCCGTCGCCACGATCTGCTTCAATCCGCTTCGCACGACCGCGTGGTCATCCGCGATGAGAATCTTAATCATGTCCGCTTCCATCTTTAGCAGGAATACCAATTGAGATCACGGTCCCGCAACCGGGCGCGCTGTCGATCTGCAGCGACGCGCCGATGAGGCGTGCGCGTTCGATGATACCGAGCAGTCCATAAGAGTCACGCTTTCCCGCACTGGCCGGGTCGAACCCACAGCCGTCGTCGCTCACGTGAATCTGTAACGTGTCTTCCCCGGACACGACCGTAACATGCGCGCGCGTTGCGCCGGCATGTCGAGCGACGTTCGTCAGCGATTCTTGCACAACGCGAAACACGGCTGTCGCGTGCGAATCGCTAACGTTGGGCTCGCAGCCGATCGACAGAAGCTGACAAGAAATACCCGTGCGCTTCATGAAGTCTTCCGCCAGCCACTCGAGCGCCGATAGTAGCCCAAAGTTCAGCGCCGCCGGGCGCAAATGATTGGCTACGTTACGCACCATGAAGATCGTGAGCTCGACCAATTCGCGCATGTCGGTCACTTTCTTGAGCAATTCGGGGGCATCGCTCAGCCGCATTTTGAGCAACGATACGTCCATCTTCAAAGCTGTCAGCAACTGCCCGAGCTCGTCGTGTATTTCTAGCGCGATCCGCTTGCGTTCCTCCTCGCGAATCGCTTCCATATGTGCGCTGAGCTCGCGCAGTTGTTCGCGCGATTCGAACAATACGCGTTCGATACGCTTTCGTTCGGTAATGTCGCTAATGCCGAGGTAGATCGCCGGTTCGTCGTGGTACGTGGCCAGCCGTGCGGTGAGCGTCCCCCAAAACGTCGAGCCGTCGCGCCGGCGCAACTGCACCTCTTCGTCCTGCACGATGCCGTCTCGCCTTACCCGCTCCGTCACCCGCTCGCGATCGCTTTCATCCACGTACATGTCGTGGCTATCGGTCTCGCCTCGCGCTTGCTCGCCGATGCCGAACAATTCTCGCCACGGGTCATTCGCATAGAGGGCATACGGCGCATGCAGACGGCCGATGCTGAGCGGCACGGGGCTCGCCTCGACGATGACGCGCAATCGGGCCTCGCTGCGCTTGAGCTCGGCCTCGGCGCGTTCACGTACCGCGATCTCCGCGCGCAATTCGTCGTTCGCCAGCGCAAGCTCGCGCGTACGCTGCACGACGCGCTGTTCGAGTTCGGCTCGGATGCGCGACAATTCGTGCTCGGCCTGCTGCCTGACGCGCACTTCCTCCTGCAACTGGTGGTTCTGCTCGACGAGCGCCTCTTGCATCTCGCGCATCGTCAAATGAACGTTCATTCGGGCGATCAGTTCCTCGACGCGAACGGGCTTCGTCACGTAATCGGCTCCCCCCGCGCGGAACCCTTCGAGCATTTCGTCCACGCCGTCTGCGACGGTCATGAACATCACGGGGATATCGCGCGTTTGCGCGTCGGCTTTCAAGCGCCGGCAGGTTTCGAAGCCGTTCATTCCACTCATGTTGACGTCGAGAAGGATCAGCTCGGGCAGACCATACCGGGCACGCTCGATCGCTTCCACGCCATCGAGCGCGATCAACACACGGAAACCGCGTTCGCTCAACGTATCGACGATCACACCCAGATTCGCCGGTGTATCGTCCGCGATCAGCACCGTCATGGTACGCAGTTGGGACTCGGGCGGTCCGTTCATATTTACGCGGCCTCCTGTCCAGCGCCGATTCCAACGAAGGCGACGGCGAACAGCCGCGCGATCGCGCGGCCATGCAGGCGATCGACCGGGCTCCATCCGGAAAGCGGGACACGGACCACCATGTCCTCGTCAAATGAGAATCGTTGGCATGCGCATATTGTGCATGCGTTGGCGTGGCGGTTGCAGCCTCATCTCCGAGGAAAAGGCGGCAAAGAAGCTGAGCAAAATGCTGATTATCGCGTCAGGAAATCCTTACCCACAACCGGTACCTTGGTCTCACGCTCGGGCACGGCGCGTCGCGCGAGCCGCAAGATCTCCGCAGCGCAGCGGCGACGGAACGCTCGATTTGGTCATCCTTCCCTTCTGAATTTTCAGGATTAGCTGACCTCGTTACGCATTCCGGCTGCACCGATAGATACAGTAAATTGCGGCGATAGGCGCCGACGATACCCATCCGTATGGCCCCGCATCGAAGCGATGGAAATATCGATATCTATGCCGAGGTGCGCCGCGTATCGGGCCGACGCACCGCGCAACCGGGCGGCGCTGTTCGAACCGAGGCGCCATCGTGATTCACGCGCGGTAACCGCCGTGCGCGAAGAATCGGCAGTTCGTAGGGAGAAGATAAAGATATGACGACAACGAGCACAAAGGAGCCGCGTCTGCTTTGGTCCAGTGCGCACGGGCGATCCGCACCGGCCGCACTGGCACCGTATGCGGCGCACGCCGGCCTGGCCGCATCGATCGGCGCAGCCGACCCGACCGTCGTATTCATCGACTGCGTCGATGTCGACGCCGACGCCTCTACCGAAGTGAGCAAGTGGCGAAACCGTCATGGATCGGCACCGTACCTCGTGCCGGTGGTGAAAAACGTATCGCCGCAAATCATCGTCTCGCTGGTGACCCGCGGCGCCAACGACGTCGTCGGACAAGACGACTTGCTGTTCCCCGACGCCATCGTCGGCCGTTCTCGCGACGAAGCCAGGCTCATGCACCTCGCCAAGTCGTGCGCCGGCGATACCGATTGGCTGCAACGCGCCGCGGACAATCTCTCGTCGCCCGTCTTCTTCAAGGACGCGGCCGGCGCCTATACCGGGTGCAACGAGGCCTTCGAGCGCCGGTTGGGCCGTGATCGCAGGCAGCTCACGGGAAAAACCGTCTACGACATCGCGCCCTCCGATCTTGCGCTCGTCTATCAAAAGGCGGATCTCACGCTCGCCTCGCGCGGCGGTGTACAGATCTACGCCACGGGACTGCCCAAACCTTCGGGCGAAGTGGGGCTCGTGCGGTTCTACAAGAGCGTCATCTCCGACGGCACGAACGTGGCCGGCATCGTGGGCACCGTTCACGACATCGGGTCGTCCACGGCGGAAGAGGAGATTCAAGAGGCCCTGCGCGAACTGCTGCACCACGCGAATGCCCATGGCGCCGAGGCATTGCGTGCCGATGCGCGAGCGGAAGCCGACCGTCTGCTGCTCGCACGCATTGCACGCAAAGACGGCGCTGCGTTGGCGCAACTGCACAGGCAATACGCACGGCGGCTCGCACGATTCCTGAACCGGATGACGTGGAGCAGCCATATGATCGATGAGGTCGTGAACGATGTCTTCCTCGTCGTATGGAACAAAGCCCCGGATTTTCGCGGCCAGTCCTCGGTGTCCACATGGCTGATGGGTATCGCGTATCGGTGCGCCTGTCAGGCGATTCGCAGCGAGCACCGATTCGCGAATACGGTGCCGCTCTCCTATGAACAGCATCTGGCGGCGCTTCACTATTCGCACGACTACGAAGGAGCGGACTTGCTGACGAAAGCGATGGGGCAGCTGCCCGTCGATCAGCAGCTCGCCATGTCGCTTTGCTACGCGTTCGGTCATTCCACGGAGGAAGTCGCGGCCATCACCCAGTCGACGGAGTCAGCCGTCAAGGCGCGCATTCGCAGGGCGAAGGACCGCTTGCGCGACGTCATCGAACAACTGGGCTGACGAGCCCCTCCTCGGTCGGGGCCGGAGGCAATCTCCGGCTTCCCCCGCCCGCCGCGGATGCACGAATGACCGCACCCTCCACCTCGTAGTCCGCTTCTCCCCCGCTCCCACGTTCGGCCTTCACACCAGGCCATGCGTCCTGTCGATAAAAATGCAACTTGCGCGCATCGAATAACGAATCGTCGATTCCGAGGTTCGATCGCGCGCGATCGCTCAGATCAGTCGGATTCAACTGTAAGAACTTTCTGACGTCACATTACCGGTGAATCGCGCAAAGCCAACGTACACGGCGCTGGCCCGCGTAAGGATGTCGGAGAGTGCGCTAAAAACCGGGCAAAACCCGAAGTATCCGGAAGAACGGCGAACGACACTAACGGATAAGACTTCATTCAATGAAGCAAGGCCGCGACCGAGCGCGACCGATTGGGGGTGAACAACGCCGACGACGCGGGAGCCCCTGAACGAAACAGTATTCGTCGGAGAGGACGATACGTTTCATCGAAAGGCCGATCATCGCAGGAGCGTACGCGATGCGGCAGCTGTGGCATGCGATCGAGCCTCGATCGAGCGCCGACTGGAGAATTAAAGTGCGATTCGCTCTCGTTACCGATGACCCGCAACTAGCGACCAACCTTAGTGATTGCTTCGCCGAAGACGGCATTGCCATCGAACCGTTCGAGGCTGAGTTGCCGCTCTTTCGCGCCATGCGGACGAAGGCGTTCGATGCCGTCTTGATCGATGCGAAAGACAACTCGATGCTCGTGAACTCATTGCTGTCGTGGCAGAACTGTAACGGCGCAACGTCGCTTCCGGTTATCGTGCTCACGCCGTTTTCGAATTCGGCGGCCATGCTGCGCTGGATCACCTCGGGCGCGACGGACGTGGCAAACCGCTTCGATCTGCAGCAAGTGCGGTTGCGCGCGCATATCGCGGCGCGGCGCCGCGCGCCCGAATCTCAGGACGATGTGGTGTCATCCGGCAGATACGTGCTTCGACGGCATGAGGGCACACTCACCATCGACGGTGAGCAAATACCGCTGACGCCGCGCGAATTCGCCATGGCATGGCTGCTGTTCTCCAATGCCGGCAAGTTCCTGAGCCGCGCACAAATCGCAAGCAGCGTGTGGGGCGCTTGCGAAGACATCGCCGGCCGTTCGATCGAACAGCACATCTACAAGCTGCGCAAAAAGCTCCAGCTCTCGGGACAAGGCGGCGCGAACCTCAAGACCGTCTATGCGCTCGGCTATAAGCTCGATCTCGCTTCGGCGGAGGGTTTCACGCCTGAGCCGTTGCAATGGGACGCTCCTCGCTCCCGCACCGCGCCCGCCAAGCCCCGCTCTTACGGTGTTTCATTCGCCGTCGCACCGGCGCAAGGCTGACCGGTCCGCATCGCCGTGCTCGACCGCTGCGTCGATTTTCGCCGGCGCTACGCATTGTCAGTGAATTCTTTCGCACGCGGCAAATAGACTTCGCCGCGACGCCCGCGCGAAAACCTGCCCGTCGATATCTTCGAGACCGAACGATGCCCTCTGTGTTTCCTCTTTCGGCAGGAATGCGCGCGGGCCTCGTCGCGCGGCGAAACACCTAGACGCTGTCTTTTGGCGGCGGGCATTCACTATTCATGACGACGAGGTCATTCATGAGCGTATCGATCGGCGGTTCTTCCCAAGTCGGCCTCAACGGCGCCGACTTTTCGGCGTCCTTTGGCGCGGACAGCAGCAACGGCAGCAGCGGCACGGCAGAAATCGAAAAAATGCTGGGCATGATGCTCGACATGATCGAGAAGATGCTGGCGCAAGCGATTCAACAGCAAAACCAGATCGCAGGCATCGACACGAAGGGCAGCACCAGCCCCGCGCCCGCGGCCGGCACTAACGCGGGCAGTGGCGCCGACGCAGGCGCCGGTGCGACGGGTGGCGCCGGTGCGACGGGTGGCGCCGGTGCGGCGGGCGGCGCGGATGCGGCAGGCGGCGCCGATGCGGCAGGTGGGGCCGATGCGGCGGCCGGCGGCCTGCAACCGATCGAATCGATGCTGCAAACCATCTTGCAGATGCTTCAGCAACTGCAATCGAGCGGCAGCCAGGCGAACGGCGGTCAGGACAACAACCAGATTCTGCAGATG
The DNA here is from genome assembly GCF_002879885.1 of Trinickia dabaoshanensis. Classification (GTDB taxonomy): domain Bacteria; phylum Pseudomonadota; class Gammaproteobacteria; order Burkholderiales; family Burkholderiaceae; genus Trinickia; species Trinickia dabaoshanensis. The sequence goes on from NZ_PNYA01000004.1 coordinate 125,400, forward strand.
CTCGGCGAAATCACGCAGATGCTCGGACAGATCCAGCAAGCCAACGGCGCGCAAGGCGGCGCCGCAGGCGGCGACGCGGCCAGCGGTCCGGCTGCCGGCGGTGCTGCGCCTGCCGGCGGTTCGCAAGCGGCAACGGGTGGCAATCCGCAATCGTCGATCGAATCGATGCTGCAGGAAATTCTGAAGATGCTGCAACAGATGACCGCCCAGCACGGCCACTCGGGCAACAGCGACGGACGCAGCGGCGACGGCAATCAGCAGGTCCTGCAGATGCTCGGCGAGATCACGCAAATGCTGCAGCAGATGTTGCCGCAGGCTCAGGCGAGCGCCGGCGCGAAGTGAGTGCGCGAGGCGAAGGCCGGCTCGACGATCCGGCCTTCGCCACTTCATCGCTACAGCAAACAAAGGAAATGTGATGAGCATTTTTTCCAAGATCGGACACGCTTTCGAGCACCTCGGCGACGACATCAAGCACGTCGCCAAAGACGTCGAGCACGGTGTCGAAAACATCGGTAAAGACATCAAGCAGGGCGTCGAACACCTGGACCCGTTCGCGAACACCAAGATCGGCGAAGGCATCGAGCATGCGTTCGCCAAGATCGGCAAAGGCATCAAGGACGGCGTCGAGGAAGTCGGGAAGGGACTGGCCAAGGATGCATCGACGGTCGTCAAGGATGTGAAAAAGACCGGCCACGATCTCGCTCACGGGCACTTCAAGCAAGCCTTCCACGATGCCGTCGACACGGGCAAGGATGCGTTCAACGGCTACTACGACGCCGTCACCGCGGTCGGTCACGCGGCCGTCGATTCGCTCGCCGACATGCACCTGAGCAAGGGCATGGACAAGGCGATGGGCAAGGTCGAGAAGGGCTACAACGCGTTCACCAACGACATCAAGTCCAGCGTCGACCAAGTGGGCTCCGAGGTGGTCGAAGGCACGGTGGGCGCGATCTCGAGCACGATCCAGGCGGGCAAGGATGCGGTGCACGGCAAGTGGGGCGCGGCGCTCGACAAGTTGGGCGAGGCCGGTATGGACACCCTCAGCGTGGCGTCGGATCTCACGCCTGAAGGCGCCATGGCCGCAGTCGGCACGAACGCCCTCATCAATGCGCACATCGGCAACGCGCAACTGGATACCGTGATCGGCGGCGCTTTGCACGGTAACGTCGCCGAGACGGCGAAGGGTATCGCGAAGGGCGTCGGCGAAATGGAAGCCGGCAACGTGGCACAAAAGGCGCTCGGCGGCGTCGAATCGAAGATCATGTCGACGGGTGGCGGGTCGGATTCGAGCATCGTGGCGGCCAGCGTCTTGGGCGCCGCGGCAGGGGGAGCAGGCGGCTTTTCGTTCGGCCGCAAAGGCTCGCATGAGTCGTTCGGCGGTTCGGGCGGCTCCGGCGGTTCGGGCAAGTTCGGCAAGTTCGCCTCGTTCGGCAAGTTCGGCGGCGGGAGCGGCGGCTCCGGCGGCTCCGGTCTCTCAAGCCACTTCCCGACGCTCAGCAAATTGGGGCAATCGGGCAAGTTCGGCGGTAAGACGAACACCGGCGGCCAGGAAGAACTGCATGCAGGGCACGCAGGCGCGGGAAGCCCCGACCACGCGAACTATGCGGCCCGTGGCGCCGAAGACGAGCACGAAAAGAAACAACAGCGCGCCGACAACGCCCAAAACGCGGCCGACAACGCCGCGGCCAATAACACGGCATCCAACACTGCGCCCGGCGGCATGTCCCCCATGCCGTTCATGATGCCGCCCCAAGCACCGGGAGCAGGCCGCAGCGCGAGCCTCGTCGGCGGCGACGACTCGAGCTCGAGTTCGAACTCGAGCCCAACCTCGCACTCGAAGGCCTGAGCGCCAGGCATCGCGTCGTATCGCCAGGCAGGCCCGTACGGAAACGACAGCCTGCCGACCCGCTGCGCTCGGCACTCAGTGGCAGGACTTCGGACCGGCATTTCAGCCGGTCTTTCTATTTGCCCCAGCGTCGGGCGAAATCGTTACGGCCATCGAGAACAAAAAAAGCATCCGCCCGCTTGTGGCGGTGCGGATGCAAAGCGCTTAAAGCTCAACGCTTCAAACGAGGGAAGACGGTGGCTACATGGCGGAATCGCGACCGCAGCAAGCCGAGGCATCGGCCGCCGAGGCATCGGCCGCCGAGGCGGCCGACACGACGCGCGGCGTCAATAAGAACAAACGTTGGAACTTCTGACCCTGATGGTGCTTGAACTTGAACAGCCCGCCGATCACGGGGATCTTCGACAGGGCAGGCACGCCCGACTCGCTGTGATCGTCCTGATCCACGGTATAGCCGGCAATGAGTAAGCTTTGCCCCTGATCGATCAACGTCTGCGTATCGATCGTGCTCTTGCTGACGATGGGCAACTGCCCCACGTTCTGGCTCGTCAACTGGCCGTCCTCGATATGCACATCGAGCCGAATCTGCGGCTTGCCGTCCTCCGAGACGATGCTGGGCAACACGCGCAGCGCCACGCCGGCCGATACGCTGTACAGGCTCCCGGATTCGAAGCCCTGCACCGGCACGTAGAACGTCTGCTTGTTGTCCATCACGGCTTCCACGTTGTCGAGGGTGGTCACCTTCGGGCTGGCCGTGATACGTGCGTTGTCCGTCTGTTCCAGCGCGCTGATGCGGCTGAGCAGGTAACGCCCGGTGCCCCCGATGACTGCCGTCAACACCCCGCCGACCGGCGTCATCGCGGCGGCCGCGCCGGCCGCGTTCGATAGCGCGGACGACGTGTTCGAGTTCGGGAACCCCTGCGGGTTGATCGAACCGGGGAAGCCCGCCTGCGCGTTCTGCCCATTGCCCGTTTCGATATCGATATGGCTCGAGTTGAGCCGCCAATCGACGCCGAGTTCCTTCAAGCCGGTTTCCGAAATCTCGATGATGCTCGCGTCGATTTCCAGCACACCGGGGCGGCGGTCGAGCGACGTGATCAAATGTTCGAGCGCGGGCATCGACTCGGCGCGCGCACGCACGAGAACGGCGTTGTCGCGTGCGTCGGCGCGAATGATCGGCGCGTCGGGATGGGGGGACCCCGATCCCATCGACGACGGCAACCCCGAGCTGGCGCTCATCATGTCGTCCGGCAAAGGAGGAATTTGAGCGTTGCGTGCCGAGTCCGAGCCGCCCGAGGGGCCCGGCTGCGAGGGCCCGGCGCCGCTGAGAAAACTCGGCAGCGGTGGGAACAGCCGTCCGTTCCCATTTGCATTCGCGTTCGCGTTCGCCCCCTGCCCTTCCGACGTTCCGCCGATGCTTCGCAGCCGATAGGCATCGGCGCCGACTTGCGTGGCCGCGTTTCCGACCCGCGGGTCACCGTCGTTCGAATACAGACTGCGCAAGACCGTCACGACGCCCGGCACGACGACGGGCTCGCCGTTGATCATGAGCGAACGATCGGTGGCCCACGCATAGTGCAGCTTGAACGAACGCACCTCCGGCGTATCGCCGCGCTCGACGTCGCGATCGATCAAGTGCGCGACATCCGACGCGAGTTCGACCATACGCGGCGGCCCCGATACGACGGCGGTACGCGTCTTGTCGTCGTACAGCACGGGAAAACGCGGATCGTTCACGCCCAGTCTGGACAGCGCCGCACGCAAGTCGTCGGTCGTCGCGTGCACGAGCCCGATCGTCTGGCTACGCGCTTCGTTGGGGCCCGATACACGCAGCACCGAGCCGTCGTAGTACCAGATGAAGCCGAACGAATCGGCCATGCGATCGAGAAACCGTTGCGGCGTTTCATCGAAGCGGCCCGTCACGACACCTTCCACTTGCGGCGAAATCCAGGTCATCACGCCTTCGCTCGCACCGAGATCGCGCAGAACCTCCTTGACGTCCTTATGATCGGCCACGTAGGCGAAGTGATTCGATTTCCAAGGAATCGGCCGTGCGTGCGCATCGCTGCTGCCCAATCCGATCCCGACCAACGCAGACAACACGAGCGCTCTGACGCAGCGCATGCGTCCTTGATATTTCATTGTCTTTTGCTCCGCGAGAATCGATCCCGTTACCGAGTACAGGCGACGATCGTCTGCGACGGCGATTCGTTGAAGTGCTTGCGATAGCCCTTCGCCAGCGTCGATCGGCTCTTGAGTCCCCAGCGGTTCGCGGTGTCGTAAATCGAGGAGGCGGGACTGTTTTCGTCGAGCAAGTCGCGGCGAATGCCTTCGAGCCGCAACGATCGGATCAAGCCGCACGGGGTCACGCCCAGCGCGCGTTTGAAGACGAGTTGGATCGTGCGCATCGTCACGTTCATTTCGGCCGCGACCTCGCGCGTCGTCAGATCTTCGCGGTCGATGTTCTCGATGATGTAGCGATAGGCACGCCGATACTTCGCAGGCAGACGCGCCGACATTTCGTCGTTGACAGGCGCCGCACCCAGCGGGCGTGCCGCGCCTGCCGCGTGCGTCGGCGCGGCAGGCGCCGCGTCGCTGCGCAAGCAGCGAAGCGCTTCGGCCGTGTACTGGCAATAGAATTTCAGCGCCTGCGCATGCTCGCCGCGACGCGTCGCGACTTTCGCCATGCTGTAGAAGTAATCGACATCGCGATGCACACGTCCGTCGATTTGCGACAACCCGTTCATCAATTCGACGCCTAGATCGTCCTGACCGCCGGCGAATGCGGCCAGCGCCATTTCGAGGATCGCGTGAAATTCGAAATCGGGATTCGCCGCCTGGCGCGAAATGCGCGCGGCAATCACCGAGGCCGGCGCGGCGCACTCGCCACTCGCCATGCGCTCCATGCTGTGCAAGAGTTCCTGATGCAACGACAGCAGCGCCGGGCGAACGGCAACGGCGCAAGCCGGTGCGAGCGGCGCCCGGCTACTCGCGGCCAGCGACGCCGACGCCAGCGTCGATTGCCAAAACGCATGATCGTCGAGCGCTCGCGATGCGCGCACTTTCAGCCGCACATCGAACTCTTGCGCAAGCAAATCGACGACGAGGCGAAAGCGCGGCTCCTCATGTGCATCGGCCAACTCCGCCGCCCGCAACAATGCATCGTCCGCGGCCTGTTGCCGGGCCAGTTGATGATGCGCGAGCGCCATGCCGATATAGGCTTCGATGCGTTGCTCGACCGTTGCTTCAGGCTCCGTGCTGACCCGTGCGAAACCGCGTTGCGCGACGACCGGGCGCGCGCGGAACAAGCTGATCCACGCCGTATTGCGGCAGGACTGAACACGCAGTTGGTCGTCGTCTTTCCAGATGAGCTTTTGCGCGCGACGGTAATGATTCTCCGCCGCCTCGAAATCGCCGACGACGACGGACACATCGGCCAACGCCGTCAGTTCTTGATTCGATTGCGCACGTGCCTGCAATTGCGCGCGTTCGCCCTGGTCGGCGACGTCGTCGACGGTGCAATAGGCTCGTGCGAAATCGCCCTCGAGCACCGAGGCGCAATAGCGGGGCACGCTGTTACGGGATTTGAGGGCTGACAGCAGCGCTAGATAGACCGTCGGATACATAGCTCGACACTCTTCGAATACGCCCCGTCATTTGTCGGCCGACCGGGCTAAGCCGTGCACCGGATCGAACCGCGAGTCGCTCGCGCATCACCGTGCTTGAGTGGATATTAGTCGGCTGCCGTTCGCATAATTTCAACAATCTCACGGGCATTTACAACAATTCTGACTACGCGTTGAGAATGAGCGAATCGGCCCGCGATGCGAGGGTCTACCAGTAGAAACGCGGGGACCGGCGAGCGAACTGAAATACCGCCCGCTCGCCGTGACGAGGGAAGCAACGCGTGGAAAGTACCGAGTGCGGCGCGCTCAATTCGGCGCATGCACGGCGCCTGGCGATGCGAGCGCAGCCGCTTGCCGGATGAAGCCGTCGAGGCGCAGCGAACCGATCACCTGTTGAGAAAGCACGCCCACGAGGAGGATCAGCATGAGCAGGCCGATCGCGCCGCGCAGCGGCTGACTGAGCGATGACGGCTCGAGCTTTTCCGCGGCACGCGCCAGCATGCCGATCGACAGATCGACGAAGACCAACGCGAGCATGACCGGCGTGCCGAACTTTACGGTAGCCGTCATGATCGAATCCGTTTGCGAAATGATGAAGCTTTCCGCCACGCTTGCCATCGAGGGCGTCAGCGACGCCAGCGGCCACCATTTGAACGACTCGAATACGGCTCCCATCAAGAACGTCATACCGCCTCCCACGTAGAACAACGCCGTGGCCAATTGCATCAACGTGTTCGACGTGGGCGTACTTTGATCGCCCCGCAGCGGGTTGTTCATCTGAACGCTGTTGTAGCCGGCGAGATCGTCGATCAGCGTCCCGACGCATTGCGCGATCCAAAACACCGACGAGGCGGCGAATCCCAGCAACGCGCCGAGAAACATTTCCTTCAGCGAGATCATCAACAGTTGCACCGAGCCGAGGCCATCGAAGTAATGAGCAGGCTGCGCGGCGGCGACGAACACCGCAAGCACGTAGATGATGCCGTTGCGCGCCGTTCCCGGCAGCATATCGCCGCTCGTGGGCGGAAAGATCGACAAGGCAACGGCAATGCGCGCCGCGCTCAGCGCAAGCGTAAAAAAGAAACCCTGATACTCGTTGAACAGCTCCGCAAGCGCGCGAGCCGTGGCCAATCCCTCGTTCATCGTTGCCCTCCTGCGCGAACGAGACGCGCGGCGGCCGTTTCGCCGGCCTCGTCGTCCGCCCGCTCGTCGATGCGGCGCTGCGCCGCCGCGATCGCTTTGCGCAATTGCTCACGCGCGGCTTCCAGCGATGCATCGGCCCGCCGTACATCGATCCCAAGTTGTTCGATCACCTGCTGTTGCGCCTCGACGGCATCGGCCGCGCGGCGCACGGCGGCGCGTTCTTGCTCGACGGCCTCCATCAATGGCGTCCGATAACGATCGAGGTCGAGGTATGCCGTAGGCGACAATCCGTTCGGATCGCTCAGCAGTTGCGCAATCCGCTCTTCATGTGCGAGGCGGCGACCCTGCGCCGCTTGAAGCTCGTGCTCCGCTTCTTGCACTGCATCCATCAGCCGCCGCAGTTCTTTCCGGGCATCGGCTAGCGCGCGCTCGGCGCGGTCTTTCGCGCGCGCTTTCGCCGCAACGACGATCTTCCAAACTTGCTCGATTGCGCGGCTCATGACTCGCCGAAGCTGCACAGCACATCGCGCGTTTCGGCTAGATCGGCCAAGTCGTCGGTACGCTGACGTACGAATCCTTCGATCTCCTCGTGCATCGCGATGGCCTCGTCGGCGAGCGGATCGGAGCCGCTCTTGTATTCGCCGATTTGCAGCAGCATTTCGACCTCGTCGTATTTCGCCATCAAGCGGCGGATGCGCCCGGCCCCGGCGCAGTGCGCCGGCGATGCGATTTGCGGCATCACCCGGCTCAAGCTGCCGAGCACGTCGATAGCCGGATAGCGGTTCTTCGCGGCGATCTTGCGCGAGAGGATCAAGTGCCCGTCGAGAATACCGCGTACCTCTTCGCTGACCGGATCGCCGCCTTCCTCGTCGTCGGCCAGCACCGTGTACAGCGCGGTAATCGAGCCGTCCCGTCCCATGCCGGCGCGCTCGAGCAGACGCGGCAACTCCGCGAATACCGACGGCGGGAAACCGCGGCGTGTCGGCGGCTCGCCGGCCGACAGCCCGATCTCGCGCTGGGCTCGCGCAAACCGCGTGAGCGAATCCATCATCAGCAGCACGCGCTGGCCCCGATCCCGGAAGTACTCGGCGATCGCCGTGCCCACGTGAGCCGCCTTCGCACGCTCGATCGAAGAACGATCCGAGGTGGCGCAGACGACGACGCTACGCGCCATGCCATCTTCGCCGAGAATGAGTTCGATGAATTCGCGCACTTCACGTCCGCGCTCGCCGATCAGGACGATGACGTTGACGTCGCACTCGGTGCCGCGCGCGAGCATGCCGAGCAACGTGCTTTTACCTACGCCTGCCGGCGCGAAGATACCCATCCGCTGACCCTCGCCCAACGCCATCAAGCCGTCGATCACCCGCACGCCGGTGCCGAGCTGCGTCTCGATCATCCGCCGCTCGAGCGGATCGGGCGCGTTCGCGAATACCGGCACGCGCTGCAACGCTTCGATGGGTCCCAGCCCATCGCTCGGCTCTCCGAGCCCATCGAGCACGCGCCCGAGCAACCCGGGACCGACGGGAACGGAAAGCGGCTCTCCGCTGCCCGTGACACGCGTGCTGCGGGAAATGCCGGTCATGTTGCCGAACGGCGCCAACAACACGTGCTGCCGTGCAATTCCGACGACTTCCGCGCGTTGCATCAACGATCCGTCCGGGCCCCACAACTCGCATAGCTCGCCGAGCTGCGCGTCCAATCCGCCCACCTTGATCAACGTACCGACCGCCTCCAGCACCTTTCCATAGCTTTCGAGCGACGCACTCTGGCCGAGCGCGGCTTCGAACTGGTCCGCAAAGCGGGCGATCGTGCTCATTTCACTCGTCCTCGTCGTCGAACGCGTCGTCTTCCCACTCGCCCTGCGGGAGGCCATCCGCAGCCGGCACGCCGCTAGCAGACATGACGGCGCCTTTCAACGCGCGTTCGAGCCCCGCCAATTGCGCGCGCAGATTGCCTTCGATCACGCCGTAATCCCATTCGCACACGCAGCAGCCTTCGTCGATCGCGTCGTCTACCAGCACCTCGACGTTCAGCGGCGGGTTCGCTTCGCGCGCCAGCGCGCCGAACGCACGCCGCGCGCTCTCCGCTTCGGCCTGCGAAACGATCACGCTCAGGTGCGATGCGTCGTCGATCGCGCGCGACACGGCGGCCGCGACGCGGCGCATGAGGGCGTCGCGATCGCTCTCGGCAATCACTTGCTCCACCGCGCTCATCACGAGCCTTGCGAGTCGTGCCGATTGAGCGTGAAGCTCCTCGCGCTCGTCGCGGGCGCGCGCGAGCAACTCCGCATGCGCTTCGGCCAGCGCGCGCCGCTGGCCCGCCGCATACCCGAGCCGGGCGCTCTTCTCGAAGTTGCGGCGGGCGGCGGCGGCGAGCGCTTGCGTCTCGCGCCTCGCGGTTTCGACCAAATGCTCCGCGCGCTTGTTCGCATCGTGCATCGTTGCATGCACCACTTCGTCGAGCGCTTGCATCGCATCGTTCAACTCCATCGTCCGCGCGAACTCCCCCGCGCGCACGACATCGCTGTCGATCGCGATGACCTTAGGCTGCTGCTTCAACCAAATAGCCATTGGAACTCCGGAAACAAAATGCCTGCGATGGAAAGGAACTCGTCCGTGGCGCTCGTGCCCGGCTTCGGCCCACCGCGCGCGACCGCACCCGCTTCTAGCGAGGTATGCGCCTCAGCCGCCAGCACGTGCTGCCAAATATCGCCTTCCGTCGACAACTTTAGGCCCAGTTCGACCGTGCGGCGCAACGTCGGATCGGCGCACGCGCCGTCCGCCAGCATCAAGGCCCACCCGCGGTGCGCCAAGGCATCGGCGCTCAAGTCATCGGGCAAAGGCTGTCCCGAGGTGGATGTCAGCGCTTGCTCTTGCAGCGCCGCGAAGGCCGTCGGCCCGATGCTGAGCGAGAGCGCACGCTTGGTCTGGCGGTCGACGCAGCGGCGAATCGCATCGCGGCAGTCGTACAACGCGCGAGCCGATAAAATCGGCTTCAACGCGTGCGCAGCAACGGTCGCGATGCGATTACCTGTACTCAGAAATGCGTCCGCCGGCACCGGTGCGAGAAACCACAAGCGTCGCGCCGACGCGAATCGCAGTGAGGACGTGCGCCGCCCGGCGAGCGCGCTCGGCATGGCAAACGGTGCCCGGCGCGCCGCTTCGTCCGCAAGTGCCGACGTCAATTCGTGCACGCGCGATTCGAACTCGCTCAGCACGCGAATCAGCGACTGGTTCGAGCTCATGGCGCTACGGCGGGCGCACCGCTCTCCTTTTTCACGCGCTTGAACCACTGCTTCGGCCCGGCGTCGCGCCAGGCGCGCGGCGCAAATGCGAGCCACAGCGCGACCGCGGCGGCGATGACACCCAAGACGGCCGCCCCCACGATCCACGGAGTCGATGCCCCGGTGCGTTCCTGCTCGGCGACCATCCCATCCGGGATCGGCTGGCTCGCTTGCACGAGCGTCACGCTGACGTTGTCGTAGGTCAGACCTTCGACGCTGTGCACGACCAGATTCTTGATGCTAGGCACCAGCGCTTGAATGTCGGTGCCCGCTCGATATTTGATGAACACGGCCGCGGACGACGGCTTGATGACGTTCGATAGCGGATCGTTGTTCGGCAGCACGATCTGCACCTCGGCCACCGCCACGCCGTCGATCTTCGACAACGTATCGGAAAGCTGCTGCGACACGCCGTAGATGAACCGTACCCGTTCCTCCGTCGGCGTGGAGATCAGCCCATCCTTTTTGAACATGTCGCCGAGCGATGTGTATTTCGGATGTGGCAGTCCGTGCGCACGAAGCACTTCCATCGAACGCGCGAAATTGTCTCCGCCCACTTCGACGGCCCAGCTCTTTCCGCCGTCGGGGGAAGACTTGCTGGCGTCGATGCCCGCTTCGAGCAGCACCCGCATCAAGTCGTTCGCGTCCGGCTCGGTCAACTGCGCATACAGTTGCTTGCTGCACCCGGCAAGCGCGGCGGTCATGGCCACCACGATCGCCAGGGTACGCAGCGGGCTCAAAAAGCGGCGCATGGCGCCCTCCGTCATTGGTTCTTCATCAGGGTCTGCACGGTACTCTTGCCGCCTTGCGCGACCGCCGTGCCCGTGTAGATCTTCACCATTTCATCGGTGACGGCGTGCTGGATCGCCATCGTCTGCGCCGCCACTTGCTGCATCGACATGTTGCCGCTCTGCGCTTCGAATGCATTGATGCGCTCCGTCAACGCGCCGAATGCTTCGTCCTGCTGGGTAACCGCCTGCGAGATCGTCGAGGGCCCCTGGATGTGCCCCGACTGTTCGGGAACCAAGCGCGCTTGTTCGAGCGCCTCGCGAAAACGGGCACCGAGACCCTCCGGCGCATGATTGCCGAAGGTGGCGGGCGTCGCGTCGGAGGGGCCGCCCGCGGCGTTGACGCTCGGCAGCGAGACCGGCGGCGTGATAGCGGAGATGGGAACGGTCATGTCGGCACCTCACGCGCGCATATAGCTGAACGACATCGCTTGCCGCATTAGATCGGCATCCGCGCGTTTGCTTTCCGCCGGCGCGCTCTCCTGTGCCGTCTCGTCGCGCTTGCCCGTCAACAGCTTCATGAGGCCGACGGATTCGGGGTCTTCGTCGCGCTCGAGCACTTCATTGGCATAGATTCGCCACGAGGGATCCTTGAGCGAAGACAGGCAAAGCGCGAGCAGTGCCGTGACGTAGGGCCCGAACGGCGGTTTGAGATCGCGGCCTTCCAGTTGGCGCAGCAACTGCGCGGCCTCGCCGGGGCGATTTCGCCGAATCTGCAGCCACGCGTCGTAGGCATGCAGTTCGATGAAGTCGGGCCGCATGACGTGAAGCGCGGCCAGCATGCGCTCGGCTTCGTCCAAATGACCCTTGCGAGCCGCCCACGTCAACATCTCCACCATCGCGGATACCAGGTCTTTGCTACATGTCGTGAGATCCATCTTTCCCCTCGCGAAGTTCGAATCGAAACCAAGGCTGTGCGCCCGGAACGGCCGACACGAAAGGCGCGCCGCCGATGCCTCGTAACGTAACGGGATCCGGCGGCCTGCCCTGGCGCACCCGGCGAATTTCCTCGTCCGGCAACGAATCGGACGCCGGGATTTCGCTCGATGGCGCGCTGTTTCGTCGTGCGCGAACGCGCGTGCGGCGGCAGCGGGCGACACTCGCGGCCAATTCGATCGATGAATTGATGGTCTTACCTGCGAGCGCCCCATGTCAGACGAGAAAACCGAAGAGCCAACCGAGAAGAAGCTTCGGGACGCGCGTCAGTACGGCGAGACGATCAAGAGCCCGGACTTGTCGTTTGCGATGCTGCTGCTCGTGTCGGCGCTCGGCCTATCGCTGGCGGGCCCGACGATGGGGGAGCACCTGAGCGCGCTGCTGCGCATCGCGCTCGACGTGCACTCGGCCGGCACCACGGATGCGGATCTGCGCCGCGCCATGGCTCGCATCGGCATCGAAGCACTGCTGCTGTCCATTCCGGTAGGCGTCGCGGTGGTCGCCGCGATCGCCTCGGTGGCCGCGCAGATCGGCTTCGTGATCTCGTTCAAACCGCTCGAGCCGAAATTCAACGCCATCAATCCGGGATCGGGACTGAAACGGATGTTCTCGATGCGCTCGTTCATCGATCTCATCAAGATGACGATCAAGGCGGTCATCATCGCCGCGGCGCTTTATAAGACGCTCACCGCGCTCATGCCGCTGATCGTCGGCGTGGCATACGAGCCGGTACCGGACCTCATCGAAATTTCCTGGTCGGCGCTGTGCCGTCTGTTCGCCGTAGGCGGCGTGCTCTACCTCGTGCTCGGCGTCGTCGATTACGGAATCCAACGCTGGCTGTTCATGCGCGATCACCGGATGAGCAAGGACGAAGTCAAGCGCGAATTCAAAAACTCCGAAGGCGATCCGCAACTGAAGGGCAAGCGCAAGCAGATCGCCCGCGAGATCGTTCAGGACAACCCCGACAAGGCCGTGGCCGGCGCGCGCGCCGTCATCGTGAACCCGACGCACTACGCGGTTGCCGTGCGCTACGAGCCCGACGAGTACGACCTACCCCGCGTGGTCGCCAAAGGGGTCGATGCCGATGCAATGGAAATTCGCCGCATGGCCGAACGCCACGGCATACCGATCGTCGGCAATCCCCCGCTTGCGCGAACGCTCTATTTGGTGCCGCTCGAAGACGCGATTCCCGAATCGTGCTTCAAGGCCGTCGCCGCCGTGCTGGCGTGGGTCGAGGATATGCAAGCGGGCGACGGCGCCGGCAGCCACGCGTCGGCCGCCCCCGCAATGAGCGTGCACGTACAACCCAATGAAGGACTGCCGTCATGACTAAAGCCGCATCGCTTTCCCGAGCGTCGCAATACAGCGGCGAGGTGGGTATCGCTGGTGTGATCGTCGCCGTCGTCGCGCTGATGATCCTTCCGCTGCCGACGTTTCTCATCGATATGCTGCTGGGCGTGAACATTACGGCCAGCGTCGTGTTGTTGATGGTGACGATGTACATCCCGAACGCGACCTCGCTTTCGGCATTTCCGTCGCTGCTGCTTTTCACCACGCTGTTTCGGCTCTCGCTGAACATCGCATCGACGAAGTCGATTCTCTTGAAGGCCGAAGCGGGCCACATCATTCAGAGCTTCGGCGAACTCGTCGTGGGCGGCAACCTCGTCGTCGGTCTCGTCGTCTTCCTCATCATCACCACGGTGCAGTTCATCGTCATCGCCAAGGGCTCGGAGCGCGTGGCCGAGGTGGGTGCGCGCTTCACGCTCGACGGGATGCCCGGTAAGCAAATGAGTATCGACGCCGATGTGCGCGCCGGCAATCTCACGGCCGAGCAAGCGCAGAAGCGCCGGGCCCTGCTCGCGCTCGAAAGCCAGTTGCACGGCGGGATGGACGGCGCGATGAAGTTCGTGAAAGGCGATGCGATCGCCGGGCTCGTCATCACGATGGTCAACATCCTGGCGGGGATCGTCATCGGTGTGACCTATCACGGCATGTCCGCCGGGGAAGCGGCAAACCGCTTCTCGGTGCTGTCGATCGGCGATGCGATGGTCTCGCAGATTCCCTCGCTCTTGATCTCCGTCGCGGCCGGTGTGCTGATCACACGTGTAGCCGACGACGACAGCAAACCGCGCTCGCTCGGCACGGAAATCATCGAGCAGTTGTCGGGGAATGCACGCGCCTTGTTCAGCGCCGCCGCCTTGCTGTGCGGCTTCGCCCTGGTGCCCGGATTTCCGTCCATCTTGTTCGTCGTATTGGCGGGCGCGCTGGCGGCCGGCGGTTTCACGCTCATCCGCAAGCAGCGCAAGGCGGACTCGCCCGCGGGCCCCGAGCTGCCGGCACTCACGCGCGAAGGTTCGAAGGAAAGCGCGCCGACCATCGCGAAAATGGCGCCGTCTTTCGCCGTCCCGCTCGCCATCCGCTTCTCGCCGCAACTCGCGTCGCTGATCGACTCGGGCAAGCTCGATGACGCCTTCGAAAAGGGCCGCCGGGCACTGACCGCCGATCTCGGTTTGCCGTTTCCGCGCACGGCCTTATGGGTGGCCGAAGAACTGACGGGACACAGCTACCAGTTAATCGTCCAAGACGTGCCGTCGCTGCCCGTCGATCTGCCGCCCGGGCTTTCCGTCTTGCGCGAGGCGCCCGACGCATTGCGGCCGCAATGCGAAGAACGGCGCAACGTGGCAGGGCTCGCGCATAGCTACTGGATCGATACCGCCAAGGTGCCGCCCGATTCCGCCGATGCGGTCGTGAGCCGTGAAGCGCTGATCGCAGGACACGCGATCACGCAGCTCGGTGCGGAAGCCAAGCTGTTCGTCGGCCTGCAAGAAACGCAATGGCTGCTGGAGCGCGCCGGCACCGAGTACCCCGGGCTCGTCGCGGAAGTCCAGAAAGCACTGCCTGCGCAGCGCATTGCCGAAGTGCTGCGCCGCATGCTCGAAGAGCGCGTGCCGATTCGGAACATGCGCGCGATTCTCGAAAGTCTGATCATCTGGGGGCCGAAGGAAAAGGACCTGCTGATGGTGACGGAGTACGTTCGCGGCGATATCGGCCGCTTCATCGCACACCGCGCGACGGGCGGCACCGGCGAGCTACCCACCATCGTGCTCGATCCGAACGTCGAGCAAACGATTCGGCAATCGATCAAGCCGACACCGGCCGGCAACTTCCTCGCGCTCGAACCCGCTACGATCGACGCCCTGCTCGGCAATCTCGAAGGAATCTGCGGCCCCGTGCCAGCCGAACATCTGGCGATCGTCACCGCCATGGACATTCGCCGTTACGTGAGGCGAATGATCGAGCACCGCTTCCCGGCCCTGCCCGTCTACTCCTTCCAAGAACTCGGCTCCGACGCGCATCTCACGCCGGTCGGTCGCCTGAGCCTCTGAGCATCGAGGACATCGCCATGTCGAATCGCACGCACAACGCGCGGGACGTTCGCATTTTGCCCGCCACAGGCGCCACGGCCACGGCCAGTTCCCGCCCAGGCGACGTATCGGCCGGAGCCGCCGCGCAATTCGCTCTCTTACTGGCGGCGCAGTCGGGAGCCGGAGCCCGCTCATCGTTCGACGCCTCCGGTGGCGGCGGTACTTCCGATCAGGACGCGCAAGACGAGCCGGAGCAAGGAGCGGCCGATAGCGCGATGGGCGATTCGATCGGCGGCGAATCCATAGGCCCAAAGGAGCACACCGAGCCAGCATCGCCGCCCCCCGCTCGCGACCCTGCCCCGCAAGCGTTGTCTACGAGCGCGCCGCGTACGCTGCGACTTCAACGCACGCAGGGCCAGCGGGCCCCTGACGCGCGGCAGACGGAGCAGGACGCGATGCTCGGCCGGCACATCGTGCACGCCTGCACGGCAGCGGCGCATGGCGATTTGCTCACACGCGAACTCGCCGATCGCATCGCGCGCTTTTGCTCGATGTCGGGCGCGGGCGGCGATTCGTCGTGGGCCGTGACGCTGCCCATGAACCCGGCTGTCTTGCCCGACACGCTGTTGCATCTCCAACTTTCGCCGTCGTCCATTGCAATTCGCTTTGAAACGCAGAACGCGCGAGCGTCGCAATTAATCTCCGATAACGCCGACGCACTGCGTGTGCGGCTGGCCGATGCGCTGGGCCGACACATCGACGTCGACGTCGCCGCATCCAGCGTTTGACAAGGAGATCACCGGATCATGTTCGAAGCCCGCCCGACCTCGCTCAACGGCAAGCTGCCGCGTTACCCGAGCGAACTCGCGCAACTCACGCGAGCGCTCGGCGTGCGCGGCGCGGCTCATCCGGGCGCGCGGCACGACCTGCGGCTGCACGGGATGGGCGAGGTGCGCGGCGAACCATGCGCAACGATGATCGTCGATACCCCACACGGTTCCGTCACGATCGTCATCGATGTTGCCGATCACACGATGCTGCAAACGATCGCGCACGATTGCGACCCGATACGCTCGGCCGCGCTGGCCAACCTCTGGCTCGGCGAACTGCTCGCATGCTTCGACACCGGCAACGCGGCAGCGCCCGCCGTTCGCTCTTTCAACGCGGCTCGCGATGCACGAACCCAGCGCGGCTTGCTGCTTTCGTTCATTGCCGCGGGCATCGAATGCCGCTGCGCGGTACTCGAGTTGCCGCCCGCGCTGGCCGCCGAATTCGAGCGCCGTTGGGCGCCATCCGGCGCGAACACCAACCTCGCCCTCGACACGCTCGATGGCTTGACACTGGCCGGTGCTATCCGGCTGCGCAGCCGCCGCTGCTCGCCCGAGATGCTGGCCTCCCTGCACCGCAACGACATTCTGCTCGGATGGCAGCCGACCCTGCCCTATGCGGCGGGCAAGCCGCTACTGGGCGCGACGCTGCGTATCGGCGCGCCGCGCGGCCGCCACTTGTGTGCCGCGGTCCGCGTCGATACGAACACCGTTACTTTGGAGACCCCCGTGACTCTGGCCACCGCACAACCCGACGACTTCGACCCGCTCGAAGGCGCATCGAACCACCCGCTGACCGAGCCGCTGGTGCCGGTAGCGTCGATGGAGATGCCGGTACACGTCGAGCTTTTCAGCGTCGATCTAGGCCTCGCGCAAGTGAGCGCGCTGCAACCCGGCTATGTGCTCGACCTCCCGCTGCCGCTGGAGGACGCCGCGGTGCGGCTCGTCTCCTACGGGCAAACGCTCGCCTTCGGCAAGCTGGTAGCGGTCGGCGAGAACCTCGGCGTGCAAATCGAACGGATGGCGGCGAGCGATGAAAGACAATCTTGATGTCGCCTCGCTGCTGGTCGCGCTGTTGGCGTTCGGCTTGCTGCCGTTCGCCGCGATGGTCGTCACGTCTTATACGAAGATCGTCGTCGTGCTCGGCCTGCTGCGCAATGCGCTCGGTGTACAGCAGGTTCCCCCCAGCACCGTGCTCAACGGCATCGCCATGATCGTGACGTGCTTCGTCATGGCGCCCGTCGGCATGGAGGCCATGCATCGCGCGCAGGTATCGAGCGAGCAGAGCGCGACGAGCCAGGTCATGCCGATCTTCGATGCCGCGCGTGAGCCGTTCCGCCAATTCCTGCTGAAGCACACGGACGAACGCGAGAAAGCCTTCTTCATGCGCTCGGCCCAACAGATCTGGCCCGCGGACAAGGTCGCGGCGCTCAAACCCGACGATCTCATCGTGCTGGCACCGGCCTTCACGCTGACGGAGCTGACCTCCGCCTTCAAGATCGGCTTCTTGCTCTACCTGGCGTTCGTCGTGATCGATCTGATCGTGGCGAACCTGTTGATGGCGCTCGGTCTATCGCAGGTGACGCCGACCAACGTGGCCATCCCTTTCAAGCTCTTGCTGTTCGTATCGATGGACGGATGGTCCACGCTGATTCACGGGCTCGTTTCCACCTATAGGTGACGTATGGATACAGATGCGATTACCCATTTGACGACCAACGCCTTGACGTTGTGTTTGCTCGTATCGCTGCCCGCGGTAGGCGTTGCCGCCGCCGCGGGTTTGTTGATCGCGTTCTTGCAGGCCGTCACGTCGCTGCAGGACGCAACGATCTCGCACGGCGTGAAGTTCCTGGTCGTGACCGTGGTCATCATCGTCGCCGCGCCGTGGGGTGCATCGGCGATCCTGCAGTTCGCGCAATCCGTCATGCATACGGTGTTCCCATGAGCCGCCTTCGCGTTTCCGGCACGACCGTCGTCCCCGTCGGCGACGCGAGCGATTCCGATAGCCCGTCCGCACAGCAGACGCAGCAGGCCCATCATCGGCATCATCACGCACACCACGTCCAAAAGACGAACCGCTCTCGCACGAAACGCAGGCGCGGAGCGGATTCGCAGGACGGCATCGACGAGGCCGGCGCCAGCGAAGAACTGTTGATGATGCTCACCGAGTATCTACAAAAGACCTCGGAAAGCGTCATGCGTGTGGGCGATCGCCCGCAGCAGGAACATTCCGGCTCGAGCGGCGGCAACGACGACGAGCGCGAGCAAAACGAAGACGACGTGACCGCCGCGCCTGGCGCGCGCGGCAAGCAGTTCCTACGCGGCGCGGGCAGCGCACACGAAACCGAAACGGCCCGGATGAGCGCGGAGCAGGCGCTGCTCGACGCGCGCAAGGCGCAGGCCGCCGCGCTGCGGACCGCCGGTTCGACCTACGAGCCGCTGAAGGTCATGCTCGAGTTCCTGGCGCTCCCGGGTGGCGATCTCGTTTCGCCGGCCCGGCTCGCGCAGGTGCGCGAACGCCTCGTGCAGGCGGTGGAAAAACCGGCCGGCACCGCGCCGCAACACCAGCAGTCGGCCAACTTGCTGCTGCCGTTGTTGCTGCTCAACCTCACACGCCGGCGAACGGACGACGAACGCGCGCGAGGCACCGCCATTTTGAAGTCGCTGCTCAGCCGCCGCCGTATTGCCGCCTAATCGCCGCCGCGCAACGCGCGGCATTTCATCAAAAGGGAGTCGATCATGACCAAAGAAATACGTTTGCTGACCGGCCGCCACGCCGGGGCTCGCGTTACGCTGAACGCGCTGCCGACCGTGATCGGAAACGACGAGCAATCGGATATCCAGATCAGCGACTGGGACCAGCACGCCATGCAAGTTCTCCGGCGCGACGACGGTGCCTTGATCATCGTTTCGGGCGAGGCTTCCGGCGAAGCCATCGTCATGGACGATTTCAAGCCGCATCGCTTCGGCAACGTGGTGCTCTGTGCGGGCGACGCCGACGCCCAATGGCCGTCGGATATCGAATTGCTGGAAACGCTGTTGTCGCCCTCATCTGCCCCGGCGCCCGATCCCGCATCGGCGCCGATGGCGCTCATGGCCAGCCATGAATTGGCGCCTGCATCGGGACCCGCTCCCGGTACCGGGGCACGTCGCGGGCTCCACGCGGCGGCCGTCGCCGGTATCGCGCTGATGGCGATCGGATGCGCCGGCATTGCATTGCCTGCCGTCCTCCACCCGCGCGGCAGGAACGCCCTCGAAGTCCCGCCGCCCGCCCCCACCGCGGCTACGGTGCAGCGCGTGCTCGATCGCCTGCATGCATCGGATGTGACGGTCACCCAGACCGGCGCTCGCTTCGCCGTCGTCGGCATCGTGCCTGACAGCGCGCACGACGCAACGTTGCGCACCGCGCTGGAAGCGGTCGCGCCGGGCAAGATCGTCTGGCGGCTCGGGTGCGCGGATCAAATCGCGCGCGACTTGGCCGAATCCCTGCACGAGCCGGCGCTGAAGGTCGGCTATCTCGGGCGCCGCGAATTCGAGGTGACCGGCGTAGCCAGAAACGCGACTGCCGTGCGCGAGACACTCGATCGGATGAGCACGGACTTGGCCCCGATGGTCACGCGCATCGACCAGCGAT
Organism: Trinickia dabaoshanensis; assembly: GCF_002879885.1. GTDB lineage: Bacteria > Pseudomonadota > Gammaproteobacteria > Burkholderiales > Burkholderiaceae > Trinickia > Trinickia dabaoshanensis. The sequence goes on from NZ_PNYA01000004.1 coordinate 144,851, forward strand.
TCGCGCTGAACGACGCCTTCGCGGCCCCGGCCAACGTCGAATCGGCGCTGGCCGTGGACGCCCTGCAATACGTGGAAGCCAGCGACGGCACCAAGCAATTCATCGATTCGCACACCGAAACACATTAAACGAACGGAGGTTAATCATGTACGACGCAATTACGCCTGAAATGATCGATACCATCGACAAGGCCGGCACGCTGGCGGACACCCCCGGTTCCGACCGTGCGCCGCTCTCGTTGGCCGCGACGGGACTCGAACGCGCGGCGGCCGGCATTGCCATCCAGGCCGTCAAACTAGCCGATCCGATGGCGCGCCAACATGCAACGACCGTCGCCGACGGGCTGAGCGCGGCAGCGCAACTATGTCGCGCCGCCATCGATGCGCGGCCCGAATAACGCGTGCGCAACGGCGATCCGACGTTCGGTCGCGATCGATCTAGAAAGGCGGCCGCCCCATGAGCCTCGAACGTCGGAACCAGCTCATTCGGGAGCTCTGCAGCCTGCGAGGAATCGGTAACGCCGATCTCGTCATCGAACGCGGCGTCATCGCGATCGACGACTTCGACGTCGCGATCGATTTTTACAAGGAAGACCCCGCGGCGATCTACGTCAATTTCCAATTCGGCGTGGTGTCGGGCGGGCGCACGCTGCGCGTTTTTCGGCTGCTGCTCGAGGCCAACCTTTCCGTCTACGCGCAAGATCAAGCGCAGCTAGGTGTCGAAGCCAATACCGGGGGCGTGGTGCTCGTCGTGCGCGCCGTGCTCGAAGCCAATACCGACGGACAATGGCTGGTCGAATTGATCGAGCATTATGTCGAGCATGGGCGGTACTGGCGGGAAAACATTCTGCTTTCCGACGACGAGATGTTCCGCCATCTCGCCAACGGCGACTACATCTGGATTCGCGCCTAGGGCGCGGCCGCGCGCGTCGCGGCCGCGTTGACGCCCCGCCGTTACTCCTCCATTTCGCGCAAGACGCGCTCACGCGTTGCGTCGTCGGTGCGGCTGAGTTCCGACTGAATCAACCGCATTGCCCATGCGTGCGTGCCGGGGGCCGCTTCGCCGCTCGACGACGACCCTCGCGGAAACTGCCGCGCCGCCATGGCGAGGTGATGGAGTACTTGCGCGTGCTCGGCGCCCGGCGGGAGTGCGCGAACCCCGTGTTCGATCATGGCGCCGAGGCGCAGACGCTCGACGTCGAACGTCGCAGGCCAACGCGCGAGCGTGTCCGTCAACGCCCCCACCAACGCATGATGATCGCTCCACGATTCGAGCGACCGCGGGTAGAGCCCCTCGACGACCGTGACGGCGCGAGCAGCCGGCGCTTGCCCCCGCACGGAGGGAAGCAAGCGTGCAACGCCGGTCGCCATCGATAACCTGTCGCTTGCAGGCACCGTGTCGAGCCATCGGTGAAACTGCTGCGAATTGCCCGAGAACATCGCGCTTGCCAGGTATTGGTAAGCCACGGGGCCGACCCGTTGCGCGGGTTCCGGCCGCAGGTAGGCGGCGAGCACCGCGGCGCGCGCCTGCACCGGCGTATCGTTGACGATGCGCAGCGCCTCTCGCACGCTGTTTCTTACCGCCTGAGGACGCGCCGGCTCGGGCATCGTCATCGCGGCCCAGGCAAGCACTTGAGCGATCGAGGATGCGGCCGCGGCACGCTGCGCCGGTGGCCGTTCCGCGAGGATGGTCTGCAAAGTCGCATGAAGCGCGTCCGCATCGTCGATGCCACGTTCGACGAGATCGTTCGCCATCGGTGCGCTTCTCGCGTCGTTTAGTGCTCCGAGCATGGCATGCAGCCGCGTTGCGTCGACGCCGGCGAAGCGGCGCATGGCAAACTGCATGTAAGCCGTGTCGACGGCGACCGCGTGCGCGAGCAAGTGCGCGCTAGCATCGGCCGGAAGCAACGGCAGGAACCTGTCCCACAGTTGCCATACCGCCTCTTCGAGCGCATCGTCTTCGACCGCTTCGTCCGCGTGCCCGAAAAGCACCCCCAGCGACAGCACGATGTCGTCGACGGGTGCATGATCGAGCAGGCGTCCGACGACAGCGAGCAATCTTATGTTGTCGCCCGGCGGCGCCTCGAGTTCGCGCGCCTGTTCGAGCAGCCGTTGCCGAGCGTCGCCGGGAAACCGCTCGATTGCGCCCGGCGCCGTTTGATCGAGCAGCAACCCGAACGCGTCGTCGCGCAATTCATCGCCCAGCGTGTTCAGCTGATAGATCACGGTCAGGAGCACGCGGGTTCTCGCCGGTGCGTCCAAGTGAGCCAGCCAATCGTTCGTGCGAGCTGCACCGGGGCGATGTTGCGTGACGAGATTGAATGCGCGGCGGCGCAGTCCGGGCTCGCCAAACGCGGAGATCATCCCCGAGAGGTCTGTATAGGATTGGCCTCGCTCGGGCCCATCGACATGAGCGAGCAGATGCTCGTAGAGATCCAGTAGGGCGCGCTGGGCCTGCGAATCCGGCATACCGCGCCCCACCATCTGTGCTACGGGGAACAAGATGCCATATGCGGCGCTCGACGTCATCGACGCTGTGCCGCGAGCCGCCCCGAGCAGCATGGGAATGATCTCGGCAAGGCCGTTTCGATGGAGCCCGGCGAAGGCGGCGATGCTCGCGGCATCCACGTTGGCGGCGGGCGCGGGCGCATCGCCCGCTACGGGGCCGCTTGCGGCCGAAGAGAGCGTGATCCAAGCAACCGTGTTGACCGAGAGCAGACCTTGGCAGAGCAACGAAAGCGCGGTTGCCCGCTGGCTATCCGGTAGCGCGCGAAAATAGTGCGGCTGCAAAACCAACTGCGCGAGACGGTGAGCGTCTTCGAGCGTCGGCGCGCACAACGCCGACGCGACCAAATCGAGTACCGCGTTCGCCTGCGAGCTCGGCCCACCATGCTCGAAGTGCTCGCGAAGATCGGCCTCGGCTTGCTCGATCGTGCGCGACATGGGTTCCGAGCGCACCGCCCCGGGGAAATGCCTGCTCGCGAGGCCGGCGCGCATCATCCAGCCGGCGCGCCTCAAGGCGACATCGGGAGTACCGCCGCCAAGCGAATGAGCAAGCGCTTGCTCGTCGCGCGACAGGTAGGCACCGGCAAGCCCCGGCGGTAGCAATCGCGCGACCTCGGCACGTTCTTCTTCGGATAAATGCAGGACGTCGTTCAGTAACCTGTGATGGTCCGGGGCCGTCAAATACCGTCCGGCTTCCGCCAAGACCCAATCTCGCCGCACGAGCGCCGCTGCGGGTTGCCGCTCCACATGCAGGCGATCGATCAGCGCGCGTTGGTTTCGAGCGATCTGTTCGTTGATGCTGCGCTGCTCCGGATCGTCGGCCTCATGCCGCGGCATCGCGCGCAAACGTGCCATGGGTTGCGACGAAGACGGCCCGGCCGCGCTCGCGCTCCCCTCGCTCGCAGGCTCCGCGAAGCGTACGCCGTGTGCCGTGCGCAGTTTCTTGCGCGGCCGCTGCGCACCGCCCGAAGGGTCCGTCCGCTCGGATGCCTCAGACGCATCGGGCGAGCGCGATCGCCGGTGGCCGGCGAGCGACGCTAATGCGCCGGCGGGCTCTTGCGTCGCCTCGGGCGGGGTGGATGCTGCGGCGTGAGCGGGACTGCGCGACTCTTCGCTCGGCGATTGTGGCTCGCTCCGCGCGCTCGAAGCATGCGTTTGGTTGATATCCATGACTGCCTCCGTTAGCCCTCGACCATCATCCGAGCGCCGCTGGAAGAATCGACGGTCACGCGTGCGACGATGGAGATCGAGGAAATCAAAAGCTTATTGCGCATCGATATCGCATACCCGCCAATACGACGAAATCGAACACATCGAGGCGAAACAGGCGCCCTATCGTTTCGAATGGAGTTCACCGAACGAATCGCAGTCTATTCGTCACATCGTCGATTCGCTATCGTCCCAGAAAATTCGTTCTCATACGGAATTCGGCTTGTGAACTTGGGCAAACTTCAATCCAACGCAGACAACATTGCGTGGCCCAGAGAAGAAAATCTCTAAAGCCGAAAGTTGTTACTTGTACGAAAGTACGAATCGGCCATACTTCGCAGCCGCGAAGCCATGGCAATCACCGCCCGCTTAGGGCTAAACTTTGAATCGAGGAGTTGATCATGGCATTTTCCGTTCCGTCGTCGGTTGGATCCGGTGCAAACGCTGCTGCTGCGGCTGATTGGGGCAAGAACACGGCAGAAAGCATCGCGCTGCAAGACTATGCAACGCAGCTCGAAAACGCGATCAACAACGACATGACGAAGGACCAGCTCGCTGAATCGGGTCCGAAGAACGCCAAGAGCTTGACGCAGGGCTAATGCACTAGCAGCGCTTAGGTGTGCCCTCGCGCCGCGCGGGGCGCACCCTTTTTTGCGTTGTGTCGTACCGGCAGTAAAGGTGCCGCCCCCCAAAGACTCACGCCTCTGCAGCAGCTTTCTCGATCCCGCTTTTCAATTCCCGCCCCTCTCCCCTCCTCTACCCTCCAATTAAAATCAAATCACCACATTTCGCTCTATCATGCGATATATCTCCGATTGAATTCAATAATTCGCCCTTATTTCTTACGCCTCATTAAGCGCTTTCTGATATCGAGAACCATCTTCGCGATTTGATGCAGTTCGCTGATTTCACGCCTGAGTTGTTCCACCATCTTTGGCGTCAGTTCCGAACCGTAGTCGTGATGCAAGGTGTTCAGCCGATGGACGATGTCCTCCAGACGATGGCTTGCGTGGGCATCGAAGTGCCGGCGCAACACCGGGTGTTCGATCTCATCGGGCTCGACATCGTGGCGCTGCGCACTGCTGGCGGCCTGCGAAGCAGCCGACCCTGCGTCCACCGGCGGCCGAGCGGACAGACGCGATAGCGCTTGCATCGCCACTCTCGGGCGCTTGCTCGCCGGGCCCGGCGCAGGAGCCGCAGCGTGCGAATCCGACGACTCGGCCGACTTCCGTGGCGACAACGCATCGAGTTGCGCGGTTGCGGCGGTACGCTTCGAGCCCACCGACGGCGAATGCGGGGACAGTCGCGGCCGCTCGCCGGGTAGTTCGGGAGACGCGTTGGTGTGGGAAGCGGGCGTGAGTCGATTGAGCGAGATAGACATTCGGTATCACATGAGGTCGTATCGATCCGACCGATCGAAGCAGGATGGGTCACGCGCTCGGTCCAGCGACGGCGCGCCGCAACGCGGATACGAACCCGCTCGACGCAGGCAGTGTTTGTTGCCTGAAGCCGAGCGGGCTGTTTTGCGTCACTTCTTCTGATCGAGGCCGCCTTGCGCTGCCCAGTCGAAGTCGTTCACACCGGCGATCCCGTCGGAACCGGCCACGTCGTGCGTTTCCAGCTTGTTGAACTTGTCGGGATTCTGCAGCATGAACTTGGCGGCTTTCGACACCGTCGACGGCGTGCCCGCGGGCGGATTGTAGGCCAGTTGATAGAGCGTGTTCGGCGTCTGGTTCATGATCGAGTGATCATGCATGAACGCGGCGAGCGCACCTGCGGCGCCAGCGATCCCACCGGCGAACGCGGCTTGGCCGCCGTCGGACGCACCCGTTTGAGCGTCGCCCGAAGCGGACAAGCCGCCTTGCGCGGCCCAATCGAAGTCGTTCACGCCGGCAATGCCGTCCGAGCCCGCCACGTCATGCGTTTCGATCTTGTTGAACGCATCGGGGTTCTGCAGCATGAACTTCGCGGCCTGCGATACTTCCGGGGGCGTCCCGGCGGCCGGCTTATAGGCCAACTGATAAAGCTGATCGGGATTGAGCGTATTGACGTTGTGCTCATGCATGTAAGCGGCCAAGGCCCCGGCTGCGCTCTGCGTGGTCATGCTGGGGGCTGCCTGCTTCGTCGCATCGGCTGCTTGCGTGCCCTGTGCCGGAGCGCGGGTGCCCGAAGCACCGGTGTCGGGTGCGGAACCGATTTTCGACAATTCACCCAGCACCGACTGCAGCATCTTCTCGAGCGACGTCATTGCCGATTCGTAAAGCGCCTCGTAGTCGGCGGTAACACCCGTGTCGCCGGACGACTTGGTTTTGGATTCGGAATCGCCGGGCTGATCGATGTTGACTTGGCTGTTGCTGGAAACATTCACGTTCATGAGGGCCTCGATGGTGGATGTGGCCGTCACGTGTTCGCACGGCCGGCCTTTCGCGGGAGCAGCGCGATGGATCCTCGTTCGCCGGAATCACAGGCGAACGCGTCGCTCTGTCGGGACGATAGCGGCCCCCATCGATCGATTGCGCCTCTTGCAGCGAAAAGCCCATGCCAACGACGAATCGTCGGCGCGTGTAGGACGGCGCACCCAAGTCCGCACATTCCATCGCCGCTCAGCCGTTTCGCTCGCGGCTCGTCAATTTCGCCTTGCGCTCGCCCCTTCGGCTCATTGGCGTTCGATACTGGCCGGCATGTCCAATGATCGAATCGGCCGCGCGCGCCCCACTCCGTCCGCAGACCCGGGCGACGCATCGTCATCCGCAACGCCCGCGCCCGCCGCCGCGGCAGACCACTCCCGCGCGGGCGAGCCGAACGCACCCGCTCGCCCCGAAGCGTTGAACCGATTGCAAGGGCGCCGAGCCGCAGCGGCTTCGTCCGCAACCGGACGCCGTGCCGGCGTCGCGACGCTACTTGGTCACCGTACGGTGACTCGCAACGAGCAAGCGCAAATCGCCGAATATGTCGCCGCGGTCGAAGCCGCTCAACGGCACGGCAGTCAGTGGCAATTGAGCAGGGCCTTGGGCGGCCATGCCGATCCGCAAGCAACGCTCGCTTCGGCCGACGCCGTCATCGCCGACCTAGTTCGCGGCTTGCAAGCGCTCGACAGCGCGAACGCACTGAATTTCGAGCCGCCGCAAGGCTACGAAGCCATCAAGGCGCAGTTGCATCGATACCTGCTACAAGCGGCCGAAGCGGGAACTCTCGCGCTGAGCGGCCAAATGCAGCAATGGCAAAGCACCGGCATGAAGGTCGACAACGTACGCGCGCCGGTAGACGAGCCCGGCGCACGGAACGTATCCACCGCCGGCGAAACGGCCGGTCCCTCTCATCGGCCGGCCGGCGCGCAACAGCCTGCACGTTCGGAAGCGCCATCGGGGCAAGCCACCCTCATCGCGCTCGCGCTACAGAAGCTGTCCGACACCCGCGGGAAACTCGCCGGATACGAGCAAATCGTGGACGACTTTCCTCACTCGCAAGCGCAAGGCGCGACACACGATGCCCTGCGCGAGTTCGCGCGGCTTGCGAAGATCGTCGCGCAATCCGTCACACGCGATGTCAATAGCCTCTCGATCCAACTGAACGTCGCGCGGCTCGAGTTGTTCGGCACCTCGCTCGACAGCATCTTGGGGCGAATGAATGCCCGATCGATGCAAGCGGTCGGGGATGCGCCGGTTGTGCAAGGGGCATGGGATGTCATCGATCGAGCCCGCGAGGTCGATCCGAAGCAGCTCGCCGATGCGAAAGTGGTCGCATCGGCCTACCTGGACGGCGTCGATGCGCTGAGCGAGCAGCTCTGTATCGAAGCGGCCTCCCGTATCGATGCGAACGACGACTCGCCTCTTTGGCGCTGCGCGCTCGAGGCGGCCGGTGCCTTTCAGACATATGGCGCTTACTTGCGCCAGGTGCGCGACGAAGCACGTCCCGGCGCGGCCGCATCGCCATCCAGTGCGGCAACGCCGGCCCATGCTGTCCAGGCACGGCCAACGCCCAATGCCGAAGACACGCGCGCCGACTCGTCCGGGGATTCGGGCCAGGAACGCCAAACGGCAAGCGCATCGCGCCGGCGCGCTCGTACGCCTGCGGCGTCAAGCGCGGCTGCCGAACGCAGCGCACCGAGTGGACGACCCGCACCCACGCAAGAACCCGCTCCGGCTCGGACACCGGCAATCAGCTACCGCGATCTAGCGCGCAGCGTCGACGGCGACGTCGTATCGATCGCGCGTGCGCTCGGGAAAGACTCGAGCACGCTGGAACAGATGCGCAGCCCATCGTTCGATCCCATCGAATCCGCGCAGTACGCCCGCAATGCCGTGCAAAGCTGGCTGGGCGACATCGACAACGTTCGCAAGACATTGCGCCGCGCAACGGCCGGCGCGTCTGCCGCCCCGGCGCGAATCGAACAACTGACGGACCGGCTCGACGCGCTGACGGTGATTCACCAACACATCGCCACGGTGGAATCGGACGCACTCAAAGCGCTCGCGTGTCCGAAAGCCAAGCACTTGAAACGCTTGTTGCAATTGAACCAACTCGAGCGCGTCGGCGCCCCGCTTCGATTGCCGTCCGACGGCGACGTGGAAAACAAAGGCACGCTCTTCGAAATGACGATCCAGCCGAAACCGCTTGCGAGCGGCGAGGCGGCGCGCCCGCTGTTCGTGCATTTGCATACGTCCGAACTCATGGATGCCGCAACGGCAGGCACGGTGGCGTTCAGAAGACTCACGGCCGCCCACGTCAAAACGGAGGCCCATCGACGGCTCGGCGCCAAATGGGAACAAATGGCGAACGCGTTGGGGTCCGTGCATCGCGGCAAGATCGATGCTGCGTTGCTCGGCGAGTTGCGTGCATTCGCCCGTACGCCCTAAGGAAGTCCTGACAAGAAAATCCGCTTGAGCCGACTTCAAGCCCGCCGAGACCCGTGTAATAGTGCGCGCCGGCGTTGCATGACCGTTCTCGATGGAATACAGAATTGGAAAAGATAATAGAAGAACCGCTATTCGTTCTGAACCGGGTAGTCGTGGTCGTATTGCCGAAGGCGCCGCTGATCGAGTGGGTCAACCAACCGAGCATGGGCGCGCGCCCTTCCGTCTCGCTCGACGTTGCGCGGGCGGACCCCAATGTGTTTCTGATCCCGACTCAAGCGGACGAATTCGAAGCGCCGGGAGCACTGTGGCTCGATGAGCACTGGGAGAGGTTGTTCGAGCGGGTATTGCGTGACTGGAGCGAGGATACGGGGCGATGGCCTCGAGCACGAACGAAAGCGCTCTTCGAACAATGGTGCGAAGTGAAGACCTACTCGGTGGTGTTCGACTGCTCGACACAGGCATTGCAATACAGCGACACGTGAGCAGCGGTACCCGAGCGTGCAATTGAGCGGGAGCCTTAACAGCGTTCCCTAAGCTCGCTCGGCAATCCGGTCGACGGCGGCATCGTCCGCCTGGCCGATCGGCAATTCGACCTTGATCGCCGTTCCCTTACCCGGCGCGCTCACGATATCGATGTTACCGCCGAGCATCAGCATCCGCTCCTTCATACCGGCTAGACCGAACGATCGCTTGCGTGTCGCCACCGGATCGAATCCGCAGCCGTCGTCGCGTACCTGAAGAAGACAGTCGTTGCCGACGCGCTCGAGCGTCACGGATACATGACGGGCCCGCGCGTGGCGCGCGACGTTCGTGAGCGATTCCTGAACGATGCGGAACAGCGCGATGGCGCGCTCCTCGGCGAGCGGCAGCGTCTCATCGGGCACCGATAGCGAATGGCCGATCTGAGTGCCTCGCGAGAATTCCGCGGTCAGCCATTCGAGGGCGGCCGCGATGCCCGCGTCGAGCGCGCCCGGACGCAGCGAGGACACCGCATCGCGAACGACCTGCATCGTCTGGTCCGCCAGTTCCAACAGCTTTTGCACTTGCTCGGTCAGCTCGGGATTATCCGGTCCGAATCGGATACGAAGCGTCGATGCCCCCATGCGCAAGGCCGTCAACTGCTGCCCGAGTTCGTCGTGCAGTTCGCGCGCGATACGCTTGCGCTCTTCCTCGCGCGCGGTCTCACGCCGTGAAGTCAGCTCGCGCAGGATGTCGTACGACTCGCGCAGGCGCTGCTCCACTTCCTTGCGGTCGGAGATGTCCCGCCAAATCGTCAGCCCGCTTTGCACCTGTCCGCGGGCGTCATACTCGGGTACGAGCTGCACGGACCAGCATTGCGGCTTGGTGGGCGTATCCCAGTTCAGTTCGAATTTGGCCGCCACGCCCGTTCGCATGACGGCCCGTAACTTATCGCGAAATCGACGCGAGACCGCCGCGGGGGCATGGAGCACGTTTCCGGCTTTCTTGCCCAGCAGCACCGCCGCATCGCGGCCGCACACGCGCTCGAATTCCGGATTGACATAGATACGACGGCACTCGCGATCGTACCGAATGATCGGGTCCGGTGCATTCTCGGCCAATGTTCGAAATGCGCGTTCGCTATCGCGAAGCGCGGTTTCCATTGCTCGCAGCCACGTAATGTCGCGCGCCACACCGAGTACGCTGACGACACGTCCCTCGGAATCGTGTTCGGGAATATGCCGAAGCTCGAACACCCGTACGCCGGACTCGGAATACCAGCGCGCCTCGGATTCGTTCGACACGCCCTCCGCGAAAGTTCTCTCGATGCCGATGCGAATACTCGCGATCAGTTCCGCCGAACCGTCGATCTCCAGCGTGCCCAGCGCCTTTCCGACGATCGCGTCCTGTGCGATCCCGAATGCTTTGGTCACAGCCGGATTCACGTACAAATAACGGCCGTCCGCATCGAAGCGGCCGATCATATCGGGGAAATTTTCCGTCAACGTGCGGAACAACTGCTCACTGCGCTTCAGATCGTCGACATCGCGGCTAATCGCGAGCACGCTCGCGACCTCGCCGCTCGGCGTAAACTCCGGAACGATCCGAATGTGCCCCCAGCGAATTCGCCCGGCGGCATCGCGCAGGCGAACCTCTTCCGTCACTGCCTGACGTGTCTCCACCACTGTGCGCAAGCTGCGCATGTAACGCACGGGGTCGACGAACGCCCCCGTTTCCGCGGGTGTTTTTCCGACGACATCTTCCTTCGTGAGCGAACGCAACGCCGGGTTCGCGTAGATGCGCCGGAAGCTCAGATCGTAACGCGCGATGTAATCGGGCGAGTGCTCGACGACGGCGCGAAAGGCCTGCTCGCTCGCGTGCAGCCGGTCTTCCGCTAGCTTGCGTTCGGTCACGTCACGGCCGAGTGCGAGCGCGCCGACCGTTTCGCCGTATAACGTGCGCTCCGGGAAAATGCGGATGTGATGGTAGCGAGGGCCGTTCCCCGTATCGGGCAGCCTCAATTCGATGTCGCATTGACTTCCGGTTTCGATCGCCTGCTCGAGCAACGCTTGATACGGCGCCAGCCGCCGGTCGGGTTGGTGCTCGTTCGGGGTCTTGCCCAAAAGGTCCTGCAGCGGCCTGCGCATCAGCGCCGTCAGCCCCGAGTTCGCATACACGAGACGGCACGCGCGATCGTATCGGCAAATGATGTCGGAGCTGCTTTCCGCCAGGCTGCGAAACTGCCCTTCTAGTTCGTTTCGAACCGCCTCGAGCGAGACGGTACGCTTATCGCACGTCACATCGCGCGCGATGCCGAGAATGCGCCGAACCTGGCCCGAGGCATCGCACAGCGGCAGCAGCACCGCGTGGAGATCGCGGCATCCGTTGGCCGATTCAATCGTGCGTTCGTCTTCGCACGCCTCGCGCCGAGTCATGCAGCGGCAGGCGGCGCCGTAAATGAAGTCGGCAAGATCGCTCAGTTGCGTATCGTCGACGAACACGCCGGCCAGTTCGGCAGCCGGCGCGCCGAACAATCGCGCACAGGCGGGGTTAACCCGCAATAATCGCAACCGCCCGTTCGATGTCGACTCCAGCAAAAAGAGCACGTCGCCGGAGTGTTCGAAGAGGAGATCGAAGCGTTGCTCGGTTTCGAGTAACGCCTCGTTTTTGGCGGCGGGGCGCTCATCGCCTTGAGCCAACTGCCGTTCGAGCGCCTGCAGCGCCTCACGCAAGGCATCGTTCTCCCGCCGCAGCGCCTGTATGTCGTTCAGCGATTCGCGCGAAGCATTTTTCATGCGTTACCTGCAAAGTTCAGGCATGCCGCGCAAAGGGCCGCGCGGCTAAAACGGGCCTGGCAGAAACATACCATGATCGCTCAGACGAGTCGTATTAATGTGTTTCATAGGATGTAAATCTGAATGTCCTCGAGGCCGGCGTTGGCAGCATGTAGATGCGCGATATCAAAGCGCAGGCGTGGGCAGCCTAAAGCCCGGGGCGCGCGATCGTTCGAACACGCAGCGAAAACGCGAGGCCGCTAGCGAGCCTACCGCTGGCGCGGCGGATTCGCAAAACCGGGAACCCGCTTCACCGCGGACTTCACCTGCTCGGGCGTGATGAGCCTCGTACATTCGAATTGCCGCGGCGTTCCCTTGTGACGCGGGCACCAGAAAAAATCCTGATGATCGAAACGCTGCCGTACGTCGTTCCAGCAGCTATTGCAGGCGTGATAGTTGATGACGCGAAAAGGCGTCGTGAACTCATTCGTCGCGTGCGTGAAGCCGCTAATCAAGACCGTGGGCGTACCCGATGCCCAAGCCAGCCACGTAAGGCCGCTCGATAGGCCGATGAAGAGGCTCGCATGACGCAGCCACCGTGCGCGCTCTTGCAACGGCCGATCGCCCGTCTCGTCTTCGGCGCCATAGGGAATGTGATTCCAGACGTAGCCTACCCCGTGCGTCGGCTTTTGATCGATGCATACGACGCGGTAACCGTGATCCTTTAGAAAGGCCACGACTTCACGCCAGCCCGTGGGGTGATTCCAGTATTTCGCTTGCGTCGAGCTTTGAACCGCTATCGCAACATAGGGCGCCTCGATCGGCCGGCTCTCGTCCGCCAGAGCCAAGCGCGGCGCGTCTTCCTCGGGATCGACACCGAGGATGTAGGCCGCGGTCCGGTGCAACCCGACGAGCCGAAAATCGCAGGGCTGACGCGTAAAGTCGGCATCGTCGAAGTAGAGCCCGAGATTGTAGGTCGCGTAAAAACGCTCGGGCAGCACCTGTTCGTGCGTGATGAATTCGATATCCGGATAGGCAGCGGCGAACAAGGGGATCAGCTTGTCCGACATTGCACACGTGAGCCGGCAGCCATGCCGGCGTTGAAACCTTACGGCATAGGGCAGCCATCCCACGACGTCGCCGATCGTGCCGACAGGGAATTGGATCAAGACCTGTTGCCCCGCTGCGTCATAACGATGGACGAACGACGGCGGATCGCTGGGCGCGCCGCTGCAGGGCTCGACCTCGATGCAAAAGCGCACGTAGTACTTCTTGGTGCTCATGACCCAACCCGCTTCGAGTTCGGTTTCGAACAACACGTTATCGGTATCGATATCGCGCAGCCTCACACGCCAGCCGCCGGCAGGCACGGCAACGCGGCAACCGTCGTTGAAATCGAAACGAATTCCGTTCGGTCCGGACTGAGTGGCAACCTCAGCCGGTGCGGGGAAAGCGGGTTTCGGCGCCTCGATGCCGGCGCTTGGCGCGACAGGTTCGATCAGCGACATGGCGGATGCAGTTTGGCAGCCGGAAACAGGCTCCGCCGGCGGAGGGCAGTGAGGGGATTGAGGACCGAGCATCGATAAACGCTTTAGAAAAGCGGGCCGAGCCGCGATAAGGATCGATTATCCGCCATTCGGACAGCCGCATTGCGAACAGATGGATTCGGCATATCGACGTGCTTCAGGCACGAAAAAGGCTCACCGGCGGATGCAGCATTGCAGCCGCAATGCAACCCGTAGTTACACGGCCTATTCAGGGCTTGCAATCGTCATATTATTTCCATGTGACGCCGGATCATGCCCTGCAGCCGGTTCGCACGAGTTCGTCCCTTTGCGGGCCCGCGGGGATCCACATACTACGTGCGGCCAGGAAAAACGATAAGGGAGGCGCGGGCATGAAACCAAGATTCGTTCACGGGCAGTCCGGCGCTCATCGATTCCACCGGCAACGCAGCACGTCGTCGAGACTGCTGACCTTCATGCTCGCGTCGCTCGCTGCCCGCGGTCTGCTCGTTCAATCGGCACTCGCGCAGTACACCTGCCCTTCGTCCTGCGCTGGGCTCACGCTCAGAGGCGGGAACACACAGACCGTCAATTCAGGTGGGCTCGCCACTTCCACGACCCTCAACGGCGGCTTCCAAACGATCAATTCCGGTGGCGTGGCTTCCAGTACCACCATCAACAACTTCGGGCAGCAGGGCATTTTCACGGGCGGCGCGGCCGACACCACCACCGTCAATAGCGGCGGCGGACAGTTCGTTCTCGGTGGGGCCGCGACGCATACCACGGTCAACAACGCCGGCTTCCAGGAGGTCGATAGCGGAACGGCGAGCGGGGTCACCGTCAACGATTTCGGCGCGCAATACGTCTCGGGCGGCACGGTCACGAGTACGACGGTCACCAACGGCTACCAAGAAATCGACGGTGGAACGGTGATTGGCACCGCAGTCAACAGCGGAAGCTACCAGAACGTTATCGGCGGATCTGTCGATCAGAGCCGGATCAACGACAGTCTGCAATCGGTCAACGCAGGCACGGTGACGAACACCGTCGTCAGCGGCAGCGCGGCAGAGCAGGACGTATCGGGGGGGGCGGTCGTCGGCACGACGGTCGTTGGCGGCACGCAGTTCGTATCGTCGGGCGGGGTGGCCAGCGCGACGACGCTTGGGGCAGGCGCCAGTCAATATGTCAGTAGCGGCGGCGCGGTATTCGGCACCGCGGTGAGTGGCGGTGCGCAATACGTCTCGTCGGGCGGCAACGCTGCCGGCACCACCTTGCTGAGCGCCGGAATTCAGTCTGTCTACGCCGGCGGCACGGTCACCGGCACGACGATCAATAGCGGCGGCTTGCAAAACGTTTTTTCGGGCGGCGTCGCAAGCGCGACCACAGTCAACGGTGGCGGGACCCAGTTCGTCACGAGCGGCGGCCTCGTAATGGGCGCAACCGTCAATTCGGGCGGCGTGCAAACCGTGAATAGCGGCGGCATCATCTCGGGTACTGTCGTCTCCACCGGCGGCGTGCAAAGCGTCGCATCGGGCGGCGTGGCGCTCGGTTCCGTGATATCGAGTGGCGGCGTTCAAGCCGTATCGAGCGGCGGTATGGTACAGCCTACCGCCGTACGCCAGGGCGGCGCGATTATGAACAACGGCACCGTCATTTTCGCTCCAACCAGCACGACGACATTCGACGGCAGCCTCACGGGCAACGGCGCTGTCTCGCAGCAAGGCGCCGGCACGACCATCGTGACGGGCGACAACCATGCGTTCGCCGGCACGACGACCGTAACCTCCGGCACGCTGATGATCGGCGACATCGGAAATGCGGGCGCATCGTTGGGCGGCAACGTTGTGGTCACTTCAGCAGGCGCTTTGCGCGGCCACGGCTTGGTCGGCGATAACGTCGCCAACGGGGGCGTCTTGATGCCGGGCGGTACCATCGGCACGCTGACCATCGGTGGCAACTACACGCAAAATACGAACGGCACGCTCGTGATCGAGCTGAGCCCGACCTCCGCTTCGCAGCTCAAAGTTCAGGGCACGGCCGCGCTCGGCGGCGGCCTGCAGATGGTCTACGATCCAGGTACTTACTCGGCACGCCGCTATGCGATCCTGACTGCGAACAACGTCGGAGGCCGCTTCGACAGACTATCGAATGTGACCCAACCCGGCGTCGATCTGTCAGGTCTCACGCCCTCGCTGGACTACAGCGCCAGCGAGGTCGATCTCGTGCTCGCGCCGTTCGCCCCACCGGTCACGATCGCCCCGCTCGACACGAGTATCTATACGGCGCTCGCTTCGACGGCGGCGTTGGGCGAGCGCGCGTTCGACGCGGCGCTGATGGGTCACCTTGCGACTTCCCCCACCATCGATCGCGCAGGCAAACGCAACAGCGCATGGGCCACGCTCATGGACGGCTACGCACGCGCCGACGGCGACGGCGCGGCTTCTGCGTTCGGCGCCCATCGCTCGGGTTTTGCCGCAGGGTTCGATCACGAGATCGGCAATGGAACCGTGGGCGGCGCGATCGGCTACGAACACGACGAGATCAGCGAAAGCGCTACGCCCAGCACCGGCAAACTCGACACGCTGCACTTCGCGATCTACGGACGTCGCATGTTCGGCCCGGTCGAGGCATCGGGCGTCTTCGGTTATGGCTTCAGTTGGGCGAGCGAGAAGCGGCCGCTCGCCCCCGGCCCGAACGGCACGCCGGAAGGCAGCAACCACCTTCAGTCGCTGAGCGGCTCGGCGCAAGCCGGCATACCGTTCGAGATCGGCAGCCATACCGTGTTGGAGCCGCATGCCGGACTGCATTGGGCATGGCTGCATGGACAGGGTTTCGCTGAATCAGGCGGCAACGGACAAAATCTCGCAGTCGGCGCCGACACCGTACACAGTGCGCAGCCCTACCTCGGCCTCTCGCTGATGCATGCCTTCGGCACGATGGCCGAACCCGTGAGCGTTCATGTCGACGTGGACTACGCGTACGAGTTGGCAAATCGAAACCGCTCGGTGACCGTCTTTACCCAAGACGGCACGGCCTTCGCCTCGCCGGGCGCACCGCTGGCGCATCACATCGTTTCGATCGGCGCCGGCGTGCGCGCACAGGTCCGCCCGTCGTGGTCTATTTCGGGCGACGCATCGACGCAACTGCGCGTGGGTTCGATGGTTCACCTTCAACTCGATTACCGGTTCTAACGCGGAGCGGCTGTTCGGCCGTCCCTTCTCTTGTCACGCTAAAAATCCTCGGGCGCATACTGTGCCGGGTGCGACGGCAGGTTATAGTCGCGCGGATCCACCGCGACATCGGCGATACGCGTGGCTGCACGGGTGATATCGCGAAGATCGCGGGCGCCCAACGTACGCGCCGTTTCGGTCGCGTGAATTTCTTGGCGCAATGGCGCCATCCAGCGTTCATTCGTCGGTATCGGCGTTGCCCACCCGTGCCCCCCGTCTTCCGGGGGAGGCGCCAGATAGGCCGGGTTGGGCTCTTCGATCATTCTGTCCACTGCGCACTGTGCGAACGCACCCGAGACGACCGGTGTCGCCGGCCAGAGCGAAGACTCCGGGTACCGGAAATTGGGCCCAAGTGCGTTCATCGCTTCGCGCACATCACTTTTCAGTTGACGACCATGTCGGCGGTGCAGCTTCCTCATCTGAGCATGTGCCTTGGCGCCGGTTGTCCGATCGTAATGGTGCTCGACCGTTAACTCATGCCCGTTACTCGAAGATGCGCCGTCGTCGGCGAAGATGGCAGGGCCTTTGCCCCACGGGTCCATGATGACGTGATGGGATCGGTCAGCGTGGTCGCCGCGCAACTCGGCCCAACTGTGGTCGTCCGTCTCATCGGTCACGACGCAGACCTGCTGGCCCTCCCTCAGCTTGGCGGCATGCAAAAAGGCCGCTACATGAGCATGCTCTCCGCAGTTGCCGGCCTGCGCGGCCAACGAGCTCGCAGCGACGCGAACCGGGTGGTCGAATGTGTGCGGAAGGTTCTTCCTGGCCCGGCGGCCGGCCGCCGTTCGAATCGAACTCACCCCATTGCTGTAGTCGACGTCGTCGGTCATGTTCCCGCGGCCATACGCCAGCGCCTCACGCGTCTGCATGACCGTCTCGTTCGCACGCACGAGGTTCTCGAAATCGTCGCCCTCCACCGGCCGTCCGGTGATCTGGCGGTCCAGAAGGTACCCGCCCAGTTGCAGTTCGCCATCGGGCAGCGTACTGCGCGGCGCAAGACCTGCCAGCATCCCCGATGCTCGCGGCGCGCGAGGCGCGCTCGTCGTCGGCTCGTCGGCGTGCCATTCGGTGTGCCACTCGACCGGTGCCTCGTGGCTTGCACTCATCTTTCCAACACAACCGCCCATTTCCGCCCCTCAGGATAAATCGCGACGTTACTTTCCCGCGAAGACCGAATGACTTCTCACCATCACGGCGAAAAGATCGGGGTTGCAGCGAAACGTATTCGGCCTTTTCGAACTACTTCGATTTCAACGCCAAAGAATGGTTAACGGTGTCCCAACCGCCAGGAAACAAATGTCGAAAAAATCTAGAAATCCTCGGGTGCAAACTGTGCCGAGTGCGATTGAACGCGGCCATGAGCGAATGGACCGGTGCATCGAATAATCCTTCGTAGTGCTAAAAATCGTCGTCCTCGGCCAGCGCCGGATGTGGTCTCATTGGATAGCCCAGCGGGTCCGCTGCAACCTCGGCGATCCGCGTGGCCGCCCGCGCGATTTCGCTGGGACCGCTCGCTCCCAGCGTCACGGCCATGTCCGTAGCGTGGAACGCCAGGACGGCCGGGTCGACTCCTGCGTTCATGGCGTGCGCGACGTTCCATGCGAACTCATCGGAGAGGACGGGCGTCGGCGCCCGGACCGTATCCTCCTCGTACCGGAAATCGGGTCCGAGTTGTTTCATCTTCCGGCCAAGCTCGGCGTCCATCCGCCACTGACGCTGTTGCCGTAACTCATGCAACTGTGCGTGGGCGTTGGCACCGGTCGCTCGGTCGCTCGGTCGTAGTGATGATCGACATCCACTTTGTGCGCCTCTCTGGAAAACGCACCGTCTTCCGCAAAGATCGCCGGACCTTTGGCCCAAGGATCCATGACGATGTCTTGAGCACGGTCGGATGTCTGCGCGCGCAACTCCGCCCAACTGTGATCCGCTTTGCCCGCGACATAGAGGTGCTCGCCTTCCCCGAGCTTGGCGGCATGCAGGAAGGCGCCCACGTGAGCGTGCTCGCCGCACTTGCCGGCCTGCGCTGTCGTCGCGGCAGCGACGGCGCGCACGGCAGGATCCAATGGCTCGCCGGATGGCAATTTTTGCGGGATCGCACGCCTCGAGAGACGGCCCGCCTCCGTTCGCAGCGAACTTTCGCCGTTGCTGTGCTCGATATCGACCGTCACATTGCCGCGACCATGCCTCAATGTCCGGCGTGTTTCCCTGACGGTCTGGTTCGCGCTTCTGAGCTGTTCGAACGCGCGACCCTCCACAGGGCGGCCCAGAATGCGGCGGTCCAACAGGTAGCCTCCTAGTTGGCATTCGCCATCGGACAGCGCGGCCGGCGTCGCATGCACCTGGTGCTCCGGTAAGGCCGCTGTA
The DNA here is from genome assembly GCF_002879885.1 of Trinickia dabaoshanensis. Lineage (GTDB taxonomy): Bacteria > Pseudomonadota > Gammaproteobacteria > Burkholderiales > Burkholderiaceae > Trinickia > Trinickia dabaoshanensis. Next base: position 163,752 of record NZ_PNYA01000004.1, read on the forward strand.
TCGGTCGCATACCCGGACGACGACCACTGCCCCGCCATGCTGTGTGATGGATGATATGGATCGTCGCCCGCCGGAGCGAAATAATCGGGCCTTCGGCGAAACGGCGTGAGTCTTCGCATCTGCCCCGCGAATTCGCTAGAGCGGAATATCTTTCGTTTTCATTCGATCACACGGGGCGGCATACAGAGAAAATGCGTGATCTTAAAGGAGACCGATATGGGTATTTGTTTTGGAAAACCCGCACCAATCTCTCGTGGACAGTCATTTACCCCTTCCGCTGATGCCGCCCCGGCACGACGGCCACAGCCCTCGCCGTCGGCGCGCAATGCGGAGGAAGGTGTCCTTTCCGGTCTGCCGCGGCGAGGCCAACAGGCCAGTTCATCCCGTCATGTGGTTGTCGACGCCGATTCGTACCGTAACGTGGTCGATTTCTCCGCTGCCGCTACGAAAGTCGAGCGACAAACCATTACCGAGCCGGGCGAATCATTGCGGACATCCGCGCTTACGGTATGCACTGGCGTAGTCGTCGGCGGCGTACGCCGCAATAGCGACGGCAATGTCGCCGCCTCCGCCGTATCGATGTACCACGTTTTACCGGGCGTACCGTCACCCGGTGTGTCCATTGCACGGAAAGTGAACGTGTTAATCGCGGCCGGTTTTGAAGTCAAGGCGGCCATCGCCGGTGGCGACGGCACGACTCGAGCAGGACAGCAAGTGCGCCACGCCTTGGAAGGAATGCTCCAGGAGATGGGAGTCCCCCTCCAAGCCGGCCCGCTTTCCGACGGATTCAAATCGCACTTTATTTCCGCAAAAATCGAGGACAACGGAGAAATCGATTACGAGCTATATAGTGGCCATTGATGACGATCGAAGAGAGGCGCAAACACGCCTCTCGCCGTATGAATGCGCGGAGTCGGCCCCAAAGTAAGTCCCAGTGCGAGACGACTCAGGCGATGCCTCGCCCTGCTCCGCCTCATGCTTTTGCCAACTGTCGCTTGCTCATACCCGGTTTTACACACCGTATCGCGCCAAATCGAAATTGGATGCAACCTTCTCCAACCATTGCGCGACCGGCTCGGCCACCTCCGACGATACGTCCTGATCCCAAAACTGCGAGGCAACGAGAATGTCGAGGTCGAGCCCATCGAGCGAAAACCTCGTCATCACGGCACCGATCTGCAATTTCCTGGCGCGCTCGACGATGCTCCAGACATTGACTTGACCGGCATTGCAAAGGAGCTCGATTCGAAATGCTTCCTTTTCCACCGCATCGAGCGATTGTTCGGGCAGCCAGTCGACCCGTGAAGCCAGCAGTTCATCCTGCAGCAACACGCACAGAAGCCGCTTCGCCTGGGCGCCCGTGAGCGGAACGACGACGAACCGCTCCGTTTCGAATTTCTTTGACTGCGCGGGGTTTTCGGCCCAACGATCTCTGCGGTCCTCGTTTGTATTCATCGATTTCAATTGAAACGGGTTAAAACTCCAGAATCTTGGAGACGGCGCCGCGTCACCCTCAGAGCACCGGCTTCCATGCGGCATGAATCGCATCACGGATCTGCGCCATCGCCTCCCCTTGCGTCTCGCGGTCGAAGCCGTAGAACGCCTGATCGAATACCGTACCAAGCTGAGCCCGCAGTTCACCGGCTTGCATACGTATCGCTTCGGCCTGCGTCGGCGAAATGCGGCTGAATGTCGCGACGGGCAGATAGTCCATTGCCCAATTGCCGTCGTTCCCGGAACCGGGCGTCGGCTCGGGCGGCACGCTGCCGGTCGCGAGCAGCGCCGCGCCCACGAAACACTCGGCCAGCCGCTGCTGTTGTGCACGATTGCTTGGCTTGATCGAGCGCCAGGCCGTGTTCGTCACGTCTTGTGGCCAAATGTTCACCGCCGCGGACGTCACGGCTCGGATCGCGTCGGCGTCGCCGCTGAAGTAGGCTCTTTGCAGCGTGTCGCTGCCGACGGCTCGCTCGAGTTCAGCCGCGGCGGTGGCCCACCGCTTCCCGTTGGACAGCCGGCTGAAATCATGCGGGCCCAGCTTGCCCACGGCGTGGCCTGGAAGGCGATCCGCGAAATGCTCGGTCAGCGCCTCCTCGATCGATTCCGCATGAGGACTTCTTGCGAAAGCGGAGACAAACGCCTGATGCGTAAAGCAATGCAGGTATTCGTGATGCACGGCGTGGCGGCCGCCTGCATTCGCCGCGAAGCGATTCAATCGCATATCCGTCGGACGCCAATCGCCCGATCGGTAGTTGCGGCGCTCCACGTTTCCCGCCGTCGCCATCGACATATCGTCGACTATCCGCGGCGTGACGCCGTAGCAGGCGCTATCGGGCGGAATGAAGTTGCCGTGCTGTTCGATGACGTCTGCTCGGCCTTGTGCGACGGTGTGCTCGTCGACACGTTCGGCGAAGGAGATGCCTCCGCCGAGTACACCGAGGGGGCGCTCGATGATGTCGCGCGGATTGCGAGCCGCTCGATAGGCGGTGGAAACCGCCGCCAAGCCGACGTAGATTTTCGTCGCGCGAGCGAGCCCGTTTACCGTTGCGCGGGCCGCCCGGCGCGCCAGTTGCCCGACGCCGCCGGGGTCGGCCGCGTTTGCGTCGCCTGCCTCGGGCGCTTCGTGCGATTCCGAGGTCGAGGCCTGCGCCTGCCGATGACGACGCTCGCCGACGGCGCGACGCCTTCGCATCGTCGCAGGCTCGAAGGACGTGGACCCCGATCCGCTCGCTTCCGATGAACGCTCACGCCGTGGGCCCAGCGCTTGCAAATGTGCCCCTTGATCGCGCGAAAACGCCGGCTCCGCCCCAGCGTTTTCGTCGCCGCGCTCGTGGGCGGCATCCTCGTGGTGGTCGACGTCGCCGTACTCGGCGTACCCGCTCGACGAGCTTACTTTCGGCATCAAGAACTCCATGCGGATCGTCGTAGCGAGCTCACCATGGCGAACGCCGGCAATGGCGGCGAAACCGTGCGTGGTGGCTACGATTGATTAGAATCTTCGTTTTTCTCATACCGAAGCCTCGAGACCACGCGTTGGCGGCGAAAGAAGCAGGCCCAAAGCGAAAGGCGCCCAAGATGGGCGCCTTCGAGGGAGCATCGACGAGATGCTCGAGGAGACAGCGGACCTGCTGCTTCGCAGGCCCGCGACAGCGGGGAAGTGAAATGCGGCCTAGTCCCTATACGCGAAAGGACGCCACCGAGCTGCTCAACTGCTGCCCCTGAACTTCGAGCGATTTGGACGCCGCCGCCGCTTGCTCGACGAGCGCCGCGTTTTGCTGCGTGACCGCGTCCATTTGCGTGATGGCCAGATTGACTTGTTCGATGCCGCGGCTCTGTTCGGCCGAAGCTGCGGCAATCTCGCCCATGATGTCGGTCACACGCGCGACCGCCTGCGTGACCTCCGACATCGTCGCTCCCGCGTCGTTAGCGAGTGCCGAACCATCCTGGATCTTCTGCACCGAGGCGGCGATCAACTCTTTGATCTCCTTGGCCGCGCTCGACGAACGCTGCGCGAGCGAGCGCACCTCGCTGGCCACCACCGCGAAACCCCTACCCTGTTCGCCGGCCCTCGCTGCCTCGACGGCTGCGTTGAGCGCCAGAATATTCGTCTGGAATGCGATGCCTTCGATGATGCCGGTGATATCCGCGATTTTCGACGATCGCGAACTGATGTCGCCCATCGTCTCCACGACCTGCTCGACGACGACGCTGCCGCGCTGCGCCACGTCCGACGCGTTGCCGGCCAACACGCTCGCTTGCTGTGCGTTCTCCGCGTTGTGTTTGACTGTCGATGTCAACTCCTCCATGCTCGAGGCCGTCTCCTGCAACGAGGACGCTTGCTGCTCCGTGCGCGAAGACAGATCCTGATTGCCCGAGGCGATTTCGCTCGATCCCGTCGCAATACCTTCGGCTGCGGAGCGTACCTGTTGGATCAATCGCACCAGACTGGCCTGCATCTCCCCCATCGAGGCCAGCACGCTGCCGTTGGGGGCGCGGTCGGCTCCGGCTACCGGGCTCAGGTCGCCGCTTGCCACACGTCGCGTGACTTCGCTCAGTTGCGCGGGCTCCGCCCCAAGCGCATGCGTCAAGCTACGCGTGATCAGCATGGCGGCCAGCAACGCCGCCGCAACCGTCGCAACCGAAACGACGATCGCCAGCAGCCGCTGCGCCGCGTAGTGCTCCGCCGCTTCGGCCTGCATCGCTTGCGCACGCTCATGCGCATGCGCGGCGAACGCATCGGTGGCTTCGATCAGCTTTGCCAATAGCGGCCTGCAATTCTCCACCAACATCGTGACAGCCTTGGCGTGATCGCCGCTCAACGCGGCGTTCTCGATCGCCAGCGCCACCGGCCCATACTGCTCCTCAACTTGGTCGATCCGCGCCACCAAGGTGCGCGACTGATCGTTCGCGTCGCCGGCATTCACCAACTGATGCAATTCGGACAAGCGCGCTTGCACATCCGCGTGTGCGCGGCCAATGGCCGCCTTCTCTAGATCGATGTCCGACTGTTTGGTGACCTCGACCAGATTGCGAGCGCCGATCGCACGACGATCCACCGCGGTGCGCACCTGTTCGGCCAATTGCGCCTGTGCGTTGATACCGTTCACGAATGAAGAAAACCGAGCGTTGGCATCGCTAAGCGCATGGAGCGCAAACATCGATACCGCCAACACCAACGCGCTCAACACCCCGAAAGCCCACGCCAACTTCGTGCGAACCGTCATCCCTTTGACATCCATTCAAGACTCCACTTTTCTCAATTCTGCGTGATCGACCGCCGATGCGGTTGCGGATTGCATCCGTCCCACCCGCGACGGCATTCGTGATATCGGCAGCACTAGCCACGGATTTAAAAGTAATTTCTTTTCAAACGTTTGCACTCGGGTTGTCGATAAGGGCGTTGCAACTCATGGGTAAGGATTCCCTTAGCACGATGCAATCGCACGACCCTATTGCGCTCAAGCGCCCATGGCGGAGGTGAGAATTGCTTGATGGATAGGGAAAGACTCAATACGACGTAAGGAAATCCTGACATAAAAACAAAGAAATTCCCGGCCCATTTTTATGTGGCACATTGTATAAATTAACGCACTGTTCTATCGGTGTCTGCGACGAATCCTCGGATAACCATTTTTCAATAGATATGACCCTCAATCTTTCCAAAGCCGCTTTATGTACCGCCTTGCTTGCGTTGGCCGCCCAGGCCGCGCATGCCGGCGATGCCAAACCCGTGCTGCGCCCGCTCGTCGAAAGCTCCGCCCAGCGGCTCGGCATCGGAGATGAAGTCGCACTGTCGAAGTGGGATAGCGGTGCGAGCGTCGAAGATGTTGCTCGCGAAGAAGCGGTGATATCGAGCGCCGTCGAGCAAGGGCAGCGGGCGAATTTGGCCGCCGCCGACGTGACGCGTTTCTTTAGAGCGCAGATCGAGGCCAACAAGCTCGTGCAGTACACGGCGCTCGCCACCTGGCGTCGCGCCGGCTACGCGCCGCCGCATGCCCCGGTCGATCTAAAGGGTACGATTCGGCCCGAACTCGATCGCCTGCAGACGAAGATGATCGCGGAGCTTGCCGAGGCCGCGCCCGTGCTCGAGAGCAAAGAGTGCGCGAAGGAAGTGGCACGCGCAGTCGGACGTTATTCGTTCGAACATCAATTCGACCCGGCCAACCTCCCGGTCATCGCGCTCGATCGCGCGATGGCCGGGTTCTGCCGCGTGTACTGATGTGAAGACCGTCGGCCCTTGCGCGTTCAACTGTCCATCAGCGATACGACTTGGGCCGCGCTAAGCGCGCCCCGGTAGACGCGAAAATCGTCGATCAGGCCGTTGAAGCCAGCGTCCGCGGCGTATTGCGATTTCCCCAACCAGTTCTGTGTGGTGCTACCCAAGCGGAACGGCGCGAGGAACATGCGCGCATTGCTACCGGCGGGCGCGCCGTCCACATACAACGTGCCGGTCGAGCCGGATAGCGTGACGGCCACATGCACCCAGCGCTTGCTCGGCAGTTCGGCCGCGGCGTCGATCATCTGATCGCCGAACCCGTTGACGGTCAGGGAGAAGCGCACGGCGCCGTTGTTGGAGCGGCGATCGGCGCTCGGCGTGAGCATCATGTAGCGCCCGATGCCTGCCCCGAAATCGAAGATGCGCGCCCAATTTTGCGAGCCGTCCCAGAACACCCAGGCCGCGATCGTAAAGTCCGACACGTCGGAGAGCAGATCGTCGGGCAATGCCACGTACGCCCCCGTCCCATTGAGCGACACCGCGTGACCGTGTCGGCCCGTTGCCCATGTCGCACCGTTGAGCGTGGCGGTATGCCCGTTGCCCGAACTGTCGGCGGCTGCCGGCCCGCTGCCCTCGTCGAAGCTCAGGTGCGCGAGCAACTGCACCGCCGTGATGACCTTCGCTTGATTGGAGAGCGCCGATTCGCCGGAAGACCTTTGAGCGGTAACCGCATAGAAGTATGGTCCGGCGGCGGGCGGCGTATCGGTATAGGTCAGCAGATCGGTGATGCCGCGCTTGATCGTGGTGTACGGCCCGCCCGCATTGCTTGCGCGTTTGACGTTGTAGCTGACCGCATCGCTGCAACCCCACCACGACAACACGGCTTTGCCCGCGCTCGCATAGGCCGTGAGCCCGGTGGGCGTGGGGGCGGGCGTGCCGGGATCTCGCGTGCAGGTGAGCGTGCCGTAACCCAGTTGGTCGAAGCCGCCGCTGTTCGGGCCGTAGTTGCCGCCACCGCCCTCCGGCGTCATTTGCTCAGCGAAGCGCCGGCTGTAGGGTGCCGCCAAGCCCCTGCGATTGATGTAATGGTTGGCGACTAGTGCCCAGCACGGGCGGCCCCCGCCTTGTGAACCGGTGGAAAACACCGTTTGGGTGACGTCGCAGTTTTGATACGTTGCAAACGGGACCGTGTAGAACGCGCCGTCGGGTTGCTTCAGATTCGACTTCGCCACGTATTCCGCGCCGGCCAGGAAGCGGTTGTTGTCGTAGCCGTACAGATCGATACCCTGGTTCCACGCCATCTCGCAGATGGCGCCCGCGAGCGCAATCCCGAGCATCGTGTGTCCCTGGTCGCGCCCTGCTTCTTGCCACTGCCCGAGGTTGCCGGGATGGACGAAGTACACGGCCTTTCCGATACTGCCGTTGCCCGCGCCGTTCTTGAAGTACTCGACGGCATCGTTGACGATATCGGCGTCATCGCACAGCACGCCGATGGCGAGCATCGAGGCAAGGTTGCACAACTCCCAATTGGCCCAGTAATGCGTTCGTTTAACGTCGACGGGGCGGTGCAGGAAGCTGTAATTGATCGGATAGAAAACGTTACGCATCATCTTCTGAAACGCGGCCAGGCCCGCCGCGCTCCAGCCGCTGTAGCTGCGCATGATCTCGCCCACGTTGGCGAACTGGTAACCGTAGATGCCGGCCGCCAGCGCCACGTTCGAATTGCCTTCGAGCGCCGTCAGCGTGGATGCCCACCGATCCAGATATTCCACGGCCTTAATGGCGTAACGTGGATCGTCCGACACCTTCCAGCGCAGCGCGTCGCCATAGGCAGCCGCGATATCGTTGTAGAGGATCCAGTAGTTCTCATTGCCGCCACCGCGCCGAATGACGGGCTGCGGATTCGGCTCGTTCGTCAGCTTCGTGTGGCCGTTGGCGACGAGCACTTCCCAACCGTCGATCCACGGCGACGCGTGCGCGCCCACCTTCGACCGCATGCGCAGGAAATCAGCCTCGGTATGCAGAAGGCCCGGATGCGTGAACTTTGCCGTGCCGGCCGGCACCTGGCCAGGCGTCGCGGCAAGCGAGGCCGCGACTCCGGCAGCAACGTTACCGCCCAGCCCGTAGCCAGCCACCAGCGTTGCACCGATCCCCTTTACGAAGTGCCGCCGAGACACGCTCGCCACGTCAGCGGCTACATCCGAACCTTTCGGCCACACCGCCGTCCATACGTTTTTATCGCTCATGCACGATCCTCATTTGGATAGCACTAAAACGTTGTTCGAATACTCATCGTCTTCCGAATCGTCTCGTGAAAAGACCATTGACGATCGTACAGAAAATTACATTTCGCCATAGCCCGTTACAATCAATTCATCGGGCTCGAAAACGAACATGTTCATCCCGGAACGAAGCCGACGCAGCGCCTTGAACGTCGCCTCCCGCCTCGGTCTCGACGAGTGTATACGACACCCTCCATAAGACCAAATTTCAACGAAATCTCAACAAACTCAAATATTCTCATAGGCCATTCACATCCGCCTGGCAATGGTAGTCTCGCGATTCGCGGGCGGTGTGGATCGCGAGCCTTAATTTGCGATAAATCGAATACGCCGATATTCAACCAACACGAGTGTTTCGCAAAAATTTTCAAAGCGCGAGCGCACGCTGCCGCATCCTAAAATCAGATTGATTCGAAGAGGTGGGAACAATGAAAAAGGAAAGTGAAGCGGGCATCGCGCCCGGCGCGCGCTGCGCTGCCGATTCCCGTAATAACGACATCCGCGGCGTCGCCCCTCGGTATGTTGCGGCAGCTTTGATTTCACTCGCGCTGTTCGGCTGCGGCGGCAGCAGCGGCGATGCCGCCTCCGGCACCAGCACCAAGGCGGCTGCGGTCCCATCGGGCGCGAGCCAAGCCGCGGTCAATCACGACCAGACCAGCAATCCCGCGACGGCGATTTTGCAGAAGATGGGCGTCGTGCCGCGCCTGCAGATCGGCCTCGGTGCCGGCCAATCGATCGATGATATGAAAGCCCAGGGGATTCGCCCGGACATCATCGACACCTATCTCGTCGGTGTCGGCTCGGGCTCGTGGCCTTACTGGAATACCGATGGCGCTTACATCACCTACACCGCCCAAAACGACCGTGCCAACGGGGCGACGCCGATGTTTACGCTGTACCAGATGGCCGCCAAAGGCGACGGCAATCTGAGCGGCATCAACGACCAGACGTTCATGAACGCCTACTGGTCGCAGGTGCGGACGATGTACGACCGCATCAACGGACTCAATATGCCGGTGCTAGTCAATCTGGAGCCCGACTTCTGGGGCTACATCTATGCGCAGGCGCCCAATCATGACGTGACGCAAATGCCCGCGGTCGTGAACAACCAGCCCGAATGCAGCTGGATGCCCAATAACGCTGCGGGCATCGGCATGTGCCTCGTGTCGATGGCCCGGTGGCACGCGCCTAAAGCGCTGATCGGCTTTCCGCCCGCGTTCTGGAACGGCCCGCCCGACGTGATCGCCAAGGAAATGCAGGCGGTCGGCGCCGACCGTGCCGATTTCATCGTGGCCCAAACCAGCGACCGCGATGCCGGCTGCCTGGAATTGGCGACGATCGCAGAATGCATGGGCCGCATCGGTCCGTTCTATCGCGATGAAAACAACATCAACACGCCCAACTTCCATCAGGAGCAGGACCAATACACGACGTACCGCGCCGCGTTGGGCAACGGACTGCCGATGCTGTGGTGGCAAACGCCGTTGGGCGTAGCGTCCGACACGCCGGGCGGTACGCCGGGACACTACCGCGACGATCACGCCGACTACATGCTGAAGTACCCATGGGAGTATGGCGGCATCAGTACGTTCGCGATCGTCTTCAGCGGCGGCGGCACGTATTCGACGTCGATCAATACCGACGGCGGGCAGTTTGCGCGGCTGTTCAGCCATTACCTCTCGTATGGCGGCGTGGGCGTGAAGTAAGCGCATTCCGCCTCTCCACGATCACGGGCCGGCGACCGGGTTGTCGCTTCGCCGGCCCTATGGCAAGGATGTATATGGTTCGGCCAATCGGCACACAGCAGCCTGTACCGGCACACAGCGCGGGCGCGTCCGCTTCATCCGCTTCGTCCGCGGGATCCACCGAGTCCGAGCGCGAACGCAGTACCCGTGAAACCAGCCCAGGCCCATTGCGCGATCTCGCGCCGCGCACTTCGACCACGGGCGGCGCCGGACCGTCCATGCGGGGCCCAGCGAGCGCCAGCCGCGCGCCGCGGGCAGCCATGATCGATGTGCCGACAGCCCTTCTGAGTCGAGGCGACGACGTGAAAGCCGTCGTCGCGCTCGCGGATACGATCGGCCGTTTGGAAGCGCAGCTTGCCGTGCTCAAAGCGCCGCCCGCGCCCAATGCGCAGGCGGCGCACCCACTGTCGGAAGCCGAGTTGACGCAGGCGATACGACGGCTGCGCGCAAGTCGCGAGCTGGCAAACGGCAAACTTCAAGAGCTTGGCGCCAAATGCGAAGAGGCGCGCGAGGCGGTCGAGCAGTTGAACGCAACACTGGCCGGCAAAGAGCAGCGGCTCGAGCAATTGCAGCGCGAGTATGACGCCGCGCTTGCACCGGAGCCGGCGGTGTCCGCTAAGAAGCCACCTCCAAGCACGGACGCTCTTATCGCCAGCGCCAACGTCAACCACGGTCGGATGAGACAGCTCTCGCGGCAGATCGAATCGCTGTCGGCGAGCCGAGAGGCCGCGGCAAACGAAGCGAAGACGATGGCAGGGCGAGCGGCACTGAGGCAGGCCGGCGAATTCAGCCCGCTCGAAACGGTCGGTGACGTGAGTGAGGATTTGCAGGAGAAGACCGCTCAGTGGTTGCGCGGAGACTCCCGATCATCACGCCGCTCGGCGCGTCCTCCTCGCGATCGGGAGTTTCAAGCAAGCCTGACGACGGCGTTCGAACGCATCGCGGCGCACCGCGGCGATCCGCTCGAGGCTGCGCGGGCGTTCATACGGGCGGCTTCGGGGACCGGGCTCGAGGGCGTGGGCGCCAACATCGAGCGGATGCTCGCCTATGATCTCGGGCTCAGCTTGCGCGAGTCGAATCGGGACGCGCACCGAGGCAAGTTGCGCGGTCGGATCAACAGCGTAAAGCGTTGGCTTGGGCAATCGCCGCCGCAAGTCACGACGCGTCGCATATTCGAGGAGATCGAACGAGCGGCCGTGCAGATGCACAGCGCGCTGCGCCGAGACGCCTCGATCACTCGGTTCGGCGATCAGGTGCTCAGCAAGCCTGAAATCGAAGTGGCCGCAGCGAGGCTCGGCGATTTGTCGGCAAGACTGGATCGGCACCACGACGCGTTCGCCGCGATGGTCGGCGCGCTTGAAAAGCATCTCGTCAAAAGCCTGGAGGTCGACGACGCGCTACGAGAAGAGATGGCGCAACGAGTTGCGCCTCACCTCGATGGCTACTATGGTGCAAAGATCTCGGCACTCGCGGCTGAACGAAAGGCGCTTGGCCGTCCCGCCGCGCAACCGCCACGAACGCGTGCCGCGCCGGACACGCCGAGCACGAGCCGAACGGGCACCCATCTCGAACAGCTCGAAACGCGGATCCTTCGCCTGCAGGGTGAGATTCCGCAATACGCGGCACAGCACAAAAGCGAGTTCGAGCATTACGCGAGCCTCAGTGCGCGTCACATGTCGGCGGCCGACGAGCTCGAAGCGATCGACGGCGAATTGGCTGAACATCAGAACCGGCTCGGCGATCTCCGAGCTTCGCGCCATGAGGAAACGAAACAGCGTGGCGCGCGCGGCGGCGAAGCGGAGCGCATCGAAGGTGAGCTCGAAGCGCGATGGAACACGGCGATCCGTAGCCCCGATTTGCACCGCATCATCTCGCCGGCAGCGCTCGTCCGTGCGATCGACGTTCATTTCGGGCAGAGTCCCGAGCAGATGCGAGCGCGCCTCAACAGGCCGGGGGGTACGGTGTCGCGCACCGGGACGTTTTCGTCGCGCGCCGGGTTGTTGCGCGCAATCGCCGATATCGCCAATCACGAACTGTCGAAGCCCAATTCAGCATTGCTCGCACGTAGCGAAGGCGAGCTTGAACGGATTGCGAGCGGCTATGCCGGCGGGCGCGTCGATGCCCTTTGCAATCACGGCCGCGCGATCGGTGTCGGCGTGCGCAAGAGCGCGAGCGGCATCGTCGAAATGAGAACGAACACGAGCCAATACTCGATCCAATGGGAGCGGGGAACCGGAGCACGCATCAGCCATCTGCATCCGTGGGTCTCGCCGTATTGAGCATAGCGGCGGCGCGGACCCGCTATGACCCGCATCCGCTTTCCTCACGTCGACACCCAATAAAGTGCGCTAACCGCCCGCGCTGCCGCTGCTGCTCGCCCCAGCCGCTGCCGCCTCCTCGAGCAACTCCGCTATCCGCACGATCTGCATCATTTGCCGCGAAATCGATTCATGGTCTCCATCGAGAAGCCGGATGGGCGCGGTGTCGCTTCTGCCGTCATCGAAGAAGCCGACGTCGTCGTCGACGGATTCGAGGATCTCCTGCGCGATGCCCTTCGCCTTCGGCAAGTCCCGGTTCAACGCCGCCGCGCGAGCTTCGTCGATTCGACCGATGTAGCTGCGTGCCCTCGCTTTCTGCTCGGGGGTGGCTTCCTTGGCGGTGCCCAACGCAGCGCACCTCTGATCCAGTTCTTTCAGTGCGCCGATGACGCCGCGCCGGGGTTCCTCCGCGCGCAGCAGATCGAGCAACTGCCGATAGCGCGGCATCACGCGGACCATCCCCTCGAGAATGCCGAATGCATTATGCCGATGAGCGTCGGCCGCGCGCAAATCGAAGTCATCTCGGCCGCGGGCGGCATGCAATACACCCGTCAACGTCGAGTTCAACCATTGGACGTGCAGGTCTACGATAACGGGGTGAGCCAACGCCCCTGCCTGCGGCTCGAGCCGAACGATATGCGTCAGCGGCGTTCGTCCATTCGGGTGGCGAGCCTGCGGATCGACCCGCGGGTTCGCGACGAGCTCATTGAGCATCGATTCCCAATGCGATGATCGCCCGTGGTAGTTCACGGCGTCCGCCCACTTTTCGAGTACCTGCCACAACGGCGTTCTTCCCTTGGCATCGAGCCTATTCGGATCCGCATTGGGATGCAGCGCGATCGCTTTCACGATCGAGGGGCTGGCTCGTTCGATGGCGAGCTGCATTGGGGTTCGCTCGCCGCCGGGGGCAAGATCGGGCAACGCGTCGTCGCGCTCGAGGATGGCGAGGGCCACCTGTTCCGCCCCGCGCGCTCGCTTGCCGTTCATGTTCCTCAGCGCAAGATTGAGGGGCGTCAGGCCGTGCAGGTCAGGCAGGTTGACGTCGACGAGAGGCGCCTTGACGCCGGACACCGGCGCGGCGTGAAGGCCCAAGAACAGCTTCGCGATCCCGTCGTCGCCCTGTAGGGCGGCATGCGCGAGCGCCGTGCGTCCTTGCGCGTCGGGCAGATTGACGATGTCGCGAAAGTGGGTATCGTCATCCGTACCGGGTTGCGCAGCCAACGCCTGCGACAAGCCGGCTACTTGCAAGATGACGTGTACAGCGTCTCGATTGCCGGTGGATACAGCGTGAGTCAACAACGTATGTCCCGCGGCCGTGCGTTCCTTCAGCAACCGCGGCAGCATGCTCAACAGTTGCCGCAGGCGCGGCGCGTTCCCCTTATCGATGGCAGCGACGACTTCCTTGACGGCCGAGTCGTGAGCAGTCGCCCGGGCGCTCGTCATTTCCGCGATCGCCACGCGGGGTCTTGGCGCACCGGGCGACGTAGTCCCTCTGGCCGCGAGAGGCAACGCTTGCGCTCCTCTGGAAGGTTGATCCGCCGATGACGCGGGCGAAGGCTCGAGCGGTCGCGCTTCGGGCGGCAAAGCCGGGTTCGATACCGGAGTTTCCGGGCGGGTGGGGGCGATGGGTCTCATGATCGAAGGCGAATCCACGGGCGAAAGAATCGATACTCGAAGTTTGAGGCTGCGTCCCCGGCCTATGCGCGCCGCTCGGCGAAATCGCGTGGCCAACGTGGAAATAACGGGTGACTCGGCTACTCCAAGTTCGACATGCCGTCTTCGAGGTCCGCGAGCAACCGGCGCGCACTGTCGCTGTCCAGATCGCCGCCACGTTCGAGGTCCTTGACCGCATCTTCGAAATCGAAATGCCCGAAAGCCGGACGCATGCTCTGTAGATAGGCGGCCCGCCGATCGCGCGGCTGCGCCTTGGCGGCCTCGACGAGCGCAGTGTGCGCCGGCATGCCCATTGCCCCGAGATACTTCCGATTGATCGCGTGCGAGAGATCCTTGTCCGCCAGGTAGACGTTGACCGATCGATGGCCCCCGGGCGTGTATAGCGGTTCGCTCGGCTGCTTCAGAAATGCGTCGTTCGGTATCTCGGCGACACTCGTCACCGGGCCGCCGGTTCTGAATTCCCGATCGGCCCCGTAGTAGTACGCCCGCGTGTCGGCGTCCCGGATGAAATCCTTCATGCCGAGCGAGGCGAATTTCGTGTAATCCGTCTCCTTTACGCGAACATGCTCCGACATGCTATTCGGGTCGAAAAAACCAACCACGTATTCCATGGCGTTCGCGCCCGGCGGTCGACCTTTTACTCGCTTTGCCGAAAGAAACATCGCCATGGCGTGCTTGTTCGTCTCCAACAAAAGGCTCACCCGCCCAGGCTTCGGCATTCGCGCGAATCTATCCGCGATCAATTCGCCCCACTTCTCATGGCTCAGCAGAGCGTTCTCGGTGCTGCATTGCTTGATCTCGTGGTACCTCGTTTCGATCGATGCGTCGATGTGCCGGCTCATTCTGGAGCGGGTGCCCATCAAACCGTGACGGACATCCGCCCGTCGCACGGGTCTCGTCGGCACATCCCGATGCGCGTTCTCGGCGTCGGATCTTTCCGCGTCCAGGAGCTGTCGGAGCGTCCTTCCCATCGCCGGCACGCCATGCTCTTTCCGCGCGTCGAATCGCTGCGCGTCCAAGATCTCTCGAACCGCGATATGCCGGCACCAGATCAATTCGCCACGACGGCCCGGGAACGCAACCTCCCCGTTGAGGCTATCGGAACTTCGCGTCTTACCCCTGGATAGGTAGACTTGGCCGGTAGCCGTGCTCGTGCCGACCGTCTCGCCCGCGACGACATGCTTGACCAGCGTTTTTTTGCTTGCGTTCGTTCGGTTCTCCACCTGGGTCGCCGGCGGCACCTTGACCTTCGCCAGCTTCGGCGCGCGCAACGTCAGCTTTTCTCCCGCGAATCCGCTCGCGTCGACGCTTTTCAGCTTTGGCAGGTCCGCCATCCAATGCGGGGCCGAGGTCGTTCCTTCCGGAAGCCGCACGGTCTTCACCTTGGCGAGAAAGCGAGCGCTTCGCGGAGCGCGGTCCTGTATCGCCGCGGGGTCGTGGCCGCGTAGATCCAACGAGGGGCCGCGCAGCCACTCCACGCCTTTGGAGACGGCCTTCGCAACAGGGGCACGCCCTAGTTGCTTGAGACCTTGTATGAAGCCGCCCTGCGCGCTGCCCGCATCGGCCGTGCTACGCGCGCCTCGCGCCTCGGCCGGGGGTGTTGCGGCTGTCGAGCCTGAATCGGCATTGGCTGGACGAGCGGTGGAGGTCAACCGCAATGGCATGAGGGAATCGCTCCTTGCGCGGGCTGTGTTCGGCCCCCAATCGGGCACAACGGGTCGCAGGGTATCAACCGGGGCGGCGGCCGCTGCCTTGACGGCGCGAAACCAGTGGGCGGACAGCGAAACGACTCATCGTTCACTCCCCGTGCGAGCCGACGACGAGCACCGCACGCGGGCGCGGCGGGTCGTTCGTTCACCTCGCCGCGCCCCCGCATTGTCATACTATTGACATACATTTCGATTAAACTCCTGCGTCCGGTCGCCGTCTGCCCCCTCCATTTCCCTGATTGATAGGACTTTTTCCGTCCCGTACTCTGCGTGGGTATCGGAGCTTCCGACCGCCTCATCCGCCGCGGCGTCGACGTTAAACGGAAGGAAGCCGGATAAAGCACGCACGGAGTTGCCGTATGCCCAACGCCATTGCCAGCCGCAATCTCGCGCCGATCGAATCGATCTTCCGCAATGAATACCGGTGGCTGATCAACCGCCTGCGGTCGAAGCTCGGCTGTGCGTTTACCGCCGAAGACATCGCCTCCGAGACCTTCGTCCAGTGGATCGAACTGCCCGATCGGGCAGGTGTGCGTGAACCGCGCGCAATGCTGACGACGATCGCGCATCGGCTCGTCTATGATTTCTGGCGTCGGCGTGACCTCGAACGTGCCTATTTGGCCGCTCTCGCCGCACGGCCTGAAGGCGTGGCGCCTTCGGAAGAGGAACGGGCCATCGTCATCGAGATCCTTCATGCAGTCGATCGCACCTTGTCGGGCCTTTCCGCAAAGGCCCGCAACGCGTTCATCTACAGTCAGTTCCACGATATGACGCACGCCGAAATCGCCGAGCGGCTCGGCGTGTCGAAACGGACCGTGCGCGACTATCTCGCCCAAGCGATACACGCTTGTTGTCGGGCTTCACTCCAGTAATCGACGATATGTCCCGAGCCACGGCATTAAGCACAGCCGCCAACGAGACCGAGCAAGCCATCAGCGCCGCGATTCGCTGGATGGTGCTGCTGCGTTCGGGCGACGCCACGGAACGCGATCGTCAGCACTTCGAGGCATGGCGCAAGGCCGATCCCGCTCATGCGAAGGCGCTGGCCCACGTGGAGGCATCGCTCGGTGCCCTGCTACCGCCCAGTGCGGCCGGCGTACCGCGCCGCGCCGCCGGCGACGCGCTGCTTGCGGCGCCCTCGCGCCGCAAGCTCGTGCGCGGCGTGCTTTCGTTCGGGGCGATTGCGGTCGGCACCGGCGCGCTCGTCGATCGGCTGACGCCGATCGGCCAGTGGAGAGCGGATCTGCACACGAACACCGGCGAGCGCAAGGAGACGGTGCTGGCCGATGGTTCCACCGTCACGCTGGGCGCGCGCAGCGCGGTCGACCTCGCCTATCGCACCGAGGCACGCGGGCTGGTGTTGCGCACCGGGGCGGCGTTCGTCAGAGTGACGGATCGCGACGCCCGTCCGTTCGTGGTTCGCAACGGCAACCGGCGCGTGCGCGCGCATGCGGGCTCATTCTCGGCGCGCACGGAAGGGCAATGGCTGCACGTCGCCGCGCTCGACGCACCGCTGCAAATCTCCGTGGCCGGCGGCGATGCCATGACGCTTGCGCCGGGCCGTACTGCGCGGGCCGGCTTGCAGCGGATCGAGCCTCTGCGCGAAAGCGCGGCCTTCGAAACCTCGTGGGCTTCGGGCCAGTTGCAAGTCGACGAAATGCCGCTCGGCGCCGTCATAGAGCGCCTGCGTCCCTATTTCCCAGGGGTGATCCGTGTGGCAGACGATGCGGCATCGCTCCCCGTCACGGGTGTGCTCCCGCTCGATCAGCCGGTGCGCGCGCTCGATGCGCTTGCCCATACTTTGCCCCTTCAGATCAGCCGCTACGCGGGATATCTCGTGCTAGTCGAGCGCGCCTGAATTCCGTTGTACTCGTTGCACCAGCCAAAAAATAGCCGGCCGTGGGAAAAAAATTCGCCGGAATTACGTCACTTTCGCCCGCTCGTCGCACATACCGTTTGAAAGCGCGAATGCTGGGTCGCAAACGCGCGCCAACGAAGCGAACGAGAGAGATGACGAGTAAGGTCCGCCCCTTAGCGATGCAGCGTCCTCCGGCCGAGCCCAGCGCGAACGCGCGGGCGGCCGGCGTCGTGCTATTCGTCGTCTTGGCGCATCTCGCGCTGTTTGCCGCCCACATGCGCGCCGCGCGCTCGGGCGTATCGGGTCTGCGCGAAGCTCATGCCGTCGCGCCGTCCGGGCCGCTCGAAGTCACTTTGCTCGCCGCACCGTCGCCGGTCGAACGGCCGTCGCCGGCCGGTCCCCCATCCCATGCATCGATCAATCCGCGCGAATCGTCCTCCCAACCTCGTGCGATTTCGCGCAAGCCGGCGCCGACCGAGGCCATTGCGGCGCCGGCACACACAGTTGCGCCGCGAAAAATGGTGGTAGCCGAACCGGCTGCCTCGACGGCCGGCGCCGCGAGCACGCCGAGCGCAGCGGCGTCGGCGGCCAGCACGGCCAAAGCGCCAACCTCGGCGGAAGCGGCGAGGTTCAGTGCCCGGCCCGCGACGAAGCGATCCGATGAGGTGGTCTGCCGGATTCCGGCGCCGTCGTATCCGGCCCGAGCGCGCCGGCTCGAGGAGGAAGGCACGGTCACGGTGCGCATGACACTCGATACCGACGGACGCCCGACGGCCGCGAGCATCGAGCAAGGCACCGGCTTTGCCGAGCTCGATGCGGCCGCGCTCGACGCAGTACGCGGTGCCGCCTGCGAGCCATACATCGAGCGGGGGGAGGCCGTGCCGGTGAGCGTCGTCCAGTCGATCGATTTCAAGCTCACGCAGCCATAAGGGCGGATAAGGGCGGACACAGTTTTCAAGCCAATTGCACCGAAGGGATCATCGTGAATTTCGTCATCCTTACCAAAGACGCCGGCTTGGCGCGACGCATCGAAGAAAGTCTCGTGCTGTGCCGCGCAAGCGGCGAAGCATTTGCCGACGAAATCGATATGCTGCGCACGTTGCGCCGCAAGGTCTACGATCTGACTGTGATCGACGCGCGCGCCACCGATGCGGCCTCGAGCGCGGTCGTCACTTGGCGCCAGTGCCATTCGAGGCAGGACACGCCGTTGCTCGTGGTCGGCTCGTTCGCCGATCCGGCCACGCTCTTTCAATGGTACGAGGCGGGCGCAACCGACATCCTCTCGCTGCAGTTCAATGCGAACGAATTCTATGTTCGCGCGACGCGTGCGGTACTGGGCAACGCGCGCCCCGTGGACCGCGACCCGCCTACGCTGTGCGTCGGACCCTATACGCTCCATAAGGCGTACTGCGTCGTCGAGCTTCGCGGCAAGGAGATCCAACTGACGCCGCGCGAGTTCGCCACCGCCTGGCTCTTCTTCAGCAACGCCGGTGTCAGCCTGACGCGAGCGATGGTGGCGAAATCGATCTGGGGCAGCGAGACCGAGTGCGTCGATCGCACCATCGCGCAGCACATCTATAAGCTGCGTACGAAACTCGCGCTCGGGGCCGAGCATGGCGTCACGTTGCGCACCGTCTATTCGGTCGGCTACCGGCTCGAAGTCTCGTCGAGCCGGGAACTCGCTCATGCACGCTTCGAGCGCGCTTGCGCGCGCGCGCCGTTCGTGTCGACGGCGGCACACGCCGTACTCGTTTGAAGCCACGCGCGTCAGAAAACCCTGACGCGACAATCAGCGCCTTCTGACACCCGCGAACCTCAATAAATCGCTATTTTGGCCGTTCATCCGAAACCGGCGCGCAGACATCGAGCGCGTTTTTTTCCGAACAGTAACGGCGCTCGGATTTGCATCGCTCTAACGTAAGCGGTCGAGTCGACAGTGCTTTAGTCGAGATCAATGCAATGGCGGGAATGGGGCGCGTCACGCGCGCACGTTGGTCATGGCTTGCGATAGCCATGGGGTGTTCGACTGCGGCGCCGCATACTTGGGCTGCGGGTGCACCCCCTATCGAATTTCACGTGGCGGGCGGCCAGCTCGATAAGGTGCTGCTGCAGATCGCGAAGCTCGGGCACGTCGTACTTTCGTTCGACGCGTCACTGACGCGCGGCCTCTCGGCTCCCTCGGTGGACGGCACGATGACGGCGAAAGAGGCGCTCGCCAACGCGCTGACGGGTAGCCACCTCGAATTAATCGAGGTCGCGGGCGGTACGCTCACGCTGCGCCGTGCCGACACGGCAGGCGAGCCAGGCACCATATCGGCGCCGGACCATGTACTGCCGAAAATCGATGTACGGGCCCGCGCCGACGACGATGATGCGGCTAGGCACAGCTTCGTCGTCGCGCGCTCGTCGGCAGCCACGCGTACCGACATGGCGCTCTCGGATGTGCCCCAGTCCGTCGGGGCCGTCAGTCAGGAAGTCATCACCACTCAGCAAGCCGCAACCGTTGCCGACGCGCTCGCCAATGTGAGCGGTGCCACGCCGTTCTATGGCTTCAACAGCTCGGACTACGACGTCAAGGTGCGCGGCTTTCAAACCACATCTCTGCTGGCCGACGGCATGCTCTACGAAGCGAGCGCCTATCCGCCGTTGGAGGGCATTGAGCGCGTCGAAGTGATCAAAGGGCCCGTCACGTTGATCGCGGGAGGCGTGCCCGCGGGCGGCATCGTCAATCTCGTCACCAAGAAGCCCGAGTTCACGGCACAACGCACGCTCACGACGCAGATCGACTCGAACGGCCAGCGCCGGGCAAGCGTCGACCTCGCCGGCACCTTGGGCGACGCGTCTCATGTGGGCTACCGCTTCCTAGCGGCCGGCGAGTTGGACAGCCGCAACTATGGCGGCTACGACGGCAAACGCGAGTTCTATCTGGCGCCTTCGCTGCGCTATCGCGATTCGGCAACCGATATCACGCTCGGCGTCGAGCATTACCGCAATCGTTTGCCTATCCTGCCGTATACGGTCGGCGGCCCCGACGGCAATCCGCTGCCCGATACGCCGCTGACACCGGTCAGCGCGCCGAGCGATTACATCTCCAATGAAATGACCGAGGTTCACCTGCTCACCGAGCACTCGTTCGGCGATGGTTGGAGCGTACGGGCGCGCGCGCGGCTGTTGCGCTACGAGACCACTACGTTTTGGGATCTGCCGTTGGCCGTTTTCGACGCCGGCGGCGACGTGGGACTCGACGCGATCGATGCCCGCACGGTCCAGCACGAGGCTACGGTGGCGAGCGAAGTGGTACGCAAGTTCAAGCTAGGCGGGGTGTCCGGTACGCTGCTCGCCGGCTTGGATTTCTGGCGGTTCGGGTATGCCAACGATCAAGCGCCCGATAACTTTTCGCTGCAGAACCTCTATACGCCGCAGCCGCTGCAAACCGTACCGGGCGGCCCTCTCATGCCGTTCTCTTCTTACGATTCGAAGCAGTGGAGCACCTATGTGCAAGCGCAACTGGCATTCGGATCGCGGCTTCGCGTGCTGGCCTCGATGCGGCACACGAACGTACTGTTCTCCGATCAGCTCAATCAGTTCAGTCAGCACAACAACGCCTGGACGCCGAATCTCGGCGTCAGCTACCGGCTGACGTCGTCCGCGACGTTCTACGCCAACTGGCTGCACGGGTTCGACCAATCGCTGGGTAACCAGACGTCGAACGGCTCCGGTTTACCGCCGATGCGCAGCGAACAGATCGAGACGGGCGTGAAATTCAATCTGCTCGACGATAAGCTCTACGCGACAGCAGCCGTCTACCGTCTACGCAACGACTTTTCGATCGGCCCCGATCCGGCGAATCCGCTCTTTGCAGCGCAAGCACCGGGTCAGCACAGCCGCGGGTTCGAGTTCGATGTCCAAGGGCAAGCGCTGCCGGGCTGGAACGTGATCGGCGCCGTCACCGTGGCGAGCGCCAATGCCGACGGTGGCGATACGGGCGCGCCGGCCGTCCCGGCGCGCAGCGCGAGCCTATGGAGCACCTATGCGTTCAGCCATGATCCGGCGCGCGGCTGGAGCGTGGGCGGCGGCATCTTCTGCCACTCGCGCGCGCCGACGGATATGCCCGGATTTTCGCTGCCCGGTGACGCTCGCGTCGATGCGACCGTCTTCTATCGGGCCGCGCACTGGTCCGCGCAACTGGGCGTGAAGAACGTGTTCGACCGGCGCCTGTACGGCGCGTCGATGCACGCGGTCGCCATTCCCGTACTGCCGGGCCGTACCGTCACATTGACGACGACATTCGATCTGAGCTGAGAGCCGAGTATTCGAACTCACGCGTCAATGCAGCGTCGCCGTATCGGGCCGTTCGTCCCCGAACAAGACGTGCGTGTTTTGGACGGCGCCGCCAATCGCATCGAAAAGCTGGACGGCCGCTTGCGCGCTGAAGCGGATTCGGCGCTCGGCGAAACACCCGCCTTCGTCTTGCTGCATCAAGTCGATGACGACGATATCGATATCCCCGGACGGATGCCGGACCATCGAAATCGGCACGGACACATTGAACGCTTCGTCCGGCGAATCCCATGCATCTGACTGTTCGTTGTTCTCGAAAATCACCGGAAGGTCCTCCCATTTGCAGTTTTGTTCACCAACGTAACGATTGTCCGCAAGCGGCTTCGTATTGCCCCGCGATGAAACGAAATATCGGACACGCCGACGAATTCACGGCATCGGCTCGAGGTGCCGTTCGACGAACGCAAGCAACGCCTTCGATTGATATGCGCGAGCCAACGCGTGCAACGTCGAGGCGAACGCCGCGCAGTCCTGGTCCTCCTGCGCGACCTTGTCCGCCCAGTCCCTTACGCCCCGCATGTCCCCCATGCGCGCAAGAAGATAAAGCTCACGCATTCGCGCTTCGGGCGGAACACGCAGCGTCAACGTCGAAATCCGATCGAGACACGGTTCGGGCTCGTCCCGCTCCGGCCCGTAGATCCACGTGAGCCCCACCAACGATGAAATCTCGGCCTGTAGCCGTGTGAAATCGATCGGCTTCGAAAGAAATGCATTGGCGCCGGCCTGCAGCGCTTTATCGACGTCCGCTTGGGATGCGCTTGCCGACAACGCGACGATCGGAACGTCGACGCCCTCGGGCCGCGCGCGCAGGCGGCGAATGAACTCCAAACCGTCCATACCGGGCATCACGACGTCGGTCAGCACGATCGATATGGGCTCCCGGGCCAGTGCCGCCAGCGCATCGCACGCCGAGCCGGCCGTGACGACGTCGAAACCGAGTGGCCCCAGCAAGTCCCCGATGACCGTCCGATTCAGGGGTGCGTCGTCCACGACGAGCACCTTATGCCGCGGCCCGGCATAGCCCGTTACGTGCCCTTCGTATCGTCGTAAGCACGCGTCTGCGCTCGCGCGTTGGGCCGCCGGCAATTCGAAGCTGAACACACTCCCCTTGCCGACTTCGCTTTCGGCAACGATATCGCCCCCCATGGCCCGTACGAACTGACGGCTGATCGCGAGCCCCAGGCCGATCCCGCCTTCACCGCAGAGCGCGGATCGTGCTTGCTCGTAGGGTAAGAATATTCGCTCGAGAAAGTCCTCGGCGATCCCGATGCCGGTGTCGATCACCTCGAAACGCACATCACCGGATGCCGCTCGGCTAACGCGCAACATTACGCTGCCCTGCGCCGTGAACTTAACGGCGTTGGTCAACAAATTGAGAAGCACCTGCCGCAGCCGGCATTCATCGGCCCGCACCGCTACCGGCGCATCGGGCGAAATCCGAGGAACGAATGCCAGCCCCTTCTCCGCCGCCTTCATCGCAATGACTTCGCCCATCGTCCCCACCGTTGCCGACACCATGACATCGCTGATCTCGACGCGCATCCGGCCGGCTTCCACGGTCGCAAAATCGAGCACGTCGCGAATCAGCGCGAGCAACTGCTCGCCACAGCGCTGAATCACCGCCACGGCGTCACGATGCGTCGCCCGCAGTGAAGCGTCACGCTGAAGCAGTTGCGCATATCCGAGTATCCCGTTCAGCGGGGTGCGCAGCTCATGACTCATGCTGGCGAGAAAGGCGCTCTTGGCCCGATTTGCCGTTTCCGCCTCGATTCGCGCCTCGCGCTCCGCCGCGGCGTCGCGCTCCTCCTGATAGGCGCGATGGGCCCGGACGCTCATTTCGTTGAACGCGGACACCAGTCGATCGAATTCATCGGGCGCCACGCTAGGATTGCGATCGAGCGCGAGCGGTATTGGCGGATCGCGATAGTCGTAGGTATCCACGGCCCGTGCCACGGCACCGAGATGCCGGGTGATTAACCGGTTCAACAACACCGTGATGAATACCGCAATCAAGAACGTGTTCGTCGCCTGGCCGACGATAATCAGGACCGCCGTTCTTGCCACGGCTCCGAATAGATCGTCCAGCGTCGCTACGACGTGCAACGTGCCGATCACTCTGTCGGTGCCCTGCACGCGTCGCACGACCGGGAAATCGCGCGACACGATAGAGCGTCCGGGCGTCGACAGACCAGCGGAAACGACGAACGGCTCGCGGCCGGTCGCGCTCACGCGCACCGAACGGATGTCTCGAAGCCTCAGCATGTCGTCCAGTTCCGATTGCAACTGCGGACGATCGAGCCGCCAAAGCGCCTCTCCAACGCTGTCGCGATAGCTGCGCTCGACGTCCGCTAGGCGCGTTTGCACGAGATCCACGCCCTGCCGATACTCGCGATAAAGTTGTACCGCGGCGAGCAGGATCGTGACGACGCAACTGAACGCGAAAATCGCGGCAAAGAGCCGCAAGACGACGCTGCCGCGTAGGCGATCGATCAGGCTGCGCAAACAAATCGGCACAATGGCGACTCGCACGACCCTATCGCCTTGCCGCGTTACGCGGTGCTTGAACGTTCATCCAATACTCGGCGGGTATTTCGCGATCCTGTTTGGACAACCACGGATTGTCGATCCAGATGACCTTGCGATGGGCCAAGTCCGCGCCATCGAGCGCCGCGCGGATATAAGGGTGTGACCGAAATAGCTGAATATACGAACCATCGGCGTACGCTTTGCGCAGTCCTCCCTCGATGGCGTTCGCGAGCCGAGTGTCGCGTTTGCTCGTATAAAAAATGAAATCGGACCGATAGGCCAGCAAAAGGTGAGTCTCCACGGCCAGATCCGGATTCGCCTGATGCCGCGCTCGCAGCTCGCTGTATGCTTCGATCACACCGCGCGGGTAATAGTCGATGTGTCCCGCTTCGAGCATCCGAAACAACGCGTCGTAGGGCGCCGTTTCAATGTGCAAGCCCGCGCTGCGCAAGATTTCGGTGTCGACCCATCCGATCCCCTGGCCGCCGATCAATGCTTTCAACTGCTCGAGCGTATCGATACGATCGAACTCGGTCTGGCGGTCTTTGCGAATGAGCAGCACGCGAAAACCGATCAGCCCGCGATGAATCGGAATACGAATCGCGCGCAGCTTGGCCTCGTCGATCCGCGACATGCTCGACCAATGCAGATCGATCGTTCGGCCTTCGGCCAATTCAGTCAACGCTCGCTCGCGTTCCATCACGTCCTTGGACGCGCGAATCGTGTAATCGGCGTGGATCTCGCGCATCGCTAGATCGAGGACGGCTTTGGCGAAAGCCGCCCGCGGATCGTCGAACTCCGTGACACGCGGATACACGATATCGAACCGTTGCGCCCGAACAGGCGCCGCATGCCAGCACGAGAATGCGGCCAGCAACACGAACAGCCATCGACGCCATGAGCTCGAACCGCGCGATCGCACGCGTGCCCGCATGATCCAAAGCATCGAAATAGATCCTGACATTTCCACGACCGGCGCACGAAAAAAAAGGCCGTCGATCGACGGCCTCAAGAGCACCAACGCGCATGACAGCGTGGAAAACGCCGGCGCTACAGGGGATTCGTCGAAGTGTCGTTCGAGGCTCAAGACGGAGCGCTCGGCTCGAGGACTTTCAGGTATCGATTGACTTCTTTCACGAGCTCCGTCGTATAGGTGGACGAGAAGCCATCGTCGTCGCCGAGCGCGAGCAATCGCTCGATTCTCCCGCGGAACGTACTGGCGATATCGGCGCGTGTCTGCGCCGGCAGGTGAGAGACGATCGAATTGAGCAGCTCTCCGGCAACCAGCATCCAGGTACCGTGCTGCACGATGGCATTGCTATGCGCTCCGCACAGCTCGACGATCGCGGCTCTGAGTTCGTCGGCGTTGTCGGGGTCGTCATGCGTTCCGACTCCCTCCTCCGACTGCTCTTTTCGTGTCAATGTCATCGGCTACCCATTTCTCGCGGCTTCGGCTCTCCAGTTGCCGATCGCGGCATCACGCCGCCGTACGCTGAATTCTAATGCGCGAGCATCGCGGGATATCGACCGAAAAGGATGAATCGATCGTCAGGATTTCCTTAAGCAGACCGGCAAAATATACGGAGCGATCAGTCTGGCGGGAACGGAGAACGGCGCGAACGGCGCGACAGCTAGCCGCTTGCGCCCGGCCCCACTCGCTCAATGCACCTTCGGAAAACCGTGACGTTCCACCAACAGCGCTAGACTGCGCTTCGATCGGTGCGGCATGAGGGCAGATGAAACGTTCGCCGAGATACGCGGGATCGGTAAAACCCGGCTCGAGCAACAGCAACACATCACGAGTCATACCTGGCCATGCGCATCGCGGCTCACCGCGATCGGCGGGTCTTCTTCGTTCAACGGCTTTGCGTTGCCCGTCGGCAAATCGACTTGGACGCCCGATGCCATCAACGGCGCCGCCACCATGAACACGATCAGCAGCACCAGCATGACGTCGACGAGCTGCGTGACGTTGATCTCGCTGACCGGCGCGCCGTAAGCCGCGCGCGGCCCATGGCCGGAATTCGGAATACGCGCTCCCATGTCAGGCTCTCCTCGCTGCGGCGCCGCGGGTCGCGAAAGCAGTTGCATGGGCTGCCGTGTCGGCGCCCGTGCCGCGCGCGGCGGCACCGCTGTGATCCAAGCTCTGGGCGACGTTCGAATGAGTGAACCGGGTATCGCCGGCCTCGAGCGCACTCACGCGGAACAATGAGTGCTCGATTCCCGGAGCACGATGGTCCGCACGCCACCAATGAATCCGCACCACATTATGTGCGGCGCTGCTAAACGAGATGGATATACGGTTGAGCTAACGGAAGAACAGTTGCCAGGCCGGGTGTTGACGTCGCGACTGGACGTACTGATGCGTGCGCTGTTTCCAATCCAGATCCATGCTTTTCCGTGCCACTCGCAAGGTGCAAAAGCCGACGACGCAAACCCGAGAGCGATCGATGTCGCGCCAAAAGCGGCTGCATTAGCACGCCACGGCAGTGCGAAATCCACTGCATTAGAGTCATAGGGCGTGTCCTCGGGATATTGCCACGGGAATGCTGCGCATAACACCGCCCGTCAGATTAAAGGACGGAAACCGCCGTTGTCGCAAAGGCCGTAAAGCGCTGCGAAGATTTTCGGCACGTCAGCCGTGGCGCATTACCTGCCGGAACTCGTTGGTTGCCCACCTCGATGGGAGCAACCTCATCGCCTTGGATCACGCGTCGGCCGCCCTGGGCCGAAGCTGCCTCCCTCAGCCATAGACACCGGATGCGACGCTTGCGTCGAGGTTTGGTAGGCCGAGTGGCCGAGGCGTCCTATATGCGGCAAAAGGGCGGTGTGATTGTGCGAAAATACGGAAACTTAAATCTGAACAACCCAGTCATCTGAGCCGGATTACGTTTATGGCCCGCCGCCCCGGAAATAATCCCAAACGCCGTATCGCCCCACTCGAGCGCCTAACCGAAGAACGGAAAAATGCGCTGACGGGAGCCGTACGCTACGTCGGCAGCGGTCACCATAAACGCAATCCGGCTGACTACGGGCTGCCGCGAGCGAACCCGCGACCGACCAAGTCACTGTGCGATCTCGAGCGCACCATCCTTTCGGATGAGGCTCGGCGGCTCGTGGCCAGTGGTATCCGGTACGGCCTGTACAGCGAGCCCCAGGAAGACGGGTTCCCGAAATTTATCTGGAGTGTCTCTGAGCGCGGCGAGGTGTTTGAAGCGAAAACAGACACCCATGGGACGGGCGAATACCATGGGTATCCGCTGGAAGACGAAGATGCCATGCACAAGTATGTGAAATCGATCTGGGAAGAACGATGTCAGAACGCTGGTCAATAGGTATTGAATGGGCACAGTTGGACACGGGCGCACCGGAAGAACGGGCGGGGTTCGCCGCGCTCGGCATCCATTCCCACGATGCCTGCCTGACGTTTGGATACGACAGCCTTTTGCAAAGCGTCCGGCGCGCGCCCTATCTGTCGGCATACCATCTTGCCGAATGGCTCGCCTGGAATTGGTGGCGCCTGCGCTGGGAACCGCACCGGCAGTCGGCCGATTGGGAACTGTCGCATGCGATGGCGAGTATCGGTGGCGGATACATCTGGCCCAACATTCACATTGTTTCGGATGGGATAAACGTCTCACTGATATCCAAACCCACCTCCGAACGGATACGCACGCCCTACCGCTATCTCAGTGACAGTGTGAGCGTCATTTCCGCCACTGACTTTGAAGGCGAGGTCGATCTGTTCGTCGAAGCAGTTTTGCAGCGACTGCAAAGCGTCCACGTGACCCACACCAATCTGCACGATATCTGGCGGGGTTTAGCAGAGGAACGGCAGGACCCGGCACTGACCAAGCAACGCAAGTTCGAAGCCTTGCTGGGCGAAGATCCGGGTGAAATGGACGATGCGCAGCTACAAGGCTTTATCGCCAACGCCGAGGCCACGGGTCAAGCAGCGCTTGAGGAAATCGCTGCCAATCGAATTCCCGGAAAAGCTGTACCCGATATCCCCCATTTGCTTGAACTGGGCCATGCACGCGGTGTCGTGACTAACCCCAGTGACCGAATCACGTTGCACGGGCATATTCCACACGATATGGACGCACCCTGGCGGGCCGGCACCCGTGCGGCTCAGTTGCTGCGTGCCCAAGAAAATATCGATCCCGGTGTCGCGATCACCAATGACCAACTTGCTCGCATGTATGGAGCCACGCGGCATATTTTCGATCCGCTGGACCAATCACCCGACTTGTCCTTCGACTTGTCCGAGTCCGATAAATGTCATCGGGTGATACTGCGGCGCGCCGGGCGGGAGACGGCTCGTCGTTTCGCCCTGGCCCGCCTGTTGGGCGACGCTTTGACTCACACGACGAACGACGCCGTGCGCCCCGCCACACACTCGGATACTTACCGGCAAAAGGTACAGCGTGCATTCGCTGCCGAGCTTCTCAGCCCTTTTCAGGCGGTCGACCATATGCTGGATGGAGATTACTCCGCAGAGAACCAGCAGGAAGTCGCTGACCATTTCCAAGTGTCCGATCGAACCATCCTAACGCTCTTGGTCAACCAAAGACGGCTCGACCGCGGCAAACTCGACGAAGCTGATTGGGTACAGGCTTGAGTTGGATCGCAGACGGGAAGGATCGCCTGCTTGCCCTTGCCCGCGCCGTACAAGCCCGAATCAGCCCGAGCGAACACGCTCCGCCCGTAGCCTCGCCTACTCGTTCTCGTCGAAGTAATGCCCGAACTTGACCTGCTTCGTACGAATGTACCGTTCGTTCTCGTCGCGAACCGGAATCGCCAGCGCGACGCGCTCGCACACCGGAATACCGTGACGCGAGAGCGTTTCGAACTTGTCCGGATTGTTGCTCATCAAACGCACCGACGTCACGTTCAGGTCGCGCAAAATCGCGGCAGCCGAATCGTACTCCCGCGCGTCGTCGGGTAACCCCAGCTCGAGGTTTGCCTCCACGGTGTCGAGCCCTTGCTCCTGCAACTGATACGCGCGGATCTTGTTCGACAAGCCGATACCCCGGCCCTCATGGCCGCGCAGGTACAGAAGCACGCCGCGCCCTTCCGCGGCAATGTAGCGCAGCGCCAGGTCCAACTGCTCCCCGCAATCGCATCGATACGAGCCCAGCACGTCGCCCGTCAGGCATTCGGAGTGCAAGCGCGTGAGCACCGACTCCTGTCCGCCGACCTCCCCCATCACCAACGCCAAATGTTCGGCTTCGCCTGAAGCGACACGATACGCGTACGAGGTGAACGTTCCGTACCGGGTGGGCAAAGTGGCCTTGGCGGCGAGCGAGACGCATTGCGTGGCGCGCTCGTCGCCGGCACGAGGCGGCTGGGCTGACGTGGGCATAACGAGAGTTGGTAATGACTTTGGGCTTATATCGGTTCGCGCGCACCCATAGCCGGTCCGCGCACCGCGAGTTTAACCCTAATCGTCGTTCAAGGCCCGCCGCGGGCGCCACGGCGGCCCGCTTCACCGCCTATACTGGGAAAACGGACCCGCGCCGGCAAGCCGATGCGACGCGAGCCGATCCCCGCCCCCAACGACAACAGAAGACGGAGAGACGCCCATGCCCAACGTAGCGCAGATTCTCAAGTCGAAGCTGGACGATCCGCAGGCCGCAAAGAGAATCGCTGAAGCGCCGGTCATCACGATCGATGCAAAATCGTCGGTTTTCGAAGCCGTCAAAATGATGGCCCAACATCAGATCGGTGCGCTCATCGTCACCGAGGGCACCGAGGGCAAAATCGCGGGGATCATCACGGAGCGCGATTACGCCCGCAAGATCGTCTTGTTGGACCGCTCGTCCAAATCGACGGCGGTGGGCGAGATCATGACGCAGCAAGTGCTGCACGTGCGCATGACGGACACCACCGAGGACTGCATGGCGCTCATGACCGAGCACCGCATGCGCCACTTGCCTGTCATCGACAACGGCAAGCTCGTCGGCATGGTGTCGATCGGCGATTTGGTCAAAGCGATTATCTCCGAGCAGCAGTTCACGATTCAGCAGCTCGAGCATTACATCTCAGGCGTCCATATTTAGTCCCGCATATCGCGAGTGCACCCGCACTCGCACAACCCCACCCACACCCGCGACCGAGCCCTCGGTTTTTCGCGAAACCTGCTTTTTTTCGTAGGTCCCGCGAAAACCCCGCGCATCGGTTAATCACTTTTGCACGATCCGCAAATATCAAACCACACCCGCCCGAAAGAGTCGGATCGAATTAACGCCAAAATCTACAGTGGGATCGGTTTTAAGAAGGTCAACCGCATAAAATAGGCGCCAAACGATTTCGACGCAACCCAATTTAAGCGCATGGCTGAAATCGATCCCGTGCGCCGCTCGATCGAGCTTCTATTCAAAACCCCCAGTTTTAATCAGACAATACCTCACAGGCCGGGTACCAGCAGGATAGTATTCCCTTCGTCTGATCGGTTTCGCACAAAACAGAGAGCCGCCTGAAACTGATGTCGGTAAGTTGGGCAATTTACCTGTTTCAGGCAAGTAATATTTTCGATATGCGAGGACATATGCCACGACAATTTATTGAACCAATGTCGCCGCTTTGGCGCGCGACCGACGAAAAAACGTGGTTCGAGGCGCTTGCGTTGTTAGGTAGAAAATACGGTTTCGAGCACACGCTTTTCGCGGTAGTCCCGAGACCCGGCATGCGCTTTAGCGACGCTTATCTACGCAGCACCTACGATGCCGGCTGGCGGCAGACCTATAACGAACGCGCCCTTTTCCATATCGACCCGACGGTCGCTCACTGTCTTACCCAGACGTCGCCGTTGATCTGGACGTCGTCCAATTTCGCCGACATCAACCAGCGGGAAATGTACGAGGAGGCCTGTCAGTACGGGCTCTGTAGCGGCATAGCGTTGCCGATCCATGGCCCGAAGCAGGAGGTGGGCATGCTCTGCTTCGTGCGAGACGAGCAGGCACCCAACGCGCTGAACGCCCACGTGGAGCGCAATCTGCCGATGTTGACGCTGCTGCGCGACGTCGCGTTCGATACGAGCCAACGATTCCTGGACGGCTATACGGAGCGGCTCGTACCTAAGCTGACACCGCGCGAATACGAATGTTTGAAGTGGACGGCGCAAGGAAAGTCCACCTGGGAAATCGCCAAGATTTTCGGTTGCTCGGAAGCAACCGTGAACTTTCACATGACCAACATTCGCAGCAAGTTCGGCGTCAGTTCCCGGAGCGCGGCCGCCGTCAAGGCGACCCGAATGGGGTTGATAGATCTTGATTGACCAACGCCGGCCGAAGTGCCGGTGTTCGCTTTTGCGACACGCTGCGAATATCTTCGTCCGAAATCCGTGCCTCGAAATAGAGCCGCAGGAGGATCATCACGGGTTTCGGGATATTAGCGCCGAGCTCAAAACGGCTGCCGCGAGACTGCGTTACGCCGAAACGCGCCCAAAAAGTCTTTTGGCTCTCCTTGACTTGTTTGCGATAAGCCTGAACGAAGGCACTGTTGATTTCGGTCCTAACCGGCCGGGCTGCGTCTTCGGTTTGCGGTTGACGAATATCGGCGAGGGACATGGTTTTCACCTGTTCAAGGGACGTACTCGATACCCGCATCATCCCAACTGTTACCGATGTTTTGTACCTATCTTGCTTGACAGTTACACCTAGCACGCAAAGTGCATATGGTCGATGCCCCTTAGGCGCATGACAATCCGGGAGAGCGAGATGAGCACGAAGATCACGATCGATAAACAATGCCGCTTGGATCTCGGCGCGCTGGCGCAAATGTATCGGTTGCGCGCCAAGATTTTCGGAGAACGGATGGGATGGGAAGTCGCGGTGTTATCCGGGATGGAAATAGACGAATATGACGCGCAATCAACCTATTACATGCTAATGCGCGATAGTTACAACGAGGTATGCGGGTGTTGGCGTTTGTTACCCACCGAAGGGCCTTACATGTTACGCAACACTTTCCCGCAACTGCTTTACGCGCACAACGCCCCCGTTTCTCCGCGGGTCTGGGAACTAAGTCGTTTTGCCATCGTTTCAAGGGAGCGATCACGATTCGGTTTCGGCGAATTGGCGCTCGACGCCATGCGAGCCGTCGTGGCCTTCGCCGATCGGCACCGGATCACGAACTACGTCACGGTCACGACCACGGCCGTTGAGCGACTGCTGATCCGCGCGCGGATCGCGACGCGACGCTACGGGCCGCCGATGCGGATCGGAAACGCCGACGCGATCGCGCTATCGATCGATCTCGGCGAGCAGACGCACGAGGCGCTATTTGGCGGCGAGCCGTCCGCCGCGCCGGCCTACGATGGGTTCCAGCAATCGCTTGGGCCCGCTGACGAAGGCGCTGCCGGGCTCGTAGAATCTGAGCGGTTCGTGCATCTCGCGCGAGAGACCGATGCGCTTGGTGACCGCGATGCGAACCGGGGGCGAATCTTGCTCGTTTGAGCGTCCTATCCAGAGCGCGTGTCCACCGCACAGGTCCAGGCCGTCGCAGGGCGGGCCGATGCCGAACGCCGCGCATAGCCGTCCCGGCCCGCGCGCCAGGTCCGCGTGTTTGGCGCCGGGCCGTCGAGCCCGCATGAGCGGCACGCCATCGAGCGGCTCGACGGCGCGAAGGAGCACCGCCGCTCCCTGCCCCTCGACTTCAGCCGACATATTGATCATGTACGACGCGCCGTAGACGAGCTTCACGTACGCATGGCCGGGCGCTTTGAACAATGCCCCGTTGTATGAGCGCAGCCCGCGGAACGCATGGTTCGTCGAATCGCCGATCGGGTAGGCCTCGGTTTCGACGAGACGGCCGCTCACGCGGCCTTGCGGCGAATCGTGAACGAGGTATTTCCCGATCATGAAGCGCGCGAGTTCGACCGTGTCGATAGGAAGCGCCTCGCGCGTCAAAGGCACGATACGGTCATCGACTACTCGCGCGGCGTCCATAGGCGGCACCGAAGGCCGGATCCCGAATTACGCCCCGCCCGCTCGGCGGGCGCGCGCGACGCGGCACGCCGCCAAGTCCCAAGCGGCGCACCCCACACTCTTGAAGACGACGGGCATCGCGCCGCGCGCAGCGTTTTCCCCCCGGGCCAATACGTCGGCCAGCGCGGCCACGCGCGTCCAGTCGACGCCGGCCTGAATGAAATCGCCGGCTTCGTGAGGCGCGCCGGCCGGATCGTCGACGTAAAGCGCGCTGCCTTCGAGCGTACGCGGGCCGATCTCCGCCATCTCGGGCGTGAATGCGCCGACGCCGATCACGAGCCGGCCGGGGCGTGCGGGCTCGTCGTATACAGGCGAGCGGCTCGTCGTGAGCGCGATGACGACATCGACCTCCTGAGCGATCGCGGTGCCTTCTTGCGGCCGCATCTCGATCTCGGCGCGCCCGTGCCGCGCGCAAAATGCCTGTGCGCGTTCGAGCGAACTCCCGCGCACGCTCACGCGCGCCCCGGGATAGACGGCGGCGAGCGCATCGGCGTGATACGCGGCTTGCGTGCCCGTACCGATCAGCAGGACTTCACGCGGTGCGGCGGGCAAAAACGTCCGCAGCGCCAATAACGTCACGGCGGCGGTGCGCCGGCCGGTGACCGTGGGACCGTCGAGCGTCAGCAAAGCCTCCCCCGTATCGGCATCGCACACGCTCACGTGACCGTGAATCGTCGGCAATGCCCGGCCGCGATTGGCGGGACAAACGGTCACGAGCTTGTGGATCGCCAAATCGCGCGCCGCCGCCGGCATCGACAGCATGATGCCCCCTTCGTTGAGCGGCACGACGAGCCGCGCCGGACTCGCGATCTCGCCGCGCGCCGCGTCCCGGCACGCCTGAGCCAACGCATCGACGAGGGCGGGGAACGGCGTGAGTGCGGCCGTTGCCTCGGCGTCGAAAAACGGTATCGTCATAGGGTTTTCTCCAATACGGACGCTTCATGAGTGGCGCAAGCCGCTCGGGAAAAGGATAAGGCCGGGCGCCGGGCACACCCGCCATTGACCACCAGTAACGAACGTAACCTGTCGATACATATTTGACGAGCGCGGCGCGACGCGTTGCCCGTTAAAATACGCCCCGCCTCCATACTTTTAACGCTGCGGCCCAGCCTCGTGGCCCGGCGATTCTCGTTCCGTGACCGCTACCGACGCCGCCGCGCCCTGAAGCAGCATGACCACAGAAGCCACATTAGCGGACTCTCTCGCCGTTGCCGATCGCGTGCGCGCGCTGATGGTTCGCCATGGCATCGGCAAACGACAGCAAACCACCGAGCTTTGCCGCATCTTAGATCTGAGCTTTTCGCAGGGACACCGCAAACTGCGCGGCAGCAGCCCGTGGACCCTCGCGCAGATTCGCAAAGTCGCCCAGGCTTTCGGCGAGCCGCCCACGCAGCTCTTTGCCGCGCAGGAAAACGGCCTGGGCGCCGCCGGTGCGCAACCGCGCGAGGCCACGCTGAACTTGGGCGGTTTCGAAGGTCCTTGCATTGCTTGGATAGGCGCGCCGCTCGGCCGTGACGAGCGTGCCGAATTCGTCGCGTACGGCGAAGGCGAGCGCTGGCGCATCGTGCGCTGCGACGGTTCGCCCGGCGAGCACGCTCACGAAGTGCAGAAGATCGAAATTCATCCGCGCCGAGGCGAAGCGCAAAGAGCGACGATCGCCGTCGTCGATGCCGATCGAGCGGCGGCCGAGGCGCTGTGCGATTACCTTCTTCAAAACGGCTTCGAGGCGCGGGCCTACGATCGGCTCACGGCGTTCACCGATGCGCTGCAAACGCAAACGTTTGACGCGATCGTGACCGATTGGCTGTTCGACGGCTGCACGGCGGCCATGGCGATCGAATCGGTACGCCGCTCGGCCCAGCCTGACGCGCCGATCTTCCTGCTGACCGGCGATTTGCTGACCGGCAAGGCGAGCGAATCCGAGATCAGCGAGGTCATTCGCCGCTTCGACGTGGCCTGCTACGAAAAACCCGCGCGTCTGGCGATTCTCGTCGCGGATCTGTCGAAGCGATTGGGCCGCGCATGAGCATGCGGGCGGCCGCCCTTCGGCTTGCCGCCCTCCATCGCCGCCATCGCCGATGAGCCCCGGCCGCGCCGGGGCCGCGAAGCGCGCGCTCAAACGTCGAACTTCACGCCCTGCGCGAGCGGCAGCTCGCGGCTGTAGTTGATCGTGTTCGTCGCGCGGCGCATGTAGTTCTTCCAGGAGTCGGAGCCGGATTCCCGGCCACCACCCGTTTCCTTTTCGCCGCCGAACGCCCCGCCGATTTCGGCGCCGCTCGTGCCGATATTCACGTTGACGATCCCGCAATCGCTGCCGGCCGCCGACATGAACTGCTCGGCTTCGCGCATATCGTTCGTGAAGATGGCGGACGACAGACCCTGCGGCACCGCGTTATGCACGGCGAGCGCTTGTTCGAATTCGTCGTACACGAGCACGTAAAGGATCGGCGCAAACGTCTCGCGCTCGACGACGGCCGTTTGCGCCGGCATGCGCACGATCGCGGGACGCACGTAATAGGCGCCGTCGTGACCCACGTCGACGCGCTCGCCGCCCGTCACTTGGCCGCCGTCCTTGCGGGCCTCGGCCAGCGCCGTTTGCATCGCGTCGAACGAGCCGCGGTCGATCAGCGGGCCGACGAGCGTATCGCCTTCGAGCGGATCGCCGACCTTGACCGATGCAAACGCTTTTTCCAGACGCGGCAGCAACTGATCGACGACGCTACGGTGCACGATCAAGCGGCGCAGCGTCGTACAGCGCTGACCCGCGGTACCGACGGAGGCGAACGTGACGGCGCGCACGACGAGGTCCAGATCGGCGCTCGGCGCGACGATCATGCCGTTGTTGCCGCCCAGTTCGAGAATGCTGCGCGCGAGCCGCTTGCTCAGCGTTTGCGCCACTTCGATGCCCATGCGCACGCTGCCCGTCGCGCTCACGAGCGGGACCTTGTGCGAGCGCGTCAATGCTTCACCCACGTCGCGGCCGCCGATGATCAATTGCGACAGCCCCGCGGGGGCGACGCCCGGATGGGCTTCGTCGAAGCGTCGCAGCGCTTGCTCGAACAGCGCCTGGCAAGCGATGGCCGTGAGCGGCGTCTTTTCGGAAGGTTTCCATACGACCGGATCGCCGCATACGAAGGCAAGCGCCGCGTTCCACGCCCATACGGCCACGGGGAAATTGAAGGCGGAAATGACGCCGCACACGCCGAGCGGATGCCACGTCTCCATCATCCGATGGCCGGGGCGCTCGGAGGCGATCGTCAAACCGTACAACTGGCGCGAGAGACCGACCGCGAAATCGCAGATGTCGATCATTTCCTGGACCTCGCCGAGCCCCTCCGAGCGGATCTTGCCCGCCTCGAGCGTCACGAGCCGGCCCAACGCGTCCTTGTTTTCGCGCAGCACGTTGCCGAACACGCGTACGAGTTCGCCGCGCAGCGGCGCGGGCACGGTACGCCACTTCAGAAAGGCGGCATGGGCAGCATCGATCTTGCGCTCGGCGCCGGCGGCCGAGTCGACGGCGAGCGTCGCCAGCGTCGCGCCGTCGCGCGGCGAGCGGGCCGTGAGGGCATCGCCCTTCCAAGCCGATAGGTCGACATTGAGCGCTGCGAAAATATCGTTGACTACCATCACGTCCTCTTAGTGTCGAGTTACTTCGTCAAAATTCGATTGAAACGCGTTCGCGCCGCATGTGCAAGCGCGCGTTAATTCCCCGAGAGCGCCGACGCGAGCCGGCGCGCACCTTCGAATGCTTCCGCCTCGCTCGGCGCGGCGAACGAAAGCCGCAAGCTGCTCGCATCCGCATCGCGCACGAAAAACGCCGTGCCGGGCACGAACATCACGTTGCGCTCGATCGCTCGCTTGAGCACGTCGCCGGCATCGCGTCCGCCCGTCAGCCGCGCCCAGACGAACATGCCGCCTTGGGGCGCGCAAAACTCGATGTCCGCGGGCGCGAAATGCGTCAACGCCTTGAGGAGCGCGCCGCAGC
Organism: Trinickia dabaoshanensis; assembly: GCF_002879885.1. Classification (GTDB taxonomy): domain Bacteria; phylum Pseudomonadota; class Gammaproteobacteria; order Burkholderiales; family Burkholderiaceae; genus Trinickia; species Trinickia dabaoshanensis. The sequence continues at coordinate 200,893 of NZ_PNYA01000004.1, forward strand.
GCGACCGGTACGCCCCGGCGATCGTGCGCAGATGCGACTCCAAGCTGCCGCTATCGAGATAATGCCGCGCCGCTTCCTGTGACAGCGGCGAGGTGCACAAATCGCTCGTTTGCTTGGCGACGATCATTCTGCGCGCGATGGGCGCGGGCGCGAGCGCCCAACCGATTCGCAAACCCGGCGCGACGATCTTCGACAAACTGCCGAAATAGACGACCCAATCGCGCCCGCCGGGGCATGCATCGGCCAGTGCGAGGATCGGCGGCACCGGCGTGCCGGCAAAGCGCAGTTCCCCGTACGGATCGTCTTCCACCAGCACGATACGGTGCCGCACCGCGAGCCGTACGAGCGCCTCGCGCCGCGCGCGCGGCAACGTCGCGCCGGTCGGATTGGCGAATGTCGGTACCGTATAAAGCAGCTTCGGCCGGCCCGGCTCGCTCCATGCATCGAGCGTCGCGGCCAGCGCATCGACGTCGATCCCGTCGCTATCGGTGCGCACCGTCACGATATTGGCGCCGGCGAGCCGCAGCGCCTGGATGGCTGCCGGATACGCGGGCTCCTCGACGAGCGCGGTATCGCCGGGCGCGATCAGCGTGCGCACCAGCAAATCGAAGCCTTGCTGAGAACCGGTCGTCACGACGATGTCGTCGCTATCGCACTCGACGCCGCGCGCACCCATGAGCCGGGCAAGCGATCGGCGCAACGCCGGCGCGCCGGCCGTATCGCCATATTGGAGGCACGCGATCGGATCGCTACGATAGGCCGCGTCGATCGCCCGCCCGAGGCCGTCGCGATCGAACAGATCCTTCGAGGGGTAACCGCCCGCGAACGAAATCATGCCGGGGCGGCCGACGTACTTGAACAGTTCGCGGATCGGCGAGCCCTGCGGCGCGCGAAACGGCGCCGCGAATTCATACGCCTCGTCCGGTGTCCGCGCTTGCAGCGTGTTGGCTGACGTCATCGGTTTTCTCAAGGCTCCATCCAAAGTGCGGAAAGCGACCCGATCAGAGCTTTTCACGCCGCCGCGGTCATCTTGAAGATGCCGGTCGCATTGCCCGCATCGAAACCCAGGTCGAGCGCGACGCGCCCGGTTTCCTCGTCCACGTAGGTGTCGCGCGTGATGAATTCATAAAACGAACCGGGCACTTCGCGGCGTGCCTCGGTGCCGTCGTCACCCCGAAAAACCCGGACGACCGGATCGGCCTGAAACGCCGTCTGTTTGACACGCCCCGATTTCGATACTTCCACGCGCTCTTTGATCGGACGTCCCAACGCGCGCTGCGCATCCGCGACGGCAAACACGTCGGCGACGCGATCGGTCGCGTGATTGAACGCGTTGCCCTCCGTTGCGATCCACGCCATCTCGGCCGACTCGGCGCGCAGCGTCTGATAGTCGGACAAGCGCGGCGTCATATGCTGACGATCGAAGCAGCGCACGAGTACCGGCAGCAGCGCGCACGCGTCGGCCAGCGGCAGCGCCGCATCGCGTTCGAGTTCGGCGAGCCACGCCACCGCCTGCGGCGTCAGCGGGTCGACCGACGAGCCCACCACGTCCGTCACGGCTTGTTGAAATTCGGCGGAAAAACGCTCGGGATGCAATTCGCTGACGAAAAACTGAGCGATGTGCTCGGGCGCGTCCAAATGGGCGTACGAACGTCCGGTCATCTTGATGCGATCGAGCGGATAGGTGCCGTTCAAGCGATAGCCGAGCGGCCTCAAGATGCGCGTGAACGCCGCCTCCCCCGGAGGCAACGCGCCGCAATGCGGCCAGCGCACCGTGCGCAGCGCGCCATGATCGAACTGCACGCGAGCACCTTCGCGCACGACGTCTTCCGTATAGGCGCGGCCCGTGGGCACACGCTCGAGCAGCCCGGCGAACAGCGCCATATTCAAGGCCTGGGCCAATTCGGCACGGGTGACGACGCCCGGCTCGAAGCGATCCATGGCAGCCGGCACATTCATCAATCTCACCAACTGCTGTGCGGCCCCGGCCCCGCAGCCGGCCTCGAGCATCGCTTCCAGATTGCTGTTCATCGCATCGTTCCCCGTTTGACGTATGTTGCGCAGGCTTGGCAGCTAGCGCTGAAGCGTGCGAACACCGCACGACGACGCCTTGCCGATGGAGTGGCATTGTCGCCGTCGCCCGCCCCCTCGACAATTGATTTAAACTCACGACTTCATTCCTAAAACGCACCAAGTCAAATTCGGAGGCGCGGAATCGAGCGCCACGCCATCGATGAGAAAAGGAATCCCGAATCTCGCCGCGCTGCAGGTATTCGAGGCGGCCGCACGGCACGAAAGCTTCACGCGGGCCGCCGATGAACTGGCGCTGACGCAAAGCGCCGTGTGCCGCCAAGTCGCCTCGCTCGAGAACCGGCTTGGAGTGGCCTTGTTCCTGCGCATCAAGAAGCGGGTCGTGCTGACGCCGCACGGGCGCCACTACGCGGACCAGATCCGCAAGAGTTTGGAGCGCATCGAGCGAGATACGCTCGAGTTGATGGCGCAGCGCGGCATCGGCCGCGTACTCGAGCTCGCCGTCGTGCCGACCTTCGCCAGTCAATGGCTGATTCCGCGCCTGCCGCAATTTCGCGCGCTGCGGCCCGACATCACGATCAACCTCTCGATCCGCACGGAGCCGTTCCTATTCAGCGATTCGCCGTTCGATGCCGCGATCTATTTCGGCCGGTCGGTGTGGCCCGGCACGCAAGGCACGCTGCTGTTTCGCGAGGGCAATGCGGTGCCCGTTTGCAGCCCCGTGCTGACGGCCGATTGCGCGCCGCTTACCCGGGAGCGGTTGGCCGACATGCCGCTTTTGCATCTATCGACGCGCCCCGACGCGTGGCGCGAATGGTTCCGCGCGCACGGTTTCGCCGAGGATGCGCGCGCCGTGCGCGGACCGCGTTATGAACTCTTCACGATGCTTTCGAGCGCGGCGCTGGCGGGCATGGGCGTCGCCTTGATGCCCGAAATCTTGATCGCCGACGAACTGGCCTCGGGGCGGCTCGCCGTGGCGCTCGACATGCCGCTGCCGAGCGATGCGGGCTATTACCTCGTCGCGCCCGATGCGGTGGCGAGCGACGAGCCGTTCCTCGCGCTCTCGCAATGGCTCATGTCGCTCGTGCCGGACGAGGCCGCTACGCTTGCGCGGCCTGCTCGACGATCCAATCGCGAAATACCTGCATCGCCGGCGCCATCCGCTTCGATTTGAGCCACGTGAGCCAATAGCTGCCCGTGTCGACCTCGACGTCGAACGGACGGACGAGCCGCCCGGCTTGAAGCTCCCGTTCGAACATACGCGCGGGAGCGAGCGCCACCCCCGCTCCGAGCATCGCGGCCTCGACCATCAGGCGCGACGAATCGAACACGGGCCCGCGCACCGCACTCTCCGGCAAACCCGCCGCCGTCAGCCAAAGCGCCCATTCGTCGGCCCGATACGAGCGCAGCAGCGTCTCGGCGGCCAAATCGCGCGGCGTCCTCAGTCGCTTTGCCAGTTCGGGCGCGCATAGCGCGCTCAAAGGCGCGTCGAGCAAGGCCACCGCCTGCGTCCCCGGCCAGTTGCCGTCGCCGAAGCGAATCGCGAAATCGAAGCCTTCGGCCGCGAAATCGACCAGATTGTTATGCGTGAGCAGTCGAAGCTCGACGAACGGATACGCGCTTCGGAACAGACTCAGGCGCGGCATGAGCCAACCCACCGCAAAGGTGCCGACGACTCCGACGGTCAACACTTCGTGAAAATGGCCGCCCTCGAACTGCTTGAGCACCGCGTCGATGCGGCCGAACGCATCGGAGAGCACCGGCAACAACGCCTGTCCCTCGTCCGTCATCCCGAGCCCGCGCGGAAGCCGCTTGAAAAGCTGCGCGCCGAGCCGTTCCTCGAGCGCGCGAACCTGCTGACTGACGGCCGCCTGCGTCACGTTCAGTTCGCGGGCCGCGCGCGTGAAACTCAAATGGCGCGCCGACGATTCGAAGGCACGCAAAGCATTGAGCGGCAGATGTCTTGCCATACCGGGAGACCCATAAGAAATAGTTTTGCGTCCGAAAAATTATCGTCGATTGTCGCGGACGGTCGAAAACGCGATATTCATGCCTCTTTCAACGGAGAAAAACAAGATGCAAAGAAGACGATTCGTCGGCACGGCGTTGGGCGCCATCATAGCCGGGCTATCGGCTCGCACCTCGGCCAAGTCCGCGCCCTCTTCCATGCCCGACCCGCGGGCGCGGGCCATCGAAGCAGAGCTCGTCTCGATCGAGAAAGGCATCGGCGCTCGGCTCGGCGTGGCGATACACGATATCGAGACGGGGCTGCGCGCGGGTCACCGCGCCAATGAGCGCTTCCCGATGTGCAGCACCTTCAAGCTGATGCTCGCGGCGAGCGTCCTCGCTCGCGTGGATCGCCGCGAGGAGAGTCTCGAGCGCCGGATCGTCTTCGGCGAGGATCGGCTCGAAACGTATGCCCCCGTCACACGAGCCCATACCGGTGCGCCAGGGATGACGATCGCCGAACTTTGCGACGCGGCGGTCACGATGACCGACAGCGCGGCCGCGAACCTATTGCTCGACACGATCGGGGGGCCGCCCGGCTTCACGGCGTATATGAGAAGGTTAGGCGATACTGTCACGCGCCTCGATCGGACCGAGCCTACGCTGAACACGGCGATCGCGGGCGACGCACGCGACACGACCACGCCGCTCGCGATGCTCGGCAGTATGCGCGACGTGTTGCTCGGCGACGCGTTGTCGAGCGCATCGCGGGCGCAGCTCTTGGCTTGGGCGGTGGGCAACCGCGTCGGCGACGCGCGCTTGCGCGCAGGGGTGCCGCGCGATTGGCGCGTCGCCGACAAGACGGGAACGGGAGAGCATGGGACGACGAACGACATCGGAATACTGTGGCCGCAGGCAAGCGCGCCGGTCCTCGTCACCGTCTATCTCACCGGCACGCAGGCGCCGACTCGCGCCCGGGAGGCCGCGATCGCCGGCGTCGCGCGCACCATCGTGCGGCACTTGGCATGACATACCGGCGTAACGAAAACAAGCGCGCCGTGCCTAGCGCGCGATACCTTGAGGAGGACCTCTCGCATGCGAACGGCAGCCACGAGCTTTTATGAAGCGACGGTCGAGCGACCGGAGCGGCCCGCGCTTCACGGCGCGCGCGAGCAAGCCGAGGTCTGTATCGTCGGCGGCGGGTTCGCGGGGCTCGCCACCGCACTAGGTTTAGTCGAACGCGGCACGCGCGACGTCGTCGTCCTCGAGGCCCAACGCGTGGGCTTCGGCGCGTCGGGCCGCAACGGCGGTTTCGTCTTCGGCGGCTATAGCCTCGAATGCGCCGACTTATTGCGCTTGCTCGGCGAAAAGGACGCCCGCGCGCTGTACCGGCTCACGCTCGATGCCGTCGAATTGATCGGTGCGCGCATCGCACGGCACGCGATCGATTGCGATGTCGTGAACGCAGGCATCGTCCTCGCCGATTGGTTCGGCCGTCCGCAGAGCTTGGAGGCGCAGCGCCAGTTGATGCAACGATCGTTCGGCGTCGAATGGGAGCCCGTGTCCAAAAGCGCGCTGCGCGATCGTCTAAAGACCGATCGCTATCACGGCGGCCTCCTCGAGCGGCACGGCTTTCATTTTCATCCGCTCAAATACGCGTTGGGCATCGCGAAAACATTGACCGATGCAGCGGTGCGCATCTACGAGCATAGTGCGGCCGTCAAGGTGGAACGCGAGCACGATGGCTATTTAGTTAGCACAACGAACGGATCGATCCGTGCCCGCCACGTCGTGATGGCAGTCGGCGGGTACGGACTAGGCCTATACCCGCAGGTGGAGCGCGCCGTACTGCCGATCGCCACGTATGTCGTGACCACGCAGCCGCTCGGGGCCCGGCTGACGGACGCGATCGACTGCGCATCGGCCGTGTACGACACGCGCTTCGCGTTCGACTACTATCGCGCGTTGCCGGACACGCGCATCCTCTGGGGCGGACGCATTTCGATTTTCGAACGCGATCCGCGCACGATCGCGAAACTGTTGATGCGCGATTTGCTACGCGTTTATCCCCAGTTGGAGGGCATCGAGATCGAGCATGCTTGGGGCGGGCTGATGAGCTATGCACGGCATAAGATGCCGCAGATCGGCCGCTGCAATGACGGGATTTGGCATGCGGTGGGGTTCGGCGGACACGGCGTGGCGCCCACCACGGCGGCCGGCGAAGTGCTCGCCGCCGCCATCGCCGAAGGCCGGCCGATTCCCGCGGCGTTTGCGCGCTTCGGCCTGGAACCGACGCACGGCATACTGGGACTCGCGGCCGCCGAACTGACCTATCTCACGAAGATTGCGGGCGATGCGATCGCCGAGCGCCGGAAACATTGAGCGCGACTCAGCGCGCCCGCCGACGCAGCGGTCGTTCATTGCACCATCGGCACTTGAACGTTGTCGGGCCCCGGGCCGGCCGGTGCGACCGCCGCGCCCGACTCCACGATCGCCCGATCGACGAGCGCTTTCGCCTCGGTGCTGCTCGCATCGATCGACAGCGCCTTACCCGCGTTATGCCAGACGCAATTCCATCGCGACTGCACGACACAGCCGTGTGCCTCGCTGAGCGATGCATCGCGCGCTTGCTCACGCGCGAGCAGGTCCTCGCGCAAGGCGAGCGCTTGCGCGTTGCGCGGGTCCGCGCTGAGCACTCGCGCGAGCGATGCTCTCGCGCCGCGCAGATCGCTCTTCGACAACTGCGCTTGCGCAATGTCCAGCGCGTGTGCCGCCGACGCGCGACCCGTCCCGGCCGTGTCGCGCTGGGGCTGCGAGCGGCTCGACTCCCGTGCAGGCACATTCGCGACTGTCGTGCCGCTGCTTCGCACGCGCGATTGCGCCGATCGCGTGTCGCTCGGCGGGCGCACATCGGTCGATACGGGTGCTTGTACCGCGCTCGGCGGCGCCTGTACGACGCTCGTAGCGGGTGCGGGTACCGGAGCGATCGCCGCGGCCTGAGAAACGGGCGGCGCCGCCGGTGAGGGCGCCGTCGCATTCTGCGTCACGTTGGGCGACGACGAAGCGCCATCCCCCTTGCCGGTCCCCATCGGCGGCGCGGCGAGCGCCGTATCGTTCGCATGGGTCGCGTTGGTCGCATTGGTCGCCGCGCTCTGCTGAGGCGCCTTGCTGCTCACGGGCGGGGGCAGGCTCGCATCGGCGCCGCCGTTCGGCGCAATCACGCCTTCGACCGACTTGGACGCGCTCGGCTGCGGCAGCGGCGCCACGCCATCGTATCGATGAATCGCCACCGCTCCACCATAGAGCACGATAAATCCGGCCACCACGAGCGCGGTGCCTCCTTTGAATCCCCATGGGCGAGCCCCTCGGAACGCGGGGGCACGCACATTGCCGTACGGGTCGCCGTCAGGCGACGCGAACAAGGGCGTGGGGCGTCCCGGCCACGGCGGGTCCAAGTCGCCCTCGAAATCGTCGGGCGGCACAGCCGATCTCGCATGCGCCGCCGTACGCTGCGCGTGGGGCTCGCGCCGGCCGCTCCCGGCGTGTTGCGTGGGATCGGCAGGTGCGGCCGTACCGGCGAGCGCGAAGCGCGCATGGGCGCCGCAGTGAGGGCAGAAAGCGATAGGTTCCGAAATCCGGCCGCCGCATCTGGCACATGCCACCGGAAATTTCGGATCGCGAGCGGTTTGATCGCGCATGTCCGTACTCCTAGCGTACGGACGAAGCAGACGGTACGCCTCGCTTCGAATGTGCGCCCGTCATTGCGAGCGCGACGAACCGCTCGATTCGATAAAAAAGCTTTTCCATGATCGTTGATCGAATCGAACCAGTGGCCCACTATCGGCTAGCCACTCCCATGCGTCAAGCCTAAGTGGCTTTTTCGCTCCAGCCAAATCGGCCAGAAGTTCGGGGTAAGTTGCCAATCGCATCCGTCGCCGTTTTGGCGGCGGGCGCCGACCGGCGCCCACACGGGTCATCCGATGCAACGTTTCAGCGCGCCGCCGTGCCGTGCAACATCATTCGATATTCGCTCGGCGTCACGCCCACCGTTGCCTTGAATTGCCGCGTAAAGGCGCTGTGATCGGTGTAGCCGCAAAGCGCGGCCACGTCGGTCACTTTGTCATTCGATGCAAGCAAGGCCGTTGCCGCGTCCAAACGCGTCTTGAGCAGCACCTGACGCGGTGTCAAATGAAAGACCTTATGAAAATACCGTTCAAGCTGAGCAACGGACATGCCTGCCATGCTCGCGAGATGGGTCAAGTTCAGCGGCTGAACGTAGTTCTCTTGAATGAACTGAACGACCTCGGCCAACTTCGAATACGCGGGGTGCGTCCGCTCGTTGGCTTTCAAGTCGCGCGATGCTCCGGCGATCCCCAGCACCCGCCCCGCGCTGTTGAATAGCGGCACCTTCGACGTGAGACACCATCCGGGCTGGCGTCCGGGATACAAATGCAATTCGAGCTGATCGATCATCGGGGCGCCGCCGTTGATGATCGATTTGTCCTGCTCCATATAGGCCGCGCCGAAGCGCGAGGGAAACACTTCCTCGGTGGTCTTGCCGACGATGCCGCGCTTGTCCTTGCAACCGCAGCGCGATGCCAGCGTACGATTGACGAGCGCATAGCGCGCATCGCGATCCTTCACGAAGAAGACCAGGTCGGGCAACGCATCGAGCACCGGTTCGAGCTGCGAGTAATACGGCAGCATATCGGCTAGCGTTTCGGCGGCAGGCATTTGCGGCAAAGGAATCGTGGGCGGCATCGTTGCGAGGTGCTAAGAGCCGCGCGGCAGGGACGCGCCGCGCGAAGCGCCTCGATTATAGGCGAGCGTCGTCGTGCTCCCGCGCCTGCAACAGCGCGCCGATCCGCATCGGCACGAGCGGCGGACGCGGCAGCGCGGCGTCCCATCCGAAATAAGTTTCGAGCGCCGCGCCGCACACCCGGCCCTGACAGGGCCCCATCCCGCAGCGCGTCTGCAACTTCGCCTCGCGCCAGCTTGCATGAGCCGCCACATCGCCGAAGGCCACGTCCTCGCAACGGCAAACGATCGTTTCCGCGCTGGGCCACGCGCGCGCGCTCGCGCCTAGCTCGAATGCATGCGCCGCGCGTCGAGCGAAGCGGCGCCAACGCTCGCGCTCGCGCACGTCGGATGCGGATACCGCTTGGCCGCTCGCCGCAAGTCCGGCGATGCGGCCTTCGACCCGAGCAAGCTCCGTCCCGCCGATTCCCGTGCACTCGCCCGCCGCCCAGACGTTTTGCACCGAGGTACGTTGCCCTTCGTCCACGGCGACGGCGCCGCTTGCGAGCGCGCATCCGGCCATCTGGGCCAACGCCACGTTCGGCACGAGCCCATAGCCGCCGGCGATGCGATCGCAAGCAAGTGTGATGTCGCGGCCGCCGCGTCGAATGATCGCCCCCTCGACGCGCTCGTTGCCGAGCGCGCGCGTCAGCACGCTGCCCGTCCAATAGCGTGTGTCCGTAAAACCGCGTGTCAGCCGCAGCGCTTGCCCAAGCTTCGACGGCGTCGCCGCAAGCGAAAGGCCGAACGGCAAGACCGCACGCCACGGCGCTTGTTCGACGACGGCCAAGACCCGCGCCCCCGCCGCCCGCGCCGTCGCCAGCGCGGCGATGAGCAAGGGGCCGCTGCCGGCCAGAACCACCCGTTCGCCTCGTACCGGCATCCCGCCTTTGATCAACGCTTGCAAACCGCCCGCGCCCGTGACACCCGGCAAAGTCCATCCGTCGAAAGGCAGCAAACGCTCGCGCGCGCCCGTGGCAATGACGAGCCGAGCGAACGAAATCGACATCCCGCCATGCTCCGCGCAGTCCACGATCATTTCCCGCGCATCGGCGAGCAGCGAGATGCGAGTGGCTTGATAGGACGTTACATTAGGATTCCTAATCAAATCGCCTAGCATCCGGCTCAGGGCCGCGGGCTTTTTCGCGTGCGGTCCTTGCCGCCAAATTTGGCCGCCCGCGCGCGGATTGTCGTCGATCACGGCAACCGATAGTCCGCCCGATGCGGCGGCGTGCGCGGCGGCCAGTCCCGCGGGACCGGCGCCGGCGACGACGATATCGAAGTTCGCTTTCATGACGTCGATACTTCCGTACGGATGATCATCCCATCCCGGCAAATCGTTTGACACGCGAGGACGTGCGCGCGCTCGTCCACGCTCACCCTGCACTCTTGACACACGCCCATGCCGCATAGCGCCGCACGCGGCTGCCCGCTCACCGATCGACGCGTGCCTCGCACGCCGTAGCGCGAAACGAGCGCTGCGGCGACCGTCGTATCGGGGCGTACGTCCAACGGCGTGCCATCGATCATGACCACGAGCACAGGCCCTCGCTCAAGTCCGGTATGTTCACGCGCCATGACCGTACTCCACTGCGAAACGATCGACTCGATACGGCGCCGCATCGATCGCCGCGCGGGTGCCGAACACCTGCGCCGCCAGCAGCTTGGCCGTTGCCAACGAGGTGGTCACGCCGAGGCCTTCATGCCCCGCGGCGACCCACACACCGGGCCACTCGTCGCCGGCCGGTCCGATGACGGGCAGACCATCGGGGCTCGCGGCACGAAAACCGGTCCATGCGCGAATCGCATTCATCGACGGCAACGCGGGCAAGTAGCGCGCGGCGCGCTGAACCATGCGCGCCAGCACCGACCACTCGACGACCGGATCGAGCGTGTCGAACTGACGCGACGAGCCGAGCAGAACCTGCCCCGTCGGCCTCGGCTGCGCGTTGAATGCGACCGACGCGCCTTGCGTCTGGTGCGCGCTCTTGATGTATCCGAGTTCGAGCACTTGATGGTGAAGATAGCCGGGATAACGATCGGCGATCAGCAAATGTCCTTTCTTCGGCACGATCGGCAAGCCGGGCAAGAGACGCTGGGCAGCCAGCCCGTTGGCGACCACGATCAGATCGGCGCTCACGAGTTCGCCGTCGGCAAGCCGGACGTTGCCCTTCGTCAGCGCCGTCGCCTCGCATTCTCGACGAACCGTTATGTTTTGGTGTCCTAACGAATGCTCGAGCAGCCATTGTGCAGCGCGCGGCGCATAGACGATCGCATCGTCCTGCACGAGCAAGCCCCCTGCCATCGGCGTCGCCAACGAGGGCTCGCACTCGCGCAACGCCGCTGCGTCCAGCAGTTGCGCCCGCACGCCGCCGCCGGCAAACGCGCTTTGTAGCGTGCGGGCGGCGTCGAACTCCTCGTCGTCGGCCGCGACCCAAAGCGTGCCGCAACGGGCGAACGCGTCGGCCGCACGCAGCGAGGGGGCGAGCGCTAGCCACAGTTCGCGCGAATAAGCGCTCAGCGCCAGTTCCGCGGGCGAATCGTTCATGACGACGATATGCCCCATGCCGGCCGCCGTCGCGCCGCCGCCGATACCCGCCGCGTCGAGCACGTCGACGCGCATGCCCTGCGCGGCCAACTCCGCCGCGCACGCCGCGCCGACGATCCCGGCGCCGATCACGACGGCGTCGCGCGTCATAGCGGGCGCGTGCTCGGAATGCCGGCCGCGAACGGATCGTCGGACGCAAACAGCAACTTGCCCTCGGCCATCACGTGAGCGCGGCCCGTGATCGTCGGCACGATCGCCGGCGGCTCGCCCGCGACCTCATCGGCCGGCGCGTACCGTCCTTCGAACACGCTGCCGACGATGCTTTGCTGACGCCATACGGCGCCGGGCGCCAACTTGCCGTCGGCGGCAAGGCAGGCCAGCTTGGCGCTCGTGCCGGTGCCGCATGGCGAGCGATCGTAGGCATCGCCCGGGCACAACACGAAATTGCGGCTGTCGATGCCGGGCTCCTCGCCCGGCGCGAATAGCTCGATGTGATCGATCAGCGCGCGGTTCGCACCGGTCACGTTCTGGGCGATCAGGGCCTCGCGAATCTCATGCGTGAACGCGGTCAATTCGCCGATGCGCGACGGCTGGAGCACGCGGCCATGGTCGGCGACGAGAAAGAACCAATTGCCGCCCCATGCGATATCGCCCACGATTTGCCCGATGCCGGGCACCTGAACCGCGACGTCGCGCCGATAGCGGTATGCCGGCACGTTGCGCACCGACACCGCGCCCTCTTCGTCGAGCGTCGCCTGCACGACGCCGACCGGCGTCTCGATCAGATGATGACCGGGCGAAAGCCGTCCCATATACGCCAGCGAGGCGACGAGCCCGATCGTGCCGTGCCCGCACATGCCGAGATAGCCCACGTTGTTGAAGAAGATCACGCCGGCCGCGCATCGCCGGTCGAACGGCTCGCACAGCAAAGCCCCGACCATGACGTCTGAACCGCGCGGTTCGGTGACGACGCTCGCGCGCCAATCGTCGTGGCGCGTGCGCAAGATGTCGAGCCGCTCCGCGAGCGGGCCGCTCCCCAGGTCCGGGCCGCCCGCGATCACGAGACGCGTGGGCTCACCGCCTGTATGGGAATCGATGATGTGGATGGTTTTCATGCGGCTAATGGTAGGAACGCACGCGCGCCGCGTCTTGGCGGCGGTGCGCGCAAGGCATGCAGATTTCGGCATAGCGCACCGCGGCTTCGTACGCTGTGCCGAAATCGTCATCACCGATGCGCGAACGGCGCAAGACGCCGGCAACGCCCCGCCCTAAACTGGCCCCGCATTGTTCTTATCGACCGCATCCGGAGAAATGAAATGGCACCAGTCTGGCAAGGCGTCATGCCCGCCGTCACGACGAAGTTTCACGAAGATTTCAGCATAGACCGCGCTTGGACGAAGAAAAACATCGAAGCGCAAATCGATGCCGGGGTGGACGGCATCATCGTCTGCGGCTCGCTCGGCGAAGCATCGACGCTCTCGCTCGACGAAAAGCTGGAAGTGCTCGACGTCGCCGTGGACGCGGCGCGCGGCCGCGTGCCCGTGTTGCTGACGATCGCGGAGGACAGCACGCTCGAGGGCTGCCGCCAAGCGGAACGCGCCGCGAAGCACGGCGCCGCCGGCTACATGGTGCTGCCGGGCCTGCGCTACTTGTCCGATCGACGCGAGACCATCAATCACTTTCGCATGGTCGCCAAAGCCAGCCCGCTGCCGATCATGGTCTACAACAACCCGCTCGCCTATGGCGTCGATATGACGCCCGAGATGTTCCAGGAAGTAGCCGACGAACCGAAGCTCGTCGCCATCAAGGAATCGTGCGGCGACGTGCGGCGCGTCACCGATTTGTTCAACGCGGTGGGCGAGCGCTACGCGATCTTTTGCGGGGTCGATAACCTCGCCATGGAAGCGATCTTGATGGGGGCGCACGGTTGGGTGGCCGGCCTCGTCTGTGCGTTCCCGCACGAAACGGTCGCGATTTACCGTCTGCTGCAAGCGGGGCGTATCGACGAAGCGCGCGCCATCTATCGCTGGTTCGCGCCGTTGCTCGCACTCGACGTTTCGCCGAAGCTCGTTCAAAACATCAAGCTCGCGGAAGCGATCGTGGGTCTCGGCACCGAGCCGGTTCGGCCGCCGCGGCTACCGCTCGCCGGTGAAGAACGCAATGCGGTCGAGCAATTGATTAGGAATGCTATCGAATCTCGGCCGCCATTGCCGACCCTCTAAAACCCTCCTCGCGCAAGCGGCTTTCATAGCCGCTTGCCTACGCCTGCAAAGCGCCTCTCGAACGCCAAAACCTCGTCTTTAAACGCCGCGAACGCCGCCATTTTCGAGTGGCGATTCGTTGCCTTCACAACCAATTTCTCGATCGGTTCATCACACGAATACAGCGCTATCTTCGGATAATTGGTATTTATTTCCATGTAACATCGCGCTTCCTTCAGCCCAACCCAAGGAAGACACGTGACGTTCAGACGATTTAAATTCCTCTCAAAACTAGCTGCTTCTGCGCTCGTCGGCTGCGCAATGTACCTGCCCTTCGCACAATCCGCGCATGCGCAGGTCGAAACCCCGAAAGCCCCGATCTACGGCGTGACGCTCGACGACCTGACGAAGTTCAACGCGATCATCGCCTCTTTGCAAAATCTTCCCTACCGTCCGACCGTGCGTGTCGTGTTCGATCCGGGCACGTCGGCGGCCGATTACTACCCCTACATCGTCAAGCTGCATCAATACGCTTACGTAATGGGCGAAATCTACGATTCGTATTATTTCCCGACGGATTTGACGACCTATACGGCTCGCGCGAAGGAACTGGTCGGCACGCTCGGCGCCAATGTGGACGTCTGGGAGATTGCGAACGAGATCAACGGCGAGTGGCTGCGTGCCGACTCGAACGGTCCGACCTCGACGGCCACGACCGAAGAGCAGCAGATCGGACAGATGGTGCAATCCGCCTACAACGTGGTGAAGGGTGCCGGCGGCAAGGTTGCCGTGACCGTGTACTACAACCAAGATCCGTCGGGCAACAATTGCTGGCAATTGCCGATGGACAATTGGCGCACGTGGCCGACGCAGTTCCTTTCGTCGACGGTGCGTAACGGCGCCGACTATGCGCTGTTCAGCTACTACCCGTACCAGGATTGCCCGGGACTGAACCCGTCGTGGAGGAACGACTTCGCCGCGCTCGAGAGCCTGTTCCCGAACGCCAAGGTCGGCTTCGGCGAAATCGGCACGTCGAGCACCTCGGCCCCGTGGTCGGTGCAGTCGAACCTGATCAAGACGTACTACCCGATGGTCAACACGCTGGCCGATCCGAAGTTCATCGGCGGCTTCTTCTGGTGGAACTACTACGAGCAGATGCTCCCGTACTCGACGAGCCAGTACTTCCAACTGCTGCGCAACACGATCATCAACCTCAAAGCGCCGTCGTGACGCACCGCCGTCATCGAGAACTCGCCGCCCCAAGCCGCGCCGCGGCGCGGGGCGCCAAAGTCCGGGTCAACTCGTTCGACACGTAATGCGGCCCGTCGAACAGGTAGGCCCGGTACCCGCGATACGCCGCGAGTTGCGCTCGCAACTCGTCGGCGCTCGCCGCGCGAAAGCCGCCGTGCTCGCTCGGGCGAAACGCCTCGGCGATGACACGCACGCGATCGCGGCCCAGCGCCTCGGTCAACTCATCTAGATACGTTCGGGCAACCTCCGGCCCGCGTGCGTACACGCCGCAGCCGTCTTGGAAGAACACGCCGACGTCGCGCGGCAGCCAAGTATTCAGCCATTGCGCGAGCGAGCGCCCCCCCACGTTCGATCGATCGTAGACCGAGATCCATAAAGGACGCGGTAATGCCTGCAATAAGGCCCCCAGCTTCGGCGCATCGGCCCAGGTCGGATCGACTTCGACAGGGAAGTAATAGCCGGTCACGTGCAACGGTAGCGGAACGCGGGCGATCCGAGCGGACTCGCGCACGAGCGTTTCGACGTTCTCTCTCGCGCGCTTTTCATCGGCATTGCCGGCCAAGCCGAGGATGACGTTGCGCGCCCAAGGTTCGCGACCGATACGCGCCCAATCGGGCAGGTTGGCGGCCTCGTGCACGCCGGCGTTCGGCACGAACGCCGTATCGTCGACCACCACCCATTGCACCAGCAACTCCCGCACGCCGAGCAAGTGCCAATCGCCCACGGGATTCGCCGTGGCGTTATCGAGCTGCCAGACGATGCCTTGCGCGCGGCTATCGGTGGGCACGTCGGCGCACGAAGCGGTGAGTGCCGTGACTGCGTACGCGGCGCCCAGCACCGCCAATCGTAACGGCCACCGTCCGCGCAAGAACCGCCTCATAAGCCCTCCCTCCACCACGCCGTCCGCGTTAGTACCAAAGTGTCAACTGAACGGCTAAACCGCGCGCGCGCGCGGCCGACGTCAGCGGGACATGGTACTGAACCGTCAAGTCGGCATAGCTCGCCGGTGCGCTGTAGCGATTCTCGCGGAACCAAAAGCGGAACTGCACACCCGGGCCGACGCTCATCGCGGTTTGGTGCTGTTCTTTGCTGTCGTAATCGAAAATGAAGGCCACATGCGGGTAGACCGTTAGATGATCGCTGATCGAAGGTAACGCCCAAGTGTGGCCATACCGTAACTGAGAATACAAAATGTAACGGCCTTGGTGAAGGAAATAGTCGGCTTCCGCGTACACTTGCCACGCTCGCCAGCTCGGTTCGGTCACGCGCAAATCGTTACCGGCCTCCGACGAATAACCCAGCCTCGCGAGCCAATCGTTTTGCGATTGGCTACCCAAACGCACGAGGCGCTCGGCACTCAACACGAGGTTCTGATCGGCGAGCGGCTTGTAGCGCGCACCGATCGAACCTTGTATCGTCGGCGCGCCCGTGACGTTGCCCGATCCATCGTAGGCCGTACCGTAGCCGCGCACGAAGAACTGCAAGATGCGTCCGTTTTGGAAACCGATCTTCGGCGGCTGCCAATAAGCCTCGATACCCGGCTGCAACACGCTGACCGTGCCTTGGTAGGAAAAGGCCGATACCTGATACGGCAAGCTGACGACGAAGCCCCACGTACGTTCGAGTTGCTGCACCTCGCGCCGATAGCCGAAGCGCCGTTGCTCGTCGAACTCATGCTCGTGGTCGTCGGCGTCCAAGCTCGCTTCGAACATCTTGACGGCTTCGCCGTTCTCGCCGAGCCGCTTGGCCGCATAGCCCGCATCGGCATAGTTGTCGGCCTTGCCGCCGCCGAGTGCGAATCCCTCGTGAAAGGCCGTGAGCGCCTGGTCGTCCTTGTTCTCGCGCAAGAGGTCGTAGGCGTGTTGCAGCGTCTTTTGTGCCTCTTCGTTCTTCGGATCGGGTTCGCGCTGCTCGGCGTAGCCGATCAACGCGGCGGCGCTCTTCTTATCGTCGTCCGTCACCGCATGAGCCTGTGCAAGTTGCGCGGCCGCCAACGCGCCCTTGCGGTCGCCGTTTCGCAAACGCAGTTGAGCGACGCGCAGTTGAACGCCAGCATCGGGCTCGCCCTCGATCGGCTCCAACGCCTTCGCGGCTTGATCCGGTTCGTGCGCCATCAATGCGCTATCGGCCCAGGCGATCCGAAGGTTATGCTGCTGCGTGTCGTCCCACTGCCCTTTTTCGAGCGCCGCCGAAAAATCCGCCGCGGCCTGCTCGTAGCGCTGCTGCTTTTGCTGTAGAAAGCCGTGTTGCGCCAACACGCTGCCCTCGCCCGGATAGCGGGCGAGCAATACATCGGCTTGCCGGTCGGCCTCTTCGATCTTGCCCTCGCGCACGTAGACGTCGAGCAACAGCAGGCCCAACTGCAGGCTCGATGGCTGGACCTTCACCGCGCGCGAGGCATAGCCCTCGGCCTGCACGAGATCGCCTGACGCAATGGACTTATAAGCCGCATCGGCGAGGCGATACGCGCGCGGCGTCAGTGGCTGCGCACCGGCCAAGGCCACGTTGGCCTGGAGTGCCAGCACGGCGAAGGCCGCCAACCCGCCCGTTTTCGCGAACGCGGGCAAGCGCCTAGGGCGCGTCGATCGTTCTCGTTTCATCTGCATTCCCCCGGTTGGGCCGACTGCGCCACGCGGGGCGAAAACGCGCCCCCGGCCGCCGCCCGATCGAGATCCGTGCGTCGCGCATGGCGCGCGAGCTCGGTCGCGATTTCCGCATCGCTCGCCACGAAATACGCGACGTTGCAGCCTGCCGCACGCTTGACGGTCTCTCGCTCGTCTTCGGTCAGGGGACTGCCGACGGCAACGTTGAGCGTTCCGTCGTCCGCCGTCGAGAACGGCACGGCGCGATACGTTTGTTGTAGTTCAAGTGCGAAGGCGGCCTTGAAATGCCCAGCCGCCACGTTCGATAGGCTCACCCGCGGTAACTCCGCTTGCTCGGCTAACGCATCGGCGAGCGTCTCGGTGCCGACGAAGTCCGCCTCGAGCAACAACTCGCCGAGCCGCCTGCCGCACTCGGCTTGCCGAGCCAGACCGGCCTCGATTTGCGCCGCCGTCACCACACCCCATTCGATGAGGATTTCGCCTAGCTTGCGCCGCGCCTTGCCCATTTGGTCGTTCGATAAATAGGTGTGGCTCGTCTTATCCCAGGCGATCGCCTTCCCGGTAATCAAGTGATTGACGAAGATGCGCCATGCCCGGCAAACCGCCAGGAAATTGATGAGGTTGTTGACGAATAGGCGCGGCAACGACAGCACGCCTTGCAGCGCGCCGTTGAGCTTGGCGACGAAGTACACCCGTTCACCGAGCCGGAGCACGAGCAGAACGCTGTTGATCGTCAACAGCGGCACCAGCGATCCGCTCACCAACCCCTCGCCCGGCCCGCCGAGCGGCACCCATCCGGCCGCGCGCAACCCGGCAATCGACAGGTAGTTGACCAGCACGGCGTAGGCGACGATCGAGATGAGCGACGTCACCATCCCTTTACGATCGCGAAAGAACATGTACCGATCGCGCCAGCTTCCCTTCCATCCGAGCTGCTGCCACCCCTGAAACGAGATGCCGAGGATCCAGCGCGTGCGTTGCCGATAGGCCGTGCGCAGCGTGCTCGGAAAGTATTCGCGTGTCGCGAGCAGATTGCGCCCGATCGACATGGGTTTGCGCTGCTTGCTTGCCTGCTCGCGCACGGCGTCGGCAATCGGAAACCGCGCGAACATCTCCTTCATGCCTAGCTCGCGTAGGCGAAAGCTGAAATCGTAGTCTTCGGTCAGTGTGGACGTATTGAACGGCTTTCCGCCGCGCTCGGCCGATACGGCCTCGATCGCGCGCCGGCTGTAGCACGACGCGACGCCCGCGCCCGGTACGATACCCGTCAACTGTTGCCGCGACGGAATGTCCTTTTGATGCGTTTCGCTGAAGTCGTCCATATAGGTGCCGGCCACGAACTCATTCCATTTACGCGGCAGCGATAAGACCGGCAATTGCACGAGATCGTGATCGACGATCGCATAGTTGAAGTACTTCAGCTCGATCGGATGGATCACATCCTCGCAGTCGTGCATGATCACGCCCGCGAACTCAATGTGATGCGTGCTCTCGTAGCGGCGTATGGCGCCGATGATCCAGTTCAGGCAATCGGCCTTGCAGGTCGGGCCGTCGTTGAGCACGGTCGCGCGCACGACGCGCCCGGGGTGCCGGCGCACCATCCGCTCCACTTCGGCCGTCGTTTCGGCATCGTTGTGATAAGTGCCGGCGAAGATGATGAAGCGCTCGTACTCCATCGTCGCCAGCGTGTTTTCGATCATCTTCGCGATGACGTCGTATTCCTTCCACGCCGGAACCATGATCGCCAAATACTGCTCGTCGAGTTCGCGTAGCGCCTGCGCATCGACACTCGAATTCGACTCTTTGCGAAACATCCGCTTTATTTCGAATATCCAGTAAAAACCATCCAGAAATAGATCGTCTATCGTGCTGATGAAGATGATGATCGCCGTCGCCATGGCGACGGCGTTCAGCGCCTCTAGATAAGAACCCCACACCGATATATCGTGCATTTTCCGTTTAGCCGCTTTCGATTTCCACACGAATATCGTGCGACGATTACCGGCTTGTTACCGTGCGTAGCCCCACACTGAATACGCAGTCGAATAACGAAACCTGGGGCGCTCAAGCCGAGCGCAATGCTTGCAGCCCCGAAGCGATCGCATTGTGCAAAGGCAGCGCTTGCACCCCTGAATGGGACATCGACGAGAAGGTCGCCGGAACCGTCGACAAAGCATCGACGATGCGCTCGCTCGCATGTCCGTCTCCATAGGGATTCGTCGCATGGGCCATCGCGGCGTATTGACTCCGATCGTCCAGCAAGCGGCTCAGTTCGAACACGATGCGCTCGGTATGCGTGCCCACGAGTCGCGCGGTACCGGCACGCACCGCTTCGGGACGTTCCGTCGTTTCGCGCGTCACGAGAACGGGTTTTCCGAGCGCCGGCGCTTCCTCCTGAATTCCACCGGAGTCGGTCACGATGAGGTACGCCTTCGACATCAAATAGACGAACGGCAAGTAGTCCTGCGGATCGATCAGATGCACGTTCGGCTCGTCGCTGAGCACCGCGTTGACGGGCGCGCGCACGTTCGGATTCAAATGAACCGGGTACACGAGCTGCACGTCGTCGTACTTGCGCGCGATTTGCCGCAGCGCTTCGCAAAATTGCTTGAACGGATCGCCGAAGCTTTCTCGCCGATGTCCCGTAACGAGAATCAAGCGGCGAGTAGGATCGAGAAACGGATAGCGTGCCGCGATCGAATCGGCGAGCACGGCATTTTCATCGAGCTTGCGCTTCACCTGCAGCAGCGCATCGATGACCGTATTGCCGGTGAGGATGACCTGCGAGGCCGGCGCCCCTTCGCTGAACAAGTTGTGCTTGGCCTGCTCGGTCGGCGCGAACAGCCACGACGCCACGGCGTCCGTCACACGCCGGTTCAACTCTTCCGGCCATGGCGACCATACGTTGCCGGTGCGCAGACCGGCCTCCACGTGCCCCACCGGTATATAGCGATAGAAAGCCGCCAGGCTCGCGCCGAGGGTCGTGGTCGTGTCGCCGTGCACGAGCACGGCGTCGGGCTGCCAATCGTCGTAGACCTTTCCGATCGATTGCAGGATGCCCGAGGTCAGATCCCCGAGCGTTTGGCCCTCGCGCATCAAATCGAGATCGTACTCGGGCACGATATCGAAGAGATCCAACACTTGATCGAGCATTTGCCGATGTTGAGCCGTGACGCAAACCTTCGCGTCGATGCCCGGCTCCTCGGCCAGGGCTTTCACGAGCGGCGCCATTTTGATTGCCTCGGGCCGCGTACCGAATACCGTTAACACCTTCTTCATTTTTTCCCCGCTGATTGGGCTGTTGCGCTTTCCAGCGACACCGATCGGCGCGAGCTCACCCATCGTCACGCGCAACCACCGGCGTCATTCGCTTGCTTGCAAACTCCTTGCAACGAGACAGTAGAAGACCGAGCTTGGCAATGTCTGTGTGAGTCACCTCATTGCGGCGGCGCGAGCGCGCCGCCTATGGCGCGCTCGTGATCGAGGTCAAATGGGGCGGTTACTTGGCCGTCGTACCGTCCACCCACTTGTAGCCGAGCTTCGTCACGCCCGATACGAGGCTCTTGAAATCGCTCATCGCGGGCAACTTCAAACTGGGCTCGAGCCAGTACGGGTGGAAGAAGAACGAGGCGAATCCATCGCGTACGACCAGCGCGTACTGTGCGTTCGTCAAGACTTGCTGCCACGTGTAGGCGACGCACGAGTAGGGATCGATATTGCAGATGTTGTATTGGATGCTGCCCAGGTTTTCCGGAACGATGCGCTCTCCGTAGTAGTCTTGATTGATGATGTACGGGAAAAATTGGCCCGCGGAGAAGTCCTGATTGGCCGCGCCGGTGCCGATCTGCGGGTCGGTTGCGGTGTAGTAGACGGCACGCTGAAACGAGGTGGTGAACTCGGCTGCCGCGGCCTGGGAGGCGAGCGGCGACATTTGATATTGCGGCGCGCCCCAGCCGGCCACCTTGTAGCCGTTGTTCGTGAACTCGGCCAACCCATCTTTCATGCGCCCTTCGGCCCATTGCATGGAGTCTTCGTCGACCGGCCGGTTTTGGACCGCATACCAAAACTCGTAATCATTGCCCGATACGGCGTTTTGCACGTTCGGCGTCGAATCGTACTGGTGTGTCTCGCCATGCATCACGATGGAGCCGCCTCGCGCGATGGCGTAGTTCAGCGCCGACTTCAACCCGGTGGCTTGCGCAAGGTGAATCGTCTCCGGCACTCCGCCGTTGTAGTAGCCGTTCGGATCCGTATATACGGGAATGGTCGCCATCGTGAATGGAATCTTCAGCCCGTATAGATAGTTCGTCAGCTGCTGCATCGAACTCGTCGTCGTATAGGCGTCGAGATCCTCGAGGCGCACGAGCGCGCGATGATTGACCGGGGCGCCCGTATTGAGGATGTCGTGCAGCATGTCGCAAATCACGAGATACCGGTCGGTCGGTCCGATGTAGGAGAACGGGTTATCGGCGAAGTACCAGAAGTTGCCCGAGCGGATCACGTACGGTGCCGTCGCGCCCGTCTTGCTGTTCGTGATCGTGACGAGCGATTGCGCCAGCGCCGAATTGGCCACGGAGGTGAGGCCGATATCGGGATCGGCGCTAACGGCACCGGACGAGGCGTCGTACGCGTAGTACTTCACCATCGGCATGCTCTTGTAGGTGACCGTGTCGTAGAAACCCGGCGTTGGATTGCTCGACGAAGGCTGCGCGTTCAGCCCGGCCAAACCGAGGAAATTGATCCCGTACGTCTGCGTAAACGTATAGGCCGAGTTCCAAGCCACTTCCCACAGGTTGTACTTGAACCAGACCACGGTATTCTTCGCGGTCATCACATCGTTCATGAACGCGGTGGGCAATGGGTTGTTGTAGTAATCGCCGATATAGAACGTCGCGGTGGTCGCACCGATTTGGCCGGCGGTGTAGTTCTGAACCGGCTCGATCGTGACCGTGGTATTGAAATGCCCGAGTAGGTTGCGCAGCATGATCGCGTAGATCAACCCGAGCTTCGAATAGGGATCGTTTTGCGGGTTGTCGTACAGGATCAGCGTGCTCGCGGTCGTCGCTTGCGCCCTCGCGATGCTCGGCACCGTCAGTTGCGCGAAGCCGGCCAGCAGCGCGACGATTAGGATGATCTTCCTCATTTTCGGTCTCCCTACTCGCGCTCGACCGTGCCGCCTACGCGCTTGACGGTGTTCAGTTGAAACTTCGGACGTCCTGTTTCCTTGTAAGCGTCGCTCCAGTCCTTTTTCGACATCCCCGGCTGAATCTTCACATTGCCGGAGAGGATCGGCCGCGGCGGCACTTTATAACTCGTGGCGGGGTTCGGCGCACCCGCCTTGGCTTCGTGAAGGGTTAACGCGCCGCAAAGCACGATCGATAAAAGCGCAGCCGTCGCAATGGGAGAGATACGGCGAGGGCGAGAGTCGATGGGGTGAACAGGCATAGCCGGCTCCTGATTCGTCCGCGCACGGCCTCGGCAACGGACGGTTATTGGACGTGCAGCCGCGCCACGTAGCTCGGGGGAGCATCGCGGGAAGCTTTCTCAAGTTTGATCAGCACGGGACGGATAAGGCGAAGGGGGTTCGCGCTTAACTCGATACCCTGCGTTATCAGCATGCACGGTTAAGCGAGTTCTCGCGCTATCAAATCGAACGAAAGTGTCAGGCGGCGCACACTCGATCGTTCGCCATCCGTGATAGAGCAGTTGATATGTTGATAATTTCTTATTCGGAAATCGCGCCTATCGCCGTGCGAAATCCCGCGCCGAAATCAATCGACATTTCGTCGTACCACGAAACGTCGCGGCGCACATACTGCTAGCATGGTCGGCATGAACTCAGACCATTCCCCCGCCCCATTTACACCCGATGTTGCTCGGGTGCTTCTAACGGTTAGCGTCGCATTCGTGGTCACGCAACTGGATGTGACCATCGTCAATATCGCGCTGCCCAGCATCGGCTCCCGCTTGCATGCCCCCGTCTCCGTTCTGCAATGGATCGTCGATGCGTACACGTTGGCGTTCGCGGTCTTGATGCTCTCGGCCGGCGTCCTCGGCGACCGCTTCGGCGCACGCCGCTTGTTCGCATCCGGCCTCGGGCTCTTCGCGATCGCTTCGGTCGCGTGCGGATTGGCACCCAACGCGCTGGCGCTCGTCGCCGCGCGCGCCATTCAAGGCGTCAGTGCCGCGGCCATGCTTCCCAATTCGCTCGCGTTGCTCAATCAGGCATGCCGCCACGATCCGCATTTACGGGCGCGCGCCGTCGGCTTATGGACCGCATCGGGCGCCATATCGATCGCGGCGGGACCGGTGCTCGGCGGCATTCTCATTGCAACGTGGGGCTGGCGCAGCATATTCCTCGTCAACCTGCCGATCTGCCTGGCCGGACTCGCCGCCACCTACGCATGGATTCCGCGTCGCGAGGAACAGGCCGCGCACGCCCCTCGTACCTCGATCGGCGTCGATTTGCCTGGGCAGGTCATCGCCATCGTGGCGCTGACGGCGTTCACGGCCGCCGTGATCGAGATGCGCCCGCTCGGTGCGAGTCATCCTTTGATCGTCGGCGCCCTCATCGGGTCGGTGTTGGCGGGGATCGCGTTCGTGGCGGTGGAAGCACGCAGCGGTGCGCCGATGGTGCCGCTGGCGCTACTACGCGACAAAACCTTCAGCGCGGCGGTCGCGTTCGGCATTTGCGTGAACATGGCGTATTACGGCACAGTGTTCGTTCTGAGCCTGTTCTTGCAACGGGTGCGTGCCGAGACGCCGCTGCAGGCCGGTCTTGCTTTCCTACCGCTCACCGGAGGGTTCTTGCTATCGAACGTCGCGAGCGGATGGGTCGTGGCGCGCTACGGCCCACGCAGGCCGATGATGATCGGCGCTGTGGTCGGGGCGCTCGGCTACGCTCTGCTGCATTTCACGCAAGCAGGCACACCGCTCGTCGCGATGCTGCTGCCGTTCCTCTTGATACCGGCCGGCATGGGCCTAGCCGTGCCCGCCATGACCACGGCTGTTCTCGCATCGGTGGAGCCCAAGCGCGCCGGCACGGCATCGGCGCTGCTCAACACCGCGCGTCAGGCCGGCGGAGCGGTCGGCGTTGCCGCGTTCGGCGCGTTGGCGAGCGGCGCCGGCACGGCGCCGGTCGTCTCGGGCATGCGCATTTCCGCCGCGGTGGCGGCAGCCCTGCTCTTCGCGGGGCTGCTGCTCGCGACGCTCGTTCACCCTGAAGCGCACACGCGAAAAGGCGCCGCTAAAGAAGCGCAGCGCGAGAGCACGGGCCGATAATCGCGGCCCTCTCTCTCTCGAACGCGACGGCTAAAGCGTCGCGTTCTGCACGATACCCGTATCGAGCGCGCGCTCGATGAGGCCCTCGTCCAGGGCCTTGCGTATCGCATCCGAAATCAACTGCTCGGGCGCGGCCATCTCCGCCTTCAACGAGCCGATGAGCCCCGATGCGTCGAAGATCACCAGAGTCTCGGCCGACTCGTCACGACTAATGATGACGCGATGCTTGGACTCGCCTTCACCCAAGCTTGCGCAAAATTGCATGGTGCGTCCGTCGATATGCTGCTCGAAGCTCTGAATCATCCGCGGGTCCTCCTTCAGCGCACATACCCGAGCACTAGCAAGCAAGGATCGTGCGCGAGGCCGCGGCGAACGGCCGCTACAACGACGGCCGTCTCGGTGCGCGGGCCGCGTCGATGCTCGCGCCGCCGGCTCCGGTCACCATGAGCAGCAAAAAACCGCCCGCGATACCGACGTTCTTCCAAAAGTGAATGACCATATCGTGCTCGAGCGCCGCGTTCGTGACATTCCAGAAATCGTGGCCCAGCACGGCGGTGGCAATCGTATAAACGGCCATGAGCAGCGCGAGCGGCCGAATCATGAAACCTACGACGAGCATTAGGCCGCCGATCACCTCCACCGCCGTCGCCACCGCGGCGGCGATTTGCACGAAAGGCACGCCCTTCGCCTGCAGGTAGCCGACGAACGCGCCGTAGCCGAGCACTTTCATCACGCCCGACCATAAGAACAGTACCGATAGCGCCAGACGTGCAATGAGAATGATTCCCGAATCGGCGGCACGCGTCATGAATCCACACCTCCTAGTCCGTAAAAAGAACAGCGCGCAAGCGTAATGCGCGCAGACGTCGAAGGTCAGAATATGCGCTGCGGCCCGGATTTCCAAGCGCCGATCGGAATCGCGCGTGCCGAATCCGAACGACTAGGGCGCGATTTGCTCGATACCGTGCCGGCTGTTATCGCTCGCGCCCTCGCATTCGGAGGGGGTACGGGCGTGCCGCTGCGAGGGGGACTCGTCGCGCAGCCCGCTCGAGTTCAGCAAGCGATACAACGTTGCCCGCGAAATACCGAGTTCGATGGCGGCGCTCGACAGGCTGTATGCGTGCCGCGCGAGCGCGTCGCGCACGGCGGCACGCTCGGCATCGCAACGAATCTCCGCCAAGGTGCGGCCGGCTTTCGCCTCCATGCCGGGCAGGCCCAGATCCGATGCGGTAATGAAGCGCCCTTCCGCCATGACGACGGCGCGGCGCACGCAATTGATCAACTCACGCACGTTGCCGGGCCAGCTGTAGTTGAACATCGCCGAGATCGCATCGCTGGAGAAGCCGCGGATCTTGCGCGCGCCATCGCGGCGATAGAGTTCGAGCGCATGTTGCGCGAGCAGCTTGATATCGCCGCCCCGTTGGCGCAGCGGCGGCTCGTCGAGACGCAGCACGCACAGGCGGTGATACAAGTCCATGCGGAAGCGGCCCGCATCGATCGCCGCCATCAAATCGACGTGCGTGGCCGAAACGATACGCACGTCGACCTTGATCGGTCCCGAGCCGCCGAGCCGCTCGATCGTGCCTTCCTGCAAGAAGCGCAGCAACACGGCCTGGCATTCATGCGGCATGTCGCCGACTTCGTCGAGAAACAGCGTGCCGCCATCGGCCGCTTCGATGCGGCCGATCTTTTTTTGCAACGCTCCGGTGAACGCACCGCGCTCGTGGCCGAACAACTCCGATTGCAGCAATGAAGGCGGGATGGCCGCGCAATTGATCGCAACGAAGGGCGCCTTGCCGCGCGCCGACCGATCGTGAATGGCATGTGCCGTCAATTCCTTGCCGGTGCCCGATTCGCCGGCGATGAAGACCGGCGCTTCATTGCGAGCGCATTTATCGACACCGCGGTTCAGTTGCTGCATGGCCTCGCATTGACCGATCATCGCGCTCTTGACGACCACCGGCTCCGCGCGGCTGGCCGTTTCGCGCAGCGACCATAGCCCGTCGGCATGCCCCATCAAGATCGTCAGCCGTTCGTCGTTGCAAGGCAGCGTGACGAAATCGAAGCAGAAATCGAGTATGAAGCGACGCACGAGCGGATCTTCCGCCTGTCCCGGGCGCACTTCGGCGATCCAGGCCACGTCGTTGTTCGAAATGCACGATTCGAGTTCGGCCAGTTGCTGAGAATTGCAATCGGCAGGCAATTGCACCAAGCCGACGTGAATTGAACCGCGTTCGACTGTCCGCTGTACTTGCTGTGGTGTTTTAGCGTGGACGACGTGCCAGCCCGCCGACACGAGCCAGTCGACGCTCTCCGCGTCCGGCTTGAGTGCAACGAGAAGAACGGTGCGGTCCGCGCACAGCGGATTAAAAACGGTACTCATGTATTACCCCCGTTATCGATACGCGAGTGTCCTCGGTCAGGCTACCTCGGCGAATCGAAGCCATTTTTGATCTCGATCAGTGTCTCGGTTTCGCTAAACCATATCTCGACCCGCAATCGAAACCGCGTCGGCACGCCGTCTGATGCGGCGTTGCCAGCCATCACGCATTGGCAAGCATTCGTTATGGCGCCCGGGTGCCTCCGGCCGAATCGTCATACCCGAATGCGAACCCCCACCTCGGAATCTCTCTCGAAGCGTCGCGACTCGTTCCGCCCGCGCTTCTAATTCATTATGCAATGCAACATAGCCCCGAAACTTACGATTTACTATAGGAAAAAACGCCATCCGGCCGAATACGGAGTCGCAGTAAAACTTACCGGAGTGTGTGAGCAACCGCTCATAAGAGCGACGGCAGCCTGATAGCAGCGACTCGGCGAGCCCTTCACGGGACCGCGTCTCATCGATGCGACATCTAT
Organism: Trinickia dabaoshanensis; assembly: GCF_002879885.1. Taxonomy (GTDB): domain Bacteria; phylum Pseudomonadota; class Gammaproteobacteria; order Burkholderiales; family Burkholderiaceae; genus Trinickia; species Trinickia dabaoshanensis. The sequence goes on from NZ_PNYA01000004.1 coordinate 228,411, forward strand.
GGCGGATCGCTTTTCGAGGTGCCGCGGCGGCTTCATTGTTTGGACCAAATGCCCCGCCTGCCCGGTGGCGCAACGGTTTCGCTGCGCTGCGCAAACCCATTCGATACCCGCGAACGTTCGTTCGAACTTTTAGGCCGAGCGAGTTTATCTTCAGTCGCAATGTTTCAGTAACGAAACATCCCCCTTTCCAAAACCGCCAAATCAATCGCAACGCGTTGCGGCGTTCCTTGCTGCGCAATGGTTTGCGCCCCGATGGCACACCCATTGCCTTAATGCCTCGCAATCGAATTCGCCGCAACTGCATACGTTTCATTGGGATTGCGGCAAACAACTTTGGCGAAGGGCGGGTGATATCGGACGCTGCCCTAGCCGAAGAGACGACGGGGCCATCGCGGCGCTATGCGAGCTGTACGGACATACGAGCGAAACGCCCCGTCTAGGTGGTCGCCCTAGGGCGACCGAGCATGTCGTGGTCCTCTAAAGAAAGGCCGCGGCGTTTTGGTTGATTTCAACCTCTCCATCGGGGGCAAATATGAGCAAGTTCCAACGTTTCCTGCGCGAAGAAGACGGTGCTGCCGCAATCGAATACGGTCTTTTGGCCGGTCTGATCGCGGTCGCCATCATCACGACGGTCACCTTCATCGGCACGAGTTTGAACACCGTCTTCGGCTACGTGCAGACCGCCTTGGCGGGCGTCACCGCGCCCTAATCGCGGGCCGCAGGTCTCGAGCGCCTCGCCGCGCTCGAGACCCCGCGAGATTTCATCCATCGGGGGAAAAGCATGAACAAGTTTCGAGCGTTCTTGCGTCGAGAAGAAGGAGCAGCGGCGATCGAATACGGTCTGCTAGCCGGCCTGATCGCCATGGCGATCGTCGTGTCGGCCGGGATGATCGGTACCAGCCTGAACACCGTCTACGGGTATGTCAGCGCTGGGCTCGCGACCATTAGCGCGCCTTGAAGCCGACCCTGAAAAAGACCGGAGCGCTTCGCCTCCTGCACCGCACGCCATGCCCTCGCGAGCTCCATGAGCGCGGCGGCATCGGAAGGCGACATGTCGCGAAGCGCGCTTTCGAATTCATGTATGCGATAGCGATGAACGGGGAATGTAATGAACGCCCTCCTATTTCCAACGGGCCCCTGCGTAGTGGCGCTGGTCGTCGTGGCGATGTCCTTCGATCTGCACACCCGCCGCATCCCGAACTGGCTCGTGGCAACGGCGCTGGTCGTGGCGCTCCCCGTCGAGATCATCGCCAACGGGTTGCCGATCGGTCCGATCTGGTGGTTGACCGGCTTGTTGACGGGCGGCTTGCTGTTTCTACCCGGATATTTGATTCGCATGCTGGGTGCGGGCGACGTGAAGTTGATGGCCGCCGTCGGCGCGCTGATGGGACCGCGCGGTGCGCTCGAGGCCGCGATGGCGGCGACGGTGGTGGGCGGCTTGATTTCGTTCGTCGCGTTGCTGCAAAAACGCCGGCTGCGCCGAGGCGTCGCTAGCGCGATCTCGACACTGATCACGATGTCGGCCGACGACGCATCGAATCGCGCCGACACACAGGCTGCCGTCGGATCCGCGGTCGGCGCATTGCCTTACGGCGTCGCCATCGCGATCGGCTCGGTGGTCGCGATCGCCATCAACGCGTAACCGAACCTGAGAAGAACAAGGTAACGAAATTCGAGTGGCAGAGGGCCGTGGGGGTCGATCGAAGCCGAACCGAGCGCGCGATACGCCGGTCAAGAAGCCGAGACGACACGGAGAAAGAGAAGCCGCGCCTGGGAGGGAAACGCGGACGCGAGGGGCAGCAGTTCACGCACACGAAGAGGCGCGAGCGGAAGTTGCCCAGTTTATCGCCCGCCGTGAGGCGGGCTTATTCGGGGGAAGTGCAATGAGCAAGAACGTCAAACGAACCGCTTGCGCGGTCACGCCAAACGAAGCCGCATTCCGAAGCGCGTACGAATCGTATGCGCGAGCAACGCAGGCCGCGGCCTCGTTGTACGACTCCCCCGAGCTTTGATGCTTAAACGACGCGGCGCCGCCGCACGGGAAAACGCTTGATACACGCCGCCTCGACGCGCTGCTCCGGCAACTTCGAATGCCGATCGCGCTGCGAAGCAACCGATAGGTGAACGACATGAAAAACCTTCGCGCATTGATGATGCTTCTGATTGCCGCAGCGGCCGGATTGACCGCCGTCGTCTTCGCATCGCGTTGGATGATGGCGCAAAACACGAATGCGACGACCAAAGTGGTCGTCGCTACCGCCGACATCGACCTCGGGCAGCGCATCTCGCCCGAATTCATCAAAACGATCGACTGGCCCTCGGGCAGCGTTCCGCCGGGCGCGTTTCACGATGTCGGCAAGGTCGACGGCCGCGTGCTGAAGCAAAGCGCGATGCGCGGCGAGCCGATCTTGGAGGCGAAGCTGTCTCCGCAAGGATCGACGGGCGGCTTGTCGGCCGTCATCGATCCCGGCGCCCGCGCCATCACGGTCCGGGTGAACGATGTGATCGGCGTCGCGGGTTTTGCGCTTCCGGGCAACTACGTGGACATCATCGTCAACACGCAGAAAGACTCGGCTGCGCAGACCGATCAGAAGATCTCGAAGATCGTGCTCGAACACATTCTCGTGCTCGCCGTCGCGCAAGAAGCCGGGCGCGACGAGACGAAACCGAAAGTCGTCGATGCAGTCACGCTGCAGGTCACGCCCGAACAGGCGGAAAAGATCGACCTTGCGCGCAGCATCGGCACGCTCTCGCTCGTATTGCGCAACCAAGTGGATCCGCAAGACCCGAATACGGCCGGTGCCACCCGCGCTTCGCTGCTCAAGCTGCCGCAACCCGCCGCGCCCGCGCCGGCCCGCCCCGCAGCCGTGAAGGTTGCCGTCCATCACGAGGCACCGCGCGACTGCGTTCGCGTGATCGACGGATCGAGCAACACGCAGGAGTGCTTTTAACCGCGACCGAAGGTTCGTTCGGACTGCCGACTAAACGACCAACGCAAGCATGCGGCGGCCGAACGAAGGACCGTAACTACTCGATAACGCACGCGCCGCCACATGCAGTGCGGTCCGCAAGCGAAATTGGCATCACTTATTGCATCACCGGGGGAACGACATGAAGACTCAATCCGAACGCCTCAGCCGAGCACCGCGCCGCACCCGCGCGTCAGCGCATCCGGTTTCCGGCGTGCGCTTTTCGAAGACGCGCATGTGCGGCATCGCCGGCGCGCTGTTCTTCAGCATGATGACGCACGTGCAAGCGCAGCCGGCGGTGGCGGCAGCGACCGCCGCCGCTTCCGCGCGGGCCGCTGCCTCGCAATCCACGGCACGCGCGATGCCGTTCGCCGAGCACGGTCCGAACTGTGTAGGCGACGTGGCGATGCATACCTCCGTCGTCGTTCCGCTCGGCAAGTCGACCATGGTCGCGCTACCGGAGCCCGTGCGCGCTCGCACCGTCGGCAATCCGTCGGTCGTGCAGGCAATGCTCGTCTCGCCGCGCACGCTGTACCTGCTCGGCTCCGATATCGGCTCGACGAACATGATCGTGCAAGGCCGCAGCGGCTCGTGCAGCATCATCGACGTCGTCGTCGGCGCCGACACGAGCGGGCTGCAGCAGGCCATCGCCGAGTTGATGCCCAGTGAGACGGGCGTCAAGGTACAGGTGGCCGCCGATACGATCGTGCTTACGGGAACGGTGTCCGACTCGGTGAAAGCGCAGCGCATCCTCGAATTGGCCAACGCATTCGCGCAGCGTCCGCAAACCCCGCTCGCGGGCCAAGCGCGCAACGGCACCGCGTTGGCCGCGGCCGCGCCGGCGCCCGCAACGGCCTCGACCACGAACAGTCCCACGCCGCTGCACATCATCGACATGATGCATATCGCCGCGCCGCAACAGGTCATGCTGGAGGTGAAGGTCGCCGAAGTGTCGAAGACGCTCATCAACGAGCTCGGCGCCGCGCCGAACCTGCAAGGCGCGTTCGGCAGCTGGAACGTCGGGTTGCTGGCCGATTTCTTGTCGGGCGGCATGAGCGCTCTGACGCTCGCGAAGGCCAACAACAAACCGCTTCGCCTGCTGCTCGATGCGGAGCATGACGACCAGCTCGTCAAGATGCTCGCGCAACCGACGCTGATGGCGATCAGCGGCCAGGAAGCCAGCTTCCTCGCCGGCGGCAAGGTGTTCATCCCCGTGCCGCAAAGCAACAACGGCAACGGCACGCAGACGATCATCCTGCAAGAAGAGCGCTTCGGTATCGGCCTCGTGTTCACGCCGACGGTGCTCGAGAACGGGCGCATCAACCTGAAGGTCGCGCCGGAGGTGTCGGAGCTGTCTCCCACGGGCGTCACCGTCACGGCGTCGAACAGCAACAACACGTCGATCCTGCCGCTGATCACGACACGCCGTGCGTCCACCACCGTTCAGCTCAACGACGGACAGAGCTTCGCGATCGGCGGCCTGCTCAAGGACAACATCACCGGGACGATCAAGGCCATTCCCGGCGTAGGCGAATTGCCGATCCTCGGCGCCCTTGCGCGCAGCACGAACTACCAGAACGATAAGACGGAACTCGTCTTCGTCGTCACGCCGCATCTGGCCAAGCCGCTGCCGCCGAATTACCCGCTGCCGACCGACCATTTCGGCAAGGTCAGCGAAGGCGGCATCTACGCGACCGGCAACATGGAAGGCCATGCCCCGGCCAAACCTGCGGCGCCGCAACCGAGCGCCCCCCCGGCACCCTCGGCACCGGTCAGCGCCCTGCCCGCGCCGTCTGCACCGGCCGCGCCGGTCGCGGCGGCACAGCCGGATACGCCGGCCGCATCGCCCGACGCGAAGGCCCCGGCCGACGCCAGTGCTCAGCCCGTCGCCACGGCCGATCCTGTGGCCACGCCGTTGCCCGAAGCACCGGCCAAGCTGGCCGACGACCAAACGCAGCCGGCCACCCATTGACGGCCGAAGAGACACGATCCAAAACATCGGAGATCGACATGAAGATCCAACACATCGCCCTTCGCCTCGCGCTCATCGCGGCCGGCTGCGCCGCCCTGAACGGGTGCCTCAGTTCCACCCCCGTGTGGGACCGCACCTTCGGCAATTCGATGCACACGGTGACGTCGATGCAGACGCTCAATCCGAACGCATCGGCCAACGAAGACCCGGTGGCCGGCGTCGACGGCACCGCCGCCACCGCCGCGCAACAAAACTACGGCAAGTCGTTCATGGTGCCGCCCCCGCCGACCAACATGCTCACGATCGGCATAGGCGGCTCGGGCAGCTCGGGCAACTGACACCCGCCGCCACGACACGCCCAACGCCGCCCAGCGGTAATACGAGGTAATGCCATGCTCGACATTTTGTTGATCTCGTCGGACGAAGAGCGCGCAGGCCGCATCGCCGCGCTCGTCGCCCAGGAAAACGCCGGTCATTGCCTGCGTACGATTCGCGCCGGGGCTTCGCGCCTCGGCGAATATCGCGAAAGCGCGCAGAAGGCCGACCTGCTCATCATCGACGACGTGCACCTCGCGCAGCGTGACCTGGCCGCCGTCGAGGCGATCGCCGCCAGCGCGCCGAGACTCAGTTGCCTGCTCGTCACGCCCTCGCTCTCGCAGGACTGGCTCGTGGCGGCCATGCGCGCCGGCGTGCGTCACGTGCTGTCCTGGCCGATCGACGAAGCGTCGTTCGCCGCGGAAATCTCGCTCATCGGGGAAAAGAAATCGGCGGGCGCGGGCCGCGAAAGCCGCATGCTCTCGTTCGTTTCCCCACGCGGCGGAAGCGGCACGACGTTCATCGCCGTGAACCTCGCTTACACCCTGGCGCGCGAGCGCGGGAAGCGAACGCTCCTGATCGATCTGAGCCGCCAATTCGGGGACGCTCACTTGATGCTCGCCGACAAGCCGCCCGCCGCGACACTCGTCGACGTCTGCTCGCAAGTCGACCGGCTCGACAGCGCGTTTTTCGAAACCTGCGCGATGCACGTGCATCCGAACCTCGATGTGCTGGCCGGGGCGAGCGACCCCATCAAGGCAGCCGATGTTCGGCCCGCGCACGTCGAGCGCATCTTTTCGCTCGTGATGCCTCGCTATGACGCGGTGCTCGTCGATCTCGGCCGATCCGTCGATCCGGTTTCCATGCTCGCACTCGATCGCAGCAGCGACGTCGGCATCGTACTGCGTCAGAGCATTCCCCACTTGCATACCGGCCGCCGTCTCGTCGACATCTTGCGCGAACTCGGGTACCCGGGCGCCAAGCTTCGCCTTTTGCTCAACGAATACGACAAGAGCGCGACGGTCGACGTCGCCACCCTCGAACAAGCGCTCGGCCTGCGCGTGACGCACCGGCTGCCTCGCGACGAAAAGCAGGCCGGCCGAGCGGTCGAGCAAGGCACGCCGCTGCTCGAGGTGGCCAAGGCAAGCCCGCTGACACGAAGCATCGACGCATTGGCGGACCTGCTGTGGCCGGAGCATACGGAGGCCGCCCCGAGCATGTTTTCCCGGCTCTTCACATCCAAGCCGGCGGCCTCGCCCATGCGCGCGCTGAAGACCGAATCCTGAACCCTTGACCTATCGCGGAGACAGCCATGTCCTTGCGTGAGCAATTGATGATGCAAAGCGGTGTCGTCGCGTTCGACACGGCCGCTTCCACCTTACCGGCCACGAGCGAAACGCGAGGCTCGGCGCAGGCTTATCAGCAGTTGAAGATGCATGTGCATCACACGATCATCGAACGCGTCGAATTGGACAAGTTGCAGCGCCTGACGCCCGAACAAGTCACGCGCGAACTCGGCCAGCTCGTCGAGTGCATCGTCGAAGAGGAAAAGATTCCGCTGAACGAAGCCGAACGGCGGCGCCTCGCCCAAGACGTGCACAACGAAATGTTCGGGCTGGGACCGCTCGAGCCCTTGCTGGCCGATCCCGCCGTCAGCGACATCCTCGTCAACACATGGCGGCAAGTGTACGTGGAACGACGCGGCAGGCTCGAGTTGACGGACATCACGTTCTTCGACGACGCGCATCTGATGAAGATCATCGAGCGCATCGTCTCGCGCGTGGGCCGCCATATCGACGAATCGACCCCGATGGTCGATGCGCGCTTGCCTGACGGCTCGCGCGTGAACGCCATCATCCCGCCCTCCGCGATCGACGGACCGCTCGTCTCCATCCGCCGCTTCGCCGTCAACCCGTTGACGGTCGACGACATGATCCGCAATCGAACGTTCACGCCGTCCATCGCGCGCATGTTCGAAGCGATGAGCAAGGCAAAGCTGAACATCTTGATCTCGGGCGGGACCGGCAGCGGCAAGACCACGCTGCTGAACCTGATGTCCGGCTTCATTCCCGCCGATGAGCGCATCGTCACCATCGAAGACGCGGCCGAACTGCAGTTGCGCCAGCCGCACGTTCTGCGCTTGGAAACCCGCCCGCCGAATATCGAAGGCAAAGGCGAGATCCCGCAGCGCGCCCTCGTGCGCAATGCGTTGCGGATGCGTCCCGACCGAATCGTCCTCGGCGAAGTGCGCGGCGCCGAGGCGCTCGACATGCTGCACGCGATGAACACCGGCCATGAAGGCTCGATGGCGACGTTGCATGCGAATACCCCGCGCGATGCGTTGACGCGTCTCGAGAACATGGTGGCGATGGCGGGCTTTTCGCTGCCGATCAAAGCGATGCGGCAACAGATTTCCTCGGCGATCGACGTGGTCGTTCAAGCCGCACGATTGACGGACGGCACACGCCGCCTCATGAGCGTGCAAGAAATCACGGGCATGGAGGGCGACATCATCAATATGCAGGAGATCTACACGTTCAAACGCACAGGCGTGAATGCGGAAGGCAAGATCACCGGGTACTTTTGCGCGACCGGCGTACGCCCCAAGTTTTGCGAGCGCCTGGCGGCATTCGGCGTGTCGCTACCGGACGATTTGTTCGATCCGTCGCGCCGCTTCGACGCATGAGGCAAGGAGAGCGCCATGAATACGACCTTCCTCGGCTTCGCCGTCCTGCTGTTTTTGGCGACGGTCTTATGCATCGAAGGCCTTTATCTCTTCTGGGTCAGCCGTCACGGCCCCGAGGCTAAACGCATCGCCGCCCGTATCGAGCTGGGTTCTGCCGCCGGCCAGGCGAGCGCGACGCCGCTCTCGATCCTGAAGGATCACAAGCTGAGCGACTCGCGCTGGCTCGTACGCGTACTGACGGGCGCACCGGGCGTACAGGTGATCGATCGCACGCTCAAGCAGGCAGGACTGAAGCTGACCGTCGGCCGGTTTCTCGGCTACACGGCCGGCTTCGCCGCCCTTGGCCCCGTGCTCGGCGGGCTGCTGCACCTCGCCCTGCTCGTCCAATTGGCGCTCGCCTGCGCGTTCGCTGTCCTGCCCTGGCTCTATGTGCAGCGTCAGCGAAACCAACGGCTCAAGCAGCTCGAACGCCAGTTGCCCGATGCCGCCGATTTGATCGCGCGCGCATTGCGCGCCGGCCACTCGTTCGCGAGCGCACTCGGCATGCTGGCCGAAGAACTCGCCGACCCGCTCGGGGCCGAGTTCCGAATCGTCTTCGACGAGATCAATTTCGGCGTCTCGATGAACAAGGCCTTGTACAACCTGACCGAGCGCGTGCCGATCGACGATCTGCGCTACTTCGTCATCGCCGTGCTGATCCAGCGCGAATCGGGCGGCAACCTGGCGGAGATTCTCGGCAACATCGGCTTCATCATCCGCGAGCGCTTGAAGCTGTTCGGAAAGATCCGCGCGTTGTCGGCCGAGGGCCGCCTCTCGGCTTGGATTCTCGCCTTGCTGCCGTTCGTCGTGATCGGCGTGCTCTCGGTGCTGAGCCCGAACTTCATGAAGATCTTTTGGACCGATACCGCTGCCGAGAAGCTCGCGGGCATCTGCCTCGGCATGATGGCGATCGGAATTTTGTGGATGCGAAAGATCGTGCGGATTCGCGTCTAAACGTTCGATCGTCAGAACTCTCAAGGACCGATCATGAGAACCGAACAAATCGTGTTGCTGGCGGGAATGTTTCTCGTCGTCTTCGGCACCGTGCTGCGAGCGTTGCAACTCGCGCGTCCCGATCCGTTGAAGCGGCGCATCGAAGAACTGTCCATGCCGCTCGCCGGCGCCGCGGCCGGCACGAGCGCGGGTGCCGGCAGTCTCGAGGGGCCGAACGACAGCAAATGGGGCCAAAAAATCGCCGAGGTATCGGAGCGCGTCGCCAAGCTGTCGCAACCGAAGGACGACGACTGGGACCGATCCGCGGTGCGGCTGCGCTTCATGCGTGCCGGCTTTCGCGACAAGGCGGCACCCGCCTATTTCTTCGCGGCGAAAACCCTGCTGGCGCTCGCGTTGCCCGCCATATCGCTCGCCTTCGCCGCACCGAGGTTTTCCGCGGGGCACACGCTCGATGCGCTGTTCGTCCTGCTCGCCGCCTGCGCGCTCGGTTTTTATGCCCCGAACGTCGTGCTGTCGCAGCTCACTACCCGTCGCCAGCGCGCGATCATCGAGGCGTTGCCCGACGCCGTCGATCTGATGACCGTGTGCGTGGAAGCGGGGCTCGGCCTCGATGCCGCCATGTTGCGCGTGACCGAGGAACTCGGCTCGAAGAGTCCCACGCTGACGACCGAGCTGCATCTCGTGCTGCTCGAACTACGAGCCGGCGCGGGCCGCGAAAAAGCCTTGCGCAACCTTGCGGCCAGAACGGGGGTGGAGGACATCGACACGCTGACGACCATGCTGATCCAAGCCGATCGATTCGGTACGAGTATCGGCGATTCGCTGCGCGTCTATACCGACAGCATGCGCACCAAGCGCCGCATGAAGGCGGAGGAACAAGCCGCGAAGATCGCTCTGAAGCTGCTTTTTCCGTTGATCTTCTTTATCTTTCCGACGCTGATCGTGGTACTCGTCGGTCCGGCGGCGATTCAAATCTATCGTCACCTGCTGCCGACAATGGGCCATATAGGTGGAGGCTAAAATGCGCTCGCTCGAACGACTCGCCATTGGAAAGGTATCGACCGTCGACCGGCACGTCCTGGCAGACATACTGCTGCGCGCCGTCACAGCAGCGGTGTTCGGCATGTTCGCGATCGCCGCGATATCCCGCTGGCTTGCCGCACCGACCCGCGTCACGCTGCTTCTTTTCGTCGTCGAGAATTGCTTTACGACCGGTCTTGCGCTCGTTTCACGCATGCCCGTCCAGCGCGACTGGCGTCCGGTCTCGTTGTTTTTCTCACTAGGCGGTACGTATGGATGCATGGCGTACAATTTGACGCCGGGTATCCACTTGTTGCCCGAGACGGCCGGCGCCTCGCTGCAAATCGCCGGAATCGCCTGGCAGCTATTCGCAAAAGGTTCGCTCAAGCGTTCGTTCGGTGTGCTTCCGGCGAATCGTGGCGTGGTGTCGCACGGCGCCTACCGAGTCGTTAGGCATCCGATGTACTTGGGTTACTTCGTGACCGATATCGGCTTCCTCTTGGCGAACTTTTCGCTGTTCAACCTTTCGATTCATTGCTTTCAGTTGGCAATGCAGGTGGGCCGCATCGTCCGGGAAGAACGAATCCTCGAAACGGACATCGCCTACCGTTGCTATCGCAAGGCCGTTCGATACCGGCTGATACCGATGCTCTTTTGACACTACGTTGCGACGCGGTACCGCCGGTGTTCGGCCGGTACCGCGTTGCCGCTCGTGCGCGCCCGCGTGCGTTCAGCCCGCTTTGACTTCGATGCGCCGTGGCAGCGCCGCTTCGCGACGCGGGATGCGCAGCGTCAGCACACCGTCTTGCAGGCTTGCGTCGATTTTAGAGGTGTCTAGATCCGAGCTGATCGAAAACGCGCGCGCATAGCGCGGCGCGCGCACTTCGACATGCGTCACGTTCAGCCCGGCGGGCATCGGCACGACGGCTTCGGCTTCGATCGATAGATTGCCGTCCTGCAGCTTCACTTCGAGCTTGTCTTTGGGTACGCCGGGTAAATCGGCCCATACCGTCACGCCGCCCTTGTCTTCGACGATATCGACGGCCGGCACGAGCGCCGCACGGCGTACGCCGCCTTCACGCTGGCCCAAAGCGCCCGCTTCACGCGGCGCGAGTTCGTTTTCGTTGCTCATTGCTTGCTCCTTCGCCTAATCGTACGGTTACTGAACGGTGACGCTGCGCGGCTTCGACGACTCGTGCTTGCCGATGCGAATCGACAGGCAGCCGTCCGTATATTTCGCCTGGACGTCGTCGGGATTCGCGTTTTGAGGCAACTCCACCACGCGCCGGAACGCACCCATGAACCGCTCGCGCGCGTACGAGCGCGTCTCGTCGCGCGTCGCCGCTTCGGGCCGCTTGCGCTCGCCGGCGATCGTCAAAATGCCCTTATCGATCGACACGTCGAATTGCGATGCGTCGAAGCCCGGAGCAAACACTACGATCTCGATCGAGTCGTCGGTGGTGCCGATGTTGATCGGCGGAAAAAAACTTTGACTCGAGCGCAGGCTCGTGGGGAAGCCGCCCGCGAGCGACGACATATGGTGTTGAAGGCGATCGAATTCGCGGAAAAAATCGCTGCCGAAGTTTCCGAATAGGAAGTCACTCATGATTATTCCCTCTAAGGTTTCCGGATCAGCACCCAGGAACGACCTGCTGTCCGAGCACGAAGAAAAATAGCGGCGGCCAAGAAGATTTCAAGAGGTCGTCGCACAAGAAAATCCGCGGGTCATTGTGTTATCTATCGCACCAACCGTTTCATCGACGAAACAAATCGCGCGGGTGGGCGGCGGCTAGCGAGCAGCGTCAAAGCGGCGGGAGCCCGTCGCGACGGGCTTCGAGTATCGAGCGCGCCGTCGAGTCTCTTCACTAGCGCCGAAATGTCCCGAATTCTGTATTGCCCGTGCGACAACTCGGGCGGAAAACGAGGGTTACTGCCTTATTGCCTCCGGCATCGCTAGAGCCGGCGCCGCGGCTACGCCGATGGCTCGCTTTTCGCTAAGACGTAGCACGCAACCGCTTGCATAAACCCAAGCATGGGTGCCGGCACGCATGGGGCGAGTCCGTCGATCGAACGGGACGCCAGCCGAGCACGCCATCGAGGCTATCACGCAGTAAACCGGGGGAACTATGAACAATCGTCTACCGACCCATACCGGGTCTCACGCCACCCATCGGGCATCCGGGCAAGCCGGCCATCGGCGCGCACAGCGCAGGCGTGAGAAAGGCAGTGTGGTGGTGGAGTTTGCGCTGCTGCTGCCGCTGTTGCTCGTCATCACGTTCGGCATCATCGAGTTTTCGATCGCGCTTTACGACAAGGCGGTCATCACCAATGCAAGCCGCGAAGCGGCGCGTGCGGGCATCGTCTACGCATCGCCGCAATTGACGACTACGCAGATCCAAGCGGTGGCCACGAACTACTGCTCGAACTACCTCATTTCATTGGGCAGCAAGCCGACTCCGACCGTGACCGTCAGCCATCCGTCCGGTACGACCTCGGGCAAGCCGCTCACCGTCACCGTCAGCTACGGCTATACGAGCCTCGGCATGAGCGCGTTCGTCGATCCGATGCCGAGCCTGCTCTCGATGAACGCCACGACGACGATGAACTACGAATGAGTCGGTCGTAGGCCGACAAAACCGACAAAGCCGATAGGCAATTCACAAGATGTGACCGGGGGAAAATCATGCGCAACGACGCTCATTTCGCTAGGCTCGCGGGCCGGCAACGCGGCGCGATCGCGATCTACGTCGCCCTATTCTTGATGGTCATGCTGGGCTTCATCGCGCTGTCCGTCGATATCGGGCGCGCGCTCGTGGTACGCAACGAGTTGCAAAACGCAGCGGACGCGGCAGCCTTGGCCGGCGCGGGCCAACTTCAATGGACGAACACGCCGACCACGTGGGCCAATGCGACGTCGAAGGCCAATGCCGCGATCTCGCTCAATTACGCGGACGGAAAAGCGCTCAGCACCGGCACCGTGACCACCGGCTATTGGAGCGTGACGGGCTCGCCCGCCGGCATGCAGTCCACGACGATTACGCCGAGCGGAAGCGAGTTGCCGGCCGTGCAAGTCACGGTAAGCCGGACGGCCGGATCGAACGGCGGCCCGATTCAAACCTTTTTCGCGGGGCTCATCGGCACGAACACGATCGACGTCAGCGCAACGGCGGTCGCGGCGATCGCCATGCCGGGTGTGGCCAAACCGGGCGCGCTGTTCCCCCTCGCCATCACGCAATGCACGTACAACCTGTTTTGGAATTCGTCGACCGGGCAGCCGACGATCGATCCGTCGACCGGCAAGCCCTACGAAATCAAGATCGGCTCGTCGTATCACACCGGCACCTGCTATTACGGGCAGTGGACGACCTTCAATACGGTGGCCAACGATACCCCGACCGTCATCAATCTCATTCAGAATGGCAATCCGACGACGCTCAGCATCGGCGACAATACCTGGATCGATACCGGTACGAAGAACTCCATTTACAAAAACATCAGCACGCCAGTCCAAGTCTTGCTGCCCGTGGTCTCCGACGTCTCGACGGGTTCCAACCAGCCGATCATCGCCTTCGCGCCGTTCCAGATCGATCAGTCGGTCAATGGCGCCAACCCTTACGTCGCCGGTCATTTCATTACCAACTACCTGCCCACCAACGTGGGGCCGGGAGGCGGTACGCCACCGGCCTATTACGGGGCTTATGTGCCGCCGGTTCTGGTGAACTGAGGCGGCGCCCGGCCCGGGACTGGACCAAGACCGGGCCCTGGTCATCCATGGCATAGTCACGGCTGATGCAACATCGAGCCATGAGGAGGTGCCGTGATCCGCAAGAGCCTGAACGCTTCCCGTCTACAGGACGAAGTCAGCCGCCGTCTGCACCGCATCCACGAGATCGTCGAAGACGGCGTCAAGATTCGCGTGCCGCGCCCGCAAAAACAGGAGCCCGATGCGAGCGGCTGCAATTGGACGATGAAACACTTCGGCAATGCCGTCGGTTACGACCGGTTCGTCGACGAAGTATTGCGCGCCGTGCGCGCCGAATACAATTTGTCGGACACCGACGACGCCAAGGACATCCATAGCTTATTCGGCGAATAAGCGAGGCGCCGAGCAAGTTCAGTTGAGCGACCCGGATTGCAGGTCGGTAAGATGCGGCCACAACTGGGCAAGTAAAGGCGAGGCGTTATTGCGATCTCGATAGAGCCGCAGTTCAAGGTCGAGCACCCAGCGCCGCTCCCCGGCGCTCGTCAGCACACCGCTCGCCAATTCGCCCTCGATCAGGCTGCGCGGCAGCCACGCAATCCCATCGCTGGCCAGCGCCATTTGCTTGAGCACCTCGGCCATGTCCGATTCGAAATAGGGCTGCAGTACCGCGGCATTGCCCTGCCTGCGCAGCACCAGCGCAAGACAACGACCGAAGTAGGTCGTTGGCGCATAGCCGATCAACGGCACAGGCTGACGCGCCGTACCAGGCAGCCTCGGCTGCCCGCCCGCGCGTCCGGCGGTGCGGCGCACCGGCATGAACACGTCCCGCCCGACCGTTAGATACTCGTAGCGTGTCGGATCCAAATGCAAGGACAGCTCGGGATGATGGTAAGCAAGCATCAGTTCGCAGTTGCCGTTGACCAGCATCAGGATCGAATCGTGAACGTTCGTCGGTACCACTCGCGCTCGCACAGCACCCAGACGTTGACTGAGCGCGTTCAACCATCTCGGCAAAAAGCTGGCCGAGAGCGTATGCCCCGCCGCGATCTTGAGCCCGGGCCCGTGAATCCGCTCGTCGTTGCGAATGATCGATCGCGTATCGAAGAGCTTTCGAAGCATGTCCTCCGCAGCTTCCTTGAACAGCAGGCCGGCTGGAGTCAGCGAAAGCGGATAGCTGCTGCGATCGACGAGTTCCGCCCCGATCCATTGCTCCAGTGACTGGATACGCCGGCTAAATCCCGACTGCGTGAGATTGCGCGCCTCGGCTGCACGCGAAAAGCTTTTGTATTGCGCGAGAACCACGAGATCCTCGATCCATTCCACTTCCATATCGACCTCTAGCCCCGTGCACGATCCACGCGAAATACGAGTCGACACACTATGCATCGTGTCACCCGCACGCGCAACCGGCTACGGCTCGACTTCGTCACGTCGACGAGAAGGGAGTCGCGGTAGTCGCGCGCCTCGCCGCTCGCGATACGTCTGCAGGCGTTGATGCGCCGCGCGCGCCCGGGGCCTCTATCTCGCCGCGCGCATAAGCGACACACCGCTTGGCGAGAATTTCCGTGGGATCCGCCAACCACGCGACACGCCCGCTCGCGCTGGAGCGTTCACCTTGAGGCAGCAGCAGCGGCAGTTCGGTGCAGCCAAGAATAATCACTTGGCACCCGCGCTCCATTAGCCCATCGCAGGCTGCCGCGATATCGTCCATGCATTCCCCGGTCGTATAGCCCGCTTTCACGCCCTTGGGCCCGTAGATCGCTCGCATGACACGTTCTTGCAACGCCGGAGCCGGCGTGACCTGAACGAGTCCTGCCGCGGTCAGCGGCCGCTCGTATACGCGGCTGGCAATCGTACCCGTGGTCGCCAGCAAACCGACTTCGCGCAGCGTAGGAAACGTGGCACGCAAGAGCTCGGCGGTAACCGTCAACATATTGACGATCGGCACGTTCAAATAGGGCTGAATGCGTTCGACGAACGCATGGGCGGTATTGCAAGGAATCGCGATGATGTCCGCAGCGCCGGCCTCGAGCTTCTTGCAAGTCGCATACAGTGAAACCGTCGGATCTGCCCCACCGGCGACTAAGCTTTCGGTGCGATCGGGGATCTGCGGGTTTTGTTCGACCAGTAGTTTGATGTGATCTTGATCGCGCGTAGCGGGCGTATTACGGACGATCTTCTGCATGAAATCGACCGTGGCTGCGGGGCCTACGCCTCCTACCACACCCACTTTGAAGGTACGTGTCCGACTCGCGTATTGCCCGTTCAACACATATTGCGCGTAGACGCAGTTCGCATCGACGAGCGGTACATCGAGCGGTTCGAGATGCTCCACCACGAGCCCGAGTTCGGTCAGCCCCGTCAGCAGCAGGTCCGCGCCCCTCGCCATCAAACCCGCGCACGCCTCGCGCAGCAGCTCGATCGAACGCCCCGCCCAATTGCCGGATTCGACGCCGCTCCGGCCATACACCGCCTGCGTTACACGGTTCGAGTGTTCGCCTTCGTCGACTTGCGGATACAAAACCTCGAACTGCGGGTTCGCGAAATACCGCTCGAATAGGCCGCTTTCCGCAATGGAGTCAGAAGTCAAAATGCCGACGCGCCGAATGCCCGGGAACCGACGGCGCACGTGCGCATGCAAGCCCTCGACCATGTCCACGATCTCGATCGCGCAGTTCTCCCGCAATTGCTCGAGGTAGAGGTGGCTCACGAAGCTCGGAAGGACGACCGTCGTCACGCCTCGGCTCTCGAGCGAGAGAATCGTGTCGTAGACGTACAGCTTGCGTTGCGTGCTGTGCGGGTCGTCGGAAACGTCACTTTGGATCGGATGCTGCTCGAACACGATGTCGAGGCGCTCGCCGTCTTCCGACGCCGACGCGGATTTGATCATCTTGAAGAAAACGTCCGCGGCGCCGAGCACGCCATCCCCTCCGACGACGCCGAACGAGCGATTGATCGGATGCATAGCGACACTCACTGCGCTTCGCCTTGCAGCGATTCGAACGACGTCTTGCGCGCGACGCGGCTCGCACGGGCCGTTTCCCATTTCGCGATGACGGCCGTTGCGACGCTGTTCCCTATCACGTTGGTCATCGTGCGGCCCATGTCGAGAATCTGGTCGATGGCGAGGACAAGGGCCACGCCCGCGACGGGAAGATGAAACATCGGCGCGACTGCCGCGACGACCACGACCGAGCCGCGCGGCACGCTCGCCATGCCCTTGCTGCTCAGCATCAGCACCAGCAGCATCAGGATCTGTTGCGAGAGCGGCATGTCCACGCCGAACGCCTGCGCAATGAAGATGGCTGCGAACGACTGATACATCATCGAACCGTCGAGGTTGAACGCGTATCCGAGCGGCAATGTAAAGCCCACCACCTTCTTGTCGACGCCAAATGCTTCGAGTTGTTCGGTCAAACGTGGGTAAGCCGCCTCGCTGCTCGCGGTGGAAAACGCCAGCAACGCGGGCTCACGGATGGCCTTCAGCAGCGAGCCCATGGGTTTGCCCAAGAATAGGTAGCCAATGCCGATCAGCGCGGCCCACAGCAGGACCAGCCCGAAATAGAAGTCGCCGATCAACTTGCCGTAGGTCACCAGCACGTCCAGGCCGCGGATCGTCACCACCGACGCGAGCGCTCCGAACACGCCGATCGGCGCAGCGCGCATCACATAGTTCGTCAGTCGCAACATCACCGGCACCATGCCGTCGATCGCATCGACGACCACCTTTACCCGCGAATCCGATTTGAGCGCTGAAAGCGCGACGCCGAAAAACACCGAGAACGTCAGGATCTGCAAAATGTTGTTACTCGCCATCGCATCGAGGAGACTGGTGGGAAAGGCGTGCGTGATGATGTTCTTCGCGGTCAGGCCACCCGTATCGAGCCCGGTCGCGGAATCCGCCGCGGTCGAAACCAAATGGAGGCCGGCACCGGGTTGAAGGAAGTTTGCGAGCGCGAGACCGAATGCAAGAGAGACTAACGAAGCGCAGAAGAACCAGCCGATCGTGCGCGAGCCGATGCGCCCCGCCGCGGACGCACTATCCATCCCCGCCAGCCCCGAAACGAGCGTGCAGAATACGAGCGGCGCAATGATCATCTTGATCAGACGCAGAAAAACATCGGTGACGATCGAGAAGTAGCCCGCGATGTTTTTTGCGGAAGCCGCGTCGGCTGCGTTCACGTGGCAGATGTGGCCGACAATGACGCCGAGAATCATCCCGGCTAAGATGGAATAGGTCAGACGGTTTTTCACGTTGGTCTCCCACATCGTGATCGTTGAACGGTGGCTCGCGGCGGTGGCCATGCAAGGGCCGCAGGTCCACGAAGGCTGAGCGCACGCGCGGCGCGATGTGCCGCGGCGAGCAAGCTGAAGCGATGGTAGGGCGCAGAAAAGCCGAGTTGATGCGATCGCTGCATTGGCCCATGCGGGCGACGCATAACGTTCGGAATGCTTTACTGGGCGGGGCGTTGGCGGATTTTTGACTGTACTGTCGGAGCGTCGAACAGGCGGATCAGCGGCGCGTCAATACGAGCGTCTGCTGCTCCCCTGCCGGCTCGAAGGCGGCGCGCATCGCGTGCGAGGTGCCGAACTCGTCGATCGCCTGGATCTCGCACGAGGTCCAAGGGAGCCGTGCCGGCAGATCGGCACTGCCGGTTTCGCCTTGGACGAGGACAATGACGCCTTCGCCCGCGCGTGGTCTCGCCACGACACGATGCCGGTACGCATCGAGCGTAGAAGGCAATGCGTAGTGAATCGACCTTGCGCCGGGCGCCGCGAAGCCGGTGAAACTGAACGCCGTGCCGTGCGCTTGCAGATCGTCGCAACGAAGGAGGCTAGCGGGCGAGACGTCGAACGATACGAGTCCTAAGCGGCGGCCATCCACATAAACGCCGCAGTAGTAGTAATCGACCTCACGCGGCGGATGACCGCGCGCAACGCTTCTCGGGAATGCGCTCTCCCGCTCGCATCGATATTCGACGGACCGCGCGAAATCCTGCGCCGGCAATCGCTCCGGTTTCAATTGCACGAAAGGCACCGCGGCGTCGCCCTCGGATGCCAACGATAAGCCCCCATCGCCGCGCACTTGGCAGCCGATCCGTTTCGGACGCGTATCGGCCGTCTGCACATACCAAACGATCGACTCGCCGCCGGCCGCCTTCTCCGGCGGCGCGGGCTTGCGTTCGTCGGCTGCCGGGAAGAAGGCGTACCGGTTGCGTACGCGGGTGACGCCCCACCCTCGCGCGATCTCGCCCGAGGCCGGCACGTTCGGCAGCGGCTCGCCGCTCTCATGGTCGATCAATCGGATGCTCTCGCGCTGAGCGTCGCTCAAGGAAACGCTCTCGCCGTTCGCGTCGATCGCGCGCACCCGCACGGTCAACTCGACTTGCTGGCGGCCATTCCGATAAAGACGGCTGCTCGGCGAACTGACCGTCATGTCTTGCAAGACGAGCGTCGCCCACGGCGAGCGGGTTTGCGCCAGCCGAATGTTCATCGCTTTCTCCCTGAAACCTGTCGCGTTCTTATCGGTTTCGCCGAAACGATCTCGCACGGCAGTGCAGTCTAGGACAAGATCTCCCGGACGCAACCGCTTTTTTCCGCTCGATCGACCGAGCGGATCTTCCGTGCCCGCGTTTGGGCCACAATATCGGCATCGACCGCTCTGAACGTCGGATTCGACGATGACTACCGCTTCGTTTCAACCCGGCACGCTCTGGCCCACCCTCGTCGCGCAAACGGCCCATGCACTCGCTTGCGGCGCGCTGCGCCCGATCGACACCATTCAAACCACGCTCGACGACGCGGGCGTTCGCTTCGTCGTCAGGCAGGTGTCGAGCCTCGTTCGCAAGCCCAAGCAAACGATGCGTTCGACCGAACCGCCCGTCGATCCGTTCCTCCCGCACGACCCTAATCTATTCGTTGCGGATATATCGCCTACGCATTTCGCGCTGCTCAATAAGTTCAACGTCATCGACCACCACTTGCTGATCGTGACGCGCGCGTCCGAGCCGCAAGAAGCACTCCTAGACCTCGACGATTTCACGGCATGGTTCGCATGTTTGAACGAGTTCGACGGCCTCGGGTTTTACAACGGCGGACGCGATGCGGGAGCCAGTCAACCGCACAAGCATCTGCAGATCGTGCCGCTGCCGCTCGGCGACATGGGGCAAGCGCTTCCAATCGACGTGCTGATCGAAGCCGCATTAGCCGAATCGAAGATCGGCCGCCTACCGGGACTGCCGTTCGAGCACGCTTTCGTGCGGCTCGAAACCGGGCCGGCCTCGGAGGTCGCGCGCCAAGCATTCGAACGCTATCGCGCGTTGCTCGATGCGGCCGGCGTGGGCGCCGTGGAGGCCGCGGGTCGCCTGCATCAATCCGCGCCTTACAACTTGCTCACGACGACGAAGTGGATGCTGCTCGTGCCGCGCGGTGCCGAGCAAGCGGAAGGATTGGCCGTCAACGCGCTCGGCTTCGCGGGTTCGCTGTTCGTGAGAAATGCCGAGGAGCTCGAAACGGTACGCATGATGGGGCCGATGAGCTTGCTGCGCCGAGTGGGCCTGCCTCGCCGGGATGTCGCATAAGCGGCCCGTTCGCCGAACGCATTATCATGGGCGGGTCGCACTTTTTTAGACGAACTTTTTCTTCCATGTCCGCCTTTGTCGTCGCGCCGGCACGTACGCTTTCCTTCCGCGCCGCGCTTGCCTCCCTCGCACTCGCGCTCGCCGCTTGCGCGGCACCGAATCCCCCTGCCGCGCAGCATGCGTATGTGGATCCGATCGGCTTGTTTCCGATGGCCGCCTACGATCAAAACGTCGATCACTGGATCGATCCGGCGAGCGCCAACGACGACACGCCGTTCCTGAGCGCGGCACAGCAGCAAGCTCAGTGGAACGCCTATCTCGCTCGCTATTTCGGTACCGGCGAGCGCGATGCCTCGCCGTGGAATCCGGCTTACATCGCTAATCGTCTATTCGGTCAAGGCGGCGCCGACATCGTCGACTTGCAACTGCGCCGCATCGGCAATTACGACAACGAAGGCAAGGGACGCCGCACCATCGGCTATGGACAAAGCTACTTGCCGCATTCCGCTCGATGGATCGACGATATCGAGCGCAATATGAATTTGCAGCAATTCGGACAGGCACCGCGGTATTCGCCACGCGCACGCGCGATCGCGACCGATGCCCTGCTCGTGCGCGAATTGCCGACGATGGATCCTTCGTTCTATTCGCACACGCTCGCAGGCCAAGGTTATCCGTTCGACAATCTGCAAATCTCGTCGGTTCGGCCCGGCACGCCGCTTTACGTGCTGGGCCATAGCGTGGATGGCGCATGGGATTACGTGCAAGCGCCCGACGTGCAAGGCTGGGTCTTAGCAAGCGGAGTAGGCTCGGCGGACGATGCGTTCATCGCGAACTGGACGCATCGTCCGAGCACCGGCTGGGGTGTGGCGATAACGGCATCGACTGCCGTCAGCGATACGACGGGCGTCTTCCGCTTCAATGCGACGGCGGGCACGCTACTGCCCGTTGCGGCAAGCTCGGCACCGCTCCCGTCCACCGCCCCAGGCCACCATACCGTGCTCGTTCCCGCCCGCGATATCGACGGCCGCGCCGTGATACGGGAAGCGCAACTCCCCGACACGGCACTGGCTCCCGCCCCGATCGCAGCCACCCCGCGTCATTTGTCGTTACTGATCAAATCGTTGATCGGCCGCCCTTATGGGTGGGGCAATATGAATTTCTATAACGATTGCTCCTCTGAATTGCAGAGCATTTTCGCGGCGTTCGGCGTATGGTTGCCGCGCCATTCGTCGGCGCAAATGACGGCCGGCGATATGACCGACCTCTCGACCGAATCGCCGGCGCAGCGGCTCGATTATTTGATCGAGCACGGCAAGCCGATGCGTACGCTGATTTATATCGGCGGGCACGTCATGCTTTATTTGGGCAATACCACGCGCGACGGGCGCACGGTTCCGGTTGTCTACCAGGACATCTGGGGGCTGCGTCCGGCCGACAACAGCCGGCGTGCGGTGATCGGCGGCTCGGTGATCTTCCCGCTTTTGCTCACGATTCCCGAAGACCCGAGTCTGGAATCGCTGGCCGCGACGCGGATCTTTCAAATCACCGTGCTCGGTATGCCCAGCGGCGCGGCGCCACCGCCGACCGACGAGAACCCGGCGAGTTGAGGGCGGCCGCAAGGGTGATAACGGACTTCCGTCGGCGATTTGCGGTTGAAGAAACAACGCACCCAATTCATTACCGCCTCACATTCCCCGTAGTCATATCACTCGTCCAGATATCGATTTCAAATTTGCTTTGAATATTCCGCCATCAATTCCGGGCCCCCGAATTGCTCCGACGCCATCGCCTGTTGCTGGACAAAAACCAATTCCAAATAACGCGGTATCACCCCGGGGCCTATCCAAACATCGATATCTCGAGAGACATGGAGGCACACGTGAAGGACATTTTCCTCACTCGCGTTTTGTGCTTGCTCATCGGCGTGACGAGCTTGATTGCCGGATGTTCAGGCGGGAGCAACGACAACGGCACGCCGACCGCCGGCGAAGCCCTTTCTTTTGAAATGCAAGCGGGCGGACAACTCAACGAATTTTTCCGGCAAGGAAACGTAGCCGCCCACTTGTTGATGCGATCTTCGACGAAGCCAAGGTTGCTCGTCGTATTCCCGGCGGGAAACAGTGGCACCGGGCTGTGGTTCCAAGATACCGCGCAGCCCGTCACCTGGGCGCTCGACAATGCGATCTCACCCACTGTGGGTCATGACATCCACGGCCGGGCTTTATATGGTATTTCGGCCAACGTTTCGGCGGACACCAGTCAACTCACGCTGCGTGGCGCATTGCTGACCTCCGTGCGTTTCATGCGCGACTTCAACGGCGGCTATCCCGCGCCCGATAGCGTCCAGACCCAGCCCGTGGTGTCCGGCAATATCGTCTATTGGCAACGCGATCGCGTCGATGGCGCCGCGGGATATGCGCTCACCGTGCAGGTGATGGGCGGCGGAACGGTCAGTACGGATACGACAGGCGCGCTCGTGTTCAAGGCGGCCAACGGTACCGGCGGTTTGCATTTGCGGGTTTCCGCATCGACCGGCGAACAGCCGCTCACGCCGATTACGCACGCGAACTTATTCAACAACACGGTCAATCCCGATACGCAGAGCCAAAACGTCGTCGAATTCTTGAGCTATGGCGACAAACTGCTCGCGGGGTCCTGGCAATACGACACCTACTTCGGCCGAGACACGTTGATTTCCGTCCGCATGCTGATGCCCGTCTTGCAGCCCCCGGCCATCGAAGCCGGACTCACGTCCGTATTGGCCCGGCTCTCGCCCGACGGCATCGTCGCGCATGAAGAAGGGATAGGCGAGTTCGCCGTCATCGACAACGAGCGCAACGGCCGCGGCAACGACGCGACGCCGACCTACGACTACAAGATGATCGACGGCGACTACCTGCTCGCGCCGGTCATGGCCGCCTGGCTCATCGACGACACGCGCGGCGCGGCGCGCGCGGCCGCCTATCTCGCGCAGACCGAAGGCGGCGGGCAAACCAATGGCAGCCGGTTCGTCACGAACCTCGTGCATGTCGCGAACACCGCGCGCGCATTCTCGCAACAAAGCATCGCCTCCAATCTGATCCATCTGCGCGCGGGCCAGATCGTCGGCAATTGGCGCGACAGCACCGACGGCCTAGCGGGCGGCGTGTACCCGTATGACGTCAACGCCGTGCTCGTTCCGGCCGCCTTACGCGCCGCGAGCCGGTTCCTCGACAGCGGGCTGCTCGATCCCTACCTCAGCAGCGACCAACGCACGGCACTCGCCGACGCGGCGCAGCAGGCGTCGGTTTGGGAATCGGCGGCGCCCGCGCTGTTCGCGGTCGACGTCCCGGCGTCGCAAGCGGCGACGGACGTACCGAGCTACGCAGCGCAAACGGGCATACCGGCGGGCACCCTACCGAGTTCGACGACCTCGTTCTACGCGGTTTCGCTCGACGATCAAGGCAATCCGATTCCGGTCATGAACTCCGACGGCGGCTTCGCCCTGTTGTTCGGCACGCCCTCTTCCGACGTGCTCACGCGCATCGTCACTGCCGCGGTACAACCGTTCCCGGTGGGTCTCGTGACCGATGCGGGCATGCTCGTCGCCAATCCGGCCTATGCGAACACCACGCTTTGGCCGCGCTTCACGAACGCGGCCTATCATGGCACCGTCGTCTGGTCTTGGCAGCAGGCGATGTGGGTGGCGGGACTCGACCGGCAATTGGCGCGGCAAGATTTGCCCGCCGACATCCGAACGTCGTTGACGAATGCGCGCTTGCGCATATGGCAGGTGATCTCGAACGCGTCCAATATGCGCGCGTCGGAAATGTGGACGTGGTCGTATGTCAACGGCGCGTATCGAGCCGAAGCATTCGGCACCCATAGCGCCGATGCGACGGAAGCGAACGCCGCTCAACTCTGGAGCACGACGTATCTGGCGATCACCGATCCGAACCTGCGTGTCAGCAAGTTCTGGTGGCAATGAGAAAACACGAGCGCCATGAGCGCGAACTCGCCCGCTATCCGCGCTGACGAGTTCGCGCAACGCATGGTCTACTGCGGCAGCACTTCCCCGCGCGTCTCGGGCGCGAACGGAATCAAGAACAAGCCGATCACGAACGCAATGGCCGTCAGTGCGACCGGCAGCCCGAGCGTATGCA
The DNA here is from genome assembly GCF_002879885.1 of Trinickia dabaoshanensis. Lineage (GTDB taxonomy): Bacteria > Pseudomonadota > Gammaproteobacteria > Burkholderiales > Burkholderiaceae > Trinickia > Trinickia dabaoshanensis. The sequence continues at coordinate 252,795 of NZ_PNYA01000004.1, forward strand.
GATGGAGTACGGCGGCGCCGAGCATGAAGTTCACCCCGGCGCCGATGAACCGGCCAAACGAAGTGCAGAACGCGAACGCCGTCGCACGCACGCGCGTTTCGAACTGCTCCGGCAACCAAAGGCTGAACAGCGCGAAGTTGCCGCCGAAGAAACCGAGCGCGAACAACCAGGCGATAAACGGCACAAGCCCGTTCGGCAAATAGAACGCCCAACCGAAGCTGCCGATGATCGATGCGGCCATGCCGGCGAAGTAGACCGCCAATGTCTTTTTGCGTCCGATGCGCTCGGCGAGCGGCGGCAGCGCCAAGCAGCCGAGAATCGTTCCGATCGAGAGCAATCCCGTTGCCAGCGACGCCGTTTTGATCGCACCGGCCTTGTCCATGCCCGATTTCAGCGCAAGCTGAATCACGGCCGACGGCTCGTACACCGCCCCTGCCCACAACCCCACGATCGCAATCGTGAGCAACCCGCACGCAACCCACGTACGCCGGCGATAGTTCGGCCCCAAGATCTCCGCAAGCGGTTTGGTATGGACGACGCGCGCCTCGGCCTTCTTCCATTTCTCCGGTTCTTTCACACGCAACAGCACGAGAATGGCAATGACGACCGGTACGGCCCCGGTCAAGAACATGGCTCGCCATCCGAAATGCACGCCCACCGTGTAATTGAGCGCGGCCGCCAAAAAGAAGCCCGCGTAATAGCCGGTCTGCAGATACCCGGCGCCCATCTTGCGACGGTCCTCGGGCCACGCTTCGGCAACATAGGTACCCGCCAACGCCCATTCGCCGCCGATGCCCACGCCCGCAAGGAAGCGATAGATGCCCAATTCGTAGACGCTATGGGCCGTGGCGGCGAGCCCGGTGAAGATCGCGAACGTGAAGATCGTCCCCGCCAATACCTTCGTGCGCCCGAATCGGTCCGCGAGCGGCCCCCAGATGAAAGACAAGCCCCATCCCACCAAAAAGAGCGCAAAGAGTATCGAGCCCGCCAGACCCACGTTCGCCGGGGTGGCGGCATAGCCCGAGCGCGGCAACAACTCGGTCAAGGCCGGAGTCAGCACGAGTGCGTAGATGAACGAATCCATGCCGTCGAGCGTCCATCCGGCCCATGCGCCCCAAAATCCTGCGATCTGCGAACGATTGAGCGGCGTGCGTCGTCGCGCAGCACGCGCTGTGTCTGTCATAGAACTCATCTGACTCCTCCGGTGAAGCGGTTAGGACTACTGACGTCTAACGACTGGACGAGCACGCAGCCCGTTTGCCGCATCTCGCCTCGCGGGCCCGGTGTGCCCCGGGTTTGCCCGATTTCAAATTCAATATTTTGTATATAATATCGAGCATCATGATCGATGCAATGAATCGTTTTCCCCTAGATGCCGAGTCCGGCCACGGTCTGTCGCTTGCGACAGTGGATGTGGCGCCCCGTACCAGCGCGTCGCGCATGGTGGCCGATGCGTTGCGCGCGGCGATCGTGGACGGCCGTCTGCCGCCCGGCGCACCGCTGAGGCAAGATGCCGTGGCCCGGCACTTTTCCGTCAGCGCGATCCCAGTGCGCGAAGCGTTGCGTCAGTTGGAAAGCGAGGGATGGGCGAAGGTCGAAATGCACAAGGGCGCCACGGTCGCCCCGCTTTCGGCCGCCGAGGCACGCGAGATCTACGAGATTCGCGCGGCGCTCGAAAGCCTCGCGCTCACGCTCGCCATCCCCAATCACACCGAAGACACGTTGCGCGAAGTGCAGGCTTCATATGAAGCGGCGGAACTCGAAACCGATCCCGCGCTCTATGTGGCTCGTAACGAAGCGTTTCATATGGGGCTGTACGCCCCGGCCGGCCGTCCTCAATTGATCGAGATGATCGGCACGCTGCATCGGCGCGGCGAACGTTATTTGCGCGTGAAATTCGGCCTGCCCGAACACAAGCGGGTCTCCGACGACGAGCACGGTCAATTGATGCGCCTCGTTCGGCGCAAAGACATCGCCGCGGCGCAGAAACTCATCGCCGATCATTTGCTCGGCACGGGCGAGCTGCTTTATCGCCTGCTGAGCGAGCCGGCCGCGGCGCCCGGTACGACGGCGCGCAAACGCGGCAAGCCATCGATGCCGGAAGCCGGTATGCTCGCCCAGAAAAAACGCACCGGCCGCAACAACGGATAGGCCGATCCATCGTCGCCTCAAGCCTCGAACATAGGAGTCGTTTCGCCCGATGAACTCCGTAACCGAACAACCGCCGCTGCGCAGTTGGACCACGCTGCGCGACGAGAAGGCGCGCCGTCTCGCTACCGTGTCGCAGTGGCTCGAAGACGGCATCCTGCCGCAAGAACGCATCGTCGATGCCCTTCAGGCGTTGATCCATCCGGGCGACCGCGTCGCGCTGGAAGGCGACAATCAGAAGCAAGCCGATTTCTTGTCGCGCTCGCTTGCGCGCGTCGATCCGGACATCGTCAACGGCATCCACCTGCTGATCTCGAGCATCAGCCGGCCCGAACATCTGACGCTCTTCGAGCGCGGCATCGCGCGCAAGGTCGATTTTTCGTTCGCGGGACCGCAGAGCCTGCGCGTCGCGCAATTGCTCGAGGACGGTCTGCTCGAGATCGGGTCGATCTACACGTACGTCGAGCTGTATGCGCGAATGTTCGTCGATTTGACGCCGCGCGTCGCCCTGCTCTGCGCCGAAAAAGCGGACCGGCACGGGAATCTCTACACCGGCCCGAACACCGAAGACACGCCGACGATCGCCGAAGCCGCCGCGTTCCGGCACGGCATCGTCATCGTTCAGGTCAACGAAATCGTCGATACGTTGCCGCGCGTCGATATTCCGGGCTCGTGGGTCGACGTGGTCGTGCAGGCCGACCGGCCGTTCGCCGTCGAACCGCTCTTCACACGCGACCCGCGTCATATCGGCGACTTGCAGGTGCTGACCGCGATGATGGTCATCCGCGGCATCTACGAACCGTATGGCGTGAGCTCGCTCAATCATGGCATCGGCTTCGACACCGCCGCGATCGAGTTGATCCTGCCGACGTACGGCGCCGAACTCGGTCTCAAAGGCAAGATCTGCACGAACTGGACGCTCAATCCGCATCCCACGCTGATTCCGGCCATCGAATCGGGATGGGTGGACAGCGTCCATTGTTTCGGCAGCGAAGTGGGCATGGAAGCGTACGTCGCCGCCCGCCCCGACGTGTTTTTCACGGGCAGCGACGGCAGCTTGCGCTCGAACCGCGTCTTGTGCCAATTGGCGGGCCAGTACGGCGTCGATCTATTCATCGGCTCCACGTTGCAGATCGACGCGGACGCGAATTCGTCCACGGTCACGCGCGGCCGCCTCGCAGGCTTCGGCGGGGCGCCGAACATGGGCCACGATCCGCGCGGACGGCGGCACGCGAGCGAAGCGTGGCTCAAGTTGGCCAAGGCGAGCGCGGGGCCGATTTCGCGCGGCCACAAGCTCGTCGTTCAATTGGCCGAGACGTATAAGAAAGGCGGCGAGCCTACGTTCGTCGACGAACTCGATGCGATCGCCGTGGGCAACAAGAGCGCCATGCCGATCGCGCCGGTCATGATTTACGGCGACGACGTCAGCCACGTCGTGACGGAGGAAGGCATCGCCTATCTGCACAAGGCCGAGGGCATCGAGGAGCGCCGCGCCGCGCTCGCGGCGGTCGCCGGTGTCACGCCGATCGGGTTGCGCGCCAAGCCCGAGCGCACCGCGGAACTCAGGCGGCGCGGCATCGTGGCTTATCCCGAGGATCTCGGCATTCGGCGCGCACAGGCAAAGCGCGCACTGCTGGCCGCGCGCAGCATCGACGACCTCGTCGCGTGGTCGGGCGGCCTGTATGCGCCGCCGGCCCGCTTCAGGAGCTGGTGACGCCATGCGCTCGCGAGCGGTTTGCGATCCCAAGCGCGAAGAGGCGAGCCTAACGGCGCGGCATACCGGTCTCGCCGCGCGGCTCGGGCGCCTCGCCACCGATGCATTGATCGAGGAGGCGCACGCCACGCCGAAACCGGCCCTCGTCGACCGACGCGGAAACGGCGCGCACCGCGATTTGAGCCTCGCCTTGATGGAGCGCTCGGCACGCGCGCTCGAGCCGACTTTCGCCGCGCTGTCCCGCGCCGCGCGGGGGATGCGTCCCTCGGCGGCGCTACGCGCCGATCTGGGCGCGATCGGCCGTGCCGGCGAGGCGGTCATGATGAGCGCCACGCAAGGCAGCAATGCGCATCGCGGCGCGATTTGGATCGTCGGCTTGTTGGTTGCGGGTGCAACGATCCATGCGGAGGCGGGCGAGCCGCATCGGCCGGCGGCCGAAGCGATTTGCACGATCGGCGCGCAGATCGCTTGCTTCCCCGATCACGGCGCACCGTTCGCCGATAGCAACGGTTCGCGCGTGCGGGCACGCTACGGCGTGGGCGGTGCGCGCCGGGAGGCGCAAGAAGGTTTCCCGCATGCGTTGCATCTCGGGCTGCCGGCATTGCGGGCCGCGCGCCGCCGCGGCGTCGCCGAGAGCGCGGCGCGAATCGATGCGCTGCTGACGATCATGACGACGTTGGACGACACCTGCCTGCTCCATCGAGCGGGGCCGCCCGCGCTTGCCGCCGCCAAGCATGGCGCGCAAGAAGTCTTATCGGCGGGCGGCACCTCGACACCGGAAGGGCAAGCCGCGTTCGCCCGGCTCGAATCGCGACTGCTGGCGCTCAACGCCTCTCCGGGCGGCGCCGCCGATTTGCTGGCGGCCACCCTTTTCATCGACAGGCTGGCGCCCGCGAGCGCCAACGAGGGAACATATAGATGGAACATCTAACGTTCGACTTCCCGGCGCGGCGCGCCGTCGCCGCACGTGCTCACGTGGGCGTCGTCGGCTCGGGCGATCTCGAGGTATTGCTCGCGCCCGGCGATACGATGCAGGCACGCGTAGTAGTCAATACGAGCGTGGACGGCTACGCGCACATTTGGAAAAGCGTCCTCGAGCGGTTCTTCACACGTTACGACGGAGCCGCGTCCATCGAGATCAACGATTTCGGCGCTACGCCGGGCGTGGTTGCCTTGCGCCTGGCCGAGGCAGCCGAACTCTCCGACAGCGCACGAGGAGCCGGCGCATGAGCACGTTCGACGCTGCTACGGCGGCCCCTTTCGCCGCCCGCGAAAGCTTTATCGAACTGACGGCGCGCGAGCGTGCGCGATCCCTGCTCGATGCCGGGACCTTCCGCGAATTGCTCGGCCCGTTCGATCGAATCACCTCGCCCTGGTTGCCGCTGCAAGGCATCGTGTGTCAGGCCGATGACGGCGCCGTCATCGCGCGCGGGACGATCGACGGCCAAGCGGCGGTCGTCTGCGCGATCGAATCGGCGTTTCAGGGCGGCAGCATCGGCGAAGTATCGGGCAGCAAGATCGCGGCGGCGCTCGAGCTTGCCCGGCGCGATTGCGAGCGCGGCAAGATCGTCCGTCCCGTCATCGTCTTCGAAACGGGCGGCGTGCGGCTGCAGGAAGCGAATCTCGGCCTCGCCGTCATCGCCGAGATACAGGCGGCCATCGTGGCGCTGCGGCGTCATGTCCCCGTGGTCGGCGTGATCGCAGGCATGGTCGGATGCTTCGGCGGGATGTCGCTGGCCGCTGCCCTGTGCACGCGCTTGGTCATGACGCGCCAGGGCCGGCTCGGCATGAACGGGCCGGAAGTCATCGAGCAAGAGGCCGGCATCGAGGAACTCGACGCGAGCGACCGGCGCCGCATCTGGCAACTGATCGGCGGCGAACAGCGGGTTGCGACCGGGCTCGCCGATTATCTCGCCGACGACGACGCCGGCGAGATCCGCCGCGCGGTGCAAGAGGCGTTCGCGGCCGGCGTGCCCGCGCTTCATCGCACGCAGGCCGTCGATCGCTATCTCGCGTTGCTTGCGCGCGTCGATACGCAGACGATTTCGCCCGGCGAGATGCGCGTCCTGTTCGGCAGCGCGGCCACGGGCGCCGAGCCGGCGCGCACCGATCGATAAGGAACGCCAATGAACGAGACGAATTCTCTCTCCCGCGGTGAACGGTGGTTGCGCGCGCTTGCGGGCGAGCCCGTGGGCCACGCACCCGTTCTCTATGCCGATGCGATGCTCGGCGACGAATCGGCCCGCTTCATCTCGGTCGTGCCCGATCCCGACAACCGCTTCGCGCGCGCCCGGGACAACGTCGTCGGACTCGAGCAAGGCTGGCGTCTCGCGCAGGCAGTGCGCGAAGCCATGAACGCCGATGAGCATGCGGCGAGCAAGCGCCCCATCGTTGCGCTCGTCGACGTCAAGAGCCAGGCCTACGGTTATCGCGAGGAGATGCTCGGCATCCATCTCGCGTGCGCGGCCGCGGTCGATGCCTATGCATCCGCGAGGCTCGCGGGCCATCCGGTCGTCGCGCTGATCGTCGGGCCGGCGATGTCGGGCGCATTTCTCGCGCACGGTTATCAGGCCGACCGCATCGTCGCGCTCGATGCGCCCGGCACGATGGTCCACGCGATGGGCAAGGAAGCGGCGGCCCGCGTGACGCGACGGTGCGTCGAGGCGCTCGATGCACTCGGAGAAACGATCACGCCGATGTCGTATTCGCTCAAAGGCGGATTTGCGAAGTTGGGCTTGCTCGACCGCTTGATCGAAGGCGTGGACGCGGATGCTCCCGGCGCTGCGCAGATCGCCCAGGTGCGCGCGGTGCTGACCGAGGCGGTGGCATCGGCACGAAGCGGCTCCCGTGAGCTTTCGCGGCGGCTCGATTCGGAGACGGCACGCTCGAGTCGCGCCGCATCGATCGAAGTGCGGCGGCGCCTCGCCTTGCAATGGGATTCTGTCGACGGCTGAGGGCGGGTCCCACGCGCAATCGAAAAGACATGCAAGTGAAGACGAAATCGGGCGGTCAGCCATGCGCAAGGACGTTCGAAGCGCACGATCTGCTTCGGCTGTCCGCGTTGCCGGCCGCGCACGACGCGCCCGCTTGGCTGCCCCGCGCATTCGCCGACGCGGCGTTTGCCGTCGTGCGGCGAGCGAGCGCACCGGCCGGTTTCATCGCGGTGGGGTTTCGCGGCGCGCAGCGCTCGCAGCGGTATGGAACGTTCGCGGCACGCGAGGCCGTGCTCTCCGCCTATTCCCCGGAAGATCTCGTCGATCGACCGCCGAACCCGGAACGCCGCAGGCTCAAAGCGTTTATCGCGCTGCGCGAAATCCGTGCGCGGCAATGTTTGGACGCGCTCGTCTGGGGCCCCACGGGCAGCGTCGGATTCGAGCTCGCCACCGCCTACCCGAGCGCGACGGCAACGAGCGATCTCGATCTCCTGATACGCGCGCCGGTGCCGCTCGATCGCACGCATGCGCGCGCGCTGCGCGAACGTTTATCGTCGATCGAGCGCGAATACGAGTTGCGCATCGATACGCAACTCGAGACGCCCGCCGGAGGCGTTGCGTTGGGCGAATGGGCGCAGGACAAGCCGCGCGTGCTCGCGCGCTCGGCAACCGGCCCGCGTCTCGTTCACGATCCATGGGCCGTCGAGGCAAACCGCTGATGCTCGCCCTCCTCTATCCCGGCCAAGGCGCGCAAAGCGCCGGCTTTTTACACCGGCTGCCACAGCACCGCGTCGTGGCATCGACGATCCAGGAAGCCTCCGATGCGCTTTCGCTCGATGTCACCCGACTCGACTCGAACGAGGCGCTCGAATCGAGCGTCGCCGTGCAAATCACGCTCGTCGTCGCAGGCGTGGCCGTCGCGAGGCGGCTCGCCGATGCCGGCATCGAGGCGCAGGCGCATGCGGGTTTATCGGTCGGCGCCTATGCCGCCGCGGTGGGATGCGGCGCGATTGCGTTTGCCGACGCGCTACGCATGGTGCGCATGCGCGCCGAATTGATGGAACGCGCATACCCGAGCGGATACGGGCTATCGGCTATCGAAGGATTGACCGAAACCCAAATCGAGCGATTGATCGGTCCGCAGCAAAACGCGCAGGCGGGCAATCGAGTCTACGTGGCCAATGTCAACGCGCCGCGTCAGATCGTCGTGGCCGGATCGGCGGCGGCCCTCGATGCGTTCAACGAACGCGCGAGCTCTGCGGGCGCCCATCGCGCGAGGCGGTTGGCGGTGAGCGTACCGTCGCATTGCGAACTTTTGGGCGATGCATCGGACACGTTGGGCCAGTATGCATCGGATGTGCCGGTCCATAAGCCTAGGCACCTCTATATCGACAACCGCCGTGCGCGCGCCCTGCACCGTGGCGAAGAGATTCGCGACGACCTCGCCACCAACATGCGTTATACGGTGCGATGGTTCGACGCGTTGACCACGCTCGTCGAGCGCGGCGTCACTTTGTTCGTCGAAGCGCCGCCCGGTCGCGTGTCGGCCGACATCGTGCAAGCGGCGTATCCCGACGTCGCCGCGCTCGCCGCTGCCGCATTCCCCGACGACCGGCTCGTCGAAGTCGTGCGGCGACGTTTCGATAATGAATAGCCTCGAAGGCAAATCGTTTTACATATCGAAATCGCGTCAATCGCTACCGCGGCAATCTATAGCCGAATCCCTTTCTTTTTTCTTTCATCGACCCGGTTCCACGCGGTATTGACCGATATGGCCGCCAGATTGGCGAGATCGTGCCGAGATTCTCCTGAGCACGTGGCGCGTTTGTAGGCCATCATCGAACCATATTTGAGAACGTCGGGGGGGCTCTCGAATCGACAACATATCGACAAGGGAGCCACCGGTGAATCAAGAGAACAACGTTGGGCAAATCGATCAGCTAACAGGATTGCGTGCTTTTCTGGCGCTGTGGGTCGTGACCCGGCACTTGTTTTTCTCGTTCGAGAACGGGGCATTCATCGATTTCGGTATGCGCTTCACCGCGTTCGACCACGGATACCTAGGCGTAGACGGCTTTTTCATTCTGAGCGGCTTCATCCTCGCCTACAACTACGCCAACGGCCGGCCGCTCGATTACCGGGCGTTCATCGGCGCGCGCTTCGCGCGCATCTACCCGGTCCATCTCATGACGCTGCTAGGCGCGCTCGGCCTCGTCCTCGTCAAGCAGTACGCGTTCCACAAACACGTGATCGGCACCGGACAAAACACCTATCCGGCACTTGCCGCCAACTTCGTGTTGCTCAACGCGTGGTCCTTCAAGTTCGTGACCGGTTGGAACGACGTCGCCTGGTCGGTCAGCGCGGAATGGTTCGCCTATGTGTTCTTCCCGCTCTTCGTCGCACTGGCGCCCGCCCGCAATCGCCTGTTCGCGGCGGGGCTCCTGTTGGTCCCCGCCGGCGCGCTGGCGATCTTGGAGTGGCGCTCGTCCACCGCATTGTCGTTGCCGGGAGGACTCGCACGATTGATCCCGGAGTTTTACGCCGGCGTCTTGTTGTTTCGATTGCGCCGCTGCTCGGGCTTCGCCACGCTGCCGCGCGTACTCGGTCTCGCGGCAATCGGCGTCATGGTGCTCGGCATTGCCATCCAGCGCGATACGGTGACCGTTGCCGGCCTAGGCCTGCTGATCTTCGCGCTATCGTCCAACGCCGATTTCGTCGCTCCATTGCTGGCGCTTCGTCCGATCGTTTACCTGGGCGAGATTTCGTATTGCATGTACATGGTGCAGCGCTTCCCGATGGAGGCACTAACGCTCGCCCGCAAAGCCAGTAGCGCGCTCGCGGGCTCACCCGTCGTGCAGCTAGTCGTGTTGCTCGCGATGCTGTTCGTGATGAGCCATTTGACGCACGTGATCATCGAACTGCCGGGCAGAAAGTGGTTGCGGCGCGTCCTCTCGGCTCAGCGTGTCCAACCGCGGACCGAGACGGCGCACGCGGCGGCGCGTGGAGCAGCCGACTTGTCGCACGCGCAAGAAGAAGGCGCCGCTACTTGATTTCGAATTCGATCTTCCCGAATCCTTCGATCTCGCCACGTACGACGCCGGGTCCCGTCGCGATGTAAAACGGCGTATAGGAGCCCGTCGTAAGCATCGTGCGGGCGGGAATCGAATGACCCGTTTCGAGCGTGCGCCCCACGAGCCAAGCGATCAAGCGCCGCGGATCGCCCGCCGGATGTCGTGCGACGCCTCGGAAGATCTCGTGGTTGCCGCAGTAAAAGCTGGCCTGCGGTGCGCTGAAATCGAAGCTGCGATCGTACGGACGGGTATCGCCGATCACCAAGGCCCCGTTGTTTTGAAAATCGGCGAGTTGAAGCAGCGGGTCCACGTCCGGCCACGAATCGAAGCGGCTATCGACGATCTCGACGACGACCGACATCGTATCGATGGCATCGATCACCTCGTCGGCTTGCTCGGACAACGTATGGTCCACGTCCTCGGCAAAGCTGAACGCGATCTCGAGTTCGAGGCCGATCCGCGCATAGTCGCTTTGCCGGATGCCCGCCGCCGCGCCGAATACTTTGCTCGCAGGTAAAGGCGAGCATAGCGGCTCGGCCGTCGGCGAGCCCGCGCCGATCTTGTATCCCGCGCACCCGCCCAACTCCGCGAGCACGAGTTGCTGCACGAGATAGGCTTCGCCGGCATCGGCGCTCTTGCCGGTGCCGAGCGAGCCCGGGTCGATCAGGGTATGGGTGCGCCGCGCTTGCAGCAGCCGCGCGGCGAGTTCTTGCGGGTGGCTCATACTTAGAACTTGTGGCGAATCCCCACGCGCGCGACGGCCTGCTTCGAGGTGCTCGACAAATCGTCCGCACCCGGGACGTACGCGTGATCGAGCGAAGAGCCGGTGCTGTCGCCCGCCACCTTCTGGAAGGCGCCTTGGATATACACGTCGGTGCGCTTCGAGAGGTTGTAGTCGACCATCAGCCCGAACGTATGGATCTTCGGCTTCACGCCACCGAGCGTCGTATCGTAGTTTTCCATCGTATAGATGTACTGCGCGCCCACGTACAGCGCGGGCGTGAGCTGATACTTGCCGTTGACTTCGAAGTTTTGGAACTTCAGCGTATTGACCGTGGCTCCGGCGAGCGGCCCCGTGGTGGGGACGAGCGAATCGAGGCTCGTGAAGTACGAATTGTTGCCGGTCGGGTTGCTGATGTTCGTATTCGTATACACGAAGCCGGCGGTCGCGGGACCGAACGTATAGTTGATGCCGCCGCCGAACACGCGCAGCCGCGACGAGACGAAGTTCGCGTCGTTCGTCGCGATCGCGCCGCCCGTCGTCGCGCCTGGATTGTTCGCCTGCAAATACGCCGCGGCCACCAGCAAACCGCCGCGCTGATATTGGCCACCGAGGCTGTATTGACGATTGTTCGAGAAGCCCGTGTCGTTGCTGAAACTATAGGTGCCGCCGAATTGGAAGCCGGCGTAGTCGGGGCTCGCGTATTTGATCGTGTTATTGACGCGGAACGAATTGTCCGTATTGTCGTTGTCGAACGGGTGCGACAGCAGATAACCGCCCCAATTGCCGTTCGCCGTGGTCGGTGCGAGATAGTCGACCAGCGCGTCGTACTGACGGCCGAGCGTGACCGTGCCGGCTTCGCTCGACAAGCCGACGAACGCCTGCCGGCCGAACATGCGGCCGCCTTGCCCCAGGCGGCCCGAGTTCACGTCGAAACCGTTTTCAAGTTGGAAGACCGCCTTCAGGCCGTTACCGAGATCTTCCGAGCCCTTCAAGCCCCAACGGCTGCCCTGAGCAAAGCCGCTGGCAAGCTCGTAGTTGTGCTTGCCCTGAACATTGTTGGTGTAATTGAGACCTTCGTCGATCAGCCCGTACAACGTCACGCTCGATTGCGCGAACGCGGGCGCAGCGAACGCTCCCAACGCGGCGAGCGCAAACAGGTGCTTTTTCATCGAGTGCTCCAAGCCGGCAAGTGAATTAGAAAGGTTCTATGACCGGGCCGCGCCCGGCTCTTTGTTATCGGCGATAGGATCGCTTTGGGCCTTCCCCGCACTATTCGCCGCGATACGCCGCGACGTGATGGACACGATGGTTGCACGAGCGTGTCCGCAAGTCCATCTCGCGCTGCACACCGACTCGGCACCGTTGCTTATTGCCAACTGATTGGCGTTAGGCGGTACGCAATCGGCCGGACCGTTTTGATAGATACCGGCAAAAAATATCCGCAACCCCGAATTTTCCCTTAGAAGAACTTGCCGGGTTTTAGCCACCTCTTTCAGCCACCCCATGCGTCAACGGGAAAATCCAATTAATGCGAGTCGGCGGGTTTGTCGGCATCGTCTTGGCAAAAGATCGCCGTTATGAACGGTCCGACGTGATGAACGATGGCCGAACTTCCGCCGGCCCTGACCGCCGCCTTGACGCTGTCGGTCGAGCCGAGCACGACCGCGCCGTAGGCGGAATCGGCGAGCGGCTTGCCGTCGCCTTTGTGGAACAGCGGATCGTCCTTTTGATAACCGACGATCGCGAAAACGTGAAAGCCGAACGCGGTCAGATCCGCCGCGCGCGTTGGATTGAAAGCGTTGATCGAATTGGCTTCGACATGCGTGGGATGCGGGTCGATCAAGCCTTGCGATTCCAACGCTCCGACGAATTCGTGGGCCGGACGATCGCAATGCAGCGGCTCGTCGAGCGACGTGGCGAATGCCGGTACACAAAACGCGCCGGCGGCAAGAACGATGGCAGTGGCGGTAACGATGGCGAAACGGTTCATATGACGGTGGCGCCCGCTCATGCGGCGGGGCGTGGAAATCGAGTCGGGTTTGCTGCGTTGCACGCGGCGTGCCGAATCCAATTTAGCCGAATGCGCGGCACTTTACCGCGTTTTACGGCGGCGTGCCGCATCCGGCGCCGGTATGTCCAGGTGGAAAGCAAGCCCCCGTAAAAGCGTATATATTTCTGCGGATGGATAAACGCGCAGACCCTTCCAATCGCGCCATCGCGCCCATGCCTCGCACATGGGACGCTCGGCTCGCTCGCCGTCTCGTCACACCGCTCAAAACCTCACGCGTTACCCCGAATCACCTGACCACCGTCAGGCTCGCCGTGGGCGTCGCCGGCGCGGTCGCGCTCGCGCGCGGCGGGTTCGTGGCGACCAATCTCGGCGCGTTGCTGATCGTGCTGTCCAATTTCATCGACCATACGGACGGCGAACTCGCACGCATCAGCGGCAAATCGAGTAAGTTCGGCCACTTTTACGACTTGGCGAGCGATGCGTTCGTCACCATCGCCTTGTTCGTTTGCATGGGCCTCGGCGTCGCGGCATCGCACGGCGAGCGGCCTCTGTCGCAATTCACCGGGCTCGGCGCCATCGCCGGCGTCGCGGTCGCGCTGATCTTCTATCTGCGCATGCGGATCGAATCCATGGCGGGCAAAGCCGGAACGCAACAAGCATCGGCGGCGGGCTTCGAAACCGAAGACGTGCTTTACTTGTTGCCGCTCGTTACGCTCACTCAGCAAGTCGAACCGTTTCTGATCGCGGCATCGATCGGTGCGCCCGTATTCGCGCTGTGGGTCACCTTCGACTATCGGCGCGTCGTGCGCCGCGCACGCCCGGCGCGGCAGCCCAGCGAAGCGTGGGTGTCGAGGTGAACGCGCGCGTTCACGACGCGTGCGCGCCGGCGCCCGCGCGGCTCGACGATTCATCCTCGCTCGATCGCGCGTTGCGCGTCTCGATCGACACGCTCGATCGCAAACGGCTGCGCGAGCAGTTCGTCGATCAAGGGGCATTCGTCTATGTCGATCGCTTTGTGCCCGGCGAGCTCACGGCTCGGCTCGCCGAGAGCGCACGCGCGTTGCTGCCGGCGGTCAATCGCAATTACCTGCCCGGCCACAAGCAAGGCGGCAGCGTCAGCCGCCATACGATCGATCGCCTCGCACCGCACATCGCCGAACTGTATCGCTCGCGCGTGCTGGTGGAGTGGCTCGAGGCAATCACCGGCGATAAGCTGCTGCCCTCGCCGCAGGACGATCCGCACGCCTACGCGCTCTACTACTACACGCGCGAGGGCGATCACATCGGCTGGCATTACGACACCTCATACTACGAAGGACGGCGCTACACGCTGCTCATCGGCGTGATCGACGATTCGTCGTGCCGCCTCGACTACGAGCTGCACACGCGCACACCCGGCGCGTCGCCCGTGGCCGATTCGATTCAATACCCGCCGGGCGCGATCGTGCTCTTCGACGGCGACAAACTGCGCCATCGGATCACACCTTCCAAAGCCGGCGAAATGCGCGTGTCGCTGACGTTCGAGTATGTGACCGACGCGCGCATGCGTCCGTGGCGCCGGTTCGTGTCGAACATGAAAGACGCCATCGCGTATTTCGGCTTCCGCCAAGTATTCAACGTGTTTGGCGCCAAAGGCAGGCCGTCCGCCGGCCCGGACACCGCATGACGCGCACTGCCGCGATTGCGTTATCGATCGGTGTGGCGCTCTTCATCGCGTTGCTCGCATGGCAAGGCGCGGGCGCCGTCGCCGCGGCGCTGGCCACGGCCGGTTGGGGTCTCGCGCTCGTCGCGGCGTTTCACGTCGTGCCGCTCGTCATCGATGCGGCGGCCATTGCCGTGCTGATCGAGGGGCCGGGCTCGTTTTCGAACGCGCTCCGTGCCAGGTGGGTGGGCGAATCCGTCAATAGCTTGCTGCCCGCGGGGCAAATCGGCGGCCCGGTGCTGATGGCGCGCCATCTCGCGCAAAAAGGCTGGCCGATGCACGATGCGGCGGCGGCCGTCACCGTATCGACGACCATGCAATCGGTCGCGCAAATCGTGTTCGCCATCGTGGGCATGCTGATGTTCGCCGCGTTCGCCCACGGGCGCGGCGCGGGCGCGATGCATGCGCTGCATCTGGCCGCGCTCGCCGCGAGCGGCGTGCTCGCGGTCGCGATCGGCGCTTTCTACTATGCACAGCAACGCGGTTTGTTCGGGCGCTTCTCCCGCGTGATCGGCAAGTTCTTCGGCCCACACGGCGCGATGGCGTCGGCGGCGGGCGCGGATGCCATCGATGCGGCGGTGCGCGCACTGTATCGCCGGCGCGCGCGGATCGCCGCCACGTTCGCGCTGAGCTTGGCCGGATGGCTCGTCGGCATCGGCGAAGTGTGGCTCGCCCTTTTTTTCATCGGCCACCCCGTGAGTGCGTTGGACGCCTTATTGCTCGAAAGCGTGGGACAGGCAATACGCGGCGCCGCGTTCGCGATTCCGGGTTCGCTCGGTGCGCAAGAAGGCGGGTACTTGCTGCTCGCGCACGTCGTGGGCCTCTCGCCCGAGGCGGCGCTCGCTTTATCGTTGGCGAAGCGCGCCCGGGAGTTGGCACTCGGGCTGCCCGGCATGGTCTATTTGCAGTGGAGTGAAAGAGATTGGCGACGCCGGCGCATGCCCGGCTTGCCCCTTGCCGATTGACGCACACAGGCCGTCGCGCCACTCGGCTCTTGCCAGGAGAAAAAGAACATGCGAGCGATCATTCTCGCCGCGGGCCTCGGCCTGCGCCTACAGCAACCGCCGCAACAGCAGTTTCCGAAGTGCTTGTTGCGCTTTCAAGGCGTGACGCTACTCGAGCGCCATTTGCGGGCGCTGCGCGCGCTCGGCGTCGACGAGATCGAACTCGCGCTCGGGTTCCAGCCCGAGCAAGTCGAAGCCGAACTCGATCGGATCGAATGGCAGCCGCGGCCCGCGATCGTGCTGAACCCGCGATACGACCTGGGTAGCGTGCTGACCGTGCACACGATGGCCGATGCGCTGACGCGCGGCGGCGACGTGCTGCTGATGGACGCCGATGTTTTGTACGACGAAGCGATTCTGCGCGCGCTCGTCACCGGACCGAGCACCGACCGGTTGCTGATCGACCGCGATTTCGAAACGGGCGACGAGCCCGTGAAACTGTGCCTGAAGGACGGCGTGCCGGTGGAGTTGCGCAAGCAGCTTGCGGTCGGGCTCCAATACGACACGATCGGCGAATCGGTCGGCTTTTTCCGTTTCCGCGAAGAGACCGCGCGCAGGCTTGCGCAGATCGTTGCCGGATACGTGACGAGCGACCGGCAGAACATGCCCCACGAGGAGGCGGTGCGCGACCTGTTGCTCGAAGGCGGGCGCCGCTACGACGTAGCCGACGTCACGGGCTTGCCGTGGATCGAGATCGACTTTCCCGGCGACGTCGCGCGCGCCGAGACCGAAGTCTTGCCGCGCCTCGCCCAACCCGCGGGAGCCGTACGATGAACGCGCGCGAGCCAGCAATTGCGTCGCGCTCGCGCTTCGAACGGCTGCGCGACATGCTCGTGAGCGACGAGCTCGAATTCCTGATGGAGGCGCACAACGGCTTATCCGCGCGTATCGTGCGCGAGGCCGGCTTCAATGGCATTTGGGCGTCGGGGTTGGCGATCTCCGCGCAATTCGGCGTGCGCGACAACAACGAGGCCAGTTGGACCCAAGTGGTCGATACGCTGGAATTCATGGCCGACGCGAGCGACCTGCCGATCTTGCTCGACGGCGATACCGGTTACGGCAACTTCAACAACGTGCGGCGCCTCGTGCGCAAGCTCGAGCAACGCGGCATCGCCGGCGTGTGCATCGAGGATAAACAATTCCCGAAGACGAACAGTTTCATCGGCGGCGAGCGCCAACCGCTGGCCGACGTGGACGAGTTCTGCGGAAAGATCAAAGCGGGTAAAGATTCGCAGTCCGAAGCAAGCTTTTCGATCGTGGCGCGCGTGGAGGCATTGATCGCGGGCTGGGGGCTGGACGAAGCGCTCGAGCGCGCCGAAGCGTATCGCCAGGCCGGCGCCGATGCGATCCTGATCCACAGCAAGCTCTCGCGCCCCGACGAAATTCTGGCGTTCGCGCGCGAGTGGGCGGGCCGGGCCCCGCTCGTCATCGTCCCGACGAAGTACTACAGTACGCCCACCGAAGTCTTCCGCAAGGCGGGGATCAGCACCGTCATTTGGGCGAACCATCTCGTGCGTGCGGCCGCTTCGTCGATGCAGGCCGTGGCGAAAGAGATTCGCGAAAGCGAAACCCTCGTCAATGTCGAGGACCGGATCGCCAGCGTCGAAGAAATCTTCCGCCTGCAAGATGCCGACGAGTACGCGGCGGCCGAACGCGTCTATTTGTCGGCGTCGCACAAGCCCGGCGCCGCGATCGTGCTGGCGGCAAGCCGCGGCCGTGGGCTCGAGGCCGTCACGGCCGAGCGGCCCAAAGTGATGTTGCCCGTGGCCGGCAAGCCGCTGTTGCGCTGGCTCGTCGATGCATTCAAGAAGCAAGGCATCAATGACATCGCGGTCGTCGGCGGATATCGCGCCGACGCGATCGACGCCACCGGCATCAAACTCGTCGTCAATGAAGCGCACGCGCAGACCGGCGAGCTCGCGTCGCTCGCCTGCGCCGTCGATGCGGGAGCGTTGACGGCCGATACCGTGCTCTCCTACGGCGATCTGCTGTTTCGCAGCTATATCCTGCGCGACCTCGCCGAAAGCGAGGCGCCGTTCACCGTCGTCGTCGATTCGTCGCAATCGCACGCATCGAATTCAAGCGTGCGAGATTTCGCCTACTGTTCGACGCCCGACGACCGCGCCCTATTCGGCCGCAAGACATTGCTTCAGCGCATACATAGCGGCAGGCCGGGTGCGGCGCCGCCCGACGGCAGGTGGATCGGATTGCTCAGCGTTCGCGGGCAAGGCATCGAGCGGATGCGGACGATGCTTGCCGAGTTGAGGCTCAAGCCCGATTTCGACGCCCTCGACGTGCCCGCGCTGCTCAACGCGCTCATCGACGCGGGCGAAGCCGTGGAAGTGCAGTACGTGCACGGGCATTGGTGCGGCGTGAACGACCTCGAAGATTTCCGGCGCGCGGGTGACTTCGCGCATGCGCAGACGCCGTTCGCCGTCGCGCGCAACGGCCAAGGTGGCACCTTATGATCGAAGCGGCACACTTCGTGGAAGCGGCTCGCCGCCGCGGCTTTACTTGGTATGCGGGCGTGCCCTGCTCGTTTCTTACGCCCTTCATCAACTATGTGCTGCAAGATCCGTCGCTGCACTATGTCGGCGCGGCCAACGAAGGCGATGCGGTCGCGGTGATCGCGGGCGTGGCGTTGGGTGCGCGCGACGGCGCACGCGGCATCACGATGATGCAGAACTCGGGGCTCGGTAATGCCGTGAGTCCGCTGACTTCATTGACGTGGACGTTTCGGCTGCCGCAGCTTTTGATCGTCACCTGGCGCGGCGAGCCCGGTGTTGCCGACGAACCCCAGCACGCGCTGATGGGACCGATCACGCCCGCGCTGCTCGAGACGATGGAGATTCCGTGGGAGCCGTTTCCCCGTGAGGCGGAGGCGATCGAGCCCGCCCTGGCACGAGCCGTCGAGCATATGGATAAGACGGGCCGCCCGTATGCGCTCGTGATGCAAAAGGGCAGCGTTGCGCCCTATCCGCTCGACGATACGGGCTTCAAACGCGGCGCTGCTCGCGCGCCGCAATCGGATTGGCGCGGTGCGCCGCAAGACGGCTTGCCCTCGCGGCGCGAAGCGCTCGAGCGCGTGATCGCGCACACGCCGCCGCGCTCGACGGTCGTACTCGCTTCGACGGGCTTTTGCGGACGCGAACTCTATGCGCTCGACGATCGGCCGAATCAACTCTACATGGTCGGATCGATGGGCTGCGTGATGCCGCTCGCGCTCGGCTTCGCACTGGCGCGGCCGGACCTGCATGTCGTGGCGATCGACGGCGACGGCGCGGCACTGATGCGTATGGGGGCGTTCGCCACGCTGGGCGCATACGGCCCGGCGAACCTGACTCATCTGTTACTCGACAACGGCGCGCACGATTCGACGGGCGGCCAGGCTACCGTGTCGCCGCACGTCTCGTTCGCGAGCATCGCGGCGGCGTGCGGTTATGCTTCGGCCATCGAAGGGGACGACCTATCGCTCGTCGATCGGCTCTTCTCTAACGATCCGAACGACACCCTACGCCGCGGCCCTCGATTCGCGCGCCTCACGATTCGCCGCGGCACGCCCGACGGCCTGCCTCGGCCCACGATCTCGCCCGTCGAGGTCAGAGCCCGGTTGATGCGCCATATCGGCGCGGTTTGAGGATTTGCTCACGATGAAAACGCTTTTACTGAACCCCGGCCCCGTGACGTTGACCGATCGCGTGCGGCAAAGCTTGCTGCAGCCCGATTTATGCCACCGGGAAAGCGAGTTTTACGACTTGCAGGACGAGGCGCGTGCTCGGTTGCTCGATGTCTATCGGCTCGATCCGAAAGCATGGTCGGCCGTGCTCATGACCGCGTCGGGGACCGGCGCCGTGGAAAGCATGATCGCCTCGCTCGTTCCGCTCGAGGGCAAATTGCTCGTCGTGCAAAACGGCGTCTACGGGGAACGGATTGCGAGCATCGCCAAGCAATATGGCATCGCGCACGAGGTCGTGACGCACGATTGGATGCAGGCACCCGATTTGGCGCGCATCGAGGCGTCGCTCGATGCGAACGGGCCGTTTTCGCACGTGGCGATCGTTCATCACGAGACGACGACCGGACGGCTCAACGATCTCCGTGATATCGGCGCGTTGTCCCGGTCCCGCGGCGCGCGGCTGCTCGTGGACGCCGTCAGCAGCTTCGGCGCGGAGGCGATCGATTTCGACGGCGCGAACATCGCCGCGGTCGCCGCGACGGCGAATAAATGCTTGCATGGCGTGCCGGGGGCATCGTTCGTCGTGGCGCGGCGCAGCGCCATCGACGAGGCGGCGAGCCGCACGTACTACCTCGATTTGGCGCGCCTCGCGAAATTGCAGTCGCAACGAGGCACGCCGTTTACGCCCTCGGTGCACGCGTATTACGCGCTCGTCGAGGCATTGCGCGAATTCGAGGAAGACGGCGGCCTAGAGGCGAGGCATGCCCGGTACGCGGCGCTGGCGGAACAAGTGCGCGGCTCGCTTGCGGCGCGCGGCATCGACTCGATCATTCCCGCCGAGCAATCTTCGGTCGTGCTGCGCTCGTATGCGCTACCGCGCGGCATCGACTATCAAACGCTGCACGACGGGCTGAAGGCGCGCGGATTCGTCATCTATGCGGGACAAGGGGATTTGTCCAAGCAGCTATTTCGCGTCTCCACCATGGGTGATATGAACGCGCAGGACGTCGAGCGGCTGGCCGATGCATTCGACTTTCTCACGCGGTGAATCTCGTCATCGAATACGCAGACGGGGCCTTAAAAATCGGGTAATTCGTCGTCTTCGAAGAAGAGCGCGTAGTAGTTTCCGCCAAGCGGGGAGACGGAGTACCCCACTATCCCGAACGGCACTTCCACGATGCGACGTGTGGCGAGCTCCCATGCCTGTGTCCGGTGCGGATGGGTGAGCGCGACTTGACGGCTCGAGTCGTAGACGATCGCTTTCGTGAATCCGTAGCGCCACCATCGATTGTCGATTTCGCAGACGGAGAGCCGTTGCCCCGCGTCCACGGCGATACCGCTAGCCGCACATGAAGCAAATTTGTTCGAGTGCAGCCTGATTTCCACCCTCTCGACCCACGAATGGTGCAAATTCAGTTCAAGAAAGCCATACCACACGATCGGCACCAAGATTGCCAGAAGCCGCCCTTTCACAAGGCCTTTGGCAAACCGCCTCTCGAAACCCGACCGGCACAGGCCGACGAACGCAACGATCGCCATGACCAAGCTAATACCCAGATTGGCGGCAAAAAGAATCGGATGGAAACGTGTGTAAAGCGTGGCGGCCAACACCAATGCCCACGCCCACCTGGTCAGCCGGACGTTCGTATCGTATTTCATCTGGCTCGAGGCCCCTTTTTCGTTTACCGCTTTTATAGTTGCAAATCACGCGTGGCAACGCCTTGCGCCGGTATCGCGCGCGTCGCAAGCTCGCCCAACCGTCGTACCGCCGCCTCGAGTTCGCTCGTCCAACGATTGCCCGCATTCAACCGCAGACAATCGTCGAACGCCCCGCCCTCCCCGAATAAGTGGCCCGGGGCGAAACCGATCCCCTCGGCGCGCGCCTGCTCGAACAGCGTGCGCGTGCTGCGCGGCTGGCCGTCGAGCATGGGCAACTTCGTCCAAAGCACGAGACCGCCGGCCGGATCGGTCACCTCGGTCCCGTCTGGAAAGTAACTCAACACCGCGTCGCGCAGCGATTTGTGTTGGACACGCAGCGCCGCCTTCAACCGCCGCAAATGCAATGCGTACCCACCCGTGGCCAACAATTCCGCGACGGCTGCTTGCTGAAGCTCGGCCGTGGCCATGCTCGTGGTGTACTTCAGCGCCTTGACGCGCTCCGTAAAACGCCCGCCCGCAATCCAACCTAAGCGCAATCCCGGACTCAGACTCTTCGAAAACCCGCCGCAGAGCAGGACATTCCCGTGCGCGTCGTCGAACGCGCGCACGGGGCGAGGCCGCGTTTCGCCGAAGCAAAGATCGCCGAAGATATCGTCCTCGATGAGCGGCACGTCATGCTCGCGCAGCAGCGCGACGAGCGCGCGCTTGCGTGCGTCGCTCGGCACGCTGCCGAGGGGATTGTTGCAATTGGCCACGGTCACCACGGCCTTGATCGGCACGCCGCGATCGAACGCTGCCTTCAACGCATCCAGATCGATTCCGGTCACCGGATCGCACGGGATCAAATGGACGCGCATCTCCAGCGCCCGCAACATCTGCAGGAGAACGAAATAAGTAGGCGACTCGACGGCAATCACGTCGCCCGGACGCGCCACCGCGCGCAACGCCAAGTTCAATGCTTCGACACACCCGTTCGTGACGACGATCTCGTCCGGATCGAGTTCACAAGCGTACTGCATCGCCTGCCGCGCGATCTGGGCACGCAGCGCCGGATATCCGGTGCCGCGCACGTGCGACCCGACCAGATCGCGATGCTGATAAGCCAGCCGGCGCAGCAGCACGCTGAACCGGTCGACCGGATAGAGCGTCGTCTCGGCGGATGCCAGGTCGAGCCGAACGGTCGTAGGCGCCGCCGTGATCGCCAAATGATCGCGCGCCTGAGCATCGAGCTCGGGCATGGGCCGCGCCCATCGGCCGGCGCCGGCCGCCTTCGCGGCGCCCGTCCCGTTCGCGCGCTTGCCGCGTTTCGGGCGCTTTGCCACGAAATATCCCGACCGGGGCCGCGCTTCGATGTGCCCTCGCGTCTCCAGCCAGCGCAGCGCCTGAAGCGCCGTCGAGACGCTCATCGCGTGCTGCGTCGCCAACGTGCGCACCGACGGCAAACGCGTTCCCTCCGGCATCGCCGCCTGCTCGATCGCATCCAACAGACGTTGTGCCAATTGCAGGTACAGCGGAACGGGACAATCCATGGGGTAGCCGGAGGGGAAACGCGGAAATCTGTTATGTAACAGATTTGCCCCTGCTGTGTATAGGGACGGGTCGCCGGTCGTGCCATCATGAGCACACTTTCGCGGCACTTCGGGACAGGAGATCGAACATGGAAACAACGGCATTGAAATACGACTTTCGCAGCGACACCGTCACGCGCCCCAGCGCCGCCATGCGCGCGGCCATGGCGGCGGCCGAGGTCGGCGACGACGTGTTCGGCGACGATCCGACCGTCAAGCGCCTCGAGGCGCGCGTGGCCGAGTTGATCGGCAAGGAAGCCGGCTTGTTCGTGCCCTCGGGCACGCAGTCGAACCTGATCGCTCTGATGACGCATTGCGAGCGCGGCGACGAATACATCGTCGGTCAGCAAGCGCACTGCTACCGATGGGAAGCCGGCGGCGCGGCCGTGCTCGGCAGCATCCAGCCGCAGCCGCTCGAGAACGCCGCCGACGGAACGCTCGCGCTGGCCGACATCGAAGCGGCGATCAAGCCGGACGATCCCCACTTCGCACGGACGCGCCTGCTTGCGCTCGAGAACACCATCGGCGGCAAGATCTTGCCGACCGGTTATGTGCTGGCCGCGACCGCATTGGCGAAGCGGCACAACCTCGCATGCCACCTCGACGGCGCGCGGCTGCTCAATGCCGCCGTGGCGCTCGGCACGCCTGCCGCGACCCTCGCGCAACCGTTCGACACGGTATCGGTCTGCCTCTCGAAAGGCCTCGGCGCACCGGTCGGATCGGTCCTCGCCGGCTCGAAAGCCGCGATCGCTCGGGCTCGCCGCTGGCGCAAGATGCTAGGCGGCGGCATGCGCCAAGCGGGCGTGCTGGCCGCGGCCGGCCTCTACGCGCTGGAGCACAATGTCGAACGGCTCGCGCAAGATCACGCGAACGCCCGCGCGCTGGCGCAAGGCTTGGCCAAGCTGCCCGGCCTCACCGTCACGGAGCCCGATACGAATATCGTCTTCGTCGGCGTGGACGCCGCGATCGCGCCCGCGTTCGCCGCGCACCTGGCCCAGCACGGAATCGGTGTCGTATCGACCTATGGCTCCACGCGTCAGCGCTGGGTCACGCATCTGGACGTGGACGCAGCCGCCGTTCAGGAAGCCCTCTCGATCGCTTCGCAATTTGCCCGGCAATCGTGAGCGACGCGATGCTTAACATTGCGCACACCCCTCATTCATTCGTTCGAAGGACCGGGCACGCTCATGCACGCCGATAATTTTTCCTTGACGCAATACCTCGACAGAATCGACTTCACGGCAACGCCGAAAGCCGATATCGACACCGTCGCACGCATGATGCGCCGGCAACTGTTCTCCGTGCCGTTCGAAAACCTCGACGTCCAAGCCGGCAAGATCGTCTCGCTCGTGCCCGAGGAGATCGTCGAAAAAATCGTCGGCCGCAAGCGCGGAGGTTATTGCTACGAAGTCAACGGCCTGTTCGCGATGGCGTTGGCATCGCTCGGCATCACCTATCGATTCGTGGCCGCGCGCCCGATGTTCTACCCGGCGCGGCGCCCGCGCACGCATATGGCACTCGTGCTGACGCTCGGCGGCGAACGCTGGCTCTGCGACCTGGGATTCGGCAGCTACGGCATTCGCGCGCCGATGTCGCTTTCGAAGCTGGACGTCGAGGTGGCTCAAGACGACGACCTCTTCAAGCTCAGTCTGGGCGACGACGGGTTCTACTTGCTGCAGGCAAAGGTCGATGGGCAATGGACGAACCAATACGCGTTCGATCTTTCGCCGCAGGAGTGGGTGGACTTCGTACCCGCCAACTATTTGAATTCGACGCATCCCGACGCGATCTTCGTACGAATGACCGTGGCCGTGGTGATGACCGAGGCCGGGCGCAAGATCTTGGGCGGCGACAGCTTCAAAATCGTCTCGCACGGCCGCACGGAAAAGCGTACCGTGACAGCGAGCGAGCTACCCGAGTTGCTCGCCCGCGAGTTCGGCTTGACGATGCCGAGCCGCACCTAGCCGGCCCCGCGTGGGGAGCTGTCACAAAACGGCGGCGTGCCGCGTCTAAGGTTCGTTCAGCATTCGTACGCCCGTAGATCCGTAACCGACATGACAACCGACCCAGCGACCGCCCCCGCGACCGGCCCAGCCCGCTCCCCCGCCGAAATCGATACGTTCGCGGCGCTTCGGCCCCGGCTGTTTTCCATCGCGTACCGCATGCTCGGCACACGCGCCGACGCCGAAGACATCGTGCAGGACGCCTGGCTGCGCTGGCAGCACGATACCGATCGAACGGCGGTTCGCTCCGCCGAGGCTTGGCTCGTCACGGTCGTCACCCGCCTGTCGATCGATCGTCTACGCGCGGCGAAGGCCGAGCGCGAAGCGTACGTCGGCTGGTGGCTGCCGGAGCCGCTCGTCGAAGCCAGCGACGAGCACACGCCCGAGGCCGCCGCCGAACTGGCCAGCGATCTGTCGATCGCCTTGCTGTGGGTGCTCGAGCGCCTATCCGCCGAGGAGCGCGCCGCGTTTTTGCTGCGCCAGGCGTTCGATCACGGATATGACGAGATCGCCGCGCTGCTCGGCAAAACCGAGGCCGCGTGCCGCCAAATGGTTCATCGCGCCTCCGAGCGCGTGCAGCAAACGCGCGCGCGTTTCGACGTGCCGCGCGAAGCGCACCGGCGCGTCGTCGAGAAATTCATCGTCGCCGCGCGCTCCGGCGAGCGCGACGCCATTCAGGCGCTGTTGGCCGACGATGCGGAGCTAGTGGGCGATGGCGGCGGCAAGGTCCCGGCAGTCCTCAAGGTGCTGCATGGCGCTTATCGTATCGCCAATCTCTTCTGGGTGACGGGGCGGCGCAACGGCCCGGCCTTGGTTTACCGCCATGCGCTCATCAACGGCGAGCCCGGCTTTCTGCGCTATCTGGACGGCAAGCTCGAATCGGCGATGGCGCTCGCGACCGATGGCGAGCGCATCGTCGGCATTTACGCGATCCGCAATCCCGACAAGCTCACGGGCGTTCCGCAGCGGCTAACGCAATAAGCAATAAGCAATAAAAAATAGCGAAGCCTGTCAGAAGCGGGCGGAGTCAGCGCAGCGCCTCACTCCATAGCACGGTTAGCACGGTCATCAATGCGGGACCGATGAACAAGCCGACCAGACCGAAGGTCTCGGCACCGCCGAGGATGCCAAATAGGACGAGCAAGAACGGCAGCCGCGTGGCACTGCCGATGAGCCCGGGGCGCACGAAATGTTCGGCCAAAAAGACGACGACGGTGCCCGTGACCAACACGCCGATCGCACCGGCCATCTGGCCGTGAACGAACAGCCACAGCGCCGCAAGACCGAAGGCGACCGGCGCGCAAAACGGCAGCATCGCGGCGACGGCCGTGACGAGTCCCAGTTCGGCCGCGTGCGGCAAGCCAGCGACCGCATAGGAAATACCGATCAGCAATCCCTCGCCGAGTCCCACCACGACGAGTCCCGTCACGGTTCCGCGCACGGCGGCGGCCATCCGCGTCGCCAGATGCGTACCGTCGGCGCCGAACACACGGCGCACGGCCTGGACGATCTGTACCGACGCCAGGGGCCCGGTGCGCAAGACGACGAACAGCGTGAGCAGCATGAAACCGAAATGCACGACGCCACGCACCGCGAGCTTGCCGAACTGGCGTCCCGCGGTAGCCACATGGCTGCCGCGCAATTCCTGCATGGCCGGCGACCCCTGTAACGGTAGCGCTAGGTTCGCCTGCCACCACTCTCCAATCGGCTTGCCGAACGGCATCTGCTTCACGAAATCGGGTTCGGGGATACCGTTTTGCTCCACATTGGAGATCCACTGCATCAAATGGTGCGTCTCATGGAGCGCCTGCGTAAAGATGCCCACGATCGGCAACACGATGAACAAACCGACGACCGTGGTCAGTCCTAACGCGATGGCGCTCGCACGCATGGATGTCTGCGCGGGCGAACTGAGCCGTTGTAACAATGGCCATATAACGATCGCGATCACGAGCGCCCAAACGATCGAAGGAATGAACGATCGAATGACCCAAAGCGCGAGCGCCACGAGCACGGTATAAAGCACTAGCGTGGCGATGCGCTGCCTACGTTTTCCATCGGAGCTATCTTTCGCGGCAAGCGGGGAAATGGGCATGAGAAACGCCTTTGCGATGAGGGTGTCGATCGCCGACATGTTATCGAAGTTCGCCTGCGCTGGATTCCGCCGCCCTTGACTTCGCATCGCACCTTGAAAAAAATCGAGCCGACGCGGGCGCATTCGAAGCGGCGCGTCCTACTCCTTCGCCCAGGAACGGTCATGCACTCGCCCTTCACCCGGTTCCCATCCCGCATCCGCCTGATGAAGGCAGCCACGGTCGTCGTGAGCCTGACCGCACTCATCGGCGCAAGCGGGACGGCATACGCTGCCGGCGGCGGCACAGCCGAGCCGGCGGAACAATCTGCGAGCGCCACGGCGCCCTCCAACCGCGATAGCCACACCCCCCTCTCCGCCCACGCCGCAAGCGCGGCGAGCATGGCGCACGCATCCTCGGCGGTGCCCGATACCGGCAGCGCGCCCGAGGCGCGCGAAGCGTCGGTCGTGACCAAGCACGCGCTGCGCCTGGACGGCCGCCGGCTCGCGTACCAGGCCACCGCGGGCAACTTGCTGTTGCGCAACGAGAAGGGCGAACCCGAGGCGAGCATGTTTTACGTCGCCTACACGGCCCGCGAGCCGAACGCCTCCCGTCCGGTCACGTTCCTGTTCAACGGGGGCCCCGGCGCGGCGAGCGTGTTCTTGTTGATGGGTTCGTTCGGCCCGAAGCGGGTCCATACGTCGAGCCCGAGCGCCACGCCGCCCGCGCCGTATACGCTGGCCGACAATCCGGAATCATTGCTCGATACGACGGATCTCGTTTTCGTCGACGCGATCGGCACGGGTTTTTCTCGCGTGGTGGGAAACGGTAGCGGCAAGCGCTTTTGGAGTGTGGACGGCGATCTAGACGCTTTCGTCCGCTTCATCGACCGCTACTTGAGCGTAAACGAGCGCTGGAATTCGCCGAAATATCTGATCGGCGAATCGTACGGCACGGCACGCGCGGCCATGCTGGCCTACCGGCTCGGCCAACACGAGATCTCGCTGAACGGCATCGTGCTGCTCTCGTCCGTGCTCAACTCGGGCATGCATGCGCCCGGCCTCGATCTGATGTATGTGCGTTATCTACCCTCGTTCGCCGCCACGGCTTGGTACCACGACAAGCTCGGCCCCGCGAAGCCGGCCGATTTGAGCGCGTTCTTGAACGAGGTGCGCGAGTTCGCGCAAGGCCCCTATGCTGCCGCGCTCGCCAAGGGCGACGCGCTGCCCGATGCCGAGCGCGATGCGATCGCCGCGCGTATCGCCCAATACACCGGACTCGATGCCGCTTACATCGTGCGGGCGCGCCTGCGCGTCTCGCCCTCGCATTTCCGCAAGCAATTGCTGCTGGATCGAGCACGCAGCCTCGGGCGCTACGACAGCCGCTTCGAGGGGATCGACGCCGACGAAGACTCCTCGTCGCCCGGCTACGATGCGTCCGAAAAATTCATCTCCAGCGCGATCAACGCGGCCTTTCACGAGCACTTGGCTCGAGATCTCCACTATGCGAGCGACGCCGCGTACAAGGTCTTCAACGATCACGTGCTCGACGCCTGGGATTGGAAACACCATGCCTGGTGGGGCGAGCCGCTGGAAGTACCGTACGCGGCAGCCGATCTGGCGGAAGCGATGCGGCAAAACCCGCATCTGAAGGTACTCTCGGCAAACGGCTACTTCGACCTCGCCACGCCGTTTTTCGCTACCGAGTACGACCTGGCGCACATGGGCCTCGATCCGTCGCTGCGCGCGAACGTGCGGATGACCTATTACCCGACGGGCCACATGATTTACCTCGACGACGCGGCATTGCATGCGCTCAAGCAGGATTTGGATCGATTTTACGAAGAGGCGAACCGGCAGTAATAACATTACGCGAAACGCTCAATCCAAACGTTCGACCGATTAATTTCTCTATTTTTATATCGCATTTCTAGAGCGATATATCAGGACACCCGAGAGGCCCACGCCCCCCTTCGAAGCAAAGTCTACAAGCACAAGGACGCGGCAGCACGTACAGACCGCCACTTCCACTACCACTCCTAACAGCTACACGGCCACCTTTTTGGCCTGATAGGTTAATCATGCTCAATAAATCGTTGAGCGTTTCTATTAACTCCACAATCGAAACGATGGCTCGAGACGGCAGAAAATTTTTAATCCGTTGACTCACCGCTATCCCGCGGATAGGGCGTCTCTTGGCGTTGCAATCCTAGGAGGTCAAATTGAAGTCGACAGTAAAATCGAAGGGGTCGGTACAAAGTATTTGCAAAACCGCGGCACTCGCATTGCCGCTCGTCGTCGCTGCCCTGCCGTCCCAAGCGGCCAGCGCTCGGACGAATTGGGTCAGTACGGAAACGAGGGCGTTTCTGAATCCGGCGCAAATGCGAACGCTCGCGGCAGCGCCTGAGGCGCAAATGACGGCGGGCGAAGCAGCGCACGTGGTCGTCAGCCTGCGCGTTCGCAACCTGAGCCGGTTGAAGGCGCTCGGCCAGGCTGTCAACGAGCGCGGCAACAGCCGCTATCATCACTTCCTCACGCCGAAGCAGTTCCTCGCCGATTACGCACCGACCGAAGCGCAAGTGCAAAAGGTCGTCGCGTACATGCGCAAGAGCGGCTTCGTCAACATTCGCGTGTCGAGCAATCGCCTCTTGGTTTCCGCCGACGGCACGGCCGGCACGGTGAAGACGGCGTTCAACACGCCGCTCGTTCATTTCCGCAAGGGCGAACGCACCGTCTTCGCGAACTCGGCTCCCGCCGAGGTGCCCGAAGAACTGGGCGGCTCGGTGCTCTCCGTGCTCGGGCTGCAGAACGTGACGCGCGCGCACACCATGGCCGTGCGGGGTCCGCGTACGCAAGCGAAGACGATGGCCACCGGCACGGAGACGGGACATTATCCGACCGAATGGCCGGCGATCTACGGTGCCAACAGCTTGCCCACCGCCTCGAACACCGCGGTCGGCATCATCACGATCGGCGGCGCCGACCAAGCGACGCAAGATTTGAATCAATTCACCCAGGCGAACAACCTGCCCACGGTCAACGTTTCGGCCGTCCAAGCGGGTGATCCGAGCGGCAACTACAGCGACGACCAGGAAGGCCAAGGCGAATGGGACCTCGATAGCCAGGACGTCGTCGGTGCCGCGGGCGGCGCCGTGAGTCAACTCCTGTTCTATGAAGCGGACCTGAACGCCTCCGGCAACACGGGCCTGACTCAAGCGTTCAACCAAGCCGTTACCGACAACACGGCAAAGGTCATCAACGTTTCGCTCGGCTGGTGCGAAACCGACGCGCAAGCCGACGGCTCGGTCGCCGCCGAAGATCAGATCTTCGCCACGGCGGTCGCGCAAGGCCAGACGTTCTCGGTTTCATCGGGCGACGAAGGCGCCTACGAGTGCAACAACCGCGGCTATCCGGACGGCAGCACGTACTCGATCTCGTGGCCCGCGTCCTCGCCGAACGTCATCTCGGTCGGCGGCACGACGCTGTACACGACGAGCGGCGGCGGCTGGGGCAGCGAAACGGTTTGGAACGAAGGGCTCGACGGCAACGGCAAGTTGTGGGCATCGACGGGCGGTATCAGCCAGGTCGAATCGCTGCCCTCGTGGCAGAGTTCGCTGGCGGTCAGCCCGAAGCCGACCGGCCGGGCCGTGCCCGACATCTCGTTCGATGCAGCCCAAGGCTCGGGCGCGCTCGTCTACAACTACGGTCAAATCCAACAGATCGGCGGCACGAGCTTGTCGTCGCCGATTTTCGTCGGATTGTGGGCGCGGCTGGAATCGGCGCATTCGAACTCGCTGGGTTTCCCCGCTTCGAGCATCTATAGCGCCGTGAAGTCGACGCCCTCGCTCGTGCACGACGTGACCTCGGGCAACAACGGCTATCAGGGTTACGGTTATAAGGCCGCCAAGGGCTGGGACTATCCGACCGGCTGGGGTAGCTTCATCATGTCCAACCTCGCGTCGTATGTGAACAGCCACTCGTTCGCCCGCTAACGAGCGACGCGGCAAATCGGCGGGCAATCGCCCGACTCGCCGCGCAAGCTCGACACCCGAGCCGCTCCGGCCCCCTTCGCCGGACCGGCTCTTTTTCGTTGTGCGCGCAACAAACGTTGCATTGAGGCGGCACGTTCGCAAAACTCGGCGCATAATCGCTGCTTCGCGTCCTTGTCCACGCCTTGTCGTTGCAGCGCCGCTTGTCCATGCCGCTTGCCATCAAAGCCTTTATCGCCCCGCTGATCGTGGCCTGCGCCATGTTCATGGAATCCGTCGACGGAAACATCATCGTCACGGCGTTGCCCTCGATGGCTCGAGATTTCGGCAGCGACCCGGTCGCCCTGAAGGTGGCGATCACGAGCTACGTCCTCGGCCTCGGCGTGTTCATTCCGATTTGCGGCTGGCTGGCCGATCGCTTCGGCGCGCGCACCGTGTTTCGAACGGCCATCGGCATCTTCGTCGTCGGCTCCGTCCTCTGCGGCTTCGCCCGCTCGCTGCATGTGTTTACGCTCGCGCGTTTTCTGCAAGGCGTCGGTGGTGCGATGATGGTGCCGGTCGGGCGCATCATCATCTTTCGCGCGGTGCCGAAAACCGAGTTCGTGCGCGCGATGAACTATCTGGTCTTGCCCGCCCTGTTCGCGCCGGCCGCCGCCCCCTTGCTCGGCGGCTTCATCACCACCTACCTGCACTGGCGGTTGATTTTCTTCGTCAACGTGCCGATCGGCATCCTCGGCATCTATCTCACGAATCGGTACATCGTCAATACGCACGAGCCGCATCCGGGCCCGCTCGACTGGTTCGGTTTTCTGCTCGCGGCGTGCGGCGCGTCGCTGTTGTTGCTCGGCCTGTCGCTGATCGGCAGCGATCTCGTCTCGGATCGCTCCGCCTACGAAATGTGCGTGACGGGCGCCTTGCTTCTCACGCTCTATGTGCTCTACGCCCAGCGCGCGCAGCGGCCGGTCCTCGATTTGAAGCTCTTCAGCGTTCCGACGTTTCGCGCCAGCGTGCTGGGCGGATCGATGTTTCGTATCGGACTCGGCGCGGTACCGTTCCTTCTGCCGCTCGCCTTGCAGGAAGGCCTTGGGATGACGGCGTTTCAATCGGGCGCCATTACGTGCGCATCGGCATTCGGCAGCATGTTCATGCGGTCGATGACGTCGTCCGTGTTGCGCGCCTTCGGCTTTCGCACCGTGCTCATCTATAACGCGATTTTTTCCGGTATCGCCATCGCGGCCTATGGAACGTTCTTCCCCGGCACGCCGATTTGGGTCATCTGGCTCGTCGTCCTGCTCGGCGGCTTCTTCCCCGCGCTCCAATTCACGAGCCTCAATTCGATGATCTACGCCGAGATCGCGAGCCAGGATATCGGACGCGCCACGAGCCTGGGCAGCGTCGTGCAGCAGATGTCGCTCGGGCTCGGCGTGACGGTCGGCGGGATCGTCCTCCAGATATCGCGAGCGCTGCATGGACATACCCATGCTCAGTGGTCCGACTTCTGGCCGTCGTTCCTCGTCGTCGGCCTATTCTCGCTGGGCTCCATTCCGATCACGCGCCGGCTCTCCCCCGATGCCGGCGACGAAATCGCTCGCGGCACGCGCGGATAAGCGGCCGTGCGCGTGGTTCGCGTCGCCGACGCGTGCCGCTTACTTAGGCTGCTTACGTAGGCCGCTTACTTAGGCTGCCGCCATGCCGTGAACGTGACCGGTGTCGGTGCTCGTGCTCGTATAACCCTTGACCGCTTCGACGACGATCGCAGCCAATTGCTCGACCGGCGGTGCGGCCGTGCTCGACGCGCGCAGCAACGTCAACCCGAGCGAAGGCAACGCCGGCAACCCGTAAGCGCCGGGCTCCAGCGTGCGAACCGTGGGCGGCAGCCCATGCGGCGTACGCACGGTGATGCCGAGCCCCGCCGCCGCCGCGGCCCATAAGCCGGCGAGGCTCGGGCTCGTCATCGCGACGCGCCATGCGATGCCCGCGCGATCGAGCGCGTCGGTCGCGAGCGAGCAGACCATGCATGCGCCGTCGAAAAGAACGAGCGGCAATGGCTCGTCGC
The DNA here is from genome assembly GCF_002879885.1 of Trinickia dabaoshanensis. Taxonomy (GTDB): domain Bacteria; phylum Pseudomonadota; class Gammaproteobacteria; order Burkholderiales; family Burkholderiaceae; genus Trinickia; species Trinickia dabaoshanensis. Next base: position 285,124 of record NZ_PNYA01000004.1, read on the forward strand.
TGCCGGGCGACCACTGCAACGCGTCGGATCCGATCCAGCGCATCGGCGGCTTGGCGACATCCACACTCGCACCGGCCACGCGCCGCGCTTGCATCGATACGTTGCGGTCGTCCCAGACCAGCGCGAGGTCGAGTTCGCCCGCATCGAGTCGCGCGGTCAGATCGGCGTTGCGAGCGACGCGCGCCTCGATGCGCACTTTCGGATGCGCTCGGGCGAATCGGCCCAATACGTTCGGCAGTACCGACTCAGCGAAGTCCTCTTGCAGCCCGAGACGCACCCATCCTTCGAGATCGGTGCCGCGCGCCGCGAACGCCGCTTCATCGTTCAACTCGACGAGCCGCCGCGCGTAGCGCAGCATGACCTCGCCTGCATCGGTCAAGCCCAGGCCGCGGCCCGCTTTGCGGAACAGCGGCGCCCCCACCTGCTCTTCGAGCTTTCTGATTTGCGCGCTCACCGCCGACGTGGAGCGCCCCACCCGATCCGCCGCCTTCGCGAAACTGCCCAGGTCCATGCCCGTGACGAAGCTGCGCAACGCCGCCACGTCGAAGTTCGTTTGACTCATCGCATGCCTCGATCATCCTGAATTTTCGAACGATTGATTCTGAATTATCCGATTTTCAGGATGATCATAGAGTGCGAGACTGCGTTCGTCAAACGTCAGAGGAAGTCACGAATGGACACGCAATATGTCGCGAAGGCGCCGCGCCGGGCGTTCGGCGCCTCGCACCGGTGGAAGGTACTCGGCGTCGGCGTCGCGGCCAACGCGGGTTTCTCGGCAGCCGCGGCGGGGATTCCGACCACGGCGATATGGATGCGCACGGGGTACCACCTCGGCAATGCGCAACTCGGGATCGCGCTCGGCGCGACCGGTCTCGGCATCGCGCTGTCCGAGTTGCCTTGGGGCGTCGCGACCGACCGGTTCGGCGACCGGCCCGTCCTGATCGCCGGCTTGCTCGCGACCGCGCTCGCGCTGCTGTCGATGGCCCTGTTCCTCGTGCCTTCGGCTGTGGCGGTGCCGGCTTTGCCGTTATTGGTCATGGCTCTTGCTGTGGTCGGCTTGCTCGGCGGCAGCGTCAATGGCTCCAGCGGCCGCGCGATCATGAGCTGGTTCAAGGAGGGCGAGCGCGGCGTCGCGATGAGCATTCGCCAAACCGCCGTGCCGCTCGGCGGCGGCATCGGCGCGTCGCTGTTACCGTGGCTTGCTTCGACGTATGGGTTCGGCGCCGTGTTTAGCGCATTGGCGCTGCTATGCGCCGTTCCCGCGGCTCTGGCGATCTTGTGGCTTCATGAGCCGCCGCACGCGGCGGCGGCTGCGAAGTCCAACGTCGATGCGCAACGTAGTCCGCTTGGCGATATGGCCATCTGGCGCGTCGCGCTCGGCATCGGCGTGCTATGCGTGCCGCAATTGGCCGTGTTGACCTTCGCCACCGTCTTTCTGCACGACTTCGGCCATCTCGGCATTGCCGGCATCAGCGCAACGATGGCCGCGCTGCAAGTCGGCGCGATGGCGATGCGGGTTTGGAGCGGGCGTCATACGGACCGTCGCGGCAATCGTCGAAGCTACATCCGGGGCTCGACGCTCGTTGCCGCCGCGTCGTTTGCCGCGCTCTCGGGCATCGTGGCGCTGGGGCACTCGGCATCGATCGCGGCCGTCGTTGCGCTGATCGTGTTCGCTGGTGTGTGCGTCTCCGCTTGGCACGGTGTCGCGTATGCCGAGTTGGCCACGCTGGCGGGTCCCGCTCGTGCGGGCACGGCCCTCGGGATGGCCAATTCGATCGTCTATGCCGGGATGTTTCTCGTGCCGTTCTTGTTGCCGCACCTGCTAGCCGCGAGTTCGTGGGCGTTCGTGTGGCTCGTCGCAGGGTTCGTCGCGCTGCTCGCGCATCCGCTGTTTCCGCGGGCAGTGCGGGGCTGAGCGTGCCGGTTAAGCACGCGGAAGTTGGGTGCCTCGGTTCATGATTTCGAGGTAGCCGCCGTAGTTGAAGGGGCGATTGCGCTTTTGGTCGGCACGCTCCGTCGTGCCACTCCTTCTGCTTTACGGATCCACAGAGCGCTGATGGAACGCTTCATTGCGACCTCCGGTTGACTTGTCGAGCAGACCGGCTTTACATCAGCTACAGTCGACAAACCGTTGGCGCTCCTTGAAGAGTTGGGCATTGTCCGAGAATCATTTTCCCGATTCGATTGTGAACACGCGCGCGAGCTAATCCCTGCGCGAATTCAAAGCGGTCGGTCCGTTCGACAACCATTCAAGGACGCGAGGCTTTTGAAACTCAGAAGACAATCGCATGCCGCTTAGCGTCAGCCAGTCGAGCACCCGGCGTCCGATCCCGCCTTGACATGGTTTTGGCCGCATGGGCACTGTACGGGATCGTTGTCAAGCACGCTGGCTCGCCCATCTTCGTCCATGTCCATACCTGTACCTTGGATTGGGTGTTCTCCAGGACAATTACCGCAAGTGGCCATCTCTCCATCGAGTGCGATACGGCGATCACCATCGAACATGGTCGAGGCAGTTGCGATGACCTTGCCACCTGTGGTGGTGGGATCGTCATGGCAGACAGATGCTTTACTCATCTAAGAAAACCTGAATTTCAATTTTTAATCAAAGATAAATTTAATCACTTGACTTTAAAATGACTAACAACACTCCAATCTTTCCACATTTTTTTGCGCAACAAAATCAATCATTGATTCCCTCCCGCGAGATAATCGACAAAGCTTACACCACGAAGGATGCGCAGAATAGCTGGCAAATAATCCCCCTTCGGCTCTTTGAGCTTCATCGATTGGCCCTCACCACAAACTGCCGCTTTTTCATGAAAAAGGCAAAACGAATAGAAGCGAACGCGCTGATTTTCATCACCACTAATTTCATCGGTTGTTCGCAAAAATCCGGTTGCATTGGGTGATTTTAGCTGATAGATTTTAGAAACAGGTCGCAATAGCTTTCTATCGCTCGCATCTTCGTCATACAACTTCCAAATTCTGCCCCCCTCATCCCACTGAGCCCCATACTTCTGCGCAGCATCATCAAATTGTTGACCAATTCGACATTTGAATCGAATCCCGAAATCGCCAAGCGTGCTCTGCACTGGGGGCACATCAGTCCAATAGCCAGCCGTCATCTTCATTCGACTCGCTAGATGCCCATCAAAATAGTCGACCACACTGATTACACAGCCGGGTTGCCCCATGTCCACAGACAGAACCTCATGCTTTACCGCAATCGTCAATTGCCCAAATGCGAACTGATCTGAGCAAATCTCAGCAAAGAATAGAGCAACGACTGGCAGCTTTCGTCTCATCGTTCAATACAGGCCGACTAAATATCGAGGAAATGACACGTTCCAACCAACGCATCTCGTCACCCCACTCCCGGTCGGCATCGGCCTCACGAGGAATATCACACTAGCGACATTCAACATACTAACGAGTGGCACAAAACGAAATCAAAATTGGCGTAAAGATGCTCATTGGTTAGGGTCGCCTTTTTTATCATCGACAAAATTTACGCTCCGAAGTATGCGCATGATGAAAGGCAGATAATCCCCCCTTGGCTCCTCGAGTCGCATCGATTGACCAGTCCCGCAAACGGCGGTTTTATCATGCAACAGACAAAATGAATAAAAGCGGACGCGTTGATCCTCCTCACCATTAATTTGGTCTGTCGTCCTCATAAAACCAGAGGCATTGTGCGATTTTAACTGATAGATCCGAGAGACAGGCGGCAATATTTTACTGTCGTTCTCATCCTCGTAATACAAATCCCATTTCTTCTTACCCTCATTCCACTGAGCCCCAAAATTGTGCGGCGCATCAATAAAATCTTGATCAGTTTGGCACTCAAAATTAATTCCAAACCTTTCAAGAGTACTACGAACCGGCGGCACATCAGTCCAGTAAGAAGCATTTTTCGGCATGCCACTTTTTAAATGCCCACCATAAAGATCGACAATATCAATTTCACACCCCGGCGCCCCCATATCCACCGATAAAATCTGATGCTTCGCCCCAATGCTTGATTGACTGAATGCGACTTCCGCGCAACAACACTGCAGGATGGCAAGCAGCATTGCCGCCATGATCTTTTTCTTCATTATTCAACCCCTTCTTGGTTGTCGACCTTCGGGAAAGGAAAGAGTGGCCCCGCGCGCATCTAAAAACCATGGCTCGCCCACCACTGCCAATGTTTGAGCAAATCCCACACAGCGGGCCACGTATCCATTGAACGTAGAATTCTGATTACCAACTCCAGCCGGGTAGTTCACTGCGGCAGATGCGTCGTGAAAATTATCGCTATGGTAATAAACTTTCTGAATCGCCGGACTGGGGTCTGACTGATGATGGTGTGGCGGCTTCGTCGCCAATACTTCACGGCGTTGAAGATTAATATCTCCATCCGCATATCGAGCCATCTCCATTTTAAGCCAATAGAACCCGGCACTATCCGAGGGAAAAAGCAGGTCATCTGGTGTTTTCGGCTGACCTCCCCCACCAACGCTGGAGCGCCAGCCGATCATGGTTTGCGTCACGCCACTTGCACGATCTGCGATATGATTCTCCGCATGTGCACGATCCGCACTTGCGGCCTGATAAGCATTATGCAATTGCGCCCGAGCTTGCCGAGAAATTTCAGAACCGCGCCCGATAAAATCGAAGTAACACACATAGTTATCCGGTCCAGTTAATTGAAGAAATCCACGACCGTCCCATGGATAATACCACATTGCCGAATTATCTTCGTGAAGCTTGCTGAGCCATTGCGTTTCTTGCAATGCATTCCCAAAAAACGCCGACATGCGCTTTGGTGTGTCGATAAGGTATTTTCTAAGCGAGCGATTGAGTGACAAAAGATTATTCGTCAAGAAATCGTTAGTCACATCAGCAACATTTTCGTAGTACATGGCATGGTGCGGCCCCTCTCGCAAGACCTCCATGGGGAGAATTTGTTTGAATTCGGCCTTACTGAACCATCCACACGTTCGCAACTGCGTCAAGAACGCCGTCGGAGGAAAATGCCAGCATTCACTGGCCGGAGGCAGGTCGGGATCGACAATGTCCTCCCAAAAACCCAGAACACGAACATGCTCCATCAACGTGAGGAAATCCTCATCCGACAGCGGATTGCTCAACGCTTCGTGCGGGCTCTTCAACCACATATACCGATCAAATCGTCCATCCCTACTCCATTCTGTGGGGAACTTGCAGACGGCGTGCGAGAGGCGCTGCTTGACCGCATCGACGCTCAACGCCCCTACTGCATCGGCGTGGGTGACATGCCCCGAATGATTGATATCCAACCACTGCTTTACCGTCGCGGAGTCACAAAGACTGTCGGAGGTAGTGTCATCGTTGACAAAGCTCCATCCCGCCCATTCCGGGAAATCGGCATCGCTATAAACTCGCACACTGGGCACGGACAGGTTGATCCACCCGTCGCCGTCCGGCGTCTTTACCTTCCTCCAATGGTTGAACCGCGCGCCAGAAGCAAGTTGGTCGTTGATGCAGCGACCGAAGCGGATCATCTCGAAGATTGCGCTTGGTGAGGGCGCTATCGCGCCGCTGCCGACACCCGCAAGGCTGCCATCACTATAGCGGGCGGATAGCGCCATAGCGCGCTTATACAAGCCATATTCGGCCTCGTTCTCAGCGGGCATTGCGCCTGACGCAGACCAATACCCATCCGCAGCTTGAACATAGGTGGTCAGCACGCAATCTTTTTCATAATGCATGCGGATCACGAGATCGCAACTGATTCCCGCCTCGATCAAACATGCCTGCGACTGAAGTCCCCCCACGGCCGGAGCACTGTCGTCATCGCGATAAGGGTGAGGCTCCTTGGCGAAAATCTTGGCGCCTCGCGGCACAAAGAACCAGATGTCCCCATAGACCGCATCGGTCCGCCCTGTTTGTCCAACCGGACCGGGCTCGCGTCCGATGATCTTCTTTAGATTCGCCTCGTCGCACACGATCTCGAAGTGGATCTGCGGAAACTGTCCGTAGATCTGGCCGGGAGTGCCCAAGATATCCTTACGATAGATCTTTTTGCCCACCGCCAGCGTTGGCATGACGTTTTGCAGGTGCATGTACACCGAATAGAAGGTGATCTTCGCGTTATCGCCCTCGCCAATTTCGGTGTCGTGCCGGATGACGACGCACCCGTCATCAGTGCGCACGCCACGGTATTGAAGTGCTGCGCTCTTGGTTGTATCAGTCGCGCGCACATGCACGATCTTTCCGTCTGCGATTGCACGCACCGGCGCGGGCTGGTTGCCATCAGTCGGCGCAATCAGGTGCGCACCGCCATGCCAGCCAAGGTTAAAGCTAACAGGATAGGCGCCGTTGCCAGGCGAGCATTCGAGCATGTTCGCCCCGCACACATCGCCATCCGGCACAACCGTATTGCCGGCATCTGCCGTGGACATGGCATCGTTTTGCTGCGACTGTGCCGCCGAAAGAAAGGGAGGGCTGATAATCATGGAACGCTTGCAACCTGATTAAAGTGAATGCGAGTAATCGTCGGTGGGTTTGCCCGTTCCGAACGGCGGAAAACTGGGCATCTGTGCGTCGGCTCCTTGTTTGCTCCACTTCGGGGTCTTCTCGACGATCGGCCCCGACGAGCCGTTGACGATCCCGTTGCCGTTTATTTGGATATAGGAGCCGCCCGCACCGATCCAAACTTCCTTCGCTGCGGTGATAACGACCCGTCCGTCCGTACTGGAAATCGAAAGGTCCTTGAGGGCCGCGAGCGCCATTTTGTCACTCTGGGCCTGGATTTCGACCGCCCCTTTTGCCGCAAACAGTTTGATTCCGAGGCTTTGCGCGAACAGGCTGATCTTACCGAGCACGCTCGCTAACAACGATTTTCGGGCGGTAACCGACACATTGCGGCCCGCCGTAAGCGCGATATGCTCCTCGCCATTGATATGGACGGTCGCCGGCGTCGTTGCTTGCAGTCCGCCCGCTCCAGCAAGCAGCAAATGCGGTTCGTTCAGTTCGGGAAACGACCGAGGCTGTGTGAAAACGTAGTCGTCGCCTAAACTGAATCAACGCATCGACCCCCGGGTGACTCATGAAGCGATTCGTTGAAGGCGATGACCGCAAGCAGGTTTCACTTCTGCCCGAATGCCTCGATGACTATGTCGGGCAGGACAATCCGGTCAGAGTCATAGATGCCTTCGTCGACGAGTTGGGGCTTGAGGATCTCGGTTTCGAGGGGGCCATTGCGGCGCTCACGGGGCGCCCGTCTTATCACCCAGGGGTGATGCTCAAGATTTATATCTACGGGTACCTGAACCGTGTTCCGTCCAGCCGGCGCCTTGAGCGTGAATGCCAGCGCAATGTCGAGCTAATGTGGCTCACGGGACGTCTCGCGCCGGACTTCAAGACGATCGCCGACTTTCGCCGCGACAACGGCGCAGCCATTCGCAACGTATGCCGGCGTTTCGTCGAACTGTGTCGCGGACTGAAACTATTATCCAGCGACA
>NZ_PNYA01000050.1 GCF_002879885.1 Trinickia dabaoshanensis
CCGTATCGACTCGATGAACTCGCTCGGGCTGTGCGGAATGCGCTGGCACGCGCGGGCGACACGTCGGGCTAGCTGATTCCTATTGGCGACGAGTGCCACAGAGGGGCACACTGACAAATCTCGGCCACGACCCGCCGGTCGAGGTTGCCATCCAATTTGAATAGCCAAGGTCTCGTCCGCCCCCGTTCAATGGCCGGTTTCCGGCGAGCAAATTGCCCGTGGCACTGCCTCAACCTGAAGCACATTGGTTACTCGTTGCTACTCCATCCGCCGCCGAGTGACCGATATAGCGCAACCGCCGACAATGCACGCTCACGTCGCGCCTGGTTGAGTGCATCCGAATCGCGTAAGTAGACCTCCTGCGCCGACAGCACGTCGAGAAAATCCGTCGCGCCGCCTTTGTAGAGTTGGTTCGATAGATCGAGCGCCTTATGCGACGACGCAAGCGCGCTGGTCAGACGGCGTGTTGAATCGGCGGTGCTGACCAGATTGGCTCGCGAGTCCTCGACTTCGCGGAGCGCCTGCAGCATCGTCTGCCTCAATTCGAACTCTGATTCGCGCATTTGGCTCTCGCGTCTGGCGATGCCGGCTGTAATTCGCCCTGCGTTGAAGATGGGGCTGGTTGCACTAAGCGCCGCGCTAAACAGGTTGTCGGTGAGGGTAGGCAACCCAAGATACGATGCCGCGAGAACTCCGTCAGTGAGGTTCAACGAGAACTTCGGATAACGCTGTGCCTTCGCGACGCCAACCTCTGCCGCGCGGCGTTCGACTTGCGCATACGCGCTCAATACGTCGGGACGGCGCAGTAGCGCCTGGGACGGCATCGTTCGTGGCACACCGTCAGCAGGCGCTGGGATGTCGCCCGCTTGCTTTAGCACGAGGCGGTCGACTGATTCTGGCGTGCGCCCGGAGTAGACGGCGATCAGATTGAGCTGATGCTCGATCTGCGCCTGCGTTGCCGGAATGCGCGCCTCGAGCACGTCGAGCTGGTTTTGCGCACGCGTAACGTCGAGCTCGGTTGAGAGCCCGAACGCTAACCGCTTGCGCGTCAGTTCGAGCGCCCGCCGCCGGATCTGAACGTTGTCCTTCAAGATGCGCAGCGTCTGCTGCGCCCATCGCAGATCGACGTAGGCCGATGCGGTGTCCGCCGCCAGCGCAAGACGTATCGCATCGAGCGTGTGTTTCTGCCCCATCAGTCCGGCTTTTGCCTGCAGCATATCGAGCCTTTCCCCACCGAAGACGTCCGGCGACCAGCTTAGGGCGAGACCGACGCCCGCCTGTTTTACATAGCCGACCGGGGGCGGGGTGTTCTGCCGCCTGTCGACGGCTTGCGCGGTTGCATCGAGTTCCGGTAGCAGAGCCGCGCGCTTCTCCACCGTCAGCGTTTCGGCTTGTTTCACCCGTTCGCCGGCTGCCTGTACATCGAGGTTCCCATGGAGGACCGTCGCGATCAATTGGTCAAGCACGGGATCGCGAAACCGCGCCCACCAGGCGGAGGCGTCGACGTCGGGAAGCGGCACCTTTATATCCCACGTGGTGGGCGCGATCGATTCGACCGACTCGGGCAGCGTGTGGTGCATTGCCGGCTGAACGGCACAGCCCGTGGCGAGCACGCTGACGGCAGCGGCAACAAACAGCTTTTTCATGGCGGTTCTCTCAATGCGCGTCCGGTGGCGGCGCGGTCAACAAAATCGGTTTGGAAAACATGACCGCGACAAGCGCGACGACGAAACAGAGCGACAGCGCATAGAACGTGTCGGCGAACGTAAGAGTCAGCGCTTCGCGATAGATAAGGTGGTGCAGATTGGCGAGTCCGGCTTGAGCGGCGTCTAACGTATCGCCGGCGACGCTCGACCAGTACGAGCTCTGCTGGCTCAGAAGCGTCTCGACTTGCGGTTGGCCAACGCGCACGTGCTCGTTCAGGCGCAGGTAATGGAAGTTCAGCCGGTCGTTAAGCATCGTTGCACTCACCGCAATGCCGATCGCACCGCCCAGGTTGCGCATGAGGTTGAACAGACCGCTCGCCGACTTGAGCCGGGACTGCGGCAACGCGCCGAGCGACATGGTGACGATCGGCGGAATGCTGAACTGCTGGCCGATTCCGCGCAGGGCCTGCGGCAGCAGCAGTTGCTGCCAGCCCCATTCGTGCGTGATCGGTGTGTACAAGTAGCATCCGAGGCCGAAGCAGATCAGGCCGAAGACCAGTAACACACGCATGCTCACAAATCGCGACGCAATCGCATACGCCCCGAGCGCGAGCATTTGGAATACACCGACCGACAACAGCGCGATCCCGATCTGTAGCGAGCTGAGACCGCGCACCTGCGCAAGAAACAGCGGGGTCAGGAAGACGGTCACGAAGATGCCGATCCCCGTCACGAAGGACAGTAAGCTGCCGATGCCGAAATTGCGGACGGCAAGGGCGCGAAGATCGACGATCGCGTCTTCCGCGGTGAGCGCGTGGACGATGAACAGAAATCCGCAGACCGCGGAGATCCATGCGCAGGCGACTATTACATGGTCGCCAAACCAATTCTTGCGGGGGCCTTCTTCAAGGACGTATTCGAGGCACCCGAGAAACCCGGACATTAGCGCGATGCCTAGATAGTCGCCGCGCTTGACGAGCTTGAGGTCAGGTGTGTCGACATGTACGAAGCGCGGCACAAGGGCGGCGACGATGACACCGGGAATGACGTTCAGGTAGAACAGCCAGTGCCACGACCATTGAGCCGTGATCCAGCCGCCGATCACCGGGCCGACTGCGGGTGCAAGCGAGGCTAGCGCACCGATCGTTGTCGACGCCACGAGCCGCTGCTTGCCGGGGAACAAGACGAACGCCGTTGTGAACACGGTTGGAATCATTGCGGCCCCGAGGGCGCCTTGCATGCCGCGAAAGAGAATCATCGAGTTGATGTCCCATGCGAGGCCGCACAGCATGCTCGTGACGGTGAAACCGACCGCCGACGCCACGAAGAGCCAGCGCGTTGACAGCACCTTCGACAGCCAGCCCGACATCGGGATCACGATGATTTCGGCGATCAGGTACGCAGTCTGCACCCACGACAGCTCGTCTTGGCTGGCCGATAGCCCTCCGCCGATATCGCGCAGTGAGGATGCAACGATTTGAATGTCCAGCGTGGCCATGAAAAATCCAACGCACATCAGCGCGAACGCGAATACGCGCTGTTTCATCGGTTGTGATGCCGGATCGTCGAAGAAAGCGGTGGTCATGTTCGGCTCCGTCTCAGCGCGTGCGGTCTGTGTGGACAGTCACGACTGCGGACAGCCCGGCGCGCAGCACTTTGGCCAATCCAGGCTGCGGGTCAAGATACACTCGCACCGGCACACGCTGCACGATCTTGGTGAAATTGCCGGTCGCATTCTCCGCGGGCAAGACGCTAAAGGTTGCGCCCGTCGCAGGCGCGAGGCTGTCGACTCGCCCGTGCAAGCTCGAGCTCGATGAATCCAGCGAGACGTCGGCACGATCGCCCGCATGCATTTGCTTCAGTTGATCTTCTTTGAAATTCGCATCGATCCAAAGGCCCGATGCCGGTACGATCGTCAACAGCGGGGCACCGACTTTCGCGAGCATACCGAGCCGACTCGTGCGGTTGCCGACGTAACCGTCTACCGGCGAGCGGATCGTGGTGTATTCGACATTCAGCGCCGCGACTTCTTTCGCGGCGAGCGCGATCTTGACACGCGCACTGGCGTCGGCGAGCTGCGCACCGAGCACGTCCAACTGGCGTTGTCCCGCGAGTAGGGCGGCGTCGCTTCGCGCGACCCCCGCTTTCGCCTTGGCGTAGTCGGCATCCGCCCGCTCGACGATCTGATTCGACACCGCCTCCGAGACAACGAGCTCGCGATATCGCACCTTGTCCGAGCTGGCACGGGACAATTCAGCCGCTGACGCACTCCGGTCGGCCACACGCTGGCGAATTACCGCCAATTGAAGGCGCTGCTTGGCCTCGAGTTCGGCCACGGCCGCGCGAGCGCTGTCGACTTCAGCGTTCGCCTTCGCAAGCTTCGCGTCGTAGTCACGCGCATCGAGACGGACCAGCACGTCGCCCGCCTTGACGCGCTGGTTGTCGGCTACAAGGATACGATCGACGAAGCCATCGACCTTTGGTGCGAGGACCGTGACGTCGCCACCAACGTACGCATCGTCCGTCGTTTGCTCGAAACGCAACACCAAATCCCAATAGAGTGCCGCCGTCGCTACCACGGCTACTACGGCAAGTACTGAGATCGCCATCCACGGAACGCGGCGGCGCCGCACTATATCGGCGGCTGGCGCCGTCTCTCGAGAGGCGGAAGTTTGTGTCGTATCCATCGCTTCACCTGTTTAAATGCGCTGATCAAATCGAGCGGCGCGGTGCGCCGATCGCGGGATTGCCTTGCCGTTCCAGTAGCTGGTGCGTGACCCGGAATAGCTCGTCTCTGAACTCTGCGACTTCGGATGGACCGACGCGCCACTCGAATGCGTTTAGCAGTCGTCACATGCTAGATGGGGGGCGACGCACAAGCGATGCCGGTAGAACGATGAGATTGATGCGGTGACCGTATCAATCGGGTGCGGGGGAATGGATGTGCGAGGCCGATGTCAGCCACGCGTTGAAAGCGCTTACCGCGGTGGCTGGTCGCTTTCGCTATAAGCTGTCGCATAGTCGATGAACGCCTTGACCTTTGCTGGCAGAAGCGCGCGGTTCGCGTATGCAAGCTTGATTTCGACAAACGCGTCGACGAGATCGACGTCCTCGAGTATTTGCACGAGCGCCCCCGACGCCAGTTCACCCTCGACGAGCCCTCGCGGGACGATGCCGATTCCGAGGTGGCGCGCTACCATCTCGCGGTTGAATACGGGGCTGTTGGAGGAGACATCGAACCGGTACGGCACGGACAGCGTTTCGCCCTCGTGACGGAACGTGAGCGCTGGGCGACGGAGCGACGGCGACATCGGAACGAATAGGTGATCGGCTAGTGCGTCTGGAACAGTGGGGCAGCCGTGCGCGCGCAGATAATCGGGCGTCGCGACGATGACAAAAGGAATGCGCTCAAGCAAACGGACGACAGTCGATTCGCTTGTGAGCATGTACGGTACGACGATACCGACGTCGTAGCCCTCGCCGACGAGATCCACCGGACGCTCCGTGAGCGTCACATCGAGGCGCACTTTCGGGTAGGCAGCCTTGAAGCCCGCGATAAGCGGTACCAGCCGATTGAGTGTGGCGCTCGTGTGTGCCACAAGCCGCAGTAAGCCATCCGGCTTTCGCGTGTGCGTGACTGTCTCGGCTTCGAGCGCATCGAGTTCGTCGAGCACCGCCGCCGACCGTTCGTAGATTCGTTCGGCTGCCTCGGTCGGAGAAACTTGCCGCGTAGTACGGTGCAGCAGGCGGCAGCCAAAACGCGCTTCTAACTCGGCGATCGCACGCGATACGACGGGAGGGGCAACCCCGTGAATGTCGGCGGCGCGCGTGAAGCTGCGCTGTTCGACCACGGAGAGGAAGAGCCGCAGTTTATCAAGATAGTCCATGTGGTTGTCTCGCGGCGGCTTTCGTCGCGCTTGAAGGATGCGACGAGGCTTGGGTTGACGCTGTGCTTTCAACAGGGCGCGGGCGTCGGTGCGATAGAGGTTTGCTTCGACGTATGGGCATAGTATCCAAGCCTATTGACGCGATCTTGGACAAACCCACGGTCCGATGGACGAAACGTGGGAGAGGGGATACCTCAATTAAGAACATGCCGAGGCTTACCGTCAGCAACCGGAGAGTCTCCCGTCCTTCGGTCGAAAACGCTGGTGCCGGTGCTGCCACAGAAGATAAATTTGATTGCGCTAAGCTACTCTCCTGCCATTCAAATTTTCTGCGAGGCCACGGTGGAAACATCGGCAGAAGCAGCAGTACCAACACCGGCACTCCGATATCACGGGAAATGGATATGAGGGAAATGAATCCAGCTGACAACGGGCCGCATTCATTTGAAGCGACCCTTGCGAAGAGCTTTTCCCTACAGAATGTACCGACGCTGCGGGCTGGCGTGGCAGCGCTGGCGCCTCCTGTCATGTTTTCGAGGTTGATCAACGACTGCCCTCAGCCTGGCCGCTCGCTCGCTCCGAAACCGGAAGAAGCATTTGTCTTTCAGGTGCCGCTCATTGCCAACCTCGACCCCGATATTCGTTACTCGGGCAAGCGGATCGCACGTTCAGCGGACGCAGGCATGCCTGGCTGGTCCTGCCTGCTGGACTTGCGCGATGGTCCCACACGCCGGCTGGACAAGCCGTTCGACAACATGCGGCTGTATATCTCGCAGCGCACGATCGACGAATTTGTGTATCAAAAGGGTCGGCGCCGTATCCACGGCCTCGTGCAGCAGGGCTTCGGTGAATGGGACGCTGTGCTGTATCGCTTTTCTCAGACATTAGTGCCCATTCTGCAGCAGCCCTGCGAGGTCAATACGCTGTTCGTCGATGCGCTGGCCATCGCGTTTTGCGAGCACGTGATAGCCCGCTATGGCGCTAGCGTCGCTTCAGGGCCCGTCCAGCGGCCCAAGCTCGCACCCTGGCAGATGCAGCGCATAGCCGATTTCCTGGAGGCGAACCTGAACGGCAATCCATCCATTCTGGATCTCGCCAGCCAATGCGGTCTTTCCGCGAGCTACTTCGCCGAAGCCTTCAAACAGACATCCGGGATCTCGCCGCATCAATGGCTACTTTTGCGCAGGATCGATCGCGCGAAATCGCAACTGCGCGGTACGGACGCGAGTCTTTCCGCCATCGCAGCCGACTGCGGCTTTTTTGATCAGAGTCATTTTTCTCGGGTGTTCGTCCGTCTCGTAGGATGCAGACCTAAGGATTGGCGGCTACAACACCGCTCGCGCTGACGCAACCGTTGGCGCGTTCCCTCCCGCTCGTCAACTCGTATCGCCAGGCGAATATCCGCGTTTTGTCCATCGCTCCGGTGCTTTATCCAAGACCGGGCCGCCTCGCTCAGGTACGCTGCAACCACTTCGAGCTGGGGGGAAAATCTTGGATCAGCCGCTTGAAACGGCGTCGGCCAACATTGCCAAGACGCGCGCCGGCAAACGCAATGCACCGATCGTCCGTTCGTTCTTCGACGAGGACACGTGCACAGCAAGCTATGTCATCCAAGATCCCGTCACACTGACGGCGGCCGTTGTCGACTCTGTTCTGGACTTCGATGCGCCTGCAGGCCGGACCTCGACACGGTCAGCGCAAGCAATCGTCGACTATGTCGAGTCGGAGGGACTTTCGATCGAATGGCTGCTAGAGACGCACGCGCATGCGGACCATTTCACCGCTGCACCTTTTTTGCAGGCGCAGGTGGGCGGCAAGATCGCCATCGGGCGAGGCATCACGGCCGTCCAGCAGATCTTCGGCGACATTTTCAATTCCGAACCCGAGTTCAAGCGAGACGGATCGCAGTTCGATCACCTGTTTGACGACGGCGAATTGTTCACGATCGGGGCGCTGGAGTGCACCGTTCTTAACGTTCCGGGCCACACACCAGCGGACGTGGCGTATGTGATTGGCGACGCCGTGTTTTGCGGCGACACGCTTTTCATGCCGGACTATGGAACCGCGCGAGCAGATTTTCCCGGCGGCGATGCAGGCCAGCTCTTTCGCTCGATTCGGCGGCTGCTCAGCCTACCCGACGGGGCGCGGCTCTTTCTTTGTCATGACTACAAGGCTCCGGGGCGTGACAGTTATGCCTGGGAAACGACGATTGGCGCGGAACGTATGGCGAATGTGCATGCTCGAGAAGGCATCACAGAAGGCGAGTTCGTTGCCGCACGTAACGCGCGCGATGCAACATTAGCGGTACCCAAGCTGATCCTTCCGGCAATTCAGGTAAACATGCGCGGCGGCGCACTACCGCGCGTGGAAAGCAATGGCCGACGCTATCTCAGGATTCCGTTGGATACGATCTGATCAGTTCGACGAGCGGGCAGGCGACGCCCACGCTCCAATCGCGAAGTGCCCCGATGCGCCGGCCTAAGCGAATGCGCGTGGTTTCTTTCGCCCGTCCACTTGCTCCCTTCCACGAATCACCCACAAGGATCGCGATGAACCCCAAAGAGCTTGTGCCGAACCTCTCGATCAGTCCGCAACTGAGCATTGCCGATATCGCGGAGGCAAAGGCGCGAGGTTTTCTCTCCGTCATCGTCAACCGTCCCGACGCCGAGGAGCCGGGCCAGCCCACCATCGCCGAGATGCGTGAGGCTGCCCGCACGGCCGGGCTCGGTTTCGCGGCAATTCCCATTGTGCCTGGAAAAGCCACAGTTGAGGACGCCGCAAAGTTTTCGTCGGCTCTCGGTGCGTTGGATGGCCCCGTGATCGCGTATTGCCGCACCGGTGTACGGGCCGCCACGCTATGGGCGCTCTCTGCCGGCGCGTCGATCGAGCCTGACGAGCTTTTGCAACGGATTGCCGCTGCAGGCTACGACCTGAGCGGCCTACGTCCTCGCCTTGAAGCACTTTACGGAAGCGATCAACCAAGCGGCAAACCCGATGCCGGCAAACACCGATAGCGTTGCGCCGCGCAATGCGTCGTGTGCCCTACCCAGACCAAAATGGAGAAGTTCGAAATGACATCCACGTACCCCGCCCTGCCGCAATTCGCGGAGCATCGCATCAAGCGTGACAGTGGCAGTGTCTATGCCCGCGACTTCGCAGGCAGTGGTCCCGCCTTCGTCGTGCTGCACGGCTTTCCTGACGACTCGCACATCTACGACCTGCTCATTCCGCGCCTCGTTTCCGCCGGCCGACGCGTGGTCGCCGTCGACTTCCTCGGCTTTGGCGGGTCCGATAAGCCCGTCGGCGCGCAATATAGCTTCCCGCAACAGTTGGCCGATCTCGAAGCGGTCGCCGAGGCACTCGCGCTCGATCGGATCATTCCCGTCGGCCATGATGCCGGTGGACCCGCAGCCATCAACTTCTCGCTGAAGCACCCCGACCGCACGAGCGCCGTAGTGGTGATGAACGCTTTCTACGGCGATGCGCCTGGCCTGCGGGTGCCTGAACTGATCGAGCTCTTTTCGAACAGGGAATTGCGAAAGTTGGCGATGCACTTTTTGCAAAGCCCACAGCAGTTTGCGTGGCTCATTGATTTTCAGCGAAACCTGCTTCAGCACGGCCTGACCGATGAGCAGAAAGTGAACTATTTTGAGTTCCTCGGCCCTGTCATCGACAACAACTTTCGCCAACAGCCGAGCGCAGCCATGGCATTCGCGCAGATGACGTCTCAACTGCATGAAGAGGTGGCGGCGAACACGGCTCGGTTAGTCGATTTCAGGCGCTCCGGGGTTCCCGTCCATCTCATCTGGGGCAATGCAGATCCTTATCTCCACGTGAGCGTTGCTCAACACATGCAGTCGCAGGGGCGGAACGTCTCGCTTCACGCGCTGGATGCGGGGCACTGGCCCCAGATCGACGCCGCCGAAGAAGTCGCGCAAATCATGCTCTGCGTGCGCTGAACCCTAATTGCCGCTCGCTGTGGGCTACCGGCAGAGGTCTTGGGGGTGCCGGATGTACTGGAGAGAACATGAAGAATGAAGGTACTGTAGTGTTGGTTACAGGGGCGTCCTCTGGCATTGGCGACGCAACGGCACGAACGCTGGCTGGCGCTGGATACCGTGTGTTCGGGGGCGTTCGGAGACCCGAAGCTGCTGCGACGGCGCCCGGCGTCGAGTACGTTCGAATGGACGTGCAAGACGATGCATCGGTCGCAGCGGCCGTGAGCAAGGTGATTGAGAAAGCCGGGCGAATCGACATTGTGATCAACAACGCTGGCGTTTCGCTGGTTGGCCCTGTCGAAGCCACCAGCGACGCCGAGGCGCATGCACTGTTCGATGTCAACGTGTTCGGTGTGCTGCGGGTCACGAGGGCCGTCTTGCCCTCGATGCGCAACAATCGCCGCGGCCTCGTCGTCAATATCAGTTCAGTGCTGGGCTTCCTGCCTGCTCCATTCATGGGTCTATACGCGAGCAGCAAGCACGCATTAGAGGGGCTCTCGGAGTCGCTCGACCACGAGGTGCGGGCTTTCGGCGTGCGAGTCGTGCTGGTCGAGCCGAGCTTTAGTCGCACGAATCTGGACATAAACGCGACGCAGACCCAGGTCATGCTCGACGAATACGCTAGCGCTTACACCCAGAGCGTCAACGCCGTGCGGCAGCAAATCAGCGACGCGCCGCCGCCCGAGACGGTGGCAAACAAAATCCTGTCGATCGTTCGCGGCGCTTACCGGCTGAGACAACCTGCGGACGGCAGGGCGAGGTTACTGAGCTTCTTGCGTCGCTTCGCGCCGTCTGCACAGGTCGACAAGAGCTTGAGGCGAGCATTCGGTCTTCAGTCTTGAGTAAATCGCAGCACTCCGTATAGCCGCCCTTGCGCGAAGGCGGCTTGGGGCCGCGGGAGCGTGCCATCGGCCGCTCGACATCGGGTCGCAAGCACCTCAACCGTACCGAAAGGAGATCAGGATGAATCCGCAAGCCACGTCGAGCACCCCCAGTACCGCAACGGTCCGCTTCCTCGAAGCCGTCAACAGCGGCAGCGGCCCGGCAATCGAGACCCTCACGCCCTCCGAAGCACGCGAGGTCCTGACAGGGGCGCAGCGGAGCGTAGAGGTCGACGTTTCAGGCATCGACGTCACTCGCCGCGTGGTCGAACAAGACGGTCTAAACTTATCGCTCGTCATCGTCAAGCCGCAGCATGCCGGCGGTGTGCTGCCGGTGTTTATGTTCTTCCACGGCGGCGGCTGGATTCTCGGGGATTATCCGACGCACGAGCGTCTCGTGCGCGACCTCGTCGTTCAATCGGGCGCGGCCGCCGCGTTCGTCGAATACACGCCTTCGCCTGAGGCCCGCTTCCCGGTTGCGATCAACGAGGCCTACGCCGCAACGAAGTGGGTCGCCGCGCATGGCGGGGAAATCGGCGTCGATGGAGCGCGGCTGGCGGTTGTCGGCAACAGCGTGGGCGGCAACATGGCCGCGGTCGTCAGCCAGATGGCGAAAGACCGTCAAGGCCCTGCGATCCGGTTCCAGGGCCTCATGTGGCCGGTGATGGACCACGCATTCGAGAACGCTTCCTTTGACGCTTTCGCTAACGGCTTTTTTCTGAGCCGTGCGATGATGAAATGGTTCTGGAATGCATACACGACCGATGCAGGCGAGCGCAATCAGCGCTACGCATCACCGCTGCGCGCCACGCTCGACGAGTTAAAGGGCTTGCCGCCCGCGCTGATCCAGACGGCGCAGTTCGACGTGCTACGCGACGAGGGCGAAGCCTATGGATATCGGCTCGACCTGGCAGGCAACGACGTGACGACGACCCAATACAAAGGCACGATCCACGACTTCGGCTTGCTCAACGTCCTGGCCGCTGATGCCCCGACACGCACCGCCATGCAGCAGATGGCAGCCGCATTGAAGACGCGGCTGCAATAAAAGCTTAAGGTCGCCGACGGCCGCTTTATGGCGCTCTAGTTCGCAAAACCTGGATTCGACCGTCTGACCGCTTTGGAGAAGGTCGTCTGACCGGAGTGGGTCGGGAGTACGCGCTGCCGAATGGCCGCTTGCGGGCCGCTGAATTCCAATGACCGCTTCCGAGCGATGAGTTTGCGGAGTGGACTGACGCAGCCCGACCGAGGCTGTGTGAAAACGTAGTCATCGCCTAAACTGAATCAACGCATCGACCGCCGGGTGACTCATGAAGCGATTCGTTGAAGGCGATGACCGCAAGCAGGTTTCACTTCTGCCCGAATGCCTCGAT
>NZ_PNYA01000051.1 GCF_002879885.1 Trinickia dabaoshanensis
ATCGAGACCGTCTTGCCCGGCTCGAGGCTCTCCCTGACCATCGCCACTTTCTCTTCTACCGACCACCGCCGCCGGCGCTCGGGTCCCGTCAATACATCCATCACTTCTTGATTGGTGTTAGTCAAAAACACAGTCGTATGCCTACCCGCTATTGTAAGTGGGAGACTGTGTCCGGACTTTCAGGGGGCCGCTCCAAGTGGCCATCTCCCCATCGAGTGCGATACGCCGATCACCGTCGAACATGGTCGATGCGGTCGCGATAACCTTGCCACCCGTGGTGGTCGGATCGCCATGGCAAACAGATGCTTTACTCATCGACGGAAAATCCGAAAATTACGCTGAAGCTTTTTAGAAGTATCACGTTTTTCAACGTACCGATGTGGTATCACCACCATTACGGACAGCGCAACCAAAGGCACAGTCACCCCATCAATCACTTCTGGATATCGTGAAATTCGATTCCTTTAACAACGCGAATGGCCTCTTCGGTAAGATCAATTTTATCGCCCCTGGACTCCATAACCGTAGCCAACCCCAACAAAGTTGCACCTTTAGGAGATGTCAAGCAAAACGACAAGCTCCTACCATCTTGGTCACCAGGCCCCGTCGCGTCCTCGATTTGATTGTACACAATCACCCTACCGATCCCGTTGACGGATTTCAATACAAAATCATTGATTTTATCCGAGTCTGGAATAGGAGGATCAGCATCCATTATCGACCCTCCTTGCGCATAAATCTCACCCTCAAACGCATCACAAGCCTTCACATTGTAATTATCGCCGCATTGGAATTGCATACTAAGCCCCCCTTTCTTCTTGATAGTCGCTTTGTATAACGCATAGGGCCCTGTCATACTGCCACTCCCATCGGAGGCGACCCCAGAAAACGGATCATTTATTACAAAATGACAAGCTCCGATATTCATCCGATGCCTTTTCATGCCCTTCTTCGGCAAAAGATCGCTCTGAGAAGATGTCGGTTGGGCCACAGAGGTGCCAAGCACCCATAGACCGATTAACAACACAAGCGTACGTTTAAAATTCACGACGGAAGCCTCGCCTTAAAAAGAAAGATACGGAGATTTACTACCACGACTCCCTCAAAACAAAACTATCGGGCACCTCATCATCTCGCCCACGCGCATCTTCAAATACGGGTGTATCCGTCAGCACAACAAGCGCATTGGCGTAACAGGAATAGCGCTCCGGCAAATTATTGACCGTATGCTGTTGGTAGATCGCGCCTGGTATATTAACGTAAGCGGCAACTCTCCTAGCGGATTCGTTGCTGTAGTAGGCGTGCTTACCCTGAACCAAGCGAACGTTAGGTGCGGGAGTATCAGCATAAAAGGATGTACGCTCCGCATAATGCTCAGATTTCGCCGAAAACTGCGGCATAATCCAATAAAATCCCGCGCTCTGCGTGGCGTCATCGGAAACATTCTGCAAATCTTCGCGCCACTGGACTATTTGAGATTGCCCAGCATGTTCAGGAAAGCGCGCTCGCCAGCGGAAATAGTTATAGTAATTACTGCTTTCAATATTCACGTCACCCCCTGAATTGGTGAGCTGAAGAAATCCACGTCCGTACCATGGCGCGTACGCAGCATGCTCCCCCGCACCCTCCTTCGTTGTTGTAAACCACTGTGTTTCGACAATCGATTGCGCAAAAAATGCAGCCATGCGCGCAGGCGTATTGATGCCATACTTGCACAGCGACTTATTTAAGTCGACTCGGAATTTAGAAATAAACGAATCCCGCGCACCTAACTGATTTTGCCGAATTAAACACCAATTCCCATGTTCATCCATATACTGGGTCGGCAACAGCTGCTGCATTTCCTCCTTTGCCAGCCATGAGCATTTCCTGAAGTGCCGGATGAATGCGAGGGGGTGGAAGTACCATAGCTTCGCCCCAGCGGGCAAGCCCGTTTTGTCCCAAAACTGGAACTGTCGCGCAAACTTCAGAAACTTGTCATAGCCGGCCTGATCGTTCTCGAACCGTTGTCCTGCACTTTTCAGCCAACCGTACCGTTGTTCCACGTTTGCAGCGTCCCACTCGCTCGCCGCCTCGCAAATAAAGCCCTTGAGCAGTTCGCGTACGACGGGATCACTGACGACCTGCCTCATAGTCGCGGTCTTCTGACCAACTTCTTCTTTGCTGGTCCCCTTGACCCACTCGTTTAGCGGGTCAAGGTTTCCTTTCGACACGATCTTCTGCAGCAGTTCCATGAGCGCATGTGGACTCCACCGACCGTCGCTGTCTGACAGCTTGCGCGGAGCAGCACCTTTCGGTCCAGGAGCGGGCTTCCCCGGTGCGTGGCCGTCATCATGAATCTTCTGCCAGCCCATGAATGAGGGAAAATCCGCGTCCGACACCTTCTGTATCGCCTTAGCATTGATGTCGATATATCCCTCTTGACCCGGGGCAAACGTGACGCGAAACCAAGTCTGCCGATGATCCTCCTCCGCAGAGCACACCAGATCCGGGTTCGCGGATGCTGGCGAGGCGGGTAAAGTCTCGTTTCCCAGAATCCGGCCGAAGCGCAGCAGTTCGTATCCGTCACTAGGGCAAAGTCCGTAGAGGTCACGAGCGCGCTCATACATGACGTACTCGTAACCCTGTTCGCAGACCGGCTGAGGTGTCAGCAATTTCAAACCCTGTGGCGTCTCGCACCAGACGTTCGTGTATTTCGAACCCAGGCAGAAGAACACCTCGACATACAGCGTCGCGGCGTTGGTACCGTCTTTAAGCCGCTCGAAACCGATCGACCCACGGGTGCCTTTAGGTTTGATGTTTTGCAGGGTTACCTTGTCTTCCAGTCGCTGCGACTCCGCACCGAATTGCGTGGGTAAGGCGTGAAAGTGCTGACCGGCGGGGATCACGTAATATGAATGCCCCCAACAATCGCTGCCGGTTGGCGTCGTCACCTTCGCTGCCCCAAGTTGGGTGGGGCCAAAATACGCGTCGAAATCTTCCTGCGTCATGAAGATCTCAAAGTGCAATTCCCACATGTCGCTGCACTTGCCCAGATAGCCGATGATGTCCTTGCGGTGCACTTTCTCGCCGTTTCCGCTCACAGCTACGCCAGTTGGACATTGGGCCCACAGAGGCATTGCGAATGGCTTATTGCTGCAGACCGGCGGCAACCCGGCTGCATTCATGCCCTCGAGATCAAGCAGGTGCATATACAGCGAGTAAAAGCGTAGCGTACGTCCCTGGCCGGTCTCTTTCTCATGGCGAAGGAGGACGAATCCGCCATTGCAATTGAGCTTATCGGACATATCAGGCAACGGTTTTTCGCAGACCCGATAGGCAACCACCGTGCCGTCCGCAATCGCTCGCACCGGCATATGCTGATCACCCGGCACTAGATGGACACCGGTATGCCAGCCACGATCCCACGAGATCGGGTATGTACCGTGATGCAGCGCCATCCCGTCCACGGCGTCCATGAGCGGGTCCTCGGGTGCAACTGCCGGGTGCGCCGGTGGACTCTCCTCAGGGTTTGACGGATGAACGGGCTGAGGCGGAGTTACCTGCGGCAAGAACGGAGGACTGATAATCATTCTGTTTCAGTGGGAAAGCATTGAAATATCGGTAGGGTCGCCTTGAGGCATAGTCGGAAGCGGCTGGCGCAGTGTGTCGGCAGCAGACTTGCTCCACTTCGGGGTTTTTTCGACGATCGGCCCCGGAGAGCCATTGACGATTCCATTGCCGTTGATCTGGATGTAAGAACCGCCCGCACCGATCCAAACCTCTTTCGCGGCGGTGATGACTATCTTGCCGTCTGTGCTGGAGATCGACAGGTCCTTGAGAGCCGCGAGGGCCATCTTGTCGCTCTGCGCTTGGATCTCGACCGGCCCTTTTGCCGCGAACAATTTGATTCCGAGGTTCTGCGCGAAAAGGCTGATCTTGCTGAGCACACTCACCAAGAGCGATTTTCTGGCGGTGACGGAGACATTGCGCCCGGCGGTGACTGCGACGTGGTCGCCCCCATTGACATGGACGGTTGCGGGCGTCGTTGCTTGCAGGCCACCGGCACCCGCCAGCAGCAGATGTGGTTGGTTTAGTTCGGGAAACGAACTATCGCCGCCGCGACTCAAGCCGCCCTTAATGCCGTCGACCTGCGCCTGCAACACGTCGGCCACACTGACCTGATCCCCCCCACTGTCCTGCGCTCGATGCTGCTGAGCCAAGTTGCCGAGTTCGTTGTGCAGTGTCTGTGCTTGCGCAAGACGCGACACCGGCTCGCTCACGTCCGAGATGTGCGAATTGCCTTTTGGACGGGCCTCGGTACTAACCAACATCCCCTTGCCCGAGCGAATCGCCCCGACCGCGTCCGTGCGCAACTCGAAACCCTCGCCGCGCGCATCCTGCCTGCCCTGCCAGTCCTCAACGCGAGTGATACTCCCAAGCGATAACTGACTGGCCGCATGATCGCTGCGGAGCTGCGTCTGAATAGCATTGGCCGTATCGTCAAAAACCAAGTGATTGCTACGCCCGCCATCCTGATTACCCTGATCGCCGACCAGTTCGCGGCTGCGGATGCCAGTCAACGCGCGCTGGTGCGGCAACTGCCACGCCGACATATTGTCGCGCCCGTGCAGCCTACCGGTGATGATCGGGTGATCCGGATTCCCATCCAACCACATGACGATCACCTCGGAGCCGATCCGGGGCAAAGCGGTCATGCCTTGATTGCCTCCCGCCCAACCGGTGGATACTCGCACCCACGTCGTATATTTGCCTTCCCGGTCCCAGTGGAACTGCACCAGCACGCGGCCATACGCGTCCGTATAAAGGCTCTCGCCCTCCGGCCCGACTACCATCGCCGTCTGCGGCGCCAGAATGCGCGTATCGACACTGTTGTAGCCGCGAGCCGGCCGCCATGGTGTGCGCAGGTGCACGCACCTGAACCGGTTGCTATACGTCGCCGGCGCACCCACACCCTGAAGATAGTTGTTCGTCGCGACGTGGTGCGCGAAGGTGATTAAGTATTCGTCGTCGTACTTGTCGTTGCTGATCGAGTAGCCGAAGTGATCGGTCAACTGGAACCACCGGCCTGGCATCACGAACCGGTTGTTGCCCGTTGCCTCCCACTGACGTGCGATTGCCTCGATCGCTTCCACTTGCACGTCGGTCAGCTTCTGACCGTCTTCCGTGTTCTGATGGCCGAACGAGCCTGCATACCGGTACGACTCGAGCTTTTGCTTGCCACTGTCCTTCCATGCATCGGTTCGCGAATCGACGAACCCACCGCTACGCGCATTCAGCGTGAAGTGCTTGAAGTCGGTACGCGACTCCGCTACGTGCGTGGACGTGCTTTGATGAATGACCGACCACGACTTAATGCCGTCCGCTTCCTGCGAGCCGGCCTTGTCTTGGTAGGGAATCTCTGGGCTGGGGCCGTCAATCGCAGGCTCGCTGCGCTTCGGATCGGAGACGATCAGCTTATGTTCCTTTGCCGTGTGCTCGTACCAGTAGCACAGACCACGATGCTCCCAGCGGCGATGGACGTAGTTGTGGTCGTGCTCGTCGAACTGGCACGCCATCGGTATCACCGGGTCCTTCTCGCGAACACTCCAATCCCATACCGCCAGCGCACCGTAGTCGCTGAAGATGTCTGCGGTCTGGCCATGAATAGGTTGATCCAAGAAAAGCCGATTGTTCTTACGCAGCGTCAAATAGCGGACCCATGGGCCCATTTCAGCCTCGTAGAACGCAATGCCGCCATCGGTTTTAACCAACCGAAACGCGAAGATGTAACCGTTGAAGTACCGAAAGCTCCCGTCATTTCGCAGCAGCTCCACCGAGATCTGTTTGTCGACGAAATCCTTCGGGTCGAGCTTGGCGTTGTCGGACAGGATCTCAACGATGAATCGAAAATCGCGCGAGAGGTATTCCTCGCCTTCGAGGCGGTTCACGAGCAAGATGTCGTATGGGGCATCGCCCTGCGGAAACGACAGCCTCAATAGCCGATTGTTCTGCATCCCCGAAGCGAGCTTGAGCAGATCTTGGACAGACAGGTTGGTATTCATTGGCAAGCCTGGGAGAAACGCCAATATTCAAAGTCGGGCGATTTTACAGAGGAAATTGCGGAGCGCGAAATAAGATCAAGCGCAATTCGGATCGATTAAAGTTTTTGAGAAAATATTTCCGAATCACACCGCAAGCCAGGCAATCATTACCTACTCACAATAGCGGCCCCGCACCCCGAATCGGTTCCCCCTGCCATAGGACTGCGCCGCCAATTGACGCCACGATCAATTGCACGAAGCTGTTGCGCGGCGCGTAGGGCGCAAAGAAGCGCTCCATGACGCCGGCAAATACGGCTACGCTGCTCGCCACGAAGAGTTGCTCGTCGATTTCCAAAGTGATTTCGATCCCGCGCACCATCGCTGGCTGCGGCTTTCTTGCCATCAATGTCATGACCGACCGATGGCGAAGCCCCCTAATCCCATCGACGTGTCGCGCTTGCTGCGGCGATAGCGCGGCAAACTGCTGCAGGATCTGTTTAAGGACCGGCAAGCCAGCTTGATTGAGGCGAATGGCGTGCGCTGTTTGCTGACCGATGAGCCTCCAGAGCGCTCCGTTTGCGCGCGGAAGCTGGGTGACGGCCGTTGGTGCCAGCAGCAGCACGATCTTTCTCGTCGTTTGCGTGTTGCCTTCCATTCGCATGTCCCCATCCCGGCTACCGATGGTCAGCGAACGAGGTAGGTTGCCATTACTGCACATCACATCGGCCAGCAGCGTCTCAAGACCGTTCACCACTCCCACTGAGCCCTCGGCGCCGGAAAGATGCAGCGCCGACTCTCGGGTGACACCTGACGACCTTGAACGCGGTGGTTGCACGAAAGTCCACCTAGGGTGCGCCCGACTCGCATGCGCGGTCATCAGCCCGTCGGATGAGGGAAGAGGCGTACCCTGCTCCGTGCGAACGCCCTCAACGGCCCACACCTCGGTGGGCGCATCGTTCTTACTCTCGATCGCAATCGGCCAAGCACCGGTTTTCCGATCACACTTGAGCGACACGCCTTCCTTACTGAACAAATTCACAACGGGCGTGCAGAACAGCTTCAGATGATCGGCGCAAACGTGACCGAGCTGCTCCGCCGTCTGCGAGTTCGGCCCGACGTCCGTCACAACAAGATGCAGCGTGAGCTGGTCGCCCGGAGCCACCGCGCAAAGCGCGGCGAAATCAACGTCGACGAAGTGAAACCGTTGTGGAAACGCGAAATACTCACCAAGCAGCCCAAATGCTTGACCCGGCTCCTTCGCATCCGTGCAAAACCAATCGTGCGGTCCAAAGCCGGCCATCTTAAGCGGGACATCCGCAAGACGGATCCATCGCCCCTCGCCATTTTCCACGTATGCGCTCCGCGTGCGCAGCAGTATCGTGTCGGTGATTGCGGCAACGATCGCTGGCTGGCCGGCAAGGTGCACGCGCAGTGTAGTAACCGCCGCAGCGTCGAGATGTCCACCAACCTTGGCAGAACTAAAAGTCACGGACATCATCCCGCTGGCATCGCGGGGCACCGTGACGTTGGGTGGAATAACCGGTGTGGAAGCGTACTGAACGGCCGTGATTCGCACCGGCGCAAGGACAACGTCATACGCGGTTCGAAAAGAAAAGGAGCCTACGGCCGACTCCAACAGCGTGCCGCGCTCGACCAGCACGGGCTCGGTCAACCTGCTGAACATACTTCCCACGTCGAACTGGGCAACAGAGCAAGACGGAAAGGGCCGCAGGTATTGCGGATACGTTCGTCGGATCAACGCCTCGGACAATTCCGGATCGTCGTCGTCAATCTTCGCGCTGTGGCGGGCGTTTAGCAGAGCTGTCGACTGTGCGAGACGTTCGATGCCCGGATCGTCCGATCGTCCATCACTGTTGATCGACAGTCGCACCGCCGCTTCGGGGTTCCGCTGCGCGAAAGCTCGCATGTCACGGCGAAGGATATCGAGTTCCTTTTCGTAGTAGTGCCGCAGCAGATCGTCGTCAAAATCGTCGTTGTGTGTGGTCATCGGCCAAAGCTTCCGTTCTTTACGCGAGCACCAAGTCGCTGCTGCGCGGCTTGCATCGCATGATCTCTTCCCCCGTATGCCGCGATACGACAATCAATTGCACAAAGCTGTTGATCAGTACGTGGTACGCGAGAAACGTATCGATAGCGCCTACGAACGTCGCAATGCTGGCTCCTACGAAATGACGCTCGTCGATAGTCAAGCGCAGTTCGATACCTTGCACTTCCGTCGGAAACGGGTTGCCGGGCAACTCGACCACTGCATCGCGCGACTCGACGCCGACGATCCCGTCGATCTGACGAGCCGAAACCGCCGAGTGTCGCTGGTCGTACAGCACCAAAATCGTCTTGAGCGCCGCGAGATGTAAATCCGCAACGGAGACATGGTCGAGCACCATGTGCGAGGCGAGCCGCAACTGCAGCTCGTCTTTGCGCTCGAAGCGTAGTGTCTGCGTCGGCCGGCGCAGCATGGAGATAACGGGCGCCGGTGCACCGTCGATGCCGTCCTGAACAAAAAGATCGCCCCCTGCCAGGCCAATCGCCAGCCTCGATGGAAGATCCCGGTTCGTGCACGTCAGGTTCAGACTCAACGTATCGGTCTGCGCGGCCATCGGGTCGAAATTTGCGTCGACCACCGCAATTTCCGTTTCGTATCCGGGGCTCAACGAAGCCACCCCTTCGTTTCGGCTGGCGAACCAGTATTGCCCAACCAGCGACTCATCGCCGTAGCGCTGTGCGTAAAACGGCCGTAACTCGATGATCTGGTCTTGCTCCTGCGTTTGACGTACAAGCAATACCGAGTCGACCGAGGAAACGTCGTAGGCAGACGCGTGAGTCGCATCCGCCACTACCGGATACGCGATCTCTTGGTGCGTCACCCGAATCGGTTCGCCGCGCTGGCGGAAGAGGTTGACGACAGGCGTCGCAAATAGCCTGAAATGAGTAGTCGACAACGACTCCAGCAGTCGCCCCGCATGCGGGTTGCCGTGGCCCTCCTTCAGGACCACATGGAGCGTGACGCGCCGGCAAGAACCGGCTGTATCGAGCATCGCTGCGAGATCGACGTCCGCGAAATCGAACTTCTCTTGAAAGCCGAAGTATTCGGCCAGCGATTGGTAGGCCGGGTGCGACCTCAGCGGATAGTCGAGCAGCGTATCGTTCTTGCCGAACCCGGCTTGCTTGATCGGCACCGACCGCAGCGGCCTCCATCGGCCGTCGCCTTCGGTCTCCCCCGGCGTCAGACTAGTTGTCGTGTCGTTTGAATCTTAGACGAGGTCCGGGGGCGGTAGAATCGGCATGAATGAAAGCCTACTCAGCAGAACGAAAAGAAGCCCTGGTGCGTCGTATGATGCCGC
>NZ_PNYA01000052.1 GCF_002879885.1 Trinickia dabaoshanensis
ATGGAACCGCTCGGCTATATCCCGCCCGCTGAAGCTGAGGCAAACTACTACCGGCAACTCTGCAACCCAGTTGCAATGCCGGCATCAACTTAAACCAACCAGCCTCCACGATTCCCGGGGCGGTTCACTGAGAGGTCGATCCCGCGTTTGCTCAGCGCTATTGTCAGCTCGCGCAGTGTAGGACTATTAGGCATGGACTAGGCAACACACGGTTCGACGTGAGGAATCGGATTCTATTGCATGGCAGCGTACATTGGATGTTCGACGCTAAGACGGTTCTCGCGCGCTCCAGTGCGACGAGGCCAAGCGGCGACATCGGGGTGGCATCTGCTATAGCGTCGGATTGCGCACAGGTTACGCGGCGGCTGCCTCGGGACCGGCCGCCCGTAGTGCCACGAGAAGTCCAGCAACGACGAGTGCAATAGACAACAGCAGTTGCCACGACGGAAGCTGACGCGCGATGGCGAGTTCGATGGCCGCCGCTGCCACCGGCCCGAGAGCCTGAAACGCGACAACACGGCTGGCATCCATTCTGGCGAGCGCCCAAAGCCAGCAAAAATAGCCGAGTCCGCTGGACAGTCCGATGAACGTGACATTCGCCCATTCTGATGTCGATAATCGAGGTCCGATCGGTTGCGATGTGAACCAGCAAAGGCCGCCGAGGAACACGACAGCCGCGCTCATCGCCAACGCACCGGTGGGCAACGCTGGGTAGCGCCGCAAATATGGCCGATACAGAATGCTGCAGACCGCACCGGTAACCGTCGCACCGACTAAAGCAGCGAAGGCGGTAGGATCGATTGCATGTATCGTGAGATGCGACGACGAGCTAAGCAGAACGACGATGCCGCAGATGGCGAGTATGAGTCCCGACAGTTTGGTCCAGCGAAAGACCTCACGGCGCAGTATGACCGCGAGGGACATCGTGAATAATGGCATCGTCGAGAAGACAAGCGCACACGTCGCTGCCGCCAGCGTCCTCAGCGCCTGATTGAGCAACACGATAAGTATCGCGAACTGAAAGACGCCGAGGAGGCCGACCGCGACGACATCCTTTGGGGAGAATCGAGTGCGTGTGCCGAACAGCATCGGCACGGCGAGCACGGAGATGCCGATCAAATACCGCAGGAAGGCGAGTGTTTCCGGTGATGCGTGGCTGGAGACAGCTCGGGTCGATACCATTGCCGCCCCGACCAAGACGCCGGTAGTGGCGGATGCGAGGGTTGCTTTGCCGTGATCGCTCACAGGTCACGCGCCCAGATTTGCCCGACCAGATCTTTCCCAAAACTTCGATGCGGCTCCTCTTCGATCAATTGGAACCCCGCCTTTTCGTAGATCTTCCGCGCATCGGTGAGCACGCTGTTGGTCCACAACTCCATCCTCTTGTAGCCCGCAAGGCGAGCAAAGCGAAGGCATTCGTCGACCAGACGACGGCCGATGCCCAAGCCGCGCGCACTTGCGTCAACGGCGAGCAGCCGCAATTTGGCAGTCACATCATCCTGGCGGACGACGAACACTGAACCGACCGCCTTTCCGTCCTTCTCCGCTATCCAGCATCGTTCCGACTTCGGATCGAACTCGCGCACGAACTTGGCGACGATCTCGGCAACCAATGCTTCGTACTCCGAATTCCAGCCAAATTCCTGCGCATACAGAATTGCCTGGCGGTGGACAATCCAGCCCATGTCGCCCGGCTGGGGGTCTCGCAGTATGTAGCCCGGTTCCGGATCGCCAAGGAGCGTCTGAATTTGACCCATTGACTCCACCAGCTGGTGCTGTGCGGACTCCGGCATTCGTTCGAGCATGGCAACGACTTCACGCTGCGAAGCGTCGTTCAACGGTTCGAACGTCGCGCGCCCCTTTTCTGTCAGCTCCAACCGTGCGATCCGCGCGTCCGTTGCCGATCGTGTCCTGGTGACTAGCCCTTTCTTCTCGAACCCGGAAATGACGCGGCTCAGATAGCCTGCGTTGAGCCCCAGTTCCCGGCACAAATCCGAAGTGGTGAGTTCCTTGCGATGGGCCAGCTCATAAAGAATTCGAACCTGGGTCAGCGAAAACTCGCTGTCCAAGAGGTGTTCGTGAAGGACGCCGATCTGACGGGTATAGAAGCGATTGAAACTGCGGACGGCGAGAGCGCGATCCTCGAGGGTGGACGTAGACATAGGGGTGGCCTAGTTGTTGCCTGAGGCACATTATTGCGTGCCTCAGGCAACAATGTCAATCAGTGCGTGAGGTTGCGCTCACTTCATATACACAGCCGTTCGCGTTGGCGCCGTTGAGCGAGCGATGCAGGTCGATACACGTGCCGCCCAATGTCCTCGTGCGCGCCCGCGTGATTTAACCGAATCGTGTGTCCGGGGGGGGGGCACTTTCGGACCTTCGTTGCGACGTCCTCCATTGTCGACAATCCGGTCAGCATTGCTCGCCGCGCACGCTTTCCGCCTTGATCGGTAGCAAGTACAGTACGGGCGTATCTCCTCTGATGCTAAGGCGGGCCCGATGGACGCCGTCAGGCAGAGGTCGGCCAAAAGGTGCTAGTGGACCGCCCCTGGCAAAATCGACGACAATCCGCTAGAGCCATTAACCTCTACATAGTTGGAGAGTCCAATGCCGGTGCTCATGACTAGGTTGATACTTTACGTCCGCGATGTTGGGTTGCTGAAGTCCTTCTATCAAACCCATTTCGGGTTTCCAGTCACCGAAGAAATCGAAAACGAATGGGTTGTGCTGAAGCCCGGTGAGATGGAGCTCGCGCTCCACAGAGTGGGCGAAGCCTTTCGCGAACTACCAAAGCATGCCACCACTTCGAATTCAAAAATCGTCTTCTCGGTGGAGTCAGGGCTATCAGAGTTGCGCGAGAAACTATTGAACGCCGGAGTTCGAATGCGTGATTTGAAACGCTATGATGGCTTCGCCCAATTGATGTGCGATGGAGAGGATCCCGAGGGAAACGTCTTTCAGCTTTCACAGGCTGACAGTTGAGCGACCGCTTTGTAGAGGCGCGAGTGTCACGTAAGGGTCGCGTGCTGCCGAGCGGCGCCGCTGAGGCGGGTCCGTGCGGCATGCGAATTGCCCGAACGGCGCCCAGCCGCAGACCTTCACTCGACATCAAGTTCGCGATCGTTGAAAATCGGCCACGGATACTCGTTCCTGATGACGAATTCTCCTATGAAGCCCATCCTGATTGATCTCCCCGATGCAATACATACTGAGCGATTAACCATCCGGGCACCTCGCTTAGGTGATGGCCGGAAGGTCTTCGAGGCGGCGGTCGAATCGCTTGATGCGTTAAGAGAATTTCCGGCGTCGTTGCCATGGGCACTTGAAGAGCCGTCGATAGACGCATCGGAGGCGTTCTGTCGAACCGGGGTCTCTAATTTCATCGCTCGGCATGATTTTCCAATGCTTTTTTGGCTTCGGGAGTCCGACACATTGATCGGCTGCGGAGGGCTTCACAAGCCTCGTTGGGCAGCGGGAACCTTTGAGACCGGTTGGTGGGGGCGAACTTCTTTTACTGGGCAAGGCTTGATCACCGAGGCGGTAAAAGCAGTACTGGACTTCGCGTTCTCGTCATTGGCGGCACACCGGGTCGAGGCTTTGCCGGATGATCTCAACGAAAGAAGCTGGCGATTATGCGAGCGCGTCGGAATGGATTACGAAGGTACTCTTCGTCACGAACGGATTGCGCCGGACGGCGTGTTTCGGAACTCCCGCATGTATTCGAGGATCTCGTGCTAACGCTGCCGAACTGAATGTGTTGGATGTACCTTTTCGGTCGACTCGATTGTTCCATATGGGTCGGGCTGCGACCGCCCGACGCTGCCCACATTCAATCTCCCTTTGCTTGAAAGAAGGTTGTCACGGAATCCCCGGATGTCGTCGTTGGCCACCGTGTACCAGGGAACAAGGGCAAGCTCACGCGGCAGCGTCGAAGACCAAATGGAAGACTCCGCGGAGCATCAAGAGCCAGTATGTCAGCGCGAGCTTCGTCTGTCGGAACCGCGTGGCCATCAACATCAAGGGCAACGATTTCCGCCATGGACAGAGATGCCTAGTCTCCGGCGCCGTCTTTTCCCCGGAACCGTGAAGGTTTTTGTGGAGAAAAGGGCGCCAACGCATTCTCGAGACAGGCGTAGGCCCCTATTGGACCGGGTGGAAATTCATGGGGATAAGCTCGACGGCCCATCCGCCTTCTTCGCCCAGCGTGGCGGCCGGGTGCATGGACGCGATGCGCAGCGCCTCGTCAGGGCTATCCGCTTCGATGATGAACAGGCCGCCCACGACTTCCTTCGACTCGGTGTAAGGCCCATCGGTGACGTGTGTCTTGCCGCTGCGCGGGCGAAGCGTCCTCCAGCTATCCAGGTCGCCAAGCGACGCAGAAACTAGAACCTTGCCAGTGGCGCGCATCTTTTCGTCCAGGGCAGGGCATTGGCTTACCAATTCCTTGACGTCGTCTGACGCCATGGCGGCGAATTTTTCGGGGGTGTAGTAGGCTAGGCCGAGGTATTTCATGGCAAGTCCTTTGGGTGGTGATGTACTGACGACGAAGCTGATGCTCGGAAATCGACAATGCTCCGGGAAAATTTTTTGCGGGTCTCGCCTGCCAGTCCGCTCGGGGCGGGTTATGCCTCGTGCATGAGACCTTGATTTTCCATTCTCCTTACCTCAGAGTTCGAAGAACCGGGGGGGGACTACAACCCTCCGGCAGGAATGCGGGACCAAAGAAGCGGTCGCGACTGAAGCGGGAAAAATTAGGCGTGTTTCGTGCCTCGCGGGCCGGCAGCCAAAATCAACAACAACGTAACACCACACAAGGACTAGAAATGCGTCTTTTGCTTGCCCTGATTGTGCCGTGGCTGCAATTCTTCACGATCGGCCGTCCGTTCGCCGGACTCATCTGCCTACTGCTTCAGATCACTCTCATCGGCTGGATTCCGGCCGCGATTTGGTCTGTCTACGCACTCAGCCAATACAAGACGGACAAGAAGATCGAGCGCGCCCTCGCGAGCCGCGGTTGAGCGGCAAAACGCGACGCGTGCCAGCTCAACGAATTCGATGGAACGAAGAGCGACTGGCATTCGCCCACTACGACGCGGCTACTAAAGGACCCGTTGACCCTTAACCGAAGCCACATGTCGTCGCGTCGTTCGTTTGCCTCATCGTCATGACGTAGCGAAGCACTTAGTTTGGGGATGTCCGGCGCTCGATCTCTCGGCGCCGGACGTGCGATGCGCGCCGCGTGTCGCACGCGTTGCCCACCCAACCAGGAGTGCGACATGCCGCTTTACCCGAAATTGCCGAGCAGAGTGAAGCCTAGCGAGCTGACGATGATCAACCCGGTCTGGATCGACATTCAGACCGACCCGCAGGAGTTTGTCGCGAACAAGAGCGTCACGTTTCTCTGGGTCATGCGCGACGACGGCAGTGTCATCGTCGGCGTCGAAGAGCCTTGGAAGTATCCCGACGCGTTCTCGCCGAGCGTACGGCCGATGCTCGAGGAAATGAGGAAGCACTACGAGGCCAAGGCCGCGTACTGGGACGAGCACAGCGTCCGCGATGGCAGCGGCGGCCACCCGACACTCGCGGCATGGTTCTCGCCGAGCGGTGAGGCATCGGGGCACGCGGGCTTCGCGTATATCGGCGGAGAGTTGCGCTACGAGGCCGAGACAGGCTGGATTCTGACCAACCAGTCGGGACGCTTCGGCCGCCGCGACGAGTTGAACGACGGAACGGTGACGAGGGCCGACGTACTGCTAGCGATGAACGCCGCCGCCCAGCGCATCCGGGAAAAGACGGGCCTCACGGTCACCGTCCGCGTGATGCAGTAACGCGCGTGGAGACGATCGGGCGCGGTTAGCGCGCGTTTGCGCATTTAGAAGCTCATCGCGCGCGCGCCCGGTCGAGGGAGATCCAGCACCGGTTCGGGGTCGCGAGTCGTAGGGCTGGCGTGTGCGCGTCAAGAAACCGGCGGTGTCATGGCCAGTCCGTCCCGGATGGCGTAGGCGGTCAATTCGGCAACGTTGTGCAACGACAATTTCGACATCAGATTCTGCCGGTGTTTGCGCACCGTCAGCACGCTCAGATCAAGCTTCTCAGCGATGTCCCGGCTCGAGTGTCCGTTGGCGATCAGCACGAGGATTTCTTTTTCCCGCGCGGTGATCGATTGCGCAACGCTGTCGTGGACGGTCTCCAACGTATGCGCGAGCGCCTTGCTCACATACCGGATGCCGGACAGCACCAGGGAAATCGCATGAAGAAGTTCGCCGCTGTCTTCGTGTTTGAGTGCGTAACCGTCTACGCCGGCCGCAACGGCAGACCTGACTGCGGAAGCACTCTGGTTGCCCGTCACGACGAGAATTCGGGTCTGCGGGCATTCGCCTCTGATCTGTTGCGCTAGCTCGATGCCGCGGCAGCCCGGCAAATCGAGGTCAAGCAATAACAGGTCCGCCTGTGTATCGCGCACGAGCTGACTGACCATGCGCCCGTCTCCCGTCTCGCCCACCACGCACCAGTTACTCCTTGTCGTTAGCAGTAACTTCATTCCGTCGCGAATCATGGCGTGATCTTCGGCAAGCACGATTCTTTTCATTTTTCTTTCACCGGTTGACGAGCCACTCGATGCCTCGTTCTTTTGCGACAATGCCGGGCGGTCCCCGATGCAGACGCATCATACGGCGGAACGGATTTCCCGAGGACCGGACCTTACACAAGACCAGACGCGCGTGTTCAAAATGACAAACAGAATACCCCACGAATATGGCGACAATGTGCGCCTGGCGCTGGTCAACACGTTGTATCGCCAGGCGCCGCCCATCCTGTTCGGCAATATCGCCGTGGTCAGCCTGACGGTATTTCTGCTGTGGCACGAGGTTCCGCGACGCGATTTGCTGGCGTGGGCGGCCGCGATCTATGTACTGACCGGCATGCGCATCGTGATGGTGTGGCGCGATCGTCGAGCGGCTGAGCACCCTGTCGCGACGGCTATGCGTCGCGTCCGGCGATACACGGCGTTCTCGGCCATATCCGGCTGCCTGTGGGGCTCCATGGGAATTGTGTTCTTTGCGCCGGACAACGCCGTCGTGACGGTCCTTATCTGCATCGTGCTGGCCGGCATGACGGGCGGGTCGGTGGCTTCGCTGTCCTGCTGGTGGCCGACCTATCTTGGCTTTGCCTTGCCGACCGTGCTGCCGTTCGCCATTCGCTCCTTCATGCATGGCACGCCTCTGTTTTCCGTGCTGGGATTCCTTTCGCTGTTCCTGCTGGGCGTGAACATCGCATTCAGCCGGACCTTGCAACGGACGGTGCGCGACGCCGTATTGTTGCGTTTCGAGAACGTGGGCCTGATCCGGCAACTGACCGAGCAAAAGGAGCGAGCCGAGATCGCCAATCGAAGCAAATCGCAATTCCTGGCTGCCGCGAGCCACGACTTGCGTCAGCCCGCCCATGCGCTGGGTCTCTACATCGCAACGCTGCGCGCCATGGCCGGGGCGCCGACCATCAGGGGCGCGGCGCTCGATGAGATCGCCGAACGCCTGCAGGCGGCGTTGAAAGGCATGTGCCAGTTGCTGAATGTATTGCTCGACGTCTCGCGGCTCGATGCGGGGGTGATCGAAGTCGAGCCGCGCTGTTTTCCACTTCAGCAGGAGATGGACGCGCTGGAAAGCCAGTTTCTCAGCGCCGCCTCGGCGAAAGGGCTGACACTGAGAATTCGCCGGACCGCAATCTGGCTGGATACCGATGCAGTTCTCCTGCGCAATATCCTGACCAACCTGGTGTCGAACGCGGTGCGTTACACGGGCCATGGAGGCATCCTCGTCGCGTGCAGGCGCCGCGACGCCGACGTAGAGATCCAGGTTTTCGACACCGGAATCGGAATCGCATCGGATCAACTGCCCGGCATCTTCAGGGAGTTCTATCAGGTCGACAATGCAGCGCGCGATCGGGAACAGGGGCTGGGGCTCGGTCTGGCCATCGTCCAGCGCACGGCCACCTTGCTCGGTGCCAGTGTCCAGGTGCGCTCGCGGCCTGGGCGCGGCTCGCTCTTTTCCATCAGGCTGCCGGTCATGCAAAACATTCGTCCATCTGGAACCGGCACGCAGGCGCAACAGGCGCCGGCGGTTTCCGGCGGCCCGAAGAAGACGATTCTGGTCGTGGACGACGATCGTGACGTGCTGGGCAGTATGCAGACCCTGCTCGGCGCCTGGGGGCACACCGTTGTCGCGGCGCAATCTCTGGAGCAGGCAATGTCGGCAGCCAGGTCACATGGGTCGCTGCTGGAATTTGTCGTGACCGATTACAGGCTGGCGAGGCACGTGACGGGTGTCGATGTTATCCGGGCAGTGACCGACTCGATCGGGCGAACGATACCGGCGATCATCATCACCGGCGATACTTCGACCGAAGGCATCAATGCCGCTTCGTCGAGTGGATATCGCGTCATGCACAAGCCGCTCGATCCGCACGAACTGCGGGCGCTGATCGAGATGTAGCCTGCGTGAAACCGCGTGGGTGACTACTGCATATGCAGTATTTACCTCGATCGAGCCCATGCGTTACCGTCCGCCAATCGGGGATTTCTGAATTCTCAAAACGAATGTGGCGGCGTAACGGCGTGCACGGCAGGTATCGGGGAAAAAAATAAATGAATCAGTCGTACCGGGTGGTTTGGAACGCCACACACGCGGTGTGGCAGGTTGCATCGGAGCGGGCTCGTGCACGCGGCAAGGCATCGAGCAAGGCAGTTGTGGCCATCGGCTTGCTGCTGGGCGGCGTGTTTGCGCCAATGGCGGGGGCTAACGCCCAGGTGTCTCTGCTCATCGGTAGCGGAGGAAGCGGCGGTAGCGCCGGCGGCGGCGGCAACCCCGGCGGCAGTGGCGGGCTCGGCGG
>NZ_PNYA01000053.1 GCF_002879885.1 Trinickia dabaoshanensis
ATATATCGAAGTGTTTTACAACCGCAGTCGTCGTCATTCGTCACTCGGCTTTGTTTCTCCGGAACGCTTTCTTCAGGACTGGATCAAGGCTCAGCAGACCAAGGGCGCGGCGGCATAACCCGAGACCCTTGGAAGGCGAAAAACCGAGGGAAGCTCACCTTGCCTTCCCATTCAGCCTTCGTTATGAAATGGATTTCGCTGGCATGTCCAGCGTTGGCGCATCGCCGCTCCGCTCAGATGGGCTGGAACGGCAAGCCACCTCCGTCGTAAGCTCAAGCATGTAGCGCGCTCAAGTCACCTCGCGTCCCTTCTAGACTTTTGTTTGAGGGGCTAGCCAGGGGTTCCGTCTGCGGCGTAAGCACCGCTTGGATGGACGATTTTGATATCCTGTGCATGATTGCATTAGGTGTGCTACATTTGAGAAATGTATAAATTTGGCGCACGTCTATGACTACGGAACGAAACAAGCGCGCACGCTTTGTTGAGCTCGGAGAAGCCCGGGTACGCAAAGCCTCGCAGATGCTTCGCCTCATAGGCAATTTGTCAAACACCAGCAACTATGAATACTCACAAGAGGACGCGCAGAAGATTCTTTCCGCGCTGGACAATGAGATGAAGTTGCTTCGAACCAAGTTCCAGGCTGCGCTTAGCCGACGCGCCAAGGACGATTTCAAGCTCGGCTAACGGGGTGAATAGACAAAATGACCTGGGTCTTTCAAGAAAGCGATCCGATGGGTGGTGCTGCCGGTGAGGCATACGCCAACACACTGAAGTCGCCGGGAATGCAACCCGAGCACGTTTTGGCCCGTGAGGCCATCCAGAACTCAGTCGATGCTGGCATAGAAGGCGAAAAGGTACGGATTTGCTTCCGGCAGGTACAACTCGCCAATTCGGCCAAGACCGCCTTCGTACAGGCCGCGGGCCTCGCGCATATCTCCGAGCGGATCGGTGAGCTGGAATTGACTGTGCCGAATTGCCTGACGACACTAGACAAACCGCGCACGCCCTTGACTTTGCTTTATGTCGAAGACCACAACGCGGTTGGTCTGTCGGGCGATCCTCACGATAAGAATTCGAATTTTTATCGACTGCTGCTTTCACTAGGCGATCGTTCCAAGGCTCGTACCTCGAAAGGCACAGGCGGCTCGTACGGCTTTGGCAAGTCAGTGTACTCGTCTAGTTCCGCCATTCAAACTATCTTCGCCTACACACGCTTCGCCGACGACGAGGGCACTGAATGCACGCGGCTCTTCGGCTGCGGGTACTACGCCAGTCACGAGCACAAGGGGAAGAACTACAGCGGGCGGGCGTGGCTCGGCACAAAAAAGCATTCCGATGGGGCGGGTCGCTTGGTTATCGACCCGTACGAGGGCAAACCGGCGGACAAGCTCGCTGAGGCGCTCGGCTTTGAGCCGCGTGATAAGGGGGATCTAGGCACAAGCATCCTGATAGTGGATGCCACCGTGGATCTGAGGGATCTCGTTATCGGGGTGGAGGACTGGTGGTGGCCGCGCCTCATAGACCAGAAACTCGATGTTGAAATCCACGATGCGGCGGGGGGCATCTCGGTGCCGCGCCCCAGGAGGAACGAGCAGCTCAGGCCATTTATTGAGGCGTTTGAAATTGCTCGTGGCGTCGCTGCGCCGAAATCCGGCACGCAAAAGCAGAGCCCGTTAAACCGGTTAGGGGATCTTGCCCTTGGCGTCTGCGGCTTTGTCGTGGCTCCGCTCAACGACCAGGGTAACCCCATCGTCCGCGCCGATCGCTGCAACACCATCGCCCTTATCCGCGCCCCGCTGATGGTAGTCGCCTACAAACCGTGCTCGGAGACTGCGCCTGTCGTCGTAGGTGCCTTCGTGGCAGCGGACGATATTGACTTGGTGTTGAAGAAGAGTGAGCCACCAGCGCATGACCGCTGGGACCCCGACTCGGCCAACTTGCGCGATATAAAGGGCGAGGGCAAGAGCGTTGTCATGGCAGTGATGTCTCGCATTAAGGACCATCTGAAGCGCTTTCAGCGCGAAGCGGCACCTCCAACACCGGTCAAGCAGAAGCGTCTGTCGATCCTTGAGCGCGCTTTGGGCTCGTATTTTCGACCACAAGGTATGGGGGGCAAGCCGCAGCCGGAGGTCGTTAGTTCGCCGCTACATTTGGAATTTACAAAACAACCCTTCGCGGAAGCGGCGAGCAATGGAATGCTGCGCCTTCGGAGCGCTTTCAGCGTCGCTTTGGACTCCGGGGCCGAAGAGGAGTCGGTGAGTTTAAAGCTGCACGTCCGTTGCCCAGTCCTCGAAGACGAAGGCCAGGAAGGAGAGGATCTGAACTTGAAGATCGATGTGAAGGGGGTTGCCGCAACGCCGACTCCCGATGACCCAAAGGTGCTTCGGTTCGTCATCGAAAGAGGTGGCAAGGCGACGTTCACAGTCGAATCCGAGGAATACGATGCCGCATGGACAGTCCGCCTACGTCCTGAAATTGACGCGGAGGCCGCGTAATGTCGAACATGAGTTATCACAAGAGCGCGACGAAGGACGTGCGTCCTTTCTTCGGCGCGGCCAGCCTAGAAGAAGCTGTCGACAATGCACAGATTCGATTGTTTGAAGACCAGCCATTTACGGACGCTGTTTCCTTCACCATTGAGGAGCAGGAGGTGCCTCGCCTAGCCGTTGTGGTAAAACCGAACCTGAGTGAAGCAACGCTGGCAGGGGGCGCGATCGCGCGAGGCAAGCTGGCACTGGCTATTACTGCTGTCAACCCGTTCCTAAAGAAGACGGTATTGATCGAGAAGGTCTTGCTCTCCAAAGAGGCTCCCGACGAAATCGCAGTTGGCGCGGAAGTGCTTGAGCGATTGGGGGGAGGGGCTAATGTCACTATTGAGGTGGCGCTGTGCCTTGCGTCCTCTCTTGCCAAAGAGGTTGGAAAGCCCTTCATGCAAGGGCACTGGCTATCCAAAAAGTCGTTCGACCTCCGTCCACCGAAACTGGCCGAAGACTTCGGCGTAGATCCGATGGAAGACGATGGCTGGAAGGCGATGGGATTCCCGGCGAAGACTCTATACCACGTTGAGTATTACAGCGGAGTAAACGAGCAGGCGAGTAAGGATCGACCGATTGCGAAAGTGTATGTTCACGCTGATGTCTACAAGAAATTGGCCGCCGATAACTTGCCCAAGATGAGCAGGTCGCTAATGGCGTTTTTGGCCGCCGAGATTCCGTGCCAGATTCTAGCGGCGAGCTACGCTGATTGGAAAGACGCGGATGAGGTCGATTCTCGCAGCCCGCTTGCCGCGTTCTTGAAGCGCATCAACAGGGTTCAACCTTGCACGCTGCAGCAGCTTAAACGGTTGGTTGATGATCCTGGGATGTCCAAGTTGCGCGCGATTCTCCACGCCGACCAGCAGTCTGTTCGCCAAGTGGCGGAGGTTTAAACGATGCGCTATCCGATCTTAACCACTATGGACGCCAGCGCGTATCTCGCAAGCAAGCGCGCCGGTAACCCTCTAGATTTGGACCGGTTGGTGAAGAACCGCGGTGACGGTGAAGAGTTGGACCAAGCTTTCATCAACGTCTTGGTGGCTGACTTGGCGAATCTCAGAGCGAAGTACCCCGCAAACGGCATGAAGAGCCAGAAGAACGCTAACCGGTTCGAAGGCGATGCTGCCCGTATCATCCACGAACATATCCAGTTGCCACCAGAGATCGTGGCGGACGCCGATTTCTGGCTATGGCTGGCGATCGTGCACTTTAGCGATATGGTGGAGTGGCGCTACGGCAACCCTGAACACGGTACGGGCCTGGCGAACTATGGCGTCGGCGCACGCAGCGAGAACTTAATATACCGGTTGTGGCTGCGCGCAGATCTTCTGCTCGACGACGAGGCTGACGACCGCTATCATTTATGCCAGCGTGGTCAGATTGACTTCTACCGCAGCCATCTTTTCCGGCAGGGCTATGCCAATGCTCGGAGTTTCGCTCGTGCGCTCATTCGGTTCCAATATCCGAACAGCGATACAACAGCACCCCATCTCAAGGTCGACCAGATCCGAGAACTGGTGAAGCGCCTTCGACGGCTGCGTGCCAACCTTTTCTTGGAAATTCTGGACGAGACGGAGTGTCGCAAGATAATTGAAGACGAGGCTGGGCGAATGCCCGCGTAATATGAGTGGAATTGGCTTAGAAAATTATTACATCGAAAACGATCGGGTCATTCGTGAACTGACTGTTGGTAACCAAATTTGGCGTTCAAGTATCGAAAACCTTGCGGACCGCGACGCGGTAGGCTATGCGGCATGGTGGCAAAGCTTCCTTCGCGGCGCCACCGTCTTCGTGGAAGAGCCGACTTCGCCGCTGCCACCGATCCGCACCATTGACGTGTTTTGTGGATGTGGGGGACTGACGTTGGGGGCTGCGCAAGCCTCGATCGCAGTTGGGCGTCGTGTAGAGGTCGTGGCCGCTATCGACGTTGACGATGGCGGTCTCGAGGTGCATCAGGCCAATTTTGGGACCAAGCACATATTGCACACCAGTGTCTCAAACTTGGTGGATTTCCATGTCAGCGGTTCGGGCACCAAGTCGAGGTTTGCCTACGAACCGGAAATCTTGGACCCTATCTTGGCGGCAGAAATTGGCAAGATTGACTTGTTTTTGGCTGGCCCTCCGTGTCAAGGGCACTCGAACTTGAACAACAAAACGCGGAGAGAGGACCCTCGGAATCTGTTGTACCTTACGGCGGTTGCGCTCGCTGTGGGCTTAAAGGTGAAGATGGTTGTCATTGAGAACGTGCCAGACGTGGTCAACGATCGCAGTGATGTCGTCACTGCGGCTAAAGCGCTACTGAAGGCGAACGGCTACGACTTCATGGATAGCGGTGTACTGGCGGCACATGATATGGGCTGGCCCCAAACACGCAAGCGCTACTTTTTGGTCGCTGCGCTCCGCACGCCGTCCGATAAGGACCTGACCATAAAGGCAGTTGCTCATGGTCTGAAACGACAGGCGCAGACCGTCGGTTGGGCTATCGGTGATCTAATGCGTGATGCAACGTCTCCGGTTCAGACGGGCATCATGGATACAGTGCCAGCGCTGTCCGACGAAAATCGATCCCGAATCGACTACCTGTTCAAACACGACAAATACGAGCTACCCAACGAGGAGCGGCCGGACTGCCACAAGGATGGTCACACCTACCCTTCGGTCTACGGCCGAATGTATTGGGATAAGCCTGCGCAGACGATCACAACTGGATTCTTGACACCCGGCCGTGGGCGGTATGTGCATCCCGCCCGCCCCCGCGTCATTACACCCCGCGAGGCAGCCCGGATTCAAGCATTTCCGGACAGCTACCGATTCGTCGTGAATGCTCACGAGCCGTCGCGCAACGCCCTCACTAAGTGGATTGGCGACGCCGTCCCACCGGTACTTGGGTATGCAGCGGCGTTGCCCTTGTTAGTGCGTTTCTAGCACGGTCCGTCAGGCAAACTCCAGAGAGACTTTTGGCTTGGGAACGTCCAGTGGTGGATTCGCTCAGTAAGGCCCAACGATCCGATCGCATGAAGCGTGTCAAGCAACGAGACACAGCGCTTGAGGTGCTTGTACGTAAAGGACTTTATCGGCGTGGGCTGCGATATCGGTTGGGGGGCTGTGGCTTGCCTGGCAGACCAGACCTTGTTTTTCCAGGACGTAAGGCGGTCGTCTTCGTCCATGGTTGCTTCTGGCACGCTCATGACTGTCGGCTCGGGCGCCGGCCGACTTCAAATGCCGAGTTCTGGCAAGGGAAGGCCATCGCCAATAAGGAGCGGGACGCCCGGAAAGAGGCGGAGCTGCAGGCGCACGGTTGGAGAGTATTTGTCGTCTGGCAATGTCAGCTATATCCGTCATCCCGGGCCACTGGGACCTTGGATGCTCTCGCTCAATGCTTGCGCATACTTTAAGCGAGCGTGACCTAATCTCGGATTTCTAGGCTTGCTTAGATTGACGGAGAAAGTTTTCACGACGGCGCATATTTGTAAACGTTGCCGCAACGCCGATGCGGTCTGCCGGCCCGCTCGGCCGCGTTGCCGAAGCTGTGGCTCGCGATTCCGCAACGGCCCCTCACGTTCGTCCGAAATACACAGCATGACGACCGCGCTCGGATCGCTCCTGTATGATACGCGTCGCACTTGAGAGGGTGCATCGCTACCAATTCTTTCAAAAAAAGATGAGCCGTTTCGAACCCAGTTTGCTCGATAAATTGTTCGGCGATGGTCCTAGCCAACCAACGCCAGCCGTCGTACGCCAGTTATCGCTGGACGAACTCAAAGGCACGGTTGCTCGCCATATCGAGTCTCTTCTGAACGCCCGAATCACCTTTACCGACGAACGCCTCGCCGGCTTTAGCGAATGCCGCCGGTCGGTGCTGACTTATGGGCTGAACGATTTCGCGGGGCTCAGCCTTGCCAGTCACGACGACAGGCAGACGATCTGCAAGTCGATTCAACGCGCAATCGAA
The DNA here is from genome assembly GCF_002879885.1 of Trinickia dabaoshanensis. Lineage (GTDB taxonomy): Bacteria > Pseudomonadota > Gammaproteobacteria > Burkholderiales > Burkholderiaceae > Trinickia > Trinickia dabaoshanensis. The sequence goes on from NZ_PNYA01000053.1 coordinate 6,487, forward strand.
CGTCACGAGCGCAGGCTCCAGCAGGTTGAAGTCAAACTAGAAGTGAACGCGCAGTCCACGAACGTGCTGTGCTTCGCCATCAAGGCGATGCTGGTTGTGCATCCGGCTGTGGAGCCGGTCAACTTCGACGCTATGTTGCAACCGTCCACGCTGCAGTATTCGGTCACGCGTGCTCGCCCCAAGCGCTCCTAAGAATTCCCCGCACGTACGGCGGCGCTTGCAACCAGACAACAAGATTCTGAGAGCTAGATGGACGAATTGCTGCCTTACTACGAGCGCGAACTATCGTATTTGCGCCGCTACTCCGAGGACTTCGCGCAGCGTTACCCCAAGATCGCGGGGCGGCTTCTGCCGGTGGGCGAGCAGCGCGACGATCCGTACATCGAGCAGATGATCCAGGCGATTGCGCTACTCGATGCGCGAATCGGCAAGAAGCTCGCAGACGGTTACCCGAACAGCGTAGAGGCGTTATTCGACAACCTGCATCCTCACTATCTACGGCCGTTCCCGCCTTGCTCGATCGCTCAGTTTTCCGTTGACCCTTCCGCCGGTGAGCCGCGCCCGTATGTGCTTGCTCGAGGTATGGAGTTGGTCAGCCGATCGATCAATGGCGTCCAGTGCCGATTCAAAACCGCTTACGATGTCACGCTCGCACCGGTTGCGATCAGCGAAGCGCACTACCTGCCGGCGGCGGCCGCACCCGTCGTTCTGCCGGTAAACGCGGCGGGCATCGTGTCGATTACATTCGAGTCGACTGCGCCGCAGCTGAATTTGCGCTCGCTCAATCTGCGCACTATTCGCCTGCATTTGAACGGCGAGTCTTCGTTCATTGCTGCGCTGGCCGACGGCCTGTTCATTCACGCGCTTGCAAGTTATGTCGAGACCGGTGTTTGTCAACGTAGTTGTCGCGTCGCTTCACGCGCACTGCTTTAATTCGGCTCGGGGCGCACGCTCCGGATTGAGCCAGACTTCGTTCTTCAATTCCCAATCGCGAGTCGAGCGGGACCAACG
>NZ_PNYA01000054.1 GCF_002879885.1 Trinickia dabaoshanensis
GCGGCATCATACGACGCACCAGGGCTTCTTTTCGTTCTGCTGAGTAGGCTTTCATTCATGCCGATTCTACCGCCCCCGGACCTCGTCTAAGATTCAAACGACACGACAACTAGTCTGACGCCGGGGGTGCCTTCTTGATATCGTACAACTTGCCGAGGTTAACAACGCGACGTTATGTGGGCCTCGGCCAACGGTTGAGTCCGCATCGCAATTTAAACGTCTACCTCTATAGAGGTTTTTCCGATGGACATCGACAATCCTGCGACACCCGAGTTTGCCTCCTGGATGAGCTACAACCGTTTCGCGCAGCGTGTCCGTCACAAACGACGCTACGTTTGGGACGACCACGTCAAGGCGTTCATTGCAACGGTCTTGGCAACGCTGAGGGGGAGAGATCGCGTATTACCGGACGGAATGCAGTTGCTTCGGGCCCAGCGGGGAATTGACTACTGCACCCTAAGCAAAGAGGAGCCCGAGCAGCCGACCGGTTACAAGGCCGACCGGATGAAACCGCGCCCAAATCAAGCGATGGAAGGCCGGGCGAACGCTGCCGGTGTCTCCGTGCTCTATCTCGGCACCATGCTGCAGACGGTCATTTCAGAAGTGCGACCGTGGGTGGGCTCGGAGGTTTCCGTCGCACAGTTCAGATTGAATCGGGAATTGCGTGCTCTCGATCTTTCATGCGGCCATGGTCAGTCCGCGGCCATGACCGTTCTTGACCACCTCGTGAACGAGACTCCATTGTCATTGGAGGACAAGGAGAAAGCTGTCTGGATCGACATCGACAATGCATTCTCAACGCCGGTTACCAGGTCTGACGACACCGCAGATTATGTGCCCACGCAGATACTGGCTGAGGTCTTCGCGAGCGAAGGATACGACGCCATTGTCTACAAAAGCCAGTTCGGTGAGAAAGGCTACAACATCGTGCTGTTCAACCCGAACGATGCCGATGTAGTAAGCTGCGCGCCTTTTTCCGTCACCGGCTTCGAGATCTCATTCAGGCAAACGGGAAATGCCTGGTTTTCGACTGGGGGCTTTCCGAAGCAGGAAGAATAGGAAGGGAATGCTTTTGGCTTTGTGGTTCGACCACTCAACCCGCGACGAGCACTGGTTTCAGTATCCGCTTCTACCGGTTGTAGAGACAAATTTCCGCTGCAGGCCTACTGCGAAGCCTTTGATGGGCCCTGTTCCCCCTCTGGTAGTCGGTAGAGGTCAAGAGCTGGTTCGACCATCGCGCCAGAGAACAATATTGGAGATCACGCATGAGCTGGCACCACGCGGATTGGTTGTCTTTCGCGCAAGCGGTCGCTTCGACCGTCGCGATTGCCGGCGCCTTCGGCGTCGTGTTTCTTCAGCATCATCTGGAAGGCAAGCGACGCAAAGCGGCAGAGCGGGAGGAAGCCCGGCGTGTGCTCCGAATTGCGGTCGCCTTCACAAATAAAGCCTGGACGGTCGTGAAGTCGGTGGGAGAGTTGCGAGGTAACGCCGAGTTAACTGATCGAGAAATTGACCGGCTAAAGCAACGCAGTGACCTGAATCAGGTGCTTGAAGCGATGAACGGCCTGCCGATCCATATTCTTCCGACTGCGGTTGCTGCGGAGCAGGTGATCCGCGCGCGGAGCGAACTGGCGGCCGCGTGCTTCGAAGGCGGCAAACGAAGAGACGTCGACGGACCAGGTACTCAAGAAGCGGGTGCCATGTGGGCAAAGTGGGCTGCTCGCCTTGCCGACGCTACAGAGAAGCTCCGCGCGGAAGACGAGCAGTTGGCTTCGCAGTGATTCGCCGATCATCGTCTGTACTTCGCATACGCCCATTGATCGTCCACGACTATGAGCATCGATCGACGAGTTCCCGTTCGGCGCGCGTAAATGGCCGTTACTCCGCACGTGGCTGCCATAGAGGTGACGCCGGGCTTGGCGTCGGGAACGGGTCGAGTCTGTGTGAAAACTTCCGCCGGACGCACCGCCTTACAAACTCCGCTCGCTAGATCGCCGCGTGCGGGCTTCGAAGCGGTTCGGGAGGGGTAAGGCGACACCGCAAAACCGGATAGTTTCGAGTTTTCACACAGCCTCGGTCGGGTTGCGACCTTCCCGCGGTGCCGAGCGTCGAGACGGCATCGGCGGTCGCTGGTCGGCCATCTGCGGACATCGGTCCGAACTTCCTATGGACGTTCACACATCCGCTACATGTTTAACTACGAGGTGTGACGCTACAAACCGTCGGGTAGCAGCAGTCAGTTGACTACCGAGGCAACAAACGTCATAACTGCATAACGTAGTTCGTCGCCGATACGAGCGCCTCAGCAAAACTTTTCTTTTCCGTGAAGGCGGTTTTGAACCCTGCCGTGATCGCGTCGGAACGCTCAGGTGGCGTTCCATGGTGACTCGGATTATTTATCATATTGTCTCCGAAATTGTATTGCGTCATGGCAAATACTGCGGCCGGAAAATTAGCTCTTTGAAGCTTTCGAACCCCAGCAAAATAACCCGCAAAAAAATCAGCTTGTAATTCCGCCCTTTTCACCGTTGGTTGGCCGGCGAGAAGATTTTGCGTGAGCCCTTTTCTATGTTGAACAATATGCCCGAACTCATGTGCGCACACTGCGGCCACGCTGGCGTCTGGATTCTCTGGTCCACTCATCAATCTATTTAATAAACGTTGCCCGAAAAGTACCGTGCCGTCCGACCGATTCAATCTCACAGCCGGCGTTGCATAGGCGTTAAGTCCATCGCTGTCATCGTAATATGCGAACCCCGGCAATACATCAAATACGTCTGAAATCTTCGCGAGAGTTTGAGCGAGGGCAAAATCCAATTTTTCATTTCCAGATTTCGGAATCATCGGTTCTGAGCCCGTGATGTACATGCGTGTATCTGGGGCATCGTCGAAAAAACTGGCTGCCTGCTCGGGAGTCAGCATACATCCGGGACCGTGGATATGGGCGCCAAGACTGGTCCGCGCATAGGCGGGGATGGAAGATATTTCCCACCCCAACAATAAAAGGCCCCCTAGTACAACTTCACGCCTAGCTACCATGCTCGCCCCCCTTCAATCGCCAATTCATCCGTGAACTGCGGTTTTCACAAAGGTCAACGCGCTAGCATAAATTCGGGAATTGTTGACAGGCCGCCGAAGACCGTGGGTCCGTAGATGGAGTCGGATCAGGCGGGTTAGGACCAGGAGTTGGCGCGGGACTGGGCAAGGGTTGTGGCGCACCGACACTGAAATTTGCGTACTCAATTCGGTTCGTCATGGCACCAATACCAAGTACCCATGCCGATGTGCCATTTTGATGTGTAGCTTGAAGGGAATAGAGGATGCCGGTGGGCAAAGGCACTTGTTGCATTACACTAATTTTCGAGACGGGGCCGAGTTGGATCAGTCGGGGATCTTTCCCAGTTCCGCCAGTTTGTGCAGCGATCGCCTGTAGCAGCTGTGGGCCATACCAAGTCAGATTTAGCGTGCCAGTTTGCAATTGCTGAATCATCGCGCCTAGCAACTGCCTCGGATCGGCTTGAGCCCATGCACTTTTATGGATTAGCAAGAAACTCGCCACCGTGAACAGAATCGCGACTATTCTTCTTCCAAGAACGTTTCCCCGATGCATGGCAACCCCCGTGTTTTAAAGTTCGGGACTACCCTATGCAAAGCATAGTAGAAAATTAGGCAATGCAGTAACTTATTTAATCCAAAGACCTCAGAGGCAAGCGCACCGGCCACTTGGTTCCCCACCGGAATAGCTGCGAACACTACCGGCCACGAAGGCAACCGCTGCCGGGAGCCGCAACGCGGCAGGACAAATGGCCGCTTCGTTTTGAAAGCGGAAGTAGATCTTGCGCTGGGCCTACAGGCCGCTCAGGGTCGAAGTCGCCCGTTGCGGAGCAGCGGCCGGCCGAATTCAGCCATCAAGCGGGTAGACCTCGCCTTCATCGCCCCGGATGACGGCGGAAAGCGCCACGGCCAGTTGCATAGCCGCCGCCATCGTTGGATCGACTGCGGATAAATTCCGAGGCGCGTTGAAACTTGCACGGCCCCGACTCCAGCTAAAGGTCTTGATCCATTCGCCATCGACAAGCATCGCGACATCGCCAGGTCTTCCCGGAATCGAAATTCTTTCGCCCGTCACTGGATTCACCGACGTGACCGGGCGCTCGTCTTCTTTTACAGAGGCTTGCCCGCGGATAATAGCCCGCCATTCATCCAGCGAGATGGACGGATCACGTTCGATGTGCAGTCGATAAGCCATGGCAGAAACCGGAACGGCAGCAGAGGATTACGCTAACACGAATGACGGGTTCGGGGAGCACCGGGTAATCGCAAGGGGGCACGAAGGTGCCGTCGAGCGGCGCGGGGCAGCATCGGATGGCATCCGGCCATTAAGCGTCATTGGTTTGCGTCGATGGCGAGACGTTGAGGCGTCCCATTTGGCTCAGGGAGCGGACACCCAAGTCATGCTATGCGCCTTTTTCGTAAGCGCGAATTTAAGGGCACCACCTAGAATCGGAAGCTGAACCAACGAGCAAGACATTTCCGGAGGACTTTGGTAGCGCGAGTTGGATGTGCTCTTTCGCGCAGAGACATCCCGAGCCTCTACGATGATGGACCGGGAGCATGGCCGCGGCCGCGCCTTGCCCGTGATAACGAGGCGCCTCGCTCCCTGATGTCCGACGAGACGCTCACAACGCTCGGCTGACGCCGAACATGGGTACGAGATCGTCGCCACACAGTAGCATTATGTTTAGTCTTTAACGCGCGAGCGATATTTTATGCAAACGAGGCTTCGTCGAGATTCGGCAGTTGGCGGAACGCTGGTTTTGCGAATAGGTAACCCTGCATGAGGGTGACACCTTCGGCCAAGAAGAAATCGCGCTCGCCCTTTGTCTCGATGCCTTCTGCGATCACGCGAATGCCCAAGTCATTAGCGATGGCCAAAATCCCCTTGACGATCCGTTGACGTACCGAATTTTGATCGATGTTTCGAAGCAGGAACATGTCGAGTTTAACGATGTCGGGTTGGAAATCCACGAGCAACGCCATCCCCGAATAACCCGAACCGAAGTCGTCGATAGCGGTGAGGAAACCGTACTCCTTGTACGATCTGAAGACGTTGACGATGTGCGTCCGGTCGGCGATGAATTCGCCTTCGACCGTCTCAAAGATGATCTTGTCCAGCGGAAAGCCATGCGTTTCTGCCGCCCTCAACGTCGTTCGGATGCATGCTTCGGGCCGGTAGACGGCATTCGGCATAAAGTTGATCGATAGGTGCGCGTCCAGTTGCAGTTCAGCCGCCGACGCGATGGCAACTTGTCGGCATCGCTGGTCGAACGGGTACTTGTTCTGTTCGTCGATCTGGGACAAAACAAAACTTGCCGGCTCCCCGTTCGCGCCTCTCACCAGCGCCTCAAATGCAAAAGGCTTCTGGCGCTTCATATCCACGATGGGCTGGAAAGCAAAGCCTATGTCCATTGACAATGCATTTCCGTCCCTGCATGCACTGCAGCCTCGCGACGGGGATGACGGCGATGGAAGTTCGTTCATGTTGAAAGCCTTCATTGGCCGATTCTGGCTGCATCTCGCAGCAGCATCGGGATCAGCGGTTCGGCGCCCCCCGGGGGAGACGCAGCCGCCAGGTGTCTCGATAACGCGTCGATCACGGCTTGGCGCTAGCTGGCTGAACGCCTGCTGGCGCCGAGCGTGCAACAATCGGCCTGGACGCGTTGAGCGCGTTCGTCAGCCTGTCGAACGGGCCGAAGGCACACATTGCCGAACGGAGAGCGCCGTTGGCCCAGGTTACTTTGTTAACGGCCTTGAAAGCGGTAGCTTTAGCGGCAGCATTCCCCGTCCCCGGTGGCACATGCGCTAGTTGGGATAGCGCGCGTCATGCTTCTGACCCCAGCCGGAAGACCGCTACGGAGTCGGCAAGCATGCGTCCCTGATCGTCGAGCGCCTTTGACGCGGCAGCGACTTGTTCGACC
>NZ_PNYA01000055.1 GCF_002879885.1 Trinickia dabaoshanensis
GCCCGGAAGGGCCTTCTGCCGCCACAATTCTCGATTTGCGCCCGGTCGATCGACTGAAGTCATTCGACCTCGCGGGGGTAGTCCAGCCTTCTACCGCAAAAATGGAGTTTCCACACAGCCTCGGTCGAACGCCGCTCTTCGTGCCGATGAGCGACCCATCGCCCTAGCGCAAAGCAGCCAAGCATTCGTCACGAGACATGCGTCGCTGCGTCCTCCCTTATAATCCGGCATGCCTTTACCCATCTTCCACGCACTTCGGCTGCGCCCACACGTTCCGGCTGCGCGCTTCGTCGGCTTATTGGTCCCACATCCCTCAGCGGGCAATTCACCCTCCACGCCTCTGGAATCGATATTCCACGGGCCGCAGCCGGCGATCGTATGAAAATACCCAAGCGACTAGCACCCCTCCTCGAAGAAGGGCTCATCGACGAAGTCATCGGCCAGTTGATGAGCGGTAAGGAGGCGACCGTCTACGTCGTGCGCAGTGGCGAATCGACGCGTTGCGCGAAGGTCTACAAAGACGCCAAGCAGCGCAGCTTTCGCCAAGCCGCGTCATACAGGGACGGTCGCAAGGTCAAGAACAGCCGGCAGGCGCGAGCCATGGAAAAAGGCACGCGCTACGGCCGTCAGATGCAGGAGGCGTCGTGGCAGAACGCCGAAGTCGACGCGCTGTTTCGTCTCGCCGGCGCGGGTGTCCGCGTTCCCCAGCCTTACATCTGTACCGACGGCGTATTGCTGATGGAGTTGGTGATCGACGAGGCGGGTGACGTGGCGCCGCGGCTCAACGACGTCGATATGACCGAAACCCGCGCCCTCGAACTGCACGCGTTCTTGCTGAATCAAGTTGTCCGCATGCTCTGCGCGGGGATGATTCACGGCGACCTGTCGGAATACAACATCCTGCTGGCGGCGGACGGTCCGGTGATTATCGATCTGCCGCAGGCCGTTGACGCGGCCAGCAACAACGAAGCCGCCTCGATGCTCAAGCGCGATGTCGACAACCTGGCTGCATACTTCGGGCGGTTCGCACCGCAATTGCTCACCACGAGTTACGGCACGGAAATCTGGACGCTTTTCGAAGCAGGGCGGCTGCATGTGCATGCCGAATTGACGGGGCACGTCGATACCGACACCGGCCCCGTGGACCTCGAAGCGGTCCTGCGTGAACTAGAAGAAACACGCCTCGAGGAAGCCGCGCGAGTGCGGCGACAGCAAGAAACGAGCGGCGCCTAAACAGTGCGGTAACCCCAGAAAAGAGATAGCCGGTACGTCGCTCGGCTATCATGCCTATCCTCTCCGAAGTCCTTCCTTATGATTTCCGTCCGTAATGTCACGCTGCGTCGCGGCGTCAATGTCGTGCTCGACCGCGCGTCCGTTACCTTCGCCCCCGGCGAAAAGATCGGCCTCGTCGGCCGCAACGGCGCAGGCAAGTCGTCCTTTTTCGGCCTTCTCAACGGCACGCTGCACGAAGACAGCGGCGAGTTCTCGATTCCCGCGGGATGGAAGATGGGCCAGGTCGCACAGGACATGCCGGAAACCGAGCAGAGCGCGACCGACTTCGTCATCGAGGGCGATACCGTCCTTTTGGCCGCGCAGGCGGAAGTTGCCGCCTCCGAAGCTAGCGACGACGGCATGCGGATGGCGCACGCCTACATGGCCCTGCACGACGCCGGTGCGCACGATGCCCCCGCCCGTGCCCAAGCGCTGATTCTGGGCCTTGGCTTCAGCGCGGCGCAGCTTATCCAGCCGGTCAACAGTTTTTCCGGCGGCTGGCGCATGCGACTGCAATTGGCGCGCGCGCTCATGTGTCCGTCCGACTTGTTGTTGCTCGACGAGCCCACGAATCACCTCGACCTCGACGCACTGGTTTGGCTGGAAGCGTGGCTCAAGCGCTATCAAGGAACGTTGGTGGTGATTAGCCACGATCGCGAGTTTCTCGACGCGGTGACGCAGGTGACGGTGCACGTCGACAACGCCAAGCTCGTGCGTTATGGCGGCAACTACAGCAAGTTCGAAGAGATGCGCGCGGAGCAACTCGTGTTGCAGCAGGCAGCATTGGCCAAGCAGGCCGAAAAAATCGCTCATCTGCAAAAATTCATCGACCGCTTCAAGGCAAAGGCCTCGAAGGCGAAGCAGGCGCAAAGCCGGGTCAAGGCGCTCGAACGCATGGAGAAGATCGCGCCGGTGCTTGCCGACGCGGAGTTCACCTTCGAGTTCAAGGAGCCGCTCAACGTCCCGAATCCGCTGTTGTCGATGCTCGACACGAGCTTCGGCTACCCGGCGCCGGCCGATGCATTGCCGGGCACGCCGCCCACGGTCATCGTCCGAAGCGTGAACCGGTCGGTGCTGGCCGGGCAGCGCATCGGCATCCTCGGCGCAAACGGCCAAGGCAAGTCCACGCTCGTGAAGACCGTGGCGCACGCGCTCGCGCCGATTGCCGGCGAAATCAGCGAAGGCAAGGGCCTGAACATCGGTTACTTCGCCCAGCAGGAACTCGACGTGCTGCGTCCTCTTCAGACGCCGATGGAGCACATGATCCGCCTTGCCAAGGACACGCCGGCGCACATGCGCGCGCCGGGCCAGAGCGGAACCGAGCAATCCCTTCGCACGTTCCTAGGTACCTTCAACTTCAGCGGCGACACGGTCCATCAGGCGGTCGGCACGATGAGCGGCGGTGAAAAGGCGCGGCTCGTGTTGTGCATGATCGTATGGCAGCGCCCCAATTTGCTGCTGCTCGATGAGCCAACCAACCACCTCGATTTGGCCACGCGCGAAGCGCTAGGCATGGCACTCAACGAATTCGAAGGCACCGTGATGCTGGTGAGTCACGACCGGTCTTTGCTGCGCGCGGTATGCGACGAGTTTTGGCTCGTCACCAAGGGTGGCGTCGAGCCCTTCGACGGCGATCTGGACGATTATCAGCAGTTTCTGCGCGACGAAGCTCGTCGCATGCGCGAGCAAGCGGCCGCGGAGCAGAAAGCCGTCGCTTGAGTCGTAACGCCCTGGCAGTTCCGGTTTCGGTGCTGCCAGCGCGACGTACAGGCGAAAGCGGAAAGGAAGCGCTGCGTTAAGTTTCTCAGGCTTTCGGCGCTTGAACGGCTCGTGCAATGTCGGATAGTCGCGTTTTCGCTAGACGCCGCAGCAAAGCCTCTTCGGCCGAGCCCAGTGCGTCGTCGAGGAATCCGTTGATCGCACGCTCCACGGGACAGGCCGGATTGTCATCCGCCGGACCGATCGCGAACGGGCTTTTACGCGCTATCGCTGCGTATATGTCACGCACGGTGAGATCGCTCAATTTGCACGAGAGGACCCAACCGCCCCCTGGTCCGGTAATCGACTCGACGTAACCTGCTTCACGCAGGGAGGCCATCGTGCGTCGAACGAGCGAAGGCTGTGTGTGCAACATTTTCGCGATCGTCTCGGACGTGGTCGTGCCGCCGCGCAAATGCATGTGAACGAGTATGTGAAGAATCCGAGCCAGCCGTGTATCCGGTTGCATATGTTTCGAAGCGAACCTAATCGTGACATTTGATGTTACGATTTAATCCGACTTGGCGCAACCGGCGGAGGGCGATCGTGTACGAATTCAGTCAGTTCTTTATCGAAACCAATGGCATACGGCTTAACGTGGCCGCTCAGGGGGCGGGCCCGCTGGTCTTGCTTCTTCATGGGTTTCCTGAGACGTCGTACGCTTGGCGGTACCAACTGGCGGCTTTGTCGAATGCGGGATTTCGCGCCGTTGCACCGGATCTGCGGGGCTTCGGGCGCAGCGATTGTCCGATTGAATCCGGGCGCTACACGACGCTCGACATCCTGGGGGACCTCATCGGGCTCATGGACGCGCTCGAAGAACGAAGCGCTGTCGTGATGGGAAATGACTGGGGTGCGGCTATTGCATGGCAGGCCGCGCTGCTGCGCCCCGACCGCTTTCGGGCTGTCGTCGCACTCGGGGTTCCGATGATGGACCGAGCCCCGGTGCTGCCCAGCCGTTTATTTCCGATGACGGAGCAAGCCTGGCTTTATACGCACTATTTTTCGCAGCCGGGGCAGGCCGAGCGTGAGTTCGAGCGGGACGTCGGTGCGACGCTTCGCAAGCTGTATTTCTGGGCATCGGGGGATGCCGGCCAACGCGACCAGAAAACCCCCAACCCTTTCGGCATGGTGCCGCGGCAAGCGGGACTGCTCGATGTTTTGCCTGAACCTGTATCCCTACCGAGTTGGCTCGACGAAGCCCAGTTCGACATCTTTGTGAGCGCTTTCGAAACGTCGGGGTTTCACGGCGGGCTGAACTATTACCGCCAACTCGACCGGAACTGGGAACTGCAAGCCGCCTTCAATGGGCTGCTAGTTCAGACTCCCGCCCTTTATCTAGTCGGAGAACACGACACGGGGCTAGCGATTCCAGGCATGCATGAAATCATCGGCGCTATGCCGAGGCTCGTGCCGAACTTGCGAGATTCGCAAGTTATCGAGCGAGCGGGTCATTGGCTCCAACAAGAGGCGCCGGATCGCGTCAATGCTGCCGTGATCGAGTTTCTGCGGGGCCTATAGGGGCTTCAGTGGAGCGAGGACTTTCGTTGGCGAAGGATGAATGACGGATTGAGCACCGTACTCATCGGCAGATCTAACGGCGCGAGAGCGGGTTGTTCTGAAACGTTCTTTTGCGCTACCATCGCCCTGGCTGCGAAAAATGGGGGAGACGAGGTATCTGGAGCGGCCCCCTGAAAGTCCGGACACAGTCTCCCACTTACAATAGCGGGTAGGCATACGACTGTGTTTTTGACTAACACCAATCAAGAAGTGATGGATGTATTGACGGGACCCGAGCGCCGGCGGCGGTGGTCGGTAGAAGAGAAAGTGGCGATGGTCAGGGAGAGCCTCGAGCCGGGCAAGACGGTCTCGAT
>NZ_PNYA01000056.1 GCF_002879885.1 Trinickia dabaoshanensis
AGGCGAGTGAGCACGGAAATGAGCCTTCAGGTGCTTGCGTACAACATCAAGCGGGTCATCAATATACTTGGCGTCTTGAGAGCGATGAAGAGCATGAGGTTGGCGCGAAGCTAGAGCCCGGAAGGGCTTTCTGCCGCCACAATTCTCGATTTGCGCCCGGTCGATCGACTGAAGTCGTTCGACCTCGCGGGGGTAGTCCAGCCTTCTACCGCAAAAATGGAGTTTCCACACAGCCTCGGTCGAGATGCGCCGCCCGGAGGTCGCCGGCTCGCCTGAGCGGCGCGACAGCATTATGGGGCGCAGGTCGGCCAGAACTGGATGTTCGTAATCGGATCATGGCAGAGCGCAACCCATACGTAACCGGCCATTCGATATTGCCTCGCCAGTTCGCCGAAACAGCACTAGCGCGTGCCGGCGCTCTCGTGATCGCCTGTCAGTTCCACCACGAAGTCAAGAAAAGCACGGGTCTTTGCCGGCACGTGGTGCCGGGATGCGTAGTAGACGTATAACGGATACCGTTCGTCTACCCATTCGGGAAAGAGATTGACCAACCGGCCGTCGGCAATCAGCGGCTCGGCACCGAACAGCAACATCTGCGCAATCCCGGAACCGGCGAGGCATGCGTTGAGTAAGGCACCCGGATCGTTGACCGTGAGTCGTCCCTGAGTGTCGACCACAATGCGTTTTCGCTTGCGATGAAATTCCCACTGGAACGGCTTGCCTGTCTCCGGGTTGCGAAACTCGAGGCATCTGTGGCTTCGACCTTGCAGGTCCTCGGGTTTTGCTGGCCGTCCCCAGCGAGCAACGTACGAGGGCGCTGCGACCGTCACGATGCGGGTGTCGAGCAGCTTTCTCGCGATCAGGGTAGACGCTTTGGGTTCGCCGAATCGCACGGCGAGGTCGAAGCCGTCCATGACGAGGTCGCCAAGACTGTCTCTCGCGATGAACTCGATTTCGAGTTCGGGGTGTGCGTCCATGAACGCATCGAGTTGTTGCCCGAGGATGGTCCGGTAGACGACAGGATCCAGATTGATTCTCAGCTTTCCACGCACAGCGGACGCGCCGCCTGCCGCAGCTGCCGCTGCTTCCTCAAGTCCGGCGAGATGGGGCATGACCTGCTCGTAAAAGCGACGGCCCTCTTCAGTCAGGGAGACGGAGCGCGTTGTCCGGCTGAAGAGCCGGATGTTCAACCTTTTTTCCAGCCGCGCAATCGCCCGACTGACGCCGGGCGGCGTCATGCCTATCACCTCCGAAGCGGCCACAAACGTTCCCGCATCCACTACGGCGGCGAACACGCTAATGCTGCCGGAAAGCTTCTCGCTACTGGATCTCATGGCTGCTCGAGTTAATACGTGTGGCGGAGCGCGATCGACCGCGTGAAAGCGAACGCTGCGCCGCGCAGCAGTGGACGTGTCCGTCGATCATGCCAAATCGGTGACGTTTTGTCACTTATCTGATGACATCAATGTCATTTTGTTTCGTTTAGTGCTTGGCCAGAATACGTCTCACCGAGACATCCGCTGGACGCTTCAACGGGAACCGCTCGCGGCGGCGGTTTTCGCCCATCGCTGAAGCACCGTAATGCCGCGATTCATTCATTCATTCGGGAAGAAACGGAAAATGGCAGTTCAAACAGATCGTCGTCGTCTTCTGAAGGGTGCGTCGAGCCTGCTGGCTCTTGCGACACTTGGTGGCGTCGCAAGCCGCGACGCGCGGGCAGTATCGCAGCGCGCGAGTGGCGACGCCGCGCTGGCCCATCACCCGGCCTACAGTTCGATCGATCAATGCCTGCGACGGGCGGTGGACGACGGCACGGTTGCCGGTGTTGTCGCCATGGGCGCAACCGACCGCGGACTGGTTTACGAGGGAGCATGTGGCCGGGCGAACGCCCGCACTGGCGAGGCCATGGGCCCCGACACAGTCTTCTGGCTCCTGTCGATGACAAAGGCGATTACCGCAACCGCGTGCATGCAGCTCATCGAACAGGGCAGACTGCGGCTGGATCAGCCCGCGGGCGAGATCCTGCCGCAGTTGAAGTCGCCTCAAATCCTCGACGGATTCGACCTCTCCGGGCAGCCGAAGCTGCGTCCTGCGCGCAATGCGATCACGGTGCGCCATCTCCTCACGCATACCTCCGGCTTTACCTACAGCATCTGGAGCGACAAGCTAAGCCGGTATGAGACAGTAACGGGCATGCCGGACATCGGCTATTCGATGAACGGCGCATTCGCGGCGCCGCTCGAGTTCGAGCCGGGCGAGCGCTGGGAGTACGGCATCAGCATGGACTGGGTCGGCAAACTGGTCGAGGCCGTCACCGATCAGTCGCTGGAAGTCTACTTCCGCGAGCACATCTTCGATCCGCTCGGCATGCGCAACACGGGCTTTCTCATCGGCAGCAAGCAGAAGCAGCGCGTCGCGACCATGCACAGGCGTCAGGTGGACGGCTCTCTCGCGCCCGAGCCGTTCGAAACCAACCAGCGCCCCGAATTTTTCATGGGTGGAGGCGGACTTTTCAGCACGCCGCGCGACTACATGGCGTTCCTCCAGATGCTCTTAATGGGCGGCACCTATCGCGGAGAACGCGTGCTACGCGCCGACACCGTCGCGACGATGTTCCGCAATCACATCGGCGATCTGCAGGTCGCGGAAATGAGGACGGCGCAGCCGTCGTGGTCGAACAGCTTCGATCAGTTTCCGGGCACCGCGCACAAGTGGGGGCTGTCGTTCGACATCAATACAGAGCAAGGACCCCACGGACGAAGCGCAGGCAGTGCGAGCTGGGCCGGGTTGCTGAACACCTACTTCTGGGTGGATCCGGTCAAGCGGGTCGCCGGGTCGCTCTTTACGCAGATGCTGCCCTTCTACGATGCGCGCGTCGTGAACCTATACGGACAGTTCGAGCAGGCGTTTTACGACGGTTTGCGTCGCGCCTGAGCGATTGACCGTCGGCAAATCGACGCTGCGTCACCCGATATCCACACATGGAGAACGAGCAATGTATGCAATCACAGGAATCACCGGCAAGGTGGGCGGCGCACTGGCCCGCGAATTGCTGGCTACCGGTCGGCCGGTGCGCGCAGTCGTGCGCGATGCGACGCGGGCAGAGGCGTGGGCAGAGCGCGGCTGCGAGATCGCGACGGCTTTCATGGAAGACCCTTCGTCGCTCGCCGCCGCGTTTGAAGGTGCGACGGGCGTTTTCATCCTGCCGCCTTCGGAGTTCGATCCGGAGCCCGGGTTTCCTGAAGCGCGCACAGTGATTGAGGCTGTGTCCGCAGCACTCCTGAAGGCGCGGCCCGACAAGGTCGTTTGCCTCTCGACGATCGGCGCACAGGCCGACGAGGTCAACCTGCTCACTCAACGCACGCTGATGGAGCAGGCGCTGCGCGAGATGCCGATGCCCGTGACGTTCCTGCGGCCTGCCTGGTTCATGGAGAACGCCGCATGGGATGTTGCGTCTGCAAGCGACGGTGGCGTCATTGCCAGTTACCTCCAGCCGCTCGACAAGCCTGTGCCGATGGTCGCCACCGCGGACGTAGGCCGCGTTGCTGCCGAACTGCTTCAGCAGACGTGGCGCGGTGTGCGGGTCGTCGAGCTTGAAGGTCCACGCCGGGCAGCTCCTAACGATCTCGCAGCGGCTTTGGCTGGCGTGTTGCGTCGTCCGGTACGTGCGGAAGTCGTCGAACGGCAGACGTGGGAAGCGCTGTTCCGCACGCAGGGCATGAAACATCCTATGCCCCGCATGCGCATGCTGGACGGTTTCAACGAAGGCTGGATCGGTTTCGAAAGCAGTTCTGACGAAGTCTTGCGCGGCCGCGTCGAGCTGGAGACCGTTCTGGGCGAGCTTGTTTCGCGTCGAATCTGACCAGAGCCGATAGCGCGACGCGTGGACTCTGGGTCTTACGTTACCGATACATCAGGTTTTCGTTCAAACCAGGAATACACGATGGAATACAGCACGCTTGGCAGAACTGGTCTACGGGTTTCACGGCTGAGCCTGGGCGCGATGACTTTCGGTGCTGGCTCGGGCATCTGGGGCAGCATTGCCGGCTTGAACAGCGATCAGGCTACCCGGCTCGTCGCGACGGCCGTGGAGCGCGGCGTCAACCTGATCGACACGGCGGACGCCTACTCGCAGGGTCGTTCAGAAGAGGACGTGGGCCATGTGCTGAAAGCGCTGGGGCTCGACGAAGATCGAATGCTCGTCGCGACCAAGGTTCGGCTACGCACCGGCCCTGGTCAGAACGAAGTGGGATTGGGGCGCTCACACATCATGCGCTCGGTCGAGACAAGCCTGAAGAGACTCGGTCGCGATCACATCGACCTTTTCCAGTTGCATGACCGTGACGCGCTCGTTCCGCTCGACGAGACGCTTCGATCGAGCTCATGTCGTCAGCAATCAGGTGCACTACGGATGAGTGGCGGGGCCTCCAGAATCTTGCCTGCGCGCGGCGGGTGAATGGGGAGTGCCTGTTGCCATGTGCGGCAGCTCATCCTCGAATAGCGGCCGTTCGAAGCCTGCGGCTGGCCGACCGCTTCGGGTCGAGGCCGTGTGGAAACTCCATTTTTTACGGTAGAAGGTTGAACTACCCCGCGAGGTCGAACGACTTCAGTCGATCGACCGGCGCAAATCGAGAATCGTGGTGACAGAAAGCCCTTCCGGGCTCTAGCTTCGCGCCAATCTCATGCTCTTCATCGCTCTCAAGACGCCAAGTATATTGATGACCCGCTTGATGTTGTATGCAAGCACTTGAAGGCTCATTTCCGTGCTCACTCGCCTAAGCGTTCGAGTCAGGAAGTGAGCGGGAC
>NZ_PNYA01000057.1 GCF_002879885.1 Trinickia dabaoshanensis
TGGCACATGCGCTAGTTGGGATAGCGCGCGTCATGCTTCTGACCCCAGCCGGAAGACCGCTACGGAGTCGGCAAGCATGCGTCCCTGATCGTCGAGCGCCTTTGACGCGGCAGCGACTTGTTCGACCAGCGCCGCGTTTTGTTGCGTAACCTCGTCCATCTGCGTGATCGCCAGATTGACCTGCTCTATGCCCCGGCTTTGCTCGGCCGATGCAGCCGCAATTTCCTCGGTGATGCTGTTTACACGGGCCACCGCTTGGGTGACCTCCGTCATTGTCTCGCCCGCTTGGTCGGCGACTGCAGCACCGTCTTGGATTTTTCCGACCGATGCGCCGATCAGTTCCTTGATTTCCTTCGCGGCGCTCGAGGAACGCTGCGCCAATTGCCTTACCTCGCTAGCCACGACGGCAAATCCGCGCCCCTGATCGCCGGCACGAGCCGCCTCTACCGCAGCATTGAGCGCGAGGATGTTCGTTTGAAAGGCGATGCCTTCGATGATGCTCGTGATGTCTGCGACTTTGCTCGAGCTAGCGCTGATCTCCGACATCGTGTCGACGAGAAGGCCGACTGCCTGACTGCCTCTTTCGGCAATGCCCGAGGCCTCGCTTGCCAGGTGGCTGGCGCGGCTCGCGCTTTCGGCGTTTCGGCTGACCGTCGCGGTCAGTTCCTCCATGCTCGACGCCGTCTCCTGCAAAGCCGCGGCTTGCTGCTCCGTTCTCGACGAAAGATCGATGTTTCCGGCCGCTATCTCTCGAGTGCCAGATGTGATGCTGTCCGCCGAACGCCGCGCTTGGCTCAGCAATTTAACGAGGCTTTGCTGCATCGATGACATCGATGCCAAAACGCTGCCGGGCGGTGCTGCGTCGGCTCGTGCGATACGGCTGAGATCTCCGTCGGCAATGCGCTTTGTGATCTCGGATAACTCGAAGGGCTCTGCTCCGAGGGTGCGTAACACCTTTCGGGTGATGATCACGCCGGCCAGTGCGGCGACTGCGACCGTGAAGATGACGATAGCGATTAGCTGCAGCCGTTGACGCGCGTAATTCTCGCCTGCTTGTGCAACCAACTGCTCGCCCCGAACGCGCGTGTACTCGCCGTATGCATCGGTCGCGGCGATCAGCGCAGCAAGCAACGGCCTGCATCGTTGATTGATTTTGGTCGTCGCCTGCTCGCGTCTGTTGTTGACCGCGTCGTCGACGATATCGAGAGCAACGGGACCATAGTCGCGCTCGACCGAGGCAATTCGCTCGACCAACGCGCGCGCGCGACCGCCGTCGTCATGAACATCCGCAACCATGCTTTCGAGTTGGCTCAACGTGCGCTGGACGTCTTCGTGAGCTTTCAAAACCTGGGCATGTTCCTTCGGCACATCGTCTGGGTTCTGCGCCAACGTCAAATCCCTGGCGAGAATGGCTCGCTCGTCGACACTTGAGCGAATACGCGCAGCGAGCTGAGCTCGGCGTGCGACGCCATTGACGTAAGAGCTAAAACGGTCGTTCGCGGCACTTAGCTCACTGAGTGCAAGCCCGCTCACGACAAGAACGAGCAAGACAAGAACGGCAAAGGCGTACGCCAGCGTGGAACGCACAGAGATTGGTCTTTTTTCCATCATGAACCCCGTGAGAGAACGCGCCGAGTTGTTCGGCGATCGTTCGTCAGTTGTTTCGAATTTTCCGATTAACCGGCGCGGCTCACCCGAAACATCTAGGGTATACCCTTTAATTTGGCCCGAATCGGCTCGCTGGCCCATGCGATTGAGGTATCATACATTCCGATTTTGCCGGTTTGGTGACAAAAAGGAGACATTCATGGAAGACCCTGTACTGACCACTCACGAGGCAGCGCGTCTTCTCGGCGTGTCAGTCCGTACGGCGCAAAACTGGATCGAGAACGACATTCTTGATGCGTGGAAGACGCCGGGGGGGCATCGGCGTGTGCGTGAGAGCGCTGTGCTCGAACTAAGAGATCGCCTGGCCAAGGAGACGACACGCGAATGCCCGCGCGTGTCCGTGCTGTTGCTGGCCGGTTCTGAGTCCGCGAACCGCTACCAAGAAGCACTCCTCAAGATCAAGGGAGTCGTCGTTGAGCGAACCACGGATACCTTGTCTTCGCTGATCGCTGTTGGGCGGCTGTTGCCGGCGGTGGTCGTCGTCGAGGTTCTCGCGGGCGCTTGGGACCGTGGCGCGATGGTGGGCCATTTACTCAATGATCCTTCGCTCGGACACACGAGCGTTCTGGCGGTTTGCGATTCTGTTGGGCGCGGATACCTACAAGCGCTCGACGGTCATCCAAGGCTGCGCCTTGTGACCTGCGAAGGCTCATCAGCCGTCGATGATGTGGCGCACCTCGTGGCTGCACAGTTTTTGGAGAATTCGCCAGCGGCAGAGTCTGGCGGCGCATCTGAACTGCGATACCCCTTGGTCGGAAACGAAGCCGCGAGGCTGTCCGCTGTCCGTCGAGCGGGGCTTGTCGATACACGTTATGAGCCCGAATTCGACGAGATCGCCGGGTTGACTGCTCGAACGCTTGAAGCTCCCATTTGCCTCATTAGTTTGCTGACGCAGGACCGGCAATGGTTCAAGGCGCACTTCGGACTCGATGTGCGAGAAACGCCACGAGCTTGGGCGTTCTGCAATTACACCATCGTCGATGATTTCTTCACGGTGCACGACGCTCGCGAAGACGCGCGCTTCCAACGCAACCCACTCGTGGAAGGGCCCCCTCATATCCGTTTCTATGCGGGCGCGGCCCTTCGCGATGTTGACGGGTTCGCGCTGGGTAGTCTTTGCGTCATCGATCGCTTACCGCGGGTGCTCGATGCCGATGGGCAAAATACGCTTCGCCTACTTGCCGGCCTATTGACCGACCGAATAAATCTGGCAATCAGAACTCGCCAATTGCACTGGCGCAAGGCCGACACCATGGCGTAGCGTTCGACGCGGCAAACCCAAGGAAGGCCTGCGAGTTGCTGTTGCGAGAGGGAAGTCCTCGTGATCGATGACATCGGTCCTTGACATAGAAACACCGCCGACACCCGATCTCCGGGGACGTTTGATCAACCAACGTCCTGTCTCTTTGCTATTTTGACGACTAGCCATCTGCTGAACGCGCCGTCTACGGCTCGCCATAGAACAATCGTAGCGATCGTTGGCATTTCCTTGGTGCTCGGCGCCATGCTCGTATGGCCCAAGGCAAATGTGCCCGCGCCGATTGTGCCATCGTTCCTGCCGATGTTCGGTACGGCCATCTTCCTGACGGAGATCCTTACCGCGCATTTGCTGTACACACAGTACTCAGTGTCCGGTCGCCCTGTGTATGCGGCACTGAGCGGCGCGTATGTCTTTTCCGGCGTATCGGTCGCGATGCAGCTCGTCGCCTTTCCTGGTGTCTTCTCGGCGACCGGCCTCGCCGGCAGCATGCAATCGGCCGTTTGGATCTGGGTGTTTTGGCATGGGATGTTTCCAGGTCTGGTCGGGCTCGCATTATTGGTTCGACGTCAATTCCCTCGCGGCTCGCAGCGGGCACTCAATAGACGCCTCATCGCGCTGGCGTTAATTGCGGGTGGCGCAGTGTTCGCCGGGGCGATGTGCTTCGCCGCAATCACTGCGGCTACGTCCTTGCCGAACCTTATTGCGGGAGGCTCATATCGGACGCTGACGGACAATCCCGTCGGGGTTGCCGTGATCTTGGCCAACGTGATTGCCTTCGTGGTGCTGGTAGCGTCAACGCGATTGCGGACGCTGCTCGAACTATGGCTGGCCGTCGCACTTCTTGCCGGGTCAGTCGATGTCATTTTGACGTTGCACGCGGGCGCTCGCTACAGCGTCGGCTGGTATGCCGCACGGATCGCTGCTGTGTGTGCCTCGAGCGCGGTTCTAGGAATGCTGATTTGGGAGGTCAGCCACCTTTACCGCAGTTTGCACCGCGCGCACGAGACGTTGATGATGGCCTCGCTGCGAGACGGGCTCACGAAGACATTCAATCGGCAATACTTTGATACGCGCTTTCCCGAGTTGCTCGGGGAAGCGGTCTCCACTGGCCGGCCACTCTCCGTGCTAATGGTCGACGTCGACTACTTCAAGCAATACAACGACACGTTCGGGCACCTAGCTGGCGACGACTGTCTGCGGGCGGTCGCTACGGCGCTCCAATCGGCACTGCGGCGCCAGTGGGATTTCGTCGCCCGCTTCGGAGGTGAGGAATTCGTCGTCGTCTTGCCGAACTGCAACATGGACAGTGCGGCAGCGATTGCCGAGTCACTGCGTGGTTCAGTCGAGGCTCTGAACATTGGCGCACCGCACTCCCCCGAGGGACGGGTGACGGTATCGGTTGGCGTTGCCACCTCCGAGCAGCAGGGATTCGCGTTAGTCAGCGAACTTTTGCAGGAAGCCGATCGCGGACTGTATCGCGCGAAGCGTTTTGGCAGGAACTGTGTCGCGGGCGCGGAAGGGCATCAATAGGTGCCATCGTCTACCGCGCGGCCTCAGCTTAGATCAGGTTGGCATGTGCTTTGCGGCACTGTTCTCACGTCACCTTAGGCCGCAAACGGACATGGGCATTACGATGGATATCACCTGCTACGGGTTCGATGGGGACCCGTGCTTGGAAAGCGTTGCGGCTCAAGATCTCGTGTCGCTAACGGCTTATAGCGCTGTCTTAAAAGACTGCCAGTTGGGCATAGAGCAAGAAGATTCGCAGCACAACCCGCGCTACCGCGCATGGGTGCAATTGACC
>NZ_PNYA01000058.1 GCF_002879885.1 Trinickia dabaoshanensis
GTCCCGCTCACTTCCTGACTCGAACGCTTAGGCGAGTGAGCACGGAAATGAGCCTTCAAGTGCTTGCATACAACATCAAGCGGGTCATCAATATACTTGGCGTCTTGAGAGCGATGAAGAGCATGAGGTTGGCGCGAAGCTAGAGCCCGGAAGGGCTTTCTGTCACCACGATTCTCGATTTGCGCCGGTCGATCGACTGAAGTCGTTCGACCTCGCGGCGTAGCCAACCTTCTACCGTAAAAAATGGAGTTTCCACACGGCCTCGACCCGTCGCCGCCGCGAGCCGCGCGGCCCCTAATCCCTTCGACCTGGGTCTGTAACGCATCGGCCACGCCGCTCTGGTCGCCTCCACCGTCCTGTGCCTGATGCTGTTGGGCCAGCTTGCCCAGCTCGTTGTGCTGTCTTTGCGCTTGCATGAGACGCGACGCTGGCTCACTGACGTCTGCGACATGCGAATTGCCCTTCGGGCGAGCCTCGGTACTCACCAACATGCCCTTGCCAGAGCGAATTGCCCCAACTGCATCCGTGCGCAACTCGAACCCTTCGCCACGCACGTCCTGCCGACCCTGCCAATCCTCGATCCGCGTAATGCTCCCCAGCGACAATTGACTTGCCTGATGGTCGCTCCGTAGCTGCGTCTGAATGGCGTTCGCCGTATCGTCAAAAACCAGGTGATTGCTGCGCCCGCCACCGCGATTGCCGGTATCGCCCACGAGTTCACGGCTGCGAATGCCCGTCAGTGCCCGCTGATGCGGCAACCGCCATGCCGGCAGGTTCATCTCGCTTCCCACGCGACCGGTTACCAGCGGATGATCAGGGTTCCCGTCGATCCATTGAACGACAACCTCGGAGCCGATCCGAGGCAGTGCGCTCATGCCTTGACTGCCGCCCGCCCAACCGCTCGACACACGCACCCACGTCGTGTACTTGCCCTCTCGATCCCAATGGAATTGCAGCAGCACGCGCCCATACTCGTCGGTATAGAGGCTCTCGCCCTCGGGGCCGACCACAATCGCCGTCTGCGGCGCCAAGATGCGTGTATCGACGCTGTTGAATCCGCGCATCGGCCGCCATGGCGTGCGTTTGCTCACGCACGTAAATCGATTGCTGTATGTCGCCTGCGCGCCAACCCCTTGAAGGTAGTTATTCGTGGCAACGTGATGCGCAAAGGTAATCAGATATTCATCGTCGAAATGACTGGCACTGATCGAATATCCGAAGTGGTCGGTCAGTTGAAACCACCGCCCCGGCATCACGAAGCGGTTGTTGCCGGTGGCCTCCCACTGCCGTGCCATCGCCTCGATGGCTTCGATGCGGCGGCTGGTTTGCCACTCCCCATCTTCCAGGTCCCGGTGCGCATACTGGCCCGCATAGTCGTACCATTCCAGCTTCTGCCCGCCATCACTCGCCCATGCATCGGTACGCGCATCGACGAAACCGCCGCTACGCGCATTCAGATGGGGCATGGCCTTGAAGTCGGTGGTCGATTCCGCAATGTGCGTGGAGGTGATTTGTTGAACGACCGACCACGATCGGATCCCGTCCGCTTCCTGCGAACCGGCTTTGTCCTGGTAAGGAATCTTCGGGCTGTCACCGTCGATGACCGGCTCCTGGCGCCCCGGATCGGAGATGATCAGCTTATGCTCCGTCGCCGTGTGCTCGTACCAGTAGCACAGCCCCAGATGCTCCCAGCGGCGGTGGACGTAGTTATGGTCGTGCTCGCCGAACTGGCACGCCATCGTCATCGAAAGGTCCTTCTGATAGACCTTCCACTGCCAGATCGCCAACGAGCCGTAATCTGAGAAGATCGTGGCGGTTTGGCCATGGATGCTCTCATCCAAGAACAGCCGGTTGTTCTTGCGTAGCGTTAAATACCGAGTCCATGGGCCCACCTCGGCTTCGTAGAAAACGATGCCCCCATCGGCTCGTACCAGGCGAAACGTAAAGATGTGCCCGCTGAAATACCGATAGCTGCCGTCGTTGCGCAGCAATTTCACGGCGATAAGCTTACCGACGAAATCAGCAGGATCGAGCTTCGCGTTATCCGACAGGATTTCGATCACGAATCGGAAATCGCGGGAGAGCGATTCGTCGCCTTCGAGGCGGTTCACCAACAGGATCTCGTACGGGGCATTGCCCTGCGGGAACAACAGCGTTAACAGCCGATTGCGCTGCATCCCCGTTGCGATCTTTCGCAGATCTTGGACAGACAGATTTGTATTCATTGGCAAGCCTGACGAAGAAGTCGGCATTCAGAGGCGCGCGATTCTACCTAGATTTTCTTCAAGTCCAAACACCTCGAAGCATTGTTAGGATTGATCGAAGCTCGTAAAGCAAATATTCCCGATTCACATTGAATGCCCAGCAATTATTTCCAATAAACGTTTGGTTTTCACAACAGCGCCGTTCCACCGCACACCGGCTCGCCTCGCCATAAAACGACGCCCTTAATACTGCTTGACCCGATGATCAATTGAACGAAGCTGTTGGATGGCGCGTACGGCGCAAAGAAGCGCTCCATGGCGCGCGCGAAGACGGCGACGCTGCACGCGACGAAGCGTTGCTCGTCGATTTCCAGCGTGACCTCGATCCCCCGCACCATTGCCGGCTGTGGCGCTCTAGCCATGAGCGTCATAACGGACCGGTGCTTTAGGCCCATGATGCCGTCGATGTGCTGCGCCTGTGCATGCGAGAGTTGGGCGAATTGCTGAAACAGCTGCTTGAGGGCCGGCAACGCCGCCTGAGTCAACCGTAGTGCGTGGGGCGTCTGCTGACCAATGAGCCGCCACAGTGCACCGTTGCTACGGGAAAGCCGAACGATTGCCGTCGGCGCGCGGAGCAACACGATCTTCTCCGTGGCTGACTTCGTGGCGGCCAGCCGCATGT
The DNA here is from genome assembly GCF_002879885.1 of Trinickia dabaoshanensis. Taxonomy (GTDB): domain Bacteria; phylum Pseudomonadota; class Gammaproteobacteria; order Burkholderiales; family Burkholderiaceae; genus Trinickia; species Trinickia dabaoshanensis. The sequence continues at coordinate 2,887 of NZ_PNYA01000058.1, forward strand.
CCCCCCCCGATGCGCCGAACGGCAAGGAATGCGGCAGATCCCCATTGGTACACGTCACGTCGGCTACCAGTGTGTCCATCTCGAGTCCCGTTCTCATGGGACCATCGGCTCCGTCAAGACGCAGCGCCGCAGCGAGCCCAGCCTCAAGCGATAGGGGACCACTATGTTGTATGAGTGTCCACGTGGGGTGTGCGGCACTGGTCATCAGCGCGGCCGATGAGCGCAGCGGATCGCCTTGCTCCGTGCGCACCTGATCGACCGACCAAACTTCGGTGTGTGCGTCGTTCTTGGCCTGCGCATGGATGGGCCACCCCCCACTTTGCCGTTCGTGCTTGAGCGAGACGCCCTTCCTTTCGAATAAATTGACGACCGGCGTGCAAAAGAGCTTCAGGCGATCCGCCGAGACATGCGCGAGTTGCTGTGCAGCACGCGAATTCGGCGGTACGCCCGTCACCACCCAATGCAGCGTCAGTTGTTCGCCCGGTGCAGCCGCGCACACCGACGCCAAATCGATGTCGACGAAGTGGAATCGCTCGGCATACGCGAAGTATTCGGCAAGCAGCCCGAACGGCTGGCCGGGCTCTTTTGCGTCGGTGACTAGCCAATCGTGCGGACCGAACCCCACCGGGGCGACAGCAATGGTCGGCAATCGAGTCCACCGTCCCTCGCTGTCTTCAACATAAGCCCTTGCCGTGCGCAGCAGCATGGTGTCCAACAGCGCGGCAACCACGGGCGGCTGGCCCGCGAGATGGACGCGTAGCGTGGCGGGGGCAACCGCATCGAGGCGGCTGCCGATCTTAGCCGAGCGCAAGGTCAAGGAGATCATCCCGCTGGCATCGGGCGGCAGCTTGACGTTTAGCGGGGCCGTTGGCGTCGTCGCATACTGAGCACGCGCGATTTCCACCGGCGCCAGCACGACGTCATACGTGGTTCGAAACAAGCACCCGCCTTCCGTCGTCTTCAACTGCGTCCCACGCTCGATCCGGACGGATTCGGTCATGCTGTCGAACCTCCCTGCCATATCGAACTGTGCGACGGAGTACGACGGGAAGGATCGAAGATACTGCGGAAAGGTGCGCTCGATCAGCGCCTCGGACAACTCGGGATAGTCGTCATCGATCTTTACGCTGTGGCGGGCGTGCAAAATGGCTGTCGATTGCACCATGCGCTCCACGCCCGCATCATCCGAGCGTCCATCGCTATTGATCGACAATCGCGTGGCGGCCTCCGGATTACGCTGTGCGAAAGCGCGCAAGTCCCGGCGCAAGATTTCCAACTCTCGCTCGTAATAATGCCGAAGTAGATCGTCGTCGAACTCGTCGTGGCGGGTCGTCATCAGCAAAGGTCTCCTTCTTCCATTACCCGAGAATCAAGTCACTGCTGCGAGGCTTGCATCGCACGATCTCTTCACCCGTATGCTTCGAGACGACGATCAACCGGACAAAGCTATTGAGCTGAACGTAGTAACCGAGAAACGTATTGATCGCGCCCACGAACGTTGCGATGCTGGCGCCGACGAAATGCTTCTCGTCGATGGTCATGCGCAATTCAGTCCCTTGCACTGCCGTCATGAATGGGTTGCCCGGCAACTCGATGGCGGCATTGCGCGGTGTTTGTCAACGTAGTTGTCGCGTCGCTTCACGCGCACTGCTTTAATTCGGCTCGGGGCGCACGCTCCGGATTGAGCCAGACTTCGTTCTTCAATTCCCAATCGCGAGTCGAGCGGGACCAACG
>NZ_PNYA01000059.1 GCF_002879885.1 Trinickia dabaoshanensis
CCCCCAAGACGTTCGCCCCCAGGTCCACCCAGTTCCACGCGTTGCGCCAGCCGCCCTCCTTTCCGGAGGTCAGGTTCTTGTATGCGCTCCACGCCCCCTGCACCGCCTGGATCGTGAAGTACGCGTCGATAGCGTCCGAGATAGCCAGCGCCAAGACCGGCGCCGTTGCCGGCACGAAAGCCGTGAACGCCGCCATCGCAAAAGTGCCCGCCAGTTCCGCGTCGCGCACCCAGTACTCTTTGTTCCACCAGTGATCATCCGGCTTGAACTGCTTCCAATACGCATCGTCGCTGAGCACGCTGCCGTCCGCCCCCAGCACCCAGTGCGGTTGGGCGATCAGCAGGCCCTTGTTCAGCCCAGCGTGTGACTGCCAGTCGCTATACCCATGGCGCACCGTCGTATCGGCCGGCCCTACCTCCATTTCCCTGCCCTGCGCGTCGAGCCCTTCCACGATCGCCAGTTGCGAGCCCTGTCCCTTGCCTTCCCGGTTATTCCACCATTCCATCGACAGCGACGTCAGCTCCACCGGCATGACCGCGCTCGGCTGCTTCGCCCCGGCACCGGCCAGCACCTGGTCGACGATCTGACCGAGCGTCGTCTTGCGGCCACCGCTGTCGTACACCACCTCTTTCGGGTCGTACTCGGCGAACTGACCCTGAGTCAGCGCCTGCTGCTGGGCCAGCGTTTGTGGCACGTACGTCGGAGTCTTACCGGGGTTCTCCGCTGCCCCGATCTCGTTCAATACGCGGTCGTAGGTCGTGTCGACGTGCAGCCCGTCCTGGCTCTGCAGCCCAATCAAATTCTTGCCCGCCGTCTGCATCTCCCGGCCCGGCTGCCACGGCGCGTCGTCGCTTACCTGCGGTGCCTGGGAAGCCTGCGCCGGCAACGTGCCTTTCGGCTTGTAGCCCGTCTCACGCTCCAACTCTTTGATCACATCCGCGTTCGCCGTGTTCGATGCATCGGCCCCGCTGGCCTTCGGACCTTCCTCGATGATGTCCTGCACCAGTTCGAGCGGCACGTCGCCTTTCTTGGTCACGGCGCTCAGGCCGAAATCCTGACCATAGACCACCGCGACATCCTCGGCCGCGATGACCTGCACGTTCAAATTCGAATCCTCGCTCTCGTTGCCGATGCCACCCTTGTCCATCGGCTTGTTCAGCAACCCCTCGATGTCGTGCCGCAGTTGAACCATTGCCGGGTTGTTCGCCCCGCCCCCGTGCACGTAGATCTTCGCGGCCCCGGTCAAGTCGTTCGCCTGCTGCGTCCACTGCACCACATCGCCGGACTTGAACTTACTGTCGAACAAGGCTGCCGATAGGTCGGGCCCCGCGGCCAGCATCGCATCCGACAGCGCATTGAGCTTGTCCTGCGGCTTGCCGTTGCCCCGCACTTGCGCATCCACCTCGCCGAACAAGGTTTGCACCTGCGCATCGTTAGTCGCGCCATCGACCAGTTGCGGATAGAGCATGGTGTTCGAGTAGGCCTGCAACTGCGTCCCCACGCTCTTCAGTCGCTCCAGCACGCTCTTACCGCTCGGATCGTCCACCGTGCACATCATCGGCTCGGCCGCCCCCGACGTAATCGCGTTCAGCGCAGTGGCGGCGATCCCCTTTACCGTCGCGTCGCCCATTACCTCTTGGTACAACGGATTGTCCGATTTAAGCCCCTGCAACTGCCTCGTCAGCGCCTCGGCCGCCGCCTCGTTGCCGGTCTGCGCCCCGCCCGCCGCCTGCTGCGCCTGTTCAATATGCGCCAGCACCTGCTGCGCGCCCATTGCGGTGCCTAGCTGTTGCGCCGCCTGCTTGAATTGATCGCTATCGGTGCCGTACTGCTCCGCCACCGGCATCAGCACCGCCTGTTGCACCTGCACTTGCGCCTTCCACAGCGTATCGACGTTGTTCGGGTCGGTCTGCCACGCCCCATCCTTCTGCCCGGCCGCCGCATTGAGCGCCGCCGCCAGATCCGCGTGATACGCCTGCAGCGCCTTCGCTTTATCGTCGCTGCCGGCCGGTGCCTGCTGCGCCTTACCGAGGTCGGTCTGCGCTTGATCGAGCGCCTTTTGCAGCGCTTGCGTATCGGGCTTCGGATTCTGCGTCATCTTGCCCGCCAGATCCGACAGTTGGCCCGCATCGAACACCTTCAGATCCGTCAGTTGATCCTTCGCCCACTGGATCGGATCCTGCGCGTTCGCACTACCGTCGTACTTCGTCTGCACGTACTGCTGCCCCATCACCGTCAGCGCGGCCTGCATCAGCGACTGCTCCGTGCCGCTGCCCCCGCCCAGCCAAGCACGCGCCGCCATCAGCGCCGCTTTCGGCGGCAGCCCCTCGCCCAGCATCTCCCGCAGATACTGCACCGTGTCCGCGCCGGACTGCAGGCCCGGAGCCTTCTTATCCCCCGTCGCGGCCGCCGCTACCTGCCCGTTCTCCAGCGCGTCCTTCGCCCCTTGCAGCGTCTGCGCATCGAATAGCTGATCATTCGACAGATCTTGCTGCGCCTTGATGAGCGGGTCGGGCGGAGTCCCCGCCGAGCCCGCCGCGATCGCGTCCTTGTTCTGCTGCGCCCAGTCGTTCACCTCGACCTGCGCCTGCTGCAATAGCGCCGCTTGCGCCCATGTCGCATCGCTGATCGCCGGGTTCGCCTTGCGGCCATCGGCGAGCTTCTGGCTCAACGTCTGCGAGTCGGCTCCGTTCAAAGCCGTCAGCGCCGTCGACAACTGCGCCGCATCCTGCGGCGCCGTGCCGCCGGGCGTCGGCGTCGGCTTAAGGCCCGTGCCCTGTTGCAACAGCGTCGTGAGCTGACCGTTGCCCTGGTCCTGATCCAGGATGGTCTGATACAACTCCATCGGCGTGCCGTCCTGCGCCGCCAGCGCAAACGTGTCGAACGCCTGCGGCGTGGGCACTTCGTAGTTCGCCGCCGCACCCGTCGCCGGCTTCACCCGCGGCTGCTGCGCCAGTTTCTCCAGCTCCGCCTTCGCCATCGCCGTCAATTGCTGGCCCGCCGCCGTCTTCAGTCCCACGCTCTGACCGATTTGCGCCAGCGGCTTGTAGTACGTGTCGTCTCCCGTGCGCGAGGCGTCTTGATCGCCCGCCTCGATCAGCTTCTGCAGCGGCTGCTTCAGCCGATCGAACAGCGCCCCCGCCAACTCCTGCGAATTCGCCCCGATCGGATTGAACAGCGCCGCCATGTCGTTCAGCGAGCCCGGCACCTTCACCGATTGGATCGCCTGCTGCGTCTGCGGCGACGCCAACGTTCCCTTCACCAACGCGTCGTACAGCGGCGTGCCCTTGTATTGCGAAAGCGCCTGCGCTTGCGCGGCCAACGTCTGCCCCGCATCGCCCGCATCTTTGCCGTGCGCCGACACGATGTCTTGCAGCGCGCCCGCCTGCAGGCCCTGCGGACCGCTCACGCGCCCATCGCTCATCACTTCCTGGTACAGCGCGCTCGTCGGCGCCACGCCCTGCAACTGGCTCGATAGCGCCTTGGCCCCCGCCGCATTGCCCGCCGCATCGCCGCTGCCGCGCGCGGCTTGCACCACATCGAGCGCCTGCGCCGCTTGCAACGACGTATGAAGATCGCCTGCCGACGGCCCGCCATCGCCCGTATCGAGCCCTTGCACCGTCTGCTCGGCCTGCCACCGGCGGTCGATTTGCACGAGGTTCTGCGTCCACGAGCCCGTGCTGTCGCCCGCCGCCGCGTTCAGTTGCCCGGACAGCGCCGTGTGATAGCGCTGCTCGTCCTGCGCCAACTGCTCGGCGCTCGCGTGCGCCGCCTGATCGTGCTGCAACGTGCCGTACGCCTGCCGCACTTGCTGCGTGGCCCCGTTCAACCCCGACGTCGGCGTCACCGTCGTCGACAGCGCTTTGGCTGCCGCCTGACTCACGTCCGTCGTGAAGATGTGCTCCGACTCCAGCGCGCTTTGCGCCGCTTTTAGAATGTCCCCCTTGGTCGTGCCCACCAGCGCGTCGCCCTTGATCATGAGCGACGCTTCCGCCAAGTTCGGATCGTTTTGCGCTCCGCCGCCCGCCTGCACCAACTCCAGATTCACCGCTTCGCGCAGCGTCATCCCCGCTGCCATGTCGTGCTGCAGATCGTCGTGAATCTGATCCACCGATCGCGGCGCGATCGGTCTGCCGAAGTCGTTGGTCGTCTTATCCGCCGGCAACGGACCATCGGTGAACGCCTGACCTGCCGCGGTCAGCGATTGCATGTTGGCAAATTGATGCGTCAGCGCCACCTCGCTGACCGCTTGCGCGAACGGATCGACCTTCGTGCCCGCGCCGCTCGGCTGCGGATGATCGACGTTGTATTGCGCCACCAGCGCCACCGCCGCGCGCTGAAGCTGATCGAGCGTCAGCGCCGCGCCGCTCGAGTCGTTGTCTTTGAGAACCGCTTGGATGGCCTGCGTCAGCGCCCCGGTATCGGTGGGCGCGCTATTGCCCAACTTCTGCTGAAGCGCTTGCTCGGCCGTGGAGACTTCGTC